>MAAE01000026.1 GCA_002162675.1 Colwellia sp. 39_35_sub15_T18 | reverse complement strand
AAAGAAATTGCATCAAGTTTAAATTCTTTGGTATATTTTTTACGTTTTGTCATTTGATTCTCCAGTTAAGCTTATTATGTCTTAACTGGGGTAGTCGAATCCATTAAACCACGTCACCGCTGCTCAACAGTAATTTAAAGATATCCATGTCAATATGATTGTCGAGTGCCATTTTATATAAAATATCGATAGCAACACTCACTGGTTTAGCTGTTTTATAGGGACGATCGGCGGCGGTTAGCGCTTCGAATATATCGGCAACGACCATAATCCGCTCAGGGATTGATAAATCTTTCGCTGACAATTTTCTCGGGTAGCCAGTTCCCTTCATCGTTTCGTGATGAGTTGATGCGTAGCGTGGAACTTTGGCCAGTTCAGGAGGAAACGTCAGGCTTTCAAGCATTTTAATCGTACTGATAATATGCTCATTAATTTTGAAACGATCCTCCTTCGTTAGAGTGCCCCGAGAAATAGATAAGTTGTACAATTCGCCATTATTATAAAGGTGTTGGGGCACATCCATCTTTATATTGAATTTAGCATCAAACGCTACCTCATGATCTCGTTCTATAATATGTACCGCTTTATCCATCAAGAGATTTTCAGTTACCGGGAAATCGCCAAGATAGGGCTGACAACGCGCCGATTCAATAGGAGATAAACCAAGCGTATCGTCAAAATAACGTTGCCAAGTGATAGCTGACAATGCCTTTAACCGTTCTATATCTTTAGCAGCCATAAATTCACCGCCAACATTAGCATTGGCAATAAACTCAAAATCATCAACCAGTGAGGCTTTTTTATCTCTTAAACGCTCAGTTAACAAGGCAAGATTATCGGGTTCTTCATTGAGAGCTTTTAAATAATCAATCTCAGCATCACGCCACAACACCTCGAAGCGCATCCTGATCTCATGAATTCGATTGTAAATAACCTCGAGCTTAGTGCCTTTATCAATAATATGCTCGGGTGTTGTCACCTTACCGCAATCATGGAGCCAGGCTGCAATACTAAATTCTCGTCGTTCACTTTCATCAAATGAAAAACCCGAAAATGGTCGCTCGTTGGAATTAGCAGCGAAATCAGCCAGCATAATTGCCAGTTTAGGTACTCGTTCACAATGCCCTGCCGTATAAGGGGACTTGTCATCAATCGCCTGACTAATAACACGAATAAACGAATCGAGCAGTTCTTGCTGAACCTGCTCTTGTTTTTGAATAGCATCAGACATATCGGTGAGGGACACAGAGAGCTCATGGATTTCAGTAATACTGGACTCAACTTGCCTTATTTCATTAAAACGGCGCATTTTTATTTTATCGTTCTGTTTGGCCAATAAACGAATAGGGTTAACAATTGGCGAAGCAAAAAACCATGAAATTGGCAACATCAATAATAGACAGACAACCGTAACGGCGATAGAGAACTTTACTTCGTTTAAACTCTCGTCCAATATTTTGTCAACCGGGGTGATTATAGAAAAAACGTCACCCTGCTGCGCTTGCGAGCCGATGGTTTTTGAAAAAACAAAGTACTCAACTCCTTCTATCTCAGTCATCGAAAAAGTATTTTCGGGATCAACATTATTGGTGGCAATGATAAATTCAGCATAAGGAACAATGCCATTATTGACCTTATTAGATATTTTATCCTTACGCTCAAACCATTTACTCTTCAAGGCTTGTTGCTTCTTTGGAGTTATATTAGAGATCGCAAGGTTAATGATCGCGGCGAGTTCACTATTACCGTGTTGTAATAAAAAGTGTAGATCGTCAGGCAACTCTGTTGATTGAAAGCTCAAGTCGTCGTGGTATTTTATGTCATCAATAAAAAACTGCTGTGCAACGTGATGAAGAATTTCCCTGACGTCTAAACCCGCATCAGCCTCACCACGACGAACGGCCTCAATGACTTCTTTAAGTGTTGCGAACTCGATAATGTTAATTTTTGGAAAGTTGTATACTAAGTCATTAGTAATTGACCACCCCTTGACGATAGCCAGCTTGCGGTCGTTTAAACTCGTAAGCTGAGTTATGGTGGCGACATCGGGTTTAGTGATCAGTGCAAAAGGTAAGGTTAAAAAGGGCTTGCTGACAATACCTCTGCGCTCATTTTCGGCATTGCGGTAAATCGCCTGCAGCATATCAAGTTCTTGGTATTTGAATTTTTCAACCAGCTGTGGCCAATTAAAGCCGTTGATATATTGAAACTGCAATCCAGTCATTTTAGCTATTATTGAAACAACATCAACCACATAGCCTTTGGGTAGGCCAGACACAGCAAAGTCTATCGGAGCCCAATCCATTGAATTGGAAATTCTTATTACCGGATGCTTGTCAATGAATGATTTTTGCTGCGAGCTTAGCGCTATTGGCTTAACATCAAGTAAAATATCCGATTGTTGTTGAGCCAGATTAGTCGCAATAATCTCACCGCCACTCTTATGCAGGTATATTTCACTATCTTTACTGAGTTTTTGTGCTGATAAATACCTAGATAATGAGGTCGAAGCAATATCAATTGCCAGTACAGCACCTGTCGATGGAATTACCGTTGAATAAGTTTGTCCTGGTACTTTAAGAATTTGGAATAAATAGGGATCGGTTTTAAAGGTCTGATCGGTTTTCGCATTGGTAAACCAAGGACGTTCATTGGCATAATAGTTACTATTTTCCTCGCTGAACACTCGCAGTTTAAATGCGCTGTCATAAAACTCATAACGGCGAGTTCTTTGTCCGTCTTTATTAATTATTGATACCACAATCCAGCGATCCTGCGGCAAGGCATTATAATGGTTTCGCACAATAGGATCGGAATCAAGATTAATGAGTTCATATAAATCGCCATTATCAAAGCCAACGTAAATAGCGTAGAACACAGGGTTATTTTGCAATACCTGAGCGAACAACTCGCGAGATTGTCCCTTGATCCAGCCACCTTCAATCAGATTTGAGTATTTGGACAAAATCTTGGAAGTGTTAACTGCTTTGCTATCGAGTGTTGCCAGATAATTACGCGTATTTTCAGCGGTGGTGTTATAGAGTGATAGCGCAGATTCAGTTGCCATGCTTTTACTAAAATAGTATTGCAAACCAATGGCAATTGACGCGGTTAATATATTTGCGAATATAAAGACCGATACCACGGTGACTCGAATAGAGTATCTAAATTTATTATTATTATTATTATTTTGAACAGGCATTGAGTATCCTTTATCTCGATAGACCTAGAATGATATTACATTATAGGCTGTATAAACCAAAAGTATTATTTGGTCCATAGTGTAGTTTTTTTGTACTAATATTTTTTGGGGGGAGCATTCAGTCTTCGTCATCTAAGTCATCAACAATAAATCAATTTAAAAAAGGCGAATCATTACTGATTTGCCTTTTAAAATTATTTAATTAACCTTACCGCTGAAACATTAATTAAGGACGATATTCAACTTCAACGTCATAATCGTCTTCATTCCAGTCTTCGTCATCAAGATCGTCATCTAAGCCATCTGCAGCCATAGTATCTTCATGATAGGTATCCCACTTAAATTCAACATCTTTACCATCAGTAAGTACTTCTTCTTCCTCTGGCGGTAATTCTTCAATAAAGGTCATCACTCGTTGGCTGAGCTCTTCTGTACCCATTTTATTAAAAGCAGAAATACTATGTACTTCACCTTGCCAGTCAAGACCGGCAAGAATAGCATCGGTGATTTCTTTGGCTTCTTCTTCAAGCATCAAGTCCAGCTTGTTAAATACTATCCAACGCGGCTTACCGGCTAATTTTTCATTATGCTGCTCTAACTCGCTAATAATAATTTTAGCATTTTCTAACGGATCTGAACCATCTACTGGCATGATATCGATAACATGCAATAAAATACGGCAGCGTTCAAGATGCTTGAGGAACTGAGTTCCTAAGCCAGCACCATCCGCAGCACCTTCAATAATGCCCGGAATATCAGCAATAACAAAACTACGTTGGGTATCTAAACGCACCACGCCTAAATTGGGTACTAGCGTGGTAAAGGGATAATCAGCCACTTTCGGTGTTGCCGCAGAAACACTGCGAATAAGTGTTGATTTACCCGCATTAGGTAAACCAAGCAAACCGACATCAGCAAGTAATAGTAACTCTAAGCTTAGGTTACGAATTTCACCGGGAGTTCCATCAGTTTTCTGACGAGGTGCTCGGTTAGTACTACTTTTAAAGCGCGTATTACCCAAGCCATGCCAGCCACCTTTCGCCACCAACATTTTTTGACCTTTATGGGTCAAATCACCAAGCTGCTCACCGGTATCGATGTCAATAGCACGCGTGCCAACCGGCACTTTCAGTACTAAATCATCACTACCTTTACCAGTACAGTCACGGCTTTGGCCATTTTGACCACGCTTAGCGCGATGAAAACGTTCAAAACGGTAATCAATAAGGGTATTTAGGCTTTCATCGGCAATAAGGTAGACATCGCCACCATCACCACCATCGCCACCGTTAGGGCCGCCATACTCAATATATTTTTCTTTACGAAAACTGACACAGCCATTGCCGCCGTCGCCAGCTTCAACTCTGATCTCAACTTCATCAACAAATTTCATGGTACTTTACACAACCCTAAAGTCTTGTGGTTTATATGTTGCTAGTATAAACGATTTTTTAAAAATCGTCATAGCAATAAGATAATACAATCGCTTTTAACATCAGGATAATGCGCTTCGGCATTATCGAGTAAGTCACATTATTGTGACGTTTGTCATCGCGAAATAGTGTTCACCCTGAACATAAAAAAAAACCTCGCATGATGCGAGGTTTTTAGAAAATCGAATCTAAGATTAGTCAGCAATAATGCTAACAAACTTACGATTTTTTGGACCTTTAACATCAAACTGAACTTTACCGTCAGCTAATGCGAACAACGTGTGGTCTTTACCGATACCCATGTTGCTACCAGCGTGGAAACGAGTACCACGTTGACGAACAATGATGTTACCTGCTAATACTGATTCGCCACCAAAACGTTTAACACCTAAACGTTTTGCTTCTGAATCACGACCATTTCGTGTACTACCTGCAGCTTTCTTATGTGCCATGTCAAAATGCTCCTAATTAGCCGTTAATACCAGTAATTTTCACTTCAGTGAACCATTGACGATGGCCCGCTTGTTTACGTGAATGCTTACGACGTTTGAATTTTACAATAGTGATTTTATCAGCACGACCTTGGTTTACCACCTCAGCCACTACTTTACCACCAGCAACATAAGGCGCGCCTACATTGATGTTCTCGCCATCGGCGATCATTAAAACGTTATCAAATTCTACTGCTGCGCCTACTTCAAGCTCAAGCTTTTCTAGACGAACTGTTTGTCCTTCGGTTACACGATGCTGTTTACCACCGCTTTGGAATACCGCGTACATAGCTACTCCGTACTGCGCCACTTACTTATTTGTTAAAGTTACATGACGCTAAATTTAAAAATATAGGGCGCGAATTCTACGCGAAGAAACTCAGTAGGGCAAGTATAAAAGCAAACATTTATAAAGTTTTTCGACCATTTTTTAAATTCGCTAAATAAATTAACGGCAAAGTCATTATAAACCTTTTGTGCGGGCTTTAATATCAGCAAATATAGTGTAGAATTTAGCGGATAAAAACCCGTCGAAATAGTGGTTATTTTTTAACCACCTAGGTAGAAAAGTGGATATAAAAGCAATACAAGCACTCTCACAAGATGATATGATCAAGGTAAACGATCTTATTTACGGTCAGTTACACTCAGATGTCGCGTTAATCAATCAATTAGGTATCTATATTGTTAATGCCGGTGGCAAACGCATGCGTCCTATGCTTACCGTACTAACAGCACAGGCATTGAATACTACTAGTTCAAGTGAGCTGGGTGATGAACATTGCACCATAGCCGCTATTATTGAATTTATTCACACGGCAACGTTATTACATGACGATGTGGTTGATGAATCTAACATGCGTCGCGGCAGAGAAACCGCCAACGCTTTATTTGGTAACAGTGCTAGTGTGTTGGTGGGTGACTTTTTGTATACTCGCTCATTTCAAATGATGACCAAACTTGGCAACATGCGCATTATGGATATTTTATCTGATGCCACCAATATCGTCGCCGAAGGTGAAGTATTACAGTTAATGAATTGTAATAATCCTGACACCACTGAAGAAAGTTACCTGCAAGTTATTTATTGCAAAACAGCCAAACTTTTTGAAGCCGCCACGCGCCTTGCTGCTGTTATTACTAAGCAAGATAGCGTCATTGAAACCGCGATGGCCGATTACGGTAAATATTTAGGCACCGCATTTCAATTAGTTGATGATATTATGGATTACACCGCTGACGCTAAAGAAATGGGTAAAAATGTTGGTGATGATTTAGCCGAAGGCAAACCAACGCTACCTTTACTTTACACCATGGCATACGGCACAGCTGAGCAAAAGCAATTGGTTAGAGATGCGATAGAGCATGGCAATGGCATGGAGCATTTAGATAAGATTCTCAGCGCGATGAAACAAACAGGTGCCTTAGTTTATACTCAGAAAAAAGCTGAAATTGAAGCCGATAAAGCTATTAATGCGTTATCAGTATTACCCGAGTCGGCTCACAAGCAAGCGTTAATTTCGTTAGCGCATATTGCAGCTAATCGCAGTGCTTAATGGTATTATTGAGTAGCACCACTTTTCCTTTTATTTGCGCGCTTACTCTTTCTTAAAGTAAGCCGCTTACGAGTAAATATTATGAGTTCAAATAACATCTACGAGAATAATCCGCTACACGGTATTGGTTTAGAACAAGTGCTTACTGAGTTGGTTGATCATTATGGTTTTGAAATTTTAAATGCTTATTTAAACTTAAATTGTTTTAACACTAACCCAAGTATTAAATCCAGCCTAAAATTTTTGAAAAAAACAGAATGGGCAAAAGATAAAATTGAAGGCTTTTACTTGTATCAATTTAAGAGCTTGCCTCGCGCTGATGAAAGCCAGTTTCTACTCCCCCCGCGTGATCGCATTGTTCCTCCTCATCACAAGCCCGGTGAACCCGCAGAATTGAGCTTTGATGATGCTGAAAACTTGAGACAAAAAATAGCTAAAAAAACCCGCGAACGTTCTTCAACACCCGACAACCCTTGGGGAAAGTAACTTTCATTCAATAATTTTTTGATCTAGCGCAGCATTAAGTGTAGGCATAAACAGTATTGATGAGCAGCACAAGAAATTAGTCAATATGATTAATGCGCTCAATGAAGCCACATTAACAGGTAGCTCAAATGAGCTATACCTATTAGAGTAATTAAGTTCCCTCATAATACAAAAAGCCGTTATTATGAAATAATAACGGCTTTTTAAAATTCATTAACTGCTAATGGTATTAGCTAGCCATGAAATCGATACCTTCTTGGATATCTTTTTTCAAGGTGTTTAACATATCTTCTTTGGCGCTTTGCTCAAAAGCACTTAACTCACCGTAAGATAAAATTTCACTAACACCGTTAACGCCTAAACGTACTGGGTGAGCGAAATATGGTGCATCACCATCTTCAAGAGCAACATAAGCATAATCAACAACGTCTTCGCCTTGTAAACCTTTAACTAAAGACATACAGAAACGAGCTGCTGCTGCGCCCATAGATAATGTCGCTGAACCGCCACCCGCTTTAGCATTTACCACTTCAGTACCTGCATTTTGGATGCGAGGAGTTAATGTAGCAACTTCTTCATCAGTAAAGCTAACACCTTCAATCTGTGAAAGAAGAGGTAAAATTGTAGTACCAGAGTGACCACCAATAACAGGTACTTTAACGTCTGCAACGTTTAAGCCTTTTAATTCAGCAACAAATGCTTCACTACGGATAACATCTAAGGTAGTAATACCAAATACGCGAGCAGCATCATAAGTGCCTGCTTTTTTGAATACTTCGGCAACAATTGGCACAGTACCGTTCACTGGGTTAGTGATAATACCGACTAAGGCTTTTGGGCAGGCAGCAACAATACCTTCAGCTAATACTTTGATAATACCAGCATTTACATTGAATAAATCAGCACGATCCATTCCTGGCTTACGTGGCATACCCGCTGGAATTAAAACAATATCCGCACCTGTTAAAGCAGCGTTTAAGTCATCACGACCAAAACCAGCAACTTTCACATCAGTAGGGATATGAGATAAATCTACTGCTACGCCTGGAACAACAGGGGCAACATCATAAAGTGATAACTCAGAACCTGCTGGCAATTGAGTTTTTAATAGTAAAGATAATGCTTGACCAATACCGCCTGCGGCGCCTAAAACTGCTACTTTCATGTGATCTCTCCAAGAGTTCAATGGGGGGGTTAAACTAAGGCCTATTGACCTTGGTTGTATTTTAACAAAAAGATTTGAGTAAATACGTAAAAATTTGCTGCGCAAAAGATATAGTATAGGCAACAAAAAAACAATTAATATTAATGTATAGCGTATATTTGTCTCTATGATAGCGTATAATGCTCGTTCGGAAAAACTCAACTTTAGTATTACTTATCTTTCAAGCAAGGTTTTGATATCAAATAATGAATGGTCAACAAAAACAAGAAATTCTTATACACGCATTTAAAGACTTATTAAAACAAGAACAGTTTGGCTCCCAAGGTGAAATTGTTGAAGCATTAAAATCTCAAGGCTTTGACAATATTAGCCAATCAAAAATATCACGTATGCTCAGCAAATATGGTGCGGTGAGAACCCGCAATGCCCGCCAAGAAATGGTCTATTGCTTACCTGCAGAGCTCGGCGTACCAACAGCTCAAAGTCCATTAAAACAGTTAGTATTAGACATTGAGCATAATGAAGTAATGATCATCATTCAAACCAGCCCTGGCGCCGCACAACTTATTGCCCGATTACTAGACAGCTTAAGTAAAAGTGATGGCGTATTAGGCACTATTGCTGGCGACGATACAATATTTATTGCACCATCAGATGTCAGTAATATTAAAGAGACCATCAAAAAATTAGAGCGGTTATTTTCAATAGAAAAGTACTAGATTTAAAGACTAAGCTGTCATTTTCAAGTAACAACCTGCGTTAGCTACTTGCTACCTTACTCACCGCAGTAACCCGTAAAATACTTTCCCGTAATACTTCCCCAGTAACGGGTTTAGCAATATGTAGGTTCATTCCAGCCGCTAAACTACGCTGTTTATCTTCTTCACGAGCATGTGCTGTCATGGCAATGATAGGTAAAGCCTGTAGTGATGATGCTTGCTCTTGCTTTCTTATGGTGGCTGCCGCAGTTAAACCATCCATTACTGGCATTTGAATATCCATTAACACCACATCAAAGTTATTATCATTCAATAAATCTAAAGCACGTTGGCCATTATCAGCAATAGTCACTTTCGCTTGCATACTCAACAACAACTCTTTTGCCACTAATTGATTCACTAAATTATCCTCAACCAATAAAATATGAATACTAGCTAACTCAGTACTTGTCGCTGCTTGCTCTACAGCCGGTAAAAAGGCCGAATGCCCTGCTGATGTAGGCAAGGCCTGAGTATCATAAGCAGCAGCTTTCATTGCATGATTAGTATTGCTTTTAGTGTTATTTTTAGTCTGATCCGCAACACCAGTGTCGTTAAGCATATTAACAATTTGATCTAATGAATAACGATATAAGGGTGTATCAAGTAAAATATAAGCAACAGACATTTGGTCAAGTTTCTGGCAAATATCCGTATTGAGCTCAAGCATTGCCGGTTGACATAAACCGATTAACTGAACATTTTCTTGCCATGCTATGCCGTCTTTTTCAGCCTGTTTTATTTGCGCTGTTAGCTCTGTTTCATCAATCAAAAGTACTAAGCTATGCCGACTATTTTCATCACTAACTTGTTTGATTATTTCCGCTAAATTTGCACACTGCTGATAATGCCAAGCAAAACTGTCAATGGTATCTAAACAAGTCGCTGATAAGTTTTGACCTATAGTACATAGGGTTAAAGTAGTGACTTGTTCAAGGCTATGCTGTGCCATTTCCTGCCTTGGAATTGAAAAAGGCAAAATAAAACTAAACTCACATCCCTGCCCTAAATCACTTTGTAAATTGATTTTACCGCCAAGTAATTTGACAATTTGCTGACAAATAGACAAACCTAAGCCAGAGCCACCGTACTTTCGAGTCATTGAAATATCAGCTTGTGAAAAGGCCTCAAACAAGTGCCCTTGTTTATCCTTGGCAATACCAATACCCGTGTCCTTCACCTTGAAACGAACCAAAGCATTAGTATCACTTTGGCCGATGGTATCTATGAGTAAAGCCACTTCACCTTGCTCAGTAAACTTAATCGCATTATTTAGTAAGTTAGAAAGCACTTGTATTAAGCGCATTTCATCCGTTTTAATCACATTAGGAACATTAGCCGCTAGCTCTACTCTCATTTGTAATTTTTTATTATGACTACAGGCGATATTCAGCTTAAGTGCTTTATCTAAAGTAGCGGCCAGATTGACTTCTTCCTTAATAATGAGCATTTTTCCCGCTTCAATTTTGGATAAATCCAACAGTTCGTCAATTAAATGCAGCAAGGTAAAAGAGGCCGTTTGGGCATTAAGCAAATAATGCTCTTGCCTTGAGTTTAATGCAGTGCGATTAAGCAGGCTCATCATTCCTTGCATAGCATTAATAGGGGTTCTGATCTCATGACTCATATTAGCTAAAAATTGAATTTTAACTTGATTAGCATATTCTGCTTGGTTTTTAGCCTTCTCTAACGCGGTTTGTGTCGCCTGTTGCTCAGTCACGTTTTGTAAGCTGGTGATAGTACCTAGCTCTTCCCCTTGCTCATTGGTTAATTCGTTACAAAAACCTTGGTAGCTATATTCTCCCGCTTCTATCAACGCCTGTTGTGGGTAATTCTCGCCTAATAATTCATTTAAGCTTTCAATTTCTTTCGCTAATGCTTTCGGCATAAAAGTGGTCGCTCGATAGCCCAACATATCAGCCTCTAGCCGTTGAGATAATTGCTCAAAGGCTTGATTGCAGCCGATAAGTTTACCTTGAGGATCATTAAAAATAATTAATTCCGGAATGGCATTCATCACCGAACGCAATAAAACGTAATCACGTTGATGCTTGGCACTGGTTTCTTGTAAGGCTTGGGTTTTTTCTAATACTCGGCAATCAAGCACTTCATTTTGTTCTTTCAACTGTAATAATAAGCTACGGTTTTGAGTAAAAATATCTTCAACTAATACAAACCAATGTAGCCAATCAGCATTGGCTTTTATTTTGCCCGGATCCCCTTGGGCACAATACTCAATGTGACGAATAAAGTTATGAGTCGGTTTAATAAAGCTACGTCGGGTCATGGAGTTAACCAACATCAAAAAGGCGAGTAAACCAACAAGCAATATGGCAAACATAAAGACAAAATGACTGCGCAACGGTAAAATAAAAGTCGCATAAGGCTGATATTTTAGTAATGTCCAACCGTTAACACTTAAGGTTTCTTTTTCAACTAACCAATCACCAATTTGTGTTGAATCATCTAAAGTAGCTAGCTTTTGACTGGTTAACTGAGCTAGACCTTGAGGAAGTATACTTTGCCAAGATGCCCGATAACTTAAAGGCGCTTCGCCTTTTTGTTTAAAGAAAAGTATTTCATTGTTTTGATTAAATAACACTAAGCCCTGATCATCGGTATCAAGCTCAGGTAAACTTTGCTGCAACCGAGCTAAATTAATATCGATCACCACAGCACCAACTAACTGCTTAGCTCGATAAACACCAATACCTAACGAAGCATTCATCCCTTTACCTGCCGCGTCTATGTAAGGCGATGACCAGATAACTTGATTATCATTATAAGCTAACTGTTGTATTTTTTTTGTGTGAGTGTTGGTCAGCATACGATTACTAAAGTGCCAACTATCTCGGTCAATCCAAGGGAAAATACTAACAAACTGCTCAAGTGAAACGTAATAAAACCATGTTGCCTCTTCAATTACCTTTTGTGCGGCAACAAAGGCTGGTGTTAACGCACTTGCCATCGCTATTTCTTGTGACTTTAGCCGTGAAAATTCACTAACATGACCAAAGCCAGTAATGTTACCACTCAGGCGTTTATCTTGACCAAGAGTATCAACACGAGGTTTATCTAAATAATAGTGCTCACCGTTTTGTTTTAATTGTACTAAGCCAATATTTGCTTCATCGGGATGTTTTAAAACATATTGAGCGAATTCTTGAATACCTGAAATCGCTTGCTCACTTTGCACCAACATGCCATTAAGTTGATGGGCTTGGGCTCTTAACTGGTTCAAACCTTGCTGTTTATGGGTGGTTAACTCACTATAATAGCGTAATGAAGCCGCAGCCAAAGCGATGAAAACAATAATAACAAAGGTAACCACCACTGCCGTGTTGTAGCGCCTAAATACTGTGTTTTCAGCGTTTGAATCTAACAATGCCTTACCTTAGCTAAAATATGAAATTAATAATAACAATATCATAGCTAAGACAAATACATAAAACGAGCTTTACAGGTGTTATTCTGTAGCAGACCAAGCATTTTCCTTAAAAGCTTCATCAAGAGGTGTTGCTATCAGATGATTAGTATACGTCGACATAACTTTAAGCGCTGTGCCAACAATAACTTCAAGTGCCGTTTGTTTGTTATACCCAACAGCAAATAAGGCGTCTAAATCAGCCTGTTCAACCCAGCCCCGGCTTTCGTTAATGCGTACGGCAAACTGGTGAAGTGCTTCAAGTTTAGCATCAGCAATTTTCGTTCCGTTTCGTAACGCTGCTAGCACATTGTCATCAACGCCCGCCCCTTTCGCTATAGTCGTGTGTGCAGCGACACAATAAGTACAGCCATTCAAACGATTATTGGCGATCATAATGACTTGACGTTCTGTTTCAGAAAGCGCTGTTTCATTAAACGTTTCTGCCAAAGACAAATAGCCCTTTAGAAGAGCGGGTGCTTCAGCTTGCCCAGCATACAAGTTAGGTATGAAACCATAAGCCTTTTTGGCGCCAGTCAATAAAGGTTTACTATTTTCAGGCGCGCTATCTTCTGTGTGTAGATTAAATTCAGTCATTTTGTTTATCTCCTAGAAATTAATATTTAATTTTGTTTGTAACGATCGGTTTATACGGTAATCAGTTTAAACCAATCAGTCAATACTTTTTTCAAAACTAAATATTTATCCTTTAACCCATTACTTGAAAAATAAAACTAACATGCTAAACCGCATGTTCAATACACGGGTGTCATGATTTTTTACAGATGAGTATGAGGATATTCTGTCATTACAGCCTATTTATAAAGAAAATACAAAAAGTTTGTAATGAGCGGTACTAACTAATAAACTAATCATTAACATAAAGTAGTATGGAAAAATTATGCCTTGGGAAAAATCATTTAATGAACAAAATGCCATAGAAAACGCCATGCAGGCTTTTTGGGAAAAAGGCTATGAAGCAACATCAATTGCAGACTTGATTGCCAGCACAGGCATAAATCGCGGTAGTCTATACAATGCGTTTGGCGGTAAACGTCAGCTATTTACCCTGTCATTACTAAAATACGATGCCGAAACACGAAAAGCTTTTCTCGCCGAATTGGAAGCTCTCGACAAGCCTAAATTGGCCTTTAAAACGCTGTTCGATACACTGGTTCAGCAAGCTGGAAATAATACCCTGCCTAAAGGTTGTTTCTTAGTGAATACCTCAATCGAAATAGCCTCCCATGACAAAGAAATTAAAGATATTGTCAGCCAAGGTTTTATTGAATTTGAAGCATTTTTTCGTCGTGGTATCGAAGTTTCTCAAACGCGTGGCGATATGCCATCAACCCTCAACGCTGCTGCTGTTGCTAAAACATTGTTTTCACTGGTTGTGGCTATTCGTGTTTTGGGGCGAGGTGTTTACGATGAAGCCTCCTTACAGGTTATTGCTGATCAGGCTGAACATTTGACGGCATAAAAATATCAATTAAGTGAAGTTCAAAACGTTTTTAAGCGAAATAGGCAATAGTTGTAAAACACTTGGGAGGTGATATGGGACAACTTGAAGATATGTATATTTTTCTGCGTATTGTTGAAACAGGCAGTATCACCAAAGCAGCCGAACAAATGAATATAGCTAAATCAGCGGTGAGTAAACGACTCTCTTTGTTAGAGCACAAACTTGGTATTAAGTTAATCAACCGTACTACTCGAACATCAAGCATTACCGAAGCTGGCCAACGTTATTACCAACGCAGTAAATTAATTGTTGATGAAGTAGAAGAATTAAACAGCCAAACCTCTAGCAGTAAAAGAGCCTTAGCAGGTACCTTAAATATTGCCGTGCCTTTGTCATTTGGCCTTACTCACTTGGCTCCTGCCCTTGATTTGTTTTTACTGCAACATGCTGATTTAAAATTGAACATTAATTTTTCTGATCAAAAAATAGATATCATCGAACAAGGGGTAGACTTGGCCTTTCGAATTGGACACTTAGATAACTCTAGCTTGCAAGCCCGAAAAATAGCGCCAATCAAACACGTGCTATGTGCTAGCCCTGAATATTTAAGCTTACATGGTGAGCCAAAGACCCCTAATGATTTGAAGCAACATAAAATACTTAAATATGGCAGCGCTGAGCAAAGTGGTTGGAAATTTTTAAGTCAAGACGGTCAAGAACAAGTGGTACACCTTGAACCACATTTCATCGCCAATAATGGTGATTTTCTGAAATCTCTGGCTGAATCAAGTCACGGTATCACCTACCTCCCTACCTTTATCGTCTGGCAGTCGTTAGCCAATCAAACTTTAGTACCTCTACTAGCAGAATATCATCAGCAGACTATGCACGCTTATGCCGTTTATCCACCTAACAGACATTTACCGTTTAAAGTGCGAAGTTTAATTGATTTTTTAGTGAAACGATTTGGTGATAACCCTTATTGGGATCAGCCCGAATAAAAATAATCTATCAACCAAGCTTCAATCCCTAATCTAGGTATTGCAAAAAGTTAAACAACTTCACGCTAGTGTTTATCCCACTATTACCTCCTAAACTTGAATATTCATTGTTCTCAAAACGATAACAATGATTTCTCAATACCTGTATTTATTCTGACTTTACTTACTCATAAGATAGCCACATCAACAAGTAAGTCGGTTTATCTAATAGCTAAACCGACTTAAACAACATCATTATTAGCTAATTAAATGCGGAGATTTATTATGAGTACATTACAAACTTTTACAGCGCCGACGGGGCGTTTTCTTTTAGCCATTATGTTTTTTATGTCCGGCTTAACTAAAATATCACAATATGCAGGCACGCAGGGTTATATGGAGGCGATGGGCGTACCGGGCTCCTTATTACCGCTAGTGATACTCACAGAGATCCTAGGAGGATTAGCCATTATTTTAGGCTGGAAAACTAAATATGCCTCCCTCGTGTTAGCTAGTTTCTGCATATTTTCGGCACTACTCTTTCATACGGATTTTAGTAACCAAGCAGAAATGACTAACTTTTTGAAAAACATCACTATCGCGGGTGGATTTTTAACACTGTTTGTTTACGGCCCAGGTGCTTTCGCACTCGATAACCGTAGCAACAAAAAAAACCCATAATTCACTTTAAATAAGTAGTGCTTTTTCTGTTAAACAACAATAAAGGAAATGGCTGATAACCGTTATCGGCTTGCACTTAACTGATTATATATTCAAAAATTTAGGAGTAAACAATGGGACTATTAGTTGCAGGTAAATGGCACAATGAATGGTACGATACCGAATCTACCCGTGGTCGTTTTGAGCGTAAAGCACCCAGCTTTCGACACTGGATAACAAAAGATGGTAGCGCAGGGCCATCAGGTGTCGGCGACTTTAAAGCTGAACCTAATCGCTATCATTTATATGTATCATTAGCGTGTCCTTGGGCACATCGCGTTATTATCTATCGCAAACTTAAAGGCTTAGAAGGCATGGTTTCGATGTCGGTCGTCAATGCCTTTATGGGTGACGAAGGCTGGACATTCGAACCCGGTGCAGGCGTAGTCGCTGATCCAATTTTTAACGCGACTAACGTCCATGAAATTTATACCGCTGCGCAGGCTGATTACACCGGTCGAGTCACGGTACCCATTCTATGGGATAAGAAAAAAAATACCATTGTCAGTAATGAGTCCCCTGAAATTATACGCATGTTTAATAGCGCTTTTGATGAAATAGGTGCCTTAGCCGGTGATTTTTCACCACCAGAGCTGTTAGCTGAAATAGATGAACTGAATGACTTTATTTATCCCACCATTAATAACGGTGTATATAGAGCGGGTTTTGCGACCACGCAAGAAGCATACGATGAAGCTGTAGTTGAGGTGTTTAATGCGTTAGATACTTTAGAAGAGCGTTTGGCAAAACGTCGTTATTTAACCGGTGACACTATTACTGAAGCAGACTGGCGACTATTTACCACGTTAGTACGTTTTGATGCCGTTTATGTTGGTCACTTTAAGTGTAATTTGCGCCGCATTGTCGACTACCCTCATATTTGGGGATATTTACGTGATTTATACCAAGTGCCCGGTATTGCTGATACCGTGGCAATAGATTATATCAAAGCTCATTACTACGGCAGCCATGAAACCATAAACCCAACTCGTATCATACCTGCTGGGCCATTAATTGACTTTACTCAAATTCATCAACGCGAAAGCTTGTCGTCACTTAACCGTAACAGTGTCGCTTAACATGGGAAAGTTAATAGAAGGTAAGTGGTTGAACGATGCTCAGCTAGCGGCTTTTGAGCAACAGCAATACCAAGCAGCCAATGGCCATTTCCAACGTGGCACGGCACAATTTAGAAACTGGATCACCGCTGATGGCAGTGTCGGTATTTCGGGTGAAGGGGGGTTTAAAGCCGAGGCTGGCCGTTATCATCTTTTCGCTGCCCTTAACTGCCCTTGGGCACATCGCACCTTAATTTATCGTAGTGTCAAAAAGCTTGAAAATGTTATTTCGTTATCACTCGTTAAGCCATTGAGGACAGATAATGGCTGGGTATTTGATGACAAAAATAAAAGCGATGATTCTCGCTTTACCGAGACATTATTGGGTTTGTCAGCATTACATCAGCTTTATGTAAAGTCAGCCCCTGATTATAGTGGTCGTGTCACCGTACCCGTACTTTGGGATAAGCAGCAGAATAAAATTGTTAGTACCGAATCAGCAGAGATCATCCGTATGTTTAACAGTGCTTTTAATGAAATTACCGGCGACCAGCAAGACTTTTACCCTGAAGCATTAACTGAAGAAATTGATGCCCTTAATGACTACATTTATCAAAATATAAATAATGGCGTTTATCAAACGGGTTTTGCCAGAACACAAGCAGCTTACAGTGACTCGGTTGTAAAAGTATTTGCCGCTCTTGATACCCTTGAGCAGCGTTTAGCAAACAGCAAATACCTGTTAGGCAATAACGTTACCGAAGCAGATTGGCGATTACTGCCTACACTGGTACGTTTTGATGTTGGTTATTTCACCGCGTTTAAGTGCAACCTTCGTGCGCTCAGGGATTACCCTAATTTATCTCAATACTTACAAGACATCATTAACTTACCCAATGTAGCTAAAACAATAGAGCTTGATGTTTATCGTAAGGGATACAACTCTGTCAGTCCACTGCGTAACCCCCATGGCATTGTTCCCATTGGCTTTACACCGGCTTTTTCGTATTAAATCACTCAAACAATATTGAACGCCCTAATATGACTATGTTTAAAGCAGATAAGCAGAATAGCTTTGTACCTTCTGCTGCGGTTTCTCCTCTCGTAAATAACGAGATGTATCAAGACAGTTTTTTTCACCCTAATTTAGGCGGTCATACTCAAGGAGGTATGTCGAATCATTATCCTATGACGATTATGTCGTTAGCTGGACTAGGGGCTAACGATGATGAAATTAAACGCTTTCGTCAATCTTGGCCACGATATCGCTCGCACATTGAAACAGAACTTGGCTTAATTGATAGCAATGAAATAACGCTGAATAACTGGCAGGATTATTTGGGGCAAGCCCGCTATTTACCCGAGTTTCGCCGCGTATTTACGCAAGGCATATTAACGTTTGGCGTAAAAGAATTTGTAACTAAGGCGCTCGAGCAAATGAAACTAGCATTACCCATGGGCTTATTTCACCCTTTGATCCAGCTTAGTTTCGCTGTTATCCATGGTGACAATAAATTAATTGCCAACGCGTTAGCCTATTTCGCTATCCGTTATAAAAATTTATACCGTCATTATCTATATCGTAATGACCCTGAGTTGACTTTATCCGATGCGGCTAATATTTCTGCCTCAACACTGTGGACTAAAATCAACCAAAACATAGAGAAGTTGACCATAAGTTTTCAACCGCGAGGAGGTAGTTTAAGTACATGTGAACAACTCTGTGGCGAAAAAACTATCCAACAATTAGCATTTAGCCAAGGTCACGTTATTAATGAACAAAACTTAAAAAATAAGATAGTAGAAGTTTCACAACTGGCCATTAGGTTATATCTAGCTGAACCCGCATTAACAACGTTACATGCCGTTACCGCCTGCCAAGCTTTGGCTGACTTAACATTACATTTTGCCGGCAATGAAAAAGAAGCTAAAATTTATTGTCAACTTTGGTCACTCTACTGGATTTGGCTAACAGGATTATACCTAGAAAAAGGCTTTCCGAGCGCCTTACCTAATGTGAATAGCAATCAGCAATCTTTTGACAGTTGGGAAGTCATCGCTAAAAAAGCCCGTAATATTCCCGAAGTGCATTTAATTAAGATGGTTTATAGTTGCAAGTGGTTAAGTGAACATATTGAAAATAATGAACTCTACCGGTTAGCATGTATGAACATTGTCCGAGAAAAAAGCGCTCATCCCTCGCAAATAAAGGGGTCTACACTTGCAGCACTCAAGTAATAATAACCATGCTTAATTGCCGTTAAAAATCGATCAGCAATGTTAACTAGCTTGTCCGGTACCACAATTCAATAATACTTTGCCTTAGCTAAAACATGAAATTACTATTAATAATTTACTATTAATAACTACATAATATGATAACTAAGGCAAATAGATGAAATTAGCGCTATAAGTTTTCTTCGGCAAAAGACGCTAATCTACTACGTACCACACCATTAAGATTAATCGTTGCCGAACCAGAAAAGTTTTTAAAGCGCTCAACAATATAAGTTAAACCTGAGGTAACGGCAGTTAAGTAATTACTGTCTATTTGCGCCAAATTACCGCTACACACCAGCTTAGTGCCTTCACCACAGCGAGTGATAATAGTTTTAAGCTGTGCTGCCGTTAAATTTTGACATTCATCCAAAAGCACTAATGCATTTTGAATGCTACGGCCGCGCATAAAGTTAACGCTCTTAAACTGAATATTAGCTTTATCCCTAATATAATCTAGGCTGCCGGTCATATTTTCATCTTGTTTATGGAGTACTTCCAACGAGTCGGTAATTGCGGCTAGCCAAGGGGCCATTTTTTCTTCTTCGGTTTCCCTAAGATCCACACACCCGTTGTCAAAAACTTATTGTTATAAATATTATCCATAATAGTATTATTCTCTATAGAAGATATATAAAAATATTTCTTTCCATATTTTAATAATAGTAAGATAAAATTATTAACTAAGTAATGACTATAACTCAGTAAAGATAAGCAAACCTCAGCAATATTTTCAAATCACGTTCTTGCTCTAATAACTTTAAAGCAAAAGTATTACTATCAATAGGTTTTAAATAATGTGCAAGAGTATTGCTACTACTAATATAATCTTCATGTACTGCTATTAACAATCTTAGCCACTTATGCAACTAGTTTACATCCTTTTTCTTTCAGAGTTGATTTTAGGTACGCCTGTAGAGAACTATATCTACAAGCATAGATAAAATAGGAATAAATAGATTTATTTGTATCATTAGCTGAAGTTAGTTCTAAAATTAGCTGATGCTAAAAAAGGAGAAATGTTAGCCTTTTGAGCATACAGATATTTACTCTGGAGAAGTTTATTATGTGTTTTTAGGTTCAAAGTTAACTTTCAATGAGCGGCATATTGAGCTTGCAGGAAGTATCTAACTGACATCCCTAATTGATGATCCCCTCGACTGGCGAGTTAACCACCACAGCAGTCACTGATTTTTAAAAATTTAGATGAATTAGATAATTACTACTAAGGCGGTTTTGCTCTCTTAACGGGATAGAAACTATCACTATAATCTACAAAATGACTATAAGACCTTGTTATAATTTTTTTACCACCACTATTTTTTCAGTTGCTTTAACTAAGCCTTTTAAAAACCTAATAGCTTTATCAAGATCATCTCTTTTTACAATATGTGCACCACATGGAGAGGTGTTAGCAATGTGGGCTGCTTCACCACGTTTAGCTATAAGTTCATTTAACACTTTTCTAGCCTGTGGTGCTTGATAGTTATCCCAAATCCAACCAGACGTTATATCAATTTCAAAGTAACTCTTGAATAATTGCTTAATGCGATCTGTATTTGGGTTAAAGAAACGCCTTAAATCCTCATTAGCTTTTCTTTGTACAAAATTACCAAGTAGGCTCCCATTCACAGAAGCCAGCCAAAAATCAATCTCCTCTCTAAAACGATCTTTAATATAAGTTTCCCAAGCAGCCATGGCGATAACCATACCAGCTCTTTTTAAGGTTTCAGAGTTAGGCTTGGACGTTGTATTATTTTCCTTATCAAACCTGATAAGTAATTCTTCAGCATCTTTTATGGAACACTCAAAAGATTTCCCTGCTTCGCTCATTGATTGATATCCATCGTTAACTGAAATTCTAAGGCCACAGTATATAGAGTAAAAAAATATTTGAACCTTCTCACATAGAAGTCAAATCAAGCAATCTCTATTTAATTCTATGTTTATACCTATTTATTATTAAAAAAGCCCATCAATGCAGCACCAATAGCCGCTCCTGTTAATAGTGTAGCTGCGGTATTAGGATTATTTTCATCACTTTTTGTGCTACCTCTAGTTGGAGATATTACGTTAATACCTTGAGCCTGTGCCTGACTTAACGCTTTAGAAATCGCATAAAACAAATCATCTATAGTGATTCCAAGCACTTTAGAAACCGCATATAACTGATCCACAGACAGAGCTGACTTTCCATTTTCTAATCGGCTATAGCTAGCTTGAGTTATCCCCATTTTCTGAGCTATAGCGGCTTGTTCAAGAAGCTTTTCTTTACGAATACTTACTATGACAAACCCAACTAATGCGGAGAAAGATAATGTTTTATCGCTCATTTACGTTGACAACCCTATTTTACACTATTATCATGCTTTTACGTTAAACGCATACAAGGGCGTTTTATGTAATTTATTACGCAAGGTGTAATATTGCACCCCAGCCGTATTCACATACTTAAAGTTTATTTTAGCATGCGAATGAAATAAATATTAATAATATTTTTATAGGGATTTAAATGTCTAAGCAAATACGAGTAAACAATAGTAGAAAAGAGAAACTTCAACAATTAATACAGGCTATGCAAGTAGGGTTACTTGAGCGAGAGTCCCAAGTTAAATTAACTATCCTCGCAGCACTATCAGGTGAACACCTATTACTTATTGGACCTCCTGGTACGGCCAAAAGTGAGCTTGCCAAAAGATTGAAGCATATTTTCGTGGAAGCTAATTACTTTGAACGCTTATTAACACGCTTTACTGTACCAGAGGAAGTCTTTGGACCATTATCAATAAAAGCTTTAGAAGAAGACAGATATACGCGTTTAACTAGTGGTTACCTGCCTTCATCTTCGGTAGCATTTTTGGATGAAATTTTCAAAGCTAATAGTGCCATTTTGAATAGTCTATTAACTATATTGAATGAACGTCAATTTGATAATGGTAATACTAGGGATCGAATTCCTCTAATTTCGGTTATTGCTGCTAGTAATGAATTACCTGAAGGTGACGAACTGTCAGCTCTGTACGATCGCTTCATGTTGCGTAGTCATGTTTTACCAGTATCTGACGAAAATTTTCTAGAACTATTAACAATGAAGAATGAAGAATTTTCCCCTGAATTAGATTTACGTTTACGAGTAGAAGATTTAGAAGAAGTCCAATCCTTGGCTCAAAAAGTTCAGGTAAATGGTGATGTATTAAGTCTTATTGAATTATTCCGTATTTACCTTAACGAGCATGACATAACCGTATCAGATCGTCGCTGGCGTAAGATTATCAAATTATTACAAGTTTCTGCCTTTACCAACGATCAAACTGAAGTATCAATTTATGATGCTTGGTTATTGCCTCATTGTCTATGGGAAAAACCTGAACAACTAACAGGTTTAATTGAGCATTATAAAAATAATATTTCAGTAAGTGGTGATTTCCAACCGACGCAATTAACCATAATATTAAACCGTTGGGAAGGTGTATTATCAGATGATCAAAAGCCGAACGACCCTGTACTAAATGAAGAAGGAGAAGTACTCTATACAAATAAGGAGGGAGCACATGTCAATTATTCTCACCGTAAAGAAGAACAATTTGATAACGATGGAGATAAACTCTATATAGATAGACGAGGAAAACAGACTACTGACGATGGTGATTATCACAACCGCAATAAGGAATATATATTGGATGTGACTAACGAACCGTTATTACAGCCCAGAAGCTTTACTAAAGAAGAGGTTGATAATCGAGTCCACCAAGTACAATCATTGGCTAATAGAATTCAAACTTTTCTTTCTAGACTACATGCACAAAGTGAATCAGTCGATAAACTGCTCGAAAATCATCTGTGGGCTGACCAATCAATTATTCCAGAAATAACCGATACTCTTGCCAATGCAATAGTTAAAACTAAAAAGGTACAAAATCGTGCAGAAAAGCTAGTTCAAGCTTTTAAGAATTTGCCTATTCACAGTGCAAGTATCATTGATTTTCAAATGGAAGATGAAGCTCTATATGAAGAGGAAGAGCTAGATGCATGAGCTAGAAATTAGTTCTAATTCCGACAATGGTTTATTCAATTTAAATGAATTAAATAAACCATATCAAATATTAGACAAACTACCTGAATGTTTATTTTCACCTGTAATAACACATCAATTAGGTATGATAGAGCAACGAGCAACAGCCGTTATAACATTAAGAAATAATTTACTTATGGGGCAATTGCCTGATAGTGAAATTAATTGGTTACCTGCTCAAGCTAAAACCTCGCTTTATAAAGAACTATTAAACAGCAATATATTGCCATTTTGTCGAGATAATCCCGAAGTGGTCGATGCTCTTTTAATAGATATATTAAAGGTACTGGCTCACGCTCATCAGTCTTATATTAAAAATTACACTTTATGCTTTAACTCTAGTCAACAAGAACAGCTAGCATCATTAAAAATAGAGTTAGAGCTTGCTGAAAGCAGAAGACAAAAGAAATCCAATAAAACTAAAAAGCAGTCTATTAATGTAGCTTTAAGCCCCGAAGAACTGGCTGAGATAAAGGCATCGTCTGAAATTGCCGCATGGAAAGCAACGTTAAACGAATACAGCTTAACTCTACCAGCTATATGGAAAGAACGGAGTGATCTTTGGTGGCAATTATTTGATGTATTTAGTGATTTACAGCTAGTAGCCTCAATTGGTTTTGACCTATCGAAAGGATTTCTTCAAAGTCACGGTTGGCTAAATATGGTTAAGTTACGTGAATTATTAGGAAAGTTACCACAGCTGCGTATTTCGGTCGGACCGATCAGTCACTTCGGTTTGAACCGATCACTTTTTTTCACTCTCTTTTTCATAGTTAATATTTATACCTAGTGATCGGATAGAGTCAAATTATT
>MAAE01000015.1:4180-112000 GCA_002162675.1 Colwellia sp. 39_35_sub15_T18 | reverse complement strand
ATTTTTGTTGAAACACCAGAATTTATTAGTCAACGAATAGATCAAATAGGAATCTGGGAACCAAAATTATGTGCATATGTCGTTAAGCGTGACGGTGATTGGGTGCCAGACGATGAGATGCGTTTATTTTTTCCAATCGAAGATATGATGGTTAACTTTACTGTTGAAGAAATGAAACAGCTCTTAGAGTTAATTAAAACAGCGTTGGATGATGAAAAAGAAAACATAACATTTAAAAGTCAAACCGTCCCCGTAACACTTGAAGTAAAAAACCTATTAATCAAAATGTTAAAGCCCTTTGAAGATAAAGGTGATAAACCAGACTTTGCTCTAGCGGTTGAAGCACCAATATTGAAAGATAATATCGAAGATGTTGATTTTGAAGTCATAAAGAAAAGCCCTAGACCAGAAGTACCGCAACTACCACAACGTTTAAAAACAATCAGTTTATACGAACATCAAAAATTTGGCTTGGCTTGGTTAGCTAATCATTGGCAATCTGGTTCTGTCGGTGCGCTATTGGCTGATGATATGGGGTTAGGAAAAACGATCCAAGCATTAACTTTTATGGCGGGTGTTAAGCAGTTAATGGAAACTAATGACTACCCTAATAAACCATTTCTTGTTGTTGCTCCGTCAGGGTTATTAAAAAATTGGCGTGATGAAGCGAGCACACATTTGCATAATCCGGGTATTGGCGAATTGTTTGAAGCCTACGGGCCAAATATACGAAAATTAAAAGACTTAAATGTCATAGAAAGAAATGAAAAACTCACTGATGCTGATTGGGTATTAACGACTTATGAAACACTGAGAGATAAGATTAAATACTTTCTTTCAATTGACTGGGGCATCACAATATTTGACGAAGCTCAAAAAATTAAAAATCCCGTATCTCGTGTTACAGAAATGGCGAAATCACTATCGTCAGATTTCACGTTAATGCTAACGGGTACACCAGTTGAAAATGAACTTGCAGACCTATGGTGTATTGTTGATACGGCACAACCAGGGCTATTTGGTTCGTTAAGCCATTTTCATAATGAATATGTTAAACCAGCAGAAGCTGACCCTCTAGAAGCTCAGCGCCTAAAAGAGCTTCTAGTAGAACGCAGTACTCCACCATTAATGCTGCGTAGAATGAAAGTTGATCATATCGATGGACTTCCGAAAAAAATAATTAAAGAAGTACCTATGGTAATGCCTGAACTACAGGCTCAAGAATATGAAAATATTGTTAAAGAGGTTCAGTTAGAAAAAGGTAAAGCAGGTGCCGTACTCAAATTTATTCAAAAAATTAGAAAAGCTTCTTTAGTTGCGGAAGAATTTGATGGGTCTGGCATAAACGATGGTGTTATTAAACGCTCTGCTCGATTAACATCACTTATTCAAATATTGGATGATATTGAGAAAAAAGGAGAAAAAGCACTGGTTTTTTGCGAAACCATCAACGTGCAAGAGTACCTATCAGGGCATTTACAGCAGCGTTATCAACTTGAAAAAAGACCTTTTCGAATCAATGGTCAAGTAGATGGTAATACTCGAAAAAAATACGTAGATGAATTTCAAAAAGGAGAAATAGGTCAATTCGACGTTATGTTACTTTCTCCAAAAGCTGGAGGAGTTGGGCTTACAATTACCGCAGCAAATCATGTAATTCATCTTACTCGGTGGTGGAACCCTGCTGTAGAGGACCAAAGTACTGATAGAGCATTCAGAATTGGGCAAAATAAGCCTGTATACGTTTATATCCCAATAGCGATACATCCAAAATATGGTGATCATTCCTTCGATGCTAATTTGAACAGATTACTAAATAAAAAACGAAACTTGAGTTTGAATGCTTTGTTACCAGGCACAGTTACAGACTCTGACTTTAATGAATTATATACGCTGACAATTAATAGTTAGTGTACGAAGGGTCATAAAATAAGTTAATTTTCACATTTCGCGGTGTAATTTAAATTACTAAAAAGTAATTATTGATACATTTATTGGCTGTGACTTTTGAGTTTTTCAATTAAATCAAGTGTTTATGTTTTGGCTTGAGGTTTGCAGTATATGGTTATCTAATCATATGAGGAAACCGCTATGACTTTTGTTTTAAAAGAAAATAATCGACTTCATGTATTACCTGAACTGACAAATAGTCAGCATGCGCAGATAAGGGAAAAGCAGAGAGGAATATCACAAAAGCAGGTGCTACTTGCTTACCAATATGGCCGAATGATTCATTCAAGACGTGCTGTTTATCATGTGATTGGAAATAAAGAAATTGAAAAATATGGTTTGATAGAGCCAGAACTAAAAGAAATGAATGGAATTCAACTGGTTATGTCGTCAAACGGAACGGTTTTAACAGCATTTCGTAATAAAGACTTAAGAAGAGTTCGTCCATTCAAGCATTGTCACAAACATTTACACTAATTGAAGTTTGATTAGCATAGAGTTAATCAAAAATTAAAGGATTAAAAATGAGTTTAAAAAAATTCACTGTCGCAAAAGCAAGAGCATTACCAGTAATTATATTAGCGGATACAAGCGGTAGCATGTCTGTTGATGGAAAAATATCATCGTTAAACGAAGCTATTCAAAATATGATTTCTACTTTTAAACAGGAATCAGCTAGACAAGCTGAAATTCAAGTTGGCTTGATTACCTTCGGAGGTAATGAGGCTGAAATGCACCTACCTCTTGCAAAGGCAATAGGTATTGAAGCGATAGAGCCACTTGAAGCTACAGGTCGTACTCCGATGGGGCATGCATTTGAATTAGCTACTAAAGTACTTGAAGATAAGGAGTTAATCACCTCTCGTGATTATCGTCCTGTTATTATTTTATTATCAGATGGCATTCCTACCGACAGTTGGAAAGCTGGCCTTGAAAGTTTATGTAATAGTGAGCGAGGCCAAAAGGCGAGCCGTTTTGCAATGGCTATTGGTGCAGAAGCAAATATTGATGTGTTAGAAGCTTTTAACAATGACCTTGAGGCTCCCGTATTCAAAGCCAATGAAGCAAGAGATATTCATCGCTTTTTTAGAGCAGTAACAATGAGTGTAACTGCTCGCTCTCAAAGCCAAACACCTAATGATTTAACCCCAATTAATTTTGATGACTTAGAAAATGAAGATGATGATTTAGGCTTAGATCTAGAAGGCCAATGGTAAGCATTCAACAGATAAGTGTTTCGGTTATAGGGCCTGGTCATTTATTTAATGGTCAGCCTAATCAAGACTCAGTGTTAGTTAAGTCTGTTCCTACTGGTTGGGTAGCTGTTGTCTGTGATGGCATGGGATCAAAACTACATTCTGACTTAGGGTCAAAACTAGCCTGTCTTGCTGTGCTTAATGTTATAAATAAAGTTGATTTCATTATTGAGAGTAAAGAGCTGATCAAACAAATTTATCAAAGATGGTTAAATGCACTCGGTGATGTAAAAGCCAAAGATGCAGTAACTACTTGCTTAATTTGTTGGTTATCACATAAAGGTGAATTGCGAACGTTTCAATTAGGTGATGGCCTGATTTTAACCTCAAAAAAAGTGCTTGAACATGTTGATTCAAATGACTTTGGTAATATAACGACTGGTTTAGGGAAATCTAGAAAGTTTTCCGATTGGGAAATCACGCATCATCAATTAAATAAAGGTGATGTGATTGCGCTAATGACAGACGGCATTAGTGAGGATATTAACCAAGGTTTAGAAATGGAGTTTGTTAATGCAATTTCTGAAAACATTAAAGGAAAAAGCATTAGACAAGCGAAAACTTGGTTAAAAAATGAATTTAGGAATTGGGCTACGCCGAACCATACGGATGATAAAAGCCTAGCATTATTGGTTATAAACAAATGACAAATCAAAAAGCTAAAAAAAGAATCGTTACCGATGAGTTTGGTCAAGACTTCAAATTGATTAAGCCGTTAGGTCAAGGTGGTCAGGGTATAGTTTGCTCAACTCAGTTTGACACCGTACTTGTAAAAATGAGTACCCAGCGAGATCGAGCTAAAAAGAAAAGCTGGCTTGAACATATTCGTTGGTTAATGCGCCAACCACTGGAGAAGTTGAATATAGCAAAGCCTTTTTCACGCATTGCAATGAACGCTAACAATGTGGGTTACGCGATGGAATTCATGGGTGACTTAATCTCATTAGAGTCACTTATGAATGATACCGAGGAATCTATCGCTTCAGAGGGTACTCCGGAGCAATATCTAGCATCTGGTGGACTGAAACGACGTATGAGATTATTAGCTAAGTTGGCGAGAATATTGGCTGACTTACACGCAAGAGGGATGGCATATGGAGATTTATCTCCTGCAAATATATTCATTTCTGAAGATACTAATCATGCTGAAGTTTGGCTAATTGATTGCGATAATATTTGTATTAATCAAAGAGAAAGTTTTGATTCAACTGAGGTAGAAGGCAAGGCTGGCAGAGTTTTTAGCCCTGGTTATGGAGCGCCTGAAGTTGTTAACGGTGATAGATGTGTTTCATCTTTAACCGACTCATGGAGTTTTGCTGTAATTGCGATGAAATTACTCACGACTAACCACCCTTTTGTAGGTGACTTTGTCGATAATGGAACTCCTGAAGATGAAGAGAAAGCATTTGCGGGTGAGTTTCCTTGGATTTACCATCCAAGTGACTTTTCAAATAGCCTTGACGAGGATTTCCCTAAAGGTCTACCAATAGAGCTAGTTGCTCTTAAGCCTCTAAAAGTACTTTTAGAGCGTTGTTTCAACGCAGGTAAAAAAGAACCACTAATTAGGCCAAGTCTAAGTGAATGGGCTGAAGTATTTGAAAAATTGGCTCATCTGCTGGTTAATTGCCAAAATGATGACTGTAGTGCCTCATTTAATTTTTTGCTGGAGGATGGGAAACTTATTTGTCCTTTCTGCGAAAGTGAAATGAATAACAAGCAAGTTTTATATATTCGCAATAACCTCCAAGATCTATCAATTAAAGATCTACCTAACACTAGCCTAAATGATACCTATATTGACACTGGCTATCATCAAACTCTAAATATGGGCGAGACAATAGTCGTTAAGAATTCACCTCCCGGCTCTCTATATTGGTCGGAATCAGAAGAGTTGCTTTCGATCTGTTTTAAACAAACGGGTTTAGAAATTACTCCTGGTGGTGCTAAATCTTTTGAAATGGGAATAGGTCAAAATAAATTACAGGTTTTCAACTCAAAGACTGAATTGCCAGTAGGCACAAGAAATAATAAATGGTTGATCATTAAACCTATTACTAATTCAAAAGATCCACAAGTGGATAGCTTATATAGGTTAAGGTGGTAGCTGATGAAGTTAAATGACTTAAAACACTTATCTCAAGAGCAAGTTATTGAATTAGAGTTTGATGATGAAAATATTACCTCGTTAAACTGTGATAAAGATATTTCAATTCATCAAATTCATGGAGAGCTGCTTTTGAAGCAAGAGGAGTTACTTTTTTCTATTAGTAACCCTGAAGTATTAGAAAGTTATGGTGAAATTGAACACTTCCTTTGGCTGCCCATTGCAGTAAAGAAAAATAAAGTATTACTACAGACCATTCCATGCCTACCTAGTGCTATGAACTTTGATGCTCTGCAAGCTTCAATTGATGAAAAGATAGTTGAGCAAGTTTCTAAAAAAGCAAAGTTTACCAACCCAAACGTCGAACAGGTAGCAAGTTGGTTGAAAAAAGAGTTTATCTTAGAAGTAAATAAAACGTCTAAGGTGTTATTTGCAACAAATAATAACAACAAACCCAATACGAATATTTTTACCATTGTAGGGAAAAGAAACTTATTACAAATTGAATTTACTAAAGACGATAAAGTATGGGTTAAGTCTGTACGAGCTATGTCTCGTAATAAAAAATTTAATTTGAGTGTATTAGAAGCTGACCTGTCTTTTGTTGACTATACAGTAGCCGCAAGAATTCAAGATCCTTTGATGAAAGCAAAACTAGAAGAGCTTAACAAAGATAATTCAACCTACATTAATCTTTGGAATCAGTACAATCTAAAAGTGAAGGAGAAAGCGGTTGAACTTGCCAAAAAAGCAGGTTTTGTTCGCTATGTAAAAGTTGATAAAGAAAACTCAGTAGATGGTATAAAATGGAAATTCTACTTTCGAGATAAAGATCTTGAAAAAGTAAATATGTTGAATGAGGTTTTAAAGGAAGAAAGTGGGCAAACCCTAGAAATTAACAAAGTATTACCTAGTTGGTTAGAAAATAATATAGGTGATATATCGCTCGAAAAAGATGAAAAAATCCAAAGTATAAATGCTCACTTTGTAAATAGTACCAGCCAGTTTATTACACTAAATTTAACTTCTGAGGGGAGTCCTCAAGACAAAGGGGTTATTTATTTATCTATAAGTGGCTCTATAGTACAAATGCAAAGAAGAGAGCAGGCTAGAGATTCGATTACCAAACACACAAACCCAATGAAGGATTTACGGTTTTTAATTGAAGACCGTGATATCAGCCTTTCTACACAGAGAAAAAATAACAAGACACTCAAACCTTTAACAACATCAGCCAGAAACTCTTTTAAAGGTGAGCCAACGCCGAAACAAGTTGAAGCATTGGATGTCGCGCTAAATACACCAGACATAGCATTAATTTTAGGCCCCCCTGGTACTGGTAAAACTCAGGTGATCAGTGCTTTGCAAAATCGCTTAGCTGAAGAACATAAAAGTAACATGACAGGGCAGATATTATTAACTAGTTTTCAAAATGACGCTGTTGATAATGTTGTAGCGAGATCTGAAGCTTTTGGAATACCTGCAATTCGAGCTGATGACAATATACGTGCACCATTTCTTTTAGAGCAATGGAGTAAGAAACAATCTAGTCACTTAAATGATGTCGTCAGTAATTTAACTGAAACAGAGGGTAGTTATAAAATTGTCAAAAATGTTCGTAAGGACATAGGTGCAATTCTTGATACTCGTGTAGATAAACAGCAAAAAAGAGAAAGAGTCAAAAGCTTACTCGAAGATATTGAGCACTTAAGAGTTCATCATGGTTTTAATATACCGCAGGCACTTAAAATAAAACTTGAGCAACATTTTATTGATCAAAGTGCAGACACGTCCCTAGTTGGAAATATTTCTCTTGTTAAGCATGTCAGAGGGCTAAGAGTAACGCCAATGTCATATTCAGATGATGGTTTTGAGCAAACATTTTCTTGTTTGTCAGCTTTACGTCGTACAAATAAATACTTAGCTGAGATTGAATTTCTGGAGTTTATATCAAATCAGGTTGAGCTTAGTGAAGCGCATTTTTGTAAATTGAAAATAGTAAAAAATAAACTGCTAGATGTGCTGATTCCTGACTATCGCCCTAAAATATTACAGGTAGAACTTTCAAAAGAAGATATTTCAATATTGCATCAATTAGAAAAAGTAATCTCTGCCCATACAGCCAATTGTTTAGCTGGAATACCAGATGTCATTGATGAATATCTAGATTTAATTAAGTTTCAACCAGAGTATTTGGCGGATAGTGTTAAGCAATATACAACATCAATAGGTGCATCATGTCAGAGGTCTGCTGGAGACCGCGTTGTAAGGTACAAATCTAAAGTAAATAGTGCATTGAATGAGGTCACTAGTGAGTTTTCATTTGATACTGTTATCGTTGATGAAGCTGCAAGAGCCAACCCATTAGATTTGTTTATACCAATGGCATTAGCCTCAAGGCGCATTGTGTTAGTCGGAGATCACTTTCAACTACCGCAAATGTTAGAACCTGATATTGAAAAAGAAATGATAGATGCCGGAGAGCTTGAGCTTGAAACATCAAATGCTATCAAAATGAGTTTATTTGAACGCTTATATACTCAGTTAAAAAAGCGTGAGGCTAAAGATGGTATACAAAGAACGGTAATGCTTGACACCCAATTTAGAATGCACCCAGACCTTGGTGACTTTGTAAGTCGCTCATTTTACGAGTCTGAAGGAGAGCCAAAGCTAATGGCGGGCCTTGAAGGTGATAAATTTGATTTAGATATCCCGAAATATAGGGGAAAGGTCGCGCAATGGGTTGATTTACCTTTGAGCAATGGACGAGAGAGGCGTTCAGGGACAAGTTGGAAGCGAGAATGTGAGGCATTAAAGGTGGTTGAAGAAGTTCGTACATTATTAGAAGAAAAACCGAACTTAAGTATTGGTGTTATTACTTTTTTTGCAGCTCAAAGGGAATTGATATTAGAGGAACTTTCACTAGTCGGTATTTGTCATAAATCAAATGATGGCTGGGAGTATTTGCCAGGATACAAAACAACGGAAGAAGGTGAAGAAAAAATTCGTGTCGGCTCTGTTGATGCCTTTCAGGGTAAAGAATTTGATGTAGTTGTTTTATCAACTGTTCGTTCTAATGATTATAGTTGTTCAGACGAGAATTCTTACAGGAAAAAATACGGCTTTATTCGAACGCCTAATCGTCTGAATGTTGCTTTTAGCCGTGCTAAAAGTTTAATCAAAGTTGTTGGCGATAAAAATATGTTTTCAGCGGAACATGCTAAAAAAGCAATACCGCAAGTTTGGTCTTTTATTCATGAATTATGTGAGGTGAATTAAATGATTTCACATAGAGATATTCAAAATGTTTGTTATTTAAAAAGCAGTGTAAATAATCAGGCATATTACGATAAGCAACAAGATGTTTTTTGGCCGTTTCATTTATGGAGAGTTGCTGCACCTAAAGAGGAAGCACCTTTAAATATTTTTCAAATGTTATTACTTAAACTTGTTAAAGCAGGTTGTACTGCTAATGATAAGTTATGTCTATATAGCAATCTAGATAAAGAGTTAGTTAAATATATTCTAGCGCAGTTAACGAATAAGGGGTTTTTAGATGGTTGGAATGTAACTGAAAAAGCCGTTTCACTTTTTGAAGGAAAAGAGCTTAATACTCAAGAAACTAGTAGTTACTATTTAATTCAAGATGCGACTTCTGGAAAGCTAATGCCAAGAGTTTTATCTAGTTTACCTCATATAGATAATATGGACTTTAGCGCTCAATTTCCTCGGTTTGTCGTGAGCAAGGGTTCAGGTAAATTAGCTAAACCCTTATTAGTAAAAAATACTCAACGAGCAGAGCAACCTACAGCAGAGCAAATGAATGTGTGCCTTAGAGGACACAGAAGAGTATTAAATCAACTCAAGCAAGCTGATTTATATGTTTCTGATGCTGATCTTAATGTCAGTTACTCAATAGAGTTTATTGAACAAGAGCCTATAGCAGCCTTTATGCACACTAGATTGTTTTCAACGATTACAGGTGAACGTTCATGGTATTTATCTGACCCAACAGGGCTTACTGAAACATTACCTGAATTAAATGAAGTTGCTGAAAAAGTTATAGAAACAAACAAAAGTTTTGCTTCTAGAGTTAATGATGTCATTGGTATAGCAGAAGAAGAACATGTTACTAGCTATCAAGAGCAAATCCTTCAATTTGAAGAGCAAGCAAAAGTGGATCTGCTTTCAAAATATCCTTGGGTACGAAAATACCCACTAATAGAAAAGCACTTGCTTGGTATGTTACGGCTTAAAATGCAAGTCGAGTTTGAATCATCTCCACGGTTTGAACTTCTTGATGGATTGTTAAGTGAATTACAAAGAGTGCTAGAAGCTTGGTTGAAAACAATAATGCAGCCAACAGAAGCTAACTCAGAATGGGAAGTGTTCGTCGTTGAGTGGAATGGCAAGTGGCCTAAATATCAGACAAGTAAAAAAATTCGAGAGCAAGTGTTTTATCGAGTTGATGGTGTAAGTAAAGATGTTGGCTTCCAACTCTCCACGGTACAGCCTAGCAGTATTAGAAGTGCGTTAACTCATGGAAATCAGTCCTTAAAACCACTAGTTGCTGGCATGTTATTGAAGCACCCTAGCATTGTTGAAGCAATAAATAACGAATATCCCAAATGGTTAGACTTAATCATACCTTTGGCAAATGACAGAAATAAATTTGCATCTCATGTTGGTGATAAAAGCATATCAAAAGAATCTGTTATGGAACACCTTGGTTCTGTAGATGAATTATTAATAGTTTTAGAAAAATTTTTAGGAAGTAAATAATGGGTAGAAATAAACAAAAGAATGTAAGAAATAAAGCACAAACAGTTGCCCCTAGCACAACGAAATCAACATCGAGTGAAAAAATTGGCAGTGCATTATCTGCTGTTGATAATTTGATTGAAAATGAAAATACCTCAATGTTTGGTGCAATGGCAGATAAATTTAAGTCAGCTAAAAGCTCACATGACGCAGCGGGTGAAGTACAAAAACAGAAAGTATCAGCATCTTTAGATGATGATATTCAAGCGCTTGTGGGGGAATTAAAAAAGAGCATAGAGGCTAATAAAAAATTAGAATCGGAAAACAGACAAAGCCTATCAAGAACTAAGCAGTTAGAAGAGTCTGTTGAAGGATTAAAAAATAAAATTGAGTCAGAAAAAAAAGAACTTGATAAAAGCTCGAAGGAATTAACGGTAAGTCAGAAGAAAAACTCAGATGAAAAAGCTGATATTGCTAACCGACTATCCAGTCTCAAAGAGCAAGAGTTAGATGCTGAAAGTGGTTTCGCTAAAAAACATATGGAGATGCTTGATAAGTTTGAAGGTGACAAGGAAGAGCTGTTAGATGGATTTCATGATAAAAAAGCTAAGCTTGAAAATCAAATTAAGACCTTAACAGCCTCAAAAAATTCTTTGTCTGAAGATGAAGGTAATCTGCTCAATGAAAAGTTAGCAGAACTCTCAAAAAAAGAGACTGTACTAGCGGAAAAAGAATTTGAACTGGAGCAAGAGAAGACCTTAAACGAGCGTAAGTTAAGGCAATCTATATTATCTAGTGAAGAAGCTGCTAGGTATAAAATAGCGATGCGTGATGAGGTTGAAACGGAATATGTTCATCAAATTTCAACGCTAAGCAATCAGAAGGAAAACCTTGAACAACAAATAAAAAAATACGGAGAAAGTGAGAGCCAGTTATTGTCTCAGCTAAGTTCTTTTAATGATATTGGCAGGCAGTTTGGTGATTCATCGCCACAGCAAATTTTAGATCAATTAAGCAGTTATAAAGTTAAGGTTAATGATTTAAAACTACAGCTTGATGAAAAACCAAGTGAGCTAATCGAGACTCATTATAAAGAGCTAAAGAAAACGCATGAGGCATTAGAGCAAGAATATAAAAATACCCAGGCTGAGTTGAAAAAAAATAAAACACAGCTAAATAGAAATACAATGTCAGTGATCGATCTGGAAGAGACTGAAAAACGCAGGCAGTGCGTTGAAAAGCATAACGAACTTTTAGAAAGGCATTTAGAACAATTAAGCTCAGAAGTTGACGACCTAACTAATAAGCAACAGAGTAAAACTCCTTTCCCTGAGTTAGTTAAGCTGGATAATAATAATCGTTCTAGCGCACTTACAGAAACTGTACCCAACTTGAATGAATTTGCAATTGAGTTACAGCACCGAATTGCTTGGGATCAAAGTACAGGGAAGGAATTATTTTATAGGCTAGAAGATATTCAATTGTTTATTGCAGGTCTTGCTATGAGTAAATTGCATATATTACAAGGGATCAGTGGTACAGGTAAAACGAGTTTAGCACAAGCATTTGCAAGGTCTGTAGGGGCTGGTGAAAGGACTATATCTATTCAAGCAGGTTGGCGAGATAAAGGAGACTTAATCGGTCATTATAATGCTTTTGAAAAGAAGTTTTATGAAGAGAAGACTCTGCTGGGGTTATATGAAGCACAAACTCCGAAGTTTAAAGATCGCCCCTATATCATATTGCTTGATGAAATGAATTTGTCCCGACCTGAGCAATATTTCGCCGAGTTCTTATCGTTTACAGAACTCTCACCAGAAAAAAGAGTATTAACGTTAATAACTGAAGGGTTAAATAATGCACCTGAGTTATTTATTGAAGGAAAAAGCATAAAAATTCCAGAAAATGTTTGGTTTATCGGCACAGCTAACCATGATGAAACTACTTATGAGTTTGCTGATAAAACATATGACCGTGCGCATGTAATGGAGTTGCCTAGACATAAGAATACCTTTGATATCAATAAAGATTTTGATTCAGTTACTTATAGCTTTTCTTCACTCGAAGCTGCTTTTGAATCTGCTTCAAGGAAACATGAAGATAAAATAAGTAAACTTATTAAAGCCATGGATGAATCAATGTTCTCTGACTGTTTAGAGCAAGATTTTAACGTAAGCTGGGGAAACAGGTTGGAAAGGCATTTATTTAGGTTCATACCCGTAATGCTTGAGTGTGGTAGTGATTTAGGTTTCGCTCTAGACCACATGTTAGCTACTAAGGTTTTGAGAACAGGAAAAGCGACTGGACGATATGATACCTCTCTAGATGATATAACTAATCTTTTTGATACTCTAGAAGAATTTTGGACTAGCCAAAATTTCACTACAAAACCTGAAAAATGTTTACTTTTACTAAAACGTGAAGAAAAGAGAATAAAGGGCAACGGCTAATGGTTTCGTGGTACGACAGAGTCAAAGGGGAGTTTGTTAATGAACTTCCTGATGCTGTTATCTCAGGAAGATATATAGCGGGTGATACCTGCACCTTAAATGAGCATACGACCATAAATGAAGGAAGCTTCCTCTTAAACGATGGTTCAGAAAAGTTCCAAGTAGACAACGAAATAGGCTCGTTTATTGATGATGAAAATTCGGAATCGGATTCAACTGAGTTTGACATCATTGAAAGTACTATTCTTGCTTATCAGGAATCTATTGATGCAGGAAATAAAAGCTCATTTCTAATTCCTGATAAGTTACTTGCTCGCTTTGAATTGCTTAAGTTTGAAGAGTTAATTTTTGATGTTCTTAAAAAAGGGCATTTACAAGAAATTGCTAGACGTCCAAGAATGGAACTTATTTATGAAGAGTATTTAGTACCAGTTTCTAGAGCTAAGAAAATTGCTTCTTCAGCTAATACCCATTTGGCATCACACTCAGAGTGTTGGCAAACAAGAACTCTCACAGGCGTAATACCTAAAAAAGTGTTAGCTTTAGAAAGTCAGGATCAACTTAACATTTATGAAAATAGAGTTTTTGTAAAGTTACTGAGCCATATCGAAAAGAACTTAGTTAAACGCATATCTGAAGTTAAAAAGCTTGAAGAATTATTTAAGAAAGCAATGGATTTTCAAGAAGCTGAAGATATTTATTTTGAGTTGAGAGAAAGTATCTTTAAGTTATGGGGTGAAGGTTTTTCTGATAATACGAAGGCTGATGATGCTGCTTCTAATGGCATTACGACTCTAAATATTTTAACTATGATGCTAAAAAAAGTAAGAACGCTAAAGCAATCCAAGTTATACCAACTGTTAAGCCATAACTTACATGTCCCATTAAAATTGAATATGACAAATGTATTATCACATGATCAGCATTATCGACATGCTGCTAGGTTGTGGAATGGTTGGCTAGAAACACAGCAAGTTAATAAAGTTGAGCCTGAATATATTTATATTCGTAATCAAAAGCTCACAAACGCATATACGCGCTATTGCTCTGATCTGGTTAAAAGGACTTTACATGAATTGAACTTTAAGGAACAAAGTTCTAATCATTTTGTTAGAAATGGCACAAAACCAATTAGATTTTCAATTACCGAAAATTCAGAGATTTTTTTAACTAGAGAAAATAAAAGCTTATGCTTTGTACCATGCTTTACTGAAAGCATAATAAATACAGAGATTAAAGATGACAACGGAATTCAAAGAGTACTACTTTCGTTACGTCGGGAAAAGATCATCGATAATAAGGTAGTTTGCTCTTCCCCAACTAATTTTTATTCTCTAGAGCTATTAGCGTCATTAATCTCAAAGTGGTTAGCAAAAGAGACATATAAATCATTACATTCAGAAGTTAATAAAATACCAACATCACTTATTAATGAGCTGAAAAAAATTAACAATGATCATTGGGCGATCCATGAGAATAATATGTTCGTGTCGAAACCATTTATGTCATTAGTACCTACTATTTCTAATTTAATAACTAAAAATGATCGTGATGTTACTATTAAAAAATCTGTTGAAAAAATCATCTCAATGGCCGAAAATTTTGAGCATTTTCTTTGCTGTCCTTGTTGTGGTGTTAAAGTAAGTGAAAACCAGTGGCTCTCTAGAGAGCATGGTTGTTTTGCTATTAATCGATCAGGTTGTAATCATATGTGGGAAGTAAGCCCTAAAACTGATGGTTCCAAGTATTTGCTTATCTCACCAAAGAAATTTGACAAGCCAAATAATGATAATACCTTCGAAAAAATTGGAAGATATTCGATGAAAATCGAAATTTAAAATCTCCCTTGTTTTTAATAATGTAAATTATTTTATTTAAGGTAAGATAGTTTACAAAGAAATAATAATAAGCAATATACAGTGCATACACTTCTTACTTGGTTAGGCAATCGTGATATTTTAAATATGGAGCATGAACAAAGTGCTGCCATCATTACACTTGCTACTAAATCACTAATTCCATTTGATAAAATTGTTATTCTTTCAAATAAAGATGAAAATAAATGGATTCAATTTGAACGTTTTGTAAAAAAACGTATGGCAACTATAAATAGACCAGCTCAAGATATCCAAGTTTACAAAGCTGATATCGTAAACCCTATTGACTATGAATCTATCCACCAAGTAACTGAAAGTTGGATAACTAAACTAAGCGAAGCCGCAGATACCTTATCTATTAACCTGACATCAGGTACACCTGCAATGACTACTTTGTCTGTTCTTTTAGGTAAAGGTAAAGCCAATGTACAATTCTTACAGGCAACACCGAAAAATGAGTTGCAGCAAGTCGAGATTCCCATTGATTTTGGTCAGGTGTACGTAAAGTCGGCTGCCAGAAATATTGCTAATTCTGCAACATCGTTACCAAAAATTGAAAAAGCCTTTTCTGAGTTAACTGTGCAATCGCTATCGATGAAAGAAGTTGTCGAAAGAGCCAAGAGAATTGCTCGTTCTGAAGTGTCAGCTTTGATATTAGGTGAAACAGGCACAGGTAAAGAATTAATGGCTAATGCCATACACCAAGGAAGCTTAAGAGCTAATAAACCAATTAGAACGGTAAATTGTGGTGCACTGGCTGAAAGCCTTGTCGATTCTACTTTGTTTGGTCATAAAAAGGGTGCATTCACCGGAGCAGAAAAAGATCACCCTGGTCTTTTTGAACAAGCCAATGGTGGAACTTTATTTTTAGATGAAGTGGGAGAACTTACTCCGACTATTCAGGTTAAATTACTTAGAGTATTACAGCAAGGTGAAGTTAATCGGCTAGGCGATACAAAAACAATCAATGTGGATGTGCGTGTAATTGCAGCTACGCATCAAGATTTATTGAAGCTAGTAAGTAAAGGAAAGTTTCGAGAAGACCTATTTTATCGTTTGGCTGTAGGCATTATTCAAATGCCTGCATTACGAGAGCGAGCTGAAGATATCCCGTTTATAGTTGAGCAACTTACTAAGCAAATAAACAAAGCTGGCTGTAAACATCCATACTACGTAGGTAAAAATATTTCCGAAAAGGGAATTAATTTTATTTTATCGCAGTCTTGGCCTGGTAATATTAGAGAATTATGGAACACATTAAACAGAGCGTTTTTGTGGTCAGACTCACAAATCATTACAGATAAAGATCTTAGTGATGCGATAATTAATCGACATCAAAGTAATGATTGTACAGATGTCGTATTATCTTATAATGACAAAGTTGATATTACTCAACTTACTGAACAATATCAAAAAAACTATGTTGAAGCGGCATTGAAAGCAAGCGGGAACATAAAGAAACATGCAACTAAGATGCTTGGATTAAAAGACCACCAAACGCTAAGCAACTGGATGAAGCGTTTAGGTTTAGCATCAGAAAAATAGTGATAGAAACATTCAATAAGTAAATTTGGCGCTGCTCTTGCAATTATGGACACAAGGAATCAAACAGGAATGAAGCAATCAATGAATTTTGAACATATTCAAAAAAGGTGGCCACAGTTACATCAGCTTGCTGCATTTGCAGAAGAATATGCTATTGATGATCCGCAAAGCGCACTGGTAAAGTTACGCTGCTTTGCTGAACAAGTCGTTGGTTATCTCTACAAAGAGCTACGACTGCCTGTTTTTCCTAATTCCACTATCTACGATAAACTCACGTCTGACGATTTCACCAGTGTCGTTCCAAATCTTATTACCGACAAACTGCATGCTATTCGTAAAAGTGGCAACCAAGCTGCCCACCAAGGTCAGGTTGATCAACAACAAGCGATCTGGATACTTAAAGAAAGCTATTTTATTGCCTGTTATCTATTTATGGCTTACGACAATGGCAAGCAAAGCGATTGTCCTGTATTTACAGCACCAGAACAAAAGCAGCCCGTAAATCAGGCTGACGCTGAATTCACTAAAAAGAACAAGCAACTTGCCGAGCAACTCGCTGATAATGAAACTCGCCTGAAAAAAGCACTAGAAGAATTAGCCATATCTGAGCAAGCGCAAAAACTAGCGCAGCTTGAAGCTGCCAAACTTAAACAAACTATCAATCAAGCGAAAGTGGCTGAAGTTAAAGGGCGCAATAAACAAATTACCTCAAGCTTTAACTTTAGCGAAGATGAAACTCGTGCTCGTATTATTGATATGGACTTACGTGCCGCAGGATGGGATGTATCGCTTGATGAATCGAGTACCGATGAAGTTGGTAAAGAAGTTGATGTAACTAACCAACCAACACCTACAGGTAATGGCCGAGTTGACTATGTGCTTTGGGATGACGATGGAAAACCACTAGCAGTCATAGAAGCTAAAGCGGCTAAACACTCTGCTGAAAAAGGTCGAGAACAAGCCAAAATTTATGCTGATGCATTAGAAACTCAATATGGTCAACGTCCAGTAATATTCTATTCTAATGGCTACGACATTCGTATTTTAGACGATGCACAAGGTTACAATAGCCGTAAGCTATACGGTTACTACTCAAAAGACAGTCTGCAATACCTTATAAAACAACGCAGCCTTAAAAAAGACTTAAATCAAACTCCAATTGATACCAATGTCGCAGGACGCATATATCAAATGGAAGCTATCACACGTGTTAGCGAACGTTTTAGCAAAAAACACCGCAAGTCACTTATGGTTATGGCAACAGGAACAGGAAAAACCCGTGTTTCTATCGCATTAGCTAAACGACTATTAGATGCAGGTTGGGCTAAGCGAGTCTTGTTTTTATGTGACCGAAAAGAACTACGAAAACAAGCAGGTAATGCCTTTAATGAACATACCAATGAACCTTTGTATGTTGTTGGTAAAAGTAAAAAAGGATTGGCAGACAGCGCTCGTGTATTTGTCGCTACATACCCAGGTATGATGAGCATATTTCAAAAGTATGATGTTGGATATTTCGATCTTATAGTGGCAGATGAATCACATCGCTCTATTTATAATATATATGGTGATATCTTTAAATACTTTGATGCGTTAGAGATCGGTTTAACCGCAACACCTGTCGAGATGGTATCGCGTTCAACTTGTCAGTTATTTGGCTGTGACTTCAAATTGCCAACAGCTAACTATCCGTTAGAACAAGCGATTGAAGAAGAGAACTTAGTTCCTTATAAAATTGTTAGTTTTACCACAAAATTTCTACGTGAAGGCATTAAAAAAGATAACCTAACAGACGAACAGGTTGCTCAGCTTGAAGAACAGGGTATCGATCCTAACGAGTTAAACTTTGATGCAAAGCAAGTTGATGAAGCCGTTAAAAATAAAGATACCAACCGTGTTATTTTACGTAACTTAATGGAAAAAGGTATACGTGATGTTGATGGGCAATTACCGGGAAAAACCATTGTTTTTGCTCGTAACATACTTCACGCTGAACTATTGGTAGAATTATTTGGTGAAATGTACCCACAACTTGGCAGTAACTTTTGTCGTTTCATTCACTCAAAATTTGAACGAGCAGAAGAACTCACTGATGACTTTAAATCAAGTGAAGAAAATAGCGTTCGTATTGCTGTGTCAGTGGATATGCTTGATACAGGTATTGATGTACCAGAATGTGTAAACCTTGTTTTTGCTAAACCAATCAAGTCGAAAGTTAAATTCTGGCAAATGATTGGTCGTGGTACACGTTTATGTAAAGACCTCTATGGCAAAGGTAAAGATAAATCACACTTCTTGATATTCGATCACTGGGAAAACTTCGATTACTTCGATATGGACCCAGAAGAAGAAGACGTAAAGCAAAGCAAATCGCTTACCCAAAAGCTTTTTGAATCACGTTTAACCTTGGCTGAAACCACGCTTAAAAAAGCGGATGTAGCAACTTTTGATGAAGTGATTAAATTAATTTATCAAGATGTATGTTCTCTTGATATGAATACCATAGCTGTACGAGATAACTGGCAAGTCGTTGAAGCATGTAAAGATGAAAAAGCACTCAACCAATTCGCTCCGCAAATGAAAGCAAATTTGTTTGAGCAAGTAGCATCACTGATGCAATGGCGCAATATCATGGGGCAAAGTGAAGCCTATAAATTTGATAATGAAATGGCAATCATTCAAACCTTGGTATATATCGACCCAAGTCAAATTGATTTGGCCAAGCAAAGTGTAATGAACAAAGTTGAAACGCTGCAAATGCACCTTAATGAAGTGCGAGCTAAAGCAAGTGATATTGCCAAAATACAAACTGAAGCCTATTGGCAAGATTTAACCTTTGCAGCATTAGAAGAAAGCCGCATAGCACTGCGTAGCATTATCCATTTGCGTGACAAAGGTACTTATGTACCTGAGCCAGAACTCATCTTAGATATTAAAGAAGATGCAGCAGATTATATAGTGACTGAAAGGCCAACCAAAATTGTGTCTATTGATTATCAAATATTCCGTCAAGAGGTAGAAAAAACACTGTCACCATTATTCGAAACTGATGTTGTTTTGCAAAAAATACGAGCGGGTATTGCGGTGAGTAAAGATGATTTAGTACAACTAAACTCATTAGTGCATACCCAAAACCCGAAAGTTGATTTAAATACTCTTAAAGAATTTTTCCCTGAATCATCAGCAAGCCTAGACAAAATCCTTCGAACCATAGTCGGTATGGATAAAGCTGCTATTGAGCAAAGTTTTATGGAGTTTGTACAAGAAATACATACTCATGTTAACGCTAAACAACTGCGCTTTATAAGCATGTTAAAGAACCACTTAATTCGTTATGGTTCCATTCAAATAGAACAACTGTATGATGCGCCATTTACTCAAATTCACGACATGGGTCTAGACGGTGTATTTAACGAAAAACAAGCCGATGTTATTGAACAATTTATAAAACAATTTGATGTTGAACTTGGCGATAAGTCAACAAGCATCGAAAAAGAAATCCGAATCTAAATTTAATACTAATTTTAAAATCAATATTAGGCTAACTAACAAATTTATAGTCACAGCCGAATAAAACAAAACGAAGAGAACCACATGATCACTGGTCCACTAAAAAGCAAAATAGACAAACTTTGGGAAGAATTCTGGACGGGCGGTATAACCAATCCGTTAACGGTAATTGAGCAAATTACCTTTTTAATGTATGCCCGCATGCTTGATATGAACGAACAAGCTGATGAAAAACGCAGCGCCCGTACTAAAAAAGCGTTTAATCACCGCTTTAACGAACAGCAGCAACATTTGCGCTGGCAAAATATTCGCCATTTAGGTGCTGAAGAGCTTTATAAAGTGGTAAAAGATGAGCTGTTTCCATTTTTTGCTTCAAGTTCATCAGAAGATAATGAAGGATCACTGTTTGCCGAGTTTATGAAAGATGCGCAATTGATGATCCAAAAGCAAAGCTTATTGGTAAAAGCGGTAGAAATGGTTAACGACTTGCCACTTGATAATTCCGATACCAAAGGTGATTTATATGAATACTTGCTTAGTAAGTTAACAACCGCAGGTATTAACGGTCAGTTTAGAACGCCACGTCATATCATTCGTGCCATGGTTGAAATCATGGACCCTGATAAAACCAGCCGTATTTGCGATCCATCAACTGGAACAGGTGGTTTTTTATCTGTTTCTTATGAATACTTGCTGGAAAAATATACCTCTGCCGAAGGCATTGAACGAGAGCCACTATTCATCAGCGAAGGCGATGATGCAGGTATACCGATGTTAGATATCCATGGCAAGCAAGTTGAAAATGTACTTTATTCTGGCGACTTAATTGAACCAGAAGACAGAAAACACATTGATACTGACATGTTTCACGGCTTTGACTTTGACGCTACCATGTTACGTGTTGCAGTAATGAACTTGGTAATGCACGGTATTAAACAGCCCGACATTCATTATCAAGATACCTTAAGCCAGCGCTTTAGTGAAAACTTCCCTAATGAAGCAAAAGGCGGCATGCAAATTATTCTCGCCAATCCACCGTTCAAAGGGTCATTAGACGAAGAAGATGTTTGCCCAGAACTATTACGTAAAGTTAAAACTAAGAAAACAGAGTTGCTTTTTGTAGCGCTTATTGAGCGCATGTTACAAGTGGGTGGCCGCTCAGCGACTATCGTGCCTGATGGTGTATTATTTGGTTCATCAAAAGGCCACGTGCAACTGCGTCAGTTATTAATTGATAACAATCAGCTTGAAGCCGTTATTTCACTGCCAAGTGGTGTCTTTAAACCTTATGCGGGTGTATCAACTGCTATTCTAATTTTCACTAAAGGTGGCACTACCGACCATGTTTGGTTTTATGATGTACAAGCCGATGGTTTCTCGCTTGATGATAAACGTACCCCAATTAAAGATAATGACTTGCCAAGCTTAGTAGCTGAATTTAAAGCGCGTGATAAATCCGTTGCTGAAACGGACAAAAACGATAAAACTCAGAAAGCTTTTTGGGTAAGTAAAGATGATATTACTTCGAACAAATACGACCTTTCCATCAACCGCTACAAAGAAGTTGTATATGAAGAAGAAAGCTACGATCCACCAAAAGAGATCTTAGGTAAGCTAGTGAGCTTAGAAAATGAAATTTTAGCTGATTTAAAAGTGTTGGAGAAAATGCTGTGAGTTGCCCTGTAGTTAAGCTTGGAGATGTTGTTAGTTTTGTTGGTGGATCACAACCTCCAAAATCTTCCTTCATATATGAGCCTAAAGAAGGGTATGTTCGCTTATTGCAAATTAGAGATTATAAATCTGATAAGAACTTAACTTATATTAAAGAAGACTCAACTAAGAAGTTTTGTACTAAGCATGACGTAATGATTGGGCGTTATGGCCCCCCGGTATTCCAAATATTAAAAGGGCTAGAAGGTGCATATAATGTTGCCTTAATGAAAGCAAAACCTTCAGAAAAAGTAGATAAAGATTATCTTTACCATTTTTTGAAACAAGATAAGCTTTTTCGATTAATTGATGGCTTATCACAGCGCACTGCTGGTCAAAGTGGTGTAGATATGGATGCTCTTAAAGATTATCCAATGTTACTGCCACCACTGAATGAGCAAAAACGCATCGTTACGATATTAGATAAAGCCGATGCCATTCGCCGAAAACGCCAACAAGGCATCAACCTCGCCGACGACTTCCTCCGCAGCGTCTTCCTAGATATGTTTGGCGATCCCGTCACCAATCCGAAAGGTTGGGATGTTAAATCACTAAAAGAACTAACTAATAAGTTAGGAAGTGGTTCTACGCCTAGAGGTGGTAAGGAGGCATATATTGAGCAAGGCATTTCGTTAATCCGTAGTCTAAATGTTCATGACAATAAATTTGTACATAAAAATCTCGCTTTTATATCGGATGAACAGGCTGAAAAGTTAAAAAACGTGATAATTGAAAAAGATGATCTTTTATTGAACATAACGGGAGCTTCTGTTTGTAGGGCTGCGCTGGTTGATAATGACATATTACCCGCAAGAGTTAACCAGCACGTATGTATCGTAAGAACTAAACCAGAAAAGGTATTGCCAATTTTTATAGCAAGGTTAATTACATCGAGTAGTTACAAACAAAAGATCATGAGTATCGCTAGTGCTGGTGGTGCAACTAGAGAAGCTCTTACAAAACTGCAAGTAGAGTCTCTTGATGTTATTGTCCCACCAATAGGTGTGCAAGAGAGGTTTGAATCAATAGTTCAAAGTACATTGCAATTGTTGCAACGGGCTAAAAATCAAAGTCATCAACCATTGTTTGAATCTTTGAGCCAAAAAGCTTTCTCTGGCGAACTATAGACAAGGAACGTAAATGAAATTGGTGATTACATATTTGGTAGTGATGCTTTTAATAATAGCGTCTGTATTTTTAGGTCTAGAGCAATTTGGCTTGCCTGAATCATTAGCTGAGAGTGAATTGGCAATTCGATGTGCGTTGATAGCCACATTAGGTGGTGTTTTGTATTGCCTACGCTCCGTTTATCTCAATCGCTGTGTTCATGACAGGTGGACTAAATCGTGGGAAATTTGGTACTACTTGCGACCATTAACCAGTTTTATATGCGGGATTGTGGCTTATGTATTTTTGAAAGCTGGTTTAGTTGTTCTGGATGCGTCTCAAGACACTGATGCTGGTAATTTTGGTTATTATGCATTTGCTTTTTTTGCAGGGCTAAACGTTGATAAATTTGTGGCAAAAATTGAAGAAATTGGTAAGTCATTATTTGGCATAGAAAAAACCAGAAATGGGAAGTTGAGTGAAGATAATAAGGAAGAGAAGTAATGGATGACTTTTATGAAATTGATTTTTTAAACGTTGATTCTAAAAAAAGTGGCGATGCTATTTGCATTAGGTATCAAACCAATGGAGTTCAACGAATTCATGTTGTTGATGGCGGCTTTCAAGCTACAGGTGACAAAGTAGTTGCGCATATAAATGAACATTATGGCACACCAACTTATATTGATGCAGTTGTAGTAACTCATCCTGATGGTGATCATGCTGGTGGGTTAAGAACAGTATTAGAAAGTTATAATGTTGGTGAGCTATGGATGTTGAGGCCGTGGCTTTATGCAGACGAGCTTATCGATAGATTCAAGCGTTTCACTTCAGTAGAAAATTTAAAGAAAAGATTAAAAGAATTATACCCCAACTTAGTTGCGTTAGAAGATATTGCCTCACAAAAAGGTATAACTATAAAAGAGCCGTTACAAGGTGCTTTTATTGGAGGGTTTACGGTAATGGCTCCGTCTAAAACTCGATATTTAGATTTAGTTGTTGAGTCTGATAAAACCCCTGAACATCACGAAAAATCTGAAGATGTTTTTAGTGGCTTGTTCGGAATGTTGAATGAAGCTGCTCGTACCATAGTGGCTGTGCTTTGGGGAGATGAGAATTTTTCATCAGATCCAACTTCTGCGGAAAATGAAATGAGTGTTGTTCAGTATGCTTATTTATGTGACAACAAAATATTACTTACAGGTGATGCTGGACGTGATGCATTAACCGAAGCCGCTGATTATGCTCCATATGCTGGACTTGCATTGCCAGGTATAGACCGTTTTCAAGTGCCACATCATGGCTCTAGACGAAATGTCTCGACTGAATTATTAGATCGTTGGTTAGGTGAGAAACCTTTCTTTCAACCTGCACCTGATGACACTACTTTTACAGCAATTGTTAGTGCATCCAAAGAAGATGAACATCATCCAAGAAAATCTGTTGTTAGAGGTATGATTCATCGAAAAGGTAAAGTTATTTCGACTGAAGATGGCTGTATAAGAACGCAGAATAATGCACCAGCACGCGAAGGATGGTCTGCTGTTACACCACTGGCTTACCCAGAAGAACAAGAGAGTTAATTAGTTTCTTTCACGAGCTTTCAGTTATTAATGGATCTATTAAAAAATAGGAAAGAAATCACAAATGCTAAAAGATTTTACAAAATATATATTTAATGGGCGCTCTCACCATAAGAACCGTTTAGTTTTAGCTGTGATAAAGGAATACGTTGAAAATGAAGCGCCAAACTTGCAGGAGTTACTCGAAGCTTTTCCTAATGAACTGCAAGGTACAAGAGGGATTTTTATAAATAAAATTGAATATGATGCATTACCTGAAAACTCTGATGATAAAAAAAATAATCGTTACTTTTCCAAAGATGATGAAATTATTTCTGTTACAGATGGGGAGTTATTGATAACGACTCAATGGGGTATCGATAATATTTCAAGGTTCGTAGATAAAGCTAGCACTTTGGGGTTTGAAGTACAGGGAAAGAGTGATGAAAGTAATAAAGTGTATTGGTTTTTAGGCGCTTCATATGGTGGCGTTGATGACCAAACTGAACGGTTTATTAAGGAAAGTATCTGGCAAGGCGGTAATGATGGGAAATATACTGATAAAATAAAACAAATACAAAAAGGCGATAAGATCGCAATAAAGTCAGTATACACTCAAACTCATGGTTTACCTTTTGATAACAATGGAAAAATGGCATCGGTCATGGATATCAAAGCTATTGGTATCGTTATTGAGAATTTAAATGATGGTAAAACCGTAAAAGTTGACTGGCAACCCAATTTTAAAAAATTAACTTGGTACATGTATACCTATCAAAAACGTATTTGGAGAGTCTTACCAGACAAACCAGAACGTAAAGCCTTAATTGATTTTGCTTTTAACGGTGCGAAACAAAATTTTGAATTGTTCATGAAAAATAACAGTGAAAGTTTTGTTAATTCTGATGAACAGAAATATCCAACAATAACTCAAGGGTCTTTAAATAAGATCCTTTATGGCCCTCCAGGAACAGGTAAAACATATAATACAATAGTGGAAGCTGTTAATGCGGCAGAGCCTGGATTTTCTCCTGAAGAAGGTTCTATTGATGAAGTAAGAGCAGAGTATCAAGAGCAATACGATGATTTAGTGTCAGAAGGCCGAATTAGGTTTGTTACTTTTCATCAAAGTTATGGTTATGAAGAATTTGTTGAAGGGCTTAAAGCTTCTTCAGATGATGGCAATATATCCTACGATGTTGAAGCTGGTGTTTTTAAAGACATAGCTCGTCAGGCCGAAAAGTTTCTCAATAGTAAAGCCTCTGAATCGACATATAATTTCGACAATGCTTGGTTAGCTTTTACAGAACTGTTTTCTGAAGAAGATTACGTTGAAGTGAATATGTCTAAGACCTCATTTAAAATTTTGGACTTTAATGACAAGCGGATATTTTTTGAAAAAAGAGGTGGCAGCCAAGATCACACATTAAGTATTTCCACCCTAAGAGAAATTTTTGAAGGTAGACGTGAGTACAAGTCTGGATTAGGAGTTTACTATCGTCCGTTAGTCAAATTTTTAAGAGAGATTAGTGCTCCTGAGCAGATGCCTGCTGTGGAAAGAAAAAACTTTGTTTTAATTATTGATGAAATTAACCGAGGTAACATTTCAAGAATATTTGGTGAGTTAATTACTCTAATAGAACCATCAAAACGTAACGGACAACCTGAAGCGATAGAAGTAACGTTGCCTTATTCAAATGTTCTTTTTTCTGTTCCTGACAACCTTCACATCATTGGTACGATGAACACGGCAGATAGATCGTTGGCGATGATGGATACTGCATTACGCCGTCGTTTTGATTTTGTTGAAATGATGCCAAAACCTGAATTATTTGCAGGTAAGTCGGTTAACGGCATTAAGCTTAATTTGTTACTGAGTAAAATGAATGAACGTATTGAAGTGCTTTATGACCGAGAGCATACGCTAGGTCATGCGTTCTTTATGCCTGTTGCTGCCATAGTTGATTTAGAAGACGAAGATAAAGCCTTTGAAGAGCTTCAACATGTCTTTAGAAATAAAATCATCCCATTATTAGAAGAATATTTTTTTGAAGATTGGAATAAAATACGTTTAGTGCTGGGTGATAATCGAAAGAAGAGTAAGGCGTTAATCCCATATGTTTTCATTAAAAAGCATGTCTCGTCATATAACGATATTTTTGGCGAAGATCATGGTTTAGAAACCTATGAAGATAAAAAGACGACCTTCAAACTCGCTGATTTTGATGATGAGCACTCTGCATGGCATAACCATCTGGCATACCAAGCAATTTATGATGAAACTGTACTTAAAAAGATAGATAAAGCATCTGTTAATGAAGAACCTGCTACAGGTGAAGACTCTGTTGTGGCTGAAAAGAGCAACGCTTAATGCTGGTTGTAAAGAAACAAACATCCGTATTTGAATTTGGTTATTTAGGTAATGGCGATGATGATAGTAATAAAATCCAAGCCTCTGCCAAGATAAAACCAATTTCTAAAAAAGCATACGATTATTTAAAAAAACTATGCTTGTGTGATGAATCAGAAAGTAGATTTTTACGCTTAAAGCAGGTTGATAATTGTGAAGTGCTGCAAGTTCAAAACTATGCAGGCGTTCTTTTTACGCCTGACGGAACACAAATAGAAGTTCTACCAAAGCTTGCTAAAAAAATAGCAAGTGGTGATGCTAAAGAGGTGTCTCGTGCCTCGCTGTTGATGATGTTAAAAGAACTGAAGCAGTTTCGCCATCTTCAAACTCATAATGCTAACTTGGCTAAAAATAAAATACCGTTATTAGAGGTGTTTATAAGCCAATTTTTGACTGCGGTAAATACGCTAATTAAGCGAGGGTTACGCAGTGATTATGTGAGACAGCAAGATAATGTTGCTTTCTTAAAAGGTAAATTATTAGTGGGCAAGCAAGTTCAGCATAATTTCATTAATAAGCATAAATTTTATGTTGAGTATGAAGAATATCAGCAAGATAGGCCCGTAAATCGTTTACTTCACACAGCACTAAAAAAAGTAAGTGGCTACAGTCGAAGTGCCAATAACCAAAAACTCATTCAAGAGTTACTGTTTGCTTTTGCCGACATACCTGTCAGTAATAATATTAAGAATGATTTTGCCAGTATCAAGCTCGATAGAGGTATGAATTATTATGAAGCCCCTCTTGCGTGGACAAGGCTAATTCTTGAAGGGTTTTCACCACTAACATTACAAGGGAAAAGTAATGCTTTTTCATTGTTGTTCCCCATGGAAGCCGTATTTGAAAGCTATGTCGCGAGTATTTTAAATAAACATCCTCTTGAAGGTTTAAGTTTAAAGACACAAGCTAGTTCTAAATACTTGGTTAAACATAAAAGTAAAAGACGATTTCAACTCAAACCTGACCTTTTACTTCGTTACACTAACGGAATAAAAAAAGGTCAAAGTGCCTGCGTACTTGATACTAAGTGGAAGTTGATTAATCAAACAGATGAAGACAATAAATATGGTTTATCACAATCAGATTTTTATCAAATGTTTGCCTACGGTCATAAATATTTAAAGGGTAAAGGTGAGCTATTTTTGATTTACCCAAGTCATGCTGACTTTCAAGAGGCTATTGAGCAGAGTTTTGATTTTGATGATGAGAGTGTCTTAAGTTTATGGATAGTGCCATTTGATACTTCAGCAGGTGTTCCTGATGATAAGCGATTTGGTTGGCCTAAAAACTGTGCGTTGCAACAAGTAAAAGCCTTAGAGGTATTCGCTAAATGCAGTTAACTGTAAACGGAATTACTAAATGGTGGCATAAGTTATTGCGCATTGATTTGTGTGTTGTGTTGGATGAAACAGAAATTCTGACATTTGTAAATTACAGAGCTTAATTAAATCTGACAGGTAGCTATGCCATTCATATTCTGTAATTAATCGTTAACTATTTCTCTAAAGGAATAAACCACTGTATACCTTTCTCCGCTATGGATGGTACTCACGGCATGATGTGATTCAGAAGATATTTCAAACCCTTGAACAGAACCACTAATAGGTTCGATTATCTCAACTAAATCTTCAGGCTCCTTCCCTTTAAATATCATCAAAAAGCCACCGTTACTTTCATCAAAATTTCGGTTTAATTGTAGTAATACTCTATGCGTCTCTCTATCATTAATATTTAGAAAGTCATTATGAATTCGAATCGTTTGACCCTTAACTAATTTATGAGCGATAACTTCTAAATTACTAGAAAGTCGAACATTAAATAACTCCTCAACCTTACTTTTCACATGATTTAAAGTATCCTCATGAGCCAAGATAGAAACACATTCTGGCAAATCCATATTTAATAAGCTAAATTCATGTTGCTCATAAAAATCCGTCTCAACTAAACGCCAAGGCGCTTGATTTTCAAACCAATCTAACCATGTTGATATCGTTTTATCATCGGTATTTGGAGAACTAGAAAAAAACTTATAAGGTTCATCCTTAAAGTCAATATCATTTAAATTTGGAAACATAATTTAGCCTATTTGATGAAAATAAATTAGATTCCATGCAAAGTGGATTTTATATTTTCAATAAAAATATAATGATCTTTGCAGAAAATTGAAGGGTTATCATATCCATTTTGATCGCTCCATCTGTAAAGAGGCATTCCACCACCACAAACGTCTAAAGAGGCACAATTTAAACAAGTTGAAGACGTGGGTGTCTGTAATTCAGAAACAGCTTTAAATTCACTAGAGTTAATAACCCTAGATAAAGGGGTATCTCTAACATTTTCCCTAACACTGAAAAAGTCAGCACCGTCAAATGATAATCGTAGTGTATCGTTTTTTCTTATTTCACCATCAGTTTCTATTATTAAAATACCAAATGACTCTTGCCCTTTCCCTTCTTTAGATGATTTCCCCCCCATCGATAACCTTATAATGTCATCAATACAAGGTATCTTTACAGGCTCTTTATCAGAAAGATAAATCGTCAATAACTCAGACATCCATGAACCATATTCAGTTGACTCAAATGATATTTTACCTAGCGGTAATTTATCATGATTACCATCCTGAAATAGAAAATCCATGCTTGGAGTGCCTAAACTTTTCAAAAAATTGTAGGTGTCGAGTGGTGATATAGATGGCTGTACAACAGAAAGCGTTCCAGCGAATAGAAAATCATTATCAGGATGGCTTTTCAATAAATGAATACCTTTAACGGTATCATCAAATGAACTTTGTCCTGAACGGCTGACTCTAGCCAAATCATTAGCGAGCCTATTCCCATCAATACTAACAGAGACACTAACTTTCATATCAGAAAAAAGATCTAGATACTTTTTTGTTAACAAGCCCCCATTGGTTTGTAGGCTTATCGGATATAGCTCGTGATTAAAACTCTCCCTTAATAGCTTAAGAAGATATTGCAATCGCTCATACCCAAGCAATAAAGGCTCCCCTCCATGAAGAACAATTGCAAAACCGACACTTTGGCTTTGTGACTGTTCAACAAGTCGGTTAACTAGCACGTTTATTGTTTCTACGGACATCTTTTTAGGTTGCTGTTTCCAACTAGTATCTTCACCTTGGTAAACATAACAATAAGAGCAATCTAAATTACAACGGCTTGCCGTTTTAATTAATACCGTATCCAAACGTACTGCCATAAAGGTTACTGGCCTCTATTGTGGCGATTGTGAGTTCTATCATAACTGCCACCAACAGTATTTTTATTATTTCTAACTTCTTCCATTAATCTAGCAAGTACAGGGCTAAGTTGTTTTGTTGGTGTTGCTGTATTTGGCTGAGTGTTCATGTTATAACTCCTTTGTTAATAGTTGATTTATTATACAAAGAAAGCCAACTTATACAATAGAAATGTATAACCATTTGTTTTACCTGTATTTTACAATTACTCCCACCACTTAAGTTTTTGTTTTTCAACATGTATTATAATTTACGTTGGCTTTTTCAATGTGATTTTCCTTTACAATAGTACTTTAATAGCATTTAAGCACATAATAAGGGGTAAACATGACTGGTTGATTTCTTTGCCTTTACACATAGCATTAAACTATAGAAGGTGAGAATACAAATATTAGCGAGACAAACTAGACTATTAAGTAGTGCGATTACCACATGAACGTTTTAGGTCAGTCGGGAGAGATGACAATTTAATTTAAAGAATCTATAGTGGTAGCTTTAGATACCGTCAGGCTTGATAAAGTCCTATTTACTAAAAGTGTCAATTCAAGTTTGAGCTACTACAAATTAAGACACTAGCGGAACCATTCGTTGCGTCATTCGTTGTAGAATTGGTTGGTTCATCACAGTTTCTAGCCTTGTAATTTCAGCAACACGTACTTCTTTTTTCGCTCTTGTTATTGCTGTGTATGCCCAGTTTTTATTGCACATAGGTATATTCTCCATCACCGCTACAACTTTGTCGAAGCCAGCCCCTTGTGACTTGTGTCCCGTACAAGCGTACCCCAATTGAACACCTGCATTGGCAGCCTGATGATAACTAATAATCTTTTCACTGTGCTTCCCGCTTGCAGTTTCAAGATGAAATACTAGTTCGTTGTTCTTAGCCCATACGAACTTGGCAAACTGTCCATTGTATATTCCTAAGTTATTCAAGTTCCTAGTGAAAATCACTCTATCACCTCGATAAAAAGGTGTTGACATAATCGAGAGGTCTGGCACCGCAGATGCAGAATATTTAGCTGTTTGGATCTCCGTGTTTATCTTTGCCACTGTTCTATTTGTTGCAGCGATAACTTGTGCATTCTCTTCGTGTGCATAAGATACTATTTCATTTATCTGTCTTTTTATATAGCCAAATGCACCTTGAGCACTTGGTCGTTCACCGTTCAAAATAGTGTTGGCTGCAAAAGTTATTTCTTTTGCCTCAGCTCGCCATACTTTTGTTAATGTTGTGGTTGGAAAGTATTGTGTCGCTTGTTTAAAGAAAGAGCCGTAACCTATCGGTTCTAACTGATTTGTGTCACCAACAAACACTATACGAACATCACGAAGACCGAGGTTACAGAGCACATATAGATCCTGAACGCTCAGCATAGAGCTTTCATCAACTACTAAGATTGTGCCAGCTTTGATGTCTAGCTTTTTCAGCAAGTAGTCGGATTTGAGTTTTGCGATTGTGTAGCATTCTTTAAGACCTGTGGCTTGTTTTATACGATCAACAGCAATTGAACTCAACGCGGTTGATGTCACAGACGTTCCTGTCATTCGCTTGTTAATGGTTGAGATAGCATTGATGACTTCTGTTTTTCCAACCCCTGCCGCGCCTCGTATACAGGTGATTGGATGATGCATAGCGAGCCGAACAGCCAAAGCTTGCTTTTCATGCAAAGGGAATATTCCAATCCGGTTAAATAGAGATATTTCAGTGTCAATTTCGTAATCATGAAACATCACACAAGGAAGCCTTTCTACTTGTGTTAGATAGGTGCGAATCCTTGTTTCCATCTCGTGATAGCAAGCTGAAGTTATACACTCCCCGTTTACAATCAAGACCCCACTGCGCTTTGATTCATAAATTATTGAACGAGTATCAACCCCAAACTCCTGTGCTCCGATATTGAAGTCATGTTCGCTTAACAGACTACTGCCAGTATTCTGCGTTTGCTTTCTAGCTAAGTAACAGCCAAGGGCAGCAAGCCGTTGAGGGTCAAATTCATCAATCCCTTTTTTCATACAGATAGCGTCCACTCGTTCAAAGCCTATGACAGGCATCAGCGCGTAGGGGTTGGTTTCAACAACCTCAATGACTTTAAGGTGATGTAAATCGAGCATAGCGAGCGCCTCCTGCGGGTTTAAGCTGTATTCTGACAAATAGTGCACAACCTTGAGTTCACGGAGATGAACCTCCCAAGCCCCTTCAAGTTTGGCGGCAGTCATGAAACAACCGACGACTCGTTCCAATTCTGCTGTTCGATTTCCCGACATAGCTGCAATGAGCCGCCTTGGAAAGGCAAAGTAGGCTTTATGAAGGGCTTTTAGCTGTCGATTATTTAAGACACTCTTAAAGGATATAGCGCGTTTAATGAATTCAAAAATATTTGCGGCAGTCGCAGGTGTAAGCTTCCAACTTTTTACTTTCAGAACTCTTCGACGCTCCCCTTGTACAAGGATGCCGTTCATCTGAATTAAATCCCCAACACGCGGAATATTATTGAGGTCTGGAAATTCAGCCGTGCGTTGTTGCTTGTCGTATGTGCCAGAGACGCTAACAGAGTTAAGCTGTGGGCGAATGGATGTCACCAACATGAAGCTGTTAATTATTCGTTTATCCACGGGATTATCACCTCATATCCATCCAGACGCGCTGTATTGACGGAATTCATTTGCTCGATCTCGTCATTACGTTTTTTAAGTTGCTTAACAAGGTTTCTGTTATGTGCCTGTAACTTCAGAACTTCTTTACCTTTATCTCCAAGCTTTCTTTCGGATTCTTTCAGCATCGTCTTTAATATTTCTGCGTCAGTTGTGTCTGAATTTAATGCGCGTTCTTCTCGCTCAATAATGGTTTCAATACCAATTTTTTTCACTGCCCATTGGTACATTGTTATAGTTTCAGCGGCACCTCGGTCAGGGTAAAACGCCTGTCGCCCAAGCCCCGCTGAGTTCGTAAGAGCCGTTATGTCAACACCTTCCTTGCTGTTGCCCTCCGGTAACTTCCAGCCTTCTTTTAACAACTTACTAAGGTACTCTTTCAACATGACTGTTGATTTTGAGTTGGCTGGCATGTTGCTCAATTCAGCAAGCAATATGTTTGACATGTTAGCGTCCTTTTCCGTCCAAGAATTCACGTAAATATCTTAAAGAGGCATTCGGAACGCTTTCGTCTGGGAGGTAATAATCAATGGTGTCATCATCCTCAGTAATTGGTGCGCCTATCAAAGTGTCTGCCTTACGGTCATAATTAATGCCCCATATGCTTCCCGTTTTAGAGATATAAAGAGCAAAAGCCTCACAGGTCACTTCGTATTTCTGCTGCCAACTTGGTTCACTGCCAGTGCCCTCTGGCTTATCTAAACCGCCTGATAGCAACTTTGTCTGTTCAGTTATGACCGAGTCGTCAGAAAGGCGTTTTGGCTCCATATCAGCTTCTGCTAGCCAAGGGATGAGATAAGGCTGCTCACTCGTGGCATTCGATTCTAGCCACTCATTAATATATTCTGCGCTTTCAAAATATTTTTGCTTTCTTCGTAAATCACCTTTCGAGGTTGCACTTTCCACCTTGTAATAATCTACAAGTTTTTTAATTTGAGCAGGAGTCGCATTATCGGGGTCTATCTTGTCAATATCGGGATTCATATCCCCCCATTTGGTGACAATTAATTTAATATATGCATCTTGGCGTGTAATAGTCGTGATACAACACCCAACTTTGTCGGCGATATACTTTTCAAAATCTTTATATTCCTCAAACGTCAACCCCTTCGGTAGCGATGCCAAATAACCATTGATCAGTTTGATTTTTCCATCAATCATTCCTAACTGTCTAGACTTAAAAGGGTTATCACCTTTACGTCTTCCCATATTACTAAACCTCGACCAGTTGTTTAAATTCAGGGACTGAAAGCAATTGGTTGATACCTATATTTTTTTCTCGCATAATTGCTGATAAATGCCCCGCGACAACTTGTACGGGATCGCTTTCAACATCTTGTTTATTCTTATCAGCATTAAATCTTCGGTAATGTGCATAGCACTGATCCACGAAGCCTTCGCTACAGTATTGAGGGTGCGCTTGTGCATCGATCAATTTTGAGAGGAATAGGTTACGTTCACTGGTGGTATCAATTGAAATTTTAACCACATTTTTGACCATATCTGGATGTCTGCACAGGTATCGATCTAATTCACCGCGCTCTAGCTTTTTCTCAAGCAAATTAGCGGTCATACGCATTGAGCCAACTTCGGATTGGTTCAGATTGATCTGTTCTTTGATATGAGCTGTTGCAGAGGGAACTTCATTTCTTGCTTCCAACCGTTTTAGCATATCGAGACCTTTATTAGCCGCATCACGCTTTTCAGTTATGCGTGCATTCAGGCCGCTGATGTGATCGATACCGTAGCAAGCGATAGGACATAATCCACAGCGATTTCTCTCGCCAATGATTGCAACAATTTCTTTCGGACAATCTCCCCCTGCGGGACAGAGGCAATGGTCAAAAATAACGGGTTTAATACTGCGTTGTTGCGCTTTGAGCATCATCAGACCGTCATCACCACTATATTCATCTAACTCTGTGACTCGTATAGAGATTAGGCCCTGATCATGAATGACTGCCTCAGCTCCGGCGGCAAGCGACTCACTCATTGCAGAACCTTCCTTTGAGGGTCTAATAGCATTGTTTCCTTGCAAAAAAAGTGCCTGTAAAGACGCACCCTCAGTGAGACATGTACCCTCCATTATTGATTTGTCAGCCAACTCTAAAAGCCTTTCTTTATCGTTTTGATGCATGGCCTGTAGATAATGATGCATGGTGACTTCTGCTGTCCAACCCTGCTGTTCCATGAGATCTTGATAATCGATCAATCCTTTACGTGCTACGGTATAAGTATTTCGCATAGAGTGTGGTGTATGGACGGCAAGCAATTGAAGTGCTGTCGCATTGCCATTGTGATGTACCCCATCGGAGTCGATAATAGGCACGCCCTGATTCCATTGGTAGTTGTTGGCATTCTTACCCGTGCTATCCTTATAGGGCACCAAACGCACAAAGCTATGCTGTTTAGAGGGAGGCACAAATTCGTTATAATGTTGCTGAATAAACCAGAGTATATCTACCCATAAATCTAAATAGGCTTGGTCACAAAAAGGTCCACCTGTATTTTGAGCAGCGTTACTTCTAAAAAGAGGGGAAATAAGTTTCTCTGAAAAAGTTGATTTTATGGGCGAAATTTCAAGCCCATATGTCCTTTGGTATTCACGTTCTGCTTGGAGTTCATCGAGTATGAATGTTGGGGTTTTTGCGATACGGCTTTCGTATATTTTGTCAATATCAATCCAGAGTGGTTGGAAGTAGCCATTAACTCGGCCTTGTGAGTTTTGGTCAAAATTATCAATATCCAGCCATTGAATGTTTTCCATTCGCTGACCTGCATGCACATTCGTTCTTAGCATCCGAAAGCAACTCAAGGCAGGATAATGGCCTCCACCACGTTCCCAGTTAAATAAATCAGGGATCACATCAAAACGCACCGTTTTCCCATTCAATTCAAAAGAGCAATCGATATCCCAATCTGATAATTTAAAAACAGGATGCTCTCTTGTATACGATGATCTCTTGCTCGCATTTTCATCCTTAAGAAGGAATTTCTGTAGCTTATTATGCGCCTCGTTAAGCACACGCAACGTGTTGTGGACGAATGGCAAGGTTTCTATCGGCATGGCGATCTTATTTGTAGGTGCGGACTTGTTATTCCACTTACCTGCAACATCTGCCTTTTGATTGATTGGATTTTCGAAGTTATTGAGCACGAGTGCGTCAGGAAACTCAGGATGGTAGTCGCAATAGTTAGTCTTTATAAATTCGAAGAAACCCTGCGCAATGTTAACCATCTTGCCAGAATGTGAAGGCGCTCTTTCTTTGATGAATTCAGCGAAAGTTATCGGTGCATTAGTCTGCAATTCCTTTGGCATGACGGTTTGATCCCAGAAAATAACACGGCTAAAATCTTGAATTTTTGTCGGAAGATGGTGAACCGCATTCGTATTCGATTCATAAAAGCAAACTAAGTAGACAAACAGATAGTCTGCAAGATAAGCAATAAATCCTTTGCGGCTTTTAATTGATGTCACAATTGTTTTAACGTAAGCCTCAATCACTGTACACCATTCAGGAAACTGAATTCTTGGCTCTACGCTGAGACCTGGATAAAACCCCATGTCCAGGTAGTTGAGGTCTATATGATTTTTTTTCAGCTTAGGAAGGTATTTCAAGTAATTATCCATATCATCGTGCTTGGCATAATGGGCAAGCTTATCTTTAGGTCTCATATTGCCAACATCGAGTTTTATAGAATCATTTATACTCCCGCCAAAGCGGACGTTTGCGGCGTTAGCTTTCATTCTGGATAATGTGGAAACGCCTTTTTTCCTGGCAATCTGCAAAGTTCCACCATTAATCCCTTCAATGGTGACTGACCCTTCTAAATAGTTGTTTATTTGTTCTAATGTGTTTAACAGGATTAATGGATCTGCTAATTTTGCAGCATGCGTGCCGCTTCTTGAAAAGACATTGTCTACATCTTTTTGTGAGTATGCGGCTCCGTTGTCAGCAGCCAACTCAAATAAAAGTTTAGGAGCACTGTGAAAAGAAAGTGTGATTGCGTCAGGAGAACGTAAATTCTCCCAATAGCCTAAGAGTGATACATCTGTCCATAAGCGCCAATCGGTGGATAGAATGTAAGCTAGGCAACTTGCTGCTACTCTATAATCTGCCACCTCTTGGTTGCTTTTAGCACCTGCTACTTGTAGTTCCAAGAGCTTGTCTAATATTTCATTTCTAATCTTGCCAACAATGCGATATTTTGCGATAACTTTAAAGTTGGCTGACAAAACCGCTATCCTATACTCCCACAGCCAAACAAACAAGGTAAGGCAGGCTGCGTGCACACCAGCAGTAACTTTTGGGTGATGAAATTTACAGTTCAGGATGTCTTCGATTTTTTTCTGTTTGTCAAATTCCCCTTTTGCAATTAGAGTTATCTGATACAACTCACGCAATCGAGTGATGGTGATGTTTTTTAGCACGGGCATCAAATAGTATGCAAATGCACCTTGTTGTATGAGAGAAAGGTCTTTGTAATCAAGATATAACATTGTTGACTGCCTTTTTATCCCTTCCGTTACAATACCTCTATCCAGCATTGCTTTCGTGAATTCATCGACGCAATCTAGCACCTTGCCTTCATTGAGAATGATGATATCCTTTGTGGCATTAATCATAATATTCCCTCGGTTGCTATTGCTTGTTTTTCTTTACTTGCCATTGATTTTTTCTCGATAGCGTCCGCTTGATCACGTAAGTTTTTGACTATCATTCCAGGCAAATCAAGGTGAGATTCTCCCATTAACATACGCTCCCCAAGTTCCATTTTGGCATTCAAAAGACTTTTCTTTTTCTTGGCATACCGTTTCGTGCTTTCAAGGCATGCGTGCCCCATCAACTGCTGAACGTGTCCAATATCAAGTCCATTCTCAGTTTTCCAAGGCGTGGGGAAATGGTTAACCATAAAAACACCGTACATGTGGCGCAAGCTTTGTAAGGTGTACAAAGTCGTCATTCCAATGCGTCTCTGAGCCTTTTTAAATGCCTTGTTCAGAGTTGTATTGGTTGCAAGGTGAAGCGGTTCCGCATAACTCTTTTTGTCATGTTTCAAAAAAACGTAATATTCATCAGAGAGCGGCCTTATTTTCATTAAGTCTAGGTAGCTATCAAAAAAGATTTGTCGTAAAGCCGGGATGATGTATACGTTGGCTGTTTCGCGCCCCTTGAAGCGGTGCGGTACTTTGTATTTTGAGGAACCACGCCAATCGTTGGGGTCAACTATCCTAACAATCTGCTCTTCAGGGAAGACCAAGGGAATATATGTGATCACCCCCTCACTCTGTCGGAGGCCACCGCCGCCCAATAATGCCCACAGTGCACGGTTTCTGGGGCAAGGTTCGTTTTCGAGCAGTTCTTGAAAATGTTCAAGAGGGAAGTCCATGTTCGCCCCTTCCACGTAAAGATCTTCTGTTTGCTGCAACAAGCAGATGTCGCTTTTAGGATCGATATTTTTCTGATTGCCTTTGTTTTTTGACTGCAACCTTGCCTTCTTCCAAGTCTTGATTTGCCGAAGATTTGCGCCAAAGACAGAATTTTGTCGTATGCGATTAATTTCATGGGGGGACATTTTGACTTCGCCTTGTAACGCAGAGAAAACAAGTGCGGGTGAATCAATAGTGACCCCTGCCACAAGTTCCGCTAATTCAAACATGTCCTTTGCGAGCTGCTCTGCGAACACTAAGAAATGGTTGACCGCTGCAATGTGATGCCCATCAACGTTAACCCCCTTGAACCCACCAATTCGTTTAGCAATTTCTGCTACAAACGAGTTTTTGGATTTATCACCGTTTGCTAAATAATCAGGGTAAGCATTCACTGCCTCATCCAACTCTTTCCTTGTCGGTGCAACATCACTCAGGAATACTCTCGTTTCTATCATGTAGTCCAGGAAACGTGCTAAATCATCGCCGTACATGGTGATTGTTCCTTCACCGAGTTTTGATTTTTCATCCAAGTGTTTATGGAACTGATTAAATGCGTCGATAGGACTACTGTTATTGTCGAGTAATCTGCGGTTTCCATTGGGCAATCTAACAAATGTTACATTTTTCAAAAGCAATTAAATCCTTGTGTTTCTCATAGCAAATCAATGAGCTGAAATGCCCCATTGTTCGGATGAATTATTCATATTGAACATTGTCATTTCGAGCTTTCAATTTTTTGATCCAAACATTCACTAAATGTGCTGGTGTTTTTTTTTGTTTGTTTATTTGTTTTTGTCATAATGTTGGTCTTCATTGAATATTTCTTAAGTGTTGTTTGAAATAGGTAAGAAGTCAAATTTTATTTTTTGATTTTCTTCTTTTATATCAATTATTTAAGTGTTTATTATTTCTTTATATAATTTAGTGTAAATTATATAAAGTTGTAAAATTTTATTGTGTATAACGAATAAAACATGTTTTTTTAATGGTTTAGGTGTGTAATTAATATTAGTTATAATAAATATTGGTGTTATCGGTTGTGCGGCTATATTAAATAAGTAGTCAAAGTGACTGAAAATAAATTTTAAAAGAAATTTAAATTAAAGAGATTCAAGTCAGTAATTTTTGTAATATAAAAATAATTTGTGATCTGTGACTACACATTTCCGCCTCAAAACAAGTATATGAGGCGAATAAGTATGTAAAGGATTATACGCAATGCTTTGCGTATTTATAAACACAAGGAGAATACATGCGCAGGGGATATTTATTGGATTTTGTAATCGGTCAGAATTGCTTATTTTAGTGTTGGCCTATATTTATAGGGCAAATCGTCGGTCTTTCAGTCTTTGGTTGAGGCTAAAGTTGATGGAATACATACGCAATGAATTGTGGGATTCTAAATACTTTAGGACGGTTTGACCCTATTACGGGCGTTAACTGGAACAGAATGTATCACTTTGACGAAACGGTTATTGCGCCTTTTGCTCAACAACATATTGATGCATCACAAGAAGAAATTCAGGCTAGTTTTCAACAATTATTAATAGATCAAATTGAACAAAAACTTGATCACAATATTTGGGGGATAACCACAGGTCAACGTATTGCTTATCAGCTACAACTTATGGCGCATCAAGCTGACTTAGTACTTGATTTACATACTGGCCCTATTTCAAGCAAGCATTTATATTGTCCTGAATATATTAAAGCCAGTGCTAGCTATTTTGATATTCCTCATACTATTTTTATCCCTAATGATTTTGATGGCGCCATGGATGAAGCCACCTTTTGCCCATGGTGGAGCTTACAACAAGCTTACCAAGATTTAGGGCGAAATTTTGTGATGGGTGAAGGCGCTTTTGCTAAAGAAAGCTTTACGGTTGAACTTGGTTCACAAGAGCAAATTGACTTAGATGTTGCTCATCAAGACGCTTTGGGCATTTTAAGCTATTTGCAATATAAAGGGGTGATCAGCGGTAATCATTACACGCCACAAAAAATGACGCGTTACGGTTGTTATCTTAAAGATTACAAAGCCTTATATTCTCCAATGGGCGGCATGGTGGATTATTTAGCTGAGTTTGGTAAGCCATTACCCGCAGGTGAGCCATTAGCGCGCATTTTAAGAATGGATAATTATTGTGTCGATGAGAGTGCCAATGGCGATGGTAGCGGTAGTCCTTTGCACAATATTTGCCTTGATAGGCAAGTGCTCCCTATTTTACATTTTGCTTCGGCGAGTGTGAATCAAGGCACTGAGCTTTATAAAGTATTCCAAGATTACTTTGAACTTTAGTTTTGAACTATAGCCTTGAATTCTAGCTTTAAGCTCTAGCCCTGAAACTGCCTCGTGATATTACCGGGATAAAGCGCTTGTAGATAAAATTATAGTGTTATATTATCACTTTAATATGATGTTACTCTTCCTAGTAAATAAAAACTCAAGCAACAAACTAATAACCATGAATGCCCTGGCACTCGTGGTTTTTGTTTTGCTGTTTTTAACGTCAACGCTTGTTCATGCCGATCATCTAACCGATCACTCCCTTAGCTCTGAGCAGCAAGAGTGTTATATATGCCATCAAGGGATAGATACGCCACCAGAATTACCCCAAATTCGTTTTCATTATGTTGCGAGTTATAATCTTAAACTTCAAAAAGTCACTATAGTTCACGGTAAAGTTAATGACTTTATGCAACCTCAGTTAAGAGCACCACCAACATTTCAATAAATTAATCATTATTACATTGCTTAGTGTTTTCTTATGCTTGGGTTATTAAGCCTAGGTAATTCATTGAGCACAATATTTATCTTTATATTTTTATTTTTATTGGAATACCCCCATGTTGTTAAAAAAATTCTCAAAAAGTAAGCTAGCGACTGCCTGCTCATTATGTTTATCGGTTACCACACTTAGCTATAGCTCACTCTCTTTAGCACAAAATATTTCTGGTCAAGTTATTGATCCTAAGGGGAAAGCTATCAGTGGGGCAACAGTTACAATTCATGGTAGCGATAAAAAAGTTACTAGTGATGAACAAGGTTTTTTTACCTTACCAGAGTTAAAGTCTGGCGATATTGAATTACATGCCAGTGCTTCAAATTACTCCCATAACAATCAGGTTATAACGGTTAAGCAAGATGACATTTCAGGTCTACGAATTCAGTTATCGCCTTCTGTATTAGAAATTATTGATATTTATGCTACGCCTTTACATTCATCGTCAATAGAATCAGCTTTACCCATTAATGTACTTGCAGGTGATGATTTAAAACTAAAACAAGCGTCAACTTTAGGTGAAACCTTAAAGAATGAAGTGGGTGTTCATGCTAGTTTTTATGGTGGAGTGACCAGTAGTCCTATTATTCGTGGTTTGGATGGGCCTCGAGTATTGATTACACAAAATGGCTTAGATGTAGGGGATGCCTCTCGCGTAGGAGCCGATCATGCTATTTCAACTGAAACGAGTACAGCAACACAAATTGAAGTATTGCGTGGCCCATCAACATTATTTTATGGCAGCGGTGCTATTGGTGGTGTGGTTAATGTCGTTGATAACAGAGTACCAACGTCAAACGAGACTATGGCTGAGTGGTTGTTACAATATAACGATGGCTCTGACGAGAAACAAGCAGGCCTATCATTACAAAAAGGCTTAGAAATAGGCGGAGAGAAATTTGCGGTACACCTTGATGGCTATTGGCGCGATGCAGGTAATTATAAGTTACCTAAAGGTTTTGAAGCAGAAGATCATGATGAAGAACACGAAGAACACGAAGAACACGAAGAACATGATGACCATGAAGAAGAGGAAAATTCAGATACACTTGCTGATAGCTACTCTGAATCTAGTGGCTTTACCATTGGCTCAAGTTATTTATTTGATCAAGGTTTCGTTGGCTTCTCATACGGTAGCGTAAGCAAAGATTATGGTATTCCAGGTCATGAGCATCATGGTGAAGAAGAGGATGAGGAACATGAAGAGCATGAAGAAGGTACCAGTGCCGAAATGCGACAAGATAGAGTACAACTGCTGAGTGAAGTTAACTTTGATGATAACTTCCTTAAACAAGTTTCAGCAAAATTTGCTTATACAGATTATCAACATAAAGAGATTGAAGATGGCGCTATAGGGACGACTTTTAATAATGAAAGTAGTGAGCTTAAAGTCGATCTATATCATCAAACATACCAAGGTTGGAAAGGGGCTTGGACTTTACACTATAAAGGCTCAGATTTTGAAGCTATTGGTGATGAAGCTTTCACTCCACCTTCAAAAACAGATAGCTTTGCCGCTGCTTGGCTTGAAGAAAAACACTTTGGTGATGTATTAGTGCAATTAGGAGCTAGAATTGAACAGGTATCAATTGAGGCTGATGATACGCTAATTGGCTTTGATGATCATGAACAAGAGCTAGTGTCATTCGAACAACAAGACTTTACTCCAGTAAGTGCTTCGGCTGGCTTTGTTTGGGATTATCAAGACGGCTATAACTTAGGCTTATCTCTGGCTTTGTCACAACGAGCTCCTTCAGCTTCTGAATTATTTTCATTCGGCCCCCATATTGGCACCAATACATTCGAAGTGGGTGCTATGTTTGATTTACATATTGAAGAAGATAACGACGAGGGGCATGGAGAAGAAGACCATGAGCATGATGAGCATGGCGATGAGATTCATGTGGAACTAGCTGAAAATGCACCAGAAATAGAAACCTCCCATAGTATCGATTTAACTTGGCGTAAGTTTGAAGGCGACTTTGGTTTTGTAGTGAGTGCTTTTTATAATCGAGTTGATGACTTTTACTTCCAACAAGATACCGGGCTAATTTTTGAAGATAGTCACGAAGAGCATGATGAACATGAAGAAGATGATGATCACGAAGAAGAAGGTTTACCAATATTAATCTATCAACAAGCTGACGTTGAAATGTATGGTTTAGAAGCAGAAGTTGCATATCAAATTTCAAGTCCATTCAAATTAACCGTTTTTGGTGATTATATTAATGCTAAATTGACTAATGGTGATTATTTGCCACGTACTCCTCCTATGCGATTAGGCTCGTCACTTAATTATCAAGCGAATAGCTTTGCCAGTGAAATTTCAGTAAACCATTATTTTGAGCAAGATAATATTGGACAACTTGAAACAGCAACAGCGGCTTATACGATTGTTGATTTCAACTTTAACTATTATTTAAATAATACGGGTTTGAATATTATGGACAATGACATTGTTTTGTATGTTAAAGGCCAAAATTTAACCGATGAGCTAGGCTTTGTGCATTCTTCTTTCTTAAAAGAAGATGCGCCATTACCTGGGCGTAGCTTTAGTCTTGGTATTCGTGGCAGCTTTTAATTCATATTAATTGGTTAAACTGGATCCGTATATTGAAGTGAGTACTTTCTTATACGGCTCGGTATTGACTTGATAAGGTCATTGAAATTGTCCCATTCTCCTTTGTTAGATAAGTACTTAACTCGTTTGCAAGGTTTACATGCTGAGCAGCAAAGTAGCGTACTTGATCTTGCTTGTGGTAATGGACGCAATGGCCTTTTTTTAATTGAACATAATATTCCCACAACGTTTGCGGATGTTAAAAGCGATGCATTGAAAAATGTGGAGTTGTCTTTAGCTAACCTCACCAAAAATCAACAATCTCTAGCACAAAGCTGGCAAGTAGACCTTGAAATAGAGCACAGCTCACCACTGCAAGGTAAAACATTTAGCGCTATTATGGTTTTTAGATATTTACATCGTCAGTTGTTTACACAGTTAAAAGCGGCAATAAAGCCTGGCGGTATGATTATTTATGAAACCTTCACTGAGCAACAAGCACAACTTGGTCGTCCTAAAAACCCCGATTTTTTATTACGGCCAACAGAGCTAGTTGAACAGTTTTCTGACTGGCAAATACTGCATAGTTTTGAAGGGCTTGTTAAGCAATCTGAAGATAAAAATACTCAACAAGCCATTGCACAAATAGTCGCGCTTAAGCCCAGTTAACCATGCGGGGTAACTAAGCAAAGCAACTAGGCAAGATAACTACACAAGGTAACTATGCGAGGTAACTATGCTAGGTAACTAAGCAAAGCAACTAGGCAAGATAACACGCAAGGCACTAAGGTATTAATCTGCCAACAATTCTGGGTTTTTAATGAAAACCTGCAAACGTTTTAACTCATTTTTCGAGAAGTTTTCCTGTCTATAAGCTGCTAATGCCAGTTGTTTATCGGGTACAGATAACTCTGCTTGTTGGTTAGTCGACAAAAAAGCTTGATACCCCTTAACGCGTGATTTCCAGTGACTTTCGCTTTGTTTGACTTTTTCAATACGTTCATTTATGGCGGCACTCTGCACAGGTATGTTTTCAGTTTTACCAGAAATATAATCAGCAATATTGGCCGCTTCTAAGCTTGGCAAATAAACGTCTCTATCTTCCTCATCCATTTGGTTAATTTGATGTAAAATAAGCGCCTGCTTCGCTTCAACAGATAAACTTTCATCTTGCTGAATAGCAAGCCTAGCTAATGCTTGTTTATCGTATTTATTGTCTTGGGCGAAAAAAACGTCTATTTCTACTTGGTTGAAATAGTCAAGTTGCCGTTCATGCGCTAAATTAATAAATGACAGCGTTTCTTCAAAATCAATGTGTTGGGTAATATCAGGGCCAGCTTTTTTAATATCTGCCAGTGATACTTTATAGGCACGATAACGGCTAAATAAATCAAGTAAATAACCTTTTTCTAATGCTGATAATTTTAACTCTTTTATCAATTCATTCAGCAATACGTTTATCGGTTGCTCAGTGTCTAGATGTTTTTGTATTATATCGTCAAATGCCCATCTCAGCTGTATGTTGAGCTGTAAGGGCAGTAGCGATGCTAAGCGCCAATTAGTCGCCTCGTTGTGTTTATTGTTATTAACAATTTCTTGCTTTTTAATTGGCATATTTTGCTGAGCTGATGACATATTACTATTCGCACTATCATCGTTGCTGGTGTTAAGGCTAGGTAATTGAAAATATAACCCTAGCGCTATTATCGCGAGTACACTCACGATAAAGAGATATTTTTTTATCACAATATAATCCAAACGATTAGCTTTTATTGGCTGTGTGTTGGTTTTTAGCAGATATGTTATCGCGTATGATAGTGCCTTTAATATTTAAGCTAGCATGAGCATAGTCACTATACTCATGCTGTTGTCGAATATTTGTTGATAATGGTCAACAAACACTGATCTGAACTATTAAAAACTATACAAAAGCTATCAAAATATAAGCTGTAGAAATCAACACGGTTTATTGATAGTCACTTTTTTATAAGCCCATACTGGCTAAATCATTGACATGATTTCTGTATAGTGTTTCTGGATTAGTTTCCCACCAGCTCACCAAACCGAATAGGTGATTCATTTCGTCAAGGTGATTCATTTTATAATCGTCTTTAATTACTTTACCTAAATGCGAGCTGCATATAGATACCGCGCCGTCATTTGCCTCATTTGAGTCATTAAAAGCAAGACTTGTTAAACCCAAGGCAATATCAGAGACATCGAAGATATTAGTTGTTGGACTACCACCAGACCATGAATAATAGCGGACGCCATTACTAGCAACTTCTTCACCTTCACCACAGTAATATTCTGGCACACCTTCTGGATAGGTTTGATTAAATTCAATTGTGCCAGCTGTTGTTAACGAATGAGCCATCGCTAAGCCATCAATAGGATAATCTTCACCACCAGAAGCAAAATTAATGACTACCCCTAAAGCATCAAAGCCATTACTTACTAGGCTCTCAGTCCATGAATCAACGGGTACTGCACCGCGTAATACATCAGCAAGACGGCTACCCCAATTAACACCACCGACTGACGTTACTGAAGCAACCATTTCTGGGTTTAAGCTGGCAACATAACGAGAGGTTGGGCTGCCATGACTATGGCCGATTAGATTAACTTTTTCTGCACCTGTTTGTGCTAGTACTGCTTGCACGTATGTGCGAAGTTGCTCACCGCGTAGCTCTGTTGAATTAAACGCTGAAACTTGCGCAACAAAAACTTCTGTACCTTGTCGTCTTAGGGTGTTGGGGATACGGTAAAAATAATCAATACCGAGTATATCGTCAAACCCCAGAAAACCATGGACTAACACGACTGGGTATTTTGTCGCTTGTGCTTGAGCCGATGACGGCGTGTATAAGTTAACTAACAATACTAAGGCTACGTATAACCATACTTTCATAACTATTTTCATAATATTCACTCTTATTGTTTTTTATTTATTGTTTTTATTTATAGATATTATTACGGCTAGAACCGCTGCATTGATTATTATCCCAACAACTTATTTTGTGCAAGGGGTCACTTTTCTTAAACCGCCAAGAAAATATGTTTTATTACAAAAAAAGGATAAAAATATTAAGCTTTATTTTTTACCCTTAGTTTCGGGGGAGGTTTATCTGAGTGAGTTTTTATTTTTATTTTTTATTCAAAGGGTTAGTGGTTTTTTTTGATTGTTTACTCTTAATGGTTCTAACTGGTAAAGCCAGTTGATGTGGTCTGATCTGTTGGTCGAAATGTAATATAAATACCGCTTGTATTTAAAATAATAATAGAGAAGATTTATTTTGTGAATGTTTGTAAAAAGCAAAACTTATACAACTTGCTAGTTCTAAAATACTTGATTTCTTAAAAATACAGAGCCGATTGAGTCGTTCTTTGCTTGGAGAATATAACCTAGCACAATGATAAGTTAACTAAGCTAATAGCAGGTTTTCCTGATTGAAAGCCTGCGCATAAGCTGATTTATAGGCGTTTAAAAAACTCCAGACTTCAGTCACCTTTAATCCCCCCTCAGGGGGGGGGTTAAAGCTATTATCATTATAACTGGTATTTATACTTGATATAGATCAATAAAAAACTATGCTTTGATATCATTACTCGCTAAAATAAACGCGTTTTTTACCCTTTTAGGAAGCTGTAAAGATGTCACACGATGAAGATTTTAAAGATAGCACAGGCGCAGGTCTGATTTTATCAGTTATACTTGCCATGTTCGCCTTTCCTTTGTTACCTATGCTCATGGGTTGGTATACTATGTTGCGCTAATCTGCGCTAATCTGCGCTAATATAGCCACGCTTATAAATGAAGTAGTTAAAGGGATTGACTACTTCAGTCTAATACCATCTTTTTCAATGCTCAACTTACCATTTTTCAGTAAGTTACCCACCGTTGCTTTAAAGGTTTTTTTACTTACCCCTAACGTTCTTTGAATTAATTCTGGCGCACTTTTGTCATGCAATGGCAGAAAACCATTATTTTTTTGTAAATTATCGAGCAACTTGTCAGCAAAGCTATTAACTGTGTTTTTGCTGCCGCGCGTTAAAAGCAAATCTAAGCGGCCATCTTCACGCACTTGTTTGATATAACCATCAATTTTTTTACCGATGCGTAATGGTTGAAAAATTTCATTATCGTATAGTAAACCCCAATGTAAATCGTTCACTATGGCTTTAAAACCTAAATCGGTTTTGCCACCAATTATTAATTTTACCTTATCACCTTGCTGATATTCAGCAGGCCAAACATCGATAAATTTATCAAGCTTGCTTGATGCCGCCACCCGTTCAGTACGTTGATCAAGAAAAATACGCACTAAATAATATTTACCCACTTCCATTGCTGTGTGCTGCTGGTTATAAGGAACCAGTAAATCTTTCGGTAAGCCCCAATCTAAAAAAGCGCCCATTTTATTTACTTGCGCCACTTTTAATGACACAAACTCACCGACCTGACCTAAAACTTTTTCAGTGGTGGCAACCAGTCTGTCGGCAGAGTCTGTATAGAGAAAAACCTCAATACTTTCGCCTATTTTACTATCACCTGGGAGAAAGCGATTAGGCAATAAAATTTCACCTAAATCACCGCCGTCAAGGTAAGCGCCATTATCGGTTACCGCGATAATGTTTAGGGTGTTATATTTGCCAATATTGGCGTTGACTTGCGACATAAAATTGCCTGAGATTAGAGGGTGAATTCAACTTGCTATGATAACTGATTTTTTAACGCTTCGGCAGCAATTTTTGTCGCTATATATTCACTATGGCGCAGGTGGAGCAAGTCGGCAATTTTTCTAATAATATGCTCTTCAATGCTGGCTAACTCTCCGTCCGCATAAGCCACTTGCCATAATAAAGTGACGATTTTAATACGCTCATCTAGCGAATAATGTTGATTGAGTTTAGAAGTAAATTGGTAAAAATCATTAGCGTTGTCACTCAATTCAAATGCTTGCGCTAAAATGGCGCTAACTTCTTGAGCATCAAGAGCAAATTGTGTAGTTAAAATGGCGCTCAATTGCGCTTGCTCTGCTTCGGTAAAAACGCTATCGGCACGCATTACTTCACAAAGCAAAACGGCACAAGCAATCTCTAAAGAGAGTTCTGCATTCTTTTCATTAGGCTCATGAGCTAGCAAGGTGTTAAAAAAGGTACTAATTTTATCGAGCATGGTATCTCCTTGGTGATCTTTTCAATTTAGATAAATAAGTGGTTAATTTGCCAACTTTAATTTTGGAAAAGTTTAAATAATGGTGAAATAAACTAACAGCTTATTCAATAGTTCAGTCTATGATAATTTAAGCTAAAAAACAGTTATAAAAACATTTTATGTACCTGCTTGATATTAAAGTAAAAAAATGTAATTTATGAGTTTTTTTAGTGTTTTTTACAAATAGGCGCACATTTTGAAATACACAGTTACAACTTTGTAGTATTTCGTGATGACTTATTCGTTATGATTTACCACATAAAAAATGTGGTGATTGACTTCAATCATCTGTTTCTGAAAATAATATTAATTCAATTGGTGTGACACATCACTTGAATTCAAAAGGGATAAAACAGTGGCTCGCAAAAAACAAATTATATTACCCATTGTCATTTTAACAGTTGGCATCATTGCTTTAGTTGGCTTTTCTAGTATGAAAAAGCCGCCTGAAGAGAAAGAAGCAGTAGATACTACTCCTATGGTGGCGGTTAAAAAAATTGTCGTGGCACCGATGACGTTACATGTTGACTCGTATGGTGTGGTGAAACCTAAATATGAAACCATGTTAGTGGCACAAGTTAATGGTGAAATTGTTGAATTGAATGATATTTTTGTACGCGGTGGTTTAGTGAAAAAAGGGCAATTATTGGCTCGTATTGATCCCAATGATTATCACGCCGCCTTGATTGATGCGCAAGCCAATATGGCTTCGGCGCGATCGGCTTTAGAGCAAGAAGTTGCTCAAGGCAAAGTGGCAGAGCGAGAGTGGAAACAGATCACTGATTCATCACCTACCGAGCTAAGTTTGCGTAAGCCTCAATTAGCCCAAGAGCTTGCTCGTGTCAAAGCGGCGCAAGCCTCTGTACTTAGAGCTGAGCGTAATTTGCAACGTACTGAAATTAGAGCGCCTTATGATGCGATTATTGAAAGCAGAATGATAGGGCTAGGCTCGTTTGTCAGTACAGGTACACAATTAGGTAAATTATTAGGTACTGCGGTTGCTGAAATACGTTTACCTGTGGCAGATAATCAATTGCAGTTTTTAAATAATCAAGGTGAACAAGCAAATGTTAGCCTTAATGGCGCTTATGCGGGTCGTACCGTGCAATGGCAAGCAAATATTGCCCGTAGTGAAGGGGTGATAGATGCAAAAAGTCGCATGAGTTATTTAGTGGCGGAAATTCAAGACCCTTACCAAATTTCCTCAAAAAGCGATAGCGTGCCATTAAGGTTTGGCACTTATGTTAACGCCGAAATTATTGGTCAACAACTTGCCAATGCCAGCATGATCCCTCGCTACCTTGTCGTTAATGATACTGTTGCCATTTTAAATGGAGAATCAAAACTTAATTACGCCGCTATTGAAATTGTGCGCCAACAAGGGGCTAATGTTATTGTTGCCAGTGGCTTGCTTGATGGTGATCAATTAATTATTTCAGCTTTAGATTACCCGGTAAATGGGATGAAATTAGCGTTAGCTAGTGATGTAGAGGCAGCTGAGTCAAAAGAAAACCAGAACGAAAGCCAAGAAAAAAGCAATGACAGTGAAGATACGCAAGTTGCTAGTAATGATAATAAGGGAGAATAATTATGAGCTCCTTTCTTAATAAAGAAAATGATAAAAATAATAATATTAACAACAGTGATAATGATGAGAAGGCAGCAGCTGAAGAAAAGCTTGTCGATGCTTCAATTGATACTACTATTGACACCACTATTGATACTAATAAGGGCATAATTGCTTGGTTCGCCCGTAATTCTATTGCCGCTAACTTATTAATGGTTTTCATTTTACTTGGTGGTTTTCTCACCATACAAACTATTGATAAACAAATGTTTCCGCAAGTTAAAATTAATTGGATATCTTATGTTGCCCCTTATCCGGGGTCTGCACCACAAGAAGTGGAAGAAGGTATCACCATTAAGATCGAAGAAGCATTAGAAACGGTGCAAGGCCTTAAACGCGTGATCACTTATTCTAATCGGGGTTATTCAAATGGTTGGTTTGAAGTTGAATTAGATTACGATCCTCAGGTTGTGCTTGAAGAAGTAAAGTCAGCTATAGACTCTATCTCTAGCTTTCCAGATGGTATGGAACGCATTAAAGTGGAGCGTGAAAAGTTCACTCAGGAAGTTATGTATATCAGCCTATACGGTGACTTAACTAATGCGGAATTAAAAGAGTTAGGCCGAAAAATTCATGATGAAATTCAACAGCTCCCTAGCATTAATGTCTCAGAGTTTTATAGCGGTTTAGGCTATGAAATTTCGGTGGAAGTGAGTAAAGACAAGCTGAGGGAGTACGGTTTAAGTTTTAACGATGTTGCCAATGCCGTGCGCAGTTATTCTCGTAATATGTCGGCAGGGCAAATTCGCGCTGAAAATGGCTATATTAATTTACGGGTAGAAAACCAAGCTTATCGTGGTCATGAGTTTGAGCAAATTCCCGTTATCACCCTAGAAGATGGCAGCAAGGTTTTACTCGGTGATATTGCTACGATTGTTGATGGTTTTGAAGAGGGTCTGCAATATTCTAAGTTTAACGGTAAAAACTCGGTGACTTTCTTTATTGGTGCAGCTGATAATCAAAGCATTACCGATGTTGCACAAGTGGTTAAGGCTTATGTAAAAGATAAAGCAGACGTATTGCCACAGGGCGTAAAATTAGAGAAATGGGTTGATATGACCTATTACCTCGAAGGCCGCCTAAACATGATGGTAGACAACATGAAAAGTGGTGCCATTTTAGTCTTTTTAATGCTGGCACTGTTTTTACGTGTTCGTTTAGCCTTTTGGGTAATGATGGGCTTACCTGTTTGTTTCTTAGGCACGCTATTAGTTATGCCGATGGAATTTGTTGATGTCACCATTAATGTTATCAGCCTTTTCGCTTTTATTTTAGTGCTGGGTATCGTTGTTGATGACGCGATTGTGATGGGGGAAAGTGCTCATGATGAAATAGAAGAGCACGGCCATACCACAGACAATGTTATTCGCGGTGTTAAACGGGTGGCTATGCCAGCAACCTTTGGGGTATTAACCACTATTGCGGTGTTTGTCCCGTTTCTCTTTGGTGAAGGCCCTTCATCAGCCTTTGGTAAAGCTATTGGCGCGGTCGTGGTTTTATGTTTGATTTTCTCCTTAATTGAGTCAAAACTTATATTGCCAGCTCATTTAGTCAAAATGAAAGTAAAGAAATTTAACCCGAAAAACCCGCTGGATCGACTTCGTCGCTGGATTGATATTTGGTTAAAAGGCTTTATTGCCAATAGTTACCGTCCAATGTTATCGCGTTGTTTGGAATACCGTTACGCGGTATTGATGTTTTTTATCAGCTTAATGCTATTAAGTGCTGGTTTGTATGGCGGTGGCTTTGTACGTTTTATTGGCCAACCTAAAATACCGCATGATTTTCCTCGTATTACTATTGATATGAATGTTGATGCGTCAGAAAAGGCCACACTAGCAACCTTACTGAATATTGAACGTATTCTCTATAAAGTAGATAAAGACATTGAAGAACAATATGGCAATAGCATGATTGCGGATATGCAGGTTGAATTACGCACTCGTACTAGTGGTCAAGTCATGGTTAAATTGGTTGTGCCAAAAGATAGAGCTATCAATACTTTCGAACTAGCTGATATGTGGCGTAAGGAAATCCCCAATTATCCAGGGGTTAAGTCACTCACCATCAGTGATAACTTTTTTGGTGGTGGCCGTGATGACGGTGATGTTGCTTTTAGACTAGAAAGTCAAAATGACGCGCAGTTGTTGGCAGTCGCAAAAGAGTTAAAAGCTAAGCTTAATTCACTTAAAGGCGTGGGAGATGTCAATGATTCTCGCCAAACCAGCGCCAAAGAAGTGCAATTAGCATTAAAGCCTTTAGCACATAGCCTAGGGTTAACATTAGCCGAAATAGCCTCACAAGTTAGTTATAGTTTTTACGGTTTAGAGGCACAACGTATTCTGCGTGATAGTGAAGAAATCAAAGTGATGGTACGTTATCCGCTTGAACAACGCAGTAGTGTTGGTCATGTTGATGATGTGATGATTCAAGCGCCAAACGGCGCTGAATTACCTTTGTCTGAGCTTGCGAATATCACCTTAACCGATGGTGTCACTCGCATTCGCCGTGAAAATGGTAACCGTACCATTAATGTTTGGGCTAGTGTCGACGCGGAACAAGTAGAGCCATTTGAGGTGGCTAAAGATATTCGTGACAACTATATTCCTAAGCTATTAAGACAATACCCACTGGTTAAGAGTGAAGTGTCAGGCAGTATTCAAGAAGAAATGGACAGTGCCGATGATCAATTGCGAGACTTTGTTATTTCCTTGATGGTGATATTTTCGCTACTCGCTATTCCATTAAAGTCATACTCACAAGCCGTTATGATTATGGTGGTTATTCCGTTTGGTGTTATTGGTGCTGTAATGGGGCACTTTATGCTCGGCATGGATTTAAGCGCTTTATCTATTATGGGTATTTTAGCCGCCTCAGGTGTGGTGGTGAATGACTCCTTAGTGATGGTAGATTACGTTAACAATGCGAGAAAGCGTGGTGAGCGTTTAAAAGATGCGGTAATGCATGCGGGTACTAAGCGTTTTAGAGCCATTATGCTTACTTCACTAACAACCTTTATTGGTTTAGTACCCATTATCTTTTTTGAAACCAGTGCCCAAGCACAAATCGTTATCCCAATGGCCGTGTCACTCTCATTTGGGGTGTTATTTGCCACGATAGTGACTTTAATATTTATTCCCAGCTTGTATATGATCATTGAAGATCTTCGGGTTATATTTAGACACTTAATTAACTTTATTAAGCAAATGCTGTTTGGAAGTCAGGCTGTTGAGAATAAAAGCAGCTAATAACTGCTTATATATAACAAAAACCATCGCATTGTCGGTGGCTAGAAAGTGGACTTGAAGCTGTTACATTGAAAAATGTAACAGTTTTTTTTGGATGGTACTTTTTTAATAGGTATCAATGATTTTTACAAAATTACAGTTTGCTATTTTTTGTCGTTGCTTAAAGCATGATGAATAGTGAGGTGATTCAAGTATTACGTGATTACGCTAAATGTTTGAAATGAACAATCAACATGGATGATTGAGTATCAATATACCCGATACTGATAATTACAACTTCGCTAGAATATCAGGAAAAATATTTTGACAAGCTAGCAATTAATTAGATAATATATCCGTAATCAGTTACGGAGGTTGATAGTATGAAGTTATATAATGAGTTAGGTCACGTCACAATAGGAACCGCTTTAAGAGCGTTAGCTGATCAAGTTTCGCAAGACGCAGAAAAAATATACTCTGCATTTAACTTTGCCATCGAGCCTAAATGGTTTCCTGTTTTTTATGTTTTAGCTTCTAAAAAATCCGATTCAGTTGTAAATATAGCTAAAGAAATTAAACACTCGCATGTTTCAGTGAGTAAAATAATTAAGGAAATGAAAATAGCAGGTTTAATTGACAGCTATAAATCGACAAAAGATTCGCGTGTCACCTTAATAAAGTTAAATGAGCGCGCAAAATTGATGATTCCAGCCATGGAAAAGCAATGTAAAGCAGTTGACTTAGTGATGAATCAATTGACACAAGAAACAGGTATAGATTTGTGGCAAGCTTTAACGGTAACTCAGCAGCATTTAAGGTATCACACGTTAAGTGCTCGGATAGATGATAAAAGCGCAAGAAATAGTATCCGTATTGTGGACTATGCACCTATTTATCAAGCAGCATTTAAAACGTTAAACGCTGAATGGATAAGTCAGTATTGGAAGTTAGAAGAACCAGATTATAAAGCATTAGATAATCCTGAAGGTTATATTTTGCATCAAGGAGGCACTATTCTAATAGCCTTGTATAATAATGTTCCTGTTGGTTGTTGTGCATTAATAAAAATGGACAAAGATACTTGTGAGTTAGCAAAAATGGCAGTATCACCAAGCGTTCAAGGCAAGGGTATTGGTTTATTATTGGGTCAAAGCATTATTGAACGAGCTAAGTTACTTAAAGCTAAACGCTTATATCTTGAAAGTAATAGTATCTTAGAGTCAGCGGTGAATTTATACAGTAAATTAGGGTTTGAACATATAAATGGGGCAGTATCTTCGTATGAAAGGTGCAATGTACAAATGGAACTTTACCTCGATAAAAGTTAAATTTCTCGCGTTCAAATTAAAACGTTTTTGCAAATTAAAGTATGTGTTAAAAAATTTTAAAAGAAATAGTGTCTTCACATTAACCATTGGCTCGAAATTGTCGGTGGTTTTTTTATGCTATTAACGCTAATCTTTACAATAGAAATAATATGAAGTAGTAATGGTTATGATGAAATCTTTTAGCGCACTACCACTATGGTGGCTGTGTTTATGCGGGCTATGTTTGTATAGCTCATTAGCAGTGATAAACGTGGCCAAGGCCAAGAATACTGTCAGTCAATTTAAGCATTGGCAGGAAAACTCACCATCTGTGAAAGTTGCTAAGGAAGAGGGAAGCTTAGCTAAACCTGTTTTGCAAGTATTCACCACTGACGTTAACCAATTACGAACTTTATTACTCAATAAAAATACTGATACGATTATTTCAGTGCCCTTACCTGATGGGCAATTAGTTGATTTTATGCTAACACCTAGCAGTATTATGGCTGCTGAGTTGGCACAAGCTTATCCTGATATTAAAACCTTTACTGGTGTGCAAGTGGGTAACGCTAACAATAGCGGCCGCTTTGATATTACCGCCAATGGTTTTCACGGCATGTTTAATTATGACGGTGAACTGGTTTTTATTGAGCCAGAAATATCGGTAATTTCAAGCACCGAACTGGAGAGTAAAAAATCGAAGCAAGGTGTTTTGAAGCGTGTTTTGACACGCGAGTTTAATCAAACGGCCAATTATCAAAGTTATTTGGGTAAAAAAGTTCAATTGGCTAATCGGGCACAGCATCAATTTCACCAGCCAAAAATATTTGCAAATATTAATTTATCTTCATTGACAGCAATCGATAGTACCGTTACCGCGAGTACATTAACCGCCGCTAAAAGTGCACCTAGCCAAAGTGTCATTAAAACCTATCGGCTTGCTATCTCTACCGCCGCAGAGTACACCCAATTTAATGGTGGCACCGTCGATAGTGCTATGGCAGAAATCGTGACCTTAGTAAATCGTTTAAATGAAATTTTTCAGCGTGACTTAGCCGTTAAGCTCGAGTTGGTTGCCAATAATAATCTACTTATTTTTACCAACCCGGCCACCGATCCTTTTACTAATAGCAGTAATGACGGTGGCATTAACACCCAAGTCATTGACGATATTATTGGTAATAATAGCTATGATATCGGCCATGTTGTCGGTACTGATGGTGGCGGCTTGGCAGTGCTAGGGGCCGTTTGTAGTATACAAAGAAAAGGCGATGGTGTTACGGGGTCATCAAGGCCTAATAATGACGCTTTTTATATTGATTATGTCGCCCATGAAATTGGCCATCAATTTGGTGCTAATCACACCTTTAACGGCAGTGCTGAAGCTTGTGCCGACAACCGTGTTGCCAGTGCGGCCTATGAAGTGGGGAGTGGTGCAACCATTATGAGTTATGCGGGTATTTGTGGTAGCCAAAATTTACAAGCTCACTCTGACGCTTTTTTTCATAGTAAATCCATAGATGACATTAGTGCTTTTATTAGTACTGGCGGTGGCAATAATTGTGGCAGTGACACCGGCGAAGTTAACAATACCGCTATTGTTGATGCCGGTGCAGATTATACTATTCCCGCGCATACCCCGTTTATATTAACCGGTAGTGCCACAGATGTTGATAGCACAAACCTTACTTACAGTTGGCAACAGTTTGACTTAGGTGCTGTTAGTGCCTCTGCTGCCGAGCAAGTTGATGATGGCTCTCGACCATTATTTCGTGCCTGGTTACCGACCAGCAATAGCGATAGATTACTACCAAAGCTTGACAGTATTTTAACTAATACCACCAGCATTGGTGAAGTGCTTGCCACTACCAATAGAGAATTAAATTTTCGTTTGTTAGTACGTGATGGCGAAGGTGGTGTGAGTTTTGATGCGAATAAAATAACGGTGGCGAATACCGGGGAAGCCTTTGCTGTTACAGCGCCTATCTTAAATGATACTTGGACCAGCAATAATCAAAATGTGAGCTGGCAGGTGGCACAAACTGATATTGACCCGATTAATTGTGCCTCGGTAGATATTGTATTATCAACCGATGGCGGTAATAATTTTAGCCAAACGATTGCGACAAATGTTGTTAATGATGGCAGCTCTGCAGTGTCTTTATCGGCCTATTGTGTTGATGATATCAATACCAGTATGGCAAGAGTTAAGGTTGCTTGTAGCGATAATATTTTCTTTGCTATTAATAGTGGTGACTTTACTATTAATAAAACCGCTGCGGGTGCTGATATTGCGATTACCAGCCAGCAAGTCTTGTCAGTTAATCAAGGTGAAAGTTTAACAATTACCAGTGAAGTGTTTACTTATGGCTGTGATACGCCGACATCATTGTCTATTGAAAGTGGTGATAACTACTCAGTAACGGGCAATACTATAACGCCAACTAGTGATTTTTCTGGCACGCTTAACGTGGGTATCACTACGCATAAAAATGGCCTAAATAGTGATATTTTTATAGCCACTATTACTGTTGTTGCTATCGTCGTACCAGAACCAGAACCAGAACCAGAACCAGAACCAGAACCAGAACCAGAACCAGAAGTTCCAACAGAGCCTGAACCAATACCTGAACCAATACCTGAACCAGAGGTACCGACAAGCACTGAACAATCTTCGTCGGGCAGTATTTTTTGGTTACTAACAGCACTCATTATTCTAGCTATACGTGGTGTTGGCGCTAGTCATTATCATGCTAAGTTGAAGTAAGTTATGTTGAAATATATGGCCATATTGTTTTTTCTCTCAACAACGACAAGTTGTAGTACTGCCTTTAGCCAAAGTGAACAAGATAATAGTGCAGCTAAAAAGGAGCCTGCGCCTTCTGTTTTATCGCAAGCACTGGCTGTAGCTGCGCAAGGGCAAGATTACCGCTTATTAATAACAGCGACACGCGGTATTAATGTACCAGGGCTTGAAAAAAGTGATATTAAGTCGGCCATCGCTTTATGTGGTAAAAAATATATGGCTAAAACAGGCGATGTTATTAACACTGAGCAAGATAGGATTGACCGTGAAAAAGTGATTGCTTATATGCGGCAATACAATGAAAAAATGTGGCTGCTTTGTCAGGGTAAAAAGTAATAACCAGCCACTAGCTCTAGCTCAAGCAGGTCGAGTTTACCAGTCAATGCCTTTTTGTGCCTTGATGCCATTATCAAACGCATGCTTGATTGACTGCACTTCACTGACAGTATCCGCTAAGTCGATAATAGCTCGATGACATGCTCGGCCAGTGATAATAACATGTTGATCTTTAGGTCGGTTGTTCAATGCCGCAATAACCTCATCTAAATCAATATATTTGTAGGAGATCATATAAGTTATCTCATCGAGCAAAACCACATCAATGTTTTTGTCAGAAAGTAAGTCCTTACTTCGTTGCCATACTTTTTGTGCTGCGGTTATGTCTTTTTCTTTATCTTGGGTGTTCCAAGTGAACCCCGTTGCCATAACATCAAAGCCGACACCTGCATTTTCAAGTAACTTTCGCTCACCACAAGCCCAAGTACCTTTGATATATTGCACCACCGCCGCATTAAGACCGTGACCAACAGCGCGGGCTATGGTGCCAAAACCAGAGGTAGATTTACCCTTACCATTACCGGTGATTACGATGAGTAAACCACGTTCTTCTTGAGCATTATCGATGCGCTGGTCAACTTTTTCTTTGACTGCTTGCATGCGCTTTTTATGTTGTACACTTTTTTTGTCTGCATTTTTATCTGTCATTTTTTTGCCTTTTGTGAACGTCATAACTATTAACTATTAATTAGAGTCTTGTTAGTGATATTTTTCTTAACTATAGCCCGTATCTTGCCACTACTATCCTATTTCTTGTACAAACGATAATAAACAGCAAGAAGGCACTGCCTAGTACTGGTTTTAATGTGCTTGCTCCTGTAATTTTTCGAACAGTATCAGGAACTATCATCCGCATCATTTTGCTTTACGTTGGTTAAGGCTAGTTGCACTTTTTTATCATGATCGCTAGCAAGGAGAGGAAAACGTTAATGAGGTAATTTACCTTGCTTTATCCTTTTTTGCAAATTATAGATGTTTAGATGGCTAAAATGTATTGGGCTGGAACAATGATTTCCAGTGGTGAATTGAGTCTGTGCTTTTTTGAGAAATTTTACCAAAGCACTAATTTATTTATGGTAAGGGTTAAGCTATAGGTTTAAATTTTTTGTGACTGGCAAGAGGGATAATTGGAAAAGTTTTGTGTGGAGCAGCAATAGTATTAATGATTTTAGAAAGTTATTATCGTTAATGAAACCGTTAATGAAACCGTTAATGAAACCGTTAATAAAATCACCAATGAGATCGTTATGTATTGGCTGTTACCCTTTACCCATTACTTCTGGTACGTTACTTTTGGTACGTTATATAGGGGCTAAACTATTAGGCGACACTCGGCTCAGCTTCAGCAATTTGCATCAGTTTATTATTTAATACCCGCTTACTACATTGACAACATTTGCCACATTGCGAGCCAATTTTTAATTCGCGACTTAATTGCTGCATAGTGTGAGCGCCATTGTCAACTGCCGCTTCAATGTGTGAGTCAGTTACCCCATGGCAAATACAAACGTACATAAATGATACCTGAAAAGTTATAAGTTAATACAGGTATACTAATGCAAATGAGAGTAATTATCAATAGTAATTGTGTTTGGTGTTATAAAAATTAACTAAACATAAAAAAAGAAAATAAAAAAGCAGCCGAAGCTGCTTTAAAAATAGAAAGATAAATCTTGCTTTACAGCACAGTTATTACCAAATTTTAACGCGTTTTTCAGGCGCTATATACATAGCATCGCCTTCTTTAACATCAAAGGCTTGGTAGAACTCGTTCATGTTTGAAAGTGAACCTAAAGCACGGAACTCACCAGGAGAATGAGGGTCTGTTGCTACACGGTTACGCATTGATTTCTCAACTATTTTTGAACGCCAAATTTGAGCATAACCCATAAAGAAGCGTTGATCGCCCGTTAAACCGTCAATAATAGGCGCTTCTGCACCATTTAGTGATGCTTTATAAGCTTTGTAAGCAATAGTAACACCTGATAGATCACCAATGTTTTCGCCTAAGGTTAATTCACCATTAACGTTTAAGTCATCAAATACTTGGTAATCAGCATATTGGTTAACTAGGGCCTGAGTGCGACTAGAAAATTCTTTTAGATCTTGCTCCGTCCACCAGTTGCGTAAGTTACCTGTTGCGTCATACTTACTGCCTTGATCATCAAAGCCATGGCCCATTTCATGGCCAATTACCGCACCAATGCCACCGTAATTTACGGCTTCATCCGCTTTCATGTTAAAGAACGGCGGTTGTAAAATTGCCGCAGGAAACACTATTTCATTTGCTGGTGGGTTGTAGTAAGCATTGACTGTTTGTGGTGTCATGTGCCATTCCCATTTTCGAATTGGACCACCTAGTTTAGCTATTTCTTTTTCGCTAGAGACTTTACGTGAGCGAATAATATTACCAACAATATCATCAGACTTTATCGTTAGGCTTGAATAGTCTTCCCATTTGTCTGGGTAACCTATTTTAGGGGTAAAGGCTGCCAGTTTTACCTGTGCCGCTTTTTTAGTATCTGCTGACATCCATGTTAGGTCATCAATACTTGCACCGTAAGCATTACGTAAGTTTTCAACTAAGCCACTCATGCGAGATTTAGCTTCAGGGGTAAAGTGACGAGTAACATAAACTTTACCAATAACTTCGCCTAAGTTTGAGTTAACCACACTAACACCACGTTTCCATTGTGGACGCTGCTCTTGTCGGCCATTTAATTGTTTTGAAAAGAAATCAAAATTTTCATTATCAAGCTCAGCAGTTAAATAACCAGAAAAGGCACTCAAGGTATTAAATGTTAAATATTGCTTCCAGATATTAAGTGAAGTGTCATCAAATACTTTACCAAAGCCTTCAATAAAGTCGGGTTGATTGATAATAATATCTTTTTGGCTAGCAACATTTTCAGCTTGTAAAAATGCCTGCCAATTAAATTTATCGGTAATGGTATTTAACTCTGCGGTGGCAAATTTGTTATAACGTTTTTCGCTGTCACGGCTTTGCACACGTGTCCAATGGTAATGGGCAAGGCTTGTTTCTAACGCCATAATGTTTTTAGCCGCATCCTCACCCTTGTCTATGCCTGCTAAGTTATACATATTTTCAATGTGTGTTACATAACCACTACGTAAATTTACAAAGCGCTCTTCTTCATTGAAATAATAATCTCTGTCGGGTAGGTTTAAACCATTTTGCCAGATGTGAATGGCGTAACTTGTTGATTCTTTTGAATCAATACTAATGTACAAGGCTAATGGGTTGGTAATGCCTGTGGTTGAGTAGGTGCCAAAGAATTCAGCTAAATCATCTTTGTTTTTAATATCATCAATAGCCGTTAATATAGATTGAACAGGTGTTATGCCCGCAGCGTTACGTTGTTCGCTATCCATATATGAACGAAATATATCCGCCACTTTTTGCTCGTCAGAACCTGCTTTCAAGTTGTCGGTTGCCGCAAGCTCTTCAATAATAGCTTTTACATCATCATCGGCCTTATCACGTAAGTCATAGAAAGAGCCAATAGCAGTTTTATCGCCAGGAATGTCATGGCTATTCATCCAACCGCCATTGATATAGCGATAAAAATTGTCTTGTGGACGAACACTTTTGTCAATGTTTGCTTGTTCGATACCCGAGGCTAATACTGTTTTTTGTGGTGCTTCGATACTGCTTTGTGCTGTGGTACCGTCGCCGTTGCTACAGCCGCTAAGTAGCAACAAAGAAGAACAGACAGCGCTTGTTATAATCGCTTTCATTTTTTGAATCTCATTTTATTTTAAAGAGTGTATCGCGGTGCTTTATCCATTGTAAAAAATCCATTGTACAAAGTATAACGGTACAAATATTTATTGACATAAAACACGATTGCTCGATATTACGGGGAATTAAAGCAAAATTCTAGTGAGTGAAACATCTCTTTACATTTTGCTTTCTAACTAGAAATTTATAAACTATTTACTTTCTGTTTACAAGAAGAGTTTAGGAGAGTGGTCTTTAATCATTGCCCGATAATTATTTCGAACTAGCCAAAAGTAGATTCACGGCACATTGACACATTTCATCAATTTGACTGGCATCGGCATAAATACCATCAATAACTAACTGGGCAATACCGTGTAAGGTTGCCCAAGTTACTTGTGCTAAACGTAAAGAGGGTTCAGTGCTAGGTAGCATACCTTTATGTTGCCATGCTTTAATCATTTTAACTTGGTATTGAAAACTAGGGTAGGCAACGTCTTTCAAGTTTTGCGAGCTTTGGCTTTGCGAACTTTGCTTTGCTGTCTCACTGTTATTTTCTTCCTTCTTCCAAAGGGTATTACCAAACATTAGTTGGTAAATAGCGGCATTTTGCGTGGCAAAGCGTACATAATGGTGGACAAAATTTTGAAATTTTTCTCGTTCAGATGATTTTTTATCGGTAAATAAACGTTCAGCTTGCGCTTGCCAAGAAACAAAGCCTTGGGCAGCAATAGCTGATAACAAATCATTTTTATCTTTAAAGTGGTGATAGGCCGCCGTGCGTGACACACCTATGCGCAGCGCTAATTTTCTTAATGACAGTGCTTCAATCCCTTCTTCCGATATCATGGTGGTTGCTGTGGTTATTAAGCAGCTATGTAAATCACCGTGATGGTAAGTAGAAGCGGTGTTTTTATTATTTTCTTTAGTTTTCATGGTATTAATATATCGCTAGAGTGTTTTTCTATGGGGCATAGCAACATTTGAGAAAATAATTCCTGCAACTAATGACATAAAAATTAAAAAAGTTTGTGAGCCTAAATCTGTTACTGCTAACATTTGTTCTCCTGATACTAAGGTATTTAATCCCATATATACTTTTGAACCGGGCACTAACACCACAAGGCCTAGTAAACGTACAATAGATGAAGGTAAGTTCATAACACGAGAAAATAAATTACTATATACGCCTAAAGCAAAAGCACCAACAAAAGCGCCTAACGCCACGCCTAAGTATGTACTAGCCCAGATGCTAACGCTAAAAGAAATATAACCGGCAATCATGCCCCAAGGCGCATCTTTTAAACGCACTTTAAATAAAATAACCAAAGAGATAGAAAGACAGGTTACCGCTAACCAAGACGTCCAAACGGGCATTGTTTCAGGGGCGACAAAGGAGACTTCTCCCCAAATTAACTTGCCTAATGCCATGCCTAAAACCGCGCCAAAATAGAGTTTGAACAGCACCATGACACTGTCCATGATCCGGGCAGTACCTGACATTAAATGCCGGGCGGCTAATTCTGACAAACCTACCGTTAACGATAACCCCGGAATAAAAGCAATAATACTGGATAAAATAATCATCGGGATATTAATGCTGGGATCAAATATTGATATAAAGGAGGCGAGCAGTGAAGTCGTTAACGCAGCTATAGGTTCTAACATTTCTGTTACGCGGCGCGAGCGCTCTGCCCACATAACAAAAAGAAAGACCACAAAGCCTAATATAGTTGACCAAAAAACGTCATGCCAACTGGTGTGCATTAACATAGCAAAAGCGCCGCTAGATGCGCCAAAGGCTAAAAAGGTTAATATTATGCCATAAGGAGGTGGTTTGGCATTGACTTCTTTTAAGCGCTCTATAGCTTCAGTGAGTGTTCGTTCGCCATTGATCAGTTCATCAACTAATTCATCGATACGTGCCAAAGAGCCTAAGTCTATTTCACCCGGTGTTACTCGCACTAGGTGATTGTACTGCTGATCATCTTCATCATCAGATAAAATAAAGGTTAATGCCGTTGGGGTAATGATGAAAGAAGCGCGCAGATCTAAAAAATGGGCAATAGAAAGTAAATTATCTTCTAAACGATAAGCGGTAGAGCCTAGCTTGTGTAATGCTTTGCCAAGTCGAATAATAAATCGACGTTTTTGATAGAAATCATCTGTCTGGGTCATAGAAATACGCAATAATAAAAGATAAATAAAGCCAGTGGCTATGTTAATGTATTTCTAGCATTTGTAAAATTTTTCAAGGGAAAAGATGACTTTATTAATTATATTAGCTTGTGTGTTTGGTGCTGTCGCGCTAATGGTGATTTTAGGCGAGCGATTCGGTAAGCCGATGAGCGATGAGCAACAAGCAAAATTTAGTAAAACTAGCCGTATATTGGTGTTTGTTATTTTGCTGGCCGCGATTATAAAAGGGATTTTTTTTAGCTAAATAGCGACTTTGGTTAAAAGAAGGTATTTATTCAGCTTAAAAGTATTACTACAGAGAACACCACGCTATACCGAGAATATTAAAACCTCTGTGTAGGCTCGAAGAGCCCTCTGTGAAGCGTAGCGGCTCGGTGGTGAATAGTTACAAAAGAGCATAGTTAAACAGGAATAAATTCAAACATTTGTTTCTCTATACAAAGTCCTTGTTCATCATAACTTCGATCATAAACAGTCACCTTTCCTTCGGTATCTTGGCTAATAATATTGGTAGTACGTGTGCCATATTCGGGCGAAACGATAAAAATAGCACTGAGTAATTGCTCCCAGTTTAAAGGCACACCGGTATTGGGCAAATGTTCGTTTTTTGCCTGTTTGCTATTGGTCATTAGCTCAAATAGTTTATCTATATCTAAAGGCTGATTTTGCACTGTTTTTGCCAATTGGCTTTGTCCTTGTGCCATTTTTGGCCAAATATCATCTAATGCACCGTTGCATAAACTGTGAAAACCCGTGCTTAATGGCTGTAGCTTTTGTGAAACACTGTCAAAACAAGCTAAATTGTTTAATTGCCCAAACACTAAATTAAAGCCGTTATAATCACGTGCCGACTTTGCTAACTGTGAGGCGATGTCATCATCTTGCTGGGCTAGTGCGTGCAACACTAAATCACCACGAGATTGTTTATTACTATCAAATAGCTGTGGCTGGCGAAAATTAGTTAAGGCGCTAAACCGTCCCTGCTTATTCAAACCCAACCAAGTGCCACCAGCTTGTAAATCTTTACCTGCTAACATGGCACCTTGCTCATTTTTGCTCGGCCACCAATGCATCGCTTGCGCAGGCCTTTGATGAAATTCATCTCGATTGGCACATATAATCAGCGGATATTTTGGATGTTGCTTGATGGCAAAGAATAAAATACACATGTAAAAGGTTATATTTGATTGGGGATAGTAAGTTATTGTAACTCTTTCTTTAATGAAAGGGCTTACTCAGTTAAAATTTAATCATTGAGCTCGAACGATTTAATTTAAGGACATGAGCATGTTTGAAATTCCGAAAATAAATTTAAAAAATAAAGTGTCAGCGATTGAATGGCAACTTCGTGTTGATTTGGCGGCTTGCTATCGTTTAATGGTCATGCATGGTTGGGATGATTTAATTCATACTCATATTTCGGCACGTATTCCCGATACCGAGCATATTTTAATTAATGCTTTTGGTTTAGCTTTTGAAGAGGTGACGGCATCCAACTTAGTTAAAATAGATATTGATGGCAACCTTGTTGATGATGACTGTCCGTTTGAAATTAACCCGGCAGGTTTTACTATTCATAGTGCCGTCCATGAAGCGCGCCATGATGATATTTGTGCCATGCATGTTCATACCAATGAAACTATTGCTATTGCTAGCCTAGAAGAAGGGCTGCTGCCTCTAAGCCAATATTCAATGTTTGCCTTAGCCTCAATGAGTTATCATGATTATGAAGGGCTGGCAGTTAATGCTGAGGAAAGGCTTAGGTTACAACAGGATTTAGGCGCTAGCAATTTTATGCTGCTGCGTAATCATGGCGCGCTTACTATGGGGAAAACCATAGGAGATGCTTTTATGCAAATGTATGATTTAACGCGTGCCTGTCAGGTGCAATTACAGGTGATGGCCACAGGTATGAAGCCTATTTATGCACCACAAAGTATTATTGACGGTATTAAAGCGCAAGCGAATATTGTTCATAATGGTGAAACGGGTGGCCAAAAAGCATGGCCGGCGATGGTGCGTCGAGTAGCAAGAGCTTACCCAGATTTTGCTTTGTAACATTCATCTTGAACCATACAGCTTAAAGCAAAATTGTTACTGAAAATAAGTATGTATTTACCTTATTTGAAATACAGACAAAGAACTTAATTTAAAGAGATAAAAATGAAAATTACCCATATTGAAGTTTTTGATATTCATTGCCCTAAACGTGCTGGCTGGAATCCAGTTTTTGTGCGCATTCATACCGATGAAGGTATTAGTGGCGTTGGTGAAGCAGGTCTTGCTTATGACTGGGGGCATAGCGCCGCCGCGGCCATGCTCAAAGAAATTTCAGAGGCGGTATTAATTGGCTTTAATCCGTTTAATACTGAACTTTTATGGTCGCGTATGCTCAGAGAAAGCTTTTGGGGTTTAGGTGGCGGACCTGTGCTTTATTCTGCGATGAGTGCTATTGACACTGCACTTTGGGATATTAAAGCCAAAGCATTAGGAGTGCCTGTGTATCAATTGTTGGGCGGAAAAGTCAATGACAAGCTACGCACTTATGCTAGTCAATTACAGTTTGACTGGGATAGTGAAATCAAGAAATTGATCGAGCCGGAAGAATATGCACAAGCAGCATTAAAAGCGCTGAGTGAAGGCTACGATGCGGTAAAAGTTGACCCGATTGTTTATAACAAAGACGGCAGTTCATCGTTTGACAGAACGAAGCTTTTCACTAAGCCACAAATGCGTTTGTTTGGTAATAGATTACGTGCTATTCGCGATGCTGTTGGTGAAGATGTTGATATTATTTTTGAATCACATTCATTAATGGGCGCGGCATCGGCCATACAAATGGGCGCTATTGTTGAAGAAGTAGGCTGTATGATGTACGAGGAGCCAGTGAATTACCTAAACCCTGCCGTGCATAAAAAAGTAGCTGATAGGGTTAATGTGCCTATTGCTGGTGGTGAGCGTTTGTATCATCGTTGGGATGTTCGTCCTTATTTTGAAGATCAAAGTATTGATGTGCTACAACCTGATGTTGGTTTATGCGGCGGTTTTACCGAAGCTAAAAAAGTGTGCGATTATGCCGATGTTTACGATATTCGTATTCAAGCCCACGTTTGTGGTGGCCCAGTGGCAACTGCCGCGTCGTTACATTTAGAAACGGCTATTCCTAACTTTTTGATTCATGAACATCATACTTATGCCATCAAAGAGTGGAATCGTGAATTATGTTTGCAAGATCCTCAGCCCGTTGATGGTTTCTTTCAAGTCACTGAAGAGCCGGGTATCGGTATTGAGCTAAATGATGAAGTGGTGAAACGCTCACCGCATGTCACAATCAAATAGCTATATAGCCATGACTATAGGTTGTTAATGGTTATAGATTAACGCCATACCAACGAAGCGCATTGTCATAACACAGGGCGCTTTTTTCTTGCTTGCTTAATGTTTGGAAAAAATCACTATTGATAATGGCTTGCCAATAATCTTGATAGCTGTTGTGGCTAAATAAACATAAGGGAAAGTTACTGGCTAACATCATTTTTTTTGCGCCAAAAATATCGAAGATCAAGGTTAGGTTTTCATTAAGCCAAGCTGATTGGTAGTTTCTGTCAGTCATTTCCCAACCCGAGCATTTAATCGCCACATGGGGGAAAAGAGATAATTTTTCTAAATTGCTTTGCCAGCGCTGCCATTCAATAGTGTGTCTATCAGCGGGGGGGAAGCCCGCGTGATTTATAATGAAACTTATCTCAGGATTATCAGCAATAACATCACATAAACTATTGACTGTAATATGTTCAATCAAGGCAAGTTGCACTTCAAATATCAAACCGTTTTCATTGAGTGTTGTTATATTATCAAGCACTTGTTGATTGGTTAACAAAGGCAATGCTTGTTCATCTAATAGGTGGCGAACACCAACGAATGAGGGAAGCTTGGCTAATTCTTCTATGACAGCGTTAAAATTTTGGCTTGACGTTGTTAAATCAATAGTCGCGATGGCTCGAAAAGGTTTATTGCATGATTGCTCTAACGCAGCAAGTTCGCGCCAAGGCTGGTGATTATCAAACCCTGCTTCAATATGAACAAAGCCAGCTAATTCTAACGGTTTAGAAACTGTTAAATTGCTTTCTTGAAAGGTTTGGTTGATCAGCTGCTTGTCAGGCCAAAAAGGAGCGTTTTCAGCTTTTAACCAATAATAATCACCTTGCTCTATATTGAATAAGTGCAGGTGTGGGTCGATAATTTTCATACTCGCTACTCGGTATTTGCCACTTGTAATGCTACTCGCTACTTTATTGCGCAGTATTATTGGACTGTACTATTGCGCAGTGTAACCACCATCAATAACCTGTAAACTGCCGGTGATAAATTTAGCTTTATCAGAGGCTAAAAATAGCACTAGTTCAGCAACTTCTTCTGGCTGACCTAAACGATTCAGTGGTTGTAAGCTCGCTTCTTCTTGATGAACTTCTGCTTGGTTAGCACCTGATTTTTGACAGTAATTATCAATGGCTTGATGATAAAGCGGAGTTTCGATAGTGCCAGGGCAAACGGCATTAGCGCGAATATTAAAAGCAGCATAATCTACAGCGGTGGTTTTTGCCATGGAGGCTAAAGCGGCTTTACTTAAGTTATAAGCAAAGGAGTTGTGTTTAGCAACTAGGGCTTGATCGGAAGACATGACAATAATAGCGCCATTATTATTAGCTTTCATGTTGGGCAATACCGCTTTTATCGCCGCATAAGCGCCTTTAACATTGATATTAAAGACCTTGTCTAAGTCGGCTTCACTGGTGTTTTCTATATTGGCAGAAAAATGAATGCCAGCGTTGGATACTAAAACATCAATAATGTGCTTTTGGCTGATGCCATTAATAACATCAGTAACTTGCTCTACATTGCTAATATCGCATCGGCAAAATTCACCGAAGGATGAAGGCGATATATCGACATTAAACACGTGATAATTATTGTCTAAAAACAGTTTTACTATGCTTAAACCTATGCCTGAACTACCGCCTGTGACAAGGCATGTTTTTTTATTTGTTTTCATGTTTTTTGGTTTTTTTGGCTCGTTTTTTACTGTCAATAATAACATAAATTATCGATAATGATTTTGCTTTCATTAGTTGCTTAATATCGCTTTATGCTTATATCGCCTACACAAAGGATCATGAATTTATTTTTTCAACGGCTTCAATGAAATGAATCAATGATTGCTTGATCACTTTGATGTCAAATGACTCGGTCGCTTTGCTTAATGTGTTGGCAAAACGCTGCAAATTATCATCATTATATTCATTTGATAGCTTAGCTAACTGAGTTGCGAATAAAGTAATATCAGTAAGATTGTTACTCTGTTGTAGTTTTTGGCAAAGGGGTAAGTATTCAGCTTTTAAGTGCTTTGCCACTTCAGCAATACTGAAAAGTTTATTGTCATTATTTTTAGTATTTTCGTTGGGGATAAGCTCTTCTTTAGTTATTTTAAAAGGCAGGTGCTGCTGTAGCTCGTTGAGCAATTCCTTTTTTAATACTGGTTTTCTTAAATAACCATTAAAGTTGTCTTTGCGTTGCAGCTCATAATCATCTCTCATGACTGAAGCGGTCAATGCCACGATAGGTAGTTTAGGGCATGCTTGTTTGATCAGTTTTGCGGCTTGATATCCGTCCATTTTAGGCATGCGGATATCCATTAGAATTAGATCAAAACTTTCGTTTAAGGCGTAATTCACAGCCTCTTCACCGTTAACTGCCGACTTACATGTTATATCCAAATTAATGAAAATCTCTTGTAATAAATCACGATTATTTTTAATGTCATCAACAATTAAAATTCGGCAATTTGGGAAAGTCACTTTTGAATGTAATGGGGAAATAGGCGTTTTTGTGTGTTCAGCAGCAATACTCGCGACTTCAATAGACTTTAAAACCAGAGAGAAACATGAGCCTTGTTTAACTTTACTGGTCGCGGTTAAGGTGCCATTCATGAGTTCAGTTAAGCGTTTACTTATTGTTAATCCCAAACCCGTCCCGCCATATTTGCGAATACTTTGCCCTTCTTGTTGTTGAAAGTTTTCAAATATATTCTCTATTTCACTTTCAGGAATGCCGATGCCGCTATCAATAATATCAATACGTAAGTCAACTGAGCTATGAATTGTATTTTCATTTTCAGCAACCGCTTTCAGCCTAATAACGCCTTGGTCGGTAAATTTTACGGCATTACCCACTAAGTTGAATAGTACTTGTCGAATGCGTGCGGCGTCTAAATTTAAAGCGCTGGGGATTTGTGGGTCAATATCTAAAATTAAGGTTAAGTTTTTATTGCGTATACTTATCATGAAAACATTGCCAATTTCTTCAAATAAACTATGAATATCAATGATTTTTTTGTTAATACTGATATTTCCTGATTCAATTTTAGATAAATCTAAAATGTCATTAATGAGCAATAATAATGAGCTACCCGCTGATTTAATGGTGGCAACAAATGTTTTGAGTTTATCGTCTTGTATTTGCTCATAAAGTAGCTCAGTAAAACCAATGATGGCATTCATTGGTGTTCTAATTTCATGACTCATATTGGCTAAAAATTCAGATTTTGCGCTATTTGCCTGTTCAGCAAACTCTTTTGCGGCTTTGAGTTGCTGTTCCATTTCTATACGATTATTTAAATTGACGACAATGTTTAGGTAAGCTTGTTTTCGGTGAAATTTAATGGCAGATACTGACAGTAGCCCTTCAATGACTTCACCATTGAGGCTTTGTAATTTTATTTGCTCGTTTGATAGCTGATCAGTTGCCTTAAATTTAGCGATTACGTTACCAATAATTTGCTTGTCTTGTTGCCATAAATAAAAATCAGTGGCGTTAATCTCAGCAATGCTTTGCTTATTGATGGCTAAAGTTTGTATTGCGGTAGGGTTAGCCATCAGTAGTTTTGATGAAGATTTTTCGCTGACAAAAATGATAATAGGCGTGTTAGCAATAACAACCATCAGGTTTTGTTCGCTTTCTGAACGTAACTCAACAGCTTTTTGAAGTTTTTGATTCCAATAAATAAAAATTAAAAATATTAATAAAGCACTAATACTAATAATAGCCACAATTTGATAATCAGTTTTAACTAAAAAGTTGCTTTTACCCCAGCGGTTTAAAATTTCTTGTTTTTGTTTTGTCGGGATATGTCGAATGGCTTTATTCAATATAGTGGCTAAAGGCGCTAGTTCGGGTTGAACCGCAAAGCCTAATTTAATTTTATGAACGGTTTTACCAACTACGCGTAAATTATCATAACCATTTTCAATAATGTGATAGTTAATCTGTTTTAAAATACCGATAAGGACATCGGTTCTTCCTGTGTATAGGTCTTCTAAACCCTGTGATATGGTGGCAACTATTTCAAATTTTTGTTGTGGATATTGTTTTATTAGTTGCTCAGTACTGGCGTAACCTTCAACAAGGGTGATTTTTTTACCGATAATGCGTGATACATTCTCAATGTATTGATTATTATCACGCATCGCGATGACAAAAGGGCTAGAAAGGTATTCTTGGGTAAATATTTTGTTATTTAAATGAGCATATTCAATTGATGCTGAGATAATATCGGCAGTTTTATTATTGAATTTTTGGGTGCTTTCCTGCCAATTTTTTGTTTTTATTATTTTAAAATCAATATTTAATTGCCTGCTTATGATGTTCATAATTTCAGGCACAATACCAATATGCTGACCATTACTGTCAATCGATTCATAAGGAGCCCAATTAGGATCTACCACAATGTTAAATTGCTTATGCTTTGACAGCCACGCTGCTTCGCTAGCCGTAAGTGCTAACTTTTGTCGATTATCGGCTGTGGTTTCACCCGACCATTTTCGATGTAATTGCTCCTTAGTAAACTCACTCATGGAATCTAACGCGAGATTAATGATGGGGATAAGAGCTTGGTAGTCTTTACGAACGGCAAGGTGTAAGCCTTTTACTGAAGCGTTAACCGTAGGTTTTAGCTTGCTGATGTTAGTGACATTATTATTGATCATGGCATAGTTAATAACTGACTGAGCGCCAGCAATTAAATCAACTTTTTGCTGCATTAATAATTGAGTCGCTTGCGCAATAGTGTCGGTATAAATAACTTTCATCAACGGATATTTTTGAGTAATAGCTTGTGAGCTTGCATATTCTCTTACTAAAGCGATTTTACTTTCAGATATATCACTGCTCGGCAATAATTGCGAGGTAGCGCGAGTGAAAAAATAAATGGCAGGATGATAATAGGCTTGCGAGAAAACTAATTCTCGCTCTCTGGCAGGTGTTTTATGAATTGCAGGCAATAGATCAAGCTGGTTAGTGGTCACTTTATATAAAGAGTTACGCCAAACGCTTGGGATTAGTTCAAAGTGTAAGCCGGTTTTTTTGGCAATATATTCCAATATATCTTGTGATAAACCATCATGATTTCCTTGGTTATCAACAAAATCAAAAGGAAACCATGACGTATCTGCAGCAACGTTAATTACGGGATGTGAGTTTATCCAAGCGCGCTGTTCTGAGGTTAAACTTAACGCTGATGTTAAGGTTTTTTGTGGTGATATTAGCGCCGATGAAATCCCCCATTTCTTCAATAGTTTTTCTTTATCGTTAATGCTAATGGCGGCCATGCCTTTGTTTATTATTGATATTAGCTCAGGGTTTTCTTTTGTTGTCGCCATTTTAAGTGGGTATGTTTTGGCATGTTCAATAATTTTATAAGGAATAAAATTAGTGATGGCTCTTTTTTTCAAAGCATATTGAATTGTGGCGTATGAGTCATAAATGAGATCTGCCTTGTTTTCAAGTACCATTGTTATGGCACTCTCTAATGACTCTGTCGGTATAATCTGTAAATCAGGATAAGTTTTTCTGATTATGGGCTCAATGACGTAGTCTTTAACTAAGGCGAGTTTTTTGTTTTTTAAAGGGGTTAGGGCATCAAAAAAAACATCATTCCGGGTAAAGAAATAGTCAAGAGAGCGGTGGTATTGGTGACTAAAGAGTAAAAAAGCATCTCGTTCTGGTGATTGATAAAGGGCAGGAAGTAAAATGTTTTTTTTAGTTAAAACGCTATGGTAGGCTTTGGTCCATGGTGCTGTTTCATAAGTAAATATTAATCCCGTTTTTTTGCCGATCATTGCTAAGTAATCATGAGAAAAACCTTGGTGCTTGCCATCTTTACCTACAAAGTCTATAGGAGCCCATTCACTTCCTCCAGCAACTTTTATAATAGGGTGATTATCAAGCCAACGTTGTTCGGTGGGGGTGAGTGATATGGATTTTTGTTTAGCGGTTTGAGAAACAGCGCTATTGATTTGAAAAAGTAAAAAAAAGAGTAGCCAGATAGTGGTCTGATAAAGGAATGCTTTCATTTTTATTCTTCTAAAATAGCAACAAACTCTGATAAATGTTCAATAAAAATATCGACCAGTTGAGGATCAAACTGAATACCACTCAGTGATTTTATGTAATTTACCGCTTCATCAACTTGCCAAGCTTGTTTGTATTGTCGCTTATGCGTTAAGGCATCAAATACATCAGCAAGGGCGACAATTCGGCCAAAAATATGAATTTCATCGCCTTTTAGGCCTCTAGGGTAGCCGGTGCCATCCCATTTTTCATGGTGTTCATGCGCGATAATAGCGGCTGCGGTTAATAATTTACGTTTGGAGTTTTTTAGAAAGTCTTTACCTTTTTGTGCATGTGTTTGCATGATGCTAAATTCTTCAGGTGTTAATTTTCCTGGTTTATGCAATATTTCTTTAGGTATCGCTATTTTGCCAATGTCGTGCATGGGAGCGGCATGAAAAATAACAGCTTCATCCTCCTCAGATAAATAATCGGTATAATGAGCGAGTAATCGAGAACTTTCAGCAACACGTTTAATATGTTTGCCCGTTTCATCTGAGGTTGATTCCATAACCTCCATGAGTACATATATCATTTCCCGTTGATTTTCTTCAACTTCTTTTAGCAGACGCTCTCCTTGATGTTCTACTTTCAAAGCTAATTCTATATTTTTTTGAGCCAGTAACCGTTTAGCATGATAAAGCTCTAAGTGTGTTTTAGTTCGAGCAAGTAATTCACCAGCGTGAAAGGGCTTGACAATATAATCAATACCTCCGACATCAAACCCTTTTGCAATGGCATCAACATCGTTTTTAGCGGTAAGAAAAATTACCGGAATATCACGGGATGTGGGGTTTGATTTTAGTTGTTTGCAAACATCATAACCGTTAAGTTTTGGCATCATAATATCAAGTAAGATAAGATCAAAACTATGATGATTAATTAATGATAATGCTTCTTCACCATCATTAGCAAAAGAGAATGTATAGCTTTCTTCCTTTAATATGTTCATAGCGACTTGAATATTTTCTGCAACGTCATCAACTATTAATATTTTTATCTCTTGACCGCTTTTCATTTATCAACTCCATGATTAAATGTATTTTAGAATGAACATACTAATGTGAACGTTATATAAGCAATTTTTTATTTTAACTGCAACTAAAACTTACCGCTATGTTGTTATTACTTTTAGTCAAAATCTTTAAAATGCGCATACCTTCGCATGCTTTAATGTATTGATAGCGACACTTTACACTTATTAGTGTGGTATTTGCTGGATGATTATGAAACAAAAATATTTTGAATCTTAGTGCCTTGGTCGTGTTAGATAAAAGTGGCTGTTCAATTATGTTTGTGAATAATTTGTTTTTGTGACTACTTTGTTTTATACAATTGGGTATAATTAACTATTGAATATGATATTAAAGAGATTTTCCATGAAAGCATGTGGCGTTGAAATAAAGGGCAATGATGCAATTATTTGTATTATGTCGAAAGAGAATAATTTGTATGACATTCCTCATACTCGAGTTCAAAAAATTAGTTTAGATAATGCAGGTGATGCAGAGCAAGTACAAAATTTTCAATTCACTTTTGCTAAATTAATGGAAGATTATCAAGTAACTCATGTGCTTATTAAAGGCCGTGCCTTAAAAGGTAAATTTGCTGGTGGTCCAATTGGTTTTAAGGTTGAAGCGGCTATTCAGCTGATACAAGATCTTCACGTTGAAATTCTTGCCGGTAGTTTTATTAAAAAAGAGTTATCAAAGAGTCAAATTGATATAGATTTTCGTGATACAGGCTTGAAACAATATCAAGAACAAGCTTTTAGCACGGTATTTGCTTATTTAGAAACTATGTAGGTTTTTTATCTAAACTATTTTTTACTTTAAAACCATTCCATTGCGAATGGTTTTTTGCTTTTATTGGCAAGTAAAATCGCATAATTGTATTTATCTATTAAACTTTTCTTTGATAAAAAGCCAAGAACATGATTAAATCAAACACCTGTTTGAAAGTCTGACCACTGACCAGTAGGCTCGTTATTATAGTGAAGCCGCTGAAATAAATATTGGAGAAACCCTATGCCAGAGTATAAAGCGCCAGTTCGAGATATGAAATTTGTAATGCAAGAGTTGCTAGATTGCGAGAGCCATTACCAAAAACTAGGCTATGAAGATGCTAGCCTTGATATGGTTGATGCTATTATCAGTGAAGCAGCAAAATTTACTGAGCAAGTGATTGCCCCAATAAACCAAAGCGGTGATGAGCAAGGGTGTACTTGGACGGACGGTGAAGTAACAACGCCTGATGGCTTTAAAGATGCTTATCAACAATATGTGGAAGGTGGTTGGCCAACGTTGGCACAAAGTGTTGAGTTTGGTGGCCAAGGTTTACCGCATTCTTTAAACACTGCAATGAATGAATTCTTTTCGGGTGCCAACCATAGCTTTGCTATGTACCCTGGCTTAAGTCACGGTGCCTTAGCGACAATTGAAGCGCATGGTAGCGATGTGCAAAAAAATACCTTTATGCCTAAATTAGTTGAAGGAACATGGACAGGTACCATGTGTTTAACTGAACCTCATTGTGGTACAGATTTAGGTATGTTACGTACTAAAGCTGAACTAAATGATGATGGCAGTTATGCTATTAGCGGTACGAAAATCTTTATTTCTGCCGGTGAACACGATTTATCTGACAATATTGTCCATATTGTTATTGCGAGAATCCCAGGCTCTCCTGAAGGAAGTCGTGGTATTTCATTATTTATTGTGCCTAAATTTAATGTTACTGAAGCGGGTGACGTTGCTGATAGAAACGCTGTGTCTTGTGGCTCAATCGAACATAAAATGGGTATCAATGCTAATGCAACGTGTGTTATTAACTTTGATGGCGCTAAAGGTTATTTAATTGGTGAAGTAAATCGTGGTTTAAACTGCATGTTTACCTTTATGAATGCTGCTCGATTAGGTGTGGCTTCAGAAGGTGTTGCCGCAGCCGATGCTTCTTTTCAAGGTGCATTAGCTTACGCGCAAGACAGATTACAAATGCGCTCATTATCAGGTGTTAAAAACCCAGATGGACCTGCTGATGCTATTATCGTACATCCTGATGTACGTCGTATGTTGTTAACACAAAAATCTATTGCTGAAGGTGGTCGTGCATTAATTGGCTATTTAGCTCAGTTAGTTGATATTGCTCATGCGAGTAAAGACGAAGCTGAAAAAGCGGAAGCAGAAACCAAAATGGCTTTATTAACGCCTATTGCTAAAGCGTTTTTAACCGAGTTAGGTTTAGAGTGTACTAGCCATGGTATACAAGTATTTGGTGGCCACGGCTTTATTAAAGAGTGGGGCATGGAACAGCTAATGCGCGATACAAAAATTAGTTGTTTATACGAAGGCACCACGGGTATTCAAGCGCTTGATTTATTAGCACGTAAAATTTTAGGCTCTAAAGGCGCTATATTGAAACCATTTGGTGCAGAAGTAACGGCATTTTGTGTTGAAAATGCCGGTAATGAAGCTATGCAAGAGTTCATTCAACCTATCATGACTTTTGGTGGTGATTGGCAGAAAATGACTGAAGCTGTAGGTTTAAAAGCCATGCAAAATCCTGATGAGATTGGCGCAGCATCAGTAGACTACTTAATGTATTCAGGTTATTTAACGCTAGCTTATTTCTGGGCTAAAATGGTGAAAGTGGCTCAAGATAAATTAGCGGCTGGTGACGAGGATAAAGCGTTTTATCAAGCTAAAATTAAAACAGCACGCTTCTATTTTCAACGTATTTTACCAAGAGCCAGTGGACATGCGGCTTGTGTTGAAAACGGCGCTGAATCAATGATGGAACTTGAGAGTGAAAACTTTATTTTTTAGTCTTCTAACGCCGTGATATAACTTTGAAATAGCTTTTGAAGTGATTTTTGAAGTAGCTTTGAAGTTATTTTTTAAGTAGTGAGAGGGAAGCAATGTGCTTCCCTTTTTTTTGCTTTAAAATCAGTGAAATCAAAGCTTAATGATCTCTTGCACGGCTAACTCTAATTTTGGATTACTAATATCTGAGCTGGTAGATTTATAAATAGCTTGGCCTTGACGGTTAATAAAAAAAGTCGTCGGTGTACCTCTAACGCCATATAATTTAACTACAGGCTCACCGTTAACCGCGGTAATAAAATCATAACCCCTAGCTTTTATTACATCTTGTGGCATTGCTCCTTCATCTTCATTAAAGCTAATTGCGACAATTTCAATGCCTGAATCTTTATATTTCTTTTCAAGCTCAACTAATTTCGGTTGAAGCTTTTTACAGTACGGGCACCAAGTCGCCCAAAAATGCAGAATGACAGGTTTACCCTGATAATCGTTCAGTGAAATTTTACCCCCTGCTTGAGTGGTTAATTGCCAAGCGGGTGCTGTTGGGTAATCGGCTGAAATAGCGCTAAATGTCGTCATCACGCTAATGATAATAATAAATTGTACTTTTTTACGTAATGCTGAAATTTTCATTAAATACCTAACAGAAAGGGGGTTTCTTATATGACCCTGTAAGTTAGTTTTATCTTCCAGCAAAGGGTACTTTTAATGATATGCTGAAAAGCATTGGAGCAGCGCAAGCAATATAAGTATAAATTATATAGCTTGGCTCAATTGTAGGTTTGCTTTATTAATAATAACGTAGACTTAAGCGTATTGAGATAAAATTTTATCGGCAACTTTGGCGGCAATCATTATTGTAGGTGCGTTAGTGTTACCACTAATTAACGTTGGCATAATTGACGCGTCTATCACTCGTAATTGTTGAATGCCGTGTACTTTTAAATTGTTATCAACAACCGCCATGTCATCATTACCCATTTTACAAGTGCCTACTGGGTGGTAGATAGTATTGGCTTTGTTTTTCACAAATTCTAAAATTTCTGCATCACTTTGTGTGTTATCCCCTGGGAATATTTCTTTACCATTATTTTCACTAAGTGGTGGTTGCGATAAAATTGAACGGGCAATTTTGACGGCTTGAACCATATCTTTTTGATCATCTTCATGGGCAAGCATATTCAACGTTACTTTGGGGTGTTGGCTTGCTTTGTTGCCATATAAAGTAACACTACCGCGACTTTTAGGGCGTAATAAACAAGTGTGCATTGAAATGCCATAGTTAAGCAGCATTTTCATATCTCGACCATGATCATCAAAAGCGGCAGGAATAAAATGAAGCTGTAAGTCGGGTCTTGATAAATCAGGTCTTGATTTAATAAAGCCACCTGATTCTGCTACCACAGAGGTCAAAATACCGCTGCGTTTTTGCTTGAAATACTGTAATGCTTGTTTGAATAACCACCACATAGCTTTGGGGCGAATTGCTAATAAATCATCACGCTTATGGTGAGTTACAACGACAGTGTCAGGGTGATCTTGTAAATTTTGACCAACACCCGCTAGTTCATGCACTAAATCAATATTATGTTTGGCTAATTCGTCTTTTGGACCTATGCCTGACAGCATCATTAACTGTGGCGAATTGAAAGCACCAGCGCTTAATAAAACTTCTTTTTTAGCAAAAATATTGTGATTATGACCCTTAACTTTATAGCAAACGCCTGTGGCTACTTTGTTTTCATCAATCAGTAGCTTTTGAACTTGTGCGTCAGTAATTACCGTTAAATTTGAGCGGTGTAAATTAGGGGTTAAAAAGGCTTTAGCAGCACTACAGCGTTGCCCGTTTATTTGAGTCACTTGATAATAGCCAACACCTTCTTGGTTTTCGCCATTAAAATCTTTATTAAATGGAAAGCCAGCCTGTTGAGCTGAGGAGATGAAACTGTCATGAATGGGTGGCTTTGAACTTGAATCAGCAACATTTAGCGAGCCGTCTATACCGTGAAATTCATCTTCACCACGTTCTTGGTGTTGAGTGCTTTTAAAATAAGGTAGCACCTCATCAAATGACCAGCCCTCATTGCCAAGCGCGGCCCAATGATCATAATCTTCTTTTTGTCCGCGCACATATAGCATGGCATTAATAGAGCTACTGCCGCCTAATGTTCTACCGCGCGGATTAAATATTTTTCTATTGTTTTGTGTGACTTCAGGCGCAGAGTTAAACTGCCAATTAAGCACTTTATTCTTCATCAATTCACTAACACCGATAGGCATGTGAATGCTCCAGTGTGTATCTTTAGGTCCTGCTTCTAATAAACAAATTTGATAATTGCCACAGGCTGATAATTTATCAGCTAAAACACAGCCAGCGGAGCCGCCGCCAATAATGATAAAATCAAAGTTGTTCATTAAGTTTTCCTATCTCATTTTAAAGTTCAAATACTATGAAGTAAAGTTTATGGTTTTTCAATAGATTTCAATTATGTTCATTATTCAGTTTCGAATTGAATTATTAGATTGTGGAGCACGGTTAATTCTTGCAATAGACTTCACTGAGCTGCTTGGTTTTATTGCCATGCCCAATATTTATTGAAGGCGAATAAGCTGCTTTAATCTTCAATCTTTGATGGAGCAAATTTCATCATAAATGACGGTTTCGTTGACTGTTTTACGCCAGTCTCTGTTGAAATTTGTGATAGGCCGAAAGGTTTATACAAATACTATAGCGTGGTACTTTTTTTGGTTAATTTTCAAAGGTTTAGTTTGATTCAATGCTGTGCAATAAAAATCGCTCACCTTCAGTTTCTTCTCGCTTAGGGTGAACGATACTTTTTATAATCCTAATACTTTTTTACCTTGCTTGAAAACAATGTCAACAGGGATGTTAGCCGCTTCTAAGCGCGCTAAATCAGCCGTTAAGGTTTCACTAATCACACCTTTGCTAGCCACTAAATTATCAACACCTTGATAATCACCATTACCTTGTAATGTTAAAATTAGCTCAGACAGTGAATCAATAGCGGCAGTCATTTTGTCCATATTTACGCGGTATAAGCCTTGTTTATTACGACTAAAGGCGCCTTTTTCTTGGAAATAATTGAAGCGAACCATATTGGCTTTACCATGTGCCGAGCTAGCTCCAAAGCGTACAGAGCGGAATATGCCGGCCATAAAGGTAGTGTAATACTCTGCTAGCTTGCCTTCGGCTATTGCCCCTTTTTCAAGTAATTGGCGTACCATGTATAAGCCTAAAATATCCGCTTTGCCTTCTTCTAGCGCACTGGCGTGCTCTTTGAGTGATTGGCGTACTGTGCCTTTGTTATTTAAGGTATTTTTGATACCCAAACCATGAGCCACTTCATGAAACATAGTGTTTGCAAAGAAGCCGGTAAAAGTAACGTTTTTACGCTGTTCAGGAACAATTAATGTTTCAGTGATAGGTAGCATGATAGTGTCGAACTTAGCGCGCATGGCATTTTTAAGTTGCAGGCGGCGAGTACCTTTTTCTAATTGCACTTGTTCATCATTAGGCAAGTTAATGGCAATGGTTTTGCTGCCGGCATTTGAATGACCACCGTAATAAATTACATCGTAAGCATTTAAATCGGCATCAGAGCCTGGTACTTCTGCTTTGTATTTTTTCGGTACCGGTAACTCTTTTTGTAGCTCAGGTAGGTATTGTGCATACTTGGCGAGCTTTTCGCTCCATGATAAATCTTTAATTAATACATAAGCTTCAAAAGCGGCTCGGTACCCGTATAGTTGATCTTCATAGTTTTCTATCGGGCCAATTACCACATCAATAGGGTTGTTTTTCATCTCCATCCAAGCAAAGTCTGACGCTTGGTATTTATCTGTGCGTAATGCGTTAGCGCGCATAAGTAAGTAATTGGCAAATTCTTTGTCATCGGCAAAAGTAGCGGCTTTTTCTAAAATAGCGGCAGCGCGATTGATTTCGTCACTGTACATTTCAGAGTAAGCAATCGTCATTAGTTTTCCTTCAGTGTCGCGGCTAATGATTGAATACAAACCGTCCTTTTCTGCTAAATCTGTTTGTTCAAACTCAGTTTTAGTCATGTCTTCCGGGTAAAATTCTGCGCCATGAGCTTTAGTCTTATTGTGTGTTAAAAAGACTTTATCGCCATTTAATCTATCCCAAGGACCATAATTAATTTCAGCGAAACGGCGTACTTGCGCATTTTTTATTGACGATAGAAACGTTTGTTTGTCTTGAGAAAAAGCTTGCTGCCAAAAAAGATCATCCATAATTTTTGAGGCATCAATTAATAGCGACAACACCTGTTTTTGATTAGCAGATAAATGGCTTAAATCAGCCGAAAGGGTGACTTCTTTATAAATATTTAAGCGATTTTGAAACTCAGGAATAAGTGCAGGTGAACTTGGTGTTATGTTTGTTGTAGCTTCACTGGCTACGGGAGGTGTTTGGTTGTTTGTTAGTTGTTTTTCATTGTTGCATGCTGTTAATGCAGTGGTGGCGAATAAAATCGCTAGCGTGATTTTTGTTAATTTTTTTGAATTTTGCATAGTCATATAGCATTCCAATAATTGAATTGCCTAAGAGACTAAAAAATTTTATAAACAAGTGCAATAGCAGCGGTAAAGAAAAGTATTAGCTGACTGTAAACTCACGTTGGGGTGTGAATATCAGACATAAAAAAACCGACATAAGTCGGTTTTTACATTATCTATTGGGTAAAACCTAATAGATAAAATTATTTTTCAAAAAAACTTAAAGTGCTTTAATAGCAGCATTTAAACGGCTCTTGCTACGAGCTGCTTTGTTTTTATGAATAAGACCTTTAGTTGCGTAACGATCTAAAATTGGTGTAGCAGCAGCTAATTCTTTTGTTGCTACTTCTTTGTCACCGGCTTCAATAGCTGCGATTACTTTTTTAACCAAAGTACGCATCATTGAGCGACGACTTGCATTGTTTTGACGGCGCTTTTCAGATTGTACTGCGCGCTTCTTAGCTTGCTTTGAGTTAGCCAAGGTGAACTCCTAAAGTATGTGATATATAAGCTTAAATTTAAGGCGACGAAATATGCCTGTTTTTTAGCTGTTTGTCAAATGTTTTAATTGTCAATTAAGTAAAATGTCTACTACTGATTCTTCAACAAAGAGTTCTTAACGACAATTAAAAAGAATACTGCTGGTATAACTAACTATGTTGTTAACCAAGTATGTTGTGAACGGCGTAAGTATACATTGTTTAAATAGGTAAAATCATCACATAATAGTAATTATTTTTTGAGCTATTTTTTTGTGACGAGTGATCGTTCTAATATAACCACTGAGCGGGAATTTATTCACGCTAAGCATCATAAGGGTATTTTTTTGAGTAGAAAGTTAATTAAATCAGGACTCATCGTTAGCATAATGACCTTGATTTCTCGGGTGTTAGGGTTAGTTCGTGATGTTGTTATTGCCAATGTCATGGGGGCAGGGGCAATGGCTGATGTCTTTCTTTTTGCCAATAAGATCCCTAATTTTTTTAGACGGTTATTTGCTGAAGGCGCTTTTGCACAAGCTTTCGTGCCAGTACTAAGCGAATATCACACCAAAGATGAAGTTAATGCGCAAAATCAATATGATAATAAGAAAAATAATCAGCTAAGTAATCAAGACGTTACTCTTGAAGACTCCCTTAAAGAGACGAGACGTTTAATCGCACAAGTGTCAGGTACTCTAGGGGTTATTATTACCTTAGTCACCTTGTTTGGTATGTTGGCATCGCCGCTTTTTGTCATTTTATTTGGTGGTGGTTGGTTTGTTGACTGGCTAAATAATGGCTCGGATAGTGTCGGCGGTGAAAAATTTGAATTGGCTGCAGATTTACTAAAAATTACTTTTCCTTATTTATGGTTCATTAGTTTTACCGCCCTCGCAGGAGCAGTACTCAATACCATGGGGCGGTTTGCGGTTGCAGCATTTACGCCGGTACTATTGAATATTGCTATTATTTTGATGGCTATTTATGGTGCTGATTATACACAAAGTCCCGCTCATGCATTGGCATGGGGCGTGTTTTTAGGTGGTTTGGTTCAGTTTCTTTTCCAAATGCCTTTTTTGTATAAAGCTGGGGTACTCGTCAAACCTTGCTGGTCATGGCACAGTAATGGCGTAATTAAAATTCGAAAATTGATTATACCGGCCTTATTTGGTGTGTCTGTTACTCAAATAAATTTATTACTTGATACCTTAATTGCCAGTTTTTTGATCACAGGATCTATTAGTTGGCTTTATTACGCCGACAGATTATTAGAATTTCCGTTAGGGTTGTTTGGCATTGGCATTGCCACGGTAGTGTTACCTAGTTTGGCAAAGCTACATAGTAAAAATGATCCTAAGCAATTCACCGCCACGTTAGACTGGGGTATTAAAGTTATTAGCTTGTTTGGTTGGCCTGCGCTAGCTGGGTTAATGGTTTTAGCACAGCCCATTATTATGGTGCTGTTTATGCGGGGAGAATTTAGCCAAACTGATGTAATACAAGTATCAATGGCACTGTTTGCTTATCTGTCTGGCTTATTAAGTTTTATGTTTATCAAGGTGTTGGCTCCGGGATATTACGCCAGACAAGACACTAAAACACCTGTTAAAATTGGCATTAAAGCGATGGTGGCTAATATGGCATTTAATTTAATGCTAGCGCCATTTTTTGGTTATGTTGGTTTGGCTATCGCCACCACGTTGTCGGCAACCTTAAATGCTTGGTTGCTATATCGAGGTTTGAAGCAAGCTCAAATTTATCATTTATCTAGCCATACTAAAGTGTTTATTGGCAAGTTAATGTTAGCTGCTAGCGTGATGGCTTTGGTGGTTTATCAGTTATCACCTGATTTTGATGCTTGGCTTTCGATGCTCTTTTTTAAGCAAATTTTACAATTGGCTTTTTGTATTGGTGCCGGTTGTGCCAGCTACTTTTTAGTGATCTTTTTACTGGGAGTTCGCTTTAGCGACTTTACAGTAAAAAGTTAAAGTAAAAGTCTAAAAATAAAACGCCTGAAGTACTGATTATTATTGCTCTTTAATATATAATTCGGCGATTTATTTTTATAAACAGTCAATATAAAGGTTTTTCCGTTTGATACAAGTAGCCAGTTAGTTCGTGGTTTGTATAATATTCTGCTTAGTGAGCAATTGTTTTGCGTGCAGACCTTTATTTATATGTTAACAAAAACTGTTCAGTTTTTAGTCGTTAAAAGGCAAAGTAGAAAGTAATGCAGTTAGTTCGCGGTATACATAACATTCAGCTAAAAGATCATGGCTGTGTATTAACGATTGGTAATTTTGATGGTGTTCACAAGGGACACCAGCGAGTTATTTCAGCATTAGTGGCAAAAGCCAAGGCCCTTAACTGTGTGGCTGCGGTTTTAGTGTTTGAACCACAACCGCAAGAACTGTTTGCGCCAGATAAAGCACCAGCAAGACTTTGTCGTTTACGTGATAAGTACGCCTTATTGGCTGAATTAGGGGTGCAACGCTTAATATGTGTTAATTTCAACCTTAAGTTTGCTAGCCAAAGTGCTGAGCAATTTATTGAACATTTATTGGTTGAAAAACTAGGCATTAAACATTTAATTGTTGGTGATGATTTTCATTTTGGTAAAAATCGCATGGGCAATTTTACCATGCTGTCTCAGGCAGGAAAAACTTTTGGCTTTAAGGTTACCGACACTGCCAGTTGTAAAATGGCTAATTGTCGTGTCAGCAGCACCGCCATTAGAGCAGCATTAGAGCAAGACCAGTTAATAGCTGTTGAAAACATGCTCGGTAGACCTTATTCCATTATTGGTAAGGTGTTTCACGGAGATAAGCGTGGCCGACAATTAGGCTTTCCAACCGCAAATGTTTTACTAAAAAGACGTAATTCCCCTTTAGATGGCGTTTTTGCTGTTAAGGTGAAAACAAATGGTGGACTCTTCAATGGTGTCGCTAATATCGGCGCGAGACCAACCGTTAACGGTGTTAGGCAGCAATTAGAGGTCCATATTTTTAACTTTGATGATGATCTTTATGGTCAGTGTATTGAAGTAATAATTAAGAAAAAACTTCGTCAAGTGATGAAATTTGATAACTTAGCGGCTTTAACCGCGCAAATTAAGTTAGACAGTGAACAAGCGAAACAAGCATTAATGTAGATGATGTAGGAGCGATTTATGCCTATACGGACGTAGGTACTTAGGTTTTGTCTGGAACTAAAAACCTGAATCGCTAATTCTTCAGAAAAGATCGGGAATAAATTCCCTGCTACAAAAGTAAATAACCCAAAACGGATAATGATTTAAATGAGTGATTACAAACAAACCTTAAACTTACCTGCAACGCCGTTTGCGATGAAAGGTAACATGGCAAACCGTGAACCTAATATGCTCAAAGAGTGGGCTGCTAAAGATTTGTACGGAAAAATTCGTGCAGCGAAAAAAGGTAAAAAATCATTCATTTTGCATGATGGCCCTCCTTATGCCAATGGGAGTATTCACCTTGGTCATGCAGTAAATAAAATTTTAAAAGATATTATTATTAAATCAAAAACATTGTCTGATTTTAATTCGCCTTATGTACCGGGCTGGGACTGCCACGGCTTACCGATTGAATTAATGGTTGAAAAGAAAGTGGGCAAGCCGGGTCATAAAGTTTCTGCTAGTGTTTTTCGTGAAAAATGTCGCGAATATGCCGCCAAGCAAGTGGATGCTCAACGTGACGATTTCAAACGTTTAGGTATTTTTGCTGACTGGGAAAAACCTTATCGTACGATGGACTTTGATACGGAAGCGAATATTATTCGTTCGTTAGGTAAAATTGCACAAAACGGTCACTTACATCAAGGCTTCAAGCCAGTACATTGGTGTACAGACTGTGGTTCTTCTTTGGCTGAAGCTGAAGTGGAGTACAAGGATAAACAGTCGCCTGCCATTGATGTGAAATTTACTGCTGTAGAGCAAAGCATAGCCGATAAATTTAATCATCCAGAAAAGCATGCCGGTGAAGGTACAGTTTCTGTTGTTATCTGGACAACAACGCCTTGGACACTACCAGCTAACCGCGCGGTTTCAGTTCATGCAGATGTTGAATATAGCTTAGTACAATGTGAAACAGAGCAAGGGAAAGAGCGTTTAATCTTAGCTTCTGACTTAGTGACTTCATGTATGGACAGATTTGGTATAGATAAATACCATGCATTAGGTTTTTGTAAAGGGTGCGATTTAGACTTAGCTCAACTTAAACACCCATTTTATGATTTTACTGTGCCGGTTATTTTAGGTGAACATGTTACTACGGATTCAGGCACGGGTTGTGTGCATACTGCCCCAGGTCACGGTGTAGAAGATTTTGTGGTCGGTAAGTTGTATGACTTAGAAGTAGCAAATCCAGTGGGTGCAAACGGTGTTTATTTGGAAGACACTGAGTTATTTGCTGGCCAGCATGTTTTTAAAGCTAATGCTAATGTTGTTGAAACGTTAAAAGAGCATGGCACATTAGTACATCATCATGCATTCGAGCATTCTTATCCGCATTGCTGGCGCCATAAAACGCCATTAATTTTCCGTGCAACGCCACAGTGGTTTATTAGCATGGACAATAAAGGTTTACGTCAAGATTCGCTTAACGAAATTGAAAAAACACAGTGGATCCCTGATTGGGGTCAACGCCGTATAGAATCAATGGTTGAGGGGCGTCCTGATTGGTGTATTTCACGCCAACGTACGTGGGGCGTACCAATGGCATTATTTATTCATCAAGATACTGGTGCCTTGCATCCACGTAGCATTGAATTAATTGAATTGGTAGCAAAACGTGTTGAAGAGAAAGGTATTCAAGCATGGTTTGATTTAGAGGCTAGCGAGCTTATTGGCGATGATGCCAAAGAATACATTAAAGTGCCTGATACCTTAGATGTATGGTTTGACTCGGGAACAACGCATTATTCAGTCATTAATGCCCGTGAAGAATTTGATGGCATTGCAGATTTATATCTTGAAGGTTCAGACCAACATCGTGGTTGGTTTATGTCATCAATGATGTCTTCTGTCGCTATGAATGGTAAAGCTCCATATAAGCAAGTACTTACTCACGGCTTTGTTGTTGATGCTAACGGACACAAGATGTCTAAGTCATTAGGTAATGTCATCACGCCAAAAGAAATCACTAATACCTTAGGTGCTGATATTTTACGCTTATGGACAGCCTCGGTAAATTACACGCAAGAAATCACAGCCGGTGATGAAATATTCAAACGCCAAGCGGATGCTTATCGCCGTATTCGAAATACCTCACGTTTCTTATTATCTAACTTAAATGGTTTTGAACCAGCACAGCATTCAGTTGCCTTTGAAGATATGGTTGCGCTTGATCGCTGGGTTGTTGATAAAGCAGCACGTTTACAAGAAGAAATCGTTAATGCTTACAATGAATATGAGTTCCATGTTGTTGTACATAAATTAATGAATTTTTGTACAACGGAGTTAGGCGGCTTCTATTTAGATATTATTAAAGACAGACAATACACGGCAAAAGCGGACTCAAATGCCCGTCGCTCTTGTCAAACAGCCATGTATTTAATTGCTGAAGCTATGACGGCTTGGATGGCACCTATTTTGTCTTTCACCGCCCAAGAAATTTGGCAAGCACTACCAACCCCGGCGACAGGTGAGCGTGATGAATTTGTTTTCACGGGCGTGTGGTTTGATGGTTTAGCCACTATGCCAGAAGAGACGAAGTTAGGTAACGAATACTGGAGCGAATTGCTATTAGTACGTGGTGAAGTTAACCGCGCATTAGAGCTTGCTCGTAAAGAAAAAATAGTAGGTAAAGGGCTTGAAGCCCAAGTCACTTTATTTACTACTGCTGATTTAGCTGCGAAATTAACACAGCTAGACGAAGAGTTACGTTTTGTCTTAATTACTTCAAAAGCTAATGTTGAGGTGATTGCTGATGTTAACCAAGTTCCAGAAGGTGCTGATGCAACGGAAGTTGAAGGTTTATGGTTATCAGTTTCAGCAGCGACAGGTACTAAATGTGACCGTTGTTGGCATGTCACTGAAGATGTTGGCAGTGATGATACTCACCCTGAACTTTGTGGCCGCTGTGTTACAAACGTAGATGGTGAAGGTGAGCTTCGAAAATATGCCTAAATAACAGTTATTCTTTGCCATTTTTCTACAATAACAGCGTCGAAAGTACTCACCTATAGCCATAGGCTCCGTGCTTTCTTCTTGTTCTTGCAGTAAATGACTTTGAATAATCGCTATTTTTTAATTATTATTTAAGAAAAAGAGAATGTTTTAAATTGAATAAACTTTTTACAGCTTTCCATAACTCAGGTTTGCGTTGGCTTTGGCTAACACTACTTTGCTTAACTCTCGATCAAGTCACTAAACAGTGGGTTGCAGGTTCATTTACTCTATATGAATCGGTAAGTGTACTGCCTATTTTTAGTATTACTTATGTACACAACCTCGGTGCTGCTTTTAGCTTTTTAGCCGACCAAGGTGGCTGGCAACGGTGGTTTTTTACTGCCATTGCCGCTATTGCTAGTATTGTCTTTATTGTTTGGCTCGCTAAAACACCTAAATCAGAAGTATTATTAAGTGTTGCTTTTGCGTTAATGTTAAGTGGCGCAATGGGAAATTTGATTGATAGAGCATTATTTGGTTATGTGATTGATTTTTTAGACTTTCATTGGTCAGGTAATCACTTTCCAGCCTTTAACGTTGCCGATTCAATGATTTTCATTGGTGCAGCCTTAATGATATTAGACTCTTTCTCTAGTGAAAATAAACAAGAGCCACACGATAAATTGTAGGAGCGGTTTTAACCGCGATATTTAAAATGACCACTGATAAAACTATTCAAATAGATTCAAGTATTTTAGTACACATCACCATGAAACTTAGTGACGGCTCAGCAGCGGACAGTACCAAAGTCAATAATAAACCTGCTAAAATCATCATGGGTGATCAAAGTATTTCTGCCGCTTTTGAAGCGCAGTTATTGGGTATGGCTGCTGGAGTGAGTAAGGAATTCACTCTTGAAGCAGTAGATGCTTTTGGTGAATCGAATCCCGATAATATTCATTATATGGATATTGATAAATTTTCAGCAGAAGTACCGGCAAAAATTGGTAATATCATCACCTTTTCACAACCAGGCGGTGAACTACCGGGTATGATTAAAGAGGTTAATGGTAGTTCAGTAACGATTGATTTTAACCATCCTTTAGCCGGCCAACCTGTAACTTTTGTTATTGATGTCGTCGAAATATTGTAAATTTAAGTGATGGGTTTATCGTAGTAAGTGCGAACTGACGTAACTTCGCAACTCGTCGCTTATAACTAGAAAATGGTATTGAGAAAACTATGGAAATTATTTTAGCTAACCCTCGGGGTTTTTGTGCTGGTGTTGATAGAGCTATCAGCATTGTTGACCGCGCTTTAGACTTATTTGGCGCACCTATTTATGTGCGTCATGAAGTGGTGCATAACAAGTTTGTAGTTGACGGACTTAAAAGTCGTGGCGCCATTTTCGTTGAAGAGCTTGATGAAGTACCTGATGATAGTACCGTTATCTTTAGTGCTCACGGAGTGTCTAAAGCTGTACGTAGCGAAGCTAAAAAACGAGCTCTAAAAGTATTTGACGCCACTTGCCCATTAGTGACTAAAGTGCACATGGAAGTTGCTCGTGTAAGTCGAAAAAATATTGAATGTGTGCTCATTGGCCATGCAGGGCATCCAGAAGTTGAAGGCACCATGGGACAATATGATAGCGAATCGGCAGGTATATACTTGGTTGAATCCGCCGATGATGCCTCAAAACTGGAAGTAAAAAAACCTGAAAAACTTTATTTTTGCAGTCAAACAACACTGTCAGTTGATGATACGTCTGATGTGATTGATGCTCTGCAAGCAAAATTTCCACTTATTGAAGGGCCTCGCAAAGATGATATATGCTATGCCACTCAAAATCGCCAAGATGCAGTGCGCGCCATCGCAAGTCAAGTTGATTTGTTATTAGTGGTTGGCGCTAAAAATAGTTCGAATTCTAACCGTTTAAGAGAGGTTTCTGAGAAAATAGGTACAACTTCTTACCTTATTGATACCGCTGATAATATCGAAACATCTTGGCTTAATAACGTGGATAAAATTGGCGTCACCGCAGGTGCGTCTGCACCAGCTATTTTAGTGAAACAAGTTATTGAAGCTTTAAAAAGCTTTGGTGGCCATGAAGTTACCGAATATCCCGGTCGTGAAGAAAACATTGTATTTGCAGTACCTATAGAATTGCGCTAATCTTAATGTGTCTATATTTTAACCAAGGAGAGCCTTGGTTGAGAGCTTCGTCAGTCCATTTTTACATAGAAGCTTGTAGAAGCTTGGTAATAAATATAGTCAGGAAATGCAGTTTTAAGTTAGTGAAGTTTGCTACCTATAATGTTGTTTAGGGTTGTGATATTTAATATATTACTATTGTCTTATTATAATTAACTAAGCATACATCGTTCGAATACAGAGACAAGTTTACGGACATTCTTACTGATATTTTTATGGATAAAGAAAAGGTATGGGTTAATGAAGTTCACACGAGTGATTTTTAACACATATAGTTTTTTTTTAGAGTCTGCAGCGAAAGCAAAATGGACTCCTGCTTTTCTTATGTTCAAAAATAGTTTATTGTTATCTTATTGTGTTAGCTATTGCGTTAATGCAAAAAATATTTTTTCTACCAATGCCCCCCTAAAAATTTACTTATCTTTTAAGCTCGTAGCACGCTTGCTTAGTGATAGCCCTACTCTACTTTTTTTATCGTTAGTTCATCGTTCAGTATTGAACTTATGCTTAATAACAAAAAAGTAAGCCTATAACCCAAGGTAAATAGTCATGATAAAGCGAATTAGTAATCATTTAAAAAAACAGCAAGGCATGACTTTTATTGAAGTGTTGATCGCTTTGGTCATTATGGTAACAGGTATTTTAGGTGCGGTTGCCATGCAAGCTACGGCTAAACAAAGTAGTTTTGACGCTATGCAACGTTCATTAGCTTCTAGCCTTGCTCAAGATATTCTTGAACGTATGCGTAGTAATGCCTCTGCTAATTTAAATGCTTATGCGGGTACTTATGGAGAGAATGATCCTGGGGCTGCTCCTGCTCCGGCATGTAATACCTCTGGAACTTTCTGTACATCTGCTCAATTAATGGCTACTGATATCTACCAGTGGACGCAGTCATTACGAGGTGCAGATGTTACTTTAGCCGGGAGCAACGTTGGTGGTTTAACTGATGGTAGAGGTTGTATTACAGAAGCTAATAATGCTGTGACCATAACTATCACTTGGCAGAGTAAAGCTGAAACAGTTGATGGTGGAGGTGGAGCTTGCGGCATAAGTAACAGTAAACGTCGTCAAGTTAGAATTGCCGCTTTTATAATATAAAAGTTATATAACCATATTATTTAATTAGCATTATGTAGTCAGGGTAAATATTTGAGCAACGAGTTGATCATAAAAAATATGAAAAATAGAATGATTTTTACAATGAATAAAGTCCAACAAGGTTTTACCCTAGTTGAAGTGATCATAGCTCTAGCCATAGGTTTAATCATTTTTGCTGGTGTATTAAGTGTTTTTGTTGGAATGAAAAGTACCACAACAGAAACCTCTAATTATGGTGAATTACAAGAAAATGGCCGTTTTGCTATTAGTTTATTAAGTGATGATTTACTTAAGCAAAATTTTTTTGGTGACTATGGAGGTACTTTTGGTAGCAGCAATCTCATCTCTATACCAGGGGCTGCGGGTAATGACTGTGTTGGTGGTGGTGTTAATAACGCAACTTTTCCTCTTGTTATAGGACAATTTAGAACGCTTTGGGGCCAAACAATAACGGCTGCTGATCCTATGGGCTGCTTTGACGATGCGAGGATTAGTGCCGATGCAAATTTTCGCTCTGATCTTATTCAAATAAAACGAGTTGTAGGCACCCCAGTCGTAGCAGTGCCTGCAGGTGCTCATTACCTTACTACCAATATGACTACTGGCTCACTTTATGCGGGCGGTGGTGCTATCCCTGGGGAGATAGATAACAGTAGAACCTGGCAATATCAACATCATGTTTATTATGTCAGAGAAGAAGCACAGGGTGATGAAGTTGTGCCAGTATTAATGCAGGGACGTTTAGTGGGGGGGAATATGATATTTGCTCCTATAATAGATGGTATTGAAACCATACGCTTTATGTATGGTGTAGATAGCAATGGCGATGGTGCCGTTAATGCTTTTATTTCCGCTGATAATATGACTACTAGATTGTGGAATAATGCTGGTGGGAGCCGAATTTTAGCAGTGAAAATATTTGTGTTGGCACGTAGTACTTTACCTGATAACAAATATTCAAATGAGGCAACTTATCAGTTAGGAGACCTAGCGGCCACCGTAGATGATAATTATCGAAGATTATTATTTACCTCAACGGTAACTTTATATAATGCGAGTGTAGACCAATGGTAGTAACAATTAACAAGCCGAATAAAAGAGCCAATATAAATGCTAATAGAGCTGATAATCGTAATGTTAGTAGCATGCGTATGAATAAGCAACGAGGTGTAGTACTGATTGCCTCCTTAGTCTTTTTGATCGCTTTAACGGCAGTTGCATCAGCGCTCATGTTAAATACTACGGCTGATTTGAAAATGTCAGGAGCAAGCGAAGAGAAGGTTGTTGCGAATCAGGAGGTTGTCAGTGCCATTGATGAATTGATTTTTGCTCAAGTTAATGCGCCAACAGGGGGGAACGACTTTGCTGTTCCTCTTGTTACTTTTAATAAAACAGCGGGAAACTGTACTGATTCAGGTGATAATACATTGATTGAAATTGATGGCGAATGCGTAATAAATGCATTAGATGAGTTTGACGACGTAAATCCAGACACGGATGTTACTTTAGCTACTATTGGTATGGGTAATAATCAATTTGCATTAGAAACCGATTGCCCCCATTCAACCAATGCCTCTTCAACGGAAGTGTTTACCTGTAATGTATTACGAATACAAGTAAATAAGCAATATGGCCGAAAAAATGCGAGTTTAGTACAAGTAAACTCTGGTATAGCTCAACAATTATTACGATAGTGTTGTAGGTAAAGGCAATCGGGTGAGGGTAGTAAAATGAAAGAAACTTATATTAAAAAACTATTTACTAAAAAGCTATGGAAAAGTTTATTGGCGCTATCTCTAATTTCTATTTCAGGGATCACCTTAAGTGAGGATATTGAACTTTACATTAGTGATGCTGTTAAAGAGTCGGCAAAAAAAGCAAAAGTGTTAATTATCTTTGATAACTCTGGCAGTATGGGAACTTTACATGACGTTAAAAAACCTTATCTAGAAGAAGGCCAAACTGTACCTGATTATGTACCTCCTGAAGGTGCATCTCATGCCTATAATGATGAAGCAACCTATTTTAGCAAGGGCACCAACGATGGCATTTCCGCTATACCTGATAGCCCCAGTGATGGGCGCCGATTTTTAGCCGCTATCAATAGTTGTGAGAGCTCTAAAGAAGCATTAAGAACAAAAGGTACTTATACGGGACGTATTCGAGAGTATACAATAAGAGGCAATAGTGGCACTTGGGAAGAAATACCTGATAATAACGGTTTAAATATTGAAGTGCTTGATTGTGAGGAAGATGTAATAACAGATGATAGCCCAGGTAGTTTAGAAAATATTGACAGTCTTCTTCCGGGGTATCCTGCTGATAACTTAGGAACAAGAGCGGATCCTGTTTATCATACAACAGATACAAATGAGTTAAATGTTACTTGGTCAGGAGATTTAGTTACTTTGTATACGGCAAATTACCTTCGCTGGTATCATAGTGCACTTATTGGTGATATTGAGGAAAGCCGCTTTGATACTGCTATTAGAAGTATTACAGACGTTATTGAAACGACTGATGGCATAGAGTTCGGCCTAGAAATTTTCAACTATAATAAGCATAATGATTCAGTTAATAACGGTGGTCGGGTTGTTTATGGTATAAAGGAGATGACAGATATTAATGAAGCTAATCTCATTAGTATGATAGATAATGATCTTAGCGCATTTACTTGGACGCCTTTATGTGAAGCAACCTATGAAGCGCAACAGTATTTTGCGGGTAAAGCAGTTGAATATGGTGATGACGCTAAGAGCAATTCTAGGCCTATAGCTGATGCTAACGTTATCAGTGATGGTAAGTATATAACTCCCTTTAATGAATGTACCGACAAAGCCTATATTATTTTAATCACCGATGGTGAGCCAACTTATGATACTCAGGCCGATAGCAAAGTTAAATTATTAACTTCCAAAGAGCCAGACGGTGTAGATGCTGATGGCGATCCAATCTTTAAAGATATAACCTTTCTGGGGAACCATGTAGATTTTGATAATTCATCTTATAACGATGATGATTTAAATACAGCGAGTTATTTACCTGCCTTAGCAGGTTGGATGAATAATTATGATGTCAATTTAAATCTTGATGGTAAGCAAACTGTATCCACTTATACTATAGGTTTTAGTGAAGGAGCTGCTGATGCGGCAGGCTTATTAACTGAAGCGGCTAAGCGCGGCGGAGGAGAATACTTTTCAGCCAGTGATGCATTACAACTAACAGCAGCACTACAAAGCACATTACGTAGCTTAGCTCCATCAAATAGCAGTTTAACTTCTGCATCGGTAGCTGCGAATAATTTTGACAGAACACAAACTTTAAATTCAGTGTATTATGCTATGTTTTCTCCTCAAAATGGACCTCGTTGGCAGGGTAATTTGAAGAAGTATAAAGTGGTCGATAGTATACAAAAAGGCAGCAATAATATAGATGCGATAGATGGTGAAACTGGCTACTTTTCTGATGATGTACAAAGTTACTGGTCATCAGGTGTAGATGGTAATGAAGTGGCACAAGGCGGGGTTGCTGAGTGGTATACCAACAATGGTGTTGATGATAGAACACTACTGATGGAAGGTGGTGCGGGGGGACTATTACAGAGCTTTAATCGCACTAATTTACAAGCTGCATTTACTGACCAAGAGGGTTTGGCTACAGAATTAGGTGTTGCAGGATTACTTGATGATGATGGTAATTCGATTGAAAGTGCTGCTATTGATGACATGATTAATTGGGCTAAAGGCATGGATGTTGATAATGAAGATAAAGATGATAGTTCGACGGATATGCGCAGTGATGTGTTTGCCGATCCGTTACACTCTAAACCCTTAGTGGTTAATTATGGTAATAGTGTTCGAATTGTTATTGGTACTAACGCCGGGGTATTACACATGTTTCAAGACAACGGTAGTACAGTAACAGAGAACTGGGCTTTCATGCCAAGCGAATTTACTGATAATATTAAAACACTGCGTGATAATTATTCTTATGCCGATAAAATCTACGGTATCGACGGTGAGATAACGGCTCATTTTAATGATATCAATGGTGATGGTACGGTTAATGGCTCTGATACCATGTGGATATTCTTTGGTTTACGCCGAGGGGGGACATCTTATTATGCACTTGATATTACCACGCCAGGTACGCCTAAATTAATGTGGCATATTGATGAACATTCTGCAGACTTTTCAGGATTAGGTCAATCATGGTCGAAACCTAAAATAGGTTATTCAAAGCTGAATATTTCCGGAAATGTTGCTAGCCCAGTGTTATTTATTAGTGGCGGTTACGATACTAAAAAAGATGTTTCAGGTCCGGGTGGTGGTGATGACGTTGGTAAGGGCATTTATATGCTAGATGCTAAAACAGGGGCATTAAAATGGAGTATGGAAACAAGTGGCGGCACACTAACTTACTCCGGAACTGACAGTATCCCTTCGTCTATGAGTCTATTAGATAGTAGCGGTAATGGTTTAGTAGATCGACTGTATGCTGGTGATACCGGAGGTAATATTTGGCGAGTTGACATGCCCAGTGATGAGACCGATGATTTTTCGGTATTTAAATTGGCGAGTTTAGGTGGCGACACTAATTTAACAGATCGTCGTTTTTTCTATGAACCTACTATCGTTAGAACACTGATATCTGAAACAATAGAAACTAGTGTTACTGATGTCGATGGTAATACTGAAACTATCAGAGTACATCAAGATATCCCTTATGATGCAGTGCTTATTGGTAGCGGTGATAGGTCTAATCCTTTGGGTACAGACACTAAGGACAGCCTTTTCATGATTAAAGATACTTATATCCATACACAAACTTTTTCTGCCAGTACAACTCCTGCAACACCTGCAGTGATTAGCAAAACTGATTTATACAATTACACCGATAACCCTTTTCAAAACTTAGTTGATCTAATTAATCCTACACCAGACCAAGTTAGCGATTTAGAGGACTTGCAGGTAGCCGTAAGTGAAAAATCTGGTTGGTATATTGATTTAGAACAAAGTGGTGAGAAAAATACTGCTGCAGGGCTAGTTATTAATGGTGTTGTTTATTTTACCTCTTTTACACCGCCAGAGTTTGCCGAAGAGTTAGTTGATTGTAAACCGCCATCAGGTAAGGGGGCATTATATGCAGTGGATTTAGCCCTTGGTGTTAAAAGACACAATAATGTTGACCAAGTGAGTGATAGTGATATAAGAAAAATTGAAATTGGCAATGAATGGTTAGGTTCCCCTACTTTGATTGTCTTACCAACAAGTGTAAATGAAATTGACCCTGCAAATGCAGCAGGTGATATTATTGTAGGTAGAACCATTTTGGATGTAGACTTTACGTTAAGCACCAATCGTACTTATCTTTATACTACGGAGAACCAATAATGCAACGAGTTGAAAAATACCAAGGTTTCTCTTTAATTGAGTTAATGATTACTGTTGCTATTATTGGTATTTTAGCAGGAGTGGCTTATCCTGCTTATACTGATTTTGTTACACGCTCTAACCGAGCAGAAGCTCAACGTGAGTTAATGCGTTTGGCTAATTTACAAGAGCAAGTTTTTGTTGATACCAGAGCCTATGCAGCAGATATGACGGGTTTAGGGTTTGCTACTGCGACTTATACCACTGAAACAGGTCATTATGATATTACTGTGTCTGCCCAAACGGCAACGACTTTTATCTTAACAGCAAGGGCAAAATCATCTCAAGCAACTAATGATAGTGCTTGTATCACAATAACAATAAATGACGCAGGTAAGCAAGATGGAGCGTCAAGCCATTGTTGGGAGAAATAAAATGAATGCTTTGATTAAAATACTACCATTCATTACTTTGTTAACTGTTAGTTATACAGTAAAAGTGGACAGCAAAGAAAAGCTGCATAAAAAAATTGATGTGAAATGCTTTGTTGAGTTAGTGGGTGGTGGAGAACAAGTGATTTTTTGGAATATATCCAGTAAGAAGTTATCTGGACTATCTCAATCAATCATTGGTCATAAAGTGACAGTGCATAACTCGAAGCAAAAAGCTAAAATTTACAAAGCCCATGAATGTATTTTATTAAAGGATGAATTTACGAGTGTTAGGGCAAAACGTTTAGATAAAGATACGGCTAGGTAACCACTATAAGCAATTTTAGAGCTAGTAAAGACTTTATCCCTTTTTGTTCAAATAATTAAATGACCACTAAAGCTGAGTTAACAGCTAATTTCGTTATTATCCCTATCTTCATCTTTACCATCGTTGTCAGTATCTGAACTTTGATATGGACGTCCTGAGATCGATATTGTGACAGAGCGGGACATATCATCATGATCTTTTGGACAATAATTAAAAGTTGTTGCAGCAATTGCGGTTATTCTGCCGGTAGGGTTAAAGGTAAGCTCACTATTGCCAGCATAGATTAATTGGTCTCCAGCTGATATTTCACCTTTAACTTTTAATAGTGTATCAGTAGCTGATTCATAGGTACCATTATTATTTACGTCAATAAAAACGCTGAGTTCTTTATCCCATTCACCCGCGGTACATGTAATGCCATTAATGCCATCTAATGGGCATAATATTACATTTTGCTCCATGTTAATGGCACTATTTCTAGCGGTTAAAACTAAACGGTGAAGTTGACTTATTTCATTATCAACTCGCATACCGACGGTAAAGGTATTGAGACTAGGTAAAGCAACCGCGCTCAAAATAGCAACAACAGCAATACCAATCATTAATTCAATTAAGGTAAAGCCATTGCCTTTTATGTTAGAGTTTGTATTGTCTTTGTAATTTTTTTTAACTCGGTTAAATAGAGTTATTTTGTTAAAGACTTGTAGAGGTGAAAAACATGTAATGGTAAGCATAATACAACCTAGAGTAATGTTCGCGAAACCGATACTGCTTGTATAAGTTATACCAGTTATAGTAACATTTTTCTAGTTTGTTATCTGCAAATTATATTGCCGCCGTTTCGGATTTGATCCCTGCCATCACCATTAATATCTCTACTAGAATAAAATCTTCCTGATGTAGATATAACAATAGCCCGAGAATGGTCATTATGATTTCTAGGGCAATATTTTAGCGTGCCATTACTCCCCCAGCCAGTTGTTCTTCCTGTTGGAGCAAACTTAATTCTGTTTCTTCTTAGACCATACTGTAATCTGTCTCCTTCAAATGCGAAATCTTTCATAGCGATTAATACTTCGTTAGATGCAGGTTCGTATATCTTGTTGTCATTTGAATCAATGAAAACACCTATTTCATCTTGCCATTGACTAGTACATTGGTTTTGCTCATTAAGTGGACAGAGAGTAACAGGGGATTGCATAGTTATAGCGTGATTACGAGCTGTTAGTAATAAGCGCTGTAATCTAGATATTTCATTATCTACACGCATTTCAACAATGAAGTCACTAAAACTAGGAGCGGCGATTGCAGTTAGTATTGCAACAATAGAAACTGACACCATTAACTCTATAAGAGTGAAACCTTTAATAATTGAGTTTTGGGCAAAAGGGAATATAAGTTTAAGCATAAAAAATCCATTTTAAGTTAGCATCCTTGTTACTTAGGTATAGCTAATAAAAATGGATTTTACGAGTGGGAGAGATTAATTAGCCATATATAGTCGGTATTGTTTGGCGTTTATGCTGGGTTTTCAAATAAATATTGATGATATGTGTACTTACATCATTACTCACGGGTTTACCTTCAAGGAAATCATCAAGTTGATTGTAGCTTACCCCTAAAGCATCTTCATCAGTTTTTCCTGGATCTAAGCACTCTAAATCAGCGGTTGGTGCTTTTTCTACCAGTATTGCTGGTGCGCCTAGTGTTTCAGCTAACATTCTTACTTGGCGCTTAGAAAGGCCAAACAAAGGCGCTAAATCGCAAGCACCATCGCCCCACTTAGTGAAAAAGCCCGTAATGTTTTCTGCGCTATGATCGGTACCTAATACCAAGCCACCTAAAATTCCGGCAATATGATATTGAGAGACCATACGAGCGCGTGCTTTTACATTACCTTTTGAGAAGTCTATTTGCTCTTTTGACGCTGATAATAATTGAGTGTCAGTAAGTGCATTAATAACTTGTTGATGAATGCCATTGACACCGTCTAGCACATTTGTGGTAACACAATGGCTAGGTTGAATAAAATCAACTGCTTGCTGAGCATCTACTTCGTCGGCTTGTATACCAAAAGGTAAACGTACCGCAATAAATTGATATTCATTCGCTAACTCAGTGTTAAGCTCATCAACAGCTAGTTGTGCTAGACGGCCACAGGTTGAGGAGTCAACACCACCACTGATGCCAAGTACTAAGTTTTTCAGGCCAGATTGAGTAAGTGTTTGTTTGATGAAGTCAATACGACGGCGTATTTCAAATTGCACGTCAATTTCAGGTAAAACTTTCATTTCATCAATGATTTTTTGCCGATCCATAAAGTTTCCTAAGAAGAAATGTTATCAAAACCCTAGTTTAACAAAATAAAAGCCATACTGGATATTGATAATTTGCATTAAACACGCTGTAATAATATTAATTAACGTTAATGTAGAGAAATAGGATGAAAAAAATAGAAGCTATCATCAAACCTTTTAAAATGGATGATGTACGAGAGGCGTTAGGTGAAATTGGTATTATGGGGATGACCGTCTCTGAAGTTAAGGGCTTTGGTCGACAAAAAGGCCATACTGAGCTTTATCGTGGTGCAGAATATATGGTTGATTTTCTGCCGAAAGTAAAATTAGAAATTGTGATTGCCAAAGAAGATGTTGATCGCTGTGTGAGTGTTATTCTTGCAACGGCACAAACAGGTAAAATTGGTGATGGTAAAATTTTTATTACTGATGTTGAACGTGTTATTCGTATTAGAACAGGTGAAGAAAACCAAGAAGCTATTTAAAAGCTACGAGTTATTAGTTTCGAGTTGCGAATTTCGTAACTCGAAACTTTCCTTACTTGTAACAGTTTTTTAGTTAACTAATGAATTTCTAGGATAATTTGCTGCAAGCACTTGCATAGCATTTTTCTTTAAATCGACTAAACCAAGCTTTCCATAGCATTCAATCATTATTTCTAATGCAGGCTCTACTTCGGGGCTGGGAGCGAAGTACTCAACCACATAACGGCCTCGATTAGCGGCAGATGCATAAGCCTCACGTTTTAAATAAAAATTAGCGACGGCTATTTCATATTTTGCTAAACGAGACTTTATTGAAATCATGCGTTTGCGGGCATCACTTGCATATTTACTGTCAGGAAAGTCAGTAATAATACGTTTGAAATCATCAAACGCATCACGAGAAGCTGTAGGATCTCTATCGGTGCGATCTATGCCTGCAATGTCTTGAAATAAATTTTCTTCCGTCGATAAATTAATCAATGCGCGCATGTAATAAACATAATCAATATTAGGGTTATTAGGATTTAAGCGTAAAAATCTATCGGTTAAAGCAACACCTTGAGCAGCATCGCCCACCTTATAGTAAGCATAAATTAAATCTAATTGTACTTGATGTGAAATAGGGCCAAAAGGAAAGCGAGAGTCTATTGCACTTAAAATTTGAATCGCTTTTTGATACAGGCCATTATCAAGTGATGTTCTTGCATCGACAAACAGAGCCTGTGCAGATTTATCAGGCACTTTATCAAGCTCGACCTCTGAAGAAGAGCAACCAGCTAATAGTAATACTAGTGCGGTGAATAATATTTTTATTGTTAATTTTTCCATAGAATTTGCAGTTAAGCCTATATATACGATATTTGAAATTAAATAAGTATGAAAGCCCCTCATAAAAAGGGTAAAATGAACTCAGATACTTGGTGCAACAATGACGATAAGCATTCTAACCTAGCACTTTCGCTAGCACAATGACTTGCACAATGTTAAAAATTGAAAGAGAGTTTAATGGCTGAAATTATTCAACATAAAGATACTGTTCCCGAATCATGTTTAGGTAAACGTTTAGACCAAGCAATTGCGCAAATGTTTCCTGATTATTCACGTTCTCGACTAAAAGACTGGATTTTAGCGGGAAGTGTTACCGTTAATGGTGAGGTTTTAACGCGTGCGCGTGAAAAAATGTATGGTGGAGAAATTATCACCATTAACGCAGAAGTGGCAGCAGAAGTGCGTTTTGAAGCGCAAGATATAGCATTGAATATTGTCTATGAAGATGAGGATATTTTAGTGATCAATAAGCCAGCAGGGCTTGTTGTACACCCAGGTGCAGGTAATCCAGATGGCACAGTATTAAATGCGTTACTACATTATTACCCGCAAATAGGTGTAGTGCCGCGCGCAGGTATTGTTCATCGTCTTGATAAAGACACGACAGGCTTAATGGTGATAGCAAAAACTATTGCGGCACAAACTAACTTAGTAGAAGCGTTACAGCTAAGAGAAATAACCCGTGAATATGAAGCCGTTGCCAATGGCTTAATGACTGCTGGTGGTGTTGTTGATGAGCCTATTGGCCGACATGCTACTAAGCGCACCCAAATGGCGGTGGCATTTTCAGGCCGACCTTCTGTGACACATTACCGTGTTCTGGAGAAGTATCGTTTACATACACGCTTGCGTTTACGTCTTGAAACCGGACGAACACATCAAATTCGAGTGCACATGGCGCATATAACTCATCCGCTAGTTGGGGATCCTAACTATGGTGGCAGACCTAGACCACCCAAAAATGCAACACCAGAATTATTAACTAAATTGCGTGCCTTTAAACGTCAAGCGTTGCATGCGGCAATGTTATCGTTATATCACCCAATCACTGGTGAGCTAATGACTTGGCATGCGGATTTACCTGAAGATTTTGTTGAACTAGTTACCGTGCTACAACAAGATACTAAGCTTAATGCCACAGAAGAATATTAGGGCGCTTAACCATAGTTATTTAGCAACAAACTCTGCTATTGAGTTTGTTGCATTTTCTACCATTAATAGCTCAAAATTGCACGATTCATGTTTAGATGAAAACGTTGTTGCGATACAAACCAGTCGTTTTTCCCCTTTTAATCACAATCTTGTTACTAACTCCCCCTATCAGGGCTTCAATTTAGGCTTGCATGTTGGCGATCTTCCTGAGCAAGTCATGAATAATCGCCAGCGGTTACTGAAATTATTACCTGCTAACGCAAAAATTCAATGGCTTGAGCAAGTGCATGGTAGCGAGGTAGCTAACATTACCGCGGTTTCCTCGCAGCCTGTGAGGGCAGATGCTGCGTTTACTAAAGGAAAAAACATCTGTTTAGCGGTAATGACCGCAGATTGCTTACCTATTTTACTTACGTCAAAGGCAGGTAATGAAGTTGCCGCTATTCATGGGGGATGGCGTCCTTTAGCGGCGAACATTATTGCTAATACCATTGCTAAAATGGCTAGCGATGCCAGTGAAATTTTGGCTTGGTTAGGCCCTTGTATCGGTAAAACCGCTTTTGAAGTAGGCACAGAAGTGCGTGATGCTTTTGTTAATCAACATCAGCAATTTACTCAGGCTTTTACCAAACATACAGCTGATAAATATTTTGCCAATTTGCAATTAATTGCCCAAATTCAACTTACTCAGTTGGGCGTAGAAAATATAAATACTTTACCTGAGTGTACCTTTTCAAACACGGATAAATATTATTCCTATCGAAAAAATGCCACGACTGGCCGCATGGCTAGTTTAATTTGCTTACGTTAGCTATTTATTTACTTATTTACTTACAAGGTGCTTACTTGTTGTAAATAAAACTTATAGTTACCTTCTCTATTGAAAAAAGCCAAATAGTCCTAATGTTATAGTTAACAATTTCAAAATATAGCCATTTCATAAGCCCAGTAGCATGGCTGGAGAGCATTTATGCGTTTAGACAGATTTACTCAATCATTTCAAGAATCCATTGCCGATGCACAATCATTAGCTTTAGGTCGCGACCATCAATTTATCGAACCTGTGCATTTAATGCTGGCTTTGCTTAATCAAAATGGCAACTCCATTATTCCGCTGTTAAAAAGTGCGGGTGTTGATGTTCATACTTTAAGAGCCAAGGTGGAACAAGCATTAGAGTCTTTAGCGCAAGTGCAAGGTCATGCGGGTGACGTACAACTCTCTTCAGCGTCAGGAAAATTATTTAATTTATGTGATAAACACGCACAGAAAATGTCGGATAAATACATATCCTCAGAGATGTTTTTACTCGCGGCTATAGAAGATAAAGGTACCTTAGGCAACATTATCACTTCACTCGGCGCAAATGAAGAGCGCATAAAAGCCGCTATTAAGCATGTTCGAGGTGGCCAAAAAGTGGATGATCAAAATGCTGAAGATGTTCGCCAAGCATTGCAAAAATTTACAGTAGATTTAACAGAGCGTGCTGAGCAAGGAAAATTAGATCCCGTGATTGGTCGTGATGATGAAATTCGTCGCACCTTGCAGGTATTGCAACGTCGTACTAAAAATAATCCCGTATTAATTGGTCAACCAGGTGTTGGTAAAACGGCCATAGTAGAAGGTCTAGCGCAACGTATTGTTGATCATGAAGTACCTGAAGGTTTGAAAAATAAGCGAGTATTATCTTTAGACATGGGGGCTTTAGTTGCAGGGGCTAAATATCGAGGCGAATTTGAAGAACGTTTAAAAGCGGTATTGAATGAGCTTGCTCAAGAAGAAGGGCAGGTGATTCTATTTATTGATGAACTGCATACTATGGTCGGCGCAGGAAAAACTGATGGCGCGATGGACGCCGGTAACATGTTAAAACCTGCACTTGCTAGAGGAGATTTACACTGTGTCGGTGCTACTACTCTTGATGAATATCGTCAATATATAGAAAAAGATGCGGCATTAGAGCGTCGTTTTCAAAAAGTTTTGATAGAAGAACCTAGTGTTGAAGACACCGTCGCTATCTTGCGTGGTTTGAAAGAGCGTTATGAATTACATCATTCAGTTAATATTACCGATCCCGCTATTGTTGCGGCTGCTACTTTGTCGCATCGATATATTAGTGACCGACAGCTTCCTGATAAAGCGATTGATTTAATTGATGAGGCAGCATCGAGTATTCGTTTGCAAATGGATTCAAAACCTGAGGATTTAGATCGGCTTGAGCGTCGTTTGATTCAATTAAAACTGGAGCAAAGAGCATTAGCAAAAGACTCGGATGATGCTTCTAAAAAGCGTTTGGCAGAAATTTCAGGAAAAATTCATGAAAAACAGCAACAGTACGATGAATTAGATGAGGTTTGGACTACTGAAAAAGCAGCTTTATATGGCACACAAACCATCAAAGAAGAGTTGGAGCAGGCACGCATTGATTTAGAGGCTGCACGAAGAAGCGGCGATTTAAATCGTATGTCTGAATTACAGTATGGCAAGTTACCTGAACTTGAAAAACAATTGGATTTAGCCAGCCAAGCTGAAATGCAAGAAATGAGTTTATTGGCAAATAAAGTTACCGAGGTTGAAATTGCCGATGTACTCAGTCGTGCTACCGGCATTCCAGTTGCAAAAATGCTAGAACAAGAACGTGATAAATTATTGCAGATGGAAGGTGAACTTCATCAGCGGGTTATTGGTCAAGGCGAGGCGGTAACGTCAGTATCAAATGCCATAAGGCGCTCTAGAGCGGGTCTTGCTGATCCAAATAAACCGATTGGTTCTTTTTTGTTTTTAGGCCCTACTGGTGTCGGTAAAACCGAACTAACTAAGGCCTTAGCGTATTTTCTCTTTGACAGTGAAGATTCACTTGTTCGAATTGATATGTCTGAATTTATGGAAAAGCATTCTGTAGCACGATTAGTAGGGGCTCCTCCCGGTTATGTGGGTTATGAAGAGGGTGGATACTTAACCGAAGCAGTTCGTAGAAAGCCTTATTCGGTTATATTATTAGATGAAGTGGAAAAAGCCCACAGCGATGTATTTAATATTTTGTTGCAAGTACTTGATGATGGCCGGTTAACAGATGGCCAGGGACGTACCGTTGACTTTAAAAATACCGTTATCATTATGACTTCAAATATTGGCTCTGACATTATTCAAGAGTTTAGTGATGAAAGTCAGTATCAACAAATGAAATCTCAGGTGATGATGGCAGTCGGCCATCAATTTAAACCTGAATTTATTAACCGTATTGATGAGTCTGTAGTCTTTCATCCGCTAGCAGCGCAGCAAATTGAAAAAATTGCTATCATACAAATACAATACTTATCTGCTCGTCTAGCCGAGCAAAATTTAGGCTTAGCTGTGAGTAAAGAGGCTTTGACTTTAATTTCGCAAGCAGGCTTTGATCCTATATTCGGTGCTAGACCATTAAAACGAGCTATTCAACAAGGGTTAGAAAACCCATTGGCACAAAAATTATTAGCTGGGGAATATGAAGCAGGTACAATCATCAGGGTAGAGGTGGAAAACGATAAATTAGTATTCTCTTAAAAGGCTTGAAGCCATTAACTTACTTATAATTAATGGCACCTTAAAGAAGAGGACTTTACTTTTCACAATAAAGATCGATATGCTTTTTACTGGTATCAAGCTTCTCTTGTTTTTCTTCAGTACTTAATACTTTACTTTCTCCATCAGTATCGGTGTAAAGTATTCTATTAAATGAGTTTAGCATTTTTATGTTGAGTTGGGCTGCGTTACAGTTTTTAGCATAAATATCTTTATTTTTTGCTATTGTCTTTTGTTGCTCTTCCTCAAGCTTTACTGCAAGTTCATGCTCCTCAGCCTTAGCTGAATTTTCTGCATTTGAACTTTCAGCAATAATTTTTTTGCTGTTTGGGTTGTAAGAAGAAACAGTTGTTAACTGCGAATAATTATCACCCATGGGTTGGTTTTGACTAAAGTGAACAATATTATTTTCATCTACCCAACGATAAATGGCAATTTTTTGAGCTATAACATTCGTGCTTAAAAATACAGCGACTCCTAAGAGCATGGGAGCTGAATAACGAACATTCATAATAGTTCCTTTATTGCTAATTGATAACTTAAGTATAAGAGCACTATACCTCTAAATTCAACTTATGGTAAATTAGCAACATATTCAATTAGTTTTTAACCTTAATGACAAATAAGTTATGACAAATAAACAAAATTTAGATAATTCAAGCAACAAAGGGATTTATTTACTTCCTAACCTTTTAACAACCGCGGGGCTTTTTTCAGGCTTTTATGCTGTTGTTTCGTCAATGAACGGACATTTTGAAAGTGCCGCTATTGCTATTTTTATTGCCATGATTTTCGATGGTTTAGATGGTCGTGTTGCACGCATGACAAATACTCAAAGTGAGTTTGGTGCTGAGTATGACTCAATGGCAGACATGGTTTCTTTTGGTATTGCCCCCGGCATCATTGCCTATAACTGGGCACTTTCAGATTTAGGTAAATTTGGTTGGCTGGCTGCTTTTGTTTTTGTTGCCGCCGCCGCATTGCGCTTAGCACGGTTTAATACTCAAGTGGGTATAGCGGATAAACGATACTTTCAGGGGCTTGCTAGCCCTGCCGCCGCGGGTGTTATCGCGAGCATTATTTGGGTTGGTAGTGAGTATCAACTTAATGGTCACGACTATGGCTTTATTGTTGGTATTATTACTATTATTAGTGGTTTATTAATGGTGAGCAATTTTAGATATAACAGTTTTAAAGAAGTTGACTGGAAAGGCAAAGTAAACTTTATCGCGGTATTACTTATCGTATTAGTATTCGTTATTGTTGCTTCAAGCCCTGCGGAGTTACTTATGGGGATTTTTGTACTATATGCTTGCTCAGGTCCTGTTACGACTTTTAGATCGGTAAAACAAATAAAATTAGAGCATGTTGTGGGTGATAATAAAAACGATGCTGACTTTACTAAGCACGATGAATAATAAGTTTTTATTAATCGTTTGTTTAAAAAACTCTTGTGGTTGAACAGTGTCGTGTTTTTTTACACTAATCTCGCTAAATGTTAAGTGAGTGTTATTTGTTTGGGTTTCTATTGTTAATGCATTGGTTTTAGATGTAAAAAAAATCTAGGAACAGTTTTTGCTTTGTCATATTGTCGCAATATTTTTTGCAGATTTAAAATCTAATAACAAATAGAATAGGAAGTAACATGTTAAATAAATTAGTTTTACGAGCTCTACTGTCTCTTTCACTTGCTTTTACCTTTTTAGGTACAGCTAATGCCGCACTGATCACCCAAGATATCATTTCTGACAGTCTAGGGGTTATCGGTTCAATTACTATTGATACTGTTGCTGTAGATGAATTTGATAGTGTTAATGATTGGGTATCATTTGATTTTTTCGGTTATGAAGCTGAAGAGTCATTTCTTTTCTCAGCTATCATCGATACTAGTGATTTTTATGCAGGTATTCTTTCATTAGACTTTGACGTTAATGATTTATGCTTTAGCTGCGAATGGGCATACAATGGTTTTATTGAAGCTGGATTTGGCGGTGCTGTAGATATTTTTGATCCAGCTAATGGTGATTTTATTTTCTTCACAGATGATTTGTCATTTGGTCAAGCTTCAGTTGTACCAGAGCCTAGCGCTTTGATCTTATTATTAACAGGTTTAATTGCTTTTGCTGTCCGTCGCAAAGTTAGCTAATATTTTATTTAATATTTTAATTAAAAAGACTTTACTTCGCTAAAGTCTTTTTTTTGTCTCGCTGACAAGCCACAAGCCACAAGCCACAAGCCACAAGCCACAAGCCAC
>MAAE01000015.1:0-4167 GCA_002162675.1 Colwellia sp. 39_35_sub15_T18 | reverse complement strand
AGCCACAAGCCACAAGCCACAAGCCACAAGCCACAAGCCACAAGCCACAAGCCACAAGCCACAAGCCACAAGCCACAAGCCACAAGCCACGTTTGATTTTATCTCGTATAGTCCTAAATGATGTGTAAAACTTGGTTGTTTAGGCTTTAGAATAGTGTGCTTAATTTTTGTTGTTTAGCCGGTAAAACTGACGGCATAAATGCTGATCTACAGTTAAAACTAAACCTATGTGTTCCTAGTCTCTTTTATTAACACAAAACACCTAGTATGAAGTTGTATGGTTACAGAGTATTTCTAATCTCGTTAATTTGAGTGCTGCTAATTAAGGGGCATTTATAAAGTAGACTTGCTGGTTTAGCTATTTTCACAAGGCAATAAAAAAGCCACCCGAAGGTGGCTTTGAATACTTAACTGTATAAGCTTAAATAACTTATTATTAAAGCTCTTCAGGGGTTACTAATTCCAGTACTGTTGTACCTTCTTTTTCACCTTCATCATTGTAATAACTTACCCCACCCATATAAACCACGCCAGGTGTTAAACCGCGTGTAGAAATACTTGTGTAGTTATAACGACCTTCAATGGCTCTACGACTCGATCTAATGCGTGTTGAGCTATCAGCTTGATCAGCAATCCATACTGGCATGGTATAGTTTGTTGTCTCTTCACCTGCTAATGAATAACCATGTACAAACACTATGTATAAGTCACCTACAGCATCATTATTAGCAGCTTCCGGATCCGTTAAGATAACATCTTCATCAGAACCACCATTAAATGATTGGCCTACTAAAGCACAGTCCCAAGCAATACAGCGATATACATACATATCTAAGTCAGCATTTTCAGCATCTACTAAGCTATCACGTAAGCTAAAGCGAGCAACTTTACTGCCTTCTGGCACTAAGAAACCGTGGAAGCCTAGTCCGTCTTCGTTAAACGCATAATCTGAATCAGGATCTTGTGCAACTTCACCACTTGAGCCAAATGGTGCTACTAAACCAGTATAATCAATAGAGGTGTTACCAGAATATAACATCTTAACTGGGAAGCGGTAACGACCATTTCTCATTTCACCAGAAATTGACTCAGGAACATCAATGTTAACGGTTGGCACGGCTTTTACAGCTAATGGAAGACGTACTGAGTGTCCAGCGGCATCAGTCCATGTAATTGCACCAAATTGCCAAGCATTAACTTCAACACCTTCGTTTTGAGTAAAAGTTACGCCAAAGCTTGCTTTACCGTCAGCTGTAATATCTAGAGTACTTGCTGGTGTTTCGTTACCCTCACTATCGAAAGTAGTAGCAGAAACATCAAAACCAGCCGGAGCTTCAATAGTTGCCGTGTACTCTGACGCTGTATTGGTTGCGTTAGTTACTGTTCGGTAAATAGTTTCAGGTGCAAATAATTCAGCAATCGCAATTGAAGCTAGGTTCAATTGACTGGCATCTTCACTATGACCTAAACCTTCAAGTTCAGCACAAGAAGTACCATGACCTTCAACAAAGGCGTCTTGATCTTGTCCACATAAGAATGCTAAATAATCACCAATATTTGCATCGAATAATAGGCCCGGATCCATCGCAGAAACTGGATCAACATGACCCGCACCAAAATCATAAGGGTCAGCTGATGTGCTGCCATCTTCTTTGGTTAGGTTTTGACGAGCAGTAGTCATCATTGCTGATTTGATTTGCGCAGGAGTCCAATTACTATTTGATTCTTTAAATAGTGCTGCCATACCAGCAATATGCGGGCTAGACATTGAAGTACCTTGTAAGTATCTAAAGGTTTCACCTTGAGTACCAAACATAGGGGCAGATGTTGTAGCCGCTAATATTTTAACACCAGGAGCGGTAATATCAGGCTTGATAATATCGTAGGTATTAAGGTTTGGACCACGTGACGAGAACGAAGCGATAGTATTACCTACTTCCTCAGCTTCACCTGAAATAGCCTCATCTGTAAAAGTAACAGCAGTGCTTGCCTCTGCAATGCTTGCTGCTAATGCTTGTCCATCTTCAAAAGAAACCATAGAGCCAGGAGTAGCTACTGCATCATCTGCACCACCCATTGCAAATGGCGTTGTTCCTTCGGTGGTATAAACAATAACACCTATGGCACCTGCGTTTTGTGCATTAATAAATTTTTCAGTAAATGCACATGCACCACGAGCAATTAAGGCTATTTTACCTGCTAATGCTTCGCCATTAGTTAATGGATCCTCATTACAAGCTTCAACGGGCTCAGCTAGTGCTAATTCACCTGATAAATCATTCGCGGCAGGAGCAAAACCTGCAGGGATGGACATTAAAGTGGTTTCAGCAAGAGGGCCGGTATCAACTTGTAAAGCTTTACCGACAAGTATAGATGTTCCGTCATACGTAGAAGCTGCAACACTGGTTACCCAAGGTGCTGGTGTGCCAACAGTTTCTTCATCTGGACCGCTGTTACCAGCTGATACGGCAACAAAAACACCTGCTTGTGCCGCTGTTAACATAGCAGCTGATGCCGGTACAGTTAAATCAGTTCTACTACCGCCAATTGAATAGTTAATGACATCAACACCATCAACAACGGCTGCATCTATTGCCGCCATTGTATCGCCACCAAAACAACCAGCTTCATCACCACCTTCAGGATTAGTATAGTCACTATTCCAACAAGCTTTATACATAGCAACCCGTGCACGAGGTGCCATGCCTGATACAACTCCTGCAGGTGCACCAGATAAAACAGCATCTACACCTGCATTGCCACCTGCAGTGCTTGCTGTATGGCTACCGTGGCCATCAGCATCACGCGGTGATTCAAACTCGCCTAATGCATATTGAACATCATAAACACTAGAGAAACTAGCATTGAAATAACGAGCACCTATAAGTTTGTTATTACAAGCAAAAGCTTCGTCGTTCTCATTCTCACAAGCACCTTGCCAACCTAGTTCTGCTGGGTCGGAATACGAACCATCATCAGCAAAACTTGGATTTTCAGGCCAAATACCAGTATCAACAATACCAATAATAATGCCTTCACCTTTGATATTCATTGTATGCTGGCCACCTGGGCCAGTTAATCCTAAGAATTCAGGAGTATTAGATGTATTGATCACTTCAAGTCTATCTTCCCAAACACCAATTACATCAGGATGAGATTCAAGTTGTTCCTTTTGCTTAGCATTTAATTTGGCAGTAAAACCATTATAAGTATGCTTAAAAGAGTGAAGGATATTGATAGAACCAATTGTTCCTGCTACTTGCATCTGCTTATTTTCAAGTGCTTGAGTATAAGCGGCCATTGCAGGCGTAGTGGCATTATAACGGTTACCTGTATTCGCCACTAGCTGGTTTGTTGGTAACAACTCACCTAATTCTTGCGCGTGTGCAATAGCTGTTTGGCCTTTTAATTGTACAATAAAATTAGTTGATTTTGGTTTGGTCTGTACAGCACTTCCAGTATTTTTAAGTTTACTGCGGTCTATTGATATTTCATTTGCGATAACATTTGTTGAAGCTGTTACTGCTAATGTAATAAGACTCCCTAGTATGGATCTTTTAAGTTGCATTTTTATCTCCGATTATTGTTATTTCATCGCAATTTTTAATAAGTAAATTTAATATGTGAATAATTCACTGAAATTACGAGACCAATTAGACAAGCAAAATCAATGCCCTTTGTTATATTTGTGTAACGAACCTGTTAATAGGTAGGTGTGTGGTGACTTTATTAACTTGAAAGAGTGATGAATCACTACTATTTGTAAAAATTATGTAAAAACAATTTACATAATTTTTCATTTGAAAACATACAAAAAATCATAAAACCGAACTATATTTGCATAATTAATACTAAATGGCTTTTTATTTTGTGTTCTTGTTTTTTTTATTTGTTTTTTAGTTTTTTATTCTGCTTTATAAAAAACGATAACTGTAAAAAAAATTGACAGTGATAGAGCGAGCTAGTTATTGCGAAGAGATAGTTGGCTTTTACACTATTTATTGAGCTTTTTGGTTTGATGATAGACAAATTGTCGGCTTTTTAGGCGATCAAATAAAAGATTGAAAATAAGGGTTGACCCACCCAAAGAAATCTATACAATGCGCTCCAGTTCCAAGGGGTTCAGCCAAAAAGCTTAACCAACTGGACGTTTTGATAAGTTATCTC
>MAAE01000029.1 GCA_002162675.1 Colwellia sp. 39_35_sub15_T18 | reverse complement strand
TCTTTTGCGATAAGAGATTTAAAGTCGATGTGCTCAAAGGGACTCATAAATTGTGATATTGATGTATGAAAAACTAAATCAATTAGATCACAAATTTAATCAAAATGGTATTAGACTGTTCACTGCCGCACAGGCAGCTTAGAAAACCCGTTAAAAAATCATGCCAAGCCATAATTAGTTCACTGCCGCACAGGCAGCTTAGAAATATTGCTAACAAACTTAAAATAGGTGATGTTTGTTCACTGCCGCACAGGCAGCTTAGAAATTCCAACTATAGCATCAATATCACCGCCTTCAGTTCACTGCCGCACAGGCAGCTTAGAAAGTTCAACCATGTAATAGGGTTTTTCCGGTATTGTTCACTGCCGCACAGGCAGCTTAGAAATATGTCTCTAAAAGTATTATGTAGTATATTTAGTTCACTGCCGCACAGGCAGCTTAGAAAACAGCAAATGAAGAACACTACATTGTCATATAGTTCACTGCCGCACAGGCAGCTTAGAAAGCTAGCCGCTAAAGCAACATCTGCCCCGGTCAGTTCACTGCCGCACAGGCAGCTTAGAAATGTATTACCGTCCCGCCGAGGTTAGCGGACTCGTTCACTGCCGCACAGGCAGCTTAGAAAGATTAACGATGTTACAGCCGCAATACACACGGGTTCACTGCCGCACAGGCAGCTTAGAAAACTTCGAGGGGGAGGTAGAACAACGTATCGTAGTTCACTGCCGCACAGGCAGCTTAGAAATATACATGTTATTGCGGAAGATACGATCAGCCGTTCACTGCCGCACAGGCAGCTTAGAAATGTAACTATTGCCGCAATCGCAATAACAACGAGTTCACTGCCGCACAGGCAGCTTAGAAATTATGTCTATAACTGTTCCTAGCTCTACGGGTGTTCACTGCCGCACAGGCAGCTTAGAAATTGCTGGTGGTGCTGGTATCGTTGCTGGTATGGTTCACTGCCGCACAGGCAGCTTAGAAATAGCCGGTATATGTAGCGAGTACCAGATCGACGTTCACTGCCGCACAGGCAGCTTAGAAATCGCTGTCTATTAACCTAAATGCTTCATTTTCGTTCACTGCCGCACAGGCAGCTTAGAAAGTTAGCAATACTTTGTTTAAATAAGTAAAGGCGTTCACTGCCGCACAGGCAGCTTAGAAAATTAGCTTAGGATAAGCAGCTGCTGCTCTAAAGTTCACTGCCGCACAGGCAGCTTAGAAAATCCGCGCACCAACATGAGTTTGGCTGGTTAGGTTCACTGCCGCACAGGCAGCTTAGAAAGTGGCAGAGAAACCGTCAATCGTTAAGTCGTAGTTCACTGCCGCACAGGCAGCTTAGAAACCATGCGTTTTAAAGGCGGGATAGACTTTCCGGTTCGCTGCCGCACAGGCAGCTTAGAAATAATGAAATGCCGCTTTGTGTGATATCACTTCGTTCACTGCCGCACAGGCAGCTTAGAAACCTGAGCTCCCTCAATTGATTATCTTTGACCTGGTTCACTGCCGCACAGGCAGCTTAGAAAAATAAGCTTAATGAAGCAACACGTAAAATTAGGTTCACTGCCGCACAGGCAGCTTAGAAAGCTAGAGATGAAACGTTAACAACGTATGAAATGTTCACTGCCGCACAGGCAGCTTAGAAATTACCAGCCTGCTCAAACTTATCACCAGTGTTGTTCACTGCCGCACAGGCAGTTTAGAAATCTAAAATAAGTAAAATAAACCATAAATAAATGTTCACTGCCGCACAGGCAGCTTAGAAAAACTGTAGCAAGTCCGATTGAGCCTGTTGTTAGTTCACTGCCGCACAGGCAGCTTAGAAATTTAAAGCTAGCCGCGACCAAACAACAGGCCAGTTCACTGCCGCACAGGCAGCTTAGAAAAAAGTATTGACCCCTATTTTAGCAAAGTGTTCGTTCACTGCCGCACAGGCAGCTTAGAAACGGATATGAATGCGGAAGAAATTGACGGTTGTGTTCACTGCCGCACAGACAGCTTAGAAATAGCATTATGCGTATAGTTTTATGATTACACTGCTCCATTTTTGCAATGGAAAGTGCTGTTGGTCAACAAGGTAAATTAGCTTCAAAGTGAATTGCTCTGCATTTATGTTATTTAAGCTTTAAGCTTTAAGCGTAACAATTTAGTCGATTGTAAAGGTGCTAATAACAACTACTATAAGCACCGTAAAAAACAAACACATTGCATTCGTTTAGGTATATAATCCGCGTCCTTATTTTTGTTTTCTTTTTTAGGTGATTTATGAGTGTTGATGCAATTGGTTTATCTGCAGATTTATTAAAAGCGGTTAAAGCCTGCGGTTATAAAAATTTAACGCCAATTCAACAACAAGCTATTCCTGTTATTCGCACCGGTGTCGACTTATTAGCCAGTGCTCAAACAGGAACAGGCAAAACCGCTGCTTTTAGTTTACCTATTTTAGATGCGTTGGCTAAGACATCATCAGCTTCACAAGAGCCGCTAGCAAGTCACAGTCATAACCTTCGTGCGTTGGTATTAACACCAACGCGAGAATTAGCCGCACAAGTGGCTGAGAATATGAAAACTTATAGTCAGTTTTTACCCTTAAAAATAGGTGTGGTGTATGGTGGCGGTAAAATGGCATCACAAACCAATGTCTTAAAGCAAGGTGTTGATGTGTTAGTTGCGACGCCTGGGCGTTTATTAGAGCATTTAACCTTACGTAATGTTGATTTAGCACAAGTGAGTTATTTAGTACTTGATGAAGCCGACCGCATGTTGGATATGGGCTTTTTATCTGCTATTGAAAAACTTATGCTGGCAATGAAACAAAACCATCAAACATTAATGTTTTCAGCAACATACTCTAATAAAGTACAATCACTTGCGAAGCAATTACTTAAAACCCCAAAAACTATCGGTGTCTCTAAGCAAAATTCTACCTCAGGTAAAGTAAAGCAAGCGGTATATTGGGTTAGTGAAGCAAGAAAGCGAGAGTTATTATCTGAGCTGATAGGTGTCAATAACTGGCAACAAGTACTGGTTTTTGCTGGTACTAAAGAGAGCGCGAATATACTTGCCAAAGAGTTGAAACTTGACGGTATTAAAGCGGCGCTTTGTCATGGTGATAAAACGCAAGGTGCCCGTAATAAGGCCTTAACTGATTTTAGCGAAGGCAAAGTTAGAGTGTTAGTGGCGACAGATGTTGCCGCGCGCGGTTTAGATATTGATGATTTAGCTTATGTGGTCAACTTTCATTTACCGTTTTTAGCTGAAGATTATGTTCACCGTGTCGGTCGTACCGGGCGAGCAGGTAAATCGGGTACCGCTATTTCGTTAGTTAGTCCAAAAGATGAGCGTTTTTTAGATAATATAGAGCAGTTTATTGAACGTAAATTTGAGCGTATTATTGTGCCAGGTTATGAATTAAAACGTGATGAAGCACTTGAGTACAATCAAGCCAGTGAAAAACGCGCGAGTAAAAATCGTTATCGAGCTACTCAAGAAAAGAACCAAACGATTGCCAAAAAGCACACGAAGAAAACCCCAACGGCAAATAAAAAATATAATGTAAAAATAAAGAAGAAGCGCTAGGGCTTCTTCTTTATTTTTTGTTTTAGCTTTTGTTTTAGCTCAGTTTTAGCTTAAGTTTAGTTATATTTTATAGCTGAGCTTATTTCGTCACTGAGCTTTTTTGTAATGGTATTACACAAGGCTAAAGCGTTTAGACATATTCAACTTTTGTCGATAAAGCGCCTTATCTGCTCGTTCAAATAAGCTATGCTCATTATCAGCTCTATTCATAAAGGTTGTGCCTAGGCTGCAAGTTACTTGATATTTAGCCAAAAGAGCATTGGTTTTCAAGGCACTATCTATTCTATTTTGAATAATGTCTAAAGCATACTCGCTGGCATTTTCAACAATAATGGCAAACTCATCACCACCAAAACGAAACACGCTGTCTGAGTCACGAATGCAAGTACGTAATACGTTAGCAAATTGCTTTAATACTTGATCGCCAACGGCATGTCCGTGGGTATCATTAATTGGCTTAAATTTGTTTAAATCACCTAATACTAAGCCTACTTGGCCTTGATGACGATTGGCATTATGCATTGCCCGCTTCAATTGTTCATCAAAATAACGGCGGTTACCTAAACCTGTCAGCCCATCTTGCATGGCAAGCTGCATCGCTTGATGATATTGCAAGGTGTTTTTTAATGGGTAAAGTAAGATCTGATGAATGCGCTTTAATTCTTTATAATGACAGATACTAATAGGGTTATTTATGCCATAACTTAGTGTGCCAATAAACTCATCATTGAGTTTTAGTTCAAATTGGCGTTCTTGTTTGGCTTTCTTGCTACCGAGTAAAGCCTTACTCACTTTTTGGTTTTTAAAATACAGCCCTGAAAAGTTCACGTAACGAGCGGCTTCCATGGCAAAAATATCAAGTAACTTGTCTAAATCAAGTGTGGTTTGTAATTGCTCTAATAAATCCGCATTATTATTGTTATTCTTACGTCTGTCGTTTGCAAAGGCATTAAAAACATTAAATGACGTAGATGGATTATCAAGTATATTAAGTGTTTGCATACTTGTGTCTCACTATTTCGTTGTTGACCAGCAGCATGTATAAACGCTGCTTTCTGGCTATGTTGGTAATTTATTACGATATGGTTTTTATCACTCCAAATATCATTGCAAATATTGTTCCATAATATAATATAGTGTAAAGGTAGTTAGTTAGTTGCATTTGTTTTTGTTAACTATTTGATTATTCGTTTAATTATTGTCAGAATCATTACTAAATATAATGTGTTTTTTTATTTGCCTCTAAAGTCATTAATTTGGCGGCAATAATTTGCCGTATGGCAACCAGTCAGCTGTTACTGTTACAGTCAGAATTAATACAGTCAGAATTAATACAGTCAGAATTAAGGCCGCCAGAGCCAAGGTAGCCAAACTAAGGAATGTGTGTGAACGGTCATTTTGAAATATTAGCCATTTTATCAAGCGCTGTTTTTGTTGTTTGGCTTTTTCGGCGTTTGAAGCTACCCGCAATACTTGCCTATTTAGTGGCAGGTATGTTGGTGGGTGAGCACGGTTTAAATATCGCGCAAGAGCAAGTCGATTATGATCACTTTGCCGAGTTAGGCATTGTTTTTTTACTGTTCACCTTAGGGTTAGAGTTTTCTTTACCTCGTCTTATGGCTATGCGTCATTTAGTGCTTGCGGTAGGTAGCCTACAGGTTGGTATTTCTTTAGTTATTTTCTTGATTGCCGGCATGTTCTTTGGTCTAAGTTTTGAGTCTGCTTTTGTTGTTGGTAGTATTTTAGCCTTGTCATCTACCGCGATTGTTATTAGGCAATTGAGTGAAAGTGGCGCGATGAAGCGTAAGTCAGGGCAGCTTTCAGTGGCTATATTGCTGTTTCAAGATGTGGCCGTAGTACCACTATTAATTGTGATACCTATGTTGGCCACTGACGGTGAAAGCTCTATGCTATTAGCATTAGTGCTTGCGATGTTTAAAGGTGTTGTTGTTGTTACTTTATTGCTGTTTATTGGCAAGTGGTTATTGCCGAAAGTATTTAACATTATTGCCCAAGTTAGAACCGATGAACTCTTTGTTTTAACGACTCTGTTAGTGACCTTATTAGCATCAGCACTGACTCAATGGTTTGGTTTGTCTATGGCATTAGGGGCTTTTTTAGCGGGTATGATGCTAGGAGAAAGTGAATATAAACACCAGCTTGAAGCTGATATTCGCCCTTATAGAGATATTTTATTAGGCTTGTTTTTTATCACGGTAGGCATGAAGTTAGATATTGCCGTTTTATTATCATCGCCTTTTAGCTTGCTCGCCATTATGTTCAGTTTTATGTTTGTGAAACTTATGGTTATTAAAATATTAGCCGTTAGAGCAGGAGAGTCGAGTAAAGATGCTTGGGCATCGGGTTTGATGCTAGCACAAATGGGGGAGTTTGGTTTTGTGTTGATTGCATTGGCAGATAAAGTAGAACTTTTACCCAGTGATGTTTCGTCAATGTTACTGGGTGTTGGTGTTGTCAGTATGGCTATAACGCCATACATGATAGATCATGCCCGTTCATGGTCAATTTTTTTAAGCCAAGAAAAATCCCCTCAAAGTCATGATTTAGAGCAATTACCTGAAAATGAAAACTTAGAAAATCACGTTATTATTTGTGGTTTTGGCCGTATAGGACAAACAGTTAGCCGCTTTTTAAAACAAGAGTCGATAGATTTTGTTGCGATAGATATTGACCCTCTACGCACAAGAACAGCACGAGAGGCAGGAGAGAACGTACTTTTTGGCTCGTCAAGACAAACAGAATTGTTAACGGCAGCGCATCTGTCTACAGCTAAACTTGTCGTTATTGCTTTTGGTGAAGACAAGCAATCGCTTGAAGTGGTTCAAAAAGTGCGCTCGATATCACCAAGCGTGCCTATTTTAGTGAGAACACGCAATGATGATCATCTTGAGATGTTATACGATGCTGGCGCTAATGAAGTGGTGCCAGAAAGCTTAGAAGGCAGTTTAATGCTAGTTTCTCAAGTGTTATCGCTTACTGGGGTGCCATTTTCTCGCATTATGCGCCGTGTGCAAAAAGAGCGAAAAAATCATTATAATCACTTGCATGGATTCTTTCAGGGAGAGCATACCGATATGAGCCCAGCGGCAATTGATCGCATTGAGTTTGCCCATGCTATTTTAATTAACGAAGACTCTTTTGGTTGTGGTAAAACCTTAGCGTCTCTTCATTTACAAAATCGACGCGTTCATATTATTGCTTTAAGGCGAGGAGAGCTTGAAACAGAAGCTCCTGATGACGAAACTATTTTACAAGCACAAGATACCTTAATAGTACGTGGCAAACCAAGACGTGTTGAAAGGGCGGAACGCTTTGTTCAAGAAGGAACATAACGCATTATGCAAAGAGCAGTTGCCTATCGTTAACTCAAGTTACTATCACTTGAGTTTGTTATTAATATCGCGATGCAAACCCACTTGTGTAATGTGAGCAAGTAATTATTTTACTTGGTATAGGTTAAGAAAATGTTTAATTTGGTTTTCTTTTTCCATCGCATCTTCGAATCCTAGCTTGATTAACTCACTGCAAAAGTTTTTGTCGAACAATAAATAGCTAATAATACTCGACTCAGCGTCATTGTTAATACCCATACTGCGTAAAAGCAAACGTACAGGTAAAGGCAGTTCATCATAGTAATTTACGGCGATGGCATTAAAATCATGACTAGGATTAATAACAAAACTGTCTATATGTTGTAAACCCTCAACTTTTTCTTTTTTCTTGGCAGGGATCAGATCTAATGTACTGTTAATGCGAGACATTCTTTCAAGATCGCTATTCATGGTGTCAGCAAAAATAGAATCAAGTAAATGCCCGGCAATGGTCGCGGTCGTTGGTGGGTGAGGATTATTCTCACTGGCGTGTAACGGCTCTTTAGGTTGATCGACACCAATAACAAAAATGCGTTTTGCCCCTAAGTGAATGGCTGGGCTAAGGGGAGATAATTGATGTACTGAACCATCACCAAAGTGTTGGTTTTTAATTTTTATCGAAGGAAAAACCATTGGAATAGCCGCTGAAGCCATTAAATGTTCACTATTTAGTTGGCTAGACTGGCCTGAGCGCTTAGCTCGTTGCCAAGGTAAAATATCATCACTTGACTGGTAAAAACTAATGGAATCGCCAGTACTATAGCTTGAAGCGGTAACTGAAACTGCTGATAGATAACCGCGTAAAATATTGTGGTCAATGCGCTTAAAGTCCATTACTTGATTCAATAAGCCTCTAAGAGGAGCATTATTAAGTAAACTACGTGGTAACTTATTAGCATAATCAGCTTGAAAGCTTGCGAGCATACCTCTGCTTATGTGACCGAAAACGCCTTGAACATTACTGTGATATATTTTTGAGGTATCAAGGTTTTTCCAAACCCACTCTAATTTTTTTACCCCTAAATGAAAGCATGATGCATAACAACCTAGCGCGGTACTATTAATGGCGCCCGCAGAGGTACCACAGAGGATAGGGAAGGGAATACCATGGTTGCGAGGAACAAATTTAGTGATAGCAGAAAGAACACCTACTTGATAAGCAGCACGTGCACCACCACCCGTGAGTACTAGAGCATTTTGGCTTCCTACATAGTTTCGTTTGCTGGTCATAGCTTATTGTTATTAAATTAATTTTATTGTTTTAAGTAATTTAAGTGTATGAGATTACAGCGCTAATCGCTAGTTTCATGGAAAAATAGTTAAAAAAAAGCCAGCTATAAAGCTGGCTTTTAAAATGACATAGAATTATTAACGAAAATTTATCTACTTATCACCATTTATAAAAATGATATTAAGCTATATGCCTAAACGCTGATAATTTATTAGCTACTAACGCGAGCGTTTGCAGCATCAATCAATGGTTGCGATCCAGTTTGCAATACAGCTAAATTAGCAGAAACAACTTTCTTTGGTAATTTTGAAATCATCAAAGAACCTGTTTTTACCGATCCGCTTGTCGATGCAAACTCTAATAAGTTTTTACCATTACACTGAATACCGTTGAAGATACGACGAATTTTTAATTTATTCGTCTTTAAAAAAGAACGCATGCGTTTCTTGTCATCGGCAGCCACATACTCACATATACTTTGCGCAATGTTCGCAGCTTGTGCCTGAGGCGTCGATACAACAGACGTTAATGTTAAAACAGTGATAGTAGAAGCTATTAATAATTTTTTCATTTTAGTAACCTTTTATATAAATGGATTATTAAAAGAAAAAACCACGGGATGTACCTATTAAACGAGGTGACTCCGCTGCCGTAGACCTTATAATACTATAAATAATATTATAAAATCCCGTAGGCCGGTGGTTTTGCGTAATACGTTTTCGCGTATTTTGCCTTTTCTTTGTCAATATTAAGTATCGCTAAATATCTCCTGAATTGCAACTAAAGTAGTACGAAGCTGCAGTCAAGGTTGCAAGTGATATTGATAAGTGTTTGTTTTATATGTTGTTTGCTTGTAATGGAATAGTGCTTTTTTGTTACAGTATCATCTCAGGAATATCACCAGTAACCACTAATTCACCTGCAGTTAACGTAACTATTTCTTCAACGGAAACACCCGGTGCGCGTTCTAATAAATGAAACTTACCTCCTCTTATTTCAATGAAAGCTAAATCAGTTAATACTTTTTTAATGCAGCCTTTACCTGTTAATGGCAAGGTACAATGACTTAATAACTTTGATACCCCGTGTTTTGAGGCGTGAGTCATAGTCACTATAATATTATCCGCGCCAGCAACTAAATCCATAGCACCGCCCATGCCTTTAATTAATTTTCCTGGGATCATATAAGAGGCAATATTACCATTAACATCGACTTCAAAAGCGCCTAGCACGGTTAAATCGACATGGCCGCCACGAATCATGGCAAACGATTCAGCAGAATCAAAAATAGACGCCCCTGTTGCCATCGTCACTGTTTGTTTACCCGCATTGATTAGGTCGGCATCAATATCTTCTTCGGTTGGGAATTGTCCCATGCCTAATAAGCCATTCTCTGATTGCAACATCACTTCCATATCATCAGGCACATAGTTCGCGACAAGTGTTGGAATACCAATACCCAAATTAACGTAATAACCGTCTTGTAGTTCTTGAGCAACACGTTGCGCTATTTGCTCTCTTGATAAAGCCATTATTTTTTTCCTTGCGCTGAAGATGGGCGAACGGTGCGTTGCTCAATACGCTTCTCAAAAGTGCCTTGAATTAAGCGGTCAACATAAATACCTGCGGTGTGAATGTGATCAGGGTCTAACTCTCCCGGTTCAACAATTTCTTCTACTTCAACCACGGTTATTTTTCCTGCGGTCGCTGCCAAGGGGTTAAAGTTACGGGCGGTTTTTCTAAAGACTAAATTACCGTACCTATCGGCTTTCCATGCTTTAACGATAGCAAAATCACCTACTATTGATTCTTCTAGAATATAATCACGCCCTTTAAACTGACGTTCTTCTTTGCCTGTTGCCACGGGCGTACCATAACCTGTGGCGGTAAAAAAGGCGGGAATACCGGCACCACCAGCACGCATTTTTTCTGCTAAAGTACCTTGTGGTGTTAACTCAACATCAAGCTCACCAGCCATCATTTGCCGTTCAAATTCAGCGTTTTCACCCACGTAAGAGGCAATTATTTTCTTGATTTGGCGATCGGGCAATAAAATACCTAAACCAAAGTCATCAACACCACAGTTATTTGACACTAAAGTTAAGCCTTTAGTGCCTTTGCGTTTTATTTCACTGATTAAGTTTTCGGGAATACCGCAAAGGCCAAAGCCACCTGCGATAACGGTCATATTGTCTGTTAGTCCAGCCATGGCTTCTTCATAGCTTGTGACTACTTTGTCAAATCCTGCCATTATATTCTCCTAAATGTTTATTCTTTCTATTATGCACAATGTATTATGTGCAATGTGTATTGTTACGAATTTTTATCTGCTAGTTTTTTTGCAAGGTATGCATTTGATACTTTTGAAATAGGAGCCTTGCCTAATTTTTCACTGATAAACCAACCTGCTTCAAGCAGTTGATTAAAGTTTATTGATGTTTTAATGCCTAAACCATTAAGCATATATACCACATCTTCAGTGGCAACATTACCTGATGCACCTTGAGCATAAGGACAGCCACCTAAACCTGCAATAGCAGAGTCGACTGTTGTTATACCCATTTGTAGCGCAGCGTAAATGTTAGTTAACGCTTGCCCATAAGTATCATGAAAGTGTACGGCTAGTTTATCCATTGGTACATGGGTGCTAACGGCTTGTATCATTTTAGTTACGTTAGCAGGAGTGCCGACACCTATGGTGTCGCCTAACGATATTTCATAGCAGCCCATTTGGTATAATTTCATCGCAACCTTGGCTACTTGCTCAGGGGGAATATCACCTTCATAAGGACAACCTAAAACACAAGAAACATAACCGCGCACTTTAACATTGGCGTTTTTAGCTGCGGTTATAATCGGAGTAAAACGTGCAAGGCTTTCTTCAATTGAGCAGTTAATATTTTTTTGGCTAAAACTTTCAGAGGCGGCACCAAAAATGGCTACTTCATTGGCATTAACCGCCATAGCCGCTTCAAAACCGCGCATGTTTGGGGTTAACGCTGCATAAGTCACCTCTTTAACGCGATTAAGCTTTTCAAATACTTCTGTTGAGGTTGCCATTTGTGGCACCCATTTAGGGGAAACAAAACTGCCACTTTCAATATATTTAATACCAGCATCAGTTAGTTTTTCTATTAAGGCTATTTTGTCATTAGCATTAACGGGAGTCGCTTCGTTTTGCAGGCCGTCTCTTGGGCCCACTTCAACTATTTTCACTTGCGCGGGAATTGATAGGGGAAAGATACTCACTGTTTTACTCCTTTGTTAGCTCGGTAAAGGATAATAGCTCACTGCCGCCGTCAACCATGTCACCCGCTTGGAAGAATACTTCATCAATGGTGCCATCATTAGGGGCTTTAATAGTATGTTCCATTTTCATTGCTTCCATAATGACCAGTGGTTGATCTTTACTAACTTGCTGACCCGCTTTCACTAAGACACTAACCATAGTGCCATTCATTGGAGCAGTTAAACCGCCATGGCTGTCATCATTATCTAATTGACCATAATCAGGCAAAATATGGGTAAAATTAAAGACGCCATTAGCGCGATATAAGCTGATGTTTTCGTCGTCAAAGCTGATTGTTGTTTGGCTTCGATGACCATTTATATTAACAATCATGCCGTCATTTTGGCTTGAGGTCGAGGTCAATGTGCCTTGGCAATCAAACTGTTTACCATCAATATTAATTAAATAATGAGCATCGCTTCCTTGACCTTTACTTTGGCATAGTTGCTCAACCTCGACCGTATACTCAGTATCATTATGGGCGAGTACTAGGCTATGAGCATGTGCTTCATTTAATCGCCAAGCATTAGTATTGTGCCAAGGTGAATGGGGGTCATTACTTTGCTGAGCATTTTGCAGAGCTTTTTCTTTAATTGATAATAAAAGGTATAAAGCCGCGATAGGTAATTCGTTGAGTAGCTCTTGTGCGTTATCATGAAAAATAAGATCATGATTTTTTTCAATAAAGCCAGTATCAATATCTTCTTCAATAAAAGGTTTTGATGTGGCCAAATTATAGAGAAAATCAATATTAGTGGTTACGCCATTAATGCGATATTCGCTCAATGCTTTACTTAAACGCTTTAACGCTTTATCACGATTTTCATCCCAAACAATTAATTTCGCTATCATGGGATCGTAATAAACACTGACTTCATCACCTTGGCGTACACCCGTATCTATTCGTACATGTTCACTTTCAATGGGCGTTTGTAATAAACTTAATTTACCCGTGGCGGGTAAAAAGTCATTATTAGCGTCTTCTGCATAAATGCGCGCTTCAAAAGCGTGGCCATTGAGTACCAGTTGCTGTTGCGTTTTAGGTAAGATTTCACCTGCGGCGACACGTAATTGCCATTCAACTAAGTCTTGACCACTGATCATTTCAGTCACCGGATGTTCAACCTGAAGGCGAGTGTTCATTTCCATAAAATAGAAAGAGCCGTCAACATCGAGCAAAAACTCTACCGTGCCAGCACCTTGATAACCAATTGCTTGCGCTGATTTTATTGCTGATTCGCCCATTTCTGCACGTAGCTCTTCATTCATGCCAAAGGCGGGAGCTTCTTCGATAACTTTTTGATGACGACGTTGCACTGAGCAGTCTCGCTCAAACAAGTAAACCGCATTTTTATGGTTATCACAAAATACTTGAATTTCAACATGGCGGGGTTGGGTTAAGTATTTTTCTACTAGCATGGTGTCATCACCAAAAGATGACATAGCCTCACGTTTTGCAGCTGCTAAACCTTCTGCAAATTCTTGCTCGCTCCATACTTGGCGCATGCCTTTACCGCCACCACCTGCCGTTGCTTTTAATAACACTGGATAACCCATGTCATCAGCGGCTTGCTTTAAAATTGCGCTTGATTGGTCGTCACCATGGTAGCCTGGCACTAAGGGGACATTGGCTTTTGCCATAATGTTTTTAGCGGCAGACTTTGAGCCCATAGCTTCTATTGCGCCAACGGGCGGGCCAATAAAAGTAATATTTTTTGCAGAACAAGCGCGGCAAAAGTCGGCATTTTCAGATAAGAAACCATAGCCAGGGTGAATGGCCTGCGCGCCAGTTTTTATGGCGGCGGCAATAACGTTATCGCCTAAAAGGTAACTTTCACGAGAAGGCGAAGGCCCGATATAAATAGCTTCATCTGCGATATGTACATGCAAGGAGTCTTTATCGGCATCAGAATAAACGGCGACGGTTAGTACGCCCATCTTTTTCGCGGTTTTTATGATACGGCAGGCGATTTCACCACGGTTGGCAATTAATATTTTATTGAACATTTTTTTTCCTTATGCTTCTTAGTGTAGGAGCGGTTTTAACCGCGAAGGTTGCTAAAATAGCTCGGGGATTAATCCCCTCCTACAATCCAATTTGGGACACGTTTTTCAAAAAAAGCACTTAAACCTTCTTGGCCTTCATCTGATACTCGAATAGCCGCAATACGTTTACTAGTATCGGCTAATAGATTTTCATCAATGGTTTTAAAAGCAACATATTGGCTAAGTTTTTTGGCTTGTCGTCTTGCTTGGCTACCATTGGCTAACAATTTAGCTATCATAGCGTTAACTTCACGGGTTAAGTTTTCAGGTTCAACAACCTCATCGATCAAACCTAGCTGTTGTGCTTTATCGGCAAAGAAACGCTCAGCCGTTTGAAAATAGCGACGACTCGCTTTTAGACCGATGGCCTCAATCACATAAGGGCTGATCGTGGCAGGAATAAGACCTAATTTTACTTCACTTAAACAAAAGCTTGCTTGAGTGCTAGCGATAACAATGTCGCAACAGCTAGCTAAACCGACTGCGCCACCAAAAGCCGCACCTTGGATTTTAGCAATAGTGGTTTGTGGTAAAAAATTTAAGGATTTTAACATTTGTGCTAAGGCGTTGGCGTCTTTTAAATTATCTTCATAAGAGTAACCAGCCATGCGTTTCATCCAATTTAAATCAGCACCAGCACTAAAAATTTTACCGTTTGAAGCAAGTACCATAATGCTGACGTTATCACGCTGGCTAATGTCATTAAAAATAGCCGTCAGTTGTTTAATGATGTCATCATCAAAAGCATTATGCTTGTCAGGATTGTTTAAAGTAACGGTAGCAATACCATGCTCATTGACTTCAAACAAAACTTTTTTAGTATTAGTGTTCATATTCTTTACCTATATTCATGTCTATACGATCTTAAATTCGTTGTTTGCATACGCCCTTACATACGAAAGACGCCAAACTTAGTCTTTTTAATCGGTTTGTTTAATGACGCTGAAATCGCTAATCCTAATACTTGCCGTGTGTCGGCAGGGTCGATAATGCCATCGTCCCATAAACGCGCTGAAGCGTAATAAGGATGACCTTGATACTCGTAGTTTTCGATTATTGGTTGCTTAAAGCTTTGTTCCTCGACTTCACTCCAACTTTCACCCAATTTCTCTTTTTTATCGCGAGTTACTTGCGCCATAACGCCTGCCGCTTGCTCGCCACCCATTACCGAAATACGTGCGTTTGGCCACATAAATAAGAAGCGCGGATCGTAGGCGCGGCCACACATGCCATAATTACCTGCGCCAAAGCTACCACCTATTAAAATGGTAAATTTTGGCACTTGCGCGGTAGCCACTGCGGTCACCATTTTGGCGCCATGTTTGGCGATACCGCCAGACTCATACTGCTTGCCGACCATAAAACCAGTGATATTTTGCAAAAACACTAATGGAATTTTTCGTTGTGCGCATAATTGAATAAAGTGCGCACCTTTTTCTGCAGATTCGCCAAACAGTACCCCGTTATTGGCGACAATACCGATAGGATAGCCGAAGATGTGCGCAAAACCGCAAACTAAGGTATTACCATAAAGGGCTTTGAATTCGTCAAATTCACTACCATCAACAAGGCGAGCAATAACTTCGCGAACATCATAAGGTTGACGAGTATCTTTGGGGATAATGCCGTAAAGGTCTTCGCTTGAATATTTTGGCTCAGTAACTTGTTGAAAGTTAATTGTGACAGGTTTTACCCTATTTAAATTTTTAATGGCAGAGCGGGCGATTTCAAGGGCATGATGATCATTTTGTGCATAATGATCGGTAACACCAGAAGTGCGGCAATGTACATCGGCACCGCCTAAATCTTCTGCGCTGACTATTTCTCCAGTTGCTGCCTTTACTAAAGGAGGCCCCGCTAAAAAAATAGTACCTTGCTCTTTAACAATAATAGACTCATCTGCCATGGCTGGTACGTAAGCACCACCTGCGGTACATGAACCCATAACTACCGCAATTTGTGGAATGTTATTGGCTGACATATTGGCTTGGTTAAAGAAAATACGGCCAAAGTGTTCTTTATCAGGAAATACCTCGTCTTGATTAGGTAAGTTGGCGCCACCTGAGTCGACTAAATAAATACAAGGCAAGTTATTCTCTTGGGCAATAGCTTGCGCTCTAAGATGTTTTTTCACGGTAAGTGGATAATAAGTACCACCTTTTACTGTCGCGTCATTAGCAACAATGACACATTCTTGACCGCTAATGCGGCCAAGGCCGGTAATAATACCAGCGCTAGGAACGTTATCTTCGTAGACTTTGTAAGCGGCTAGTTGTGAAAACTCTAAAAATGCAGAACCATCATCAAGTAAAGCGTTAACTCTATCTCGAGGTAATAATTTACCACGGCTAAGGTGACGATCGCGGGAACGTTCACCACCGCCAAGTTTTATCTTACCAAGCTTGGCGCGCAGATCGTCAATTTGAGTTTGCATGTGCGCAGCATTGTCTAAGAAATCCTGACTGCGAGTGTTTATTTTTGATACTAATTTTGCCACGATAAAAACCTTTCATATCTTTATTGTAATAGCGGTTCAGCTTTAAGCTGTACAGTTCAATTAAAAGAAAAAAGCACGGAGTTGATGACTATCAATGAGTACTTTTGATGAATTAATTGGGCTTTACAGCGACAAGATGAATAGTTATTTAGATTCGTTGAACAATTCACGCCCTATCAGCATGCGACGAATTTCTGAAGTACCAGCACCAATTTCATATAATTTAGCGTCACGCAGTAAACGCCCAGCTGGAAATTCATTGATATAACCATTACCGCCAAGTAATTGAATAGTATCAAGTGCCATTTTTGTTGCTAATTCAGCTGCGTAAAGAATCACGGCAGCCGAGTCTTTACGGGTTGTTTCACCTCGGTCACACGCTGCTGCTACCATGTAAGCGTAAGATTTAGCAGCATTCATTTGTGTGTACATATCGGCTACTTTACCTTGCACTAATTGAAATTCTCCAATTGATTGACCAAATTGTTTTCTGTCGTGAATATAGGGAACGACTAAATCCATACATGCATCCATAATGCCTAATGAGCCACCAGATAAAACCACGCGCTCATAATCTAACCCCGACATTAATACACGAACGCCTTTGCCTTCTTGGCCTAAAATGTTTTCCGCAGGCACTTCACAATCTTGAAAGACTAATTCACAAGTGTTGGAACCACGCATGCCAAGCTTGTCTAGTTTTTGATGGCGAGAAAAACCCGGATAGTCACGTTCAACAATAAAAGCGGTAATGCCTTTTGAGCCAGCACTAGTATCGGTTTTAGCGTAAATCACGTAAACATCGGCATCAGGACCGTTGGTGATCCACATTTTATTACCGTTAAGAATGTATTTATCACCATTTTTATCGGTAACTTTCCTAGCTGAGAGTTTCATGCTAACTACATCACTACCTGCGTTTGGTTCACTCATTGCTAATGCACCAACATGCTCGCCGGTACAAAGTTTAGGAAGATATTTTAGTTTTTGCTCATGTGAGCCATTTTTGCGTAGTTGGTTTAAACATAAGTTAGACATAGCGCCATAACTCAAGCCTACAGATGCAGAGGCTCGAGAAATTTCTTGCATGGCAACTATATGTTCAAGGTAACCCAAACCTGAGCCGCCGTATTCCTCTTCAACCGTTAGACCTAACAAACCCATGTCGCCAAATTTGCGCCATAAATCGCTAGGAAATTCATTGTCGATATCGATTTGCTCTGCACGTGGTGCTATTTCATCACGAGCGAAGGCATTTACTTGATTGCGGATCATATCGACAGTTTCGCCTAGATTAAAATTAAGTGAGCTAAATGAAGAAATCATGGTTTTTCCTTATGTTTGAATCTGTTTAACACTAATTATTGTCTTTATAGTTAGTGCTATTTAAGTGCTTTTATTTAGTAAGTTGCGTCAGTATATTTTGGCAATTATCTTCTAAATCATTAAGTTCGATTAATACCGCATTGATATCATCAAGCTGCTGTTTCAATTCATTTTTTTTCTGAGCAATTAAGCCCATCATGTTTGACAACTGTTTAGCACTCGACTTATCAGCATCGTAAAGTTCAAATAAGCGACCAGTTTCTGCTAATGAAAAGCCTAAACGTTTACCGCGTAATATTAGTTTTAGCCTAACTTTGTCTCCCTGATTGTAAATACGAGTTTGGCCTTTACGTGTTGGCATAAGTAAACCTTGATCTTCATAAAATCGAATGCTACGGGTGGTGATATCAAACTCTTTTGATAAGTCACCAATTGAGTAGTTGGCTTGGATTACTTGCTTTGTCGTGTTCATTTTTTTGTGTCAGCTTGTTTAAAAGTAGTGATAATCATTAAATTAACTCTACAGGAAGTTTACGTAAACGTAAAGCTGGTTGATGTGGATATTTTGAGAGAGTTTGTCAACAAGCTTAGTTGATATTTTACCAATGCGTTTTTTATTATTTCAATCATTGGTGATTGTCCATACGTAATTAAGTTATTATGACAAGATAAAGAAGATTATAGGCTAGTACTAAGTTTACGTTGGCGTAAGCATAATATTGAGTTAGGCTATTTGCTTAATATTAACCGAAAATTTTATTATCCCTTTATTTTGGAGAAGTTCATGTCAACTAGTGATCCTATTGTAATTGTCTCAGCATTAAGAACCCCGATGGGTGGCTTTAGTGGTTGTTTTGCTAATGTTACCGCGCCTGATTTGGGGGCAACCGCGATAAAAGCTGTTGTAGCTCAAGCTGGATTAAGCAGTGATCAAATTGATGAAGTTATCATGGGTTGTGTTTTGCCGGCAGGTTTAAAGCAAGCACCGGCTAGACAAGCAGCCATTGCTGCAGATTTATCACTATCAACGGTTTGTACCACTATCAATAAAGTTTGTGGTTCAGGCATGAAAGCAGCAATGCAAGCGCATGATGCCTTACTTGCAGGCTCAATCGAAATTGCTGTTGCAGGGGGAATGGAAAGTATGAGTAATGCGCCCTATATTTTACCAAAAGCAAGAGCAGGTATGCGTATGGGACATGGTCAAGTGCTTGATCACATGATGCTTGATGGTTTAGAAAATGCTTATGATGGTATTTCTATGGGTTGCTTTGCTCAAGAAACAGCGGATGAAGCTGGTTTTAGTCGTGAAAATATGGATGAATTTGCTATTCGCTCTTTATCTCGAGCTAATGCTGCCATTGAGTCAGGTGCTTTTAAAAATGAGATTACCCCTGTTACGGTGACAAGCAGACGCACCGAAACTGTTATTGATACTGATGAACAACCAGGCAATGCTCGCCCTGATAAAATCCCATCATTACGTGCGGCTTTTAAAAAAGACGGTACTATTACTGCCGCTAACTCCAGTTCTATTTCTGATGGCGGCGCCGCGTTAGTGATGATGAAGCTATCAACCGCGCAAGCACGTGGTTTAACACCTTTGTGTAAAGTTGTTGCTCATGCCACTCACGCACAAAAGCCAGCCGAATTTACAGTAGCACCAGTGGGGGCTATGAATAAATTATTAGATAAAGCGGGTTGGGCTGTAGAGGATGTTGATTTATTTGAAATTAATGAAGCGTTTGCTATGGTCACTATGTTGGCAGTTAAGCGTCTAAATTTAGATATTAATAAAGTGAATATTCATGGTGGCGCTTGTGCTTTAGGTCATCCATTGGGTGCTAGTGGCGCACGTATTATGGTAACGCTGATTCATGCTTTAAAAAACCAAGGTTTATCAAAAGGTGTTGCTTCTTTATGTATTGGCGGCGGTGAAGCAACGGCAATTGCGCTTGAGTTATTTTAGCCAATATACTCTAAAGGGGTTTGTTTTGTTATTAATCAAATATTCCTTTTAATAGCCATGTTGGGATTGTCGATATTGAGTGGGCGACAATCCCATTATTTTTTTAAAAAGTCGTGAAAAATAGTAAGGATCGTCGTAACCAATTTTTAAAGCAACATCTTTAACTGAAATGTTCGACTCATCAAGTAATTTACAAGCATGTTTTATTTTTAATTCTAAAAAATATCGTATAGGGCTAACACCAGTATGCTGTAAAAATTGCTTGGAAAAATAAAATTTTGACAACTTTAACGAGTCAGCTATTTGTTGTAAGTTTATTTTTTGACTAATATTTTCTTCCATAAAACCCGTCACTTTAGACAAGTTAAAGTCTTGCTTTAACTGTTCTAGTTTCACCGGACTATTAACGGTGAATAGCGCAAACATTTTTTTGATAATATTTGCAGCAAGTATAAAGGAGCTTAATTGATAGCTTTTATTTCTTGTGGCAAGTAGTTGTTCAAATTCATTAATAAAAGCTATTTGATTAGAGATATTTAAAATTAAATTAGCGCTATTTACACCAATAAAATCCATGAATTGCTCAAATAAATGTCCCTCAATATGAACCCAATAAATTGACCAAGGCTCTTTGCTGCTCGACTTATATTGGTGTTCTGTTCCTTTAGGTAAAAAAAGCACATCACCTGTATTTATCGTACCTTGGCATTTAGAGGTACTAAATTCTCCAACGCCATCAAAACAAAAAATAACTAAATTATCAGTATGGTTGTGCCTTTTAGTGTAATGATTATTTGCCGATACATATTTTCCAAACGATGAGGGGTAAAGACCACGGCTTAATATATTGAGTGCTAATTGATCAATTAAAGGTTTGGGGATTAGGTATCTAATACTGTTTTTTGGTAGTGGCCAATTGGATGCGGTACTCATTTGAAAATCTCTTAAGGATATAGCAATATAATCCATTAAGGTGGCAAGTTAATCAATGTATTTTTAAGGATTTATTTGCTTTAATTAGCTCATGTACTATTAATTTGCTTGAGTAAATTACAGATATATATTCAATGCTTGTATTTTATCAGCGCTAGTTATAGATATTAGTCTATTGACTAGTGCTGCTTAGTTAACTTAGATATTTAGGGATTTAATGTGAATTTTGATTTAACCGAAGATCAGCAAATGTTTGCTGATACTGCTAAGCAATTTAGCGACAGTGAGTTATTACCTAATGCAGCAAAGTGGGATCAAGAACATATTTTTCCTAAAGAGGTGATTGCTAAAGCAGGTGAATTAGGTTTTTGTTCTTTATATACACCTGAAGACGCGGGCGGTTTAAATTTAAGTCGTTTAGACTCTTCAATTATTTTTGAGCAATTGGCAATGGGGTGTACTGCAACCACTGCCATGATGACTATTCATAATATGGCCACTTGGATGATAGCAACTTGGGGTAAAGACTCAGTGAAAGATGCTTGGTGCCCCTCATTAGTTACGGGTGAAAAGCTCGCTTCATACTGTTTAACAGAGCCAGGCGCTGGCTCTGATGCTGCATCATTAACAACATCAGCAAAAAAAGACGGTGATCACTATATTGTTAATGGCTCAAAAGTTTTTATTTCAGGTGCTGGCTCTACTGATATCTTAGTAGTAATGGTGCGTACAGGAGCAGATGGCGCCAAAGGTATTTCAGCCCTTGCTGTCCCCGCTGATTTAGACGGTATTATTTATGGTAAAGCAGAAGATAAGCTAGGTTGGAATGCGCAACCAACTAGGCAAATTACTTTTGATAACGTTAAAGTACCGGTTGACAATTTATTAGGCAATGAAGGCGAAGGCTTTACCATGGCAATGAAAGGGCTTGATGGTGGCCGTATTAATATTGCCACTTGTTCAATTGGTACCGCGCAGCAAGCACTAAACAGTGCTACGGAATATATGCAGGAGCGTGAACAGTTTGGCAAGCCCATCGCTGCTTTTCAAGGATTGCAATTTAAATTAGCTGATATGGCAACTGAATTAGTTGCTGCCCGTCAGTTAGTTCGCCTAGCAGCCTATAAATTAGATCAAAATGATCCCGAAAAAACCGCTTATTGCGCGATGGCAAAGCGTTTTGCTACTGATATTGGTTTTCAAGTTTGCGATGCGGCACTGCAAATTCATGGTGGTTACGGTTACATTAAAGAATATCCATTAGAACGTCATTTTAGAGATGTACGCGTTCATCAAATTCTTGAGGGCACTAATGAAATTATGCGGGTCATTATTGCTCGTCGTTTATTAACGGAAGGTGCAGGTAAGTTACTGTAAGTGTATGTTGTTTCTCGTAATTGATATGTTGGCTAATTTGACTCTTTTGATCAAAAAAAGATGCCCAAGCCCGTTGAGATAAGCATAGCTCACTTTAGTTAAATAAAGAGTGGCTAAACCAATATCGGCAAAGCTAATGCCGATAGATATATAGGATTTTTATATGACTCAAGTAGTAACCTTTCAAGAACTCAATTGTGATAATGGTAAAAAAATTGCTGTTGCCACCTTAAACTCTCCTCGATCATTAAACGCTTTGAGCGGTGAAATGATTGACTTACTTTATCCAAAATTAAAAGAGTGGCAAACACAAGATGATATCGCTGCTGTTTTATTACAAGGTGAAGGTGAGAAAGCTTTTTGTGCGGGTGGTGATATCGTGCACATGTACAATGAAATGAAAGCACATAAAGGTCAGTTCTCACCTGGCCTTGAGGAATACTTTACCAAAGAGTATCAGCTTGATTACCTCATCCATACTTTCAGCAAACCTTTTATTGTTTGGGGTAATGGTATTGTGATGGGCGGCGGCCTTGGCATGATGGTTGGCGGTAGTTATCGCGTCGTCACTGAAAACTCACGCATTGCGATGCCTGAAATTAGCATTGGTCTTTATCCTGATGTCGGCGGTAGCTACTTTTTAAATCGCATGCCAGATAACTGTGGTTTGTTTTTAGGTATCACAGGAGCTTCTATTAATGCAACCGATGCTAAATACTGCCACTTAGCCGATTATTTTGTGGTTAATGACCATAAAGGAGCCTTTGTAACACAATTAACTCAGTTAGATTGGCAAGAATCAAGTGAACTCAATCATGAAAGTTTGTCAAAGCTGTTAATGTCTGTAGAGCAAGATTCAATCAGTCTTTTGCCTGAGACTAAACTAGTTGAACATAAAGCATTAATTGAGCAAGTAACAGGTTTCGATAACCTTAACGATATTGTTAACAATATTTTATCTGCAGAATGTGAAGACAAATGGTTTACTCGAGCACAAAAGTCTCTTAAACACGGTAGCGCGCTAAGTGCTTCTCTAACCTATCAGCAATTACAAATGGGTGAATCATTATCGTTGGCTGATTGCTTTCGTATGGAATTAAACCTCTCGGTTAAAGCCGGGCAATTTGGAGAATTTGTTGAGGGGGTGAGGGCGCTCTTAATTGACAAGGATAATTCGCCCAAGTGGCACTTTGACTCTATAGATGCGGTTGATAAAAAGGTAGTTGACTGGTTCTTTGAATCAAAATGGTCAAAAGAGCAACATCCATTAGCCAATTTAGAAGGTTAGCTGATTGACATAAACAACAGGAAAATAAAATTTAATTCACACTTTTGAAAGAATTATTCTTTAAAAATCATGAGGAAAGAACAATGGCAAATATCGCATTTATTGGTTTAGGTAATATGGGTGGTCCAATGGCCATTAATTTAGTTAAAGCAGGGCATCAAGTTTGTGTTTTCGATTTATCCGAATCTGCGGTTGCTCAAGTTGTCGAACAAGGTGCTAGTACTAAAGCAAGTGCCATAAATTGTGTTAAGGATGCGCAATTTATTATTTCTATGTTACCAGCAGGAAAGCATGTCGATGCTGTGTATTTATCACCTGAAACGGGGTTGATTAATCATATTGCTCAAGGCAGCGTAGTGATTGACTCTTCAACTATTGATGCGACAACATCCCGTAAAGTAGCAACAGCATTAGCACAGCGAGGTATTAACTTTGTTGATGCACCCGTTTCTGGAGGTGTTGGCGGTGCTGTTGCGGGTACATTAAGTTTTATGGTGGGTGGCAGCGATAATGAATTTAAACAAGTTGAACCTATTTTAGATGCTATGGGTAAAAATATTTTCCATGCCGGTGCTCATGGCGCAGGGCAAATAGCTAAAGTCTGCAATAACATGTTGTTGTCTGTATTGATGGTTGGCACTAGTGAAGCCTTGCAACTTGGTTTAGCAAATGGTTTAGATGCTAGAGTGTTATCTAACATCATGAGTAAAAGTTCAGGTAGTAATTGGACATTAGATGTTTATAACCCTTGTCCAGATGTGATGGAAAATGTGCCTTCATCAAATGATTATCAAGGCGGCTTTATGGTTGACTTAATGTCGAAAGACTTAGGCTTAGCTATGGATACGGCAGTTGGCAGCCAATCATCAACACCTATGGGGGCATTAGCACGTAGCTTATATGCAATGCATGCGGCATCAGGCAATGGCAGTAAAGATTTTTCCAGCATCTTTAACTTATTTAATCATGCAGATAAATAATTTTCAGCTAAAATAAATACCGAGAAATATATGAATTTAGAAAATAAGACCATTGTTATTACTGGCGGTGGTCAAGGTTTAGGCCGCACAATGGCGATTAGTTTTGCCGAAAGTGGCGCTAATATCGCTTTAATTGATTTAAATGAAGAGTTATTGCAAGAAACAGCAAAGCTTATTGAGCAAAATGGTGTTAGTGCTAAATACTATCTCGCTAATGTTTGTGATGAGACACAAGTCGAAAATACTTTCCAACAGATAAATGACGACTTTAATGGTATTGATGGTTTAATCAATAATGCTGGGATTCTTCGTGATGGTATGTTTGTTAAAGTAAAAGACGGTGTGGTGGTTAAAAAAATGTCACTAGCACAATTTCAATCAGTTATTGATGTCAACTTAACTGGCGTATTCTTGTGTGGTCGAGAAGCTGCAGTACACATGATCGAATCAGGTAGTAAAGGTGTCATCGTTAATATGTCCTCCATTGCACGTGGTGGCAATATGGGACAAACAAATTACTCGGCAGCGAAAGCAGGTGTGGTTGCTATGACAACAACTTGGGCAAGAGAGCTGGGACGCCATGGCATTCGTGTCGGTGCCATTGCCCCTGGCGTTATTCGCACTGCTATGACTGATGCAATGAAACCAGAAATGCGTGATAGGTTAGAGAAAATGACACCAGTAGGTCGTTTAGGTGAAGCAGCAGAAATAGCTGACACTGCAAAGTACATTTTTGAAAATGAATTTTTCACCGGCAGAACTGTTGAAATAGATGGTGGTTTAGCAATGTAAGTTAAGTTTTCAGTTTGTTTGGATGATTTTTGTTTAAATTGTGCAAGCTTTGAACACTTGAACTAATATTGATAAATAAAGTTGAAAAAGATGCTTTTTTCTCTTGACCTGATAAAAGAAATCTATACAATTCGCTCCAGTTCCAAGGGGTTCAGCCAAAAAGCTTAACCAACTGGACGTTTTGATAAGTTATCTCATTACTTTTGAAGTAAATCGGCTAACTTAACGTTTTAAAGTTCAGGTTTAAGAGTTTGCAAAAACTTTTAAAAAAATTCAAAAAAACGTTGACATCAAAACTCGGAAGCGTATGATACGCATCCTGCTTCGGGGCAACGGCAACGTTAACCCAGAGCGCAAGACAGCAACGAATGCGATTGCTGTTATCTCTTCGGAGAGTTCTTTAACAATTAGTTATCATGCAATTTGTGTGGATACTCACATTAACTTGTTTTTACATAGTTCTTAGTTTTACTTTTATTAGTGAGGCAAGAACACAAAAAACGCTTAATGAATGATGTTCACATGAATAACAAAATCTTTTCTTCTTTAATGAAGAGAAGTAATACTTATATATGTAATGCGCTATTTATCTTCTTTTTATTAAGAATATAGGTAGCACGACAGAATTCATTGAGCAGCATCACTTGTTGATGCACAAACGATTTTTAATTGAAGAGTTTGATCATGGCTCAGATTGAACGCTGGCGGCAGGCTTAACACATGCAAGTCGAGCGGTAACATTTCTAGCTTGCTAGAAGATGACGAGCGG
>MAAE01000014.1 GCA_002162675.1 Colwellia sp. 39_35_sub15_T18 | reverse complement strand
ACATAACACGACGTTCTAATTGACTAGCAATGCTGTCTGCAACAAGCTGCGCATCCATTTCTGGCTTACGTACTTCAGCGATGTTGATTTGAGCAGGAACACCAGCAATTTTAGATACAGCTAAGCGTAGTTTTTCAACATCTTCGCCTTTCTTACCAATAACAACACCTGGACGAGCCGTGTGAATTGTTACGCGGATAGATTTAGCTGGACGCTCAATAACTACTTTAGACAATGATGCCTTTTTTAGTTTCGCTGTTAAGTATTCGCGAACCTTGTGGTCCCCGTCTAAGTTACTAGCAAAATCTTTGCTGCTTGCAAACCATGTAGACGCATAAGGTTTAGTGATACCTAAGCGAATACCGTTTGGATGTACTTTTTGACCCATACTAATATACTCCTAGCTATCAGACACAATCACAGTAATGTGACTAGTGCGCTTGATGATGCGATCGGCTCGGCCTTTCGCACGTGGCATAATACGTTTCATTGTTGGACCATCGTCAACCAAAATGGTTTTAACGAATAATTCATCAATGTCTGCACCTTCATTGTGCTCTGCATTAGCAATCGCTGAGTTAAGAACTTTTTTAACTAAATCAGCAGCTGATTTGTTGCTGTAAGTTAAAATTTCAAGTGCTTTCTCAACGTGTACGCCACGGATTTGATCCGCAACTAAACGTGCTTTTTGCGCAGAACCACGGGCAAATTTATGTATAGCAATAGCTTGCATTTAACTTCCCCTTACTTCTTCGCTTTCTTATCAGCGATATGACCGCGATAAGTACGAGTTGGTGCAAATTCTCCTAATTTGTGACCGATCATTTCTTCGGTTACAAATACAGGAACGTGTTGACGGCCATTATGGACAGCTATGGTCAATCCGATCATCGTAGGGATGATCATTGAACGACGGGACCAAGTTTTAATTGGCTTTTTATTCCCGCTTTCCACCGCTTTCTCTACCTTCGTCAACAAGTGTAGGTCAATAAAAGGACCTTTCTTGAGGGAACGTGGCATGGTGATTCCTTAATTATCTGTACTCTACTTACCGATTTAATTATCGATAATGTAGAGTATTTAGTTTAATGCACTAATTACTTAGTACGACGACGTACGATAAATTTATCAGTACGCTTGTTCTTACGAGTCTTGTAACCCTTAGTTGGTACACCCCAAGGTGATACCGGGTGACGACCACCAGATGTTTTACCTTCACCACCACCGTGTGGGTGATCAACTGGGTTCATGGCAACACCACGAACAGTTGGGCGAACACCGCGCCAGCGTGAAGCACCTGCTTTACCCAGAGAGCGAAGCATGTGTTCAGCATTGCCGATTTCACCTAAAGTAGCACGACAATCAGCTTCAATTTTACGCATTTCGCCAGAGCGAAGACGTAAAGTGACATAAGCACCGTCTTTAGCTACTAGTTGAGCGTAAGTACCAGCAGCACGAGCAATTTGCGCGCCCTTACCTGGTTTAAGTTCGATTGCGTGAACAACACTACCTAATGGTGCGTTGCGTAATGGCATTGCATTACCCGCTTTAATTGGTGCATCAACACCAGACTGAATGCTATCGCCAGCACTTAGACCTTTAGGGGCTAAGATGTAACGACGCTCACCATCTGCGTATAATACAAGCGCAATGTTAGCACTGCGGTTTGGATCGTATTCTAAACGTTCTACTTTGGCTGGAATGCCATCTTTATTACGTTTAAAGTCAACGATACGATAATGCTGCTTATGACCACCGCCAATATGACGAACGGTAATACGACCATTATTGTTACGACCACCAGACTTAGACTTAGTGTCTAATAGTGGTGCGTAAGGCTTACCTTTATGAAGCTCTTTGTTTACCACTTTAACTAGGTGACGACGACCCGGAGAAGTAGGTTTACATTTTACTATAGCCATTTTCTATCTCCTATTGCTCTGCGCCAACGAAGTCGATGTCACTACCTTCTGCAAGAGTTACGTAGGCTTTCTTCCAGTCGTTACGACGACCAAAACGAGCACCGGTACGTTTTACTTTACCCTTAACATTAAGTGTATTAACACCTACAACAGAAACTTCAAAAAGTTTCTCAACTGCCGCTTTGATTTCAGCTTTAGTTGCATCAGTAGTTACTTTAAAAACAACAGTGTTGTTTGCTTCAGCAGCTACAGTTGCTTTTTCAGAAATATTTGGTGCTAAAAGCACTTTCAACAAACGTTCTTCGTTTATCATGCTAGTATCCCCTCAATTTCTTTAACTGCATCAGCAGTAATTAAAACTTTTTCGAAACCAACTAAACTTACAGGGTCGATTGCTTGTACATCTACTGCGTCAACTTTATATAAGTTGCGTGCTGATAAGAACAAGTTCTCGTCAACTTCTTTAGTGACAATCAATACGTCTTTAAGTTCTAAACCTTTCAACTTAGCAACTAAGTCTTTAGTTTTAGGTGTTTCTACCGAAAAATCATTCACTACAACTAAACGTTCTTGACGAACTAATTCAGATAGGATGCTAGCGATAGCACCACGATACATTTTACGGTTAACTTTTTGGCTGTGATCTTGAGGTTTAGCAGCAAATGTTACGCCACCAGAACGCCAGATTGGACCACGAGTAGTACCAGCACGTGCACGGCCAGTACCTTTTTGACGCCATGGCTTTTTGCCACCGCCGCTAACTTCTGAACGAGTTTTCTGAGCACGAGTACCTTGACGAGCACCAGCTGCATAAGCAACTACTACTTGGTGTACTAAAGCTTCATTAAACTCACGTCCAAAAGTTGCTTCAGAAACTTCAAGAGCACCTGATGCGTCTTTTAATGATAATTCCATCACAAAATCTCCTGGACTAAGCTTTAACAGCTGGTTTGATGATTACATTGCCATTGATAGCACCCGGAACTGCACCTTTAACAAGTAGCAAGTTACGTTCTGCGTCAACGCGAACCAATTCAAGGTTTTGTGTAGTAACGCGCACAGCACCCATGTGACCAGACATTTTTTTGCCTTTGAAAACGCGACCTGGTGTTTGACACTGACCTAACGAACCGTTAGATCTGTGAGAAATCGAGTTACCGTGAGTTGCATCTTGCATGCTGAAATTCCAGCGCTTGATACCACCTTGGAAACCTTTACCTTTAGAGGTGCCAGTTACGTCTACTAATTTAGTGTCATTGAAAATCTCAACAGTGATTTCACTGCCGGCTTCAATATCGCTACCTTCATTTTCGTTTAAGCGGAATTCCCACAGGCCACGACCTGCTTCAACGCCTGCTTTCGCGAAATGACCAGCTGCTGGTTTTGTTACACGGCTTGCTTTACGCTTGCCCGTAGTAACTTGAAGCGCTGAATAACCATCGTTGTCTACAGTTTTAACCTGAGCAACACGGTTCGCTTCAACTTCTAGAACTGTAACTGGTGTAGATACGCCATCTTCTGTGAAGACACGTGTCATACCCACTTTACGTCCAACTAGACCTATAGTCATGTTAAAACTCCTCTTAGCCCAAGCTGATTTGAACATCAACACCAGCTGCAAGATCTAAACGCATTAATGCGTCTACAGTCTTTTCAGTTGGCTCAACGATATCAATCATGCGTTTGTGAGTACGAATTTC
>MAAE01000066.1 GCA_002162675.1 Colwellia sp. 39_35_sub15_T18 | reverse complement strand
TCTGCTTGGCAGTGTAATATTCTTGCCGCTGATTCACGTGATGGTGCTTTGATTGAATTTGACAATCATCAAAGCGATATTGATATTTTATTGGTTGATTATCAGTTGGGCTATCAAGCGGGATTACCTGTGGGCGAGCAAGCGGATGGTTTAACCTTGATAGCCGATATACGAAATCAGTGTAACCACTATATCCCGGCTATTTTGATTACCGCAACGACAGAAAGCGGTGTGGAAGATAAAGCGCTTGCTGCTGATGTAGGTTTTATGCGTAAACTGGTGAAACCCGCAGCATTAAGAGCCATGATGAGTGCCAAATTAGCGCAAAAGCTGCAAATAGATTATGGCGATTAATAAAATAAGCATGCTGGGCTGCTATTTACCTATCGCCAGCTCCGAGATGTGGTCATCAGGAGCTTAGCATCTTATTTTAAGGCTATTTTTTTTGCTCAAATCCCGCTTCAGACAAATCTAATTGACCAATAGCGATAACCGCTTGGGTGCGATTTCGTACATCTAATTTGCGAAATATTGCCGTGGCGTGTGCTTTGATGGTCGCTTCAGAAACATTGAGATCATAAGCGATTTGTTTATTGAGTAACCCTTGGGCAAACATCATTAAAATGCGATATTGTTGTTGCGTTAAGCTGGCAACGCGATCGGCTATATCGCCATGACTATTATCAGCTTGCGCTTTTTGAAATGACTCAGGAAGCCAAATATCACCCGATAACACCGCCATTATGGCGATAAAAATATTATCAACAGGCGTTGATTTAGGGACAAAGCCTGCGGCACCATAACTCATTGCTTGGCTAATAGTTTTGTGATCTTCATGAGCCGATACCACCACCACAGGTATTTGTGGAAAATGGTTACGAACGTGGATCAGGGTATTAAAACCGTGTGCGCCCGGAATATTTAAATCAAGCAAGAGCAAATCACTATCGTTATTTGCTTGCAATTGTTGCTCTAATTGTTCAATAGTTTCAGCCTCTAGCCATTGGGTATGGTTTAGTTTGGCCTTTAAAGTCCCTAATAACGCTTGTCTAAATAAGGGATGATCATCAGCTATTATTATTTTTTCTGGCTGAATCATAGAAAAATTCCTCAATTGGTAGGCCTCCTATTCTAACTAAAAACTAGCGAATAACAAATCTTACTTGTTAGACATTGGTGGTAGAAATATTTAGCTGACGCTTAACCCATAACTGCCAGCTTCAAGGGCATTACTTTTTAGGGACTTTCGCTAAAACGGCTACTAATAATTGCCAATATTGCTCAACGGTAGCAATTTCAATTTTTTCATCAGGCGAGTGAGGAAACTTAATGGTTGGTCCAATAGACACCATATCCCAATGAGGGTAAGCGGTTTTGAATAAGCCACATTCTAAACCAGCATGAATGACCATCACCGCAGGCACTTTGCCGAACAATTCTTGATAAGTGTTACTAACAGTGTTCATAATGGCAGAGCTAGGATTAGGCTGCCAACCCGGGTAAGCACCGCTAAATTCAATGTTAGCACCTGCTAATTCAAATACAGATTGCACCATGCGTTGTGTTTCTAAACTACCATCATCATGCAAGCTGCGAATTAATACCAAGGCATTAAGCTTTTTGCCACGGGTATGAATAACGCCAAGGTTTAATGAGCTTTCAACTACGCCGTCAATATCGTCACTCATACGTATCACGCCATTAGGGCAGGCATTTAAAGCACGTAATATATTGCTTTGAGTTACTCTGTCCCAACATTGCTCAAAATCTTCGGGTGAGATCAGCAGCATATCAATATCAGTTTCAATAGCGCTTAAGTTGGCTTTGATGGTGGACAAATATAATGCTAAAGCCGCTTTTAATGGCTCAATTTGTTCGTTGGCTACCACAAAACTGGCGTTGGCTTCGCGGGGAATGGCGTTGCGTAAGCTACCACCATTAAGCTCTGTTAAGCGAATATCAAAATCATTACTGGCAGTCAGTAAAAATCGAACTAATAACTTATTGGCATTGGCGCGACCGGTATGAATATCAACACCTGAATGACCGCCCTTTAAGCCTGAAATTGAAAGGTTGAAGGCTTTATGATTAGCTGGAACATCTTCAAAATTTAAAGCAAAGGTTGCTGAGCCATCAATGCCGCCAGCGCAGCCCATGTATACTTCACCTTCTTGTTCTGAGTCGGTATTGATCAGAATGTCGCCGTCAAGCCAGTTGGGTTGTAAGCCAAAAGCACCGGTCATGCCAGCTTCTTCATCAATAGTAATTAATACTTCTAAAGGACCGTGTGGAACATCATCGCTAGCTAATACAGCTAACGCTGAGGCTAAACCAACACCGTTATCAGCGCCTAATGTTGTACCGTCGGCTGTTACCCAGTCGCCATTGGCTTCAGTGATAATATAAGGACGAATGGGGTCGGTGACAAAGTTATGTTCAGTGTCATTATTTTTTTGCGGCACCATATCCATGTGCGCTTGTAAAATAATGCCTTTTCTATCTGCCAAACCTTTTGTGGCAGGCTTTTTAATGGCTAAATTACCGACAGCATCTTCTTTAACACTAAGGCCAAGCTCTTTTGCCCATGATTGTATCCACAGAGAAATTTGTTGTTCATGTTTAGAGGGGTGAGGAATACTGCAAATTTTTTCAAATAACTGCCATAAACGGCTTGGTTTAAGTTGTGATAGTGTGCTCATGGGGTTTCCTTTGAAAAACATTAAGTATGAAGCTGTTGTTATTTGTCGGCCATTAAAAATTGCCATTGTTCGTTAAAGTCGTGACTAGGCTTTTTATCAAAACCAGAGCGGACATATTGACTGATTTTACCTTCAGCAAAGGAAGTTAAAATATTGGCTAGTGCTTGCTCGCTAATGGTGAATGTTTTACCTTCGCGCAATTTTCGTTCGCGCAATACCTGCTTAAATTGTGATTCAAGCTTTTCAAAGAGTTGGTGTACTCGTGTGCGTAAACGCTCGTTTTCGCCCATTAAGGCATCACCTGATAATATACGACACATGCCGGGGTTACGCTCAGAAAACACCAATAGCACATGTAACATGTGATGACAGCGCACTAAGGTTTCTTTGTGATCGGTTAATATTAAATTGATACGGGTAAAAATAGACTCTTCAATAAAATCAATCAAGCCTTCAAACATACGCGCTTTTGAAGGAAAATGACGATACAAAGCCGCTTCAGAAACACCCACTTCAGCCGCGAGTTTAGCGGTAGTGATACGTTGGCCGGGGCAATCTTGAAGCATTAACGCTAAACATTGTAAAATTTGTTCTTTACGGTTAGGTTTGGCGTTAGTTTTTGGGGCTGTGCTCATAGTGTTTTGTACTCTTTGGTTATTGTTCTTTTTGTTATTCTTATAAAGTCTTGTTTTTAGCTATCTTGTTTTGCCAGAAAGTGTTGATTAATTAGTGACACTAAATGGTTAGCAACAATTTGCTTGCTTGCCAATGGGATTTCCGTTTTATCAATCGCGCTAAATAAGGTTAAGGCATTGTTATCGCTATTAAAACCTTGACCAGATTTGGCAACATCGTTTGCGGCAATTAAATCTAAGTTTTTGCGCATTAACTTACCACGAGCATAATGCTCTACATTTTGTGTTTCAGCGGCAAAACCCACCATAAAAGGTTTGTGCTTTAAACTGGCGACATCAGCGACTATGTCATGGTTTCTGACCAATTCAAGTTGCATGGCTTCACTGCTTTTCTTGATTTTTTGTGTGGCAATCTTGGCGACTCGGTAATCGGCAACAGCGGCACAGGCAACAAAAGTGCTGCAGTGTGGAGCAAATTTTAGCGCTTGTTGATGCATTTCTTCGGCACTACTCACATGAATTAATTCACAGCCTGTTGGTGCTGAAATAGCAACAGGCCCGGTAATTAAGGTCACTTTTGCACCAGCACGCAAGGCAGCATGAGCAATAGCATAACCCATCTTTCCTGAGCTATGGTTGGATATATAGCGTACGGGATCTATGGCTTCACGAGTAGGCCCAGCCGTGATAACCCAATGTTGATGGGTTAAATATTTATCAGCAAAAAAATCACTGCTTAAGGTCACTATATCGTTAACCTCTAACATGCGCCCTAGGCCAATATCACCACAAGCTTGTTCGCCGCTGCCAGGCCCCCATATAAGGCAACCTCGCTCGGTTAACTTGGCTATATTGTCTTGTGTTGCTTGAGCGTGCCACATTTGTTGATTCATTGCAGGTGTTATGGCAATAGGTGCTGTGGTTGCTAAGCAAAGGGTTGATAATAAATCGTTCGCCATACCACAAGCAATACGCGCAACAATATCGGCTGTCGCCGGCGCGATAATAATAATATCAGCCCATTTGGCGAGTTCAATATGCCCCATGGCGAGTTCTGCTTGCGTATCTAGTAGGCTATCAGCTACTTGATTACCCGATACGGCTTGCAAGGTGAGGGGGGTGATGAAGGCTTTGGCACCTTCGGTCATCACCACACGTACATCGGCGCCTTGTTCTTTTAAACGACGTACTAATTCTGGTGTTTTGTAGGCAGCAATGCCGCCACTGATACCAAGAACAATTTTTTTGTCCTGTAGAATTTGCATAAGCTGCTAATCTTAACCTTATCAATAGTGGCAATAAGATAACATTTATTGTTATGTTTTGAAAAACATAGCGGCAGGAAAAACCGATCTAAAGCGCTATTTGGAATAATAAAAGGCAAGGAGGCTAGTTAATGTTACCAACAAGTTTGTTAGAAAATGATGCTGTGCAGGGGGCAAAGTTAAAAAATTGGCCAACAATGGAGCGGCCTAGAGAAAAGCTGATACACCTTGGCGCACAGAGTTTGAGCGACGCTGAATTATTGGCAATATTTTTAAGGACAGGTGTTAAAGGCTGTAATGTGGTTGATCTAGCTCGAAATTTGTTAAATAGCTTTGGCAGTTTGGCGAACATTTATCGTGCGAGTGAACATGAATTTTGTCAGCATCATGGTTTAGGTCAGGCTAAATATGTGCAATTACAAGCCTGTTTGGAAATGTCAAAACGCTATTTAGCTGAGCAACTAGTGCAGCAAGGTAGTGCATTAACGTCTTCTCAGGCTACGCGTGACTATCTTACCAGTGAATTGCGCCATGAGAGCCGCGAAGTGTTTGCGGTATTGTTTTTAGATAATCAGCATCAAGTGTTAAAGTTTGAGCGACTATTTTGGGGAACATTAGATGCGGCGGCGGTTTATCCTCGAATAGTAGTTGAGCAAGCGTTGAGGCATCAAGCTGCCGCCGTTATTTTAACCCATAATCACCCCTCAGGTGTTGCCGAGGCGAGTATTGCCGACAAGCATATTACTCAAAAGCTAGAGCAGGCCTTGCAGCTTATTGATGTTCGTGTTTTAGATCATATAATTGTTGCCGGAAACCAGTGTTATTCTTTTGCAGAAAACGGTGAAATATTATCAAGATAGCTTGATAAATATAGTAATGCCCGTTACTTTTAGGTAGTTTGAGTATATAGTAAATTATTAGCCCCCGAGTGTAAAAAAGGATCCTCTTATGACTGATAGCAGCTTTGATGAGTTAGAGCGTCGCCAATCATTCCGTCTTGATATGGAAAAAGAATTAGTTGATATCTTATGGACAGATGAACAAGGGCAAGAAAGAACTAAGAAAATAGCTTGTTTAGATTTTGCTAGGGGTGGTTTGAAGCTTGACTGTGACATTGCTTTGCCAACCCAAACAGAAGTGATCATTAACTTTAAATCAGCCAATGCCAATAATCAAAAATTACATGGCAAGGTATTACGCTGTATTAAGCAAGATAATGGCTGGTATGAAATAGTGCTTACTTTAGATTAACTGCTATTAGTTGGCTAAATGAGCAAGACAATGGTTGGTATGAAAGAGTGTTTATTTTAGATTAAAGCCTAAATAAGCAATACAGACAAATTGGACTATAATTAACCCTGAGCCTCAGTTTAAAGGGTTAAATTAATAACTAGGTAGTGTTTAGGAAGAAAAGAATATGATGATATTAGTGGGTGGCGAAAAAGGTGGCAGCGGTAAAAGTTGTTTAGCACAAAACTTAGCAGTATATTTTGCTCGAAATAAAAAAGCCATAGTGTTAATGGTAGACTGTGATCCCCAACGTACAACGTCTGACTGGATACAAGCCAGAAATAGTGACCCCTCATTGCCAGCAATAAATTGTATTCAACTTTATGGAAAAATCCGTAATGATTTACTCAGTTTAGGCCAACACTATGATTACGTTATTGTTGATTGTGGTGGCCAAGACAACTTAGCGTTGCGCGCTGCGATGTCGGTCGCTAATCATGTTATTATTCCATTGCGTCCGAAACGACGTGACTTGAAAACCGTGCCTCACATGGAAGACATGTTAAGTACCTGTAAAATGGTCAACCCTAAAATGATGGCTTCTTTTGTTATTACCCAATGCCCATCGTTACCCAATCAAGCGGGTCGCATTCTTGAAGCTAAAGAAGTCTGTAGTTCTTATGGTATAAACGTGCTGAATGCCGTGACATTTAATCGCAATATTTATGATGATAGTGAAGAGCAAGGCTCATCGGTCATAGAAATTGATCCTAATGGTAAAGCCGCGGTGGAGATGATAGCAATTGCTGAAGAATTATTGGCAATGGAACCGGATAATGCCCATGAGTTTAACTGATCTAAAAAAAGGCAAGGATAGTAAAGCAACCAAGGAACAGTTTAGCGTCGATGATTTTATTGCCGATGCGGATAATTACGCCAAAGGCGCACCACAAATAGTCAGTAATGATGGTCGTGGTAAAATGAACCTTAAGCAAGCGATACATGATGCGAAACGCTTACTCGAGCAAAAGAAAGCCTCTGGCGCACAAAACAAACCATTTCGTCGCGCGACGTTTACCTTAAGTGAAAATACCATTGAACAGTTACAGTACTTATCTGAAGGTACTGATTTGGCCAAATCTCATATTATTCGTATTTTAATTGACGAATTATCAAAGAAAGAGCAAGACGAACAAATCAAAAAATTATTTAAGTCAAAAGTTAGTTAATAAGATAATTTGAGCTATTGATTTCATGTTGATGTTTTTTTGTTAAGCAATTAATCAAAAAAACATCAAAAGCTGACTCAAAACCCAACCATTGGTTGGGTTTTTTCGTTTTGTTATCATCTTAAGCTACTGATTATTAGGGAATAGTGCAAAAGTTTTCGGTTTTTGTCATTAAGGGTGGCATTAATAAATCAGTTTCACTATAATATGCCACCTTTTTAAGGATCCTAAGGCGACGGTCTTGGAGAATGCCCTTAGAAGAAATAAGCTCGAGCTAAAATTAATTTTGGAGTGACTCAAATGTCTAAAGTTTGCCAAGTAACAGGCAAGAAGCCAGTCGTAGGGAACAACCGTTCTCACGCAAGAAACGCGACACGTCGTCGTTTCTTACCAAACCTTCAATCTCACCGTTTTTGGGTAGAGAGTGAAAATCGTTTCGTTAAATTACGTTTAACTCCGAAAGGAATGCGTATTATCGATAAAAAAGGTATTGATGCAGTATTAACTGATATCCGTGCCCGTGGCGAAAAAGTTTAATCACTTTTTAAGTAAGGAATTATTATGCGCGATAAAATTCGTTTAGTTTCTAGTGCTGGTACAGGTCATTTTTATACTACTGATAAGAATAAAAAGACTATGCCTGAAAAAATGGAAATCAAAAAATTTGATCCTAAAGCACGTAAACACGTAATGTATAAAGAAGCTAAAATTAAGTAATTGATTTTTACTTTATACAAATAAAAAACCCAGCTTTTACTGGGTTTTTTTATGCCAAAATTTCAGTATGATGTAGTTTATCCTTATTATTAAAAATAATGGTAACTTTCACCACTGAGCCGCTAAGCTTCACAGAGGGCTCTTTGAGCCTACACAGAGGTTTTATTATTCTCGGTGTAGTGCGCAAAGGCCTATATGGATGTAGGTCACTTAGGTTATGCATGGAGCATATAACCTGCCTCTGTGTTCTCTGTGGTAATACTCTTTAAGCTGAATAAATACAAATAATGTTATGAAACTCTCTAAAACTGCTTGGAATAATGTCATTATATTTTCAGTAATGATCATTATATTGCTGATCAATGCCACCAATAATCGTCTGTTTCCGGCAGATGAAAGGGAGGACAATGGCCGAGTTTTACCTGAGCATAGTGTTATTTTAGCTTTAACGATGGCCTTCCCCGATAAATCAACCGTTATGTTTGAGCGCATCGGTCGGGCTTGGAAAATGACTAGCCAAGGCCGAGTAATTGATTCAAGCAATCAACAAATAGAGCAGTTGATGTTTGCTTGGCAGCAAAGTAGTGGTTTAGTGCAAGCGGCTGATATTGTTATTGATGGCCAAGAAGGAACTCAGATAGAGCTCAGCTTGGCTGGCATTGAGCAAGAACAAGTATTCACTTTATATTCGCTGGCTGATCAATTATTAATTTTTAATCACCAAAAAAACATTTGGCTAGCCTTGCCCTCTGCGCTTAGCCGTCAACTTATGCCAGTGAGCGATATTGGTAGTTAACCAACAATTTAAACAGCAATTTATTATGCCAGAATTACCCGAAGTAGAAGTATGCCGATTAGGTATTAGCCCCCATATTATTGGCCATAAAGTGAGTAAGGTAGTGGTACGAAATGCCCAGCTTAGATGGCCAATACCAGAAGAAGTACAGCAACTTACCGGACAAGAAGTTTTAGCTGTAGACCGGCGTGCTAAATATTTATTGATACGTTTCAGTACCGGTACCTTATTATTGCATTTAGGTATGTCTGGCACCATTCGCGTTATTGAGCAATCAACACCCGTTGCTAAACATGATCATTTTGACTTGGCGTTTATTCATGGCAAAGTTTTACGCCTTAATGATCCCCGACGCTTTGGTGCCGTTCTGTGGTTAGCGCAAAACCAAGATGAACGAGGCTTATTAAGTAAACTAGGGCCTGAACCATTGAGTGATAGCTTTTGCCATGGTTATTTATTTTTGAAAGCGAAAAATAAAAAATTGCCAATAAAAACTTTTTTGATGAATAACCATATTGTCGTTGGCGTGGGTAATATTTATGCTAATGAGGCCTTGTTTCAAGCGGGCATACTGCCAACAGCTAAAGCAGGCGATGTTAGTGAGCAACGTTATAATCGCTTAACTGATATTATAAAGCAGGTGCTGAGTGCTGCCATTAAGCAGGGCGGCACCACACTAAAAGATTTTACTCAAGCCGATGGTCGCCCGGGATATTTTGCACAATCGTTACTTGTTTATGGCCGTGCAGGACAAGCCTGTGTTAGCTGTAAAGAAGTGTTGCTTGAAGTGAGACAATCTAATCGTAGTTCAGTGTACTGCCCTAACTGCCAGCAGTAACTATTTTTGCTCTAGCGCTGCTTTAACAATGGGGTCAACAAATTGGCTAACATCACCATTATGTAGTGCGACTTCTTTCACTAAAGTTGAGGAGATAAAAGAGTTACCTTCCGCAGGTGTTAAGAAAACACTTTCTAAATCAGGCGATAAACGTCGATTCATATTGGCTAATTGAAATTCATACTCAAAATCTGAGACTGCGCGCAAACCACGTATTAGTACCTTGGCATGATGATTTTTAGCAAAATCTATCAGTAAACCACTAAAACCAACAACCGTGACATTGGTTAAGTTTTGGGTGATTTGTTCGATCATTTCAACGCGTTGCTCAAGTGTGAAGCGAGGTTTTTTGCTTGGGCTGGCAGCAACACCAATTATAACTTCACTAAATAAAAGGCTTGCTCGTAAAATTAAATCTGAGTGACCATTAGTGACAGGATCGAAAGTACCAGGGTAAATAGCTTTTATGCTCATTATGCTTAACTTGTTTTCTTTCAGGGGCTCTGTTGATATTGTACTGGCTTGGTTAAGTTTTTGACAGGGGCGAGATTTAAAAATCGCTATTAATGGCATAAATAATCATTATATTTGTTAAAGTATTTACTCAAAAAGGCTTTAAGTTTGATGAATTTTGATAGTATGATAGTAGGCTTGGAATTAGCACAATCCTTAGTTTAACCCTATTAACACCCCACTAACGGAAGAAATAATTGTATGAAGACCCGCGATAAGATCATTCAGGCCAGTATTGCATTATTTAATGAGCACGGAGAGCGAAGTGTTACCACTAATCATATTGCTGCTCACTTAGGGATTAGCCCAGGTAATTTGTATTATCATTTTCGTAATAAAGAAGACATTATCCTGTCTATTTACGAAAAATATGCACGAAACTTGTTATTAGACACTTTTCCGCAAGTGACTAATGAAGTAAAACCACTCGATGCCATTATTTTATACATGGACGCAGTGTTTCAAATGATGATGAAATTTCGCTTTTTTTATAGCAATCTTCCGGTACTTCTGGATAAAAACCCTTGTTTACGTGAAAAATATGTTGAAGTGCAACACTCGATTGCTGAGCGTGTTAGTCAGCTATTAATTTCGCTTAGAACCGCTAATATTATTGATTTTGATGATGAAGAGTTGGCAGATATTGTCAGCATTTTACGTATTATCAACACTTTTTGGTTGAGCTTTTATCAAACACAAAATATTGTTAATGAGATTAATGATGCGGTGTTTTATCAAGGCGTATTGAAGATATTAGTTATTTTACGTCCTTATACCACCAAGGCTGCTATGCCCGAGTTCCTTAAGGCACGTGATATGTATCAGCAGCGTTGTCAGGCAGCCTTGGCCGTTGCATAACTTTAGTGGCTAAGATAGCCCTCTAATAACGATTTCCAATTATCTTGGTTAAAATGAAATTGCTTCAGTTGCTGAAGTTCTTTCATGAAAGAACGCTGTAACCTTGCCATATTGGCTTGTTGCCAACCATTTTTGTTGTTATGGCGAATTTCTCCGCGATCAAAATCGATAACAAAAATGTCATTGCTGTCATTGATTAAAATATTGTGGGCATTAAGATCGTGATGATAAATACTATTATTATGAAAACGTTTAATGGTTGCGCCAATATTTTTCCATAAGTCATAAGAAAGCGTTCGGTTTGATAAAATTGCCACCAAGTCCTGTGCGTTTTCAATACGACTACTCAGTAAATCTGCGCGGTATAATAAGCCGCGGCGTATCACACGATAAGCGATAGGCCTAGGCACGGGTAATGCTAATTGTTGCATTGTCGCTAACAAAGCAAACTCTTGTGCTGCGCGAGTGTTTTGATATGAGTTAAACCAATAACTGTCATTAATGACTTTACCGATCAGCCCGCCACGATAATAGTGACGTAATACCCAATGTTTTTCTACCGAGCTTGCAGCATCATTATATTTGACAAACCAAGTAGTGCCGCGTCCTTGGGCTGAGCCCGTCACTAAATGTTGTTGTTGCCAAAATTGAGCGTCAAGCATTTCGGGGTAGAATTGCTTTATTGCTTTTGCGTCATATTGGCAGTAAAGGCTGCCTTGTTGAAATGTTGCTATTGTGGCAATATTATCCATCGATCAAAGCCTTAACTTCCGCTAATGTTCGTGTGCTTGCTCCCTGGTTCGCCATCACCACTTGCTGTGCTCTTTCACCTAATAAGTCGACTTGTTGCTGATTTTTCAGCAATGTTATTACGGCGCTAGCAAGTGCCTGACTTTGTTCGTTATCATTACCTGATGCTGGTGTCGATAATTGCATAATGGCGCTATTTTGTTGCATTTGTTGCATGATTTCAGTGAAATTACTCATGTTATGGCCGACAATAATCGCTTTTTTATACAATGCTGGCTCTAATGGATTATGGCCACCAACATGGTTAAAGCTACCGCCCATGGTGACTATATTAGCGAGTGAATATGCCGCCATTAACTCTCCTAAAGTATCAAGCACCCATATATCCTGCCCAATAACGGGGATTTCCTCACTACGTTTAGCAAGGGTAAAATGATGACTTAAACATAAGCTGGCTACTTGCTTAAATCGTTCAGGGTGGCGGGGCACTAGCACTAATAATAACTGTGGAAACATGGTTTTGATTTCCTTAAAAGCGTTGAGCGCAAGCGCTTCATCTCCTTCATGAGTACTAGCGACTAGCCAAATTGTTCGATCATCAGGTAATAATTTTTGCAGCTGAATTACTTTATCAGCAGTGGTTTGATTGACACTGAGATCAAACTTTAGATTACCTGATATCTGGCAGTAATTAGATTTTGCTCCTAGCTTTATGAAATTATCATAATTATCATGACTTTGGCATAATATTTTATTAAAGCGATTCAAGCTAGGTGTCATCAAGGCCTTTATTTTTTGATAACTCTTCATCGAGTTTTGCGATAAACGGCCATTAATCAACAGCAGTTTAATTTTTTTGTTGGCACATTGAGCAATTAAGTTAGGCCATAATTCGGTTTCCATAAAAATGACTAACTTGGGCTGCAACCGTGAGAGAAATAATTGTGTGCAGGGAAAAACATCTAAAGGCAAAAAACCATGCTGGACACGATTGCCAAACGTTTTTTTTACTTGCTCAGAGCCTGTTGGTGTAAAGGTGGTGATAGTGATGGCTTGATGTGGATAGTTTGCTAATAATTGCTCAACAAAAGGCGTGAGGGCAATGACTTCACCGACACTCGCGGCATGAACGACAATGCCACCCCCAACGCAAGGCTTAGGGAAAAAACCTAAACGCTCATTTATTCTTTGTCTATATTGTGGGTTACTAAGTGAGCGCAAGAGTAAAGCCAGCAACAACAGCGGCAACAATAGCAATATTAACACGCGGTAAATGAGCAAAGAAAACATAAATTGTTCTATAGTTAGTTTGTGATAGATTATACCTAACTTTAATTAAATACCTATTAATACTAATAAATATGCTTACTGAGCCAAAACTAAAAATAATATTTTTACCTGCGCTATGTTTTATTCTGACCTTGTGCGGGATATTCGCTGTTAGTGCCGAGCAAGTTGGCCATGAAGAAGCTACTCTAACCACAGTGGTCAGCATTAAAGTTAGTAATGAACATGACTTTGCTTTGGTAGCTGATTATCACCCCGGAGCTAAGCGTAGCGGTGGCGTGATTGTATTGCATGATTGCAAAAGCGATCGTCGCCGTTATAAAAAGGTGGCGACTAGCTTAGCAGAGCAAGGTTTACATACCTTGTTGGTTGATCTTAGAGGCTACGGCGAAAGTGTTGCAGAGGGCTTTTCTAGGACACAGATTAAAAAAAATGCCGTTAACATTGTCAATTACCAAAGTGAAATGGCGCTATTAACAACCTATTGGCAAGATGACTTATTAGCCTCTTATCAATTTTTACGTAGTAAGTTACCAGCCAATAAAGGCATCTCTATTGTGGCTAGTGGTTGTAGCGGTGCCTATGCCGTTGCTTTGGCTGAGAAAGTATTGCTGCATTCTATGGTGTTGATTACACCAAAAATGACCTATAGCGACAAGGAATGTTATAAAAACCTTATTGATATTCCAAGCTATTTTATTACCTCATCCCGCCATCAAGACAGTTATCAAACGGCACAAGAGCTATTTGCTTGGAATGGTGCACAGCAGTCAAAAATGCAAGTATTTAAAGGTGACAGCTACGCTTATCAATTAATTAATCGTAGCAAGCATTTAATTAAAGATGTTGCTCATTGGATCATGCCGACGTTAGAGAACTGAACTTATACCAATCGCACTAACTAAGTGATCATTTTCAAATGGCCTAAATATCCAATAACGTCGTTGCTTTCAATCACACACGCCAGCTATTGCTCAATCAGCGCCTTGTTCTTGAAAATTTATTCTCATTGAATTTTGTACCCTTAATTAATCCAAATGGTATTAAATTGAAAAAGACACTTAGTAAGAATAATTTTACGAAACGTTACTTTTTTAACAAAATACTGTTCGGGTGCTGACTGTACGGATTAAATTTAACGGGTACAATAGCGCTATTATTGTATCGTATCTATGTTTTCACTATCGTTGAGGTTTTTATGTCAGCAAGTTTTTATAACCATATTCAAGATCAAATTACCCAAGTTAAAAGCGAAGGTTTATATAAAGCTGAGCGAGTTATAACGACGGCTCAGCAAGCGCAAATAGCGGTAAATACTGGTGAGCAAGTTATTAATTTTTGCGCCAATAACTACTTAGGCTTGGCTAATCACCCCGAATTAATTGCAGCGGCCAAGACAGGTTTAGATGAGCATGGTTTTGGTATGGCCTCTGTGCGTTTTATATGTGGCACACAAGATATTCATAAAGAACTTGAACAGGGCATTAGTCAATTTTTAGGTATGGAAGATACCATATTGTACTCGTCATGCTTTGATGCCAATGCCGGTCTTTTTGAAACCTTGTTAGAAGCAGAAGACGCCATTATTAGTGATGCGCTCAATCATGCTTCCATTATTGATGGGGTACGTTTGTGTAAGGCACAACGTTTTCGTTATGCCAACAATGACATGGCGGCATTAGAGCAGCGTTTAATTGAGGCCGATGAAGCAGGTGCTCGCTTTAAGTTAATCGCCACCGACGGTGTGTTTTCTATGGATGGCGTTATTGCTAATCTAAAAGGTGTTTGTGATTTAGCCGATAAATATAATGCCATGGTGATGGTTGATGACTCACATGCGGTTGGTTTTGTGGGTGAGCAAGGTCGTGGCAGCCATGAATATTGCGATGTGATGGGTCGCGTTGATATTCTTACCGGTACCTTAGGCAAAGCCATGGGTGGCGCTTCGGGTGGTTATACCTCAGCGAAAAAAGAAGTGGTGGAATGGCTGCGCCAACGTTCACGTCCTTATTTATTCTCCAACTCTCTTGCCCCTGCTATTGTGAATGCGTCATTACAGGTACTAAAGCTCTTAGCCGTAGGGGACGAATTACGCAAAACCTTAAAAGAAAATACCGCTTATTTTCGTCGTAATATGGAAGCCGCTGGCTTTACGTGTGCAGGTGCTGATCATGCTATTGTGCCCGTAATGTTAGGTGACGCGAAAGTTGCTAGCGAGATGGCGAATAAGTTATTAGCTGAAGGTATTTACGTGATTGGTTTTTCTTTCCCTGTGGTGCCAAAAGGCCAAGCGCGTATTCGCACGCAAATATCAGCAGCCCACACTGAAGCGCAACTAGAGCAAGCCATCTCAGCCTTTACCCGAATAGGTAAAGAAATGGGTATTATCTAATGAAATCGTTATCAAAATTAAAACCAGAGCAAGGTATATGGTTAACGCGTACAGAAAAGCCAAAATTAGGCCACAATGATCTATTAATCAAAATCAAAAAAACGGCTATCTGTGGCACAGACATTCATATTTATAATTGGGACGAGTGGGCACAAAACACTATTCCTGTGCCTATGGTTGTTGGTCATGAATATGCCGGCGAAGTAGTTGGCATAGGGCAAGAAGTTAAAGGTTTTAGTCTTGGTGATAGGGTTTCTGGCGAAGGTCATATCACTTGTGGTCATTGCCGCAATTGTCGTGGTGGTCGTACGCATTTATGTCGAAATACTGTTGGTGTTGGGGTAAATCGTGCTGGTGCTTTTGCTGAATATTTAGTTATTCCCGCGTATAATGCTTTTAAACTACCCGACGAAATTTCAGATGATTTAGCCGCTATTTTCGACCCTTTTGGTAATGCCGTGCATACGGCCTTGTCATTTGATTTAGTGGGTGAAGATGTTTTGATCACCGGCGCAGGCCCTATCGGTATTATGGCGGCTGCGGTGGCTAAACATGTTGGCGCTCGCCATGTAGTGATCACCGATATTAATGAATACCGCCTTGATTTAGCTAAAAAAATGGGTGCCACCCGTGCGGTTAACGTAACTAAAGAAAACCTTGCTGATGTTATGAGTGATTTAGGCATGACCGAAGGTTTTGATGTTGGTTTAGAAATGTCAGGTGTGCCAATGGCCTTCACCAGCATGTTAGAAAGTATGAATAATGGCGGTAAAATTGCTATGTTAGGTATTCCTGGCAAGGATATGGCTATTGATTGGAGCCAAGTTATTTTTAAAGGTTTAACCATTAAAGGCATTTATGGTCGCGAAATGTTTGAAACTTGGTATAAAATGGCGAGCTTGATACAATCAGGCTTAGATTTGACGCCTATCATCACCCATCATTATGGTATTGATGATTTTCAGCAAGGCTTTGATGTCATGCGTTCTGGGCAGTCAGGTAAAGTTATTTTAAATTGGGAGTAAGTCGGTGACTAGTAACGGTACAACAAATGAACCAACCTTTATGCATCTGCAAGTCAGTGAGTTGGCACAAGTGCTAAATGATAACAGCCATGTCGTGGTTGATATTCGTGATGCTAACACTTTTGCTAATGGTCGTATCACGGGTGCCATTCATTTAACCAATGAAAGTCTAGCTGATTTTTTACGAGAAGCTGATCCTGATGTGCCTGTGGTGGTTTGTTGTTATCACGGCCACTCAAGTCAGCAAGCAGCACAGTTTTTGGTTAGCCAAGATTTTACCCAAGTTTATTCACTTGATGGTGGTTTCAGCCAGTGGCAACTAGAACATGCTGATAAAATATCGCGCTAAGGAAAAACATGACTGAGCAAATAACTGATGATTTGTCACCGTTAGTGCAAGTTGAGCAAAAAAGTATTGCTCATTTATTTGCTAATTATTTGCTTACCCTAGGCATTACCGCTCGGGTTGTTACTGAGCAAAAGCAACAATCGTCAGATAAACCTCAGTTAGCCTATACCGTTTTTTGTCAACATAATAAACTTGCTCAAGCCAAACAAGAGTTTGAGCAGTTTATAAAACATCCTCATCACAGTAAGTATCAACAAGCGGCTTGGCAACATGGCGAAACGGTCACGGCTGACGACAATGATTTAGGCTTACTGACCATCTTTAAAGATAACTTTTTAGCCCATGCTGGCGTGGTAACACTGGTTGTTTTTACTCTGTGCTGGTTTATCTTTTTAGCCAGTAACTTAGGTTGGGGACAAAGCCTTTTTACCGCGTTGCAATTTTATCCTAGTTTATCGCTTGATGCTTTTATATCTGAGCCGTGGCGCATTATTGGCCCGGTACTTTTCCACTTTTCTTGGTTGCATATTGTTTTCAATACCATGTGGTGGTGGCAATTAGGAGGCAGCATAGAAAAAACATTAGGGAAAAATACCCTGATTAATCTGTTACTTATTTCGGCTATTTTTTCTAATGTCGGGCAGTTTATAGTTTCTGGCGCTAACTTCGGTGGTTTATCTGGCGTAGTTTATGCGTTGGTGGGCTTTGTGTGGTGGTATGGCTATTTAGTCCCAGAAAAAGGACTGACATTATCTAAACCTATTGTTGGTTTCTTGTTGTTTTGGATAGTGCTGGGCTTTGCTGATTTATTACCAGTGAATATGGCCAATACCGCTCATTTGTTGGGCTTAATGTCAGGGTGTTTATTGGCGCTGTATAGCGTGAAATTTTCTGCTAACTCTCATAATTCGTAACGGGTACGTTATTACTTGCTCGTTATTAGTTACTCACTTTTAGTTATCTAACCATTGAGTAAATAATAATTTTTTAATTAACGGTTTACCTGTTTCTTTGGTAAGTAACTCTTTTACTTGTTCTTCACACAATAATTGAATTTCAGAACGACCTTTTACTGACTTTACTTTAGCCTCAGGCTGTTTGCCAATAATGCTAATAATAGCATCGCGTAACAGCGGAGAGTGGTGCTCTACTATCTCTAGGTTATCACCCTCAACCATCAACTCTACCGTTAGGCGCACATAACCCATTTTCTTTTTTACCGCGACATAGTTGGTGACTATGTCTGGTTCAAAACCAAAATAAGCATAATCACTGGCTTTACTGGCTAGTGGCGTTAAGATAAAAGCTAAAATTAATAAATATTTAAACATGGGTATTACTTCTTGAGTTCAAATCATAAGTGCAAAAACTTGCGAACAACTCTTATCATAACCCGAAACTTAATTTTTGCCTGAAAAATTTCGAATTATTTTACCTATTTGCTGACTGAGCAAAATGTGATCCTCGTAAAACAGTGTTATCATAGCCCCGATTTTAACTCGGCTTTTAGTTTATGAATTTGCAGTCATTATTTCCCATTACCTTATCGAGTCATTGGCGTGATGCCAAAACTTGTCCTTTATCTGAGTCTCTTCAGCATTGGCTGCTTGATCCTAATTCGCTCACTGCTCGCTTAAAAGCCCATTGTCAGCAATTTCGTGTGGAATTGTTAGGGCAACAAGTAGAGCCTTGTCACGCTAATGACACTTTTGCTGGTATTACCGCGGGCGAAGCAGTGCTAGTGCGAGAGGTGTTACTCTATTGTGACGAAAAACCACAAGTATTTGCGCGTAGTTTGTTACCTTTATCAAGCCTTACGGGCGCCGAGCAGGCCTTGGCTAATTTAGGCACACAGTCGCTAGGGCAGGTATTATTTAATAACCCTTCTCTGCAGCGACAAGCCATTGAAGTGGCTGAATTTGATAAGCATAGTACGGTTGTTAAATTAGCGGATGATTTACACCTAGACACTAAACACACTTTATGGGGGCGTCGTTCTATTTTTATCTTAGAAAATAAGCCGCTTATGGTTGCCGAGGTATTTTTACCTGACGCTTTTGCTTACCAGCAAGATGATCAGTTAGGACTATCTGATGCTTAGTACCTTTAAACAGAAATGGTTGGCGATAAAGCTAATCACCCGCATGGACAAGCCGATAGGAAGCTATCTATTATTGTGGCCAACTTATTGGGCGCTGTGGATTGCTTGCGATGGCTGGCCTAGCCTACATTTATTGGTAGTCTTTAGTTTAGGCGTATTTGTTATGCGCAGTGCGGGTTGCGTCATTAATGATATTGCCGATATGAACATTGATGGCAAAGTTGAGCGCACTAAAAATAGACCATTAGTGTCTGGTTTGATGGCAAAAGATGAAGCCATTAGTCTATTTGGTGTACTTATTGGTATTGCCCTCGGCTTGGTTTTAACCCTAAGTTGGGCAACTATTTATTTATCGATTGTCGCCTTACTTTTAGCCGCCTCATACCCTTTTATGAAACGCTATACTCAACTACCGCAAGTGGTACTCGGCGCTGCTTTTAGTTGGGGGATGATCATGGCATTTTCAGAAGCGCAAGGTGAAATTCCAGTTATTGCTTGGTTGCTATTTGCCGCTAATTTACTTTGGACCGTTGCCTACGATACTATGTACGCCATGGTTGATAGAAATGACGATGTAGAAATTGGTGTCAAATCTACCGCTATTTTATTTGGTAATAATGATAAACGCATTGTTGGCTTTTTACAGCTACTGGTGCTGGGGCTGCTATTAACCGTTGGTGATATGTTAGCTTTCGGTTGGCCTTATCAATTAAGCCTAGTGATTGCCGCAGGTCTGTTTGCTTATCAACAAATGTTGATCATAAACCGTGAGCGAGACAAATGCTTTCAAGCCTTTCTGCATAATCATTGGGTGGGTCTGGTGGTTTTTATGGGTATTTTCATTGAATACTTATAAGAGCAATTGCAGTAAGTTGAACAATTACTTTGCTTTACTTAGTACAGGCCTCGACTAAAGTATGATTTACTTTTTCGATGCTTGTTGATATTGATAGCTGTATAAATTTTTTAATAAAAACAAGAGGAAAGGAATGAAAAAATCAATCTGGTTAATGTTAGTACTTGTCTTGTCTGTTGGGCTTTCAGGGACAGTGAACGCAGCTGATGGTAAAGTTTATCGCTGGAAACTTGCTGAAACTTGGGGGCCAAATTTCCCTGTTTTTGGTGATGCTACCAAAAACATGGCTAAAATGGTTGAAGAGATGTCAGATGGTCGCCTGATCATTCGTGTCGACTCTTCAAACAAGCATAAATCACCGCTAGGTGTGTTCGACTTTGTTAAAACCGGTCAATATCAAATGGGGCATTCAGGTTCTTATTACTGGAAAGGTAAAAATTTCAATACCTTATTTTTCACCACAGTGCCTTTTGGTATGACAGCTCCTGAACAATATGCATGGTTTTATCATGGCGGTGGCATGGAGCTAATGAAAAAGGTTTATGATCAGTACGGTATTTTATCTTTTCCTGGCGGCAATACTGGCAACCAAATGGGCGGCTGGTTTAAAAAAGAAATCAATAGTGTTGATGACTTAAAAGGGTTGAAAATGCGTATTCCCGGTTTTGCCGGTGAAGTATTAGCAAAGCTCGGAGCTAAACCAACCAATATCCCATCTGGCGAGCTTTATACTGCATTAGAGCGTAATACCATTGATGCACTTGAATGGGTTGGCCCGTCTTTAGATTTACGCATGGGTTTCCATAAAATTGCTCCTTATTACTATACAGGTTGGCATGAACCCGCGGCAGAATTGCAGTTTATGGTGAATGAAAAAGCCTATAATAAATTACCTAAAGACTTACAAAAAATTCTAACGGTGGCAATGAAAACCGCTGCTTATGATATGTATACTCAGTCTTATCATGAAAGCGCACAAAATTTAGCCACATTAGAGCAAGATTACCCTAATGTTAAAATGCGTTCTTTTCCTGAGCCAGTCATGAAAGCACTCAAGGCAACGAATAAAGCATTGTTAAAAGAGTTTGCGGCTAAAGATCCGATGACGGCTGAAATCCTTAAGTCATTAAGTGAATACCAAGCAAAGGCTCGAGCATGGACAAACTTATCTGATCGCGCTTATTTAGATACCAGTGATAAAAATTAATTAAACGAGTTTTTATCTAGTACAAGCAGGTTCTTATACATTAAAGTATAAGAATCTGCTTTTTTTTATCTGATCGACTATTGGACTTGAGCTCAACAATGAATTTTTCTTTAAAAGTGATTGGCAAAATTATTGATGCCTTAGGTAATCTTTGCAGTTTACTGATGATATTAATGATACTTAATGTTTTTTATGACGTCATCATGCGTTACTTCTTCAATGATGTCAGCATTGGTATGCAAGAGCTAGAATGGCACTTATTTGCCGCGATGTTTATGTTTGGTATTGCCTATACTTTAAAAGAAGATGCCCATGTGCGTGTAGATATATTGTACGATGCCATGTCGAAGCGAAAACAAGCCTTTATTAATATTTTTGGCGCGCTGGTTTTTGCCTTACCGATAACGCTGCTGATTGGTTATTACAGTATTGATTACACCATGGACGCTTATACTATGGGCGAGGGCAGTGGCGATCCCGGTGGTCTGCCTCATCGTTGGATTGTACGTTCAGTGATCCCCTTGTCTTCTGTGTTTCTTATGCTCGCCATTATTCATGTAGTCCTTAGCCAAATTCAGGTGTTAACAACTGCTTCAGCCAAAGAAGGAGCACAATAATGACAGGAATAGTGCTTTTTGCTATCGCCTTAGTGTGCTTGTTTTTAGGCTATTCGGTTGCTTTCACTTTTGCTGGTGTGTCGTTAATTGTTGGTGCGCTAACACTCGGTGTTGATCTCTTCGAGTTCATGCCCTATCGCATTATGAGCATTATGGAAAACACCATTTTAATGGCGGTGCCGATGTTTATTTTTATGGGTATTGTGCTGCAAAAAACCGGCTTAGCTGAGCGCTTGTTAGAGTCGGCGGCTAAACTTTTTGGCGGTATGCCTGGCGGTGTTGCGGTGTCAACCATCATTGTTGGCGCTTTATTGGCGGCATCAACAGGCGTTGTGGGGGCTAGCGTTGTCGCTATGGGGGTGATTTCACTGCCTGTTATGTTGAAAAACAATTATCACCAACCCACAGCAACGGGAGTTATTTGTGCCTCGGGCACTTTAGGACAAATTATTCCGCCTTCCATCATCTTAATTATTTTGGGTGATGTGATGGGCGTGCCTGTGGGCGATCTTTTTAGAGCAGCGATAATCCCCGGTATGTTATTAATCGTGGCTTATACCGGTTATATTTTAATATTAGGCCAAATAAAGCCAGAGTTTTGCCCGCCTATTACGGTGACCGAAAGTAAACGAGAATTATTAGTGCAAGCGCTGAAAGATATCGTGCCACCTTTGGTACTTATTCTCACGGTACTTGGCTCTATATTTTCAGGCATTGCCACGCCCACCGAGTCTTCAGCGATTGGCGCAGTAGGTGCCGTTGTTTTATCTATTTTCTATGGTAGTTTTTCTGTCAGTAAAATGCATGAAGTATCAAAAGATACCGTGAAAGTGACTTCTATGGTGTTTGCGGTCTTAATCGGTGCGACCGCATTTTCCATGGTCTTTAGCTATTCAGGTAGTGAATACCTTATTGAAGAGTTTTTTATGGAATTACCGGGAGAAAAATGGACCTTTATCATCCTCTCTATGTTGGCGATATTAATTCTTGGCTTCTTTATCGACTTTATTGAAATTGCTTTTTTAGTGGTGCCAATTTTATTGCCGGTAGCCATAGCACTTGATATTAACCTAGTGTGGTTCGCGATTTTAATTTCAATGAACTTACAAACCTCGTTTTTAACACCACCCTTTGGCTTTAGTCTTTTTTACTTAAAAGGCGTGGCACCAAAATCGCTGAAAACCACCACCATTTACAAAGGGGTTATTCCGTTTATTTTGATGCAAATAGCGGTGCTGTTATTAGTGGTGCTCTTTCCTGAACAGTTAATATTTACTTAGGTAGGAATAATACCAATTGAAATAATGAATATACTCATTCATTATTTCAATTGGTCTAAGGTTTGTGATCTCATAAAACTTCAGTTGCCTCAATTCTAGCTATTAGAAAAGAGGCAATGATATCTTGCAGTTGATTATAAACTTTGTTCTAAAACGCTATCATCATTTGGGAATCAGTTGTTTTATGCCTACCCATCGATACCGACATAAATATAACCGCTTTTCTCTTGCAGTAAACTTCGCGCACGGCTTGTTTTAAAGCATTGATTTATTCTTCAAATAATATAACGGGCTGTATCCATACCAACGTTTAAAGGCACGATTAAAAGAACTTTGGTCGTTAAAGCCCAATTTAATTGCAATGACGCTTAGTGGATATTTTCCAATCGTCAGTAATAAGCGCCTTTTTCGTTCACTCTCAAGTAAATTAGCAAACGATGTTTTTTCTTGTTTTAAATGGCGCTGTACTGTTCGAGCCGTCATGTTTAATGCGCTTGCTATACGTATTAAGCTGCAATCGTTCAACGCATTTTTAGCCATGAGTAAATGGTTAATTTTTTCAGTTAATAACTGCTGACTTTTAAAGCGTGATAGTTGCTGCTCTGATACCTGTTTTAATGCAATATTAATTTGCGTATTATCCGTTTTAAAAGGCAGCGTTAAGTAGCTACTAGGAAATGAAATTTGATTGTATTGAGCGTTAGTTTTAATCGGGCAATTAAACCAGTTGGCGAGTATGTTTTGTTCAGTACTAGGCCATGGCTGGGTAAAATAAATGGCAGTGGGTGATAATTTTGGGTTGAGTAATTGGCGAGTAGCACTCACCCAAGCGGTCATGTTACGTAAAATAACCTGTGGGCTGCAGCTTGGGTCTGGTAACCATCGAGTGATAGCAAGTTCATTTTGCTGTTCAAATTGCGCCTTTCCTATATCAGCGACCAAACTATCATAATTAAGCAGCGCTGAAGTTGCGCTGGCTAAATTGTTGCTCGATTCTACTAAATACCCTAAGACACCAAAATCAGCGATACGAATTTGCTGGCCAAGTTTAAAACCAAACAAAGGCTCATTTAAGGTCTGTTGCGCATAATCAAGTAGTGCATTGTAGCTAGCTAAACTAATGCGAGGCGCTAGCTGTTGAGCTTGTTTGTTAATGTACTCGTTAAAATTAATAGCCGACAAAACACGCTGACTGTTAAGTCCGAGGGTTTCAAGGTAGTCAAGACAACTTGAAAAATAATGATCGGCAATCGTGCGCATTTGTCGCCTAAAGCTAAAAAATAGTCGTGTAACGGCAATTTTGCCACGGAATATTTTTATATACTAGTCGAAACTATAAATAATGACTGTGGTAAAATGATCTCAATAACCGTAAAGCAGAGCCTTGCTGCAACGCCTTCACAAGTGAGAGATATCTTGCTTGAACATGAACAATTAAATCGTTTTTTTAATGCCGAATTTTTACTCATCAAAACACAAAATAAAGGTGAGATAAAAGGAGGCAAAGGCACTATTAGGCAAGTCAGTATGATTGGTGTTACCTTTGAAGAGCTAATTATTAGCGCAGATAACAATCATATTAGCTATCAAATAATTGGTAATAAACCTGTTGCCGATCATCGTGGCGATATTCATTTTTGTAAAAATAATAATACCGCAGCGCCAATGACTGAAATTACCTACAAAATAAGCGGTAAAACACCTTGGTGGTTACCTAGTTTAGTGCTCGGTTTTTTCATTAAAAAAGATATTATTCAAGCACTTAATAAATTAGCGATTAGCTTTAAAGGCTCTGCCGTATGACCATAGAAATTATTTTACTTGCCCTTAGCCCTCTCTTTATTATTTTTATTGCCTATGAATTTATTAAATATAGGCGCTACTACGATATAAAGGATAGCTTGGCCAATACTGCGCTTGCACTTATGCACCAAGGTGCTGATGCGATTGCCTTGCTTGTGTTAATGCCGTTTTTTTATTGGCTTTATGAGTACCGATTTTTTGATATAGAGCTATCTGTGATAAGTGTTTTTGGCGCTTTTATATTACAAGACTTTTTATATTATTGGTTTCATAAAGCATCGCACCATATTCATTGGTTATGGGCCGCGCATGTTGTGCATCATAGTTCTACCAAAATGAATTTTTCTACTGCATTTAGACAAAGCTTAATGTATCCGCTTGCGGGTATGTGGATGTTTTGGCTACCAATGATATTAGTCGGCTTCGACCCTATAACAGTATTGACGGTAGTGGCGCTTAATTTGGCTTATCAATTTTTTGTACACACACAAATAGTGAATAAGTTAGGCTGGTTTGAAAAAGTATTTAATACACCTTCGCATCATCGAGTACACCACGCAATTAATGCTGGTTATCTTGATAGAAACTTTGCCGGGGTACTTATTATTTGGGATAAATTATTTGGTACTTACGCTGAGGAAGAGCCAACAAAACCCTGTAAATATGGCATTGTAGGGCAGCTCAATAGTAATAATCCCCTTACCATTACCTTTCATCAGTGGGGTTATTTAATTAAAAGTATGTTTAATGCAAAAGGCTCTAAAGCCAAACTTAAGGTATTATTTGGTTATCCGACAAGCTCGGTAAAATAGTCGTCCTTGAAAGGGCTGTACTTTGGAAAAAGTGATCATATCGGCATTCAACTTTATTGGGTGATTGCTGATCTCGAACATTATGGGAAGTCACTGGTTCCAGCAGAAACTAACCACGGTAATAAATAAAAATATTCACATAATATAATAGCGTTTGTATTGTTAGGGTTAGTAAGTTGAATCAGCTTACACCCCGTTACAGTTATGACTTTGTACTTCATAATAACCCCTAGAATTGGTTTGGCTTTAGATTGGATTGATCACCTATGCAAGGTGTATTGCCATAAGCCGACTTGCAACAAACCGATCGGTTGGTTATCATTCCCTTGTAAAGTTAAGTTCAACACAAAGAGTAGTCGTTATGAGTGATGCCGAGCAAACCCGTCAAAAAATTATTACCATCGCTGCCGATGAAATTCATCAGCATGGTTTTCAGGCAACTAGTTTGTCAACTATCCTTAGCCGCTGCGGTATCTCTAAAGGTGCTTTGTATTATCACTTTACTAATAAGCTCGAATTAGGTTATGCGGTATTTGAAGAAAACTTTATACCGCTACTTTTGGCTACGTGGCAACCCGCTTTAAGTCAAGATGATCCCATTGAGGGCTTGTGTGATTTTTTCACCTCAATGAGCGACTCTATGGTGTGCAGTGAAGCTGTTTGTGGCTGCCCATTGAATAATCTTTGTGAAGAAATGGCTAATGTTGATGAAGGCTTTCGCCTGCGTATTTTATCTATGCAGCAAAAACTTAATGCACTTATTGTTGATGCGTTTACTAAAGTGAAAGGTGATTTACGTCCCGAGCTAGCATTCGGTCAAGTCGCTTATTTTATTGTAGCCACCTTTCATGGCTCCACCTCGTTAAGTAAAACCTCTAGAAATAAAGAACTATTTCAACAGGTTATTGCTGAACTTTGTCACTATATTCGAGCCTTAAAAAAATAAATTTCACTCTTCTTAGTGCGATTAGATCTTAGTTAAGCCTTTTATTTCTGAATTAAACATTTGCAAACCGAGCGGTCGGTGTTATTCTAGCACCATAAACAAACCGAGCGGTCGGTTTGTGCGGTGAATAATAAATTAATTGACTTAATGGGTGAATAATATGTATATGCTTGCTCGAGTTTTACTAGCATTCTTGTTGCTAAACTCCTTATCAGCGCAATCGGCTGAAATATCTCAACCTTCGCCTTATACGGTGTTAGCAGGCGTGGGTAATAATCTTTTTACCCGTATTGCGGCTAATCAGCAAGAGATTAAAAAATTTCCTAACTTGATGAATGTTATTGTTGAAGAAGAGTTAATGCCTGCTATTGATTATAAATATGCGGCTTATCGAATTTTGGGTAAACATTTGAAAAAAACGAGCAAAGAACAGCGAGCAAAATTTGTTAATTCAATGCGCAGTTACTTAGCACGCACTTATGCCAATGCTTTAAAACAATATAA
>MAAE01000045.1 GCA_002162675.1 Colwellia sp. 39_35_sub15_T18 | reverse complement strand
AAACTATCAATTTTTTGTCAAAATATGCTCAAAGAGCGAACCCGACCAGAGATAAAGAAAAAGGACGATTAAAATGCGGCCTGAATCCAATGATCTCTTAATGTCCAACCTATGAGCACTTCTTAGCAATAACTATATCAAAAACGAATAAATAACTATAACTATTATTCATTTGTTTAATAAATCAAGCAACATTAGCATGAGTAATGAATTTATTTTAATTAATAGTCTTTCAATTAATTAAACATAAACAGTTCCGATACCGATAATGATATCGATAAAAACTCTACCTAGGTGTAAAACATGAAATCTTTTAATGCATTTTTAACCGAGCAAGTCATTGTTAATGTAATAATTAATTTTGCTATTGCCTACTACTTGTCAAGTGCCACGTTATCCGCTTTGTCTCACATTCCTTTATTAGCACCAAGTGATCATTTACTTATGCCAAATATAAGTGGTGATCTTTTCGTTGGTACCTTTCTTATGGGATTAATCATCACCTTAATCACTGCTCCTATTACTCGAGCAAAGCGTAAAAAAAGCTCCCACAACCTAGGACAATTTGTTGCTCCTACATTTATCAAAAAATTGCCAGAGTCGCTTTTTATGCGAGGAGTCGTTATTGGCATTGTACCTGCTGTAGTTATCGCTTTACCTATTGTGATGATATTAACGGCATTAGATATTAATCAGTTGCAAAGCAGCGATTATATTATCTATCATGCTTTTTATGCTGCAATCATGGCCGGTCTTATTAGCTATTCATCGGTAAGCCGCACTTTGGCAGAGAATCCCTCAGCCATTACTTTCGACACTAGCCATTAAAATAGAGTTTAAGACAAATGATAGAGCAAGAATTAATTGCCAGTGACGGTCATAAAATACAACTTTATGTCTGGCGCCCTGAATCCCCGAAAGCTTGGGTTCATATCAACCATGGTATGTCGGAACACGCTTTGCGTTATGAAGGCCTTGCGCAAGAATTGGTTAACGCGGGTTATGCTGTTGTCGCACATAATCATCGCGGCCATGGCAGCAGCGAAACCAGCCAACTTGGCAGTTATGCTGAAGTTAATGGTTGGGAAAAGGTACTGACTGATTTAACTGAGGTTCGTGCTGCTGTCTGTGATGCCAGCTTGCCTTTTTATCTTTTTGGTCACAGCATGGGTTCTTTCATTGTTCAATCTTATTTGTGTCACCACAATCATGCCATTGATGGTTTAATTTTATCAGGCTCAAATATGCAGCCCGCCGCTTTAACCCGTATTGCTAAGTTTGTTGCTCAATTTGAAAAACTGCGTTTAGGCCGTGATAAAAGTAGTGCTTTAATGCAATTTCTATCATTTGGCTCTTTCAACCAAACGTTCAAACCTTGTAGAACGCAATACGATTGGCTTAGCCGAGATCACGCTCAAGTTGATAAGTATATTGCCGATCCACTGTGTGGTTTTGACTGCTCAATAGGCTTATGGCATGACTTGCTTTCTGCCTTAATCCCGTTATTTGAAAAAAGCTCACTCGCTAAAATACAAGCTAACTTGCCAATATTTATGTTAGGTGGCGCAAAAGATCCCGTAGGAATGATGGGTAAAGGGCTACCAAATTTAGCAAAAGCTTATAAAAATGTCGGCCAAAATAATGTCAGCTTAAAAGTTTATGAAGATGGTCGACATGAGATGTTGAATGAAATAAATCATGACGAAGTTATGACTGACATTGTGCAATGGTTGGATGCTCAATGCTTAAGGGCTTAACAAGAGGTTAGTTAACTCCGCAAGGCTTAGCAACAATGATATTCGTATCAGATAAGCGCGCCAGTTAAGCTGACCGCTTATCTACTACACAAAAAAATCATTTATCCCATAGTAGAGAATTATTTTTTAGTATCATCACTCTCAACAATGGTGATAACTTTCTGCACTAGTTTCACTCTTCCTGAATCAACTAATGCTTGCCTGAGTACGTATTCAATTTGTGCGTTAACACTGCGTAATTCATCATCAGACCAACGCTGCATTGCTGCCAATACATCGGGGTTGATACGCAAGGGAAAACTTTTTTTAGCGGCCATAGTAATTCCTAATACTTAACAATTTCATAAGCTAGTAAAGGCTACCTGTATTCACCACCGGCTGTGTGCTTTTATCGCTGCAAAGCACCACCAGCAAATTACTCACCATAGTCGCTTTACGCTCTTCATCTAACTCCACTATCTTTTTTTCTGATAGCTGGCTTAAAGCCATTTCTACCATACCCACGGCGCCATCAACAATTAGCCTTCTCGCTGCAATAATGGCTGAGGCTTGTTGCCTTTGTAACATGGCATTGGCAATTTCAGGAGCGTAAGCTAAATGGCTTATTCTCGCTTCATGTACTTTTACACCCGCTTTTTCTAACCTTGCTTGTATCTCATACTTTAACGCTTCTGAAATTTCTTGAGGATGACTACGCAGGGCAATTTCATCACCTTCATGTTGATCATAAGGATAGCTAATAGCCATATTACGTAGCGCTGATTCACTTTGAATATTGACAAAACTAATGTAATCATCAACTTCAAATGTCGCTTCTGCCGTGTCATCAACTGACCAAACCACCACAGTAGCAATTTCAATGGGGTTACCGTGATTATCATTCACTTTCATTTGATTAGATTCAAAATTTCGAATTCTAAGCGAAATGTTTTTACGAATGAAAAAGGGAATTGTCCAGCGCAAACCATTTAACTTTACTGTGCCCACATAACTACCAAAGAAAGTCATGACTTTGCCTTGGTTTGGTTGCACCATGAAAAAACCTGGGATAATAAAAATAATTGCGGCAATGGCAATAAAAAATAGTGCACTCGCATGTTGCGCTAAAATTTGACCAATAATAAATACTGCCAATAGTAACAGTGCTACAAATACACCAAAACCATTCAGTGAAAAACCTTTTTTCTCATGCATGGGAGTTCCTTAAAAACACAACAGTGATATCAAAACGATATCATTTAAATATACACTTATGTTTTTAATTGTCAAATTTAAGACATTAAAAAACCTCAGCCCTTTTCAGGTTTGAGGTTTTTATTAACACTTTTGGCTTTAGAAATAATCGTCTATAGTAGCGCTTAAATATGCTCTACTGACATAATTTCATATTCCACCACACCACCAGGGGTAGATATTTCAATTTCGCTATCTACCTCTTTACCAATTAAACCACGGGCAATGGGTGAATTTACTGAAATTTGACCCAATTTAATATTGGCTTCATCATTACCAACAATTTGATAGGTCACCGTCGCTTCTGTATCAATATTTAACAAAGTCACTGTAGTACCAAATATCACTTTGCCGCGATTAGGTATTTTTGTAATATCAATCACTTGCGCATTACATAACCGACCTTCAATATCTTGAATGCGGCCTTCGCAAAAACCTTGCTCTTCTTTCGCCGCATGGTACTCAGCATTTTCTTTTAAATCACCATGTTCACGTGCATCAGCAATATCTTTAACAATGCGTGGACGTTTTTCTGTTTTTAAAACTCTCAGTTCTTCTTTTAATTGTTCAGCACCAAGAAGTGTCATTGGGTATTTTGTCATTTTACTCTTCTTTCTTGTTTATAATCTATTTCATTGCTACTAAATAAGTGAAAATAGCGAAGCTAGTTTATGTGATAGCAAGGCGGAAGCACGGAGTTGACGAACGTCAATGAGTACTTCCAACAAAGCTAGCGCTTAAAATAGCAAGCTAGTTACATTCTTTATGTAATTCTTGAATAGACGTTACTGTATTTCTATCATCCGCAGCATGCGCCTGACAGGCAGCAAAAGCAGCATTTAATGTAGTAGTATAAGCAACTTTATAGCGTAATGCACCACCACGTAAAACTTTAGAATCTTCTATGGCTTTACGACCTTCAGTGGTGTTAATTATATAACTGTACTCACTATTTTTAATTCTATCAAGAATATGTGGACGACCTTCGTGTACTTTATTCACTAAACGTACCGGTATATTCGCTTCACCTAAAATGATAGCAGTACCATGAGTGGCATCAAGCTCGTAACCTAAAGTCACCATTTGTTTCGCTAGCTCTACCACACGTACTTTATCAGAATTACGTACAGAGATTAATGCCCGACCTGATTTAGGTACTGAAACACCCGCACCTAAGTTAGCTTTTGCATAAGCCTCTTCAAACGTATCACCAACACCCATAACTTCACCCGTTGAGCGCATTTCTGGGCCAACCAGCGGATCACTTCCGTGGAACTTATTGAAAGGAATAACCACTTCTTTCACAGAGTAAAACGGCGGAATAACTTCTTCGGTGATCCCTTGTTCGGTTAATGATTTACCAGCCATAACACGCGCACCAACTTTAGCTAAGGGTACTGAGGTTGCTTTAGAAACAAATGGTATGGTACGTGCCGCACGAGGGTTTACTTCGATTAAATAAACCTCACCATCTTTAACGGCCATTTGAGTATTCATTAAGCCAATAACATTTAATTCAAAGGCTAAATCAGTGACTTGCTTACGCATTACATCTTGAATTTCTTTACTTAAGCTATAGGCAGGTAATGAACAGGCTGAATCACCTGAATGAACCCCCGCTTGTTCGATATGTTGCATAATGCCGCCAATAACAACATCGGTACCATCACACACTACGTCAATGTCAACCTCAATGGCGTCATCAAGGAAGTGATCAAGCAATACTGGTGAATCATTAGAGACGCTTACCGCTTCGGTCATATAACGACGTAAATCATCTAAATCGTAAACAATTTCCATCGCGCGGCCACCTAAAACATAAGATGGACGAACCACTAATGGAAAGCCAATTTTTTCGGCTTTTGCCATGGCTTCATCAATAGAGGTCACGGTAGCATTTTCAGGTTGTAATAAACCTAAACGGTCAACCGCTTGTTGGAAGCGTTCTCTGTCTTCTGCGCGGTCAATAGCGTCAGGCGAAGTACCAATAATAGGTACGCCAGCCGCTTCTAAAGCGCGTGCTAATTTAAGCGGTGTTTGACCACCGTATTGCACTATAACGCCTTTTGGCTTTTCAATGCGGACAATTTCTAACACGTCTTCAAAAGTGATTGACTCAAAATATAATCGGTCTGAGGTATCATAATCGGTTGAAACCGTTTCAGGATTACAGTTAACCATGATGGTTTCATAACCATCTTCACGTAATGCTAATGCCGCATGTACACAACAATAATCAAATTCAATACCTTGACCTATACGGTTAGGGCCACCGCCTAAGATCATGATTGATTCTTTATCGGTTGGCGCCGCTTCACACTCTTCATCGTAAGTAGAATACATGTAAGCGGTGTCTGAGCTAAATTCTGCCGCACAGGTATCGACACGTTTGTAGACAGGGAAAATATCAGCGTTATGACGTTTTTTGCGAATTTCAGCTTCACTTACACCAATAACATCGGCAAGACGAGCATCAGCAAAACCTTTACGCTTAAGTTTGCGTAAATACTCAGGCGTTAGCACTTTCATACCGCCATCGCGAACTTTTGCTTCTTCTAAAACAATATCTTCAATTTGTACTAAGAACCAACGATCTATCTTGGTTAAGCGGAAAACATCGTCAACGGTTAAACCTAAACGAAATGCATCGGCAATGTACCAAATACGATCAGAGCCCGCTTCTTGCAATTCGTGCATGATTTTCGTTTTAGCACCTGGTTGAGTAACATCAACCATAGAGTCAAAGCCGTTTACACCCACTTCTAAGCCACGTAAGGCTTTTTGCATAGACTCTTGCTGGTTACGACCAATGGCCATAACTTCACCGACAGACTTCATTTGCGTGGTTAATCTGTCTTCACAGCCAGCAAACTTTTCAAAGTTAAAACGTGGGATTTTAGTCACAACGTAATCAATGGTCGGTTCAAATGATGCGGGGGTTTTGCCACCGGTGATATCATTGGTTAATTCATCAAGAGTATAACCAATCGCTAATTTGGCGGCGATTTTAGCAATAGGGAAACCCGTTGCTTTTGATGCTAATGCTGACGAGCGAGAAACACGTGGGTTCATTTCGATAATAACCATACGACCAGTATCAGGGCAAATACCAAACTGTACGTTTGAACCACCTGTTTCCACACCAATTTCACGCAATACCGCCAAAGAGGCATTACGCATAATTTGGTATTCTTTATCGGTTAGCGTTTGCGCTGGTGCAACTGTGATTGAATCACCGGTATGAATGCCCATTGGGTCAAAGTTTTCGATGGCACAAATAATGATGCAGTTATCATTTTTGTCACGAACCACTTCCATTTCATATTCTTTCCAACCAATTAATGATTCATCAATCAATAATTCTGAGGTTGGCGAAAGATCTAAACCACGGGTACAAATTTCGGTAAATTCTTCAGTGTTATAAGCAATACCGCCACCACTGCCGCCCATAGTAAATGATGGGCGAATAATACAGGGAAAACCAAGGTTTTTGCTCGCCGCATGAGCTTCTTCAAGGGTGTGAACAATTTCAGCGCGTGGTGTATCAAGGCCAATAGCTTTCATTGCTTTATCAAAACGACTTCTGTCTTCTGCTTTATCAATGGCATCGGCCGTTGCACCGATCATTTCGACATTAAATTCTTTAAGAACACCCTTCGCTTCTAATTCTAACGCACAGTTAAGCGCAGTTTGACCACCCATAGTAGGCAACACCGCACAAGGACGTTCTTTTTCAATGATTTTGCGCACAACTTCCCAATGAATAGGTTCGATGTAGGTGGCATCGGCCATATCAGGGTCTGTCATGATAGTTGCAGGGTTAGAGTTAACTAAAATTACTCGATAACCTTCTTCGCGTAAGGCTTTACAGGCTTGCGCGCCTGAATAGTCAAATTCACAAGCTTGGCCAATTACAATTGGGCCTGCACCTAAGATCAAGATACTTTTTAAATCTGTTCTTTTTGCCATGTCGTTATTCTCTCTTATCTTCTCTTGTCAAGGGCGTAGGGTTAAGCTTGTTTGGCTTTATTTTCGGTTTTATTTCCGGCTTTATATTCGGTAATTAAATCAATAAAATGATCGAATAACGGAGCAGCGTCATGTGGGCCGGGGCTTGCTTCTGGATGGCCTTGAAAACTAAACGCGGGTTTGTCAATGCGGTGAATGCCTTGCAAAGAACCATCAAATAAAGATTTGTGTGTGGTTCTTAAGTTAGCTGGTAAGTTGGCTTCATCAACAGCAAAACCATGGTTTTGTGAAGTGATCATCACGACATCACGATCAATATCTTTTACTGGGTGGTTAGCGCCATGATGACCAAATTTCATTTTGATGGTTTTTGCACCACTGGCTAAACCTAACAATTGGTGACCTAAACAAATACCAAATACGGGGATATCTGTTGTTAAAAATTCTTTGATCGCAGCAATGGCATAATCACATGGCTCAGGGTCTCCAGGGCCATTTGACAGGAAGATACCATCAGGGTTCATCGCCAGTACTTCACTTGCTGGTGTTTGAGCAGGAACAACGGTAAGTTTGCAACCGCGATCAACCAACATGCGTAAAATATTGCTTTTGGCACCAAAATCATAAGCAACCACGTGAAAAGTAAGCTTTTCTGGCATATTACTATAATCAGCAAAACCTTCACCCATCGGGCTGCCTAGTGTCCAACTTCCTGATGTCCATTGGTATTGCTCTTTAGTTGACACTACTTTTGCCAAGTCCATGCCTTTTAGACCGGGAAATGCTTTAGCTTGAGTTAAAGCATTATCCTGCGCGGCTTGTATGCTTTCATCACTCACACTGCCATCATCACTAGAGTCGAGGGTTAAGATACAACCGTTTTGTGCACCTTTTTCTCGTAAAATACGTGTTAATTTACGCGTATCTATATCGGCAATACCCAAAATATTATTGTCGATTAAGTACTCGCTTAAGCTTTGTTCACTTCTAAAGTTACTGGCTAGTAATGGCAAATCTCGGATCACTAATCCTTTCGCAAAAATTGACGTCGATTCTTTATCTTCACAGTTAGTACCTGTATTACCAATATGTGGGTAAGTCAGAGTGATAATTTGCTCTGCATAAGAGGGGTCGGTAAGAATTTCTTGATAACCTGTCATTGAAGTATTAAATACTACTTCACCAACAGCCGTTCCCTGTGCACCAATTGCGGTGCCTTTAAATACAGTACCGTCTTCCAGTACTAAAATAGCAGATATAGCCAATGTAACCTCCAAAGAGAAGAAAGAAACGCAAAACTCATATATAAAACAGCGTTAAGCTTGTCTTAGTATAATCGTAAAACCGTCACAAAATTTGCATGTTTTGCAGATGAAAAAATGCCAAAAATCAGCTTTTCGCTAAACTTTTGACAAAATCCACTTATTTTACGCTTACAGGCTTCTTTCGTCTAGTAAAATGTGTAAAAACTCGTTCTTTTATGTGATTTATACTCTTTTAACCACCAAGTGCTCAAAAGTAGTAGTTTACTAATCTTTCAAACCTAAAACGTCTTGCATGTCGTAAAAGCCATTTTCTGCATCACTTAACCAAAAAGCGGCACGCATAGCCCCTAAAGCGAAAGTCATACGAGAGCTGGCTTTATGAGTAATTTCGATACGTTCACCTAGGTCGGCAAAAAATGCGGTATGTTCGCCAACAATATCCCCGGCTCTTACGGTAGCGAAACCTATCGTTTCTCTATCCCGCTCGCCAGTAATGCCTTCACGACCGTAAACCGCACATTTGCTGAGATCGCGCCCTAGGGTGTCAGCAATGACCTGCCCCATTTTAACTGCCGTACCTGATGGCGCATCTTTTTTGAATCTATGATGTGCTTCAAAAATTTCTATATCAGTATAGTCGCCAATGGCCTTTGCTGTTACTTGCAACAGCTTAAACATTAAATTAACACCCACTGAGGTATTAGGCGCTAGCACAACAGGCATTACTGCCCCTGCTTTTTCAATCACGGCTACTTGGGCATCACTAAAACCGGTTGTACCAATCACCAAGGCTTTTTTGTGTTGTTGACACCAGTCAATATTTTCTAATGTCGTTTCTATAGCGGTAAAATCAATATAAACATCGGCATCGGTTAGCTGGCTCAGCTGTGTTGATGTGGTTAAGCCAATAGCACCAATACCCGCAAGCTCACCTAAATCAAAATCGACAAATGAAGAGCTAGCGCGAACACTGCCACCCACTAATTCAATACTTTCATGCTCATGGGCTGCTTGAATAAGGTTTCGACCCATGCGACCACTACAGCCTAATATGGCTACTTTAACTTTCATTTTTTAATCTCTTTTAAAACAGCGCGGTTCAGGTTTTTAGTTCCAGACAAAACCTAAGTACCTACATCCGTGCAGGTAAAAACCGCTGCTACAAATTTATATATCCAAACCGTTACTTCAAATTAAGTTGTTAACTTAAGCACGTTCGTTAATGTTAACGAGTTAGATAAGTCATGGGAAACAACGTTGATAATTTTCAGTTCATTTTCAACCAGGGTTAAATGATAAATAGCACAAAAGTCTGCAAACATTTCGCCTTGTTCGTCAATAAACTCCCAATCTATAGAGGCTAATAACAAGTTTTCAGTGATTAAGACGTAACTGGCTTTGCGAGCAATAATTTCACTGATGTTTGCTCCTTTAAGTTGAGCAAAAATGTCAGCAAACTCTTGCCGACACGCATCTATACTAGTGAGAAGCACAACTTTGTCTGGCGTATTTAAGGTGCATGGTAAGTGATAGCACGCAACAACCTTATTTAGATCATAAGCCTTAAAAGCCGACAAATAATTTTTGAATAAGGTAGTGATTTTTTTAGTCTGCACGTAAGCTCTGCAACGTCGTTCTTTGCCATCCATGGCACCACGACATACCGTTCATCCTGAACATACACGTTCTTTGCCATCCATGGCACCACGACATACCGTTCATCCTGAACATAAAAAAGCCCTCAATTGAGGGCTTTAAAAATAACTAAATTAGCTAATAATGCTAAGTAATTCAACATCAAATACTAACGTAGCATAAGGAGGAATAGCACCTTGTGAACCTTGTTCACCATAAGCTAAGTTGTATGGAATAGTTAACTTCCATTTGCTGCCTTCAGTCATTAACTGTAATGCTTCCGTCCAACCAGCGATAACGCCGCCTACTGGAAATTCTGCTGGTTGACCGCGATCAACTGAGCTATCGAAAACTTCACCATTAGCAAATGTGCCGTGATAATGAACACGAACAGTGCTTGCCGCGGTTGGTTTTTCACCTTCGCCTGTAGCAATAACTTCGTACTGTAAACCAGACTCAGTGACAGTAACTTCATCACGCTTAGCATTTTCAGCTAAAAAAGCTTCGCCTTCAGCGGCTTTTTCTTTGGCGATAACTTGCTCTTGCTCTTGTAATTTTTTAGATACTACAGAGAAAGCTTCATTTAAGTCTTCATCGGCTACTTGGCTAGCAGCATTTGCTAATGCATCAGCAAGACCCGCTTGCACAGCACTAATGTCAAAATCTTTAAAAGGGTTGTTACGTAGTTGATCACCAAGTTGACGACCGACACCATAGCTTACACGTTGCTCAATAGTTTCAAACTTGTTTTCAGAAATAGTATTTTCAGACATATTAATTCACTTACTTTATTAATAGGGGAGTTAAAAATTTTGCGAGAGTTTATCATAAACCCCCACTAGTATGTAGTGATGTAGTATGGCAATTTGTTATTGTTTATACTCATGTTGCCTCGAAATACTCGTTTCAGCGAGAATTAAAAGGCTTAGAGGCAAAGCATTAATTGAAGATAAGCAATTAAATACAAATCACTTCTTCACACAACAATGATTTAACGAATATAATGATTAAGAATTCATAACATTAATAATAAGAATAATTATTTATGAGCAAGCCTACTGTTGTAGAACAACCCATATCAAACAAAAAAAGCCTGACAGCGTTACTGCCCTTTGCCGTATTTCTTGGCTTATTTTTAGGCACTGGCATTATCCTTACCATGCAAGGAGCGGAGTTTGCCTTTTATCAACTCCCCGCCAGTATCGCGATAATTCCCGCTATTTTTGTTGCCCTCTATTTAGGAAAAGTATTAGGCAAAGAGCCTATTGATAAACAAATAGGCCAGTTTATTAATGGTGCAGGTCACGCAAATATAATGACGATGTGCGTTATTTATTTACTTGCCGGCGCTTTTGCTACCGTTGCTAAAGCCACGGGCAGTGTTGATGCTAGTGTACAATTAGGTTTAGCTGTTTTTCCTAGTTATTTATTACTACCGGGATTATTTTTAGTTGCCGCCTTTTTATCAACCGCTATGGGCACGTCAATGGGCACTATTGCGGCCATTGCGCCTATTGCTTTAGGCTTTATTGAATCAGCAGGATTAGATTCAGCCCTTGTCGCTGGCTGTTTGATTTCTGGTGCTATTTTTGGCGATAACTTATCAATAATTTCTGACACCACCATTGCCTCAACACGCAGCCAAGGCGCTCACATGAAAGATAAATTTAAAATAAACTTTAAATTTGCCGTACCTGCCGCCATTATTTGTTTAATTATTTTTGCCGTTTTAGGGCAAAGTATCAATTATGAAGCAACCAGTGATGCGGCTTTTATAGGTTTAGTGCCTTATATTGTCATTTTAGTGCTCGCACTATCAGGCGTGAATGTATTTGTAGTGTTAACTTTAGGTATAGTGCTAGCAGCTATGATTGGTATGCTCACTAATGACTACCAACTTTCTACTTGGATAAGTGATATCAATGCTGGTTTTGCGAGTATGCAAGACATCTTCATTTTGTCATTATTTATTGGCGGCTTAAGTGAATTAATTCGTCATCAAGGTGGCTTAGCCGCATTAACACAAGCCATTGAGTCATTCGCGAATAAGTTGAGCCCTAACAATAAAAAACGTGCCGCAGGCTTTGGCATTGCCGGTTTAACCTTTGGCTGTAATTTTTTTACCGCTAATAATACCGTTTCAATTATTATCACTGGTGAAACTGCGAAAAACTTGGCCACCGATGGCGACTTAACGCCAGCACAATCCGCCAGTTTATTAGATATTTTCGCCTGCATTAATCAAGGGCTATTACCTTATGGTGCGCAAGCTTTACTCTTAGGGGCTACATTGGGAATATCACCGTTCGCCGTTATCTCTCATGCTTTTTACCCAATGATTTTATTCTTTGCTGCTGGCTTGGCTTTTTGGCGAATGACTAAGGCTTAAGTTACTTTCTTTAATTTCTGATCTAAGGCTTGAGCAAAGTTGAGCTGTCTTTTTTGACGTCATAAATATCGCTAGGGTCAAAGCCTAAGGTGACATGAAAATCTTTATAATTTAGTAAAAAACGCTGGCGGATCAATTGCGCATCATTACTTTGGGCAACAACAAAATAGCTACTCTTATCCGCTTTTTCTGCTTTACCTAGCCCTAATAAGCTCACTTGTAATTGCGATGAAAAGCTAACATTAATACTAGGACTTAATAGTTGCTCAACTAGTTGTTTATCCACATGTTGATATTCAATAGGGTTTATGAGCGTTATGTGAAAGCTTTGATGATCACGTGCCGCCTGATTGGCACGAAAACGTTCAAAATCGCCAGTTAAAATAGTTTTTAATTGCGCTAAATAAGGCAACAATTCAGCCCGACTCACTAAAGCCCCTAAATAAACCTGTCCTTGACTGTCTGCTAGTTTTCTTATTGATAAACGTAAACTTTTAATCGGTTGAGTCATTTGTTCAGTACTCGGCTGCTGATTTAGCGTTTGTAACGCCTTAGCTTGTTGCGCTGTTATTTTCGGTATAGCTTGATTTCCTTGGGCGAATACAGGTAGAGGCGCAACATAGCAACCAATGGCCAACAAAGAAAGAAATCCAACGATTGCATCCTTATTACTGAACTTTTTGACTGTTTTTTTCACTGACTGTTTCATGATATATATTCCAAATTAGCTAAACCCATTTGTTATTGCATTTAGCTACTGTATTTCGCTAACAAAGCGACTAATTCATCTTCCGTTAGCACGGCTACGCCTAAATCTTGCGCCTTAGTTAACTTTGAGCCCGCTTTTTCGCCAGCCACCAAAAAGTGTGTTTTTGCCGAAATACTGCCAGAAACTTTGGCACCCAATAATTGTAATGCCGCTTTTGCTTCACTGCGTCCCATTTGACTCAAGGTGCCGGTGAGCACAAAAGTTTGCTCCGCTAAAGGTAGCTCATCAGCAGTCTTAACAATAATATCAGGCCAAGTCATTATGGCATCTAAGGTAGCAACTACCGCTAAGTTATGCTCTTCTTTAAAAAAGTTAACAATATTTTTTGCCACTATTTCGCCGACATCATCAACCGTTTGTAAAGCGTCAAAGCTTGCCTGTTGTATTGCTGCTAGCGTGCAAAAATGATTGGCTAAATTAGCGGCTGTCGCCTCGCCTACTTCGCGAATACCTAAGCCATAGATAAACTTAGCTAAGGTGGTGTTTTTCGCTTTTTCTAGCGCTACAATTAAATTTTTAGCTGACTTTGCTCCCATGCGATCCATGGTACTAATCTCTATTTCGACTAATTTAAATAAATCTGCAGGGGTATTAATTAAGTTTTCATCAACTAGCTGTTCAACTAATTTGTCACCTAAACCATCGATATCGTGAGCCTTACGCGAAGAAAAGTGTTTTATCGCCTCTTTGCGTTGTGCTTGACAAAATAGCCCGGCAGTACAGCGAAGTACCGCTTCTCCTTCAGCTTTAGCCGCTTTAGAGTCACATATCGGGCAGTTTTGTGGAAAAACAACGGCTTTAGTATTATCGCCGCGTTTATCAAGCACCACAGAGACAATTTGTGGGATCACATCACCCGCGCGGCGAATAACGACGGTGTCGCCAATTTTCAAACCTAAACGTTCAATTTCATCTTGATTATGTAAGGTTGCGTTAGATACTGTTACACCGCCAACAAATATCGGTTTTAAGCGAGCAACAGGCGTTATTGCACCTGTACGACCAACCTGAAACTCAACGTCTTCAACTGTGGTCAATTCTTCTTGCGCTGGAAATTTATAAGCAATCGCCCAGCGGGGTGCACGTGCGACAAAACCGAGCTTTTCTTGCAAAGCAATGTCATCAACTTTCAGGACAGTGCCGTCTATTTCATAACTTAAGCTGTCACGTTTATTAAGAATATCTTGATAGAAATCTTGCACTTGCTGCGGTTCAGTTAATAAACGAACTTCAGGACACATAGGTAAACCCAAGGCTTTAACCTGACATAAACGTTGATAATGTGAAGAGGCTAAAAAGGTTTTTTCATTCGCTAGCTTACCCACAAAACCCAAGCCATAAGCATAAAAAGCTAAGTTGCGCTTGGCGGTAATTTTAGAATCTAGTTGACGTAAACTACCTGCGGCAGCATTTCGAGGGTTAGCAAAAGCTTTTTCACCTTTCTTTTTTGCCGTTTCGTTTAATTGCTCGAAACTCGCTTTCGGCATAAACACTTCACCACGCACCTCAATAACATCAGGGTAATCAACGCCACTTTCACCAACAAGTTTTAAGGGGATTGATTTAATAGTGCGAATATTCTCAGTGATATTTTCGCCTGTGCTACCATCACCCCGTGTTGCAGCTTGCACTAAAACACCCTGCTCATAACGCAAGCTAACCGCCAAACCATCAAGTTTCGGCTCGGCGCATATCACCATGCTTTTATCATTCGCTAACCTATCTTGAATACGCTTTACGAAGGCTTGCCACTCGTCATTCGAGAACACATTATCAAGCGATAACATAGGCACTTGGTGCGTTATTTGGCTAAAGGTCTTAAGTGCTTGGCCACCCACTTTTTGACTAGGTGAATCAAGGGTTTTTAATTCGGGATGGGTTTGCTCAAGCGTTATTAGTTCAACCATTAATCGGTCATATTCAGCATCGGGAACACTAGGTTCATCAAGCACGTAGTATTGATGATTGTAATGATTAATTTGCTGGTGAAGTTGCTTTATTCTGTCAACAAGGCTTGGTGATGGTTCAATGGTAGGCATGGATAGTTAACTCAAAACAGGCCGAAAAAGCCCTAGTAGAGCCACGGTTTAATATTGTTAATTAAAGCCTGTGGCGTGTATGGGTAATTTGTTATTCAATCTTTATTATTCAACACTGGCTAAGCGATACTGCCTATCAAACTCACGAATTTTACTAACATAATGTTGCTCGCCTTGCTTAGTCAACACGTTTCGTTTGTCATCAAGTAGTTGCCCATTAAACTCCGTGGCTAATTGTTTAGCGGCCGCTAACATTTGTTCAAAGGCAGCAAAAGCATCAACCGCATTAGGTAAAGCCATAAATAAAGTAACCCCCTGTGTCGCAAATGTTTCCATGGTGTCTAAATCAAAAGAACCAGGGTTTAGCATGTTGGCTAAGCTGAAACTAACACCGCCATTACCAGCATTGTCTTGGTGACGATGAAAAATATCCATTTCACCGTATTTCATGCCCAGTGTTAATAAACAAGGTAGTAAAGCAGCACCCGACATAAGCTGATTAGCGGGCATCACCACACTCAAGATAATGATCTGAGGTTCTATGTCAGGCGTGTTTTGTGTTTGCACTGAAGATGTTTGTTTAGTATTAACGCTTGCTTCTGGTTGCTCATGCGTAGTAGTTTCATCAACAGCGATACCGTCACCAAAATTAATTTCTATTTGATTACGCTTGATTTCTGCCGGTGTTGGCTTAGTTTTAGCTACTTTTTTTCTTATGGGCGCTTTGGTAGGTTTTATCGTGTCAGGCTTAGCTTGAGTAACCGGTTGTTGATAGATTGGCTCAAGGATAATTTCTTCAAGCGCTTGAGATACTTCGTTTTCTACTTGCAGTACTTCCATCGAGGTTTCATGCTCAGGCACTTGTTCTTGGGAGGTTAAATCGGGGTAAGATCCTTCGTCTTGTCCTGATTCTAAGTGACTGATTTCTTCAAGGCTAATTGTTTGTTCAAAATATTGTTCACTACTAACCTTTGGCTCATTGGCTTGTTTTAAGATTTTAACTTGCCCAACACCGTCTTGGTCAAAACCTTTACCGTCAAAATCACGATTTAACGGTTTAACCTGTTCCTTACTGGTTTTTAATTTATAAGGATTCTTTTGCTTTCTAATGGTCCATAAACCATGAATAAAAATAGCAGCAATAACTACGCCACTGATAATAATTAATGCGTTTCTGAAGTTGTCTTCCATTTATTATGCCTGTTTCATTCAAGATTTTTATTGTTTTTAACTGATAAGGTATCATGGGTATAATACCAGCCATGCAAAAATTATAGCAAAGATAACTTTAACAGAAATAGTGGTATTTTGTAACAAGTTAGTACTGTAATTGCATTTAAGTTAGCCCTATAATCTATCCCTTAATATCAATGAGTTACTATTTCTAAATGTCCCATTCTGCTAAAAAAAATTTATCTTCATCAAAGCAACCATTAGCGCATAGCGGTGCTGGCTATTTATTCAAAGGTTTTGAGCTTATTCAACGAAAAGGTATTCGACGTTTCGTGTTTATTCCTTTATTAATTAATTTAGTACTATTTAGCGGCGCATTTTATTTTATGTTTATTGAACTTGAACACTATATGACGCTATTAATGGACTGGTTACCTGCTTGGTTAGACTGGCTTAGCAGTATTTTATGGCCACTTGCGGTCGTGACTATTTTAGTTATTTTCTCCTTTTTATTTAGCACTGCCGCCAACTGGCTAGCCGCCCCCTTTAATGGCCTACTATCAGAAAAAATTGAAAATATACTGCTAGGACAAGCAACGCAAAATGGCAGTATGCTCGATGTGGTTAAAGACATCCCTAGAACGCTTGGTCGAGAATGGCAAAAACTGAGCTATTATTTACCCAGAGCCATCGGCTTTTTCATAATTTTATGGATCTTGCCTGTGATAGGACAGATAATTTGGTTTTTATTTATTGCATGGATGATGGCAGTACAATATAAAGACTACCCGTTTGACAATCATAAAGTGCCTTTTTCAGTAATGAAGCAAGCGTTAAAAGAGCGCCAAGGATTAAGCTATAGTTTTGGTATTACGGTCGCGGTATTTGCTATGATCCCCATTATAAACTTGGTCATTATGCCGGTGGCAATTTGTGGTGCTACCGCCTTGTGGGTTGACCATTATAGAGATGAATTCGTCGCAACTTGAATGAATGTCGCACTATGATTGAAAATCGTATATATTTAATAGTGTTAATTATAGTCAGGCAAAAACAACAGGAATTGATCAAATGACAACAACACGTACAAATAAGTATTCATTATTAGCTAGTGCTGTTTTATTTACTTTCAGCTCAGTGGCATTAGCAAGTAGTGACGCTAACTCTGTTGTAATTCCTATGATGGCTAATGCCCAAGTATTCGCTGACTTTACTGACGATATGCCCGCGGTATTAAATTACTTTACAGCGGCAACAGAAACACAAGTCATTGCGTTTTATCAACAACAGTTTGGTGAGACTATTGCTCAGGAAAGAAAGCGTGGTCGCTTAACATTGTCATATCAGCAAGAAAAACGCATCATGAGGGTGGTTATTTCTCAGCAAAATAATAAACGTCAGGTTGATGTTATTATTGAGCAAAGGCAAGAATAATCTAGTGAAGCCAAAGCATATAACGGCAACTGAATACACGATGCCTCATATTTTATCCGCTTCCCGCTTACATAAAAGCATTTAAATTAAAAAATCCTCCCAGAAATAACATTTCATAGCAATGTAAAAATGGCAATGCAAAAACTACTGACAAAAATCAGACAATGCACCTTATGTGAACAAGACTTACCCTTTAAGCCAAAACCAATTTTACAAGCGAGTGCGCAAAGTAAAATATTAATTGTTGGTCAGGCTCCCGGTACAAAAACACATGAAAAATCCATACCTTTTGATGATTTAAGTGGTGACAGGTTAAGAGCTTGGTTAGGGGTTAATAAAGCACAGTTTTATCAAGCTAATAACTTTGCCATTGTGCCTATGGGCTTTTGCTATCCTGGCCGTGGAAAGTCAGGAGACTTGCCCCCATTGCCCCTATGTGCAAAAACATGGCGAGAAGCATTATTAGCAAAACTAGAAAAGGTAGAGCTAACCATTATTTTAGGGAGATACGCCATCAACTGGCACTTGCACTCTACAGCCCCTATCACTGAATTGGCGCAGCAATGGCAAAGTTTATTAAAATCAAAACAATTAGTACTACCTCACCCAAGCCCAAGAAATAATATTTGGCTTAAACGTAATGATTGGTTTGAAGCAACAGTAATCCCCGTACTGCAAGCCGAGGTTAACCGCATTTTAACTGCGAGTAATTAACCGTGACCCATAATTGACATAACCCACTAGGCATTATTACTCATAAACTTTTTATCCGCGACACTAGTGTTTGCCATTGCTGATTTTATCACCTGCATGCGCTTTTCCATATCTGCTAACTGTTTTCCATTTCAGCCACCATTGAGCTATGGTAAACTACTACCAACGTTTGGTTGCTCACGCTCACTTAATAGCCACCATTAAAATTATTTAAGATCTTATTTAAGGTATTCCCATGAAAAAAACATTTTCATTAAGCCATGAAAAAATAAAAGCGCCACGACTTGTAGATTCAATTAAGCATGATGTCAAAAAGTACCTTAAAAGAGAAAGAAATAAAACCTTACCTGAAGGCGCAGATTTCTGGGATTTTGATTGTAAATATGGTCATAGCGAAGAATCATCAGAAGTTGTGCATGTGTCCGCATTAAACAAGAGTATTGATGATGCCGTTCAACATGAGCTAACTAGCTTTTATTTAGAAATTCTAGCAAAGCCTGCACATAGAACGCCAAAGCCAATCGGTGAAGAAGAAGACGAAGAAGAAGAAGACGAAGAATAACACTGAACTACTCCCAAAAATTGTCGGAAATACTATGAATATTGTTTGCTCAACTTGTTTTACCACTAACCGTATTCCCGATAATAAAGATCATAGCCAAGCAAAGTGTGGAAAATGCCAAAATGCGGTTTACTGTGCTAGCCCCACAGAGCTGGGCAACAATACCTTCTATCCTTTTATTGAACGTAACGACTTGCCTATTATTGTCGACTTCTGGGCCGCTTGGTGTGGCCCTTGTCAAAACATGGCTGCCATTTTTAACAAAGTCGCGCAATCCTCCCCAACGTTACTGTTTGCTAAAGTAAATACCGAAAAAATTCAACAAATAGCGAGCGAAGCAAATATTCGTAGCTTACCGACGCTAGTATTTTTTCATCAGAGTCAGGAAGTTGACAGGATTTCGGGCGGCCTTAATGAAGCACAAATGAAACAATGGCTTATGCAATGTGTACAAAAGCTTTCTTAGCAATACAAATTCACCAACCTGCCTTGTTGCCATAGTTGTCTGTTCCCAAGCACCAAAAATATCAGTCATTTTGATTAAAATCAAAATGACTGATTTACAAAACCCACTGGTTAAAATATCCGCAAGCACTATACTTTAGATGGGCCAAATATAACATGGAGGCTACTATGAGTATTTCTACTCGGCTTGATTCATATTTAAGTGCAAACAAAATACCTTATCAAGTCATCGAACATGAACACAGCGCTAGCTCTGTTGGTAGTGCTATCATGGCAAAAATCCCCTTAAACCAAATAGCGAAAGCAGTGATTTTAAAAGATCATGAAGATAGGAGACTAATGGCCGTTTTACCGGCTAAAAATAAAATTAGCCTTTCTGCAATTAATGATAATTTGCTAGGCAACTACAAATTACTTAAAGAGCAAGAGGTCTACCAAATGTTTAGCGATTGTGAACATGGCGCGATTCCACCTGTTGGAGATGCTTTTAATATACACACGATATGCGATGAAATGTTAGATCAATTAGATTATGTTTACATTGAGGCTGGAGACCACCGTAAACTATTACGCATTAGCCATAAAGATTATGAGATTATTGCCGCGAATAGTAAACATCTGCGCTTTAGTAGTGATGTTATGCATTAACTGTAAATAGTTGTTTGACACCGCCATAGCAATATCCCTCTTTATGTGAAACTTCCTTCCTTTTTTCAGGGTGCCCTTGGCGCCCTGAAAAATAACAACTTACTCAGCCCTAATTATTCCTTTAAATATTTCTAGTTATCACTTATACCAATCCTTTAGGCAATAAGCTGCCACTTAATATGACAAAACTTGTCATATTCTATTAATCAGACCGCTCCTGTTATGCATTCTAATCATAAACTCTAACCGCATGTACATGACATATACCACGATGTTAATACTTTAACCGAGCTAGTTGCCTAATTACCTACGACCTTAACAATGGCACATAGTATGCTTATAGCTAGATAGTGAAAAAATTGGAAATATAAAGTAAAGGACTTTTATGATGATGATCAACAGCAATTACGCGCAGCAAATAGCACAAGCAAAGGCTAATAACGCTGCAATAGTAAATTTTGATAACAATACACCTGCGGTTCAACCAATACCCGGTGAAAAAGATACTGTTACTCTATCAGATAAAGCCTTAGCTATGATGAACGGCACAACAGTAAAAGAAAACCCCTCTACTTATATTAAGCCAGAAACAGCAAGATCATTATTAGCTAAAAGTGAAGCTGTAAATCCGACTAAAGAAAATTCTTCTGGAGAAAATACTGTCATTGATAATCGCTTTAGTGAAATGATGCAAAATATATTGGATCAACGCTTAGGTATTGATCGTGAAAAACTCGAAGAGCTTGAAGCCATGATGGAAGAAATTGCCAATGATGAAAGCATGAGCCCAGAGGAGAAGCAAAAAGCATTAGAAGAGCTCGCTGCAATGCGCGAGAAAATTATCGAAGAAAGTATTGAAATTAGAGAAATAGCCAAACAAACAGATTAATTTTATTTGATCACTTTTACTTTAAGTTTCACCGCTTAAAAATTTGTTATTCTGTTTAACGTTACGATAGCGACAGCAGCCACGGGGCAACGTACCGCTCGATAGAAAAACACCAACTAAAAATTAATCCGTCAATTTTAAGGAATAAAAATTCACCACGTCTCTTGCAATAACTTGGATTGCGTTTTTTCAATTAAATAATCTATGAATAACCTAATGTTTGGGTTTGGATACAAACTCTGTTTATATACAGCATAGACATCACCGCTAGAGCTTTCATTTAGAGATGGCTGCCAATCTTTAAGGCAAACAACAAGCTGACCACTTTTTACATAATCAGCTACAACCCAGTTAGATAATTGAACGACACCAAGACCAGATAAAGCAGCCGCTAATAATGGCGTGCCTCCTTTTGATGTTAAATTACCTTGCACCAACACCTTAGAGTTTCGGCGAGCTTTTTTAAAGTACCAATAAGTTCTCTGACGTTGTTGATTTAACAACAGGCAATTATGCGATGACAGCTCACCTGGCTGTTTGATATAACCGTTTAATGCTAAATACTCTGGTGATGCACAAACAAAAGTATGATTAGGGAGTAATTTACGCGATTTTAAACTAGAGTCTTCTGGTATGCCAACACGAATAGCTAAGTCAACATTCTCGACAGCAAGATCAACCATCTTATTTTCTAATTCTATTTCAATATTAATTTTAGGGTATTTTTTTAAAAATTCTGGAATGATTGGGCAAACATTTAATCGCCCGAAACTTTCAAAGACTGAAATTCTTAAACTGCCTGTTGGCTCTTTATTTTCATCAGCCATCAAGGTGAGCAAAGCGTCGCTATCCGCAACTAACTTGAAAGCACCAGTTAAAAAAGCATGACCTTTATCTGTTAATAATAACTGTCGGGTACTGCGCTTAAATAATGCCACATTTAACTCAGACTCCAAACCATCAATACTACGAGTAACTGATGACGGTGCCATATTTAATACTTTAGCCGCTTTAGAGAAGCTACCTAGCTCAACCACTTTTATAAATATACGAGTTAATTTTAACACACTAACCTTTGCGATTTATGCAAAACAATAAGGCATATTACATGTATTCTGTATTTATAGGCAATAAGTATAATCTACACTCTAAATAACATAAACAAGAGAGAATCCAAATGCCAAGAATATTATTTGAAAATGTACCCAAGCCATTAATGAACTGCATGATGCAAACAGAGCAACATGTCAAAAGTTTACCCGTGATTGATGAATCGTTTATGGAAATATTGCGATACCACGTATCAATAATAAATCAATGTGCTTACTGTATTGAAATGCACTTTAAAGAAGCGATTGCCGCCGGTGAAATTGAACTGCGTATCTATGCTTCCTCTACATGGAGAGAAGTCAATTTTTATAGTGAATCAGAGCAAGCGCTGCTAGCATGGACTGAGTCTGTCACTCTACTTAATGACTCAACTAAGCAAAGGCAACAATCATTCGACAAGCTTAATAAGTATTTTAATCAAGCAGATATTGCCAATTTAACACTAGCTATCATACAAATTAATGCTTGGAACCGATTAGCAAAATCATTTGGTTTTGAAGCTGGAACTTATCAGGTTGGGCAACATTAACTTAATTACAGCTATTTAAAGCAGGTATGAGCAACTGACCGAGACTTATTGTCCAAATCAGTTGCTTTGTTAAATGGGTTAACATGCCTAATTTACGACCGGTTCACCTAAATAGTGATATTCAATTTTTGGTGCCAATGTTTCATCTTCATTCTCTTTTGAAGCGAGATGGATGAGATTACCCGGTCGAATTATGCCACGTAGCATTACGCCATGATTTGTTTCTGGTGATATTAGCCATGATTGCACTACAGCGGTTATGTCTAATGAAAGCCATTCACCTTCCACCACGGGGGTTCGCTTTATTAAACCGTTAGCACCATAACCATAATCACTTAGCAAATTTAATTCGCCACCGGGAGTAAGCCAATTATTTTCATCACTTTCATCATGATCGAAGTAATCATTTTCCAACCAAGTAACGCCATCGGGTCTTACACCCCAACGTTGAGTTCCTTCAACCCAGGGTTTAGTTATTTTAAAAGCGAGTAACTTTGGTAAATACGGGTATGAAACTTTCAGAACAAAAACCTTAAGGTTAGCTTTTATTAACTCTCTATTTGGAGGTGCGTCAGATAGATCAGCTTTGATTAGAATACTACGATCTGTACCTCTGTATATCCTTAAGTGCTGTGAACCACCAAAATTCATGCGTTTTTCGCTATCATTGTATTGGCTAATATATGAATCGGCAATAACAGGTAGCTCCATAGTGCTGTAATTGATATTAACATCAATAGGTAAATCAATATCTGCGGGTAATGATAGAGTACTCTCAATGTTACTGTTATCTTCTGGAACATCTGGTAGCTCTATAGGTTTTTGCTCTAACGACCTATTTGCTAATACGGTACTAAGAGCAGTTTGTGCATCAGTATAATCATGATCGTGATTATAAGGTTCCGCCGTTACTTTGGTGTTTTCCCCTTCAAAGCGGACGGTACATTCGACTGATAATTCCTTAACAGACTTTTGATAAGTTTGCTTATTACCCGTTGGATCTTCTACGGATACTTTAATACTATCTGTTAGCTGTAAATTGCCTAAAGAGATTTGTTTTGAACCGTTATTTTGATCAACTAATTCAAGATGAGGTTCGTCATTTATACTAACCAAAATATTTTTTACTTGGCCAGAGTCATCCCACCAGCCTATATGTAAATCACCACTTGTGCAGACACCAACAATTGAACTATTTATAGTAGGATGATATCTATCTAGCTTAGTATTAAAAGTCCCGATACTAGTATCTCGGTGTTGAAAGTTATCAATCCAATGGCCAAATTTATAGACCCATTTTGCTTCATCGGGTGAGTTACCATCACAAAGGTCATTTTTCTCCTGATGAACTCTGCTGTATTTAAAACCCCAGTTATTTTGACTATATTCAGGTTGATATTTTTCAAGGTCATTATTACGGCCATCGCTTCTTTGACCTCTAGCAGCCCACCATGCAGGACTTCCTATCGCTCCTAATGTTTGACTGATGAAATTTCGGTCATTTAATGCTTTGTATGCTTCCTCTTCATTCTCATAAGAAAGGGCAGTTAATGCTTGTTCATCTGAACTGTTACTACTGTTATGACAACTACTGCAGTTTTTATCAAAACCTGGCCAGATATCAGCAGCCCATTCAAGTGTTTCTAGTGACGGCAAAGTACTGGTTTTTACTTCAGGTTGACATATAGCATCGTAATCAATGAATGTTGTTTTATTAACCATATCCATCGGCCCGTTTTGATCGGCAAAGGTATCTTCAAAAGGGATAGCTTTGTTTTTTTCATGTTGATGACAACCACCACAATTGGTACGTGACTCTTCTGGTTTTAATGAGTGCCAACTGCGTGTATCTGTTAATTTAAGACCTGTTTTTCTATCCAGCAAGTGAAAATCAAAAGGTACATTGGCTGGTATTATCGCCTTAAATGATTGATCTTGCTGATCCTTAACCGAATACACGCCAAGTAATCGAGATGTTTCTCCTATCATACTCTCTCCTCTCGATTGATAATTACCATAGGCGCCTCTAAGCTTATTTGATGTCAGATTGACAGCGACACCTAAAACGTTCTCAGGTAGTAAATATTCACAAAAGTCGACTTGGTTTTGCACACGATTTAAACCAGCAGATTGGCTAACAAGTTCTTGCATTTCAGCGTTAATATTTTTATTGGCTTGATTTGGACTATAAGGGACTTGGCCGCTGTCGCCAAGCCAACAATCAAAAGGTCTACGGTCGGTATTCCATAATGCCGAAGTACCGACTTGAGCATAGGGATCACCTGCTTGGATGGTCGTGTTAGAAGCAACCGCTGGCGCCGAATAAGTTTGTTCAATATCGCCACTACGTTGCTGCCAAGTGAGAACAGGCAATGGCCACAGTAAATTTACTGTACCGCTATCATCTGCAATTATTTTTGCAATGCCATCACCCGCATCAATATTAACTTCAGCGGTTGCATCGAAGGACTCTAAATTATTTCTAAAACCAATATACGAGCGATAAATTCCGCGGTTTTTATCGCTATCAAGATTTCTCTTATTAGCACTAGTTCTAGTGTGGGAAAAAAATAACTCATCAGCCATACCGCATCTAGGAGTGGTGAATTTACCTAATGATATACCATTATGCATTTTAGCGGGTGAGTCACCAATAGTTACACCTTTAGTTAACAGCTTAGCTCCTAACTGGCGCGGCACGATAACGCCCGCTTCAGGTAAGTCGTAAGCATTCATTCCCGCCATAGATAGTTTTAGGCTGTGTAATGCGCCAAAGCCATTATTGTTTAAATTATAATAGCTGGTAGTAATAAGATAGTCTCCAGGATTTTGACCTTTATTTTTAACACAAAAAGTGCTGAGGTGAGCAGCCCCAGGAGAATTTCCATAGCCAAATAGTGGATACCATTGACCAGACGAACTTATACCTTGAACCTGCCAATGGCGAGCATCTTCGGTCGTTGCCTGATAAGAAAAAGCAATACCGTTTCTTAGTCTATTTGGGCTTAGTGACGATGTGGTAGTGTAGTATTGAAATTGTTGGTGATTACTTAAACCGCCATCATCGCCAATATCGGCACTAAATAAATTAAAATTATGATTAGCGTAACCTATGCTTCTATTTGAGTTACTAATGCGCTTTTTATCACTTACATAAATCAATTTTAAACCATTCTTGGTACGCATTTCTTCGGCGTGCATGTAAACGCTGCCCCAATTATTAGAAGCATTATTCTTTAATTGAGAGTTTAGAGCATTTTTATAGAGTTCTTCTGTAGTTAACATACCGTTTGTAGTGATATTAGCTACGGTCAGACGCTTAGCAGCTAATGACTCAGGGGCTAGTGAATAATCACTTAACAATGCAGAAATGTTTATGCTATACAGATCAGCACCTAATTTAGGCAATCCACTTTGAGGCATTTTATCGTCAGCATCATGAAAGTAGCTAAAATAGACAGTTTTCCCATCTTCAGATAAATTAGGTTCAATAACAGAACCATTATTTAGCATACCTTCTGGTGTGTCGATTAAATTTTGTTCCAAATGAATATCAAGAGGAAATAACAGTTTAGTTTGGCCATCAGGCAATAATATCCATAATTTATTACCGCCACTGGGGTTATTAGCCGCTAAAATATCAGTACCTAACTCATAGGTTCCATCCATACCACCATGGCTATTTTCTACTTCGATAATGGGCGCGCTGACAAAGATTAATGGGTAATCGGGTTGATAAAAAGCTTCATTTTCTGAGGCCGTTAACGTGGTTTTAAATGATTGTGCTGAGCTAGTAAAACTTATTGCCAAACAAGAAAAAACCAAAGACCACAATACTTTATTGATTTGTAAACAATATGATATATTTTTTCTTAACTGCTTTATTGTTAATGAAAGGCTTAGTTGATTGTGCATAATAAATCCTAATAAAAATGCAATTACAATATTACAGTCGGAGAAATAGAATGTTCAGTGGTTATTTGACAATGTTTAATTGTTCCCATTGGCAACCCCGCTGTCATAGAAAAATCCTTAGACCGGTGGCTTTGCGTCCCATATTTTCATATAGTTTGCTTTACATAGTGTAGCCCTGTTGTTTCTTATTTATCAAGAAAAGTTTTTTCTTGATAAATAAGCATAATGTTATTGTTTATCTAAGCTAGTTTTCTTTTTATCGAAGGAGTTTAATTATATTCACAATGATAAAATAATAAACCTGCTTATGGCTTCTTTAAAAACGATATGCAGCGTAAATACCCGCAACACGATCAAAACTATTATCAAGTTTATAACCATTTTCTTGTGAGTCAAAACTTGAATAGCCTGTAAACACGCCAATATCAGTACTTTTACTGTATGCGTAATTAACACCAACGCTTACTTCATGTGCATCGCTTTGGTTAAAGTCTTTTAAGTCACGGTAAGTATAACTTGCAAGAGCTGTCCAGTCTTTTGCTACATTAGCTTGTACGCCCACAGAATAGCGATATTCATCTTTATTTTTGAGCTTCTCTTCATCCCACTTGACATAACCTAAAGAAAAAATCATTGCGATGTCTTTATTAAATACATATTTACCATTTAAATCAGCGCCATAAGCAACCGAATCTCCGTTAATGATTGATTCTTGAAAACCTCTAGAGCCTAACCCTATCGTTAACTCAAGACCTGTTTCATTGTCAGGACGGGCTAAAACACGATAATTAAGACCATCAAGACCAACCGTTAAATTATCAGTTAAGCCGTAACCAATATTTAAATTAAGCTCGCCACGGCTCTCACTCTTCTCTTCTCCCCATGCTAACGCACCACTTACTGAAATAGTGCCATCGGTTAAGGTTAAAGGTCGTAATACGGGATTTTCAGGATATTCTGTTTCAGCAAATACAGCAGATGATGTTAAAAGTAATGCGATGCTAATAAGTGATTTGTTCATAATAATAGTTCCCTAGGGGTTTAGTGTTTTGTAATTTATGGGATCATGATAAAACCTTGCCACGTTCGTTTCCTTAGGCATTTTGTCGATGAAATGTATGGCTAGTGTGAGAAATTGTAATAATCAGTTGACGTTGCGGTGGCGTACTTGTGTTCATTGTGATGTTGTCAACTGCAAACACTTGGAGTTTTATTCTCTGCTTGGCGTCGCGGTGGCGACAATATAGAAAATATAACTACAACGCTTAAAATTCTACTCTGCCCTATTTATGTAGCCCCATCTATGTACATTTATGAAATTTAAAATTGACATACACACATAACCAGTCTAAATTTAGACCACTGGTACGTATTGGGTTTGGTGGAAACCTTGTACTAGTACCAACGGAGACGAACACATGAATATAAAACCAATCAGCTACATGAAAGCAAATGCTGCCAAACTACATACGGAGTTAGGATTTGAACCTATGCATGTCACACAAAATGGAAATGAATCTCTTGTGATACAAACTGCGGAGTCTTACCAAGCTCAACAAGAAAAACTTGCTTTTATGGAGTTAATACTTAGCCGTGAAATAAATATATCTAAAGATAAAGTTAGCAATTTAGATGAATTTCTTTCATCGATTTAAATAAGATAATGAAATTTTTAATTGAAGAAAATGCAAAAATTGATATTAAATTAGCGATTAGTTGGTTGTCTAAAAAAATACCTCCTGATAAAGCAAAAAAAAGAGTTATTGAGATCATTAATGATGTAAAAAATCAGCTAATCGTTCACCCTAACTCAGGGACAAAATGCCAATTTGATTTTGCAGATAAATATCGTGAAATTATAAAAAATGACTATCGTACTATTTATAAAATAGACAAAGTAAATAATGAAATTACCATAATCCTTTTTTGCCATACACGTATGAATTTTCAAACATTATTATCTCAAAGTAATATTTATAACAAAAGTAACAGTTAAGCTGGTAGATCCCCTTGAGTCTAGTAGTTAAATGAACTGCAAATATTTGGAGTTTTGACCTGGTCAAGTAAATTCAGTCACCCTAGTTAAGCTACTTTTTCTAACTCATTAATTTTCAATTCAAAATCATTAGGGCTTTGATACCCTAAGTAAGAATGTAGTCGGTTACTG
>MAAE01000062.1 GCA_002162675.1 Colwellia sp. 39_35_sub15_T18 | reverse complement strand
TGCGATAAGAGATTTAAAGTCGATGTGCTCAAAGGGACTCATAAATTGTGATATTGATGTATGAAAAACTAAATCAATTAGATCACAAATTTAATCAAAATGGTATTAGTGTCTTGTCTTCGCATTGTAAGAGGGGATTTATCCCCGAGACCTTATTTAAAGACCTCGCGGCTCAGGTTTTTAGCTCCAGACAAAACCTAAGTACCTATGTCCATATAAGCAAAAGCCACTCCTACCGTTTTTTATTCAGCTAAACGTAATAATTCATTAATACAGGTTTTAGCGCGTGTTTTAGCATCCACTTTTTTCACTATGATGGCAGCATACAAGCTGTACTTGCCACATTTTGACGGTAAATTACCCGGTACCACTACAGAGCCTGCAGGTACACGGCCATAATGCACTTCACCGGTTTCACGATCATAAATACGTGTACTTTGACCAATATAAACACCCATTGAAATAACCGCACCTTCTTCAACGACCACACCTTCCACAATTTCAGAGCGTGCGCCGATAAAACAATTATCTTCGATAATTGTAGGGCCTGCTTGTAACGGCTCTAACACACCACCAATGCCCACACCGCCAGATAAATGCACGTTTTTACCAATTTGTGCACATGAGCCAACTGTTGCCCAACCGTCAACCATACAACCTTCATCGACAAAAGCGCCAATATTGACAAAGCTTGGCATTACCACAACGTTTTTACCGATAAAGCTACCTGTACGTACAGAAGCGCCGGGCACAACGCGTACACCGTCTGCTTCAAACATCGCTTGAGTGTAGCCATCATACTTCATTGGCACTTTATCGAAAAAGGTACTTTCGGCGCCATCGATAACTTGGTTGTCCCAAATACGAAATGATAACAACACTGCTTTTTTAAGCCATTGGTGTACATGCCACTGACCATCAATTTTTTCAGCTACACGGGCACTGCCGTTATTTAATGCGGCAAGTGCATCTAAAACAGCTGTTTTCACTGCTTGTGATACAGTTGATGGGCTAATGTTTGCTCTGTCTTCAAAAGCTTGCTCTATCGTTACTGATAATGCTTTTAAATCGGTCATTGATATTTTCCTGTTTAATGTAAAGTAAAAATTTAAGGTGAAAGCTAATCTATTTCTTGGATTAATTTATCAGCAAGTTGTTGTTTTTCCTCTTCGGTTAATGCCATGTTTTCACTAGTTGAAATAGTGAAAACATCATCGGCTTTTTCGCCAAAGGTGGTTATTTTTGCTGAATGAATATTAATTTGTAATTGCTGAAATACTTGCGCGATATTACCAAGCAACATAGGCCTGTCTAGCGCGATAATTTCAATCATGGTTTTACTTTTTGCGTTAATTTTAATAAAGCTCACTTGCAGCGGAAATTTAAAATGTTTGACTTCTCTACGCGCAGGTTGCAAGGGAACATTACAATAATTATCTTCTTTAAGTCTTTGTGTCAGTGCTTGAGCTATTTCTTGGGTGTGATAACTCTCTTTCAGTGCTTTACCTCGTGAGTCTAAAATAATAAACGTGTTTACCGTATAGCCTGTTTTTGTGGTAATCACCTTAGCATCATGAATAGAGAGTTTTTTTATGCCCAATAGCTCAACGGTGCTCGCAAAGGTATTTAGTTTCTCTTTTGCAAAGACAAAAACTTCTGTGCCGCCACGATAAGGTTTCGGGCTGATAATCACTAAAGGATCGGCGCGGTCATGACCGATAATACGTTGACAATGTCTGGCTATTTGTTCAGGTGAATAGCGTAAAAAATAATCTACTCTAAACTCTTGCCATAAAGAATTCAGTGCGGTCTCATCTACTTGTGTTTGCGCTAAAATGATTCTTGCTTGCTGCTGGTTTTCACGAATTTTAGAGCGAGTTTCTACCGGTTTAGATAAACCACGGCGTAGCGCTCTTAAGGTATTAAAATATAAGTCATGCAATAAGTTTCCTTTCCAACTATTCCATAAACTTTCGTTAGTGGCGCGCATATCAGCAACGGTTAAGCAGTATAAATAGTCAAGGTGCGCTTCATCGCGGACAATTTCACTAAAAGCACGAATAACATTTTCATCGTTGATATCACGACGCTGGGCAGTAACCGACATCAGTAAGTGACTTTTCACCAGCCAAGCCACCATTCTACTGTCATGCTTACTCATTTGGTGAGACTGACAAAAAAGTAACGCATCTACTGCGCCTAATTCTGCATGGTCGCCGCCTCGGCCTTTAGCAATGTCGTGAAAAATGCCCGCCAAGTATAAAACTTCTGGCTTGCGAATTTTTTGCATTATTTTGCTACACAGTGGGTATTTATGGTTATGCTCTTTTTGGCTAAATTGGTAAAGATTTTTCACTACCCGATAACTATGCTCGTCAACTGAATAGGCATGAAATAAATCAAACTGCATTTGGCCAGCAATATTACGCCACAAAGGTAAATAAGAGCCAATAATACCGTGACGATGCATTAAGTTAAACGCTAAACCTAAACCACGAGGATGCTTTATAATCGCCATAAATATTTCACGGCACTGGGCATAGTCAACCAGCCCCGAAACTAAGCGGCGTCTGGCATTTCGCATTAATCTTAAGGTGTGAGAATGAATACCTTTTATGCTAGGCTCTTGGGCAATAATCAAAAACATTTCGATTATTTTCACTGAGCGCATGAAAATTCTGTCATTCGTGGTATTAATGAGCTTATCAACCATTTCAAAGTCTTTGTTGATAACTTTACTGTTAATTTGCTCTGGATCTTGAATGATTTCTTGTTTGAAACGTTGTAATAAAATGGTATTTAGTTCACCAATTCGGGAAATAATACGAAAAAAACGCTTCATCATGCGCTCCACCGGAGCTTTGCCTTCATCACCAAAGCCCATCATTTTGGCGACATCAGCTTGATAATCAAACAGCAAGCGGTTTTCACTACGTTTAGCGACAAAGTGTAAGGCAAAACGCATACGCCATAAGTAGTCTTGTGCTTCTATAAGTTCAGCAAATTCATTAGGGTAAAGGTATTGATGTTCAACTAACTCTTCTAATGAATCCGCTAGAAAGTGACGTTTGGCGACCCAAGCAATGGTTTGAATATCTCGTAAACCACCAGGACTGGCTTTTAGGTTAGGTTCTAAGGTAAAGGCGGCACCGTGGTATTGTTGATGACGTTTTTTTTGCTCATTTCGTTTAGCGATAAAAAACTTTTCTGACGTCCAAAAGTCATCTTCACTTAATAAAGGGAGTAATTGCTGCGTTAGTGCTTCATTACCCGCGATTTGCCGCATTTCCATTAAATTTGTCGCGACGGTAACGTCATTGATAGCCTGTTTCAAACACTCCTTGATAGAGCGAACGCTATGACCAATATCAAGCTTAATATCCCAAAGCTGAGTAATAAAAGTTGAAATCTTTTCTTCTAATTCTAGCTCTATACCGTTTTGGGTTAATAATAATATATCAACATCAGAAAAGGGATGAAGCTCACCACGACCATATCCGCCTACGGCAACTAAGCTTATTTGAAATTCATCAAGATGGTGTTGACACCAAAGTTTGGCAAGTATGGCGTCAACAAACACTGCCCGGGCATTAAGTAAGTCGTTGACATCATTATGTTCAAAAGCTGTTTGTAGCCATTCATTAAAATTGAGCGATAGTTGGCAGATATCTTTGCTTGATAAACAATCTGTACTAATAGCTAAACTGTCAATAAAATGCTGTGGAACTATGTGATTTTCTATGAGGTGATTCGTCACTTGCTTACCTATTACTTTAGTTATTACGAGCTAAGATTTTGTCGGCGAGTATTCATGCTCACTGCTTCATTGCTAGTTATGCTTCACTAATTCAGAGCTACTAGTTCAGCCATTAGTTATGAAGGATGCGACTAATCGTCTCTTCTTGTCTTAAGGTCAATATTTCACAGCCCGTTTTAGTCACGACTATAGTATGTTCCCACTGCGCTGAATTTTTACTGTCGCTGGTGTACACCGTCCAATTATCTTCTTTATCTAAAATTGTGTTTGCTTTACCTAGGTTGATCATTGGTTCTATAGTAAAACACATGCCTTCACGCATTTTTTCACCGGTTTTATTTTTGTAGTGAACAATTTGTGGATCTTCATGAAACTCTACGCCAATACCGTGACCACAGTAGTCTTTGACAATACTATAACGGCCTTTGCTTTTAATGAATTTTTGAATGGCAGTGCCTATTTCTCCGAAATCAACACCGGGTTTTACTTTTTTCAGCCCGATATAAAGAGACTCCTGCGCTAAACGACATAAGCGGTTGTCTTCAGGTGTTACGTCACCAATTAAAAACATTTTACTGGTATCACCGTGGAAACCATCTTTTATCACGGTAATATCAATATTAATGATATCACCGGATTTTAAAACGCTATCGTCAGGAATACCATGACAAACAACGTGATTGATTGAAGTACAAATAGATTTTGGAAAGTGATGATAATTTAATGGCGCAGAAATGGCTTGTTGTACTTTTTCAGTATAATCAGCACATAAGGTGTTGAGTTCATCAGTCGTGATCCCTGCTTGTACATGGGGAGCTATCATTTCTAATACATCACAGGCAAGTTGTCCTGCGATACGCATTTTGGCTATTTCTTCTTGATTTTTAATTTGGATGCCCATGGCGTTCTCTTTACTTGGTGGTAGAGTTTAGGTGATGTTTCTCTAATTCTAATTGCACAGCTTCAACAATAGCTTCAGGCTGCGTTAAATAAAAGTTGTGATTGAGCAAGATTAACTCATCATCAATAGCGAGCAGCAAAGCTGGGATAGCTTGAGTTTCGATGATTTCTTGTAGCGCGAATACTTCTTGTATTAGCTCTTGTGTATCTTTACTCAGCTTATCACTTTTAAATACTTTAGCGGGCGGCGATAACTTTAATTCGGCGATAATCTTGGTAAAATCATCTTGGTTTTCTAAGCTATTACCTTGTGTAAAGTGTGCCTCTTGTATGGTATTTAATAAGTCTAATGCTAAGTTTGGCGCTTTCAATTGCGCCCAAGTCATTAAATTTGCTGTTAAAGTAGAATCTCTGTTTTGTTTAAGTGTTGTTCGGTAAAGACTTGAAAAACGAATGTTGGCCAGTTGTTCCACGTCACAAATTTCCTGCTCTTCAAGCCGGGTTTCAGTTTCATTGAGTGATGAAAAAAAAGCGCTATGCCATAAATGCAACGTTATTTGTGGGTATGCTTGATGAATTTTATTGACCAATGGTGTTGCAGCAAAGCTCCAAGGACAGTGGCTATCGTAAAGAAAAAATAACTGAACGGATGATAAAGATGTCGTCATTGTTTACCTAAAATTTATATAAATTATTTTTGAATAAATGCTTATGCTGTAATTTTACCGCGATATTAAACATTAACCTAGGAAATAATTTAACTGGTTAAAATTATCATTTTATGGTATAAAGTGCCCGCTAAAATATTAGTTGCTGTTTATGGTTTATTAAATGCGATAAACAACACTGATTTTAGCAACAACTAAATCGATTGATTGCTTATAAGCAAAAAATGCCTAAGTAGAATCAATTATATTATAAACTCACATACATCTGTATAAGGTATGCCGGGGTGCCCAGCTAAATAACCATCTGGTTATATGAGCAAAAAGGGTCGTGCATATTGGGTGTATGAACGCTTAACCCCATAAAGGATAAAAAATGTCAAACGTTTCAATGCGCGATATGCTTAAAGCTGGTGTTCATTTCGGCCACAAAACTCGTTACTGGAATCCAAAAATGAAGCCATTCATTTTCGGTTCTCGCGATAAAGTTCATATCATCAACCTTGAACAAACAGTTCCTATGTTTAATGAAGCACTTGCTTTCATTAACAATGTTTCTTCTAAGAAAGGTAAAGTTTTATTTGTTGGTACTAAACGTGCTGCAAGTGATGCTATCAAAGATGCGGCGATAAAGTCTGATCAATTTTTCGTTAATCACCGTTGGTTAGGTGGTATGTTGACTAACTGGAAAACAGTTCGTCAATCAATTAAACGTCTAAAAGATTTAGAATCTCAAAGCACTGACGGTACTTTTGAAGCTTTAACTAAAAAAGAAGCATTAATGCGTACTCGTGAAATGGAAAAGCTTGATAAAAGCTTAGGTGGTATTAAGAACATGGGTGGTTTACCTGATGTTATCTTTATCATTGATGCCGATCACGAACACATTGCTATTAAAGAAGCAAACAACCTTGGTATCCCAGTAGTTTCTGTTGTTGATACTAACTCAAATCCAGATAATATTGATTATATTGTTCCTGGTAACGATGATGCAATCCGTGCAGTCACTTTATACTGTGACGCAGTTGCTAACGCAGTTTTATCTGGTCGTGAGCAAAACATCGTAGTACAAGCTGAAAAAGACGGTTTTGTTGAAACTGAATAATTACTTGCGCTAGTATTAGCGTAATAATTAAGTGATACATTTCGTTTACTCATAAAAGCATATCTTACCGGTATGCTTTTATGATACCCCATTTAATATTTATGCCCATTCTTTGTTAAGGAAGCACCTTAACAATTAATCATGGGGATAACTGAAAAACAGAGGAATTACCGATGACAGTTACAGCTGCAATGGTTAAAGAACTTCGTGCACGTACCGCTGCGGGCATGATGGATTGTAAAAAAGCGTTACAAGAAGCTGAAGGCGACATGGAACTTGCGATTGAAAATATGCGTAAGAGCGGCCAAGCCAAAGCGGCTAAAAAAGCAGGTAATATTGCAGCTGAAGGCGCAATTATCATTAAAACATCAGGAAACACAGCTGTATTAGTTGAAGTTAACTGTCAAACTGATTTCGTCGCGATGGATGAAAACTTTTTAGGTTTTGCAAATGCCGTTGCTGATGTTGCGCTTGAGTCGAAAGTATCAATTGCTGACTTACAAACTCAATTTGAAGAAAAACGTATTGCGTTAGTGACTAAAATTGGTGAAAACATCAATGTACGTCGTGTTGAATATGTTGAGGGTGCTAACTTAGCTTCTTATTCTCACGGTGCTAAAATCGGTGTCGTTGTTGCTGGTGAAGGTGATGTTGAATCACTTAAACACATTGCTATGCACGTTGCAGCAAGCAAGCCAGAATTCATCAACCCAGAAGATGTACCAGCTGATGTTGTAGACAATGAGAAACGTATTCAACTAGATATATTAAAAGCTGAAAACGATGCTCTTGCTGAAAACAAGAAAAAGCCAATTGAATTACTTGAAAAAATAATCCTTGGTCGTATGAAGAAATTTACCGGTGAAATTTCTTTAGCGGGTCAAGCTTTCATCATGGAACCTAAAAAATCTGTTGGCGTAGTGCTTAAAGAAAAAGGTCTTACTGTTTCTTCTTTTGTTCGCTTGGAAGTTGGCGAAGGTATTGAGAAAAAAGATGAAGATTTTGCTGCGGAAGTTGAAGCACAACTTGCTGCTGCTAAAGCTTAAAGTTCTTCATATTTGATGTTCTAGTTTCATTGCTATCGCAGTTTATTTAAGTCATTTATTTCATAAGCTCCCTAAATAAACAGCTCTGCGGCTTCGCTATAATCATCAACTATTTTGAATTACTCTAAAACGTCTACCTCGGTAGGCGTTTTTTTATGCGATTTTTTCATGGGTTACATTTAAATAGCATAATAACGGGGATTTTTTCAGTTAAGGCTTTCTTGGGTAAGCTAAACGTATTAAAATGTTCGCGGTCTTTTTGACCCTAGCCTTTTTTCAGCGAGCCAAATAGGAATTTTCGTCTTATGAGTATCAGTTCAAAACCAACATATCGTCGCATTCTTCTCAAACTAAGTGGTGAAGCACTGATGGGTGAGGAAGGCTTTGGTATTGATCCGAAAATTCTTGATCGCATGGCGCAGGAAATTAAAGAATTAGTCGAGATGGATATTCAGGTGGGCCTTGTTATTGGTGGCGGTAATTTATTTCGTGGTGCTGGCTTGGCTGAAGCGGGTATGAACCGCGTGGTAGGCGATCAAATGGGTATGCTAGCAACCGTAATGAATGGTTTAGCTATGCGTGATGCCTTGCATCGTGCTTTTGTTAACACTCGTTTAATGTCTGCGATTGACTTAGCAGGTGTGTGTGAGCGTTATAACTGGGCAAATGCTATCAGTTTATTAAAATCGGGTCGTGTTGTTATTTTTTCAGCAGGCACAGGTAATCCCTTTTTTACTACCGACTCTGCTGCTTGTTTACGTGGTATTGAAATCGAAGCCGATGTGGTATTAAAAGCCACTAAAGTAGATGGTATTTACTCTGAAGACCCAGTGAAAAATCCAAATGCTGAGCTTTATAGTGCGCTAACTTTTGACGAAGTTTTAGATAAAGAATTAAAAATCATGGATTTAGCTGCATTTACTTTAGCTCGTGATCATAATATGCCTATTCGCGTATTTAATATGAATAAACCTGGTGCGCTTAAATCCGTGATTATGGGTGAAGCTGAAGGCACAGTGATAACAAAATAAATAGAAGTTTGTATTTGTTAGCTTGAAATTACTACCACAGAGAAGCCGAAGTCACCGCACTATACCGAGAAGAATCAACTCTCTGTGTAGGCTCGAATAACCCTCTGTGGCTATTGTGACTCGGTGATAAACAGTGACGAAGTTTTTTAATTTAATTAATTATTTTTAGGATAGATACCGTGATAAATGAAATAAAAAAAGATGCACAAGAACGTATGGTTAAAAGCATTGATTCTTTAAAAAGCAGTCTTAATAAAGTGAGAACTGGACGTGCCCATGCTTCATTACTCGATAATATTAGTGTTGATTACTATGGTATGGAAACACCGTTAAGCCAAGTGGGTAATATTTCCGTACCCGATGCGCGTAACCTTTCTATTACTGTTTTTGATAAAGGTATGATTGCCGCAGTAGAAAAAGCCATTATGAAATCAGATCTTGGTTTAAACCCACAATCAAACGGCACGCTGATTCGTATTCCATTGCCACCGCTAACAGAAGAGCGTCGCAAAAATCTTGTTAAAGTTGTTCGTGGTGAAGCTGAAGGCGGTAAAATAGCTATTCGTAACATTCGCCGTGATGCCAACTCAGACATTAAATCATTACAAAAAGAAAAAGAAATTAGTGAAGACGAGCAACATCAAGCGGAAGATGAAATTCAAAAAGTAACCGATACATTTATTAAGCAAGTTGATGACTTGTTAGCTAAAAAAGAAACAGACTTAATGGAAATCTAAATATTTCCTGTTTAAACGCCAGCCTGGACTATTGTTCACTGGCGTTTTTGTTTTACTGTTTCACGTGAACAAAAGGACGATTAGTGACAATTAGCACAACACCTGCGGGTCAGTACATTAATATTCCCAAGCATATTGCGATTATCATGGATGGTAATGGTCGTTGGGCACAAGCACAAGGTAAAAGCCGAGTTACTGGCCATAAGGCAGGTGTTGACTCAGTGCGAGCCGTAGTGAGAGGCGCACGTAAAGCTGGGGTTGAAGCGCTGACGTTATTTGCCTTTAGCAGTGAAAACTGGCAACGTCCTGAGCAAGAGGTGAGTGTGCTAATGGATTTATTTATGTATGTGTTAACTAAAGAAGTTAAGCGTTTACATAAAAATAATATTCGTTTTCAGGTAGTTGGTGATTTAAGTCGCTTCTCTGCTAAATTACAGAAAAACATTGCTAAATCAGAGCAACTTACCGCAGATAATACCGGATTGGTGTTATCGATTGCAGCCAATTATGGCGGTCGGTGGGATATTGCTAATGCGGCTAAAAAACTCGCTTTACAAGTGAAAAATGCTGAAATCAGCCCTGATGATATTGATGAGGTGTCTTTGCACGAGCATACTTGTTTAGCTCAGTTACCGCCATTAGATTTATTGATCCGCACGGGTGGTGACTTTCGCATTAGTAATTTTTTATTATGGCAAGCGGCCTATGCTGAATTTTATTTTACTGAAATATTATGGCCAGACTTTAATGAAGTTGAGTTTGAGCAGGCAATAAGTACTTTTGATCAACGCGAACGACGCTTTGGAAAAACAGGTGAACAAGTAAAATAATAGTAGTGAAAAATAGCAGCGAGTAAAAATGTTACGAGTTAAAATATTATGAGCTAAAAAAGGCTAAGCTCTCAGTAGTTCTTTTTGAAACGCTAAACTCGAAAAATATAACTAAAATAATAAGGGTACAACTTGCTAAAACAACGAATTATTACCGCATTAATCTTAGCACCTGCAGCTATCTCGGCCATATTTTATTTGCCGTTAAACTATTTTGCTGCTTTGTTGATGGCAATTATCGCCATTGGTGCATGGGAATGGGGACCTCTGATGGGGTTTGGCACAAAAAATAGACGTAGTATTTTTGTTATCGTTACCAGTATTTTAATCGCGCTCGTTTGGGCGTTTTTATCTCCGGATGATCTTTGGTTGTCATCCAAACAATTACAAAGCAACGCCATGTATTTACTTTGGCTTGCTGTCGTTTGGTGGCTAGTCTCTGCCGTGTTGATGTTTTCTTATCCTAAGTATAGTAATTTTTGGGCAAAACACCGTTCAATACGAGGCGTGTTTGGTTGGTTAACACTGGTGCCCACGTGGTTGGCTTTTGTCGTTATTCGCAGTAATAACTACCCTGATGATCCCTATCATGGTGCGCAACTGTTAATGTTTTTGTTTTTAATGGTATGGAGCGCAGATGTTGGCGCTTATTTTGTTGGTAAAGCTTTTGGTAAACACAAACTTATGCCCAATGTTAGTCCAGGAAAAACATTTGAAGGCTTCCTAGGCGGTGTTATTTCAGCCTGTATATTAATTACGATTGCAGCCTATCAACTTGATTGGAACAGTGAACAGATCATCACAGTGTTATTAGTGACGGTATTAATTACCACAGTATCAGTGCTTGGCGATCTTAATGAAAGCATGTTTAAACGCCAAGCCGGTGTTAAAGATAGTGGTTCTATTTTACCCGGACATGGCGGTATTTTAGATAGAATTGATAGTTTAACTGCCACTGCGCCTATTTTTGCCCTTTGTTATGTTTTATTCGGTTGGTAAATATTTTGTTAGAAAAAAAGCTATCAATAAACACCGCTAAGCGTAAATTATGTATTCTTGGTTCAACGGGATCTATTGGCGAAAACACCTTAGATGTTGTTCGTTTACACCCGGAAAAATATGATGTGGTTAGTTTGTCTGCTCACGCGAGTGTTGATAAAATATTTCAACAATGTTTAGCGTTTAAACCACAACATGTTGTGCTAGTTTCTAAGCCTCATGCGCAGCAATTAAAAATACTATTAGCGGATGAAAACCTTAATGATATCGTTGTTGAGTCGGGTACTGATGCACTGATTGAATTAGCAAAATCTTCAAAAGTTGACACCGTTATGGCAGCCATAGTCGGTGCTGCTGGCTTAATGCCAACACTGACGGCAGTAAAAGCAGGTAAGCGTGTCTTACTTGCTAATAAAGAAGCACTGGTTACTTCGGGTGCTATTTTTATTGACGCGATGAAAAATTCTGATGCACTATTGTTACCGATAGACAGCGAACACAATGCTATTTTTCAAAGCCTACCGTGGCAAGAGCAGCAGCGAGTGGGTGAATGTCAATTATCAAAAAGCGGCATCAGTAAAATTATATTAACGGGCTCCGGTGGGCCATTTAGAACGTGGCAAGCCGATGAGCTTGAGCATGTAACCCCTGAGCAAGCGTGTGCTCATCCTAATTGGGCCATGGGACGAAAAATCTCCGTAGATTCAGCGACCATGATGAATAAAGGTTTAGAGTTTATTGAGGCCAAATGGCTGTTTAATGTCGCAGCGGATGACATTCAGGTGGTTTTGCACCCACAAAGTACTATTCATTCTATGGTGCAATATCAAGATGGCTCGGTTATCGCACAAATGGGTAACCCTGATATGCGCACACCTATTGCGCACGCTTTAGCTTACCCTGAGCGCATAGAGTCAGGTGTAGCACCGTTAGATTTTTTCACTACCGCCTCTTTTGACTTTCAAGCAGTTGATTATCAAAAATATCCAAACTTAAAGTTGGCTATTGAAGCCTGCAAAATGGGGCAAGCAGCTTGTACGGCACTTAATGCTGCTAATGAAATTGCGGTTGCTGCATTTTTAGACGAAGTGATTAAATTTACCGATATTTATAAAATAAATGAAACTTCTGTGAAAAAATTTGTCTCAGAACAGGTAAGTAATATTAATGAGGTTATTTCCTTAGATAAACGTGCTCGTGAGTTTGCTAGCTCAATTTTGCCAAATTTCACTATTAAAAGCGTATCAGTTAATGTTAAGGAACAAGAATTATAATGTTTGATTTTATTTGGAATGCCGCCTCGTTTGTTATCGCCTTAGGTATTTTAGTTACTGTACATGAATACGGTCACTTTTGGGTGGCGCGTAAAAACGGTGTAAAAGTCGAACGTTTTTCGGTCGGGTTTGGTAAAGCCATTTGGCGTAAAACGGGGCTTGATGGTACTGAATATGTGGTGGCGATGATACCACTAGGTGGTTACGTCAAAATGCTTGATGAACGTGTTGATGATGTATCTGAACAAGACAAAGATAAAACCTTTAATAGTAAATCGGTTTATCAGCGCATTGCCATTATTGCCGCAGGGCCTTTTGCTAACTTCGCTTTTGCTATTTTCGCTTTTTATTTGATGTTTTTAATTGGCGTGCCAAGTATTAAACCTATTATTGCTGACGTTATTCCTAACTCTATTCTTGCTCAAGCACAAGTTGCTGACAATGTTGAAATTATTGAGGTTGCGGGTAAAAGAGTACGTGATTGGCAAGATGTAAATTTAGCTTTGGTTGGTGAAATTGGTAGTGACAGTATTTTATTGAAAACGAAAACTGCGGATAGTCAATTTATTAGCAGTCATACGTTAGACACTAAAAACTGGCAGTTTTCACCAGAAAAAACGTCAGCATTAACTAGTTTAGGTATTACGCCATTTCGTCCTAAGGTACATAACGAAATAGCGCGGGTCTCTGCAGATAGTCCAGCGCAGAGAGCAGGGCTACAGGTAGGGGATACACTTGTTGCGTTAAATGATGATGTTTTAGCGCCGGGCTGGCTTGATTTTTCCCAAAAAATTAAAAACTTCCCTGAACAAGAAGTCATGCTTACTATTGAGCGCTCAGGTAAACCACTAACGTTAACTATTATCCCTGAGGGGATTGAAAGTGAGGGGGAACTTGTTGGTTACCTTGGTGTATCTCCTAAAGCTGATGAATGGCCAAGCGAATATAAAATTGAGTTATCCTATGATTTGTTTACTGCGATGGAAGAAAGCGTCGTGCGAACATGGAATTTAGTGACTTTAAGTTTTGATATGATTGGTAAGCTAATTACCGGTGATGTCTCAGTTAAAAATTTAAGTGGTCCTATTGCTATTGCGCAAGGAGCAGGTGATAGCGCAGGTTATGGTTTTGTTTACTTTTTAGGCTTTTTAGCCCTAATTAGTATCAATTTAGGAATAATTAACCTTTTACCGTTGCCAGTACTTGATGGCGGGCACTTACTCTATTATGTTATAGAGCTTTTAACAGGGAAGCCTGTGCCTGAAAAAATTCAAGAGGTTGGCTTTAAGTTTGGCGCTCTCGCATTATTAGCATTAATGAGTATCGCTTTGTTTAACGATTTTAGCCGAGTATTAGGGTAAAAGAGCAAGTAGAGCTTTTAACAGGAAAGCGCTTAAGTTCGGTAAGCTGAAAAATTCAAGAGGTTGGCTTTAAGTTTGGCGCTCTCGCATTATTAGCATTAATGAGTATCGCTTTGTTTAACGATTTTAGCCGAGTATTGAGTTAAAAAAAGAATGGATTAATTGCAGGCTTTAGATTTTAAATCTAGCTCCTAAGTGTAGAAATTAATAGAAGTAATAAAGTAAACATTTATGATAATTAAAAAACTAGCCTTTGCCGTGTTATTAGGCGCTTTAGGTACAACAGCACAAGCAGCCAAAGAGTTTCAGGTTGAAGATATCGAAGTAAAGGGTTTACAACGTGTTGCTTTAGGTGCCGCATTAACACATATTCCGTTTAATGTTGGTGATCAATTAAATCAATTTAGAATCTCTCAGTCAATTAAAGCGCTGTATAAGTCAGGTCACTTTAATGATATTCGTGTTTATCGTGACGGTAATAGAATTATCTATCGCGTTAGAGAGCGTGAGACCATCAGCGAAATTACTTTCGAGGGTAATAGCGATCTCAAAGACGAGCAGCTTACCGAAAGTTTAGATGGCAGTAATATACGCGTTGGTGAAACGCTTGACCGTACTGTTATTTCAGGTATTGAGATGGGGTTGGAAGATTTTTACCATAGTGTTGGTAAATACAATGCTGATGTGGCTACCACTATCACCCATTTACCGCGAAATCGCGTCAACCTCGAATTTACCTTTACAGAGGGTGATGCCGCGGCGATTAAACAAATTAATCTTATTGGTAATGACGTTTTTACCGATGCAGAAGTGCTAGACAAAATAGAGTTAACTTTCGGTTCGCCATGGTGGGACTTCATGGCGCAAGATAGGTATCAAAAACAAACGCTACAGGGTGATATAGAAACCATTAATAGTTATTATTTAGATCGCGGTTATCTGCGCTTTAAAGTTGATTCGACACAAGTTTCTATGACACCAGATAAGCAAGCCGTTTATATTGCTTTGAATGTTAGTGAAGGTGAAACTTATACCATTTCAGAAGTAGACTTTATTGGTGATATGGCTGGTTTTGAGCAAACTATTCGTGCTATTAACCCACTACAAGTCGATAATCTTTATAATGGCGCGGAAGTAACTTATACCGAAGAAGTGATCAGTAAATTTTTAGGTCGTTTTGGCTATGCTTATCCAAAAGTTACCACAATTCCTGATATTAATGATGAAGAACATACTGTTAAACTTTCTATCTCGATAGATCCTGGTAAACGCATCTATGTTAATAAAGTTAACTTTAGTGGTAACAATGTCACTGCTGACAGGGTATTACGCCGAGAATTACGACAAATGGAAGGTGCTTGGTTATCAAATAGTTTAGTAGAGCACTCAAAAGCGCGTTTATCTCGATTGCCTTATATGGAAACGGTTGAATTTGAAACTAATCAAATTTCAGGTGAAGAAGATTTAGTCAATGTTGATTTTACAGTTAAAGAACAAGCTTCTGGTTCATTTACCGCAGGGGTTGGTTTTGGTGACCAAACAGGGTTGAGTTTAAATGCAGGCGTTCAGCAAAACAATTTTCTGGGTACAGGAAATCGTTTAGGCTTCAATATTAATACCAATAGATATTCAAACAGTGCCAGCATTTCTTTTACTGATCCATACTTTACTGTTGATGCCGTATCGCTTGGTGGGCAAATATTTTATCAAGCATTTGATGCTGGTAGCGCGAACCTGGTTGACTATAACAATAAAACCTATGGTTTTGGCCTTAATTGGGGCTTCCCAATTAATGAATACGTACGTTTAGGCTTTGGTGTCGGTTTTAAAAATAACGAAATTACCTCATTAGAAACTTATGAGCAAATTCAAACTTTTTATGACTTACACTCTGATCCTGATAATCCAGATGCGCCACTGGCGTTTAAAAACTATGATTTAAATGCCAGTATTTCGCGCTCAACGCTAAACCGTGGTACATTTCCTACCGCGGGTTCTCAGCAAAGTCTTTCCTTTAAAATGACGACGCCAAACAGCTCAGACGTGCAGTATTTTAAAGTTAACTTGGATACGAAATTTTATTTTCCATTAACAAGAAGCCAGCGCTGGACAGTATTAGCTCGCATGCAATTGGGCTATGGTAATGGGTATGGTGACGTTAATGGTAATGATCAGTTACTGCCATTTTGGGAGAATTTCCGCGCTGGTGGCTCTGATACCCTACGTGGCTTTGAAAACAATACTGTTGGCCCTAGAGCTGTTTATCGTTATCCAACACAAATAGGTGGTACACCGAACCCGACAGGGGGTAGCGCCTGTTGTTTAGGGCCTGATCATGATTATATTCAAGTGTCGCCTCGTTCTGTTGGTGGTAATGCGATTGCCATTGGTGGTGTAGAACTCATTGTTCCAACACCTTTTTTAGACGAAAGCTACAGCAACAGCGTTCGAACAAGTTTATTTGTAGATGTGGGTAATGTTTGGGATACTGAGTTCGATATGGCTGATTATCAAGATTTAGCGCCTGAAGAGTTTGCCAAATTAGATGATTACTCTGAAATAGGACGTTTTCGTGCTTCAGGTGGTTTATCTATACAGTGGTTATCTCCTATGGGGCCGATGATATTTAGCTTTGCAAAAACGATTAAAGAAGAAGAAGATGATGATACTGCCTTCTTTAGCTTTAATATTGGTAAAACTTTTTAACGTTACTTAAATCAAGCACAATGAAATTAAGCTTATTTAAATAACATATTTAACGAATTGTTTAGTTACTGAACATAAAACAAAATAGAAGTAAGAGGAAAGGACATTGAAAAAAATTATCAAATCTATGGCTTTAACTGCAGCCGCATCATCATTATTATTAGCAAGTAGTGCCATGGCTTTCGAACAAAAAATTGCCGTTGTTAATGTGCAAGAAGCTATTAATCAAATTCCTCAGTCTGCGGCATTAATGCAAACGTTAGAAACTGAGTTTAAAGACGAAAAAGCAGTGATCGCTCAATTACAAAAAGACTTGACCTTTGAAGATGAAAATTTGAAGCGTAATGGCTCTTTAATGAATGATAAAGAGAAAAAAGAATTACAAACTAAAATGGCTAAGTTATATCAAGACTACCAAGTAAAAGTTAAAGAGTTTCAACAAAAAGTTGCCCAACGCAAAAATGAAGAAACTAATAAGCTTTTTGCTTTAGTTACCCAAGTTGTTGATAATATTGCGGCTAAAGAAGATTATGACTTAGTACTTTCACAGCAAGCTGTTATGTTTTCAAAACCCGATCATAACATCACCTCTAAAGTTGTTGAGCAAGTTAGTAAGCTTAAGTAATTGGCAAATATGATAAGCTTTACCTTAGCTGAAATTGCCAAGCATATTGGCGCTAAATTAGTGACAAAGGATGTTGCCGATACGCTATTAGAAAAAAATAGCGCTAGCGACAATACTCTGATCACTCGTTTAGCGACCTTGGCTAATGCCAAAGCTGGTCAGGTCGCTTTTCTTGCTAATAGGAAATACGTTGCTCAGCTAGCTTCAACGCAAGCGAGTGCTGTTATTATTGCCCCCCAGGCCCTATCTGAATGTAAGGTAGCAGCGTTAGTGATGGATAATCCTTATATGGGTTATGCACTATTGGCTAACTTACTTAATACTACCCCAAAAACGGCTAATGGCATTCATCCAAGCGCCGTTATTGCTGATAATGTTACTTTGGGGGAAAATGTCTGTATTGGTGCTAATAGTGTGATCGAGACAGGTGTTCAGCTTGATGATAATGTTTGTATTGGCGCAAGTTGTTTCATTGGTGAAAATGTTCATATTGGCGCAAATACTCAACTGTGGAGTAATATCAGTATTTACCATGAGGTAAAAATTGGTCAACGATGTTTGATTCAAGCTAATACCGTTATTGGTTCTGATGGCTTTGGTTATGCGCCACTTAATGATGGTAATAGCGAGCAATTTAAATGGCATAAAATACCCCAGTTAGGTAGTGTTGTCATTGGCGATCAAGTAGAAATTGGCGCAAGTACCACTATTGACAGAGGTGCTCTTGAGGACACCATTATCAAAGATGGTGTTATCCTCGATAATCAAATTCAAATCGCTCATAATGTTGTTATTGGTGAAAATACCGCTATGGCCGCTTGTAGCGTGATTGCTGGCAGTTCAGTTATTGGGAAAAATTGTACTATTGCTGGTCTTGTTGGTATTAATGGCCATATTAATGTTGCCGATAACTGCGTCTTTACGGGTATGGCAATGGTGACCAAAGATATTAATGCCGCAGGCGTATATTCTTCAGGCATGCCAGCTGCGCCAAATAAAGAATGGAATAAAACTAATGCCAGAGTTAAGCGCCTTGATGGCTTGACTAAACGCGTGAAAGAACTCGAGAAACTTCTTGAAAATAAGTAGCTGTATCCACACTTATTCGCTAAAATAATAAAAAATATAATATATAACGCAAACTCTTATGCTGATTGTATTTATTTAGCTTAAAACCTTTACCACCGAGGTGCTACACACTGCACCGAGAATAATAAAACCTCTGTGTAGGCTCGAAGAGTCCTCTGTGGAGCATCACGGCTCGGTGGTGAGCAGTTAAATGTTATTTAATTATAAATCAGCACAAGGCAATGAAAGGATAAATCATTTGGACACTCTTAATTTAGACAGCTCTGACCTAGAAAGGAAAGCAAAGCCAATATCACTTAATGAAATTAAAGAGCTTATTCCGCATAGATATCCGATGTTATTGGTTGATAAAGTAGTTGACCATGAACCCGGAAAAACTTTGCACGCGATTAAAAATGTAACCATCAATGAACCTATATTCACAGGCCACTTTCCTGAAATTGCCATTTTTCCCGGTGTGTTAATTTTAGAAGCGCTGGCACAAGCCACGGGGATTTTAGGATTTAAAAGTACTGAAGGGCGTGATGACAAAGAAATGTACCTTTTTGCTTCAATTGATAAAGCGCGTTTTAAACAGCCTGTTTTACCCGGTGACACTATGCACCTTCATGTTGAATTCATCAAAGAGCGTCGCGGTATGTGGAAATTTTATGGTGAAGCTAAAGTCGATGGCAAAGTTGTCTGCTCAGCAGACCTAATGTGTGCTCGTCGCGCTTTATAACATCCATCTTAAAGTTACATCGTTATAGATGTAACCACTTTCTTTCTTTTTTTTGTAGTTGAATTGTTGAATTCAAGATAAAAATATATCTAAGGTATTTGTTATGATCCATCCTCAAGCGATTATCGAACCAGGCGCTGTTATTGGTGATAATGTCACTATTGGCCCTTGGACCTATATTGCTAGCAATGTTGTTATTGGTGATAATTGCGAAATTAGTTCTCATGTTGTGATCAATGGCCCAACAAAAATGGGTCAAGGCAACCGAATTTTTCAATTTGCTAGCATAGGAGAAGATTGCCAAGACTTAAAATATGCCAATGAGCCTACTGAACTTATTATTGGTGATAACAATACTTTTCGGGAATGTTGCACCATACACAGAGGCACTATTCAAGATAATAGCCTGACAAAAATTGGCAGTAATAATTTATTTATGGCCTATACGCACGTCGCACATGATTGCATGGTAGGTAACCATTGTATTATGGCTAATAATGCCTCTATAGCCGGTCATGTTCATGTCGGTGATCATGTGATTATTGGTGGCATGTCTGGCATTCATCAGTTTTGCCATATTGGTGAGCATAGTTTTATTGCCGCTAATGCCTTGGTATTAAAAGATGTACCTGCTTATGTTATGGCCTCTGGTCATCCGGCCAAACCTTTTGGTTTAAATAGTGAAGGTTTGAAACGACGTGGTTTTGCTAGCGACACTATTATGTTAATTAAACGTGCTTACAAAAGCGTTTACCGCAAAAAATTATCCATTGACGATGCATTATCCGCTATCGAATTAGAAGGTGATTCATCTTTAGAGCTCGCGGCTTTTACCGACTCTGTGAAAAATTCAACTCGTGGTATTATCCGTTAACTCCAATGACAACCAAATCCTCATTATCTATACCCTCTAAACAACCCGTGTTTGCCATTGTTGTTGGTGAACACTCTGGCGATACACTAGGCGCTGGGTTAATGTCAGCTCTGCAAAAAGCATACCCTAATGCACAATTTGTCGGTATTGGTGGCGCTAAAATGGAAAAACTAGGCTTTGAAAGCTTATTTGCCATGGAAGAGCTCGCCGTGATGGGCTTAGTTGAAGTGCTAGGACGCCTACGTCGTTTATTGCATGTTAGAAAGACACTCGTAAACTATTTTACTGAAAATAAGCCCGATGTTTTTATTGGCATAGATGCACCTGATTTTAACATTGGCTTAGAGCTACGTTTAAAAGCTCAGGCCATCAAAACGGTTCACTATGTTAGTCCGTCTGTTTGGGCTTGGCGGGAAAAACGCATCTTTAAAATAGCTAAAGCCACTGATATGGTGTTATCACTGTTGCCCTTTGAAAAAGCGTTTTATGATAAGCACCAAGTACCTTGCACATTTGTCGGCCATCCCTTGGCAGATGATATTGCTATGGTTAGCGATAAGCATCAAGCAAGGGCAACGCTTAATTTACCTTCAGAGCCTAAAATATTAGCGTTAATGCCGGGTAGTCGTGGTGGCGAATTATCTCGCTTACTTGAACCTTTTTTTCAAAGCGCGAGAAAATTACAGCAAAATGATGCAAGCTTATTATTGATTGCCCCTATGGTTAGTGAAAAGCGTGCGGAACAATTTAATACGCTTAAAGCCGAATTAGCCCCCGACTTAACGATTGAGTTAATCATAGATCAAACGCAGACGGTTATGGCAGCGAGCGACTGTTTGTTAACTGCATCGGGCACAGTAACATTAGAAGCGGCGTTAATAAAAAGACCTATGGTGATTTGTTATAAGTTTAATACCTTTACGCATCTGCTTGCTAAGTGGTTAGTTAAACTACAATGGTTTTCCTTGCCGAACTTATTAATGAATAAATCATTAGTGCCTGAATTGTTACAAGATGCTGTCTGTCCTGAGAATATTATTCCTTTAGTAAAAGAGCGTTTATACCAAGATCAAAGTCAACTCAATGATAGCTATATTGCTATTCATCAGCAGTTAAAATGTGATGCCAGTGCACAAGCAGCGAAAGCGGTACTTGCCTTATTAGCAACCGAATTTAGAAATATCTCCTAAAAATTATGACAAAAAAAAAGCACTTTCCTACATTTGAATATCCTATAGCTTACTGCATTGCTGGTGTTGATGAAGTGGGGCGTGGGCCACTGGTAGGTGATGTTGTTACCGCGGCGGTTATTTTAGACCCAGACAACCCTATTGAAGGCTTGATGGACTCAAAGAAGCTCTCAGAAAAAAAACGTGCTTTTTTAAGTGAGCAAATTAAAGAAAAAGCCACGGCGTGGTCAATTGGTCGTGCTAGCCCCGAAGAAATAGACACCCTAAACATTCTTCACGCGACTATGCTAGCGATGCAGCGAGCGGTGCAAGGCTTAGATATTACCCCTGACTACGTGCTGGTTGATGGTAATCGTACGCCAACATTTGCTAGTGAAAAAGGCAATATTAACAGTCAAGCTGTGGTGAAAGGTGATGATCGTGTTAGCGAGATAAGTGCCGCGTCAATTTTAGCCAAAGTAGCAAGAGACAATGAAATGATAGCCCTTGATGCACTGCATCCTGAGTATGGCTTTGCCAAACACAAAGGTTATCCAACTAAAATACACCTAGAAAAAATAATTGAGCATGGTGTGCTTGATTGCTACCGACAAAGCTTTAAACCTGTTGCTCGTGTATTAGCAAAAGGTAATAGCCATGATTGAAACCCTAGTACCAGCGCTATGTGAGCCTAAATTTATTCATCTTCGCGTTCACAGTGATTATTCAATGTGTGACGGCTTGAAAAAAGTGAAACCAATTATCGCTAAAGCGGCTGAGTTAAATATGCCGGCCTTAGCAATTACCGATCAAACCAACCTTTGTGGCTTGGTAAAATACTATCATGCCGCACACGGCGCAGGCATAAAGCCTATTATTGGTTGTGATTTTTGGGTGAAAAGTGATGAGCTAGGTGAAGAGTTATCACGCTTGGTCGTACTTACCACTAATAATACCGGCTATAAAAACCTAACAGAACTTATCTCTAAAGCCTACCTGCGAGGTCATCTGCAAAATAAAGCCGTTATTGATAAACAATGGCTAGTTGAATTTAAAGAAGGTTTGTTATTACTTTCTGGCGGCAGAGAAGGGGATATTGGCAAGGCGCTGTTAAAGGGGAATGCTGAGCTTGTTGAGCAAATGGTGGCTTTTTATCAACGTCATTTTAATGATTGTTTTTATCTTGAGCTTATCCGTACCGGCAGAACCGATGAAGAGAATTATTTACACCTTGCTGTTGAACTAGCCAGTCAGCAAGCTTTACCTGTGGTTGCCACCAATGAGGTAATGTTTCTTTCGCCTGATGACTTTGACGCCCATGAAATTCGTGTTGCTATTCATGATGGTTTTACGCTTGATGATAAACGTCGTCCAAAACGTTATAGCACTCAACAATATTTACGTTCAACAGATGAAATGTGCGAGCTGTTTAGCGATATCCCTGAAGCATTAGCTAACTCGGTTGAAATAGCCAAGCGTTGCAATGTTACCGTAACGCTAGGTGAATACGTATTACCTGACTTTCCAACCGAAGGACTAGAAATTAATGATTATTTCATTAAGGTCTCAGAAGAAGGCTTGGAAAAACGGCTCGATAAACTCTTTGATCGCAATGGTGATGACTTTGTTCAAATAAGAGCGCCCTATGATGAGCGTTTAAAAATAGAGCTTGAAGTTGTTAATAACATGGGCTTTCCCGGTTATTTCTTGATTGTAATGGAATTTATTCAATGGAGTAAGGATAACAATATTCCTGTCGGCCCTGGGCGTGGTTCTGGTGCTGGCTCTCTTATTGCTTATGCATTAGATATTACTGATCTTGATCCCCTTGAATATGATTTACTCTTTGAGCGCTTCTTAAACCCTGAACGTGTTTCCATGCCTGATTTTGATATCGACTTTTGCATGGACAGACGTGATGAAGTTATTGATCACGTGGCTGAGCTTTATGGCCGTGATGCGGTATCGCAAATAATCACCTTTGGTACCATGGCGGCAAAAGCGGTAATTCGTGATGTTGGCCGAGTACTCGGTCATCCTTATGGTTTTGTTGACAGAATATCTAAACTTATTCCGCCAACACCGGGCATGACCTTAGCCAAAGCGTTTGAAGAAGAACCAAAGCTGCCAGAGGTTTATGCGCAAGATAGCGATGTTAAAGACTTGATTGATATGTGTCGTATTCTTGAAGGAACGACACGAAATGCCGGTAAACATGCTGGTGGCGTAGTTATTTCTCCCACTACTATTACCGATTTTGCGCCACTTTATTGTGACGATGAAGGCAAAAACCCCGTTACTCAATTTGATAAAAATGATGTTGAAGATGCGGGCTTAGTAAAATTTGATTTCTTAGGGCTAAGAACGCTAACCATTTTGCAGTGGGCCATTGAAATGGCTGATATAAAACTGTTAAAAGCAGGCAAAGAGCCAATAGACATTACCACTATTGATCTTGAAGACAAAGCCAGCTTTAAAGTATTACTTGCCTCGCAAACTACCGCCGTTTTCCAACTTGAATCGAGCGGCATGAAATCGCTGATTGATAAGCTTAAACCCGATTGTTTTGAAGATATTATTGCCCTTGTGGCATTGTTTCGACCTGGGCCTTTACAATCAGGAATGGTTGATAACTTTATCGAACGTAAACATGGCCGTGAAGAGGTTAGTTATCCTGATGCCACTTGGCAGCATGAAGATTTAAAACCCGTATTAGAGCCAACGTATGGCATTATTTTATACCAAGAGCAAGTGATGCAAATTGCACAAGTGTTGGCTGGCTACTCACTTGGTGGTGCCGATATGTTGCGCCGTGCTATGGGTAAGAAAAAACCCGAAGAAATGGCTAAGCAACGGGCGGGATTTGAACAGGGTGCTATCGACCGTGGTGTTGATGGCGAGTTAGCGATGAAGATTTTCGACTTAGTGGAAAAATTTGCTGGCTATGGTTTTAACAAGTCTCATTCCGCCGCTTATGCACTTGTCTCTTATCAAACTTTGTGGATGAAAACTCATTTCCCCGCGCCCTTTATGGCGGCGGTTATGTCGGCGGATATGGATAACACTGAAAAAATTGTTACCTTAGTTGATGAATGTAGCAATATGGGTATTGATTTATTACCACCTGATGTTAATGCGGGTCAGTATAAGTTTACCGTCAATGATGATAATCAAATAGTTTATGGCATTGGCGCAGTAAAAGGTGTTGGTGAAGGACCCATTGAAGCTATTATTGCTGCTCGGCAAGCGGACGGTCCTTTTACTGATTTATTTGATTTTTGTGCCCGGTTAGATTTAAAGAAAACCAATAAACGTGTTTTAGAAAAGCTGATTAAATCAGGCGCTATGGATGCGCTAGGGCCTACTTATAAGTTAACTAGCGACGGTAAAGACTTACCTCATCGAGCAGCGTTATTTGAAACCTTACCAGAAGCAATAAAAGCCGCAGAGCAGCATGCCAAGGCCGAATCGTTAGGACAAAATGATTTATTTGGCTTGATCAATGATGAACAAACAGATTCTCGGCAAACGTTTAAAGAAGTAAAAAAATGGCCTGAAGATGTTTGGCTTGATGGCGAAAAAGAAACGTTAGGGTTGTACTTAACAGGTCACCCAATAAATCGTTATCTAACTGAAATTAAAAAATATGCCACAGGGCGGTTAGTGAGCATGCAACCCACAGGCAGAGACAAACAAGCAGTTGTCGTTGGTTTAGTGCTGGGGGTGCGTGTTATGGTGAATAAACGTGGCCGCCGTTGGGCGTTGGTTACACTTGATGATAAAAGTGCTCGCATGGATGTGCGTTTATTCCCTGATGATTACGATACCTTTGCCGAATTACTCGAAACCGATGCTATTTTAGTGTGTAGCGGACAGGTCAGCTTTGATGATTACTCTGGAGGTAATACAATGACCGCCCGAGATATCATGACCATAGCGGCGGCAAGAGCAAACTATGTTACTTCGCTTGATCTTCAGGTGGATAAAAGCCAAGTTGGCTCAAGTTTTATCGAGCAGTTTACCCAAACGCTAACACCGCATAAAGAGGGGACTTGTCCTGTAAGAGTCTTTTATCAGCGTGAAGAAGCTCGTGGCATGTTAGAACTTGGCGTACAATGGCGGGTTTCACCTGCTGATGTGTTATTATATGATTTAAAAAAATTATTAGGTGAAGAAAATGTCACCTTACAATTTAAATAAATTTTAAATAAATTTGAGAATTGGATTACCTAAACGAAAACCTTAATAAATAATCCTTAACAAAGCATCCTAAAAAAAGAATTATTAGGTACAGAGAACACTATGTCATTAAATTTTTTAGATTTTGAACAACCCATTGCTGAGCTTGATGCTAAAATTGAAGAGCTTAAGCTTGTTAATACAGGTCAAGAATTAGATCTTGATTTAGAAGATCAAATTACTCAGTTGCGCGAAAAAAACAACGAGCAAACCAAGAAGATTTTTGCCAACCTTGATCCTTGGCAAACAGCGCGTGTTGCTCGTCATCCTCAGCGCCCTTATACCCTAGATTATATTCCGCGTATTTTTACTGAATTTGATGAATTGGCGGGCGATAGAGCTTATGCTGATGATAATGCTCTTGTGGGTGGTACAGCCAGATTAGACGGTAAGGCAGTGGTGATCATTGGTCATCAAAAAGGCCGTTCAACGTCTGAAAAAGTAAAACGTAATTTTGGTATGCCACGCCCAGAAGGCTATCGTAAAGCGTTACGTTTAATGGCAATGGCCGAGCGTTTCAATATGCCCATCATTACCTTTATTGACACTCCTGGTGCTTACCCTGGCATTGGCGCTGAAGAACGTGGCCAAAGTGAGGCTATCGCTACCAACTTAAAAGTAATGGCGCGCTTATCCGTGCCTATTATTTGCACTGTTATCGGTGAAGGCGGCTCTGGTGGCGCGTTAGCTATTGGCGTTGGTGACCGAGTTAATATGTTGCAATACTCTACTTACTCAGTAATCTCACCTGAAGGTTGTGCCTCAATTTTATGGAAAACGGCTGAAAAAGCATCAACGGCAGCTGCAGCTATGGGTATTACCGCCCAGCGTATTAAAGAATTAGCATTAATTGATAATATTGTTGAAGAGCCATTAGGTGGCGCCCATCGCGATATAGATCAAATGGCTGCGATGTTAAAGCAAGCGCTTAAACGTGACCTTACTGATTTAGAAGGCTTAGACAAAGAGCAATTAGTTGAAAAGCGTTATGATAGATTGATGTCATTTGGTTATTGCTAATTTGATTTTTATTTATTATGCACCCTATTGAACAGGCGTTAATTTTCGCCATCAATAAATATCCCCATACGCCACTGGTTATAGCTTACAGTGGCGGGGTAGATTCACAAGTATTACTTCATACTTTAGCGTCATTAAAGCAAAAGTCTCTTTTTTCAAATCCTATTCGCGTGTGTCATGTAAACCATGGCCTTAGCGAAAATGCTGAGCAATGGCAAGCGTTCGCCAAACAGCAATGTCTGCACGTTAGTCTTCCTATCACGGTTTGCCAAGTTAATATTCAGGCACAAGCACAGCAATCATTAGAAGCGCTGGCTAGAGAAGCAAGATACCAAGCGCTGCAAAGCATTTCAACTGAAGCATCGGTAATTATTACCGGTCATCATTGTGACGATCAAGCTGAAACCTTTTTACTGGCGTTAAAGCGCGGCTCAGGGCTAAAAGGGTTAGCAGCTATGGCTGCTGAAACTAAGCAGGGGAAAAACTTGTTAGTTCGCCCGTTGCTTAATATTTCTCGTGCACAAATTGTTGATTATGCTAACGCGCATGATTTAACGTGGGTTGAGGATGAGTCGAACAAAGACACTCGCTTCGATCGAAATTTTATTCGTAACGAGGTCATGCCTACCTTGACTAAACGCTGGCTCGGTATTGTTACTACGATTAACCGCAGTAGCGATCATTGCCGAGATGGCCAACTATTACTTGATGAACTTGCCAGAGAAGATCTCAAGGTTTGCCAGCACGAGCTTGATAGCTTACTTGTGAGTGAATTAAGTCAATTGTCAGTAGCGCGATTCAACAATTTAATACGTTACTTTTTAGCGTTGCGTCAGTGCTTAATGCCAAGCACCGAACAATTAACTCAGCTTCAGCAGCAGTTAAACGCAAATGAGGATAAAAATCCAGCAGTGAAAGTAGGCAGGCATTTTTTTCGACGTTATAAAAGTGCTCTCTATTTGACTGCAGATTTTGATGATATTAGTGATTGGCAAATCGAATTCGAAGGTGATCTGTTTAAAGAGAGTTCATTGAATGAAAAACGCTTAGTTGAATTACCTGATAATTTAGGTGCATTGCAAATTTTTGCAACACACCAAGCACAGAGCAAGAATATAGAAAGTAAAGGGGTAGATAACAAGGGATTAGATAGCAAAGAAAGTTTACTTGTTTTACCCACGAAAGCGCAAAAAGTAACGCTACGCTTTAGCCATGATAATCCGACATGTTTGCCTGATTATCGTCATCACTCACGCAGCTTAAAGAAAGTGCTACAAGAGCTAAATATACCGCCATGGCAGCGTAAACGTATGCCATTTTTATATTATGATGATGTCTTGGTTGCTGTGGTGGGCTATTTTGTGTGCCAAGCATTTATGGCTAAAGTCTCATCCCCACAAGCTTCTCTACCGCAAGCGCCGCCAAGTTTAAAAATCATTTGGACAGCTTAAGTCACGAGTCACCAACACCCTGAACACATAGTCTGGTGTCTTCGCAACTCGTTATTCGCAACTCAAGGCCTATTTTGTTAAATGATGGGAAGCAGCGGCTGAAAATACTACATCAGTGGAGCTATTAAGGGCCGTTTCTGCTGAGTCTTGGATAACACCAATAATAAAACCAATCGCCACTATTTGCATAGCAATGTCATTGTTAATGCCAAATAAACTACAGGCAAGTGGTATCAATAATAATGAGCCGCCAGCTACGCCAGAAGCGCCACAGGCAGAAATTGAGGCAACAATTGATAATAATATTGCCGTACCAAAATCAACGTCAATATGTAAGCTGTGCGCTGCTGCTAGTGTTAGTACGGTAATCGTAATTGCTGCGCCTGCCATATTAATGGTAGCACCTAGAGGCACTGACACAGAGTAAGTGTCTTCATGTAATTCAAGTTTACGACAAAGCTCCATATTTACTGGAATATTTGCTGCAGAGCTGCGAGTGAAAAAAGCAGTTATTCCTGATTCTTTAAGGCAAGTAAAAACTAACGGGTAAGGGTTCTTTTTGGTGATCAAAAAAACAATTAAGGGATTCACCACAAGTGCAATAATCAACATCGCGGTGAGTAAAACAAAGACGAGATGGCTATATTCAGCAAGCGCGGTAAAACCCGTTGTGGCAATGGTATTCGCGACTAGGCCAAAAATACCAAGAGGCGCAAAACGAATAACAATTTTTACTATGCTTGAAATAGCATTGCTAAAATCATGCATGGTTGTTTTTGTACTATCATTTGCATGTTTTAGTGAAAAACCTAAGCCAAGTCCCCAAGCTAGCACGGCAATAAAGTTACCATTAGCAATGGCGCTGATGGGATTTTCTACTACTTTGAATGCTAATGTTGATAATACTTCACCTAAACCTTGCGGCGGATTAGCACTAGCGCCGGCTATATCTAAGGTTAAGCTGGTTGGAAAAAGAAAGCTGAGTGCTACAGCAACAAATGCAGCGCTGAGTGTACCAATTAAATATAAGCCGACAATAGGTTTTAATTCCGCATCGCTATCGATTTTTTGATTGGCAATACTCGAAGCAACGAGTACTAGTACTAAAATAGGTGCGACCGCTTTAAGGGCACTAACAAAGAGGCTACCAAGCATTGAAAAAGATTTAGCGATATCAGGGCTTATGACTGCCAGTAAAGTCGCCAAGATAATTGCGATGATGATTTGTGAGACTAAGCCGAGGGATTTAACTTTACTTAGAAATGAATTGTTCAATGTGGGGGCGCTGGCTTTCATGTTTGTACCTATTATATTTTTATAGCTTGAGTTTTATCATTGCAGCCAAGCTTTGTCTATAGCTGGGGATATATGGTAAGGGGATTTATTTTTACTTATTCTGAATTTAAGTATTAGTCAAAAAATAATGTATAATCGCGCGATTGAAAACTGAATTTACTTTAACGATATTAGGAATAAACATGCCTAGCGAACAAGCTTTAAAACAACGTAGTAACAATAGCTGTGAACTATGCACAGCAACAGATAACCTTGTTGTTTACCCTGTGCCACCGACAAGCGATTTAAGTGCGCAGCAGTGTGTTTATCTTTGTCAAACGTGTCAAAGCCAAATTGATGGTGAAAACGAGTTAGATGTAAATCATTGGCGCTGTTTAAATGACAGCATGTGGAACCAAGAGCCTGCCGTGCAAGTTATGTCGTATCGTCTGTTGCATAAACTTTCTTCAGAGAGTTGGGCGCAAGATGCCTTAGATATGATTTACTTAGAAGACGATGTTAGAACATGGGCAGAGCAGGGCATTGCGGCAGCACAAACGAATGGCCCTACTCGTGATAGTAACGGTGCCGAGTTACAAGACGGCGATAATGTTACTTTAATTAAAGACTTAAAAGTTAAAGGCGCCAACTTTACCGCTAAACAGGGCACTATGGTACGTGGTATATCATTAACAGATAACCCAGAGCATATTGAAGGCAAAGTGAATGGTACACGTATTGTGCTGGTTGCCGGATATTTGAAAAAAGCCTAGGGCAGAGTATGAGTGTAAGCTTGGGGAAAAATAAACGCTACGGGCAAAAAAAAAGCATTAATAAAAATTAATGCTTTTGATATTTTTTGACTAACTTTTATAAATGAGCCTGACGGTATTCTTCACAAGCCTCTTCATCTTCACATTCACCATACAGATATAAGCTGTGGTTTGTTAAGGTGATTTCATGAGTTTTGGCAATATCTGATTGTCTTTGCTCAATAACATCATCTTCAAACTCGACCACTTTACCGCACTTTAAACATACTAAATGATCATGATGCTTTTTGTGAGCAAGCTCAAATACTGATTTACCACCTTCAAAATGGTGTCTGGTTACTATACCGGCATCATCAAATTGGTTTAGTACTCGATAAACCGTTGCTAAACCAATTTCTTCATGTTGCTCTAGTAAAATTTTATAGACATCTTCAGCACTAATATGTTGGTTTTCAGGATTTTGTAGAATCGTTAAAATTTTAATGCGTGGCAGGGTGATTTTTAATCCGGCTCTTTTAAGTTCTGCGTTTTGATCTGCCATGTAGATAAATTCTCTAAATAAAGTAATAACAATAAAATTATAGGGGCTTAAGTGCTTTGATTAAAGCCTTAGTTGCATTATTTATGATTTTTTTTGTATTAAAAATCACAAAAGCCCAATTAATGAGCTTTTAGGGTATTTTAAGGCTAATGACCTTATGTTTTCTATGGTTTAAGCCAGTTCAGCTAGACACATTTCGTCATTAAGCTGGTTAACCCATTCAGTTACACGTTTATCGGTTAACTCAGGTTGTCTGTCTTCATCAATACATAAGCCGATAAAGGTATTTTCGTCAACTAAAGCTTTTGAAGCTTCAAACTCGTAACCTTCCGTTGGCCAATTACCGACAACAATACCGCCTTTGCTTTCAACAATATCACGAAGAGGTTCCATCGCATCGCAAAAATACTCAGCATAGTCCTCTTGATCGCCTAAGCCGAAAATGGCCACTAATTTATCCGTGAAATCGACTTCTTCAAAGTCGGGTAAAAAATCATCCCAATCGCATTGGTTTTCACCATAATACCAAGTAGGAATACCTAAAATTAGTAAATCGAACTCGGCGATTTCTTCTTTGGTACTTTTAGCGATGTCTTTAACATCGATCATTTTTTTACCCAGCTTTTTCTGGATCATTTTACTTACAGCTTCAGTATTGCCGGTATCGCTACCGAAAAATAAACCTACGATTGCCATGGAAATTTACCTTTACGTCTATTTAATTTAATTTATTTAATTACTTTTATTTGCTAATGATTCTATCAAAAGCAATTCTATTAATTCGCTGCGGCTAATCTCTTTAGTTTTAGCCAGTATCTCTAATTGTTCAAACAAGTTTTGATGTATTTTAAACTCAACTCGTTTTAAACCTTTATTTTTATCTCTTTTTACTTGATTACGTTTATTTATTCTTATCTGCACATCACGAGAGTGAGGGCTTGTTTTTGGTCGGCCGGGACGTTTTTCATCCTGAAATAAGTCAAAAGTCGTTAAGTCGCTTATCTCTTTTGCCATTAACCAATACCCTGACTTTCCAGTACAAATTGAATTAAGCCTTTGGCGATAAAACCAGCGCAGCCTAAAAATAACACTAAATAAACGACGATTTTGCCATTTTTAGGGACATCATTTTTGTTCATCACATCATGAATGGATAGACCAATAAAACCAAAAATGAAAAGAAAAAATAAATTAAGACCGATAGCCTCTATCAGCTCTAAATGTTCAGCTAGCATGCAAGTTGTTAGTGTATAGCCTAAAAATTGGCGGCACTATAGCACAGTGTGAACACAAACTCATTTACTTTCATAGCGGTAATACTCAAAAATTTTAGCTGATTTTCTAACTAACATAGTTGATCCTCGTCAAAGCGTTTTCAAAAGAGGGTTAACTTGCTAAAAAATCTATGACTATCTTATTAAATGCCACGGTTTTTTCTGCATGTAGCCAGTGACCTGCACCTTGAATTATTTTAGCTTTTGCGTGGGGGAAAATAGTTGCGATGATACCTTGGTGCTCAGGCAATATGTAATCTGACTTACCGCCTTTAATAAATAGGGTTTTGCCAGTGAATTTTTGTTCGTTAGGGTTAGCTATGCTTTGCATAATTTGTTGATAACCTTGTTCTATGTTGTTAAGGCTACATTTGAAAGTAAACTCACCTTGCTTGTTTAGAGTTATGTTGCGCAGTAGAAATTGTCGAACTCCTAGGTTGTCAACATAATGGGCTAATTGACTATCAGCATCTTGGCGTTTTACTACTTTTGTTAAATCGATGGCTTGTAAACCTTCAATAATCGTTAAATGGTGGGCAGGATATTTAACCGGGGCAATATCGGCAACAATGAGCTTATTCACCCTTTGAGAATGAGCAAGGGCGATCTGCATGGCAATTTTTCCCCCCATTGAATGCCCAAGTATATGACATTGCTGAATCGCTAGCTTATCAAGCAGGTTAATTATATCTTCGGCTAAATCTTCATAACTCATACCGAGTTGATGAAATGAATTGCCATGATTTCTAACATCAATACTGGTAACACAGTATTGCTTGGCTAAGGTTTTAGCGACCATATTCAAGTTTTCTAAACTGCCAAATAAGCCATGTATCAAAATGATATGTTCACCTTGACCAAGCTGTTGGTAGTTAAGTGCGGGTGCAGAACTATTAATTGTCATTGTTAACTTATTAAAAAAATTTCAACTTATGACAATTTTATCATGAAATAAAAGCTAGTTTCGGTTTAATAGCAATCAAGCGCTTTGCTCTTGAACATTTATTGTCATTGAACCCTATACCCTTAATTAATTTAATTGGTATAATCTTGGCGCAATTAAATTTTTGCTCATTAGCCGTGGAATTTTTAATGAAAAATATCGAAATAGATGAAGAGCTTTATCAGTACATAGTCTCAAATACTCAAGCCATTGGTGAAAGTGCTTCAAGTATTTTACGCCGTTTGCTGTCGTTAGGTGAAGGTGAACAGGTCTTGAGTGTTGCTAAGGCTCAAAAGCACGCCATTGATAATAGCGAAGAGACGTTAACTGCAATACAAGCAGAGACGTTAACTGCAAGACAAGTCGAGCCAACTACGGATACTCAAGCAAGTAGTCATAATGCACAAGCTGGCCAACCAGTTAGTCAGCCAGTTAGGCGACCAGCCAGTCAAGAAAGTGTCTTTAATTTTATCAATAAAGAAGAATTGGCTATGCAGCGCGGTGCAGTGGGGCGATTTTTATTGATTTTAGCCGCGTTATATCGTGCTCATCCAGAGCAGTTTAATGTCGTAACCAATATTGCTCCTAAAGAGAGCGCTAGAAAAAATAAACGCTTATATTTTGCTCACAGTGAAGCAGAATTAGCGGCAAGTGGCAGTAGCACTAAACCAAAGCAGATTCCAGAGAGCCCTTTTTGGGTCATGACCAATTCAAATACCACCCGTAAAAAAATGATGTTGACCAAGGCGGCAATGTCGCTTGGTTATGGTGTTGAAGAAGTAGAAAAAATTCGCGATTTATTATAATCGAACCATGAATTTTGAAAAGTGCAGCGTGTTAATAATTTAAAACAGGGTAACTATTCACCACCGAGCCATGCTTCACAGAGGGCTCTTTGAACCTACACGAGGTTTTATTATTCTCGGTGTAGTGCGTAGCACCTCTGTGTTCTCTGTGGTAATACTTTTTAAGCTGAATAATCTAAAAACAAGGAAATATAATGTCAGTGCATCCTCATGCCGGTAAACCGGTAAGACCTGAAGATAGAATTAATATAGGACAGTTAGTTAGTGATTATTTTTTACAAAAACCTGATGTAGCAATTACGGCACAAAGGGTTAGCTTTGGTACCTCAGGACATCGCGGCAGTGCCGCTAAACTTAGTTTTAATGAAACTCATATTGTGGCAATTTGCCAAGCTGTGGCCGAATATAGAGCATCGCAAGCGATAAATGGACCGCTTTTTTTAGGTAAAGATACGCACGCGTTATCAGAGCCTGCTTTTGCCAGTGCTATTGCTGTGCTTATTGCTAACAACGTTAATGTTGTTATTCAACATGACGCATTATCTGACTCTCAACCTAATTCTGGTTTTACGCCCACACCGGTAATTTCACGCTTAATTATTTCTCATAATAAAAAAGTAGCTAGTCAAGCTGATGGCGTAAGCACTGATGGTTTAATCGCTGATGGTTTGATAATAACGCCCTCACATAATCCGCCCAGCGATGGTGGCATTAAATATAATCCACCACACGGTGGTCCTGCTGAAGGTGATATCACTAAACAAATAGAACAAAGAGCAAATGAGCTGATTAAAGCAGGCTTAGTCGATGTTAAACAAGTTGCTTATACTCAAGCTCTACAGTCTGCATTACTCAGCAAGCAAGATTTTATTGAACATTATGTTAGCCAGCTTGAGCAAGTGATTGACATGCAAGCTATTGCTAAATCAGGCGTTACCATAGGCGTTGACCCGCTTGGTGGCTCAGGTATCGCTTATTGGCCTGTGATTGCAAAAAGATATGGTATTAATATTGAAATAGTTAACCCTGTTGTTGATGCTAGCTTTGCTTTTATGCCGCTTGATAAAGATGGCAAGATTCGCATGGATTGCTCGTCGCCTTATGCTATGGCGGGTCTTATTGCCATGAAGGATGATTTTGATATTAGCGTCGGTAATGATCCCGACTTTGATCGGCACGGTATTGTCACTAAAAGCGGTGGCTTAATGAATCCAAATCACTATTTGGCCGTGGCTATTAATTACTTAATGACTCATAGAGATTGGCCACAAAGTTGTAAAATTGGAAAAACCTTAGTATCAAGCTCATTAATTGACCGGGTAGCGAAAAAAATTAATCGTCCATTGTCAGAAGTACCGGTTGGTTTTAAATGGTTTGTTGATGGTCTACGTGATTCAAGTTACGCTTTTGGCGGTGAAGAAAGTGCCGGCGCTGCCTTTATAGCACGCGATGGTAGCACTTGGACTACCGATAAAGATGGCTTTATTATGGCACTGCTAGCGGCAGAAATTTTGGCGGTCACAGGTAAAGATCCGCATCAACATTATCTAGAATTAGTGGCTGAGCTAGGTGAGCCATGTTATGGCAGAGTTGAAGCTGTTGCGTCATTAGCGCAGAAAAAAGTATTAACAGCGTTATCAAGTAGCGATGTTACGGTTGATACCTTGGCAGGAGAAAAAATCAGCCAAATTCTTGCCCATGCGCCAGGTAATCATGCCGCTATTGGCGGTATTAAAGTGACGACCGACAATGGCTGGTTTGCTGCTCGCCCATCAGGGACTGAAGAAATTTACAAAATATACGCAGAAAGTTTTATTGATGAGCAACATTTACAAACTATTATCAGTGAAGCACAAGATATTGTTAGTGCAGCCTTTAAAGCAGCAGGACTTTAGTTAGCGATAATTTAGTAGGTGAGAATTTATTCGCGCAGTGATCTTGAACCGTTAAGGTATTAAAATGAGTTACCCACAACAACAATTAACAGCAGAGCAAGTAAAGTCACAGTTACAAACAAACGGTGATTTTTTACAATTAACTCGTAGTCATGAATTTTCAATGCCTGCCTGTAGCTTTGAGGTTGTTTGTACTAGCAGTATGGCAAAAAGTACCGTGTCGGTACTTGATACCGGCATTATTGTTTTTGAGCCGCTTGGCCACTCTGCAAGTAAAAATATCGTGTTATCAAGTGCTGTTCATGGTAATGAAACTGCGCCTATTGAAATATGTAGTGAGCTAATCAAGCAATTGATTTTAGGTGAGTTGCACCTTGAACACCGAACCTTGTTTTTATTTGGTAATCCTGCTTCTATCAATATCAACCAACGGTTTGTAGAAGAAAATTTAAATCGCTTATTTTCAAGTGAAGAGTTTTCAAGTAAAGATCTTTCGAGTAAAGAGTTTTCGAGTAAGGAGTTTTCAGGTGGTCATTCTCTTGATCAAGGCCAGGGTGCAGGATTAATAAATAAAGAACGTCACCGTGCTTTGTTGCTTGAAAAAACCGTGCAAGCTTTCTTTTTACAAGGCTCAGGAGAGCGTTTTCATTATGATTTACATACGGCGATTCGTGGCTCTAAAAATGATAAATTTGCTGTATATCCTTATCGACATAATAAACCTTGGGTAAAAGAGCAATTACAATTTATGCTGGCCTGTGGTGTTAATACTATTTTGTTTTCTAACTCGCCTACCACTACCTTTAGCTATTTTTCTGCTAATAATTTTGACGCCCATGCCTTTACTGTTGAACTCGGTAAAGTCAAAGCTTTTGGCGAAAATGATATGACAAATTTTGCCGAGGTAACGTCGAGCTTAACGGCTCTAATTTCAGGGCTGCCGCTAACGTTAGGCGATTATAATAAAGAAGATTTTAGCTTTTTCGAAATTGATCAAATCATTAACAGGCAACACGAAAACTTTACATTACATTTTGCAGATGACGTCGAGAATTTCACCGACTTTGCTATTGGCACTATAATCGCCATTGATGGCGAACAAGAAATTAAAACCCGAAAGCAGGGGGAAGCTATTATTTTTCCCAATGCTAATGTTGCTATTGGTCAACGAGCTTTACTGACGGTTATTCCCGTAGAAATTAATCCAGAGTAACTTTAATGCTTTAAGTGATGTAACATCTAGAGACATCACTTTAACCTTTAACTATCTTCCTTTTCTCCTCACACTGTAAACATTCTTGCTCATTTCTTACAAAAACAGACCAATATCATTGCCGAACAATCTTGTGTATCAGTTTACGTAAAGGTAAAGTTTTACGCGATTATTATGCATTATTGGCTATACTTCTAACGTCATAAAATAAAATCGTTAGTCAGTGATATAGCCAGTAATATGCCAGTGACAAGTAGGCACAATACAAGAAGAGAATGTTATGAGTAGTGAACTTTATAATGATGGGCCGGTAGTACATAAACCTACCTTTATTGATGGTAGCAGTGTTGAAATTCCTGAGCTAAAAATATTAAAACAAAACGGTAGTGTTTATGAAGGCAGTGATATGCCTGAAATGGATGAAGCACTTGCTGTTAAAGTATATAAAACCTTAGCTTTTCACCGCGTACTAGATGAACGCATGGTGGCATCGCAACGCCAAGGTCGCTTAAGCTTTTATATGGCGGCATTAGGTGAAGAAGCTGCCAGTGTCGGTGGCGCAGCAGGCTTAAAGTCGCAAGACATGATCATGAGCCAATATCGTGAGCAAGGGGCATTAATGTTCCGTGGTTTTAGCCTTGAAAACTTTATGAACCAAATGTTCTCTAACGAAAAAGATTTAGGCAAAGGTCGCCAAATGCCGATACATTATGGTTCAAGTGAATTGAATTATATGACCATTTCTTCGCCACTAGGTACGCAAATCCCACAAGCTACTGGTTATGCTTACGGACAAAAGTTGCAAGGTTTAGATGAAGTGACTCTTTGCTACTTTGGTGAAGGTGCTGCCTCCGAAGGGGATTTTCACGCGGGTTTAAATATGGCTGCGGTACAAGAAGCACCGGTGATTTTTTTCTGTCGTAACAATGGTTATGCTATTTCAACGCCGTCTGATGAACAGTTTAGAGGTAATGGTATTGCTTCTCGTGGTGTTGGTTATGGCATTAAAACCTTGCGTGTTGATGGCAATGATATCTTAGCGGTGATTAAGGCAACCCAAACAGCACGTACTTATGCGTTAAAAGAAAATGCTCCGGTGCTCATTGAGGCAATGTCATATCGTTTAGGCGCTCATTCTACCTCAGATGATCCCTCGGGCTATCGTACTCGTGAAGAAGAAGAAAAATGGCAGGCCAATGATCCTATTTTACGCATGAAGAATTGGATGTTGTTACAAGGTTGGTGGGATGAAGAACAAGAAAAATCATTATTTGAAACGTTAAGAGAAAAAGTATTAGCGGCGGTGAAAGTTTCTGAGAAAATCGATAAACCTCATATCGATACCTTAATCACTGATGTATACGATGTGCCTTCAAGGCAATTAACCGCGCAATTAGAACAAGTTAAAGCGCATATCAATAAATACCCAGAAGCCTATCCATTTACTGCGGGGAAATTTTAGTTATGGCTCAAATGAATATGTTACACGCCATCAATAACGCGCTTGATATTGCTATGGACGAAGATGATAGCACTTTATGTTTTGGTGAAGATGTTGGTCACTTTGGTGGTGTTTTTCGGGCAACTTCAGGCTTACAAGATAAATATGGCAAGCTCCGCTGCTTTAATACGCCGTTAGTTGAGCAAGGTATTATTGGTTTTGCTAATGGTTTAGCATCGCAAGGCTCTCGTCCTATTGCGGAGATCCAATTTGCTGACTACATTTTTCCCGCTTTTGATCAAATAGTTAACGAGGCGGCTAAATTTCGCTACCGCAGTGGTAATGAGTTTGATGTCGGTAAACTCACTATTCGCTCGCCCTATGGTGGTGGTATTGCCGGTGGTTTATATCACAGCCAATCACCTGAAGCCTACTTTGCGCATACTCCCGGTTTGAAAGTGGTTATTCCACGCAACCCTTATCAAGCAAAAGGTTTATTATTAGCATCAATTCGTGACGACAACCCAGTGATATTTTTTGAACCGAAGCGTTTATATCGTGCATCGGTGGGAGAAGTACCGACAGAAGATTACCAATTACCCTTAGGTAAAGCCGAAATTGTGCAAACAGGTAGCGACATCACCTTGTTAGCTTGGGGCGCACAAATGGAAATACTGCAAAAAGCAGCTGACTTAGCAACGAATGATGGTATTTCTTGTGAAGTGATTGATTTACGAAGCATATTGCCATGGGATATTGAAACTATTGCTAATTCTGTGCTCAAAACGGGTCGTTTATTAGTAAGCCAAGAAGCACCGTTAACGGCAGGTTTTGCCAGTGAAATTGCGGCAACGATTCAACAAGAGTGTTTCTTACACTTAGAATCACCAGTAGAACGTGTCTGTGGTTTAGATACACCATACCCTTTGGCACTTGAAAAAGAATATGTTGCCGATCATTTAAAAATTTATGAAGCCATTAAACGCAGTATTAATTATTAACTTACTAATAGTTACTAATAGTTGCTAATGAGATAAATAGGAAAAAAATATGAGTATTGATTTTATTTTACCTGATATTGGTGAAGGTATTGTTGAATGTGAGCTAGTTGAATGGTTGGTAAAAGAAGGGGACGCTATAGTCGAAGATCAGCCTATTGCTGATGTAATGACAGATAAAGCGTTAGTACAAATCCCTGCAATGTATTCTGGCGTGATAGAAAAACTATTCTACAAGCAAGGGGAAATAGCGAAAGTGCATGCACCGCTCTTTTCTATGAAAGTAGATAGCCCTATGAAAACAGATGACCTCATGAATACTGATAGCTCTAGAGCTGTTAGTGGCGCAGACAATGCAGGTGAAAATGCATCTACGAAAGATAGCAATGAAAATGCAGGTGAAAATTCAACCGCGCAAGATAAAATTGAACCTGTAGGCGGGAATTTATTCGCGCAAAAAACAAATAAAGTAAACGGCAAAGCCGTTGCTAGTCCTGCGGTGCGCCGGGTTGCTCGCGAGTTAGACGTAAATATTAGTGAAGTTAAAGGCTCAGGCAAAAAAGGCCGAGTCTATAAGGATGATGTCGTTGCTTTTGAACAAGGTGGTAGTTTAATACCCGCAACAACGGCAACTTCTTCTACACGTATTGAGCCTAGCTATGTTGAACCTCATTATGTTGAAAAGATTAAGGGCATTAAGGCCGTTATGGCGAAAACTATGGCTGATTCTGTTAGCACAATTCCTCATTTTACTTATTGTGAAGAAATTGACATGACAGAGCTCATTAAGTTGCGCTTAGCGCTTAAAGAAACACTTGTGGTTAAGGACATGGCCCAGCAAGATATTAAACTCACCATGATGCCATTTTTCATGAAAGCTATGTCGTTGGCCTTAAAAGAATTCCCCGTGATTAACAGCCAAGTTAATGAAGACTGCACTGAGCTTACCTATTTTAATGATCACAATATCGGTATGGCGGTAGACTCAAAAATTGGTTTACTCGTGCCCAACGTTAAACAAGTGCAAACTAAATCTATTATAGACTTAGCTGCTGACATCTCGCGGTTAACTAATGATGCTAGAAGTGGTCGAGTACAAAGTAGCGACTTAAAAGGTGGCACTATCACCATTTCAAATATTGGTGCCATTGGTGGTACGGTGGCGACACCTATTATTAATAAGCCTGAAGCGGCTATAGTGGCCTTAGGTAAATTACAAAATTTGCCACGATTTAATGAGCAAGGTATCGTTGAAGCCCGCAGTATTATGCAAGTGAGTTGGTCTGGCGATCACCGTATTATTGATGGTGGTAGCATTGCAAGATTCTGTAATTTATGGAAATCTTTTCTTGAAACACCAAGTAACATGATCATTCAAATGAGTTAGAGTTTCAGCTATGAATTTTTAGCTGTGAAGTTTCAGCTAAGGATTTTAGGTAGAATTTTTAGTTACGAAGACAGGCATACAGAGCGTGTCTTCGTAATCTATAACTTCTGTTACTAGTCAGTTATTTTTCAAGCACAACTTTTAATTTATCTAATCCTGTCTGCAAATCATCACCAATCATTTGCTCAAAATCCATAAATAAAAACATCAAGTTCATCGGGTAAGCCATATTTCCGCGAAAGCCCCAACTCACTTTTGTGCTTGTTTTCGTCACTTCCTTAGTGAGCATATAGGCAGGTGAGGTTGACTCAAAAGGGGATAAAAATCTTAGCTCAAAGTCAATTCGTTCACCTTCAATTATGCCGGTAATTTCTTGCTCACCTTGACCTACTTCTTCATTATTGCTGTCCCATGCGGAAATAAACCCCACTGTGCCATCAGCACCTTGAAAGGATTTTTTCATGTTAGGATCTATCATGGCCCATTTACTGTAATTGTCTTGGTTTTTTAAATGCTTAATATAATTAAATACCTCAGCTTTAGGCCGCTCTATAATGACTTCACGCTCAACGGCATAATCACTTTGTACAAATAATGCGACAATGAATGGCAATGCGATAATTACCGCTAGAATTGTCGATAGTTTTTTTATCATTTTTGTTTCCAAATTGTTCTTTTTACTTCAATAAAAGGTAATATTAGTTAATATCATTTTGTCTGAAATAGCGATTTTAATTTCAATAATAAAGAAAGTGAGTGGCATTTGTCTGAAAACGACCAAGAAAAGCAGCTTCAGCATTTTTATATTGCTGAAGAGCAATCTATTTATCTGCTTAATCATAAAGATGCAACTAAATTAAAAGAGTGGGTGGAGCTTTGTCAGCAGCAATTAAAGCAGCTTGGTTACCAAAATATTGCCTTATTGGGTAAAGGTGCTTATGGCTTTGTATTCTCAGCAATAAACATGGTTGGTGAAGATGTGGTGTTTAAATTTTCCCGCTCTAATTTACCTCAACACGTTCAAGACCGGCTTAGTGATGAAGCCGATATTCAAGGACAATTAAGTCATGGCCAAATTCCTAAAGTTATTGACTATCAAAAAATAAAACGCCAATCAATTTTACAAATGAGTCGGGCTCCAGGTATTGATTTAGAACGACTTTCTCACCAACAAGGTCCGTTAGCGCCTGAGTTAGTGGTGAGTATTGCTATTCAGCTTGCAGAGATACTCATTTACTTACGTGCTAGCAATGCTCATCAATACCCTTCGCAAGAAAAGCCTTATGTGCATGGTGATATAAAACCGTCTAATGTGGTCTTTGATGAACAGACAGGTATAGTGCAGCTTATTGACTGGGGATCATCGGTTATTGCTCAGCTTGATATACAAGGGCAAAGTACCAGTAATAATGTTATGGACCTAATGAGTAGCGATTTACAACACACTAATGCCAGACTGGGGGATGTTTATTTTATTGGTCCTGAGCAAATTAGTGGTGGCTTGTCTTCGCCGCGTTTTGACGAACAAGGCTTAGCTGCCACTTTATACGCCATAGCTTCAGGGCAATCATGTCGATATGGCACTAAAATTATTAATCCTAACTCCTTAGGGCTGCCAAAAATGCTAGCCAATGTGCTAACCGGGATGTTGAGTGACGATAAACAAAAACGCTGTCAAGCAGGTGATTATTTTTTTAATAACTTATCTTATTTAAAGCAACTGGTGTTATCAGAGCAACCAACGATTATTAAAGTCGAACCGCTTATTCCTGTCTGGATAAAGGCGAAAGCGTCTGACAAAGAAGGAGAAATAGACACAGTGGTTTATGGCTCACGTAAGTCTTTTCTCAGGGAAGAATCTAACGGTGATCATCTAAATGATATAGATGATGTACAATTAGAAAAGTATTATAAAAATTACTTAATGGGCATGGGAGATAACGAAAAAGCTTTTGTTGCCGCTTTAAGTCGTTTAGGTAATTTTCCTGTGGTGGGTGGTTTAGCCATTCGCTGGGCGAAAGAAGGTGTGTATGTAGATTCCAATTTAACCTTGTTTAACCCTAACTTAAAAACCTCTTTTGAAAGTGCCGTGAATAATATGATCCATTTGGCTCAAGGCATTTTTCGCGTTGGCGTGTTTAAGAGTTGTTTGTTTAATGCTCGAAACACCCTGCATGTTGAACGCGATAAACAAAGTCAGCCCTTTGTGGCACAGCCAGAGCAAAAAATAGCGTTCGAGGTGAGTGATGTTGCTGACATTGATGATATTACGCGCTTACATTCTTACTTTGAAGACGGCAAAGATCCCGATGAGTATTTATATTTACCGGATAAAATGATGGCGGTATTAGCGCGTATTAACTTAATTCATCATACCGGTTGTATCATCTTTGAAGTATTGCCAAGCCATTTAAAAATACATAGTTATTTAATGCTGCTTAATCACGACAAAGAAGATGAATTCCGCCAGTGTTTAGCTGAAATCATCTCATTATTGCCGACGATTAACGGCATTGGTATTTCTGGCTTTATGAAACTACCCTATAAAGATACCCGTTTTTTTGAGCATATCAGCAGCTTACCCGAGCGCTTTTATCCTAAAAATCCTAAAAATATTAAATTAGGTTTATAGCGAAAGGAGAAATTTATGTATAGTAATCAACTAGGTGATATGGCGTGGATGGATTTGTCGGTACCCAATGCCGAACAAGTAAAACACTTTTATCAACAAGTGCTTGGCTGGCAAAGCGAAACGGTTAATATGAGTTGTGGTGATGAAGAATATGTAGATTTTGCCATGAGCTCCCAAGATAACGAAGCATCATCGGAAACATCGTCTAATAGTTTTGTTACCGGTATTTGCCATGCCAAAGGTGCAAATGAAGATATGCCAGCAGCATGGCTGCCTTATTTTTTAGTCGCAGATATTGAACTTGCGGTGGCTGTTGTGCAAACAGAAGGCGGTGAGTTGGTCACTAAAATAAAAACCATGGGCGCTGATAAATACGTCGTTGTTAAGGATCCCTCTGGCGCGCAATGTGCGTTATATCAAAAAAATGCCACGGGTTTGTAACGGAACCAATTTATAGTAACGTTTTTGCCTACACAGATGTAGGTGCTTAGGTTTTTTCTGGAACTGAAAACCTGAACCGAGAGCTTCTTGATAATAAATTATTCCCTATAAAGCCATTAAAATAAATGGGTTATGTGCAAAAATAATTATCGGTTACATAGTCATTACATTGCTAAAAAACTTGATTCAATGCGTGCAAGTTTAATGGTAAATTTATAACTAAAATCGTTGTATGCGACTCAAATCTTGCTTGATTATCAATTCATTTAAACTTTCCGCCAATCTGTCAGTTTCACTTAATACGGTGAGCCAATACTTTATACGGGTGTCAGTAGCTAAATTTTTAAAATCATTTCTATCAGGAATTTTTTTATAAGGTAGTGATGCAATAAATTTTGACGACGGCACTATCAGTACCGTATTTTCGTAGCTTTTCGCTAGCACTTGACGGGATGAATTTTTATCAAACCAACCCGCTTTCGGTTTCGGACTAAAGTGAGGATACAGGGTTAACCCTTGGGTTTTATTATTGTGCTCGATTGATTTATGTTTTACGGGTTCATGTTCTAAAAGCTTATGCTCGACGGTAAAGTCAAAGTGATAATCAATAATACCACCATCTCGATAAGTGCCTTTGGGGGAATTAGCAATATTTTTAATACCTGACATCACCAAGGGAATAGAGCCTGAAGCCAATAGCGCGGAGCCAATATTTTCTTTGGTAAAATCAATGTAATGGCTAGAAAAATTATAAGGATCGTTGATTTTTATGTGACTTGATGAGGGGCGATAAATATAGCGTTCATATTGAAAAGCTAATAACTTACGATCTATTTTATTAAGCAACATACTGGCAAGTAAGCCTGCGACCTGAGCAAGCCTATTGTCATAACTTGTTAACCCTTTGCTTTTAGCAACGATAAAGTGGGCTTTAAATATCTTATTGTTGATTATTTCATTTATGCCATTGTTACCAAAAAGATGATCGAGCATATTAACAGCAGAATCTGAGATATCCTTGACGCTAGGTTTGTCAGCATAAGCGGTACGAGCATATTTATTGGCTAAGCGAGAAATAGCGGCCACAGGATCATTTTGAGCGAAACAAGCAGCGCGAAATGCTCCAGCACTAGAGCCAATAATGTTCAGCTCGGTAGTACGCTCTTTAAAAAACTCACCGAACAGGTATTTATCTAATCCGAACAGCGTAAACCATTTAGGGCCACCGCTTGCACCGAGAAAATTAGTGAAAAGTTCTTGTTTAAATCCGTGTTCTTGAATGGTTTTTAAGGCGTTAGAGCCTGCATAGATGTTTAGCATAAGTTAAGTTTTATTTATTGTATCTTTAAGTTGTACTTTGGCATTGATTACCGAGTTTTTAGTTGAAAAATACTTTTCAATTAAAAATTTCAACTTATTATCGTCATTCAGTACATTAGCTAAAGCTTCTATCATAAATTTATAATCGGTCTTTTCTGTTTCAATCGTGAGCATTTTATTGAGCCATAACCACATTTTCTCCTCACCTATTTCACGCTCGATAGCTAACCATATAATAGGAGCGTAAGTATATACATATTGATTTCTGTCACCATAATCCGAGCTGCTTTTAACTTCTTTAATTGCGGTAAAAGTTTTATCTTCAAGTTTGTTTAGTTTTTTATTTATATTTTCTAAATAGGTTTTCTCATCAATTAGCTGCTTTGTTAATTTTAAAGAAAGGTACTCTGCTAACGACTCTGTAAACATATCTCCAAGTACAGAATTGAATTTTTTGTAAGTACCAAAATAATAATGAGCCAATTCATGAGCGATAAAAGGTTTGAACCAACTTGATTTACTTTCATCAAAAAAATTACTTAAGCCACTTTTATTATGGTTTATTGTCACAATTGAAGGGTAGGATACAAAAAACCAAGAGTCCTTCTTTGATATAGGTGCTGTATGAATATAGACAACATTTTCACCATAAGGTAAAGATAGTTTTTCCTGATAATAATTTTCAAATGAAGATGTTAACCTTCCTAGCTCAGACATTTGAGGTGTTGATAAACCAGAATTTAAATAATAGCTGCCGTTTTGTTTTCCAATATTATATTCACCCGCAAATAAAGTAAGTGAGACAGGCTTTTCTCTTTTAAATGATCCGTGTTTAGCTGTAATAGGTTTACTGCCATTAACATAAATTGATTTACAATCTAGGCAAATAACTTCAATATCATAAGTGACTTCGTCATATCGTTTATCTTGCTCAATATCATATAAAATTGGATACCACGCGGTTTGAAATCCATCGGTACGAATGGTTTTACCGTTAAAGGCAATGTTACCTTTCCAGTCACCACGCTCACTTGCTGTGTTCATATCAGTAATAACAGGAAATTTTCCCGTATATTTGAACTGTATGGTATCTGGTAGAAACTTATTTTTAGTTGTATCGTTTCGAAAAAAATACCCAAAACTTTCTTCCGAATATCGAGTGTCATAAATTTTTTCATAAGTGTAGTTGAAACTATCTTTTTCATTTCTAAAATATTGAATATTAAAACTAGAGTTTAGATGTATTAGATAGTTATTTAGTTTTGGAATATTTTCAAGCTGAAAGTTTGCATCAATGGTGCCGTTTCTCACTGATATATCAATTGTACCTGTTAGTTTTATTGGTAGTTCAGATGATAATATTGGCATTGAAAAAAGTAAGGAGAGGAGTACTAGTATTTTATTCACATAATTTCCCTATTGAATTTTATTTCTATAAGAATTATACGGCGGTAAGTTGGTTTGTCTACCCTATTGTTTTGACTCTATTTAACTTTAAATAAATGGTCATTTCATTATGTCGGTGTTTAGCTTTACAAAGGCAACCATTTAGGTCCGCCACTGGCACCTAAAAAGTTAGTGAACAGCTCTTGTTTAAAGCCGTGTTCTTGAATGGTTTTTAAGGCGTTAGAGCCTGCGTAAATGTTTAACATTGTATATTTTAAAAGTTATTTATCTAACAAGGTTAATTTGGGAATAAAGCAGAAGTCTTTACGGTTATAAGTAAATAAAATTTTATTGTTCTCTAAGCAACTAGCGGCTATTAAAGCGTCAGGGATATCAAGTGTATGACTTTTAGCGTATTTAGCAATGAGAGCAAAAGCTTGCTGAGAAACTTTTCATTTAATTGAATTATGGTAAAAAGTGATAAAAATTGCTGTAGTTTTTTTAGCTCTTTATTATTTAATGCACCATAAATTAATTCCATGGCAGAAATAACAGAAACAAACAAAGGTGGAGAGAGTGACTCAACTTGTTTAATGGTTTGTTGATTATTTTTTAATATTTCAATGAGAACATTCGTATCTAGTACCGTGCTATCAAGTACCGTCATTTCCAAGCCTTAGCACGTAATTGTTCTTGGTCAATATCTCTGTCTTGCCAAATACCTGTAAAATCAGATAAATCAAGCTGTTGTTCAGCCGCCTTTTTATTGGCTAATTCTTTTTTAAGTACATTGCGAATATAAGCCGACATTGACAAATTCGTTTGTTGTGCCGCTTTTTTAATTTCACTAATTAAGTCATCTTCAAAATATATTTGTGTTCTATGCATGTGATATCACCTCTTAACAGAACAATAGTAGACTCTTTTTATCATACATCATTATTATACATCACTATTGTGCACTTTATCAATGCAAGCATTTTGCTCATCACTGGCACCGAAAAATTAGTAAATAGAGTTTATTTAATTCATTTTTAATTTAAATGATATGAGCTAGAGGCACTGGGTACAAAGAGGGCTTGGTATAATTTTGTTGCATATTCATCGGTCATACCGGCAATATAATCAGCAATCACGCGATGAGCATTTTCACCATTATTGATGGCTTGTTGCCAGCGTTTAGCGCTGTTATTGGGTAATAGTCTTAATGGATCAGAAGAGAGTGCCTCAAAAAGCTCCATAACAATTTGTTGACCTCGGTATTCAAGCCGTTGAATGCTTGTTTGTTTGATAACAAATTGATAAACAAAGTCTTTAAATATTTGTAGTGCTTGGCTGGTGGTGCTTGGTAGGGTGGCGTTATATTTTAATAAGTCTTCATTAAAGTTAACATCAAAGTCAATACCCAAGTTAGCATCGGCAAAAGTGTCATTTACATTGGTTAGTTCTATGGCGGTGATTAAATAATTTACTAAACCACCAATGGCATCTTTTTGTAAATGATGATGTTCACTAAATAGTTTTTCAGTCAAGTTTTTACTATACTCATTTAGCCAAAGATCGTCTATTTTGGTTAATTTTTCAATGACATGGTGATCAAAATCATTGCGATTAACAACGCCTGTTACTATAGCGTCTTCTAGGTCATGGATGCCGTAGGCAATATCATCTGCTAACTCCATTATTGAGCAATCAAGCGATTTGAAGCGGGTTTTGTGGTGAGTTTTGTCGTTTTTTGATAGCTTAATTTGCTGGAATAAGTTGCGATCTTTTACCGATAAAGGTGATAAAACCCAGTCGATGATATCGGTATCATCGCAATATAAACCTTTAGGTGGATGCCAGTCTTGTGCTTTAAGTTGTCTGTGGCTGGTAAGCTCACTATTTGTTGATTGCTGATTGAGTCTAGCCAATGTTTGCGGGTACTTCATTAATCCTAATAAGGTTCTTCGGGTTAGGTTCATACCGTGCTTTTCACTAAAAGGCTCAAGACGAGCAACAATTCTAAAGGTTTGTCCGTTGCCTTCAAAGCCGCCGTGTTTATGCATCATATAATGTAAGGCAACTTCGCCGCCATGACCGAAGGGTGGATGGCCTATATCATGGGCTAAGCATAAGGCTTCAATTAAGCTGTCGGTGGTGGGAAATAATGCTTGGCAAAGTTCAGGGTATTTACAACGAAGTTGTGCGGTAATTCCTGAGCCAATTTGAGCTGCCTCAAGAGAGTGAGTTAATCGGGTGCGATAAAAATCACTTTGACCACTGCCCATGACTTGGGTTTTTGATTGTAGACGCCTAAAAGCGGCAGAGTGTAATATACGCGCTCTATCTCGTTGAAAAGGATCACGGTGATCTTGTTGTCGTTGTGATACTTTTTTTAATCGGCGCGCTAACCAAAATTCTGTCATTATTCCCTAAGCCTGTTTCTCTGCTGCACTTCAGCGATCAAAGTTTACAATAGCATGCTAATATTAAAATAAATATAAGTCAGCGTTTTTTATGCAGATTAACAGTTATTGAAAGAATTTAATTATTTGATTAAAGAGCTATCATGTTGAATATAATAATGAATTTTATAAAACACATAGGGTTATTTCTACTTTGCCTGTCCATTAGTGCTTTTAGCCAAGCCACAAACGTTATCGAGTTAACGGCAGGTTTATCTAAACCGCCGTTTGTTATTGAAAATGATGCGCAAAACCCAGGTATTCAATTAGATTTAATCAAAGCTATTTTTGCCGAAGAAAACCAAGCTGTAGGTTTTTTGCACGTACCATTGGCACGAAGTTTTACTAGCATTGATAGGTGGCATAGTGATGGCACTATCACCTTACCAAGTGACTATCAGCATGAAAATGTATTTGTTTCAGAACCTTATATTAGCTATCAAAATATTATTGTGACCCTAAAAGAAGACAATTTATCTATAAATACATTTGCTGATTTAAAAGGAAAGAAGATCATTGCTTTTCAAGCGGCGCAAAAATTTTTAGGCGCGGAGTTTGCTCATGCAGTAAAAGAAGCGATAGACTATCAAGAAGTAGCCGATCAAATGCGACAAATTCAAATGTTGTTCGCCAAAAGAACACAGGTTTTAGTGTTAGATATCAGTATCTTTAAACATTTTTTGCATAAGAATGTTGGCAAAGAATATATGAAGCCTTATAAAATTCATCAGCTTTTTATGCCTAGAGTTTACGCTGCAGGTTTCAAAAACAAGCAGCGGCGCGATCAATTTAATCGTGGTTTGAAGAAAATTAAAGCCAATGGTATCTATCAAAAAATTTTAGATAAGTACCTACTTTAAATCTTTGTTAACTGTTCACCACCGAGCCGCGATGCTTCACAGAGGGCTCTTCGAGCCTACACAGAGACTAGTTATTCTCGGTGTAGTTCGTTAGCAAGGCCTACATGGATGTAGGTCACTTAGGTTATGCATGGAGCATATAACCTGCCTCGGTGCTCTCTGTGGTAAATATTTCTAAGATGAATAAATACAATATTTGCTAACTTATTCCTAGACTCTAGGCGTTAGCAATGAAAATAGCTCGTTGCGGAGCCGGGTAGCCTTCAATGGTTTTGCTATTATCTTGGGGATCTAAAAAATCTGATAATGATTCTGTGTCTATCCACTCGGTTTTTCGCTGTTCATCTAGCGCGGTGATATCGGTATTGACCACACGAATGTTAGTAAAACCACAACGCTCTAACCAAGCACACATTGCTTGACTACTGGGCAAAAACCACACGTTGCGCATTTTTGCGTAACGTTCGCCTGGCACTAAAACAGTATTTTCATCACCGTCAACAATTAAGGTTTCTAATACCAACTCACCACCTTTAACCAATTGCGCTTTTAATTGGTAGAGGAAATCGATGGGGGAGCGCCGATGGTATAAAACACCCATGGCAAAAACAGTATCAAAGGCGTTAAGCGCTGGTAATTGTTCAACGCCCAGAGGTAATAAGTTAACGGTATCATCTTGAATGAAATGCTGTACGGCATTAAATTGCATTAAAAATAGTTGCGTGGGATCAATGCCGACAACAAACTTTGCCCCTGCACCGCGCATTCGCCAAAGATGGTAGCCGCTACCGCAGCCGATATCTAAGACATATTTTCCTGATAAGTCGCTGATATGCTCTGCTAATCTGTCCCATTTAAAATCACTGCGCCACTCAGTATCTATATGCAAGCCGTGAATATGGTATGGGCCTTTACGCCATGGTTTGAATTTTTTCAGTAAATTTTCTAAGCGTTTATGCTGACCTTCATTAAAGTCAGCTTTGCTTCCCACTGTAACGCCATGAGATAAGTTGACATTGGACGGCTGAGCTTTAGGGAGCGCCGCTAATGTTTTTTGCCAGTGTTTATATTCGCCATGTAATTCATTTTTTTGCCAGTGATCAAGCTGTGCAGGTAAGCTATTTAACCAATGGCTTAAACGGTTAGTGGCAATTTTTTGGTAGAACTTATTGAAATGGGTCATAAAAATATTATTTTCTTTGTATCAAGGGCTTAAACTATTTTATGGCTATAAAAGATATAAAATTAAAGCACTGAAACCACGGTGAAACATGGCTAAAACCAGCATTAGTTAAACGTTCTATATGTTGCTCGACAGAGTCGGTGCGCATAACGTTTTCTAAGGCGGTACGCTTTTGGGCAACTTCTAACTCGCTATAACCATTGGCGCGTTTAAAGTTATGGTGTAAATCAACCAAATGCTCATCAATGACTGAGTCACCATGAGATATTTTCTCAGAAATGACCAAAATACCGCCTTTATTAATACCACTGGCTATATTCGTGATTAAGGCTTGACGCTCTGATTTTTCAATAAATTGCAGAGTAAAATTAAGCACCACCATTGAAGCGTTGTCAATTTTCACCTCTTGAATATTTGCTTCAATTACCTCGACAGGCGTGTCACCTTTAAAAGCATTAATGTGCATTTTGCAACGCTCAACCATAGCGCTGGAGTTGTCAACGGCGATAATATTGCTTGCCGACACTTTAATACCTTTACGCATAGCCAATGTTGCAGCACCTAACGAACAGCCTAAGTCGTAAACTGCGGTGTTCTCCTGTACAAACTGTTGGCTAAGGTGGCCTATAGTGTCGATAATGGTATTATAACCGGGCACGGAGCGTGAAATCATATCAGGGAAAACTTCAACCACTTGCGCATCAAAAGCAAAATCTTTTACTTGCGCTTTTGGGTTTGAGTATATCAAGTCAGTATTCGTTAAGTTGGAATTAGTTAAGTCGGTATCAGAGTTGTGCATGGTAAATCATTATTTAGCTATGTTGACTTATTTTAACTGATATTAAGGGAGATAAATAACCCTATTTTGATAAAAAACTGACTGAAATTTGCCGTCAAGCTTAGCTTTAGTCATTTGTTGTAATTTGCCGTGATTTAGGAATATCCATCTGCTGAGCCAATATTGCCTTTGCTCATTGCCTTTACTCGTTGTTTTAGAGTAACTATTCACCACCGAGCCGCTACGCTCCACAGAGGCTTTGTTATGCTCGGTGTAGTGCGCTCTCTGTGGTAAATATTTTTGAGCTTAATAAATACTTTTTAGCTAAATAAAGCAGGTAAAGTCAGTGGGGAAAATTATTATTTACTTAATAAGCATTATTAAAGTGAGCTAGGGTGACTTTAGTAATCTTTGCTTTATAATATGCGGCATTTATAGGCTTGCCTTCTTAGTACTTAAGTAATAATTAATCACTATTTAAGCTAAATACTGGCAAGCAGTAGTCCATATTATTATCAAGGCAAAAACTATGCGTAGTCTTTATTGTGGTGAGGTTAACGAATCTCATATTGGTCAAGAAGTCACTCTTTGTGGCTGGGTTAACCGTCGTCGTGACTTAGGTGCTGTTATCTTTTTAGATCTTCGCGACCGTGAGGGTTTAGTACAAGTTGTTTATGATCCTGATTTACCTGAAGTACTCGCTACGGCTAACACATTACGTAATGAATTTTGTGTGCAGTTAAAAGGTAAAGTACGTGCTCGTCCTGAAGGACAAGTAAATAAAGACATGAAAACGGGTGCTATTGAAATATTAGGTTTAGAGCTTACCATTTTAAATAAATCTGCACCCTTACCACTGGATTCAAACCAAGTAAATTCAGAAGAACTACGTTTGAAATATCGTTACCTTGATTTGCGCCGCGTTGAAATGACTGAACGCATGCGTTTTCGCGCTAAAGTCACTTCCAAAGTACGTAGTTCGTTAGAAGCATTAGGCTTTCTCGATATTGAAACACCTATTCTTACCGCGGCAACGCCAGAAGGTGCCCGTGATTATTTAGTACCAAGTCGTACTCATAACGGTAAGTTTTTTGCTTTACCACAGTCACCGCAATTATTTAAACAATTGCTAATGATGTCTGGCATGGAGCGTTATTATCAAATTGTTAAATGTTTCCGCGATGAAGATTTACGTGCTGACAGACAACCTGAATTTACTCAAATAGATATTGAAACGTCATTTATGTCTAGTGAGCAAGTCATGGAAGTTACTGAAACCATGATCCGCGAATTATTCAAAGAAATGTTAGATGTTGATTTGGGTGACTTCCCGCGTATGCCATTTTCTGAAGCCATGACGCGTTTTGGCTCAGACAAACCTGATTTACGTAATCCGTTAGAATTGGTAGATGTTGCCGACTTATTAAAAGAAGTAGAGTTTAAAGTATTCTCTGGCCCTGCCAATGATGAAAATGGTCGTGTTGCGGTAATTTGCGCACCGGGCGGTGCCAAAGCATACTCACGTAAAGGTCTTGATGAATTAACTAAGTTTGTGGGTATCTATGGTGCTAAAGGCATGCCATGGTTAAAAGTGAATGATATCGACAAGGGGATGGAAGGCTTACAATCACCTATCTTAAAGTTTTTGTCTGAAGATGTTGTGTCAGCATTGTTAAAACGTGTTAACGCTAAGTCGGGCGATATTATTTTCTTTGGCTCAGATACCAACACGGTAGTCACTGAATCGTTAGGCGCTTTGCGCTTAAAACTAGGTGAAGATTTAGACCTACTTGAAGGTGACTGGAAACCTTTGTGGGTTGTTGACTTCCCCATGTTTGAAGAAATTGATGGCCGTATGCATGCGCTTCATCATCCGTTTACTGCGCCAACGGATTTAACTCCAGAGCAGCTTGAAGCCAATCCATTAGGTGCTTTATCAGATGCTTATGACATGGTCTTAAACGGTTGTGAATTAGGTGGTGGTTCAGTGCGTATTCATAATCAAGATATGCAATCAGCAGCTTTTAGAATTTTAGGTATTGATGATGAAGAAGCTCAAGAAAAATTTGGCTTTTTACTTGAGGCATTACAATACGGTGCGCCACCACACGCAGGCCTTGCTTTTGGTTTAGACCGACTAGTAATGCTAATGACAGGTGCAAGTTCAATTCGTGAAGTGATGGCATTCCCTAAAACTACCACGGCAGCTTGTCCGTTAACTAATGCCCCCGGTAATGCCAATCCTGCTCAATTAGCAGAGTTAGGTATAGCTACCATTAGCGAAGAAAAGCTGTAGGAGGGAATTTATCCCCGAGTTCTTTTATTTTAAAAAAAATTTTTAAACATTAGAGCTCACGGTTAAAACCGTTCCTACAATCTTAATATGAGTATTATTCTCGGTATAGACCCCGGTTCACGCTTCACTGGTTACGGGGTTATTAAAAAACAAGGTCGCAGCTTTACCTATCTTGGTAGTGGTTGTATCAAAGCGCTTAGTCAAGGTGAAGATCTTGGCTCGCGTTTACAAACCATCTTTGCCGGTGTCTCTGAAATTATTCTACAATTTAAGCCGGATATGTTTGCTATTGAGCAAGTATTTATGGCGAAAAATCCAGATTCGGCGCTTAAACTTGGTCAAGCACGCGGTGCGGCTATTGTTGCGGCAACGAATAATGACTTAATGATTGCTGAATATTCTGCTCGGCAAATTAAGCAAGCTGTGGTTGGTACTGGTGGTGCGGATAAATCCCAAGTTCAACACATGGTTAAAACTATTCTTAAATTACCCGGTACACCACAAGCCGATGCTGCTGATGCCCTAGCGGTGGCGCTGTGTCATGGTCATAGTCATGAAAGTTTAGCAAAACTTAGCGGCCAAGCCCGAAAAACAGTGCGTGGCAGGTTAAGATAAGTTTCTAGGTTCGAGTAGCCAGTTGCGAGTTATTCTAAACTATTCTTTACTGTATAAATATCTAGTGGTATGATTTTGTCATCTTGATTATTTTCTTTAGGTCTACGCTGTGATCGGTCGTTTATCTGGCACTTTAGCCGAAAAATTCCCCCCTGAAATCCTTATTGAATGTGCTGGTGTTGGTTATGAAGTTACCATGCCAATGACCAGTATTTATGCGCTGCCAGAGCTTAATGAGCAAGCGGTCATCTATACTCACTTTGTTGTGCGTGAAGACGCCCAATTGTTGTATGGCTTTGCTAATACTACCGAGCGGAAGTTGTTTCGTTTACTCATTAAAGTCAATGGTGTTGGTCCTAAACTAGCGTTAGCGGTATTGTCAGCTATGTCTGCTGATCAGTTTGTTAGTTGTGTTGCCCATGATGATGTTTCGGGTATTGTTAAAATCCCTGGCGTTGGCAAAAAAACCGCAGAGCGTTTGTTGATTGAAATGCGCGATCGTTTAAAAGATTGGCAAATGACGACATTAACGCCAGCAACTGACGCTATGCCAGTGCAGTTAACTACAGAGCAAACCTTTATAAATGGGCTTAATGACCCTTTTCGTAGTAATAAAGGTGATGCTATTAATGCACTTATTTCCTTAGGTTACAAACAGGCGCAAGCGGATAAAGCGGTAAAACAGGTTTATAGTGAAGGTATGTCGAGCGAAGACATAATTCGCTATTCCTTAAAATCAATGCTGTAAAGTGACTAGAATAAGTAAATTGTAGATCAGGTTTCAGCCTGTCAACTATGTGAAAATACTCAGGAATAAAAATGATAGAAGCAGATCGCTTAATTGAACCCGTCGCTACTGTTGAAGATGAAGGTGTTGATCGCGCTATTCGTCCTAAAATGCTCGCGGATTATACCGGTCAGGCGCATGTAAAAGCGCAAATGGAGATTTTTATTCCAGCGGCAAAAAAGCGTGGCGAGCCACTTGATCACTTACTTATTTTTGGTCCGCCGGGTTTAGGTAAAACCACGCTTGCTAACATTGTCGCCAATGAAATGGGCGTAAATATTCGCACCACTTCGGGACCTGTTTTAGAAAAAGCGGGTGATTTAGCGGCGCTACTGACCAATTTAGAAGAGAATGATATTTTATTTATTGATGAAATTCATCGCTTAAGCCCTGTAGTTGAAGAAGTGCTTTATCCGGCGATGGAAGATTATCAACTCGATATTATGATTGGCGAAGGGCCTGCCGCTCGTTCAATTAAATTAGATTTACCGCCTTTTACCTTAATTGGTGCTACCACTCGCGCTGGCGCATTAACGTCGCCACTACGGGATCGATTCGGCATTGTGCAACGTTTAGAGTTTTATAATGTGCAAGATTTAACGACAATAGTTAAACGCTCAGCGCATTTTTTGAATTTAACCATTGATGAACAAGGGGCGTTTGAAGTCGCTAAACGCTCTCGTGGTACACCGCGCATAGCAAATAGATTACTACGCCGTGTGCGAGATTATGCCGATATTAAAACCCATGGCTTGGTGAATCTAGCGACAGCTGCCGCAGCCCTTGATATGCTAGAAGTAGACACGGAAGGTTTTGATATTATGGATAGAAAATTACTACATGCCATTATTGATAAGTTTATGGGTGGCCCTGTCGGCCTTGATAATGTTGCGGCTGCCATTGGTGAAGAACGTGAAACCATTGAAGACGTGCTTGAACCGTTTCTAATTCAACAAGGTTTTTTACAACGAACACCGCGTGGAAGAATTGCCACCGATAGAGCTTACCAACACTTTTCTATTATTCGCCCAGAAGTTTAAAGATTTTTTAATTGTTCGCCTTCGTTACTCATCTATTATCCGTAGGTGGAATTTATTCGCGCAAGTCTCTAAAAAAACACTTAATTAAGTCGCTAGCGCTTTTGGCGCTTCTGCCATGCTTTAGTCACGCTGTAGCGCCATAAACCTTGAATGCCAAAATAGCCGATAATCGAAAAAACTACCGCTAAAACGCCGCAGCCTAACAAAAATGCTGGTCCTATGGTTGATACGCTATCGACAATCCACTGCCAGCTGGCTTCAAAGTTAAATTCTTGCTTAGGAGCGCCAATGACCCAAGTACCAACCACATAACAAGAATAAAAAATAGCTGGCATGGTAAGTGGATTAGTTAACCATACCAAGGCGATTGAAAGCGGTAAGTTTGAATGTACTAATATGGCAGTGCCTGCCGCTAGTATCATTTGAAATGGCACCGGAATAAAAGCAAAAAATAAGCCAACAGCAAAAGCCTTAGCAACTGAGTGGCGATTCATGTGCCACAAGTGAGGGTTGTGTAATAAGTTACCAAAAATTTTTAAGTATTTATTATCTTTAATACTTTGAGGGTTTGGCATTAAGCGCTTAATTATTTTTTTTGGCATATACTTACTATTATCCGACTTTAGATATGTTTTTCAAACTCACGCTTTAAACAATGCAGGAAGTATTTCATTCGCTATGGATTGGTGGCTAGCTAGTTTTTTTATTGGTGCTATATTGTCACTATTTTTGCCCATAGTGCCAGATCTTTTTCTGCTATTTTTACTTCTTTTACTCTCTATCAGCTTTTTTCACAGCTCTTTAAATTTAAGTAAACCTTTGCGTTTAGGTTCTGGGCTATTATTTGGCGCAATTTGGATGTTATTTATTGCGGCTGATTTCCAATCTTTATGGCACGAAAACAAGCTAAATGTGAAGGAACTGTCGGCTAACAAGCACTGGCTTCAAGGACAAGTGAGCAGTTTGCATGCACTTCAAAAACCACTTGATATTCATACAGGTAAAGCAGATAAAGCAAAGTCAGCTGATAAACGCTTACGTTTTAATTTCAGAGTCACTCACTTTAATCAGCAGAAATTAACAACACCGGTACTGTTACGTTTAAGCTGGAATAATGCTTCATTGTTTTTGCAACAAGGACAAACGGCGCTGTTGAAAGTGAAATTCAAACCCGCCCATGGTTTGGCTAATGTAGGTAGTTTTAGCTATCAAACTTGGCTTAACAGTAAAAATATAAGCGGTACTGGTTATGTGATTAATCATAAGGATAATCAGCTATTAGTTGCTCAACGTACGGTGCGGCAGCAACTCTTTAGTCAATATAAAAATCTCTTGCCTGATCATGAATTAGCGCCGTTATTACTGGCACTAGGTTTTGGCTCTCGTAGTGAGTTAACTAAAGACTTATGGCAAGTGTTACAAGCCACAGGAACAGGGCACCTTATTGCTATTTCTGGTTTGCATATTGGCTTAGTGGCAACGGGGAGTTATTTCTTCATTATGTTACTGATTCGTATCTTGCCATTAAACTTTTTGTTGAAAAGTCAGCAATTTCAAACAATGAATATTCGCTATGTTGCTATCGGGCTTAGCATGATGGTGGCACTGAGCTATGGCTACTTAGCGGGTTTTTCTTTACCCACTATTCGTGCGTTGCTGATGTTAAGCCTTTATTGGTGTACGCGTTTATTGACAATAAAAATATCGGTAAAACGTTGGTTGTTGATAACCCTATTCTTGTTAACACTCACCACACCTTTTAGTTTGTTTAGTGCAAGTTTTTGGTTATCTATTTATGCGGTTACTATTATTTTTCTTACGCTTTGGCGATTTAAAAACTTTATTTCAACCGGTCGAAAATCATGGCGCTTTATCAAAGGGCTTATTGTTATTCAACTCAGTTTAACCTTACTATTATTGCCAGTTAGCGCGCTGTTTTTCCAACAAATAACGGTGCTGGCCTTATTCGCTAATATTATCGCTGTGCCTTGGATGAGCTTTTTAAGTATTCCATTATGTTTATTGTCAGTGTTACTGATGCCAATCTCTGAAACGTTATCTCAGTTCTGTATTTGGCTTTGTTTAGAGTCTGTGCAAGCTATTTGGCATTACTTGCACTATTTATCAGCTCAGTCATGGGCGTTAATTGAGCTTACCAACGCTGATGTTCAATTATTAGTTATTGTTGGTGTGCTTAGTATCGGGCTGTTGTCTTTTCAGCCCCGATTTATGATCAATTATAGAATTATCACTGTGTTGGTTTGTTGTTTAGCCATACTTTTTGGGGCATGGCAATTAGATAGACAAGCCAGCGCTAAGTCAGTTAATGATTCAAAAAACTGGCAACTTGTTGTCTTTGATGTTGGTCAAGGGTTGTCTATATTGATTAAAAGTCAGGGTAAGGCCATTTTGTATGATACGGGCGCATCGTATGCCAGTGGCTTTAATATGATCGATGCGGTTGTGCTACCTTATCTTCAACACGTCGGGATAAAAAGCTTAGACAAAGTCATTATTAGTCATAGTGATAATGATCACGCTGGTGGTTTAGCTATTTTGCAACAATCTATCGACATAAATGAATTAGTTTATAATGCTAATAGCAATGAAAGCAGTGGTATTTGCCAACAAGGCCGTTCTTTTTATTGGCAAGGGCTGACGTTTGAGATGTTATGGCCTGAAAGTAGAGTCGCTAAAGAAAATGATGACTCTTGTGTGCTGCTTATTACTGATGGTAAACATAAGGTCTTGCTTACGGGCGACATTTCTAAAAAAGTAGAAGCTGAACTAATACGAAAATATCCACAGTTGCAAGCCGATATCTTAGTGGTGCCACATCATGGCTCAAAAACCTCATCAAGTGCTGAATTTATCGCGCAATTAAACCCCAAAATAGCCATTGTCAGTGCTGGTTTTTTAAATCGCTGGGGCATGCCCGTTGCTGAAGTTGTTAAGCGTTACCAACAACATAATGTGCCCTTGTTCAATAGTGCCGAATCAGGGCAAGTGATTATTAAATTCTCTAAAAAAGGCATGGTCAAACAAACTTATCATGATGATTTATGGCCATTTTGGTTTGCAAATTAACTTAGTGAATAGAAAAAGTTGGTTGTTGAAAAGGAATAACGTTAAAATCAAGCTATTGTGATTATATCAAAATGCAGTGAGACAATTCCTCCCATGGCAAAACCGTTAACAGCCACCACGTGGCAAAATTTTAAACGTCTACTTAGCTATGCTAAACCCTATAAACTAGGTTTTATTGCCGCTCTTATAGGGATGTTAGGCTATGCCGCGATTGATGTTTATTTTTTATCAAAACTGCAACCGTTAATTGATGAAGGTTTAGAAGGTGCTAATCCTGACTTTATGAAATGGGCGCCGTTATTTGTGGTGGTCGCCTTTATTTTTCGTGGACTTTTTCATTTTGTCGCTAATTATTGTCTCGCTTGGGTGGGAAACCACGTAGTAACCGATTTAAAACAGCATTTATTTGAACATATTATGACTATGCCTGTTGCCTTTCATGATAAAGAGTCAACGGGGAGCTTAATTTCTAAACTGACTTATGATACCGAGCAAGTGTTAAATTCGGTTAGTAAATCTATCTTAGTGATTGTTCAACAAAGTGCCTTTATTTTGGGCTTAATTGGCTTGATGTTTTATATCAGTTGGCAGTTGTCGGTGATTTTTTTGCTGATCACACCGCTCATTGCCATTATTGTTAGTATTGTTTCTAAGCGTTTTCGTAAGGTAAGCAAAAGTATCCAAGGGGCGATGGGAGAAGTGACCACCGCGGCAGAGCAAACGTTTAATGGCCATAAAGTCGTGCTGACCTTTGGTGGCCAAGAAAAAGAATTTAGCCGTTTTGAGCAAATAAATAAAAATAACCGTCAGCAACGCATGAAGTTGGTGGCTACCAAAGCCAGCAGCGTCCCTGTTATTCAAATCATTGCTTCTTTTGCTTTAGCTTTTGTTTTTTATGCCGTCAATACCGACAGCTTGCGTGAAAGTATTTCAGCGGGCAGTTTTATCAGTGTTATAACCTATATGACTATGCTGTTAAGACCCTTAAAAATGCTCACTAATGTTAATAGTGAGTTTCAAAAAGGCATGGCCGCTTGTGTAAGTGTTTTTTCTGTATTAGATCAAGACAAAGAAAAAGATGCTGGCCGTAAGCAGCTGACGAAAGCGCAAGGGAAAATAGCCTTTAAAAATGTTGATTTTGCTTATGATTACCACACCAATAACGTAGAGCATAAGTGGGCACTTGATAATATTTCATTCGAGTTAAATCCGGGAGAAACATTAGCCTTGGTCGGGCGCTCAGGTAGTGGTAAATCGACGGCTAGTGCCTTGTTGCTTCGTTTTTATGATGCTAGTCAAGGTGAGGTGTTGATTGATGATGTTAATATTGAGCACTATCCTTTAAAAGACTTACGTCATCAGTTCGCTTATGTTTCTCAGCAAGTGGTGCTATTTAACGATACCCTCGCTAACAATATTGCTTACGGTAATGCCAAGGCGAGCAGAGAAGACATTATAGCGGCAGCTAAAAGCGCCCATGTGATGGAATTTGCCCAGCAAATGACGCAAGGTTTAGACACGAATATTGGTGAAAATGGGGCTTTACTTTCGGGTGGGCAACGACAGCGAGTGGCTATTGCTAGGGCACTGTTGTGCGATGCACCTTTTCTCATTTTAGATGAAGCAACTAGCGCTTTAGATACCGAGTCTGAACGTCATATTCAAGATGCTTTACAAGCCTTGCAGAAAAATAGAACTTCTATTGTTATTGCCCATCGACTGTCGACCATAGAAAATGCCGATAAAATAATTGTGATGGAGCAGGGTAAAATTGTTGAACAAGGTAATCATCAATCCTTGCTCGATAAAAAAGGTGCTTATGCACAACTACACCGTTTTCAATTCGAGTCATAACGTTAATGTGGAGTTGATGTGCGCTTAATTGAAAAAGTATGGTTTAAAAACCACCCAGCAAAGTATTACTTAGTGCCTTTATTATTGCCGTTAACGGGCTTGTTTTATTTGCTTAGCTCTGCAAGAAGGCTAGCTTTTCGTTTGGGTTTGATGAAATCTTATCAAATAGACAAAACTGTTATTGTTGTTGGCAATATTGGTATTGGCGGTAATGGTAAAACACCTGTGGTCTTGCATTTAGTTGAATTAGCTAAAACGTTAGGCCTAAAGCCTGGGGTTATTTCTCGTGGTTATGGTGGTACAGCCGAAATTTATCCCTATTTACTTGATAACAACAGCACCACTAGCCAAGCAGGTGACGAGCCTATTTTAATCTATCAGCGTTGCAACGTGCCAGTTGTTGTTGGCGCAGATCGTGTGGCTAATGCACAAATGTTGGTTGAACTAGGCTGCGATATTATTATTAGTGATGACGGCCTACAACATTATCGCTTAAAGCGTGATTTAGACATTATTGTTATTGATGGTAAACGCCAGTTTGGTAATGGTTTATTATTGCCAGCAGGTCCCTTGCGAGAAGGCGTTTGGCGTTTGCAACAGGCTGATATGCTTATTTATAATGGTAGCAAGCCTAATGAACTTGCAATAACGAATAACAATAGCTCATTATTAATGAAATTAGCGGCAAGTGAAGTTATTCACATCAAGACCGGAAAAAAATTACCATTAACAACCTTTTTAAAGCAATGGCAAAATATTAATGCCGTTGCTGGTATTGGCGATCCGCAGCGTTTTTTTGATACGCTACAAACGCTTGGTTTTCATTTAATGAAGCAACAAGGTTTTGTTGACCATAAAAGTTTCACGGTTGATGACTTTAATCAATTTAATCAATTTAATCACTTTAAAGTAATATTACCGCTATTAATGACCGAGAAAGATGCGGTAAAATGCCGAGCATTCGCACAAGATAACTGGTGGTATCTACCCGTCAATGCTTTATTTTCTGAGCAAGATGAGCACGTAATACGACAAAAAATACAAGTAATAGCGACAAACTAAGCAAAATAAAACTAAGTAAAGTAAAATTAAGTAAAATAAACATAGAGAATAAAATCATGGCGTTCGATACAAAATTAATGGAAATATTGGCTTGTCCTGTCTGCAAAGGCAAACTTGACTACAACAAAGAGCAGCAAGAGCTTATCTGTAAATTTGATAAATTGGCTTACGCAATAGATAAAGATATTCCTGTGCTATTAGAAAGTGAAGCTCGTCATCTTTCAGTCGATAGCTCAGCTGATGCTTCGGTTAACGCAGAATAGGAATAGACTATGACTGTCGCTACTAATGCCGCTACTAATACCTCTACTACAGAGGTAAGATCGTTTGTTGTTGTTATTCCTGCTCGTTATCAATCATCGCGCTTACCCGGTAAGGTGCTGGCCGATATTGCCGGTAAACCCATGATCCAATGGGTGGTTGAAAAGGCAAAGCTAAGTGGCGCCAGCAAAGTGATTGTAGCAACCGACAATGATGACGTTGAGCAAGTGGTTAAAGGCTTTGGTGGTGAAGTATGCAAAACACGTAGCGATCATCAATCAGGCACTGAGCGTTTAGCTGAAGTGATGGAACAATATCAATTTAGTGATAATGAAATTATCGTTAATGTGCAGGGAGATGAACCTTTTATTCCCCCTGAGAATATTGCTCAAGTGGCTGATAATCTTGCTGCTCAAGACCAAAGTAACAATCAAAAAATTGCGCGTATGTCGACCTTAGCCATTAATATTGACTCCGTTGCAGAAGTCTTTAATGCCAATGCGGTGAAAGTGTTAACCGACAAAGATGGCTATGCCTTGTATTTTAGTCGTGCCACCATTCCTTATGATAGAGCGCGTTTTTTAGGTAACAATAATATTAATGATATTGGCGAATTCTATTTACGGCATGTGGGTATTTACGCCTATCGAGCAGGCTTCATAAAAGATTATGTTAGTTGGCCTACTAGCCAATTAGAGCAAATTGAGGCGCTTGAGCAATTAAGAGTGCTTTATCAAGGTGAGCATATTCACGTGGCAGTAGCAAAAGCTAATGTGCCGGTAGAAGGGGTAGACACCCCTGAAGATCTTGAGAAAGCAAGAGCTTATGCTGCAAGTTTGTAGTGCTTTAACTACTTTTCAAAAAGAGAAAATTATGTATACCTTAGATCTAAACCAAATGAGCCAGAATGAGTTTTTAACAAAGTACTGGCAAAAAAAGCCTGTGCTTATTCGCCAGGGTTTTAAAGATTTTGTTGACCCTATTGCTGCTGATGAATTTGCTGGTATTGCCATGGAAGAAACGGTGCAATCTCGTTTGGTTGCTAAGAAAGATGGCCAGTGGCAGGCAGAGTTTGGTCCGTTTGAAAGTTATGAACACTTAGGTGAACGTGATTGGTCTTTAGTGATCCAAGCGCTTGATAATTTTTCTGAAGAATCGGCTGAGCTCATTGAACCCTTTCGCTTTTTACCTCATTGGCGTTTAGACGATTTAATGGCAAGTTTTGCTATGCCGGGCGGTGGTGTTGGTCCACATATCGATAATTATGATACTTTTATTTGCCAAGGCTCAGGTAAACGCCATTGGCGAGTGGGTGACAAAGGTCAGCACAATGAAGTTATCGCTCATGAAGCCTTGTTACACGTTGAAGCCTTTGATGCCATTATTGATGTTGAGCTAGCGGCGGGCGATATTTTATATATTCCACCGGGGTTTCCCCATGAAGGTATTGCGTTAGAACCTTCTATGAGCTTTTCAATAGGTTTTCGTGCTAACTCTGCCATCAGTTTGTTAAGTGGTTTTGCCGATCATCTTATTGATAATGATTTAGGTAACCAGTTACTTACAGATGCTAATAGGCAAACGACCCAGCATAGTGGTGAAATTACCACTAATGATTATGCAAACATTAAGCAGCAACTGCAAAATTTGCTGGATGACGATCAAGTGTTTGAAAACTTTGTCGGTAAGTTTTTAACGAGTGCCAAGCATGAGCTTGATTTAATGCCTAGTGAAGAACCTTTTGCTCAAGATGAAGTGAGTGAGTTATTAGCTATTCATGCCATTAAGCGTTTAGGTGGCTTAAGAGCCTTCTATTTTGAAGGTTCTGTTGCAGACAATGTTGCTGACGGTGTTTGTTATATTAATGGTGAGCAAGTTACCTTTGCCCCAGAAATTGCGCCAGCGATTAAATTACTCTGTGATCAACTTGTTGTGATGCCTGAAGAACTGACACCATGGCGTGATAATGAACATTTTGTTAGCTTAATGGTTGAGTTGCTTGATCAAGGCTATTGGTTTTGGACTGAAGCCGAATAACTACTATAGAAAACAACTATTATTAAAAATAACTATGCGTCTTGATAAATTTATTTGTAAAAGTACTGAACTAACGAGAAACGAAGCAAAAAAACTGCTCAAAAGTGGTGAAGTTCGTGTAAATGATGAGGTGGCTAAAAATTCAGCAATGCAGGTTCATGAAAATAATAGCATAACCATTGATGGTCAAGTATTAAGCGCTAGAACCTCTCGCTATTTTATGCTGCATAAAGTCGTTGACTCAATTTGTTCGAATGTGGATGAAGTTTATCCTTCAGTATTACATTTTCTGGAGGTGGATAAAGCTTTTGATTTACATATTGCCGGTCGACTCGATGCTGACACTACCGGCTTAGTGTTAATTACCGATGATGGCCGATGGTCGCACAATGTAATCTCACCGAAAAAAGACTGTCAGAAAACCTATAGAGTATGGCTAAGAAATGCTCTTTCAGCGGACAAAGCTGCTGATGTTATTGAGCAATTCAAGCAGGGAGTACAATTACAAGGGGAATCGTCTTTAACTCGCCCCGCCATTTTAGAGCTAGTTTATAACAGTGACTTGCCTAGTAGAGTGTCTAGTCGGGTATCTAACCAAAAACTTGATGAAGAGCTTGATACAGAACCTAACAGCTCTGTTGATGAAGTATTATTAACCATTACCGAAGGTAAATATCATCAAGTTAAGCGCATGTTTGCTGCGGTAGGTAATAAAGTGGTTGGTTTGCACCGAGAACAAATTGGCGGAATAAAACTTGCTGATCTACCCGCAGGGCAGTGGCGGGCTTTAACACCAACAGAAGTGGCATTGTTTAGCTAGCTTTGTTTTTAAGCTGAGCTTACTTATAAAAAGGGCAAGTAATGAATAATTCATTTACTTGCCCTTTTTTTATTATTTCGATGCCTTTGACTTATAGTCTATCAAGTAAGGCTTCAGTGAAGTCAGTCGTACCATGAGTACCACCTAAATCACGAGTAGTGCGATCGCCACTGGCAATTACATCAATTAACGCTTTTCTTATTTTCTCTGCTTTATCGCCCATTTCTAGATATTCAAGCATTTGTAAGGCGGCTAATATAACCGAAGTTGGATTAGCTAAGTTTTTGCCAGCAATATCAGGAGCACTGCCATGAACGGCTTCAAAAATGGCACAATCTTCACCAATGTTTGCGCCCGGCGCCATCCCTAAACCGCCCACTAAGCCAGCACAAAGATCAGATAAAATATCACCAAAAAGGTTGGTGGTAACAATAACGTCAAACTGCTCAGGGTTCATTACAAGTTGCATGCAGCAGTTATCAACAATCATTTCAGTTGACTCAATTTCAGGGTAGCGCTGAGCTACTTCACGAGCAACTTTTAAGAATAAACCTGATGTTGATTTTAAAATGTTAGCCTTATGAACCGCGGTTACTTTTTTTCGACCTTCTTTACGGGCAGTTTCATAGGCAAAAGTTAATATTTTTTCAGCGCCATCTCTGGTGACAATACTCATTGCTTCGGCTTGTGTACCGTCATCCGATACTACTTGACCAACACCTGAGTACATACCTTGAGTATTTTCGCGTACGGTTAATATATCAATGTTCTCGTAGCGAGCTTTTGTACCTTTAAAAGACAATACTGGGCGTAAGTTTGCGTATAACTTAAACTGTTTGCGTAAGGTGACATTAATAGAGGTAAAACCTTCCCCAACAGGCGTAGTTAATGGCCCTTTTAAGGTGATTTTATTTTTTTCGATAAGGTCCATGGTTTCTTGCGGAACTAATTCACCGTGATTCTCTAATGCGGTTAAACCAGCATCAGCATATTCATAAATGAAATTACAGCCCGCTTTGTCTAATACTTTAATCGTCGCTTCAATAATGCTTGGACCAATGCCGTCGCCGGGGATCACTGTGATAGTTTGCTGAGTCATTTATTTCACCTTGTAATATTTATGTGTAACTAGCCATATTTGTCTAGCCTGAATGAGTTAAGTTAGCATTAGCTTATGTAATTTAAAAAGTAAGCGGACGCTGAACTGCCTAGCTAAGTGAGCCGCCTAGCAGGTTTATGGTGCGCTTTATATCATGTAAAAGGCCTGTAAGCGAGCTTGAAAGTTTACTTAACACCTTTAGTTTATCGAATAATAGCCAATGCAAATAGTTTATCGAATAATAGTAAGTGTAAATGCTAATCGCATCAAGGTTACTTTAGTCTATAGTTGTTACCGTATTTTCATGTACTTGATGATTATCAATAATTCCCCAGTTTTTTGGGTAATTATCACCTAAACCAATCTCTTTAAGAGCACCATTAACAAACAGTAAAAAAGTACATTCATCTTGTGTGGTAATACCATCAGATTTTACATGTTGAGTTCGGTAAAACATTACCTGAAAATTATTTTGGGCAACTTTTCTTGCTTCGGTGATATCTGGGCTACCGAGCTGCTTAAGCGCTTGGTCAAAGGTAAATTGTTCAATGTTAAGTTTGGCAATAAACTGACGGTTGTAGGCTTCTCTGTCTTTCCATGCCATTTTGTCAGGGCTATCATCATAGAAAAACATCACCAAAACGACAAAAATCCCATAAACAGCCAGGGCAAGAAGGATACGAGTAATTACTTTTTTGTTCATTTTTTATCTCTAAAATTCTAAAATATAGTACAGCTTATTAATGCAGCTTACCGTGCAAATAATACCGATAGGAATAATAGCTAGATTTAAAGGGAGTTTAAAGTTTTTGCTGCTTTTTGTTGTCATCAACTGTTAATGTTGAATTTTCTATGTCACTTTTCTTTACACTTAGGCTCTCTAAACGTAGGTCTTTTAAATTAAAGCCCAACGGAATGTCTTGCTTAAAAGTGAGTAACTTTCTGCTTAACGCGATTTGATCTTCGCTTTGACTGAGTTTCTCTTTTATTACCGGTTTTATTTCATCACTATTTATAATAGCGCCAAGAGAGCCATACTGATTTAATAAGCTGGCTGCGGTGATTTGTCCTATACCGGCAACACCAGGGATTTTATTGGTGTTATCACCGGTGAGTGTCCATAAATCGATAAGTTGTGCGGGTTTAACATCAAATTTATTTTTGACATGCTGCTCATCTAAATAGCGGCGGTTGAAATAGTCGTAAACACGAATATTAGTATTTAATAACGATAAGAAACCTTTATCGGTAGAGATAATGGTGACATTTTGGCCATGAAGTGCCATTTTTGTGGCGAGAGTCGCAATTAAGTCATCGGCTTCATCGTCTTCTGATACTAATGAGTCAACGTAATGCTGCATAAAGGCATCTTGAATATTGCTAAGCTCATTGGCTAAATGTGCGGGCATTTTTTTGCGGCCTTTTTTATAGTCAGGGTACAATTTATAGCGCCAACAAGGTTGCTGGCTATCAAACACCGCTAAGGCATGGCTTGGCTGTTGTAAAGCTAATATATTTTCTAGTGCTTTGGTGCAAGCATTCTGTGTGTTGAATAAAACCTGCTTCTGGGTTTTTTCAGCCAGCTCATGCTCTATTTGAGTTTTGCTTTGAACAAAAGGACGTTCTTGTACGGCATAAATTCGTCGAATTAAATTCAAAGCATCTATCAAAACTAAATGAGCTGACACTGATTACTCCTCTATGACTTTATAGCAGGGTACATATTCACTGCCGGGTAACTTCATACGTTGTTGGCTAACAAAAGAGGCGAGTAATTTATCCATTAAGCTCATAATCTTTTTGTCGCCTGAGATCATAAAAGGTCCGTGTTTTCGAATGGCTTTAATGCCACCTGATTTGACATTTCCTGCCACTATACCAGAAAAAACTCTGCGTAAATTTGCTGCTAGTTCTGCGGTAGATAGTTCATGGCTAATATTCAATGCCGACATGTTTTCATGGTTTGGCTCGAACGGCTTTTGAAAGTCATCGGTTATTTCTAATGACCAATTAAAGTGAAAAGCATCTCCGGTTTTTTTACGATTGGCTAGTACTTGCACTAAGCCCTCACTCATTACTTTTGCCACTTGTTGGGCGTCATCTATAATTATTTTATATAACTGTTGCGCTTCTTTGCCTAACGTTGCGCCAATAAAGGCGTCTATTTCAGTGAAGTAATCACTGGCACTGCTTGGGCCTGTTAATATGATAGGTAGCATTTGTTCTTTGTTTTGCTCATTTAATAATATCCCTAAAACATACAGTAATTCTTCTGCTGTACCTGCACCACCAGGAAAAATAATTAAACCATGAGACATACGCACAAACGCTTCTAATCGTTTTTCTATGTCAGGCATAATGACTAGCTCATTAACGATAGCGTTAGGAGGCTCGGCAGCAATAATACTGGGTTCAGTTAATCCTATATATCGACCCGTTTTATTACGTTGTTTGGCATGACCTATGGTCGCTCCTTTCATTGGGCCTTTCATTGCCCCTGGGCCGCAACCGGTGCATATATTAAAATTACGCAGGCCGAGTTCATAACCTACCGCTTTAGTATATTTATATTCATTATGCTTGATCGAGTGACCGCCCCAACAGGTGACAAGGCGAGGCTCGGTTTCGGGTAAAATTGTATCGGCATTGCGCAATATACTAAAGGTGGCATCGGTTAAGGTTTCTGGGATGCAATGCATGTTTTGATAACGATTTTTAATAAATAAAATATCGCGTAACACGGCGGATAGATGCTCCCTAATACCACGGATTATTTTACCATCAACAAAGGCATGCTCTGGTGGGTTTTCAAGATTAATTTTAACTCCTCGTTCGCGGCGGAGTACTTGAATACTGAAATCTTTGTGTTGTTGATAAATCACTTCAGCATCATCAGAATGGCTGCCGGCATTAAGTACGGCTAGTGAACAGTTGCGATATAAGTTATAAAGTTCACTGGTAGAAGATTGCTGAAGTTGATCTACTTCTGCTTGCGAGAGTATGTTCATTGTACCAACGGGGTTAAGCTGAGTATGCATAACGCTTCCTTATAGGTTGGTTATTAGAGAGTATCTATGGCAGGTATATTACTTGATTTTTTCCTTCTGCTTTGGCCTTATACATAGCCTCATCAGCACGTTCAAAAGCAATGTGGATATTATCCTCGGGTTTTATATGGGTGACGCCGATAGACAGTGTAATGCTAACTTTATTATTTTTAAATTTAAAAGGTAAACGTGCAATGCTTTTGTTTAGCGCATTCAGCTCGTTTACCACAGCTGGCTTTTTAATATTAGCGTAAATAAGTACAAATTCTTCACCGCCATAACGGGCAACAAAAGTATCATCAGAGACTTTTTTCTGTATGGTGTTAGCAATAACTTGTAGGGTTTTATCGCCAGCGGTATGACCGTAGGTATCGTTGATGTTTTTAAAGTTATCTATGTCTATTACGACTAAGGCAAGCTCATAAGGTTGGTGATAAAAACGTACCATGGCTTTAGTGAAGTAGTCATCAAAAGCGGCTCTATTGTTAAGCTTGGTTAGTGCATCTTGCATGCTTTTACGTTGTTGCTCTATTAATTTGGCTTCAAATTCTTGGCTTTGAACTTCGAGCTTATCAACTTTTTTAGCCATTTCATCTAACTGACTAGTCAGTATTGCTTGGCTTTTCTGCTCAAAGTTAGATTTTTGTTTTAACGTCGATGCGATGGTTTGCAGTTTTAAATTAATATCTACTTTCATTTGCTCTAACGGCATGTTTTTTTTGACGGTACTCGTCATGTCGAGCAGTTGATCTTGAAGTTTTAAATTGATTCTTTCGTTAGTATCTTGTGACTTTTGGCAGGTTGATAAGGTCTTTTTAACCGCGCTTTGTACTATTGTTAAGGTCTCACTTAGTGTGCTTAAAAAGTTTTTAGCACTGTCACGTTCATTTTTTAAGTCAGCAACAATGACATCAAAAATTTCGATGAAATGCTCCAAAAGATCATCATTAGACGTTTCACAAATAAGTCTTTTATTTATCGATAATAGCTCTTTAGTATGTTGTGTTGATAGTTGTAACTTACTTAAACAAGTCGATATTTTCTCTATTAAAGCGGTATTGATTGCCGCGCTTTTGCTTTCAGCAGAGTCTGCTGTTGTGGCTTGGGTTGGCTGTGGTGTGTTGGCCAATAAGCCGCCTTTTGGTCTATCATTTTTTGATTTTAATGAAAAGTCATAAAACTCTAACAATTGAGAAAATAAGGGAATATATTGAGTAAGGCTATCTTTAGTGGTTTGAGTTTCTTTTAACAATGCCCGTAATTTACGGCGTAAATTCTCAGGAAGGCCATTGATTTTTTGTAAGTTTTTACCTGTATGATTAAACTGTTGATGAACTTTCGCTATGTTTTGTTCATTGGTAACAGTATGGCGTTGTAATAGTTTGGATATTTCAGCTATTTTATCTTCAATATCAGCAATTGGTGCTGATTTGGTGAGTAGCACTCTAAGTTGAGCCAAACGATTGTCTAACTCAATATTTAAGCCTTTTGATACATGAGACAGTTTACTAATAAATTGAATTAGTAAACTCGATTGGGCGGTAAAGTCTTCTTCAAGTAAGGCCCTAGATTCTATTGCTGCATTAAGTTTGTTTTTTAATGCTTTCATTTGGTCAACAGCAACAGTTTTGGTATTCATATAAGATGCAAATCCTTATCCAATATTTTATCTGTAGAGCTAAAGGTATCTAGCTCCAAACCCCTCTATGATAATTTACAACATAATCAAAGAGATTGTTAGTCGGTATTGTAAAATAGTAATAATAATGTCGATTTTTTTTACATTTTTTACTTATGATTAACTACCTAGTTAACTTGCTATAAATTAAGTTAACTAGGTAGACTATAGACATTCAATTTATTTTCTAAAGGAAGTTTAGTTAAAAATGACTAAAATAGCGCGTTTTATTTTGCCATTATTGAGTATTATGGCAACTCTTTTACTGAGTGCTGTGGCAAATGCCCAAACCAGTGTTTCGGTGGCAATTAACATTGAACAACCTCAGCACCATTATGCCAAAGTAACCTTAACGTATGATGATTATGCCAAGCAGCAAGCAATGTTTCATTTACCTACTTGGCGAACAGGTCGTTATGAAATTATCAACCTTGCTAATGGTATTCGTGAATTTTCTGCGGTTGATGGTGAAGGCAATCCGTTGCCATGGCAAAAAATAGCTAAGGATAGCTGGCAAGTTAGTGATACTTTGCACAAACAAGTCAAAATAAGTTATCAAGTTTATGCTAACCAATTAGGGCAGCGTACCCGTCATATTGATGATAGTCATGCTTTCATTGATGCTTCAACGGTGGTGATGTATAGCGATATTACCCGCTCTCAGCAGCATATTATTGATTTATCTGTTCCTGCGACATGGCGTAGTGTTTCAGGTTTAGAGGCGGGTGAAAATAATCAGCAATTTATTGCCCAAAACTATGATGTTTTAGTCGACTCGCCTATTGAAACAGGTGTTAATGAGCACCATCAGTTTACTGTAAACGGCCGAGATTATGAGTTAGTTATTTGGGGGCAAGGTAATTATGATAGCTCAAAAATGGTGGCCGACTTAAAAGTGTTGGTACAGCAAAGTCAGTCTATTTGGCAGGGTTATCCATTTAAACGTTATGTATTTATGGTGCACGCCACTAGCGGTGCCAGAGGGGCGACCGAGCATCTAAATTCAACGATAATACAAACCTCACGTTTTAAGTTTTCAGCAAGAAAAGACTATTTAAGGTTTATATCAACCGCCGCCCATGAATTTGTTCACACTTGGAATGTGAAACAGTATCGTCCTAAAGGGCTAGTTCCATACAATTATCAGCAAGAGAATTACTCAACGCTACTCTGGTTAAGTGAAGGTTCAACGAGCTATTTGCAAAACCAATTGTTACTACGCGGCGAATTAATGTCGAGTAAAGAGTTTTTCGAAAGTTTAGCCAAACGTATTACCGGTTACTTGCATAAACCGGGTAGACAAAGTCAAACCATTGCAGAAAGTAGCTTTGATAAGTGGTTAGAAGAGGGCGGAGACTATGATAAAAACCATAGTGTTAATATCTATTCGGAAGGGTTTTTAGTCTCTTGGTTGCTCGATTTTTCAATCATTGAAAAAACAAAACTTGAAAAGAGTTACCGTGATGTTCATAACATCTTGTATCAAGACTATAAAATACCAAAGAGCTTTGATGAAAATGATTTACTTACGGTTTTAAAACAAGTAACTAATGATGATTATAGTGCTTGGTGGCAAGCCAATATTCATGGTTACGCAGAGACTGATTTTGATAGCTTATTGGCAAAAGCTGGTTTGAAAATGTCTTATGGTGATGATAAAAAAGTGAAGCAACAGGCGTGGACAGGCATTAAAACTAAAAAAGATAATAATGGTTTACATATTGTTAGTGTTGAAAAAAATAGTCCTGCTTGGCAAGCAGGATTGACTATTAAAGATGTTGTTGTTGCTGTTGATGGTTTGCGCATGAAGGATAAAGACTTAAGCGTGCGTTTGAAAAACTTTAAACCGCAAGATCGCCTGAGCATTACCTTCTTCCGCCGTGATGAATTAGTGACTCGTATGATTATTCTTGGCGAAAAACCCAAAAACAAGCTGAAGATAGTACCTATCAAAAATGCCAGTAAAACACAGCAGGCTTTTTTCAAACAATGGACGGGTATCGCCTTTCCTAGTAAATAAAGTGCTTTAAAGAGCCTGTAACAAAATCTGTGTAAATACCGATTTTAAATATAGTCCGATATACGGTCTTTGAATTTAATCATAAATTGATTCAAGGCCGTTTTTTTATTGCTTGCCTTGCACTTAACCCCACCGGCTAGCCATTTTCTTTATGCCAGTTAATAAGATCTTGTTGGGTATCAATATCTATAGCCGCATTTGGCAATGATACTGCTTGAAGCTTGTCTTTATTCTTATGTAAAAGTGCTTTGGCACCTTTATCACCTGCTAAACTCATTAATTGCGTAAAGTAATGTTGAGGGAAAATAGCCGGAGGCATAATATCAAGGCCAGCGTTGGCGCAAATCAACTTCTCAGGCGTTAATATTGATTGTTCAATCAGCCGAGTATAATCATCGGCAGTTAAAGAAACTTGATCAGCCAAGGTGATCATTATATGACTAGTACACTCATCACTGCTGATAGCACTGTCATTATGGTTGATGACTCTCTCAACCGACTGGGCAATAGTATGGCCTAAGCCTAGATGAGCATCTGGACAATTAAGCAGTGAACATTGTTTGCCGATTACCGCTGCTATTTGCTCATGATAGCCACCTGTTGCTATATTCAGCTTACTTTTAGCTATTTTTAGTACGGATAGTGATGTGGTTAGTTGTTGTAAAACATGTTGAATTATAGGTGTCGAATAAGCTTTACCATTTCGCTGCTTTTTTAGCTTTGCTAATAGCTTAATGGCTGCAAACCGTTCACTTTTACCGGCAGCGAGAATAATTACCTGCAAGTTATAGCAACTGTTGCTCATAAAACTTGGCTCATTGACTGCGCCTTTTTTCCATATAAACTTGCATGACACTCGCTGAGTATTGATAGCGCGATGCTCTCAGGCAATGTGCCACCAATATCTAAACCCGAGGGACCAGCGAATTTAAATGGCAAAGACTTTTCTTCATATTCACCTGCAATTTGGCTTTGAATTTTTGCTTGAGCAACGACTTGCTGTCGTCTGTTTTCAGGACCAAGCAAGGCGAGATATTGAAGCTTTGATGTGGAAAGTGCCTTTAATGCTTGCGCATCAATCACTATATTATGACTCATTAATATTGCGGCATTAACGTCTTTTTCTAATGCAAAAGTAGTTAATACCTCAGCTTCGCCTTTGATGATATGGTTAACATTCGCAAAAAACTCTTTGCGGGCATTAGCAGGACGTGGATCCCATAATGACACTTGCCAGCCTAGCTGTTGAGCCATGTTGACTAGTGGACGAGCGTCAATACCACCACCAATAACAAGCAAGTGGGGTTCAGGCACAATAGGGCTTACTAACCACTTATCACCTTTATGGACATCATTGCTACTAACATTACTGCTACTAACATTACAGCTATTAAGGTTAGTCTTTTTAGGGCGTTGAACTATAGTGGCTCTCGACGCAATATCAATGACGTGTTCAGCTTCAAAATACGCTTGAGTCGGCTTGTGGTTATTATCAACTTCTTGCTCAAAAAGCGGTTGATAATAATAACCTGATGTACGTTGCTTAAGCGCTTTATATACTTGAGTTAACGATAAATAGTCATTTATAGCATTGATTTGTTGCAGCATAATATAAACCGTGCCACCACAGCCAATACCTAAATGAAACGAGATATCATCTTCGTCAGAGCCGTCGTAACACAATGATATTGATTGACCTGTTTGCATGACTTTTCGAGCATTAGTGGCAATATCTGACTCTAAACAGCCGCCACTTAACATGCCAAGTTGATCGCCTTGGCTACTGAACAACATCATCGCCCCTGACTTACGATAACAAGGGCCATTGGTGTCATAAATTGTCGCTAAAACCCAATCAAACGTATCTCGATTGGGATACCACTTAGCTAATAAGTGTGACAAGTGGTTATTCGTGTTCATGGCTTATCTTCATGGTTTATATTCATGGCAGCGCTCATACGGGTAGACAACTTTTTATACTGATAACGGTTTAAAGGGTAAGTCTCTATAGCGTTTACCTGATGCGGCAAAAACAGCATTACTTAATGCTGGCGCAAACGGAGCAACTCCTGGTTCACCTAAACCTGTTGGGTTTTCGTCTGAATCAGTTATATGAACGTTAACGTTAGGCATATCGGTAATACGCATAACAGGATAATCATGAAAGTTTGAATTAACCACAGCGCCATCTTTAAAGGTGATCTCTGTGCTTAATGCTAATGACATTCCCATTACTACAGCACCTTCCATCTGTGCCGTTGCGCCATCAAGGTTAAGTACTTGGCCACAATCTATCGCACAATCAACACTCAATACCTTAATGTCATCACCGTTAACCTCAACATGAACCGCCATAGCAACATAACTTTGAAAGCTGTAATGAACCGCTAAACCAATGCCTTGTCCTTTAGGTAGACTTGAACGTTTATGCCAAGCTGATTTGTTGGCAACTATCGCCAAGACATCTTTTGCCCGTTGCACTTGCGCTTGTTGTGCTTCATTTTTATTATTATCAAAAAGCTGATTAACAAAAGATAATGTATCTTTACCCGATTTTTGAGCAAGTTCATCAGCGAAAGTACCAAAAGCAAAACCGTAAAAAATAGCATAAACAGCACGATACCAACCTATGCGAGTATGAGCTTTTGCATCACCAGACTCGACTCGAAAGTTTTCAACACCAAATAAATGATTAGTAATGTCATTTAAACTTTGCTCTGGCGCTCTGACTAAAGCAGGGTTGAATAAGGTCGAAATTGATGGGAATGCAGCACGGTGTAGCCAGCCAGTTACGTTGCCATTTTCATCCATTGATGCTTCTATATGTTGGGCATTAATAGAGTGGTAATAACCGGTTCTCATATCTTCTTCACGAGACCAAATAAGTTGAATAGGCGCGCCAGTTTTTTCTGAGATCACCGCAGCTTCGTGAACATAATCACATTTAAACTTACGACCAAAAGCGCCGCCAGCCATAGCAACATGAACGACAATATCTTTAGGTTCTCGTTTTAAATATTGAGCTAAAACCTTTTGAATATCAGCAGGACTTTGTGTTGATGCCCATACTTCACATGAATTTTTTTGAACCCATACTACGCTCGCATTAGGTTCCATGGGGGCATGAGAAAGGTGGCCGCCGGTATAAGTGGCAGAAACTTTATTTTTGGCTGTTTTAAAGGCGTTATCGAGATCGCCACGCTCTGACGTTAAAGTTGCGGGTTTTTCAACATTAGCAACTAATTGCTGTTTGTATTCTTTGGTGTTGTAAAGTGCATTTTCGCCTAAATCCCACTCTACCTTTAATTTTTTCACTGCTTGTTGCGCCGTCCAGCTATTATCAGCAACCACAGCAACACCACCAATTGAGCCAAAGGGTACGTCAAAGCGTGGAATTTCAACAATATCACTGACACCTTTAACTTTCATAGCATCGGTTTTATCAAGGCTTTTCAAGCTGCCACCGAGTACCGGGCAATGTACAATCGCTGCGTACTTTAAACCGGGGAGCTTAGTATCAACGCCGTATATACGTTTACCAACCACTACTTCACCTTGATCATGGCGAGGTAATTTTTTACCAATATAGTTAAAGTCACTTTTCTTTTTAAGTATTGGTTTTTCAGGAATCGGCATATTGGCGGCAATACTCGCTAATTCACCATAACCAAGCCTTTGTTGATTGCTTTTATTAATCACAAAATGAGCTTGAGCAAAGCAGTTTTCAGCAGATGTTTTCCAAACTTTAGCCGCTGCGGCAATCAACATTGCTTTTGCGGTAGCGCCTGCTTCTCGCATAGGTTGATACATCACACGAATACTGGCCGAGCCGCCCGTAGCTTGAGGGCCAAATTTTTCGTCAGCATCACCTTGTTTAACACTAACACGCTGCCAATCTGCTTCCATTTCATCAGCTACGGCAGACGGTAAGGCAGTACTTATGCCTTGTCCCATTTCACATCGGCCACAGTAAATAACGGTATCACCATTTTCTTCGAGGTGAATAAAGGCATTAAGAGTAGCGCTGGTTTTTGGTAATATGCCTTTTTCAGCAAGTGCATTTGCGGGTAAGGCATTTGCGGGTAAGGCAACAGCAATAACTAAACCACCAGTGGCAATTCCGGCACCTTTTAAAAAATTTCGACGACTAATATTTGAAATATTCATATTAAGCCTCCTTATTTAAGGTGTCAGCTAAGGTGTCGGCGGCTTCCACAATAGCTTTTTTGATTCTTTGGTAGGTACCACAACGACAAATATTACCTTGCATGGCCGTGTCAATTTCTTGCTCTGTCGGGGCTGCATTTATTGCTAAAAAACTAGCAGCATTCATGATTTGTCCTGCTTGACAATAACCACATTGCGGTACGTTATTATTTAGCCATGCTTGTTGTAATGGGTGATCACCATTTTCAGACAAACCTTCAATGGTGGTAATTTTTTGATCGGCTAAACTGCTAACGGGGGTAACGCATGAGCGTATGGCTTGGCCATTAACATGAACTGTACAAGCTCCACATAAACCACTACCACAGCCAAACTTGGTACCGGTAAATTCTAGTCTATCTCGAAGAAACCATAATAGTGGCATATCACCATCTACATCGATTTCATGTTTTTTTCCGTTGATAATCATTGAATGTTGCATACGTTGCCCGCCCATATTTGTGTTATACCATTTGGATTAATTAAGGGTACAGAATTCAATGAGAATAAATTTTCAAGAACAAGGCGCTTAATTGAGCAATAGCTGGCTATTGGGATTGAAAGCAACGACGTTATTGGATATTTAGGCCATTTGAAAATGATCACTTAGTTAGTGCAATTGGTGTAATGATAGATTAACTGCTTATTTATCATTACACAAAAGTAAAAACGACAAACGAACAGCTAATTGCGTTTAACGGATCTTACTCTTGCTTTATTGTCTTAACGTTCTCGCGTTAGGGGCGCTGCTTAAATGTGTACTTCTAAAGGGGTTGATGTCTAAACCGCCACGACGAGTATAACGAGCAAAAACAGTAAGTTGCTCTAACTGACAATGTTTTTTTAAATCACAAAAAATTCGCTCAACACACTGCTCGTGAAATTCATTGTGTTGGCGAAATGAGATCAAATATTTTAATAACATGGCATGGTTTATAGGTTTACCTTTATATTCTATATAAACGCTGGCCCAGTCCGGTTGGTTGGTAATCAAGCAGTTTGATTTCAATAAATGACTGACTAATTTTTCTTCTACTGCTGTAGCTGTGCTATTGGTTTGCTGAGCATCGACTAATAGCTGCGCAGAGAACTGATAGTTATCAATACTAACGTCTTCATTATCAATGCAAATGGTTTCTGGTGTTGCGAGTTTTATCGCTAAAGCAGCACACTGCTCAACATGGAATAACTTAACGCTTGCTTTTGCTCCCGCAATCGCGGATAAATCTTTTATTAGTGCGGTTTCAACGGCTTCAATAGTGGCAAATTTGCTTTGATTAAAGCTATTTAAGTAAAGTTTGAATGACTTTGACTCAACGATATTTGGGCTAGTACAGGCAAAGCGAAATTCTGCTACGGCAACAACAGGCTTACCTTTAGTATTTAACCAAGATAATTCATAGCCGTACCAAACATCCTCACCGATAAAAGGCAAGTTGTCGTTGGTCAGTGCTAAATCATCTCTATTTAAGCTTCTTGGTACACCTTGCAGTAAATCTGGGTTATATTCACTACAATATTCAGTGGTTTTGCCAAGCGTTAGTTTGCTCAGTGCTTTTGCGTTTTGGTAAGTTGCCATAATTTTTCTTTTGCCATGTAAAATATTCATTGGCTATTTTAAAGGATCTTAGTGTTAGATGACATCATCAAATTCTCTTAACGTGAATAATAGCTTAGCGAAAGCCTTACAACAGTTTACCAATCAATACATAAACGATTACCAAAGTAGCCATGGTCATTTGCCGCAAGTGGAGCAAGATGAACAATGGCCTTCGCCTTGTGAGCAAGAAGCAGCCGTTGATAAGGGCAATGTTTTTTGGCAACCTGTGGTTATTGTTGATGAGCAGTTAAGTTTTGACAATGTAGAGTCCGCTCTTGATTTAACCTTGCATCAAGACATTAAAACCTACTTCACAACGCTTTATAGCGATAGCCTTGACGCTAAATGCCATGAGGGAGAATTATCATTATTGTTTGCCTGGAATCATGATGATTTTCAGCGCTTGCAAGAAAATCTGATCGGTCACATATTAATGAAGCAAAGGCTAAAACAAGAAGAGACTATTTTCTTTGCTGTTACTGATGAAGAAGATACCATTATCTCAATTGACAATAACACCGGTGCGGTATGGGTTGAGCAAGTAGGATGTAAGCCACACAAAAAACTAGCAGCATCAATTATTGAGTTTATCGGTCAATTAACGCCAGTAGTATGAGCAATTTTTATTTTTGCTGTGCTAAAAGCTGTTGAATTAATAGTTTTAATTCAACAATATCATGTCTCATCTGCGCTAATTCCTCATTAAGAATTTGTCGTAACGGATCTGTTTCCGAGCTATTACCACTTGCTTCAATATTAATTTGCTCATTTTTTTGAGGCTGGGCAACAAAACTAGGATCGTGTTGCCAAGTTTTTAATGTTGAAATGATCGTCGGTAGCGGCACGGTTTTCGTTAATTTACCCTTGATCAAAGCAACTGTTGGCTTTTTGCCATTATTAGCTAGTTGATTAGCTAAGGCTAATATTTCATCGTTAATTGTCATTTTGATTAACTCCTTGCAAAACTAACTATATTTTAGTGGATATTACTATTGATGTCTTCTGTTAATATCTGCCTTTATATTTATTTTGTTTAAAATCAGCATGTTAAGTGTTTTGTTTTTTATGGTTTGATTTTTGCTTTTCCTCTACTGAATAGCATTGAGATATTTTGCTTATTATAAAAGCACTAAACAATACCTAATATGGAGTTGAAAATGAAAAAATCTTTACTCGCTTTACTTGTTGCCGCCCCCTTAACCTTGAGTTTATCTGGTTGTGTGATCTCTGTTAATGATGACGGTGTTGAGAGTGGTTTTGGCTCAAGTCATGAAGATAGAAGTTATAAAAATCGTAAAAAAATTGATAATGTGCAATTAAGTGCCAGTATCGTTGATATGCAAGAAAAGCTTGGCGTTGCAGACTTCTCAGAAGTTTATTCTGTTAATGATAAAACCGTTCGTGTTTTATATTATCGCACTCAGCGTAAGCACAAAGATGGCATAACCTCGAAGGATGAGTGTACCTATTTAGAGTTTGTTAACGGTGAATTAGTACAAACGGGTAATGGTGGTGAATACAGAAAAATGACCGCGAACTAATTTATTGTTATAAAATAAAACTCTCTAAGTTGGCATAATAAACTATTGTGTCAACTTACCTGCACACTCCCTTATGGTAAAAACAATTCTATTTGACCTTTTTTTCAAAAAACTGTTAAGGTAAATATCCGGTTAAATTATTTTACCTACTTTATTAGGTCTTGTGCCAATTTGGAGAATTTTTATGTCTGACGCTGTTTCAGCAGAAAGTAACCTTGATATAAGAGCTACTTACCTTAGTGCTGAAGAGCTAAGATTGGCGGCATCTTTATTGTTTCAGTCTTATCATGATGATCCCGTTTTTCTTGAAATTTTTAAAAGTGACAAGGAAGGCTACGAACAAAGACTCAGAGCTTCAATTAGAGAAGAATTAACTGCTTTTATGCAAGCCAAACAGCCGATGGTAGGTCTATATTTAGGTGAGTCGATGGTTGGTGTTGCTTGTTTAAATAGTCCTGATGATAGTGTTACGAGTGAACGATTTTGGCATTGGCGACTTAAAATGCTGCTTAGTGCCGGCTACTTTAGTACTAAGAAAATGATAGAAAAAGAGCAAAAAGTTATGGCTGCGGTACCTTTAGATAAATTTCACATGCTTTCATTTATTGCTATTCACCCCCTACATCAACACCATGGTTTTGGCCAACATTTAATGGCGGCAGTAAATACCGTGTTAGAAGAGCATGGTGATAGTGAAGGGGTTGCTGTTTATGCAACATCAGGGAAATTTAGGCGCTTCTTTGAAGAAGTAAACTATCAGTTTGTTAAAGATATTACTGTTGGGCAAGTTTCTGGTGCTTTAATGGTGTATTACCGCAACACCTAAGCTAATTATCTACCACCTATCCACCACCACAATATATAAATAAACAAAGACTACACGCTGCTTTGTTTATTAAATATCCTCCAAAATGTTGCTTTTTAAAACAAGCTGAAAATCCAAATAGCTGATCAACCTAGCATTTTGTGAGACATGTCTTACATGCACGTAGGATATGGTGCTTTATAATCGCCATATATAGCTATCTATATTTATAAGTGTTTATTTTATATGGTAATAACTTGTATTTTCTATTGTTAAAAACTTATGACAATTAAAAAATGATTTTAACAACCTTCGAAAAGTTATTATTGAGTGTAATATTAACCATGTCAGGAAGGCACAGAGCATGAAGCTCTTTCGAAGGAGACATAGGGATTAGTTTAAGTGAGAGGAACTCGCTATAGGAAGACATAACAAGGATGTAACTCAATTATGGATGGTTGAGGTCAGGAAGACAATGCCTTGGAGGCAGCACTAGAAAAGAAAAGAACAGAATAAAGGATGAGTTTTCTTTAAGGATAAAGACAAAATCATGGACGAAACTAAGGATGAAGGGTAGGGATTTTACTCAAGAGGATTTCTTTTAAAGAAATAGCTAAGGACAGTTTTTAATGGATGAATTGAGAACACTGAATATAGTGCAGGATGCACAAAGCTAGTTATAAAAATGCAGCTCTTGAAGCTGCATTTTTTTATGCCTGATTTTTAGTCATTATCACTACTGAGGCTTCGGTAGTTTACTCAGTAACACCAAACTACAATAGAACCCTAAAAATTATACGTATGATAATAATTTAGGCTGCATCTGTGCTTGCGTATTCTTCATTAGCTTGAGTGGTATCGTCTTCTTGTCCTTTTCGTCTTCGACAGATAAACAAATTATTGCCCGATATTTTTTTCGCTTCAGACTTTGCTTTTGAAGCCAAATCAGCAATTTGATGATAAGAAGTATAACAACGAGTGTCAGGTTGAATAACGCCAATAGCCAAGCTGACTAACGGGTGAAAAATTTTATTACCGCTGCGATCTAACGCATAATATCCTTGTTGCTCTCGGTGATCTTCACGAATAAAAGAAAGACTTTGCTTAGCGAAGTCTTGCAAAATATTTTGGCATATCAATTCAACTTCATTATTTTTAAACATGATAATGAAGTCATCGCCGCCAATATGACCGACAAAACAGTATTTATTGTTGGTGTTAACCATAATGCAGTTTGCTAGAGTTTTAAGGAGTAAGTCGCCTTTTGCATAGCCGTAAATATCATTAAAGGGTTTGAAATGATTTAAGTCTAGGTAGGCTAAATTAAAACTTTTTTGATTACTGAGCATGTAATCAATTTCTTTTTCTATCACAACATTGCCGGGTAAACCCGTTAAAGGGTTCGCATAGCGAGCCTGTTCTAATTTTGAATCGGTAATACTTCTGAGCAAGTCTCGCGGTGAAACAACACCAAGGTATCGGTTATTTTCGACTATGATAGAAGGATGGGTGAATTCTGAATTTGCTCTGGCCGTTAGTAAAGCGCTGACTTGTTCTAAAGGCATAGAATGTTCAATGATCATCGGATTATTGAACATAATGTCTACGGCAGATTTTTTGGCAAATAGTGCCCTGCCATAAATATCAGAGTAGGACTCCATTAGCTCATTACGATAAATCATACCTAGTGGTTTTACTCCATTTAGTACTGGAATAGCATGTATATTAGGGTTATTGATGAATATATCGTAAGCGTCATTGACACTTTGTTTGTGTGCAAGGGTTATTGCTGATGTTACTAATGAGGCTATAGTCCCTAACCGCGATTCTTTTTCAGCATGAATACTAATATCAAGTGTTGGATAGGTTGTTATGGGTGATTCATTGGGTTTTGCTAAGAAAAATCCTTGGCTGTACACCATGCCCAGCTCACGTAATAGTTCAAACTCTTCTTTCGTTTCGATGCCTTCAGCAATAACGTAAGCATTTGATATTCTGCCGAGTTCAAAAAGTATCTTTAAAAACTCGCGTTTCATTACATCTTGATCACATTGATCAATGAAGTAACGATCAATTTTAACGATATCAGGGCGAAGATAACTCCATTGTTTTAATCCAGAATAGCCAGCACCTAAATCGTCAATGGCAATATCAAAACCAAATTTTCGATACTTAGTTAGTGCTTTTAATAATATATCACTTTCAGGGAAGGGGGATTTTTCGCTGATTTCTATAACGATTTGCTGGGGAGACAAACCTGACTCTTCAACAAGCTTAATGGTTTCACCATAAGGGTGATCTTTGTTAAGCATGACATTTAAACAAATATTAATGAAAAGTTTGCCGGTTAATTTTAATTCTACAAACCGTGTTATGGCACTTGCTCGGCAAAGTAACTCAAGCTCTGAAAGTAACTCGTACTCTTCTGCCACTGAGAATAATATTTCGGGAGAAAATAACTCACTATCTTTAGGGCCACGAGTAAGTGCTTCGTAGCCGACAATAATTTCATTTTCAATATCAAAAATGGGTTGGAAAACGGTGGTTATAAGCTTATTTGATATGATTGATTGAATTAATTCTTTCACTAAGTAGTCTCATTATTCTTTTGAGAGTACTGTAAAACTTTATTGTGATAGTTTTATGACAAAAAAGGTAAATTACTAACAACAAAGAAAATATTGTTAGTAATTTGTTGAAAAAATACGCTATTTTGTTGCTGTTTTCATGTTAATTACAAAATCATTTAATATTTTTAACATTTTTGTATTATTGCCAATATTATTTTCAATGATTTTGACGACGGCAGAGCCACTAATCGCGCCACTGGCACCAGCAGCTAAAGCATCTTTAACTTGTTGTGGTGCAGAAATACCAAAACCTAACACGGGGGGCGCAGCATGGTATTCATTTAAGGTGCTAATTAGCTTTTGAGCGGGGGAGTTCTCAGGGCTTTCATCTTGTGTATCGTTTTCAATAGCATCAACACCCGTAACACCAGCACGGCTTAGTACATAAGTATAACCGTGGCTGTATGATGATACTTCACGCAATGTTTCATCACTAGCATTAGGTGGCGCGATAAAAATTGGCGCAACGCCATGCTTTAAGGCGGCTTCTCTAAAAGGTAAGCTTTCACGAATAGGTAAATCAGCAATCAATACTGAATCAACACCAACCTTGGCCATATCACGATAAAAATTATCAATACCACGAGCAAACACTAAATTGCCATAGAGTAATAAGCCAATAGGGATGTTAGGCGCGTATTCACGTACTTTTTCTAGTATGTCTATGCAAATATCGGTATTTATTCCTGATTTCAACGCGCGAAGAGCGGCCATTTGAATAGTGACACCATCGGCGCTAGGGTCGGAAAATGGAATACCTAACTCAAGGGCATCTGCGCCAGCGTCAATTAAGGTTTTGATAACGTTTAAAGACTGCTCGGCATTAGGGTCGCCAATAGTGACAAAAGGAATAAAGGCTTTCTCATTTTTAGCGGCTAAATCAGCAAAAGCCTGTTGATAACGGTATCCAGCTTGTTGTTTGGCTTGTGCTTTCGTTTGTGCTTTTGTTTGTGATAGTTCCATTATGCTTCCCCTCTGTGCTTAACATTAGTCGCTTCATTACTTTGCTCATTAGGATGTAAAATGGCATGAACATGGGCCAGATCTTTATCACCTCGACCCGACAAATTCACTAAATAAATGGTTTCTGTGGTCACGTTTTCTGCCATTTTTAGTGCTTGTGCTAAAGCGTGAGACGATTCAAGGGCGGGAATAATACCTTCTTTTTTTGCTAAAGCTTGAAATGCCTCTAAAGCTTCATCGTCGTTAATTGCCACGTACTGAGCACGGCCAGTTTCTTTTAAAAATGCATGTTGAGGGCCAACGGCAGGGTAATCTAAACCGGCAGAAATAGAGTAAGACTCCTCAATTTGACCGAACTCATCTTGCATAATATAAGTATAATTACCATGCAACATGCCTTTACTGCCAGCCACTAATGTAGCGCCATGTTGGTTGGTATCTATGCCTTTACCACCCGCTTCAACACCGATAAGTTTTACTTCTTCATGCTCAATAAAATCATTAAACATACCAATTGCATTTGAACCACCGCCAACAGCAGCAATAACATAGTCAGGTAAACGACCTTCTTCTTCAAAAAACTGTACTTTTGCTTCCTCACCGATCATTTTTTGAAACTCTCGAACAATCGTGGGGAAAGGGTGAGGGCCTGCGGCTGTACCTAATAAATAATGGGCGTTTTCATAATTGGCAGACCAATCACGTAAGGCTTCATTTACCGCATCTTTTAATGTGCCAGAGCCAGCCGTTACTGGGATCACTTCTGCGCCCATCAACTTCATGCGAAATACATTAGGCTGTTGACGCTGGCAATCAACCGCACCCATATAGACCTTACATTTTAAGCCTAACAGCGAACAAGCAATGGCGGTTGCAACGCCATGTTGACCTGCGCCTGTTTCAGCGATAACCTCTGTTTTCCCCATGCGCTTAGCGAGTAAGGCTTGGCCTAATACTTGGTTAGTTTTATGAGCGCCGCCGTGTAATAAATCTTCACGTTTTAAGTAAATTTTGGCTAACGGGTTCTTAACAATGTTTCGACAACAGGTTAATGGCGTTGGGCGGCCAGCATATTTGGTCAGTAAGTTATTAAATTCAGTGAGAAATGCTTCATCGGTTTGTGACTCAATAAAGGCCTGCTCTAACTGCTCTAATGCAGGTACCAGCAATTCACCGACGAACATGCCGCCAAATTCGCCGAAATAGGCGGGTAAGGCCATTTTCTTCTCGTTTTTTGTGTTTTCTGTGATATTTTTCATCTGCTAGTAATTCCTTATTTGCGCAAAAACTTGGGCTAGTTTTTCGCTGGACTTGATACCTGGACTTGTTTCAACACCTGAGTTGAGATCTAAGCCAAATAAATCTAAATTGGTTAATTGCGCCAGGGCTAAATTGATATTGTCATTATTCAGCCCACCCGCTAAAAAGCTGTTTGATAAATCTTGCTCGCTATCGGCTAACACTTGCCAATCAAAAGCGTGACCTGAGCCGGGTGATTTACCATCAAGAACATGTTGAGTAACATTACTGCTTAATTCAGGAACTTTATCGAGTACAGCGCTTGCTTGCCAAATTTGGCATGTTGGGCAGTTATGAGCAATTAACTGCGCTTTAAGCGCTTTAATATAAACGTCATCTTCATTGCCATGTAACTGCACCGCCGCTAAGTTTAAGCTTTTTACTAAATCAATGATGCCAGTGCCTTCATTATTGGTTAGAGGCTGATTTACAAAAACACCCACATAATCTAAATGTGCTTTGGCATTGATTATAGTCAATGCTTGCTCTTTGGTGACACAGCGAGGTGATTTCTCGGCAAAAATGAGTCCGCCATATCGAGCGCCAGACTCAGCTGCCGCCGAGGCATAGTTAGCAGCGGTTAAACCACAAACCTTGTTGTTGCCAAAAATAAGTTTACGGCAGGCTAAATCAATATCGTTATAGGCATTATTATCCATGGCCATTAATGAACTACCCACTAAAAAGCCATCAACTGCAGGAGCTAACTCGCGCACTTGGGCATTAGAATAAATGCCCGACTCTGAAATAATAATTCTGTCATCAGGTAAGCTTGGTGCAAAATCAAAGGTACGAGCAATATCGGTGCTTAAATCGCGTAAATCACGGTTGTTAATACCAATCATTTTGGCGTTGAGTTTAATGGCTCTATCACGCTCATCTGTGGTCGATATTTCTGTTAATACCGCTAAGTTATACTGCTCAGCAACATTGGCTAGCTCAAGGTATTCTTCATCTGATAACACGCTAAGCATCAATAAAATAGCATCTGCGCCGTAATAGCGGGCTAAATAGACTTGGTAGCTATCAATGAAAAAATCTTTATTGAGTACCGGGCAACTAACGGTTTCAGTGACTAGCTTTAGGTAATCAAAATTACCTTGAAAGTATTTTTCATCGGTTAAGACAGAAATTGCCGCCGCATATTTGTCATAAGTTTGACAAATGCTTTTAACATCAAAGTCAGGACGAATTAACCCCTTTGATGGCGAGGCTTTTTTACATTCTAGAATAAAACCTGCTGCGGGTTTATCCTTAGTGCGTCTAAGCGCTGCGTACATATCTTTTGTGGTTGGGGTTAACTCATCAATAAAACTGGTCAGCGGTTTCGATTTTTTAAGCGCTGCTATCTCAATGCGTCTATTGGCAACTATCTTATCTAATATATTAACCATGTTATTTACTTTCCTTATTAGACTTTTCGTTAGACAGGGACACCAGTTGTTCTAATGTTACTAAGCCTTGACCGCTTTTCAATACCTCACTCGCAAGCTGAGCTGCTGCTGCTAAAGTATCTGCTTTATCATGTAGATACAGCAATGCTGCACAGTTAATGATAACCGCGGCGTTATGGGCGTCCAGCCCTTTGCCAGATAATATGTTTTTGATGATGTCAGCATTTTCAGCGGGTGTGCCACCTTTAATCGCTTCAAGGCTGTAATTTTTCAAACCAAAGTCTTGTGGAGAAATGGTGCGCTCAATTAGCTGTTCATCTTTAATCTCAATTACTTGGGTATCACCATGCAGGGCTATTTCATCTAAACCACTGCCATGTACAACAAAAGCACGTTTAACGCCCGTTAATTGTAATGCTTGCGCTATAGGTGCTAGCAATTCAGGTGTATATACGCCTAACAACATTGTTTGTGGGGCTGCTGGATTGACTAATGGCCCTAAAATATTAAATAAAGTGCGAATGCCCATTGCTTTTCTAACAGGTGCAGCATGTTTAAAGCCACTGTGATAAGCAGGGGCGAATAAAAAACACAGATTAGCTTTATCTAAACAGTGACTGGCTGTCGCTGGAGACATAGTTAAGTTTACGCCAAATGCTTCCAATAAATCAGCTGAGCCTGACATGCTTGAGATACTGCGATTACCATGCTTGGCCATTTTTAAGCCACATGCTGCGCCGAGAATGGCTGCGGTTGTAGAAATATTTATCGTATTAGCGCCATCACCACCGGTACCGACACAATCGGCAACGGGATAACCTAGCACTGGAAAAGGCGTTGCTGCACTGCGAATAGCGACAGCTGCACCGGCTATTTCTGCGGGTGTTTCCCCCTTCATTTTTAAGGCGGTCAGCACACTGGCTAATAATGCTGGTTCAATTTTACCGTTGAGCACTTGGGTGAAAAACTGCTCTGTTTCTTGTTGTGAAAGGTCTTTATTGTCAGCTAATTGGGCTAAAGGGCTAGTATTTGTCATGCTCTGCTCCTTGCGTGTTAATGTTTAAATGTTTACTTAACGTTTGTAAGTAATCGAAACTTTGCGCTAATAGTGTCGCGCCAAAAGTGGTTAAAATTGATTCAGGATGAAATTGATAAGCTAAAACGGCATCACTCTCACGGCAAATGGCCATCGGCATAGTGTTATAATCGGCAATAACCGTTAGAGCCTCAGGAATATTTATGCCAACCAGAGAATGATAACGGGCAACAGGCAATGGGTTTTGAATGTTAGCAAAAGCGCCACTACCGCAATGGGTGATGGCAGATGCCTTACCATGAACTATTTCATCAGCACGACCAACCGTACCGCCATAATGTTCTATTAAAGCCTGATGACCTAAACAAATACCAAGAATAGGCATTTGTCCTGCGCACAAATTTATTAATGCCATTAAGCAGCCGGCATTTTTTGGCTCACCAGGGCCCGGTGATAAAACTAGAATAACTTTTTCACCCGTCTTTTGTGTGTGCTCAGACATTTTGTTGAAAATAAAATCAGCGTCAAGTGTGTTTCGGTAGACCGTTGGTTCAAAGCCTAAACATTGAAATTCGTCTACTAAGTTATAAGTAAATGAGTCTAGGTTATCGAGCATAAATAGTTTGGTATTGGTTTGTTCTTTAGCGGCCATCATTAGCTTGCTCCTTGATTTAATGATTCATTTGCTACTTTATTTGAGTAAAGAACGGCATTGATCACGGCCTGTGCTTTTTGTTTGGTTTCATCGGCTTCCGCTTGGGGGATTGAGTCATAAACAACCCCTGCGCCTGCTTGTACTTGCGCTATATTGTTTTTAACAAATGCCGAGCGAATAACAATACAAGTATCCATTTCACCATCACCGGTTAAATAACCTACTGCGCCGCCATAGCTACCACGTCGTTTACCTTCAATTTCTCTAATAAGTGACGTCGCTTTCACCTTTGGCGCGCCTGATAGCGTACCCATATTCATACAAGCTTGATAAGCATGCAAAGCATCTAACTCTTCGAGTAAAGTGCCACAAACACGTGAAACGAGATGCATAACGTGAGAATAACGGTCAACTTTTAATAAATCAGCAACATGGCGTGTACCTGCTTTACAGACTCGGGCGATATCATTGCGCGCTAAATCAACCAGCATAATGTGCTCGGCTGACTCTTTTTTATCTTGTCTTAGCTCTAGCTCTATGCGCGAATCTAAATCTAAAGAGATGCTACCGTCACTATTTAATCCCCTCGGACGAGTACCTGCAATAGGGTATATTTCTACTTGGCGTTTGCCTTCAGGGGAGTTTTGTTGGTATTTTATCGCTGACTCAGGAGAGGCACCAAATATACAAAAGTCACTGTCTTTAAGGTAAAACATATAAGGACTTGGGTTAGTGATTTTTAATGCCTGATAAGCGGCTATGCTATCTAAACAAGGTAGTGAAAAAGTTCTTGAGGGCACCACTTGAAAAATATCACCTGCGCGTATATTTTCTTTTAACTGTTCAACATGTTGACAAAATTGCTCATCACTAATATCAACAGTGACTGTTTGTGAACCTGATCCTGAATCTGAACCTGAGGCATTTGGTGTTGCAATTTCACTCAGATGAGCGACTTGTTCTGTGGTGATATCATCCGACAATAAGCGTTTTATTGTCGTTACTCGCTCCGTTAACTGCTGCTGAACACTTGCTTGAGTTGCTTCAGTTTCTGAGCAAGAAAAAATATTAGCAATTATTTCAGTACTTCGCTCTTCATGATCAATAACCACTAAGGTTTCAGCTAAATAATAAACAAAATCAGGACAAGTATTTTCACCGTCGGGCACCTCGGGTAAGGTTTCACTGATGCTGATCATGTCAAAGGCGAATGCACCACCGAGAAAAATGGCAAAATGGTGGTTGTTGCTGTTTTCGATACGTTTAAATAAACGTAAACTTTCAAAGGGATTAACGGCCATTAACCGAGCTTTTTCATCAAGCTCGGTGGGGATATCGGAAAAAATGGCGGTTAAGGTTTGTTTATCGTTTGATAGCGTAAGTTCGGCATGAGGCTGTAATTGAATTGCAGCAAACTGCAATGCAGCTTGGCCATTAAGTGTTAGGGCATTAAAAGTAACGGTATTCCCATTGGCAACTATTTTTAAGGCGGCATCGGTTAGTAATAGGCTTTGTAATAAATGCTTTTGATCTATTTCTGCTGACTCAAGCAGCAAGTTATTTTCTTTATTATGGCAAAGCAATTGGTAAACGCTTAAAGGATCGCTTTGATAATTTGCGCTGTCCGTTAAGGTACATACGGTTGCTGTACTTTGGTTATCTATGTTCTCTAGGTTATCTAGGCTCATTAGTTTCTTCTTAATTTATTTTATTTAAAATGTAGTCATCCGGCATAAATTGGCTGTAGCCACCAAAGAAACCATGTTCTGGTTTTGTTCATTGTATTTTCTCTCTATTCTTTTTTGTAGTAAATGTTTTTGTAGTAAATGTTTTTGTAGTAAATGTTTTGTTGTAAAAAGTGGTTGTTCAAAATGCAGAAAACCCGCCTAGTTTAGCGGGTTTTTGAAATTTGTTTTTGATCTGCTTTAGCATTTTAAATGCTTTTTGCAAGATACACGCAATTATCACAACCCACTTAAGTAGAGTTATGCCACCACCAACGAGGTTGGCTATGTGTTAAATTAAATTGCTTTGCTAGTATCATTATTTTGCTCATGTCAGTAAACTTGCGATCATGTTTCACAGAGTATGCGTTTATTACTAAAATTAGTGCTAAAGCCTGCTCATCAGAAAGTTCCTATAGAAGACCTTATTATGGCGTTGCTGTCAACTATTGATTTCCCCCCTATTATTAAAAAAAATGACGGCTTTGCGCATGGGCGTATTGACCTACACAGTCATACCCATTGCTCAGATGGCAGTTTGTCGCCGCAAACCTTGATAGACAGGGCGGTTAACTATCAAATAGCGGTTTTGGCGATAACTGATCATGACACTATTGCTGGTTTTGATATAGCCCAAGAGTATATCTCGGAAAAAAACATTCCAATAAAGTTAATCTCTGGCATTGAAATTTCTACCGCTTGGCAAGGTTTTGAAATCCATATTGTTGGCTTAAATATTGATACTGAAAATGCCGCTATACAGCAATTAATTACTGAGCAGCAACAAGCGCGAGAGCAACGGGCAGTTACCATAGGTGAGAAATTGGCTAAATGTGGTTTTCCTGATGCTTATCATGATGCTAAAAAACTTGCTGGCGAAGGCTCAATTACCCGAGCACACTTTGCTAAAGTCTTATATCAGCAAGGGCATGTTGGCACGATGCAAAAAGCGTTTGATCAATATTTAGGGAAAAAAGGTCGTAATACCCAAAAAGCTTATGTAAAACCAACATGGTGTGCAATTGAAGAAGCGGTTACCGCAATACACGCGGCTGGTGGTAGTGCGGTAATGGCGCATCCTATTCGCTATGATTTATCAGCCAAATGGCTGAGGCGTTTGATTGTGCATTTTAAAGAAAATCAAGGAGACGCTTTAGAGGTGGTTTTGCCACAAATGAATCCCCAACAGCGGCAAACAATGTTAAACTATTGTTTAGAATATGATTTGCACGCATCCATGGGCTCTGACTTTCATCACCCCAATAAATGGTCTGATTTAGGGCGTAATTTAACATTACCCGATGAGGCAAAACCCGTTTGGGCAATGTGGACATAATCATTGTAAGTTAATAGTGTCGAATAACGAAGTATCAATCCTGAGATTAGGAAAATATCATGAGCCAGTTTTTTTATGTACATCCAGATAATCCACAAGGGCGCTTGATGAAACAAGCCGTGGCTATTATCAATCAAGGTGGTGTCATTGTTTATCCAACCGATTCAGGTTACGCCTTAGGATGCCACTTAGGGGATAAAAAAGCATTAGAGCGAATTTGCCAAATTAGAGATATTAGTAAAGAGCATAACTTCACACTAGTTTGTCAGGACCTATCGCAGTTATCGGAATATACTCGTGTTGATAATAGCGCCTATCGGTTGTTAAAAGCGAACACTCCCGGTGCCTATACCTTTATTTTTAAAGGCAGTAAAGAGGTTCCTAAACGCTTACTTAATCCGAAAAAGAAAACCATTGGTATTAGAGTACCTGATAATAATATTTGCCAAGCCTTGTTGGCGGAACTGGCAGAGCCTATAATGTCTACCAGTTTGATCATGCCAGGTGAATCGACGGCAGAATATGATCCTGAGCATATTCGTGACTTGCTAGAGCATCAAGTTGATTTAATCATTAATGGCGGTCACTTAGGTGAACACCCTACCACAGTGGTTGATTTTTCTAACGATGATATTGAAGTGATTCGAGTGGGTGAGGGCGATCCCTCGCCATTTTTGTAAGAGCGGTTTTAACCGCGAAAATGTAAATTGAGCCAGAAGTAAGTTTCTAGGGAACTACTACTGACGTAACCGAGTAAAAATAATGTCACAAGACAATAAAAAATCTAACAGCAAACGCGAGACTAGCGACAGCAAACATGCCAGTAAGTCAGACACTAAGTCAGAGAGTAATAAATATGGCCGTCGTGGTGTAGGTAAAAAAGCGGTTGCTAAAAAAGGCTTGAGTAAAGCAGGCCAAAATAAAGGTAAAAAGCCGGAAGAAAAGCCAGTAAAAGTCGATTTTCAAAAAGCGACGGTAAAAGACTCTGAAAAACTACAAAAAGTACTTGCTCGAGCAGGTAAAGGCTCACGCCGTGAAATAGAAGCGATGATAAGCCAAGGACGGGTTAGTATTGATGGTAATACTGCCTTTTTAGGCGATAGAGTTGACGGTAGTGAGCAAATTCGCATTGATGGTCATCAAGCCAAATTAACCGCCAAAGAAGAAGAACTTTGCCGTGTGCTAATGTACAACAAACCAGAAGGTGAAATGTGTACTCGCAAAGATCCTGAAGGTAGAGCAACGGTATTTGATCGTTTACCGCCATTAGAAACGGGTCGTTGGGTTGCGGTTGGTCGTTTAGATATTAATACTTCTGGCATGTTGCTATTTACCACTGATGGTGAGTTAGCTAACCGTTTGATGCATCCGTCTCAAAAAGTTGAACGTGAGTATGCGGTACGTGTTTTTGGTGAAATTAATGAAGCCATGTTACAAACACTTCGCGCCGGCGTTAAATTGGAAGATGGTTTAGCACGTTTTCAAAAAATCACTTATCGCGGTGGTGAAGGACGTAACCATTGGTTTCACGTGGTGCTTTCAGAAGGGCGTAACCGTGAAGTGCGTCGTTTATGGGAAAGCCAAGAAGTACAAGTGAGTCGCTTAATTCGAGTGCGTTACGGCGATATGGAAATGAAACGTCAATTACCGCTTGGTGGTTGGACTGAACTTGCCCTGAAAGAAGTTAACTATTATCGTAAATTAGTGCAGTTAACACCTGAAACGCAATCAAAAGTGAAAGTTGATGAAAAAGCGATGGATAATGCTAAAAGCCGTCGAATTCGTCGCTCTGTGAAAAAACATCAGCAACGTCATCAGCAAGCCAATCGTCGCAGAAGAACGTAATAAAAAATTGTAATAACGAGTTTCGACAAAAATTAAACGACTATATTTAATAAAAATTATGCAGTATCAATTAATAGAAGATCATTTAAGTTTACAAACCCTTTGTCAGCAGTACAGCAAAGCCAGTGTTTTAGCCATAGATACTGAGTTTGTTCGCACGCGAACCTTGTACCCTAGGCTGGGGTTGTTACAGGTTTTTGATGGTCAGCAATTAGCGCTGATTGACCCAATAGCCATAGATGATTTATCACCTTTTTGGCAATTACTAGCGAATGAAAATATTACCAAAGTGCTGCATGCTTGCTCGGAAGATTTAGAAGTATTTTTAACGAATGCTAACTGTAAGCCTGCTAATTTAATTGATAGCCAAATAATGATGTCCTTTTTAGGACACGGCTTATCTATGGGCTATGCCGCTATGGTTGAACATTTTACTGGCATTGAACTCGACAAATCTGAATCGCGTACCGACTGGGTTAAAAGACCACTGACTCAAAAACAGTTAAATTATGCCAGCGCAGATGTTGAGCATTTATTTGCTATTTACCCTAAGTTGGTGACAGAAATTGAGCAAGTAGGCCGGTTTGATTATGCCAAACAAGAAACTGCGCTCTTAATTGAGCGAAAGTTCACACCCATTGATGAAGAGCAATTATATCGTCAAATTAAACTCGCTTGGCGTTTAAACTCTAAACAGCTAAATGCGCTACAGCACCTTGCCAAATGGCGTTATCAGCAAGCGAAAAAACGTGATTTACCCTTGGGGTTTGTGGTTAAAGAACATACCTTAATGGCTGTTGCTCAACATAATCCGCAAAACTTAGCGGCAATGAATAAACTTGACGGTGCAGAAATACTTGATATTCGTCACAAAGGTAAAGCGATGTTGGCGGTATTGAAACAAGCATCGTTAGATAATGAAATTGATTATCCAAACAAAATACAGCGCTTGGATGAATATCCCGGTTACAAGCAAATTTTTAAAAGTGTAAAAGCCTTTATGCTTACGGTGAGTGAAAAACACAACTTAATGATTGAAAATTTAGCCTCAAAAAAACAAATTAACCAGTTTCTAAGTTGGTATTTTGATTTAAATGAGGCGAAACAGTTAAGTGGTGCTAATGAAACACCCCCTGACATTTTAATGGCTTGGCGTGATGAGCTATTTGGTCAAGCACTACAAGAGTTTGCAGACAAGGGCTTTAAATCTTAAGTATGCTTGCAGCTGCCCTTAAAGGGCGGCTAAAAAGGCTTTTATTTCTTGTTTTAGCTCTTCGCTGTCGATATTTTGGCTAGCAATTTCAGCTTTTTTAGCAAACTCAATGGTTTTTTCTGTTTCTTCAAACTCTTGCTGTCTTTGCGCCATTGCTAAGTAAATTGATGCAGTAAAGGCGGGTAGTTGTAATTTATCGGCACTCGCTAAAGCTATGTCATAAATATCTATAGCTAAATCACCATCTTCGGTAAAATCGGCTAAGGCCTCCCATTGTAATGGGTGATCTTTAGGGGTGTCTTGATTTGTTGCACAGAGTTTTTGTAAGTTTTTACAAGCATTGCTTCTCGCATCGTCATCATCTTGAGCAGAGGCGTTAGCGATATGCTGACAAATATCGAGAATTTCATCGTATAAAGGTGCTTTCATTGGGTTACCAAAATTTTAGTTGTATAAAAATATGTAATATATTGTTGCATTGTATCGCATATCATTAACAGTGCGTGATATATTAATAAGCCATTTATCTTGGTCGCTGTATTCAAGATTAAAAATAAAGATTAGAAATAACTCCATAGGTCTCCATTATGCTATGTGCCATTTATAAAAGCGCTAAAAAAGAACACACCTACCTTTTTGTTAAAACCCGTGATGATTTCTCTACCGTTCCTGAGCCTTTAATGCTTACTTTTGGCACGCCTACTTTAGTGACGCTAATTAATCTAGCCACTAAAGAAAAATTAGCTTTTGCAGATTTAGCAAAAGTGAAAGCTAATTTAAATGGGCAAGGCTATTATTTGCAGTTACCGCCACCCAAAGAAGATTTATTAAAAGAGCATAAGTCAGCCATGGACAAGCAAAATCAGCAAGGAGAGTAGTGGATGACATTGCGTAAAATTGCTTCATTGGTATTATTTATTTCAAGCACGGTTTTAATACCTTTTAATGAGCTACAAGCAAAAGACCTGACCGAAGCTGGTTTCCAGCAATATATTGTGCAGTTAAAAAAAGAAGCAGTAACTCAAGGTTTTAAGCAAAGCTTAATTGATGAAAGCTTTGCTAGCGTAAAGTTTCATGCACGTGCGGTAACGGCGGATCGTAAACAACCAGAAAAAGTTGAAACCTTAGATACTTACCTGCCGAAGCGAGTGCCAAGCTGGAAAGTAAAAAAAGCGCGTGCCTTATATAAAGAACATCAACAAGTACTGACCAAAATAGCGCATGATTATGGTGTGCAAGCGCGTTTTATTGTCGCTTTATGGGGCTTAGAAACTAATTTTGGCAAGTTTACTGGCGGATATAATGTGGTATCAGCATTATCTACCCTTGCTTACGAAGGACGCCGTGAAGTTTTTTTTAAAAAACAATTGTGGGCAGCGTTAACCATTTTAGCCCAAGGTCATATCAAAATTGATGATATGAAAGGTTCATGGGCTGGCGCCATGGGGCAAAATCAATTTATGCCAACCTCCTTTTTAGCTTATGCTGTTGATGGTGACGGTGATGGTAAAAAAGATATTTGGCAAAACCAAGTTGATATTTTTTCCTCCATGGCAAATTATTTACAAAAAGAAGGCTGGGATGATGAGTTAACTTGGGGTCGTCAGGTTAAATTGCCGCAAGACTTTGATATCTCATTAGCTATCCCTAAAAATACCGGTAGTCGCAAAAACTGGTTAAAGGCATGGTCAAATACCGAAAAAACCTTAGCGCAATGGCAAGCACTTGGTATTCGTCGTACCGATGGTACTAATCTTCCCAAGGTTGAAATTAAGGCGGCACTGGTTTTTCCCGATGATGAAAACGGCCGTGCTTATTTAGCTTACAATAACTATAAAAGCTTGATGCATTGGAATTTATCATATTATTTTGTCAGCTCGGTTGGTCACTTGTCTGATCGAATCAAGTTTCCACCTATTCATTAGCAAGTACCTTTAACTATGACAGCACAGCAAAAAAACAGCCCATTTTGGCAACATAAAACCTTAGATCAAATGTCTCGTAGCGAGTGGGAATCACTGTGTGATGGCTGCGCTAAGTGTTGTTTAAATAAATTTATTGATGATGAACATACCGATGAGCAAAGCGAGTTGCAACCAACCGACCACTTAAAAGATGGTGAGCAAGTACATTATTCTAATATTGCTTGTTACTTGCTGAATGAGAAAACCTGTCAATGTAGTCAATATGCGAAACGAACTACACTAGTGCCAGATTGCGTGCAATTAACCCAAGCTAATTTAGCCGATGTATTTTTTATGCCACCAAGTTGCACTTATAGACGCTTACAAGAAGGGCGAGGCATGCCATCTTGGCATCCGTTGCTGCATAAAGGTAAAAAATCAGCCATGCACAAAGCGGGTATGTCAATACGTGGAAAAATAGTCAAAGATGATGATGTTGATCTTGAGAATTTTGAAGACTACATTGTTATTTGGCCACTTAATGATCTTGATTAGTTGATAGTTATTCAGCTTAAAAAGTATTACCGCAGAGAACATAGAGGTCACCATACTACACTGAGAATAATAAAGCCTCTGTGTAGGCTCGAAGAGCTCTTTGTGGAGCATAGCGGCTCGGTAGTGAATAGTGACGATAATTGAGCATTGCTAGCATGCTTATCAACACCAAAACCAACACCAAAGCCAATATCAACACCATAATTAACCCCAAAATTTATATTAAATTATATCTATGAAAGCTCAACAGCAAAGCCTTTTGTTTCTACACAGCGCGGTACTATTATTTGGTGGCACCGCTTTATTTTCAAAACTTATCGGCTTGCCCGCTTTAGATATAACGGTGTACCGAACAGGTGTCGCGGCCATTGTTTTGTTTATATTATTAACTATGCAAAAGAAAAAAATTAAGCTTGCCAGTACTAAAGATTATGGTATCGCGGTATTGCTTGGTGTGGTGGTGGGTATTCATTGGGTTACTTATTTTGCTGGTATGCAAATGGCAGGGGTCACTATCGGTATCATTGCCTTTTTTACCTATCCTGTTATCACGGTATTTTTAGAGCCAGCGCTAAATCGCTCAAACAGTAAAAGTAGGCCACAAGTTAAAGATATTGTTATTGCTTCTATTGTGTTGATTGGTATCTTTTTATTGATCCCTGAAATCAATTTAGGTAATCAAGTCACATTAGGGATAGTCACCGGTATTATTTCGGCTTTTTTCTTCGCGTTGAGAAATATTCTTCATAAAAATTATTTTAGTCATTATTCAGGGCCGCATACCATGCTGTATCAAACCTTAGTGGCTTTTCTTATGCTGGGATTGTTTATTGAAGTACCGATAGCACAAGTAACTAACCGTGATTGGTCACTTATTTTACTGGTGGGTATTGTTTTTACCGCGATGCCTCATGCTTTATTTGCTTCATCACTGCGCCACCTGTCAGCAACAACTGCTGGGCTTATCTCTTGTTTACAACCATTGTATGGAAGTGTGTTGGCCTTTTTATTATTAAGTGAACGAGCAAATATGCTGACTATTATCGGCGGAACTTTAGTGGTTAGCGCCGCGCTTTTTGAAACATGGTCGGTAAGTCGAGGACGATAGCGTTAATTTTGACGTTATTTATTTATTTTCAAATGAGTGTTTAAAAACAATGCTATAAATGGTAAAACATTAAACAGTTAGTCTTTTTTATCAACTGTTTAAAGGTGTTTTATGATCATTGGCATTCCCAAAGAGTCGCTCAAGGGTGAAAACCGTGTTGCAGGCTCACCAAGCTCTACTAGCGCACTAATCAAACTAGGTTTTACCGTACAAGTTCAAAAAGGTGCCGGCATCAAGGCGAGCTTTACCGACGAAGAATATAGCAATACTAATGCAGAAATTGTTATTAAGAAAACATGTTGGCAAAGCGATATTATTTTCAAAGTAAATGCGCCAACAGTAGATGAAGTTGAATTAATGAATGAGGGCGCCACACTCATTAGCTTTATCGCGCCCGCGCAAAGCCCTGAGCTATTAGAAGCCCTTCGCGCTAAATCAATTACCACCTTAGCCATGGAAATGGTGCCGCGTATGACGCGCTCTCAATCTATGGATGCTTTAAGTTCAATGGCGAATATTGCTGGCTATCGCGCTGTTATTGAAGCATCACATCATTTTGGTCGTTTCTTTACCGGACAAATAACCGCCGCAGGCAAAATGCCTCCCGCTAAAATAATGATTATTGGCGCTGGTGTTGCAGGTCTTGCTGCTATTGGTACTGCCAGTAGTTTAGGGGCTATTGTACGAGCCTTTGATACCCGACCTGAAGTGAAAGAACAAATTGAAAGTATGGGGGCTGAGTTTCTCGAACTTGATTATGAAGAGGACGAAGACACGGGCTCTGGTGATGGTTACGCGAAAGAAATGAGTAAAGCTTTTATTGACGCTGAAATGGCCTTATTTGCTGAGCAAGCAAAAGATGTTGATATTATTATTACTACGGCGATGATCCCCGGTAAACCTGCGCCCAAACTCATCACGGAAGCCATGGTTAAGTCAATGAAAGCAGGCAGTGTTATTGTTGATTTAGCCGCAGGCGGTGGCGGTAATTGTGAGTGCACAGAAGCAGGCAAGGTTGTTAATGCTTATGATGTTAAAGTCATTGGTTACACCGATTTAGTATCACGCTTACCGAACCAAGCATCACAGCTTTATTCTAACAATTTAGTGAATTTAGCTAAGTTATTAGCTAAAAGTAAAGACGGCACCTTCAATATCGATTTCGACGATGTAGTTATTCGTAACATGACCGTAGTTAAAAACGATGAAATAACCTTCCCACCACCGCCAATTCAAGTGAGTGCCGCTCCAGCACCGGCTCAAAAAGCTAAAGTAGCACCTGTTGTCGACGTTGAAGAAGAGCCCGCATCACCGATGAAAAAATATGCTTTTATGGCAGCAGGAATCGTATCGTTTGGCTGGGTAGCGAGTGTTGCACCGGTTGATTTTTTAACGCACTTTACGGTATTTGTACTGGCTTGTGTTATTGGTTATTACGTGGTGTGGAATGTGAGCCATTCACTGCATACGCCATTAATGAGCGTTACCAATGCTATTTCGGGGATTATTATTGTCGGCGCATTATTGCAAATAGGCTCTGATAATACTTTGGTACAAGTACTGGCAGCATTAGCTACTTTGGTGGCAACAATAAATATTGTTGGCGGCTTTAAAGTAACTAGTCGCATGTTAAAAATGTTTAGTAAGTAGGGAGAAATAACAATGTCTAATGGTTTTATCAGCGCAGCTTATGTGGTTGCAGCATTACTCTTTATTTTTAGTCTCGCGGGGCTAAGTAAACAAGAAACAGCAAAGCAAGGTAACTTGTTCGGTATGATTGGTATGGCAATAGCCTTACTGACCACCATTTTTGATCCCCGAGTCTCTAATGTGTTTATTATTATTGTCGCCATGGTTATTGGCTCAGGCATAGGGCTTAGGTTAGCCAATAAAGTTGAAATGACACAAATGCCAGAGCTAGTGGCAATATTGCATAGTTTTGTGGGTTTAGCCGCGGTACTGGTTGGCTTTAATAGCTATTTTGATGCTGGGCACCAGATCATCATTACTTCTGTTCAGCAAGTAGCGATGAATATACATTTAACTGAGATCTTTTTAGGGATTTTTATTGGTGCTGTCACTTTTACCGGCTCTATTGTGGCTTTTGGTAAATTACGTGGCTCTATAAGCTCAAGTGCACTCATGCTACCTAACCGTCATAAAATGAACTTAGCCGCGGGTGTAGTTTCTATTATTTTGATGATTGTTTTTGTACAAAATGGTGGTTCAAATTTACCATTATTTTTAATGACGGCTATTGCTTTAGTGTTTGGTTGGCATCTGGTAGCTTCTATTGGCGGTGCCGATATGCCAGTAGTGGTTTCAATGCTTAACTCCTACTCTGGTTGGGCAGCGGCAGCGGCTGGCTTTATGTTGAGTAATGATTTACTTATTATCACCGGCGCGCTAGTTGGCTCATCGGGTGCTATTTTATCTTATATTATGTGTAAAGCGATGAATCGCTCATTTGTCAGTGTTATTGCTGGCGGCTTTGGCACAGACGTTATTATTGATGAAGATAAAGACTACGGTGAGCACATAGAAGTACAAGCTGAGGCGGTTGCTGATTTATTACGTAGCGCAAAATCGGTAGTGATTGCACCGGGTTATGGCATGGCGGTGGCGCAAGCGCAATATCCAGTATATGAAATGACTCAGCAGTTAATCAATAAAGGTATCAAGGTGCGTTTTGCCATACATCCCGTTGCTGGCCGCTTACCAGGGCACATGAATGTATTACTGGCCGAAGCCAAAGTGCCTTATGATATTGTGTTAGGTATGGATGAAATTAACGATGACTTCCCTGAAACCGATGTAGTGTTAGTTATTGGTGCTAACGATACGGTAAACCCTGCGGCTAATGATGATCCTAATAGCCCAATTGCGGGTATGCCAGTATTAGAAGTATGGAATGCCAAAGAAGTCATTGTTTTTAAACGTTCAATGAGTACAGGTTATGCGGGCGTGCAAAACCCATTGTTCTTTAAAGACAACACCCAAATGTTGTTTGGCGATGCTAAAGAAACCACCGAGCAGATTTTCAGGGCTTTGTAGGTTTTTTTTCTCACTTTGTCATTCTTGTTTTTATAAGAATGACAAAGTTTTATGATATAAATCAATTGTTTTAAATGATTGTTTTAAATAATAAGTTATGGCTAAATAGGGGAGCTAACAGTATAAGCATATAAGAATTATCATCAAGGAAGGCCAAGAAAGGACATGCGCAAACAGGAAAAAATTAACTTCATCAATCAACTGCTGTATTGGGAAGGTCGTATTAATGCTAGCCACCTGCAGGAACATTTCAAGATATCTCGCCAAGCGGCAAGCAAAATCATTAATGACTACAAAGCTACTCACCCAAATAACTTAATTTATAACGCATCAGCAAAAGCTTATTTACTTACACCGAATTTTTGCTGTGCAAGCAAGGTATCTAACTTCTTCGATTACCTCTCTACTGTTGGAAAAAACACTATCGTCACTAACTTATCTAGCGAGCACAATGCTTATAGTTATGTGTACGAGATAGCGCCGCCGCTGAGAAACATTCAAGCGGAACAAGTAAGATCAATTCTTCGGGCTATTCGTGATCAACTTAAAGTAGATATTGGCTACATTTCTCTTACCAGCCCTGATTACCTAGACCGTATTATTGAACCCCATGCACTCATTTTTGATGGTTTACGTTGGCATGTGCGCGCGTATTGTAATAAAAACCAAGAGTTTAGAGACTTTACCTTATCTCGTTTTAGCGGAGAAGCTGTTATTGAGGGCAAAGCAGAGCATAGCAACGAACAAGACATTAAATGGCACACTACTATTGACGTAACCTTTGAACCAGACCCAAGGCTAACAGACAAACAAAAAAGAGTAATAGCGAATGACTATCAAATGGAAAATGGCCGTAAAAGCATAACTACTCGTGTTGCGATGCTTAGTTATTTATTAAAAAGGCTGCATTTAGAAAGTTATCAAAGCAGCCCTGAAGCACAACAAATTGTATTAAGTAATCACTGTCAGAAAGAGATAAAACCTTACCTTTTCACCTAGTCGTACCTTTATCTACTTAAGTATTGAAGGTTCCTTTTAACCTGTAAACTTTCTTTACATGTTATAAAGCACAGTATTGTTTTAAAAGAAAAAAAGGTTAAATTAACGACCAACAAACGCAGACATTTTTAGCTTATTTGGGTTATCACTATTTTTTGCTAATGATGATAAAAAAATGGATTTATAATAATGAAAGATTTATCCCCGAGCGACTTAAAGGCAATATTACACTCTAAGCGAGCCAACTTATATTATTTAGAATATTGCCGAGTGATGCAAAAAGATGGCCGAGTACTTTATTTAACCGAAGCTTTGTCTAACAAAAGTAAAGAAAACCATTATTTCAATATCCCCATTGCTAATACCACTGTGTTACTACTAGGTAATGGTACTTCTATTACCCAAGCAGCAGTAAGAATGCTTGCGCAAGCAGGCGTACTTATTGGTTTTTCAGGCGGCGGCGGTACACCACTTTATATGGCCAACGATACTGAACAGCCTATTGAATGGTTTACTCCACAAAGCGAATATCGCCCAACAGAGTATTTGCAAGGTTGGATGAAGTTTTGGTTTGAGGATGAAAAACGGCTAAATGCGGCGAAACAATTTCAACAAGCGCGTATTGAGTTTCTCCATAAAGTTTGGGCTAAAGACAGAGACTTAAAAGTAGAAGGCTTTACCATGAGTGATGCAGGAATTGAAACCGCATTAGGCCGTTTTAATGACCGCATGGCAACAGCAACTAAATCCTCAGACTTACTACTGACCGAAGCACAACTGACTAAAGCACTTTATAAATTTGCTGCTAATACCACTAAAACTGCGGGTTTTACACGGCAGCATCAAAGCACTGACCTTGCTAACGATTTTCTAAATCACGGTAACTACCTAGCCTACGGACTAGCAGCCACCACGCTTTGGGTACTCGGTATACCGCACGGTTTCGCGGTAATGCATGGAAAAACCAGACGTGGAGCCTTAATTTTTGATATTGCTGACCTAATAAAAGATGCCATTGTGCTGCCATGGGCATTTGTTTGTGCTAAAGAAAACGCCACCGAACAAGAATTTAGACAACAAATATTACAAGCATTTACCGACCATAAAGCACTAGATTTTATGTTTGAACAAGTGAAATTGGTCGCTTTACAACATCACGGCAATAAACAAAATGAAACCGAGGGTGAGCCCTTATGATGGTCACGTTTGTTTCTCAATGTGAGAAAAATGCCTTAAAGAAAACACGCAGAGTGCTAGATGCTTTTGCTAACAGAATAGGCGACAACACATGGCAAACGCTGATCACTGAAGATGGCCTAATCACGGTAAAAAAAATGCTCCGCCAAACCGCCAGTAAAAGTACCGCGGTAAGTTGTTTTTGGATTAGATCACGAGCACGTAGCCAGTTTTTGTGGGTGGTGGGGAATAAGGCGAAGTTTAATGCTGAGGGCGTGGTGCCAGTTAATAGTACCAGTAAAGGTATGGAAAAATTTGTAGATAAAAATCAGTGGCAAACAATTGACGTTATAAAGTATGCAGCTGCTATTGCAGGCTTGTTTCATGATTTTGGTAAAGCGAATATTTTATTTCAAAATAAATTAAAAGGTGAAAGTGAATTAAAAGGTGAACCGTATCGTCATGAGTGGTTATCTTTGCGTTTATTTCAAGTTTTTGCTGAGGGTAAATCAGATATTCAATGGTTAACTGAACTTAGCGAAATAGAAAAAGATAGTATTTCAACGTGTTTTAGAGATGGTATTGATTCAGGCAATAACCATCCAATAAATCAATTAGCTCCTTTTGCACAACTTATCGCTTGGTTAATTGTATCGCATCATAAATTACCGTTAGTACCTCATTGGAAAGATCGTGTTGCGCGTTTAAAGGGTTTTAAACATATAAAAGTCTGGTTTGATAATGATTTTGAAGCAGTATGGAACTCTTATCAGTGTAAAGATGATGACAATAACAATTTATTAGAAGATAACTGGAATTTTGATAAAGCTTTACCTGTACTTAGCTATAAGTGGCGATCTCACTGTAGCACTATTGTCTCAAAAGCTTTAATTAAATTGAAACCATTACTAAGCATAAAAAAGGATTGGTTGCACGATGAACTATTTACTACACATTTAGCCCGCTTAAGTTTGATGTTGTCGGATCACTATTATTCATCTTTAAAATTAGAGGAATTAAATTCTGAGTGGCAAAGTCCCAGTTATCAAATATTTGCCAATACTGATAGAAAAACAAAAGAACTTAAGCAGCAGTTAGATGAACACCTTATTGGCGTGGCTTATCATGCTAAAAGAATATCTTTCGCGATAAGTTCGTTAAATCACAGTGTCGAGTCATTACCAGAAAATTCATTTTTACAGGGAAATGTAGATAAGAAATTTAAAGACGCTTTTGGTTGGCAAGATAAAGCTAGAAAGCTTTCAGAAAAAATTTCGAATGAAACAGTAAAACATGGTTTTTTTGGTATTAACATGGCATCAACGGGTAAGGGGAAGACCTTAGCGAATGCTAAAATCATGTATGCGTTAGGTAATGAAACGGGGCGAGTACGGTTTAGTGTTGCACTTGGTTTACGTACCTTAACATTACAAACGGGTAGAGAATTTAGGCGAAAATTAGAACTTAATAATGAGCAGTTAGCTATTGCTGTTGGAGGTATATCGGTTAAGCAATTGTTTGAAAATGAACATACCAAAGATAAAGAAGTTGAACAGTTGCAAGTTACAGGTAGTGAATCTCAAAATGATATTATTGATCCTGATCTTTATATTGATTACACAGGGTTGAAAGCTCACAGCTTAAGTAAGTGGACAAAACAAGAAAAAAATCTCGATAAACTTATTCAAGCCCCTATATTAGTATGTACGATAGATCATCTTATTGGTGCAACCGAAGGTACAAAAGGTGGTAAACAAATAGCCCCAATGTTACGCCTATTAACATCCGACTTAATATTAGATGAACCCGATGATTTTGGTTTGGAAGATTTACCTGCACTTTGTCGCTTGGTTAATTGGGCTGCGATGCTAGGTAGTAAAGTCTTACTTTCAACAGCCACTATGCCGCCAGCAATGGCTTTTGCCTTATTTCAAGCTTATCAGGCAGGCTGGTCACAGTACGCGAAAGCGAATATTGAAAATTGGAATGGTGAAACGCTTTGTGCGTGGTTTGATGAAGACAACAGCATTGATAAATTGTGCAATTCTTCTGAAGACTATCAAAAAACACATGTTAAGTTTGTAGATAATCGTATTAAAAAATTAATAGGTCTCGTTCAAGTTAAGCAGTTGGGAAGCATTCAATTTTTTGAACATAGTCAAAGTACCTATGCATATTCAATGGCAAAAGCCATCCAAGAAAGCATAGTTGCATTGCATCAAAAGCATCATGGTAATAATGGTGTTAATACTGATGAGCAAACTATATCTATTGGTTTGGTCAGAATGGCAAATATAAATCCATTAGTAGCGGTTTCTAAAGCCTTGTTACAACAAGTTGTGCCAGAAGATTATTGTATTCATTATTGTGTGTATCATAGCCGTTACCCATTAGCTATACGCTCACACCTTGAAAATCATTTAGACACAATACTTAACCGAAAAGAGCCACAAAAAGCATGGGACAATTTAAAATCTATATTAGCCCAGAATAAACAAAAACATCATATTTTTGTGGTGTTAGCCTCTCCCGTTGCAGAAGTTGGACGTGATCATGATTATGATTGGGCAATTATAGAACCAAGCTCTATGCGTTCTATTATCCAAATTGCAGGGAGGGTACTAAGGCATAGAAACATACAGCCGACCTCAGCCAATATTATTTTACTTAATAATAATTATAAAACCTTACGAGGAGAACAAATTTGCTATACACGTCCTGGTTTTGAGTCAAAAGAATTAAAGTTAGAAAACCATGCCTTGGCTGATATTTTATCAAAAGATCAATATAAAAAAATAAGTGCCATAGAGCGGATAAAAACTCCTGATGGTTATGTGGAAGCTAAAGGAGAAGATTTAAATTTAAATGCATTAGAGCATCGTGCGTTACTTAATCAACTATTTAAAAGTAACAAACCAGCAAAAGTATGGTGGCAAGAGCAAGTGCATTGGTGCGGCGAAGTACAAAAACAACAACGCTTTAGGCTGTCAAATAAAGACAATGCTTTTTATTTGTTTTTGAAAAGTGATGATATTGTTTGGCGTTGGAAAAATGAATCAGTTTATCCAACAAGATTTGGTGAAGGAGAGGGAATTGCAAAAATATATTTAGAAACTGAACTTGAAATTAATGAAGGAAATCATTTTTGGTTTGATTTGCAACCACAAAGTGTTTACCAAAAATTAGCCAAAGACTTTGATATTGAAATTGATGAAGTAGCCGAGCGTTTTGGTGAAATACGATTAATAGAATATAACGAAAGAATGCAAGATGAATATTACTATCACCCTAATTTAGGGATTTATAAAAAGGTGGCGAATTAACATGATCGATAGTGAAGAACCGTTTGTAACATGGCAGGAAGTGATAGTTGATTTTTTTGAAAACAAAATATCTAAATCACAACTATTTAAGGCTAGGAAGTATATTAATGACAAGGATATTGAAATAGAGAAAGAAAAAAGCATTCAAAAATTAGAAAGGTTACAAATAAAAAAAGATGAGAAGCTTGTTGAATTAGTAGAATTGAGAAAGACAGTATTCAAAGATGAAATTAGTTTATGGTTAGAAGAAACAATTACAAAAAAACCACCAGCGGAAGGTGTTCGTATTATTAAAGCTACTCACGTGTTGAGGTTCTCGCATAGTTCGGCTGAAAATAGTGGTCTTATATTAATTGAAAAATCTAATGATAAGTTATTAACTACAGCATCATTTAATAAAAAATTAACCTTTGATCTTGCTCATAATAATGGAGCTTTGATTTCGATTTCTCGATTTCTAGCATTAGAGCTATCAGGAGAACTAATTATAGATTTAATTCTAGATGATAGGTTTGATTTTATCGAATCATATCCAGTAAAGTCTGAGGTATTATATCGTTGGAAAGCAGGGTTTTCACAGTTAGTTGAAAGAAGAACAATCAAAAGCTTAGATAAAGCTAAACAATTATATTTTCCCGTTGATGATTGTTTTGAACAGTATCATTTGATTGCTCCTTTGTATTCATCGTCAATGGCTGAAGAAATTAATAAAGCTATTAGTAAAGTTAAATATGGTGATGCACAAAAAACAGTGAGAAAAGAATTATCAAAAGGTACGTTTAGTAATGGAATTTATGTTAAGTATCCAAGTTTATCAGTACAAAATTTTGGAGGTGCTCAACCACAAAATGTTTCGATGCTTAACAAAAGTAGGAGCGGTAAGGGATACCTGTTTTCAACCCAACCTCCCACATGGCAAAGCCAATTAAAAACACCTGTAGCGCAAAAAACACTTTTTGATAAAGGTTTTTCAAGCAAAAACATAAAAACAGATATTAACTATTTAAGAGACTTTTTAATGCGCTTTGAACGTATTGAATTAAGCGTTAAAGATCCCAAACGACGTAAATGGATTGAAAGTTGGGTAGGTAATATTATTGATGAATTATTGTTCTACGTAGCTACTATCCATGAACTTCCTGCTGGTTGGTCTGATATAAATGATATTAAGCTCGTTGATGAATATCAATATTTACTTGATCCCTATCGTGATAATGATGTTTTTCAAATGGCACGAAAAAATAATGATTGGCAAGACAAAGTGTGTAGTGATTTTTCACATTGGTTAAATCGACAATTAATAGGTTCAGACAAACAGTTTACTCCACAAGCCGAGCACACCCGCATGTGGAAGACGCTATTGTCTCAACCATTAAGAGAGTTTAATGAAAATATTGAAATGGATAGAAGCTTAATAGCAGGAGATCATCAATGAGCCAATATATTTTAATCAACCGTATTAAAGTACAAAATGCGAACGCTATCGCTGGTTTTACGTGGGGATTCCCTGCGATCACTCATTTTTTAGGTTTTATACATAATGTATCTCGTAAGTTGTCTGTACATAAAAGTTATCATGATATTCATTTAGATGGTGTGGCAGTTATTGCCCATAAACATCATGTTCACACTTATCGTACGGGTGGTGATTATCAATTTACCCAAAGTCGTAATCCTGCGTACAGATATGGAGAGGAAAATAAATATAAAATTGGTACCCCGCCTGTTATTGAAGAGGGGAAAATGAATATGACCGTTTCCTTACTTATTGCCTATGACGGTAATTTAGGTAATCGAACCGATGAATTCTTTAAGTGGTTGGAAAACACGTTACTTTTACAGCGTTTGGCTGGCGGTACTATTTTAACGATTAAAAGCCTTACACCGGAATATATTGAGTCTGATACCGATTTACGAAAATTAAAAAGAAAATTACTCCCAGGTTTTATATTAAAAGATCGTGCGGAATATCTAACCGCTCATTACGAGCAGCTAAAACAGCAAGATGAAAAAGTAGAATTATTAGATGCATGGCTAGATTTTTCTGCCTTAAAACAAAAGGCACGACCAAAATCGGATAAAATTACAAAGTATTTTAATCAATTAAGTAAAAGCGCAGATTCTGATCTCGAAAACTTGCTAGCAGCATGGCAAAAGCATTTAGATGAATCTTACGATCAGCAAGCCATTCCAGAAAGATTAAAAATACACTTTAAATCTTTAAATACTGATGAATTAAGTAATGAAAATACCCAATCAGTACTAAAACAGTGGGCTGATTATTGTAAACCTATAGAAAAAATCGATACGGACTGGGAATATATCAAAAAGCCAGAAGCTGGATATTTAGTACCGATTATGACTGGTTATAAAGCTATTTCTAAAGTCTATAAAAATAGTGAAATAGAAAACACACGTGATCATGAAACCCCCGTTTGCTTTGTTGAGTCTGTGCATTCAGTTGGCGAGTGGCTCAGCACGCATAGACTTAGCCTTGAGCAATCAGGTCGATATGAAAAATTTGAAGACTGTTTCTGGCGATATTCTCCTTATAAAGAAAACTGGTATTTATGTACACAGCAACCAATAAAGCAAGAAATAAGTAACGCTGTAACACTTAAATCTGAAACTAATGAATTTTGTTAATTTAAAAAGGAAAAATAACATGACTAATACAATTACTAAAAAAGTACAAATTACGTTACCAAGCTTATTGTCTTTTGAGCGTAAATTAGAAGTATCTGATGCTTTAATGTATTCAGGTTCTTTGGATAATAAAGACAAAAAAAATATTGAAATAGAAAAAGATAAAAATGGAAAAGAAATAAAAACAACCGTTTATTGGAAGTCTATTCCTATTACTAAGCGATATAACCGTTCAACACAAAGTGCTTATGGCATTGATGATGCTAAAAAAGCAGAACCTAACCCTGTTTCTTCTGATAGTGATGATGCTAATTTATTTGCAGATAATGATACATTAAAAGTAAGCTTTTCTATGAGAGTGATTGGAGGGTTAGGTTTACCATTTGCTTGTAATGAACCTGACTTTGAAAAAGCAATTACCAATGCAATTAATGATGAAAAACAAAAAATAACAGAATTATTAGCTTATCGCTATGCGTATAATATTGCTAATGGACGCTTTTTATGGCGTAACCGTGTGGGTGCTGAAGAAGTACAAGTAACTGTTAGATCAAAATCATCTGATAAAGACTTATGTTTTAATGCTTATCATTTTTCATTAACAAACTTCACTAAAAATACTGATAATGTTGATTTTAAAAAATTGGTCAGTATCATTCAAAATGGTTTATCTGGAGATAATCAATTTATTTTCTTGGAAGTTGATGCTTATGTGAAAATAGGTAAAGGACAGCATGTTTTTCCATCACAAGAAATGAATATGAATGAAAAAGGCAAAGTGTTATTTAAGTTAGATAATTGCGCGGCAATGCATAATGTTAAAATTGGAAATGCAATTCGTACCATTGATGATTGGTATGATAATGCAGAATTTCCTATAGCAATAGAACCGTTTGGCTCGGTTACTCAACGAGGCCAAGCTTACCGAAAAAGTAAAAATGATTTATACACATTGATGATAAATTGGTTAGATGATAAAGGGATCACTGATGAAGACAAAGCTTATGTAGTCGCAAATTTAATCAGAGGTGGTGTGTTTAGCGGTGGTTCTAAGAAAAAATCTAACTAGAGAATTAATATGAAATATTACCTCGATATAACACTATTGCCAGATGCCGAAGCTAATTTAGGCTTCCTCTGGCACAAGGTTTACCATCAAATTCATATTGGCTTAGTCGATAACGGTTTTTTATCTGATGAACTCGTTAAAGCCAGAAATGGCAAACAAGAGCCGCTTAAAAAATCTCATATTGCTTTGTCTTTTCCTAATTATAAAATAAAAGACGAATTTCCATTAGGCAATATACTTCGTTTGTTCGCTGAAACTAAAGAGCAGTTAGAAGCGCTAAATGTGAAAGAGTTATTAAATCGTTTTACGGATTACACGCATTGTAAATTAATTCAGCAAGTTGATGAAACTAAAGTAAAAAAGCATGTGTGTTTTAAACGTAAGCAATTTAAATCGCCTAGTCGTATTACTAAAGATCTTGAACGTAGGGTTAAATATTTGGTTGAAAATAAGCCAGAGAAATATGGTGACAATATTTTACAGGTGAAAACTAAGTTGCAGGAACTGGCAAAAAAATATGATGACAGATTAACTTTGCCATTTATTAATTTAATGAGTTTTTCATCAAAACCAGATGCTTCTTTGCCAGATAAAGATCGTTTTTTACTCTTCATTGAAATGCAGGGTATGGATACTGAAATAAAAGGGGATTTTACTTGTTATGGCTTAAGCCGAAGAAATATAAAAGATAGACTAGAAATACAAGCCACAGTTCCTTGGTTTTAAAATAGCCTTTAATACAGGCCTATGCTTTACATAGGCCATTTATTTTAATAAACTTAAATTAATAAAATATGCCTAGCATAGGCTTGTATTTAAGGGATCATAAAATGCGTACAGTATCTATTTTTAAAAACGGTAAAAATCAAGCTATTCGTTTACCTAAAGATATGGAATTTGAGGGTTTAAGTGAATTAGAAATTGTGAAAGAGGGCGATACCATTATTTTACGTCCCACACGACCTAACTGGTTATCATTGCTAGCAGTTGAAAAAGCAGATGATGACTTTTTATCTGATCGTGACGATGTGGTAAGTGATGATGGTCGGGTGGAGTTTTAGTAATGGCAACTAAAAAAGTGTATATGCTTGATACCTGTATTTGTAGCTTCATCATGAGAGAAAGTCCACTATCTGTTTTGCAAAAATTAGAGCAAATTTCAGCTAAGCATAGTATTGTTATCTCTGCTATTACCTATGCTGAAATGCGTTATGGCTGTGTTGGTAAAAAATCATCACCAAAACATACTATATTAGTGAATCAATTTTTAAAGTGTCTAGATGACATCTTACCTTGGGATGTTGCTGCTGTTGATTATGCTACAGAGGTAAAAAAACAATTATCAGACAAAGGCATGCCTATTGGTGCAAATGATACCGCGATAGCGGGTCATGCGCTTTCTCAACACTGTATTTTGGTTACTAACAATACCCGAGAGTTTAAACGTGTTAGCGGCTTGAAATTAGAAGATTGGGTACATTGAATTAACTCAATACTCATATTTAGACTAAATATGGTTTATATTTGGTTCTTTATCTGTTTAGGAGTTAACCTATGTCATTAGCAAGTCACATAAAACCGATCAGTTACCTAAAAGCCAATGCCGCAAAAATTGCCGCAGAATTAAAAGATGATGGCGAGGCTTATATAATAACCCAAAATGGTGAGGCAGTAATGGTTGTTCAGTCGGTTGCAGAGTATGAGCAAACGCAAGAAACGTTAGCAATGTTAAAAATGATTGCACAAAGCGAAAAAAGTATTGCGCAACAGGGAACAGTGAACGCCAAAGACTTTATGAAAGAGTTGCGACAGCGTCGAGGGTTATAATATGTCAGCATATCATGTTGAACTAGCGACAGCAGCCCAAGCTGACATTGAAAACATTTACCAGCATTATATTGCACGCGCTAGTGATTTAGTCGCTAATAAACTATTGGATGAAATTGATTTTGCCATCACATCATTATCTTCAGAGCCGCTATTAGAGCACTTACCACTAGAATTGAATGCTAGTGAAAAAGAGTGTTTAGAAATATTAACTAAGTCTTTCCGTATTATTTATAGGATTTTAGAAAAAAATATCGAAATATTACTAATACTTCATCAAAAGCAAAGTGTTAAAAAAGCATTAAACAATAGGTTATTGCATTGACACTATAATTTATAAATAAATACCAAAAAAATCGCTCTTTAAAAATTCGTATAAATAATAACAAGTTACAAATAGGCTGAAAATTTAGGTTAAAAAGCCTAAATAACGTTAGTTAATTGTTGTAACTTGTTTTTTTGCTGATATTCTATTGTTCACTGCCGCACAGGCAGCTTAGAAATTTTGAAATCCAACGACCTAAAATATCTTGCTGTTCACTGCCGCACAGGCAGCTTAGAAAATCACTATGAGCAATACGTGTACCTAAAAACTGTTCACTGCCGCACAGGCAGCTTAGAAATTGAAATAATTAACACCATCGACGCGCATTGCGTTCACTGCCGCACAGGCAGCTTAGAAACCATGAAGATTACGACGAGGTTTTTAAGGGTAGTTCACTGCCGCACAGGCAGCTTAGAAAAATAGCAGCGAACTCCGCCCCCTCTGGTGTTTGTTCACTGCCGCACAGGCAGCTTAGAAACACTAAAAACACATAGAAAATACAACAGAAACGTTCACTGCCGCACAGGCAGCTTAGAAAGTAAAAGCAATTATTTAATAGAACATTTATTCGTTCACTGCCGCACAGGCAGCTTAGAAAGCAGATTGTGCTAGCACCTTATCTGCACTAGCGTTCACTGCCGCACAGGCAGCTTAGAAAGTTAGAAATCATTTAACGAGCGTTGAGGACGAGTTCACTGCCGCACAGGCAGCTTAGAAAACCGACAGGTGTTGCCTTATCTCCAGTATCTGGTTCACTGCCGCACAGGCAGCTTAGAAAATGTATGCCAGAAATTGATATTCTATGATTTTGTTCACTGCCGCACAGGCAGCTTAGAAATTGTTTAAAAATACCTCGTGGTTTGTTGCAACGTTCACTGCCGCACAGGCAGCTTAGAAATCAATAGATGGTGACCGTTCACCACTTCATGAGTTCACTGCCGCACAGGCAGCTTAGAAAACATGACTTGCGGCGCAGCTTTGGCACCCACCGTTCACTGCCGCACAGGCAGCTTAGAAATGATTTAGTCTTTAATCTTGTACAATACCTTAGTTCACTGCCGCACAGGCAGCTTAGAAACTTTGGTTGCTCGGTGCTTCACGGCTTATGTCGTTCACTGCCGCACAGGCAGCTTAGAAAGCTGATAGCAATAGAGCCAACTTGGCCACCGCGTTCACTGCCGCACAGGCAGCTTAGAAAGATATCAGGAAACGGCCTTACCGGATTAAAAAGTTCACTGCCGCACAGGCAGCTTAGAAACATCGTTGAGTAATCAAAATTCCCCCAATCAAGTTCACTGCCGCACAGGCAGCTTAGAAAATCAGCCATAACAATATTTTGTGTTGCTGTGGGTTCACTGCCGCACAGGCAGCTTAGAAAATAAGAAATTGCTATCATAGCCGCATCACGTAGTTCACTGCCGCACAGGCAGCTTAGAAAAGATACCGCAAAACTCTGCTCATCTGCTGACCGTTCACTGCCGCACAGGCAGCTTAGAAAAGCCGATAAAATCACAAGCTTGTTTTTCACTTGTTCACTGCCGCACAGGCAGCTTAGAAATAATGGCAAGGTAACAACCAAACCTTAAATTAGTTCACTGCCGCACAGGCAGCTTAGAAATACGGCAACAACGACACTGTTTGTGTCGTCAGGTTCACTGCCGCACAGGCAGCTTAGAAAATTCACGCGGAAAATGTTGTTTTCTTTGTCAAGTTCACTGCCGCACAGGCAGCTTAGAAAAATTACGCTCAATTGCCATGCTTGTAGTGCAAGTTCACTGCCGCACAGGCAGCTTAGAAAACTCAGACGGTACTAGTTAGAGTTACCTTCCCGTTCACTGCCGCACAGGCAGCTTAGAAATAGTCTGGCAAATACATCGCCGTAATCAAGCAGTTCACTGCCGCACAGGCAGCTTAGAAATACACAAGCAAAGTCTTTTGGTGCGTTATACTGTTCACTGCCGCACAGGCAGCTTAGAAAACTATGTCGACTCGGGATCGTGGGCCGTAGCTGTTCACTGCCGCACAGGCAGCTTAGAAACTTTAATAGACTTATCTGGTGCATCAAGCATAGTTCACTGCCGCACAGGCAGCTTAGAAATGAAGATGGCTCTCAAATACATACTGACTGGCGTTCACTGCCGCACAGGCAGCTTAGAAAAGACTACGAATCAGGTGACTTTACCGACAGAAGTTCACTGCCGCACAGGCAGCTTAGAAAGTCTTGCACAAGAATATTTAGTCGCTCAATTGGTTCACTGCCGCACAGGCAGCTTAGAAAGTGTCAGCTGCTACTTGGGATAGAAACATAATGTTCACTGCCGCACAGGCAGCTTAGAAATGTATCAACAGAAGCATCTATTAATATGGAATGTTCACTGCCGCACAGGCAGCTTAGAAAATGGGTGGCTATGCCTTTAGACGAATGAACGTGTTCACTGCCGCACAGGCAGCTTAGAAAAGTATCACTTCTCATTGGGAGCTGAAAACAGAGTTCACTGCCGCACAGGCAGCTTAGAAAGTAATTTGCCCAAACAATAACGGTATTACCAGGTTCACTGCCGCACAGGCAGCTTAGAAACCAAGTGTTGCTGGCTTGATAAATATTGTTATGTTCACTGCCGCACAGGCAGCTTAGAAAATTAGCTTTAAATCATCTGCGCAATGTTCAGGGTTCACTGCCGCACAGGCAGCTTAGAAAAGCCTTTACTTACTAAATTGGCCTCAGCCCAAGTTCACTGCCGCACAGGCAGCTTAGAAAAGCATCATCAGCATTACGTAAAGCTTTCATTAGTTCACTGCCGCACAGGCAGCTTAGAAAGCACCGGGTATAGACATTTGAGATAAATCTAAGTTCACTGCCGCACAGGCAGCTTAGAAAGAGTTAGAAGATGATCAAGGTGTCGCAAATCTGTTCACTGCCGCACAGGCAGCTTAGAAAACTATGCTGTTGTCATGGCTGAAAGCCATTTTGTTCACTGCCGCACAGGCAGCTTAGAAAATCATACCGTAATTAGCGTCGTCGCAAATTTCGTTCACTGCCGCACAGGCAGCTTAGAAAGTCTGACATGATAGTCATTTTCTGTTTATACCAATTGCATTAATTAAGTTCCCACTTTTATCCAGTCTCTAGAGCACAGTTTTATCACTCTGGAGGCATCAGATATAAAAGCATTCCAAGCGCGACTGCATTCATTGACAATGTCGTCGTAACCTTCAAAACATCTATTGGAGAGTTCATTTTGTCGCAACCATTGCCAAACTTGTTCTATTGGGTTC
>MAAE01000038.1 GCA_002162675.1 Colwellia sp. 39_35_sub15_T18 | reverse complement strand
GTATCAAGCCCGGCGAACCTGGTTCTGGTTTCGTATTCAGCTCTGTTGTTGTTGGTGGTAATGTTCCTAAAGAATTCTTCCCGGCAATCGAGAAAGGCTTCAAAGGCATGATGGATGCTGGTGTTCTTGCTGGTTTCCCTGTACTTGACGTTGAAATTGAATTATATGATGGTGGTTTCCATGCGGTCGATTCATCTGCTGTTGCCTTTGAACTCGCTGCTCGTGGTGCTTTCCGTCAGTCAATTCCAAAAGCTGGTGCCCAGTTAATTGAACCTATAATGAAGGTTGATGTATTTACGCCTGATGATCACGTTGGTGATGTTATTGGTGATTTAAACCGTCGTCGTGGCATGATCGGAGGCCAAGACGCAGGTGTTTCTGGTGTTCGTATTAAAGCTGACGTACCTCTTTCAGAAATGTTCGGTTACATCGGATCATTACGTACAATGACATCAGGCCGTGGTCAATTCTCTATGGAATTCTCTCACTATATGCCTTGTCCTAACAACGTAGCTGAAGAAGTGATTGCAGAAGTTAAAGCGGCAAAAGCTGCTAAAGATGCTGCTAGAAAATAATTAACCTTTAATTATTTTGATAGAAGGATGCTTCGGCATCCTTTTTTATTGCCTGAAATTCAGTAGCCGAAATTCAGTAGCCGAAATTTAATAGCCGAAATTTGATGGCTAAAGCTTGATGACAATGCCATGCCTTGCCCTAACAAACAGACGTTAGCGATGTGAAGAAGTGATTGCAGAAGTTAAAGCGGCAAAAGCTGCTAAAGACGCTGCTAGAAAATAATTAGCCTTTAATTATTTTGATAGAAGGATGCTTCGGCATCCTTTTTTATTGCCTGAAATTCAGTGCCTGAAATTTAGTAGCCGAAATTTAATAGCTAAAGTTTGATGACAATGCACATGCCTTGGACAAGTAAACGCCTTTCTCGTCCATTGCCACATTTGGTAATGCTGCCTAATCGCCGATTATCACCACTGCTGTGCTCTTTTGATACGAACCCAAGATAAGACATGAGCTTGCGTGGGTGGTCAAAGCGACTTAAATCGCCAAGTTCAGCGATAATACCGGTTGCTATAAGCAGTCGAACACCTCTTACCGCTTGAAGCGCTTTAACTACGGAATAAAACCGCCACGACTTCACCTGATGGAATAACTCATTAGCCAGGCGTTTCTCGCGCTGAATGCGCTCCGTTATTATTTGTATCATTTCTTGCAAAATGACTTGTTGGCTTGGGTGAGGTAAAATAAGCTCGGTCAACCAACGAAGGTGTTGTAATGACCAGTTATCATTAACCTTGCAACTAATGTTATTACGCAGAAATAAGGACTCAAGTTGATATTTAGCGTTCTTTAAGTCTTTCATCGCTGTTTCTCTTGCCCTTGATAAGTCACGTATTGCTTCGTCTTCAGGCTCCGGTACATAAATGGGTGTTAACTCTTCATCTTCAAGCAGTTTGGTTAATTTCAGCGCATCACGCTTGTCATTTTTTACTTTATCTCTAGGTTTCTTAGGAATTAATGATGGGGAAACGACATAGCAGCAATGGCCCAAGCTGGTCAGTAGTCGGTAAATCCAATAGCCACAGGAGCCTGCTTCATAAACAAAATGCAGTGTCGTATGTGGGTATTTGGATTGATATTGCCGAGCCAATTTTGTAATGGTGGTTTTAATTTCTCCATAATGAACGGGTTTTGCGCCACGTTGGTCTTCTATGTGTGCCACTTCTGTTGATACTTTATGGGTATCTAGACCCAATGAAAAGTATGTTATGTTTGTACATGCTAGCCTCCAGTTTATATTGTTTAACACATATATTATGGCTCTGGTTTTACTAACCCACGAATCTGGAGGCTAGCACTTCGTGGGAGTCATCATGTCTATGTGCAAAAAAGGAATTGGCGTTATGTCTGAACTACTGTCATGTAAATTTGTAAAAGAAAAAATTGATGGACTAATTAAAATATCATCTAAAAACAAAGAAGAGTTTATTTTCCAATATAGAAAAGCTTTGGAGCAAACTAAAGGAACTTCAGGGGTTGTATATATTTTTAGATCTAAATGTCAATTCCCCCGATTAAAAGGCAGTAACAATATATTATATGTTGGTGAAACTAAACATGATGCATGGAGCCGATATACTGTTAAAAATGATGCCAATGTCTATTGGCATGTATATAGCCATGTTTTAGATATTTATGGCTCCATCACCATTGATGTGTATGTGACATCTGATCATAAAAGCACTGAGAAAACTTTCCTTAATCAATATTTTCAAGCTCATAAAGAGCTACCACCTATAAACCGTAAAGGTTAAAAAAGACATTGCGTACAAGCACATAAAAAGAACTTCAAACGGAAAAGATACAGTTGGCTGTTTCACTCCGTTCACATTATAGCCAACTATATTTTTTCCGCTTAAGTAGGCGTTAGCGATGTGAAGAAGTGATTGCAGAAGTTAAAGCGGCTGAACAATTACCTACATTAGGAGCTAAGTTTCAAAGCCTGAAAAACCGTATGAATGGGCTTGTTTGATGGCATCATTAAAGTCTTTAGCGAAACTCAGTTCAAAAATAGTCTGTAATGTTTCATCCATTCTTTTGACAAACATTTTATAATAGGTTGATTCAAGATCGTCTATGCGAATAAAGTGTGTCATGCCGTTTTCAAGCCATAAGGGTAATGAAGCGCGCCACAAAGGGTAATTCTCTTCTATCCCGCCTTCAAAATCGGTAGAATCAACAATCATCATAATAGATTCGCCTTTTAGCTGCTGCAAACATTTAGCGAGTTCTGCTAAACACACTACCGAGGCTTCTTGATTCCAAGACTCGACAAAACGGCAATAAATAATATTACCGTCGGCCTTCAATTGAAAACGTCCATGCTCACTAAGCTTCACCATACCCCTTTTAAACTCTTTGATTGTCATATTCATCCGTTAAATATTCTTAGCCACTAATTAACAATCATAGTGGCAGTAACTGCATATAGCCAATAACTCACCCGTAATAAATCACAGACAATAAAAATAATTCACACGAACATTACTTCGCATTTAACAGTTAACGTTAAGCGTTAAACGTTGCTTTGCTCACGCTCAATGGCACGATAAGCAATATCAGTTCTGAACTCAACACCTTGCCAAGTAACTTGATGCAGTAATTCATACGCCGCTTGTTGCGCTTCAGTTACCGTGTTCCCTAAAGCCGTTGCGCATAATACGCGACCACCGTTAGTCGTCACTTCACCTTGCTCATTTAACTTAGTGCCCGCATGAAAAATTTTCGCCGACTCATTAGTGTTGGTTTCAAGACCAGAAATCACATCACCTTTTGGATAACTTGCTGGGTAACCATTAGCAGCAAGTACCACACCTACGGCTGCGCGGCTATCAAAATCAATCGTGGCTTTATCTAATTCACCACGGGTAGCGGCTAAGCAAAGCTCAACAATATCTGACTGTAAACGCATCATAATCGGCTGAGTTTCAGGGTCACCAAAACGACAGTTATATTCAATGACGTTTGGCGTGCCATCGGCGGCAATCATTAAACCCGCATATAAAAAGCCAGAATAAGGAGCCCCCTCATTAGCCATTCCTTCAACCGTTGGCATAATCACTTCGCTCATGATGCGATCGTGAATTTCAGGTGTTACCACAGGTGCTGGAGAATAGGCGCCCATACCACCCGTGTTAGGACCTAAATCACCATTTAATGCACGTTTGTGATCTTGACTAGTTGCCATAGGTAAAACATTTTTACCATCAACCATGACAATAAAACTCGCTTCTTCACCTTCAAGAAACTCTTCAATAACCACGCGATGTCCTGCATCACCAAAAGCATTACCTGCTAGCATATCATTAATAGCATCTTCTGCTTCGGCCAACGTCAACGCAACAATAACGCCTTTACCTGCGGCCAAACCATCGGCTTTCACCACAATAGGCGCACCTTGTTCACGAACATAAGCCAATGCAGGTGCAACTTCGGTGAAGTTGGCGTAACTACCTGACGGTATTTTATTACGCGCTAAAAAGTCTTTAGTGAAAGATTTAGAACCTTCAAGTTGTGCTGCTTTCGCGCTTGGACCAAAAATGGCTAAACCACGTGCTTGAAAGGCATCAACAACGCCATCAACAAGCGGTTGCTCTGGACCAACAATAGTTAGCGCCACATCTTCACTTTGGGCAAAAGCCACTAAAGCATCATTGTCACTAACATCAAGCGCAACATTTTCTAGCTTGTTTTCCGTTGCCGTGCCAGCATTACCCGGGGCAACAAATACTTTAGTAACTTGACTAGACTGCGCCGCTTTCCACGCTAATGCATGTTCACGACCACCTGAGCCGATAACTAAAACTTTCATTTATTTTTCCTATTACGAGTAAGAGCGCGAATAAATTCCCGCCTACAAATTAAAGGCAAATTCTTTTTCAAAAACTCGCCTAAAAATTTATTAATTATTCTGTTTTTTAAAGTCGCTAAAACTGGTATTTTCAGGCTTAACAAACTTTAAGGTCATACGATCGCTTTCGCCAATCGCTAAATATTTTGCTTTATCTTTCTCACCTAAACGTAAAACTGGCGGCAAAGTCCAGACACCTTTAGGGTGAACCGCTAGGTCTTTAGAGTTAGCATTGACTTCACTAGCGCCGGCAAAACGAAAGCCTGCGGCCTTAGCTTGCTTAATAGTATGCGCTTCTGACACATAACCCACCGCGTTTTCGGCGGCAACACCCGCAGGTAATCTATGCTCAACAACACCTAACACACCACCCACTTTAAGGGCATTAAATGCATCTTTAAAGACTTGCTCAACACCAGCATCTTTCCAGTTATGTAAATTACGGAAAGTTAATACTAGATCGGCACTGCCTTGTGGCGCTAATTCACTTTGCTTACGTGGCACAAAATCAGTTAACACTACTTCGCTAAAAACTACATTTGACGCTAATTTTTTTTCTAATTTTTTACGAGAGTTTGAGTAGTAATTATCTTCGCCTGTATCAGGGTAATGAGCACCATATAATTTACCAGTACCTTTTAAAGCAGGTGCTAAAATTTCAGTATACCAACCGCCACCAGGGGTGATCTCAACCACTGTCATCTCTGGAGTAAAACCAAAAAAGTTTAAGGTTTCTACCGGATGGCGATATTGATCTCGGGCCTTATTTTTAGCCGAACGATGCTCACCACTAACCGCTTGCTCAAGCATTTCACCACTGTGATCATGATTTTCATGAGCAGAAAGGTTAATGCTGGCTAACGCACTAAGGCTGAGGGTTGAAGCGACTACGGCTGAAGTAACAAGTGACTGTAAACTTTTTAACTTGATCATAATATTTCCATTAATTGATTAGCATGACAAAAATGACCACTAGTTATAGCAGATTTTAAATAAACAAGCAGCGTTGATTTTGTTACTTAATATGAACTAATCAACACTGCTTTTTCATCTGCATAAACTTTTACAGTTAATTCTTAATAAAGGTTATTTAAGTTGATCAGTTACAATTAAAAGGCAAAAGCGCGGAGCGTATGACTATACGTGAGCACTTTTAACGCCTAAATTTAGCTTATCAACAACAAGAGTCGAAATTAATGTTTAAAATGACGCATGCCTGTGAATACCATAGCGATACCGTGTTCATCAGCAGCAGCAATAACTTCATCATCACGCATTGAGCCACCTGGCTGAATTACCGCGGTAATTCCTGCCTCTGCGGCGGCGTCTAAACCATCGCGGAATGGGAAGAAAGCATCAGAGGCCATTACTGAGCCTTTCACTTCAAGGTTTTCATCCGCCGCTTTAATACCCGCAACTTTTGCTGAGTAAACACGGCTCATTTGACCAGCACCAACACCAATGGTCATGCTATTTTTAACATAAACAATGGCGTTAGACTTAACATATTTAGCCACTTTCCAACAAAACTGTAAATCGCGCATTTCAGCTGCACTTGGTTGGCGCTTAGTCACAACTTTTAAGTCGTCGCTGCTTACGCTACCTTGGTCTCTGTCTTGTACTAATAAACCGCCATTAACGCGTTTATAGTCAAAACCTGAAGTTTTAGACTGCCACTGACCACATTCTAATAAACGTAAGTTAGGTTTGGCGGCAACAATTTGTGCTGCGGCATCTGAAACGCTTGGGGCAATAATGACTTCAACAAATTGGCGAGAAACGATTGCTTCTGCAGTGTCGGCATCTAATGCACGGTTAAAAGCGATAATACCGCCAAACGCTGAAGTAGGATCGGTTTTATAAGCGCCTTCATAAGCGGCAAGAATATTGTCACCAATTGAAACGCCACACGGGTTAGCATGCTTAACAATAACACACGCTGGCTCATCAAATTCTTTAACACATTCTAATGCCGCATCGGTATCAGCAATATTGTTGTAAGATAATGCTTTACCTTGTAACTGTGTTGCCGTTGAAATTGACGCTTCTTCAGGTGTTGCTTCTTTATAAAAAGCCGCATCTTGGTGAGAGTTTTCACCATAACGTAAATCTTGGGTTTTGATAAACTGGCTATTAAAAGTTCGAGGAAATTTAACTTTTTCGTTAGGTAAAGTACTTTCAAGAGCAGCGGTCGATTCAGCTTCGCCGTAGGCTGGTAACATTTTGCCAAAGTAGTTAGCAATCATACCATCGTAACTTGCGGTATGCTCATAAGCAGCAATCGCTAAATCAAAACGCGTTTTATAGGTTAATGAATCATCATTGCTAGCCATTTCACTGATAACACGGTCATAATCGCTAGCATTAACAACAATAGTCACATCTTTGTGATTTTTCGCTGCCGCGCGTACCATCGTTGGTCCGCCAATATCAATGTTTTCAATCGCATTTTCTAAGCTACAGTTTTCATCGCTAACGGCATTAGCGAATGGGTATAAGTTAACCACAACCATATCAATCGCGCTGATGTTGTTCTCAACCATTACCGCTTCATCCATACCACGACGCGCTAAAATACCGCCGTGTACTTTAGGATGTAATGTTTTAACACGACCATCCATAATTTCAGGGTGTCCGGTGTAATCAGATACCTCTGTTACGGGAATGCCATTTTCAGCTAATAATTTTGCTGTGCCACCCGTTGAAAGCAGGTCAACACCTTTTTCACTCAAACTACGAGCAAATTCAACAATACCCGTTTTATCAGAAACACTGAGTAGTGCGCGTTTAATTGGACGTGGAGTATCCATATTTTTAATTTACCTTTTTAGTTGTAACGTACTGCTAGCCTATTACCATTAATTGATAGTGCTAACTTGCAAAGCTACATGAAGCTTATACCAAGTGAAATATTGGTATTAGAGTATTTAAAACAATAAAAGCACCCGAAGGTGCTTTTATTTGGCAGGTTAATCCTGCCTGAATCTTAGTTCATACCGTATTTTTTTAACTTTTTACGTAATGTACCACGGTTGATACCTAGTAAGTTTGCTGCACGTGTTTGGTTACCGCGCGTATACATCATTACTTCTTCTAACATTGGCGCTTCTATTTCACTTAGTACAAGGTCGTACATATCATCAACGTCGTTACCATTTAGTTGCTTTAAGTAGTTATTGATAGCTATTTTAGCTTGTGTACGTAACGGAGACGTTTTAGTTTGCGTTTGAATATCACCGGTGATGAATGGAGAAGAAATATTTTGTTCGAACATAATGTACAACTCTTTCTATTAATATATAAATTAAACAATCAACAGTTCATTAATGAACCAGCTGATCAAAACAAAGTTCTAACGTCTCAAGCTGATCGCTTGTTGACGACAAACCATTAAAAGTAGCTCTAAAAGCCTTGCCTTGGTCACCAGCAAAATGCTGGGTAAAAATTTCACCTTGTTCTTTACCTAATTCGTTACCAAGTAAAGCAAAAGAATGAATATACCAAGACACATGTTTACGAGCGATTCTCACGCCCAAGTAGTCGCCATAAAACTGATGTAAATCCGTTACGTGTCCAAGTAATATTGAACGTACCTCATTCAATGAGGGGGCAGGTAATTTGGTTCCTGTTTTCAAAAAGTGATTAATTTCTCGAAAAATCCAAGGTCGCCCTTGGGCACCTCGGCCAACCATAATTGCATCGGCTCCAGTATAGTTTAATACGTACTCAGCTTTTTCTACTGAGGTTATATCACCATTAGCGACAACAGGAATTGAAACCGCCTGTTTAATTGCTCTTATTGTCTCGTATTCCGCATTGCCTTTATAAAAGTCATTACGGGTTCGACCATGTACTGCAAGCGAAGCAATACCATTATCTTGAGCAATTTTAGCAATTTCAATGCCGTTACGGCTGTTTTCACACCAACCGGTGCGAATTTTTAACGTTACCGGTATATTTACCGAGTTAACCACAGATTTCACTATTTGCTCAACCTGTGCTGGTTCTCTTAATAAAGCCGAACCCGCTAACTTTTTGTTTACCTTTTTTGCTGGGCAGCCCATATTAATATCAATAATCTGCGCGCCATTATCAGCATTAACCTGAGCAGCAAAGGCTAATTCATCAGCACAACTACCTGCGATTTGCACACTGCGAATGCCGGCCTCTTCACTGTGAATCATTCTCAATTTAGACTTTTCGGTATTCCATACCTTAGGATTTGACGACACCATTTCTGACACAGCCAAACCAGCACCTAAACGGCAACACAACTCTCTAAAAGGTTGATCGGTAATTCCCGCCATAGGGGCAAGCATTACCTGACTTTTTAATTGATATGGTCCGATTTTCACGCTGTCTACTTTTTGAGCTACCTTTAAAAGGGCGCTAAGTTTACGTGTTTTTTTGCTGCTTGAAAAGCATAGAATTTGAACAAAATTTGTTTTTTTTCGCGTTTTTAATATTGACTTTTACTAAAGCATTAATGTGAGCGGTTTTTGTACAAATAGTTAACATTAATCGTGACAACAATCACGCTACAGCCAAAGCTTCTTTTGAAAACGAACAAGATACGATAAAGTTGTCGCTGCTTATTTTTAATTAAGGAATATCCATGAAAGCTTTAAGCGTCATCTTGTCAACGGTATTAATGGCATTAACGTGCAGCAATGCCTACGCAAGCAGTTTTGACAACACTGAAATTGTCGTAACAAAAGCATCAGAGCAAGTTTATATGCTAAAAGGTGCGGGCGGTAATATTGGCGTTCTCGCCACAAAATCGGGTTTGTTATTAGTTGACAATCAATTTGCCCCACTGGCGAAAAAAATTGAAAAAGCGCTGGCAAACCTGAGTAACAATAAACTTAAATACATTGTTAATACCCATTTTCATGGCGACCACACTGGTGGCAATAACTACTTTTCTCATCAAGCCCCCATATTTGCCCATCAAAACGTCAGAGAACGGCTAAGTAACAACAGTGCTCAAGAAAAAGTCGCTTTACCCGTTGTTACTTATGAACAAGGGGTGAATATATATTTATCTGATGAAACCATTAAGCTAAGCCACTTCCCAGCTGCCCATACCGACGGCGACACTGTAGTTTACTTTACATCAGCCAATGTTTTGCATACCGGTGATTTGTTTTTTGAAGTTGGTTTTCCCTATGTAGATATAAACAATGGTGGCACGGTTAAGGGTTACTTAGCAGCAGTAAATACACTCATCACTCAAATGCCTAATGATGTAGTGATAATTCCCGGACACGGCAAATTAACCAACAAAGCTCGCTATCAAGAATTTGCTGATATGATTTCCTATAGTATCAAGCGCGTTAGTGATTTTTTAGCTCAAGGTAAAAGCGAACAAGAAATTTTAGCCCTAGGTATTGGTAAAAATTATCAACATTGGTCTTGGCACTTTATCACCGAAGAAAAGTGGTTAAAAACATTGATTACTGATTTAAACGCGGATTTAAGTCCAGATTTAAACCCTGATTCAAAGTAAGCATGAAAGACCAACAGCCCCTGATGACAACGCTAAAGCTTCAAAATAAAGAAGAAGCCACCCAAAGGAAATTTAACTTTGAATCGTTAGTCCATGAAATGATTAACAAATTGATTTACAAGTATTAAACAAACAAATAGCAACTAACCAGCCTGCTATTAAAAGCAATGAAAAGTGTAGGATATATTGAAACAACCCATGTTTTACTGTTACTTTACATTTATTAATTTATAGTAAAGACAAGGTTGATTAAAATATGTCGGGGAATTTAGTTTGTGTCGGTACGGGCATGACCTTAGGGGCGCATATTAGCCCCATCGCAACAAGCTACATTGCACAGGCCGATGTGGTTTTTTCATTAATGTCGACCGGCATTACCGAGCGTTGGCTTGATGAAATGCACACTGATGTGCGAAGTTTACAATATTGTTATCAAGAAGGTAAAAATCGTAATATTACCTACAATGAGATGGTCGAGGCGATATTAACCGAAGTACGTGCTGGCAAAAAAGTGGTTGCCGCCTTTTATGGTCATCCCGGAGTTTTTGCCTGTGTTAGCCATAGGGCGATTAAACAGGCTAAACTTGAAAGTATTCCCGCCCACATGGAGGCAGGAATTTCTGCAGAAGATTGCTTGTATGCTGATTTAAACATAGACCCCGGCAAAACTGGCTGTATCAATTATGAAGCTAGTCAGTTTATGTTTTATCAGCGTAATATTGACCCTGCTGCACACCTGATACTGTGGCAAATAGGTTTAGCTGGCGATAAATCATTAGCAAAATTTTCCACGGGTAAAGCTTATCGGCAGGTATTAGTCGATTTATTATTGGAAACTTACCCTGCCGATCACCAAGTAATATTGTATCAAGCTAAAGTACTTCCTATTGATACCGTGCGCGACGAACATATTGCGCTAATAGATTTAATTGATGCTGAGCTATTTATGCATACCACTTTGGTGATCCCACCCAGTGAAGAAATGCAACCAAACGAGAAGGTATTAGCTAAGTTGGCGGCAATAGATAAGCAAGAATTAAATGCTAAAAATAGACCTGAGCTAACTTTGGTGTTGTAAGTAAATTGAAAAAAGAATATAAACTAATTAACAACAAAAAAATGGAGTAAAAAACTATGAGTAACGTAATCCAAGTATTAGAACAAATGGGTCGAGATGCCAGCTTGCAAAACAACCAAGCAATAGAGCAGTTATTAACAACTACTGAACTTGATAGTAAAACTAGCCAAGCCATTATTAATAAAGATATAAACACCCTAGAAAAGCAAATGTGCATTACCCCTATCATCGCCCATGCATTACATCCCGCTGAAGAGGAAGAAAATAAAGACGAAAATAAAAAAGTTAAGAATGCCGTAAATGCGTAAATGAAATGTTTTTATTTTTACATTTTAAGAGTAGATTTAAAGTAATCATAGTAAATCTACTCTTTTCAACTATTTTAATAACGTTCCCATCATCAGGAAATGAATTAAAAAATGTTGAACAACAACTTAAAGCTGCTAACAGCCTACGAAGCAGTGATCCAAAAAAATTTAACAGCATCCTAAATAAGTTAATAAAAGTTAAGTCATTATCCAATAAACAGAAAAACGATTTGGATTACTTATTAGCATACCAAGTGGCTTATTCAGGTAACTTTAAAGAGGCTATACCTTTATTTGAAAAAATCATTAACTCTAATGCCAATATAGATCTTAAATTTCGAGCCAATTCATCCATAATTAACATCAGTGCAATTTCACAAGATTGGCGTCAAGGCTTTGTACATTTGAATAAAGCAATCCAAATGATGCCTAAAGTAAAAAATTCATTAATTAAACAAGATAGCTTAATTATCACTTCTTTCTTTTATTATGGGTTAGGACAATACACATTAGGATATAAATATGCTCAACAAGTGAAAGAGAATACCAAGAACAAGCGAAATCTATGCGCAGCAAACTACTTAATGATAAAGGCTAAATTTTATTTAAAAACATTACAAAAGAATGATCTAGAGATACAAGATAGCATTGAATTATGCAAAATGGTTAAAGAACAAATATATGTTCATGACATCTTATTTTATTTAGCTAACTTACACCTAAACAATAATGATGTACTTTTAGCGATCACTTTACTAAAAAATAATATTGGTCACCTCGAAAAAACAAAATTCACACCATTAATAGCCCAGTACAATTCACTGTTAGCCAAAGCATATTTTCTAAATAAAGAATTTAGCAAAGCAAAACAATACGCTAATACCTCATTATTAAAAACTGAAGGCATAGGAAATACGGCTGAAATCATCTTAGCCTACTCTTTATTATACAAAATAGCCTTACATAACAATGACCATCAACAAGCATTGACGCACTACATCAAATACGCGGAAGCAGATAAAGCTCACTTGGAGGGTGAAAAAGCCAAGCACCTTGCCTTTCAATTAGCCGAACACAAAGAACTTGAACAAAAAAACCAAATAGCATTACTCAATAAAAAAAATTCTTTGTTAACGGCTGAGCAAGCATTAATTAAAGCTAACGCCGAAAATAATCGTTTCATTATGATCATTTTAATCATGACGCTATCGGTATTAATACTTTGGGGCGTTCGTTTATTAAGAGCCCATAAACGCATTAAAGAGTTGGCGGAATATGATGCCTTGACTGGCATATATAACCGTGGTCATTTTACCCAAGTGGCAAATAATGCCATCACGTACTGTCAAAGTGCTGAGCAATCATTAAGTCTGATCATGTTTGATTTAGACCACTTTAAAAATATTAATGATAGTTATGGTCATGCCTGTGGTGACTGGGCATTAAAAAAAGTGGCGGAAGTATGTAAAAAGATTGGTCGTCAAAACGATATTTTTGCCCGTTTAGGCGGTGAAGAGTTTTGCATACTGCTAACCAGCTGTGACAGTAAAGCCGCGCAATTAAGAGCTGAAGCTTGTCGACAAGCCATTGCTGAAATTATTACCACGGATTCTGGTTTTGAGTTTTCTCTCACCGCCAGCTTTGGCGTCACCGAGGCTAAAATCAGCGGCTTTGAGTTAGAGCAACTATTAGCAGATGCTGATAGTGCCACTTATACCTCTAAACATGCTGGACGAAATAAAGTAAGCCTGTTCCAACCTAAAACAACCATAGAGCAAACAGCAGCACTAGATAATTCACAAAATATTTTTTAGTTGCATACCTTGTATAAGCCTTTATCTGCTTTTTTATTGATCATCGGCTAACAGACTATCTTTTAATGGCTTATTTACGTTGCCCGTTTAAACGCACCCACTCTTCTTGCACGGTCACTGGTTCCATATCACACCATTGCCCGTAAATTTCTTGTAACGTTTGGGCTTGCTCTTCTAAAACACCTGATAAAGCCAATAAGCCCTTATCACCAACGAATTCAATAATAGTAGGTGCTAACTCACGTAATGGCCCTGCTAAAATATTAGCAACGACAACATCGGCTTTTAAGCTTGGTTGGTTTTTGGGTAAATACAGCTCTAATCGGTCAGCAACATTATTACGTTGAGCATTGGCAAGGCTTGCTTGCAGTGCTTGTGGGTCAATATCAATACCGATAACTTTTTTAGCGCCTAACTTTAATGCCGCCAATGATAAGATACCCGAGCCGCAACCAAAGTCTACTACGGTTTTATCTTGTAGGTCTAAACCGTCAAGCCAGGTTAAACAAAGGGCTGTGGTTGGGTGTGTACCGGTACCAAAAGCTAAACCGGGGTCTAACATTACATTAACGGCTGTAGGGTCTGGCACATCACGCCAACTAGGACAAATCCATAAACGTTCACCGAATTTCATTGGGTGGAAGTTGTCCATCCACTCACGTTCCCAGTCTTTATCTTCTAACTGCTCTAGCTTGTATTGCATATTTGCTTTGTCTGGGTGAATACCTTGCAAATAGCTGATCACTTTATCCATATCATGGCTGGCGTCAAACAAGCCCATAACCACGGTATTTGACCAATAAAGCACGTCATCACCGGGTAATGGCTCATAAATAGGCGTGTCTTGTGCATCAATAAAAGTCACCGCTTGCGAGCCACAAGCAACTAGCCAGTTACTATACTTTTCAGCGGTTTCTTCGTTGGCACTTAATCTAAGTTGTATCCAAGGCATTGCATTATTCCGATAATTGGTGTGTTCGATTTATGGTCACAATAAATGTTCGTAATACTAGTTTATCATTCATTGATGCTAGAGTAGCAATAAATTAACCTAATACTGAGTACCACACCATGTTAGATCTACTCCCTGATTTGTTCGATCACTACCACCCACAACTGCAATTAGCCCAGCCGCTTTTTAACGATTATGGCGGTAACAGCATTTTTAGTGGTGAAATAGTCACTGTTGCTTGCTTTAACGATAATTCAAAAGTTAAAGAATTGGTGGCTACAGACGGTACTGGCAAGGTCATGGTTGTTGACGGTAAAGCAAGCTTAACCAACGCCTTACTTGGCGACATGTTAGCCGAAAAAGCTGTCAGTAATGGCTGGCAAGGCATAGTGATTAATGGTTGCATACGTGATGCTGGCACTATTGCTACCTTAGCATTAGGCGTGAAAGCATTGGGTTGTAACCCGATTAAAACTGAAAAACTGGGTGTGGGTGAAATCAATACCATTATAAATTTTGCTGGTATTGACTTTATAGCGGGTCAGTATATTTACGGTGATGCCAATGGTTTAGCGGTAAGTGAAAAGCAATTAATTTTACCCTAGATAAAGCGGGCTTTTTTGTCGCTATACAGGCACTATTCTTCATAGTAGGATAGATAAAAAAGCGACCTAGCAAGGGGAGAACGTGGCAAGTATTAAAATCATCTTTATTGCCGTTATTTTATTACTTTCTTCTACAACAACTTCTCAATCTTTACGGGTTGTGACTGAAGACTTACCTCCCCTGCAAATATTACAAAAAAACGGCCAGATCACCGGCGTTATGGTTGAGGTGGTTGAAACCTTACTAAAAAAAGCAGCCATTGATGGCAAGGTTGAAATTTTTCCTTGGGCTAGAAGTTATCAAATTGCCAAAGAGCATAAAAACACCTTAATATTTTCTATGTTCAGAGATGAAAGTAGAGAACAAAAATTTCAATGGCTTGGCAAGCTACTCACGATTAATTCTTACCTTGTAGCACTAAAAAGTAACAACGACTTTAATATCAACACTATAGAAGATGCTAAAAAATATAGCGTTGGCAGTGTTAGAGAAGATTTAGCCGAACATTACCTTGAAAAACATGGCTTTGTCGAAAATAAAAACCTATACCTAAGCAGTGATTATAAGGTGCTTTGGCACATGCTTTATAGTGGTCGTACTGATTTAGCTTTTACCAACGACATATTGTGGCGACATGAATTAGAGGGAACCGGCTTAGACCCTTCTAAGATTCAATTTGTTTACCAAATTCCAAATTTTGCCGCTGATTTATATCTTGCTGCTAGTTTAGATATAGACAAGGTCACAATAGAGCGTTTAAAATCGGCTTTAGCGCAAATGAAAGCCAACGGCGAATATCAAACTATTCTACGTAAGTGGCATATAAAACCCAATTCAACGCATTAAATTATATTAAAAATGAAATATTTCCCTGTTTTTCTCGATGCAAAAAAAATCTCTGCCATGGTTATTGGAGGCGGAGAAGTCGCCACTCGTAAAATCGAATTACTATTAAAATCAACCACTAACATCACCGTGATGAGTAAAAGTGTTTGTGCTAGTGTTGAGCGCTTAATAAACCTGCACCAATTAACATGGCTAAAGCATAATTACCAAGCAGGGCATTTTACTGATATTAATTTGGTCATTGCTGCTACGGATAATATGCTGGTTAACAAGGCTATTTATCAAGAAGCAACCCCCTTGAATATTTTAACCAATGTTGTTGATCAGCCTGAATTGTGTACCTATATTACCCCCGCTATTATTGATAGAAGCCCGATGATTATCGCTTTATCAAGTTCTGGTAGCTCGCCTATTTTAATTCGCATGTTACGAGAGCAAATTGAAAAAACTTTGCCGCAAGCTTATGGCAAACTAGCCGATTTTTCTCATAAATTTCGCGAACACGTAAAAGTACGGGTAAAAGGTTTACGCAACCGTCGTAGCTTTTGGGAAAACACTCTTCGAGGCCCAATCGGGCAAGCCATACTTGATGGTAAACAACAATATGCCGAGCAACAACTCATTGCCAGCATCAAACAAGAAATAGCCCCGCCTTGTGGTGAAATTATTTTTATTCACACTAAAGAAGGTAATCCCGACAACTTAACGTTAAACGCCCATCGCGCGATGCAATTTGCCGATGCTGTTTTTTATGACGATGACGTTAATATTAAATTAATTGAATACGTGCGCCGTGATGCCGAAAAATTTCCCCAAGTAATCACTGCAACTATATTGATTAATTATCAACATGCCATTGAGTTAGCGAAACAAGGGCAAAAAGTTATTTATTTACTCACTGGCCATGAAATTTTACCGCAAAATGAAGCGCTTATGCACAGCGGTATCGTCATTAAAGAAATTACCAGTGGCGCATAAAGCTTAGCAAATTGTATTTATTCAGCTTAAAAGTCATGACCACAGATACAGCTAAGGTCACCGCACACTACCTAGAATAATAAAACCCTTTGTGTTGGCTCAAAGAGCCCTCTGTGTAGCATCGTGGGTGGTGCACCGTTCCCCAAAACCTAACTAAAATTAACTTACCGCTACCTCAGTTATTCCTCTTTAATTTCCTCTTTTAAAAAGATAAATACAAATCATTCGCATCAAGCTTGCTATTACCGTTACACTTGTTTACACTGCCACCAAATGCAAATAACAATAATTCTTATTAACTATTTATAGTGGAAACAAAATGAACATGAATCTTAAAAAAGTATCAATTGCTTTACTCGTAGCATGCTCTTTAACGGCCTGTGTTGATGATGGTGACGATGGTCAACAAGGTGCTGACGGAACCGTGGGTGTTGATGGCACTAACGGCGTAAGCACTTTTGTCACGCGTGATGATGTGTTAAAAACCAATGCCAATATTGCTTATGCTGCCTATTCCGATTCATTAATTGCTGCACAAAACCTAGAAACAGCGATTACTGCTTTTGTTGCCGAGCCAACGGCTGACAATATGCAAGCAGCTAAACAAGCCTGGTTAAATTCTCGCGAACCTTACGGTCAAACTGAAGTTTATCGTTTTCGTGACGGCCCTATTGAAGAACGTGAAGGCAATATCAACGCATGGCCTCTAGGTGAAGCAGTTATCGATTACGTAGCGACCGAAGTTGACGGTGAAGCAAATTCAGGCGATGCCGCTAACATTGAAGCGGGTAACATTATCGCCAATACCGCCGATTACCCAACGATTACTTCAGACGCTATCGATGCTGTGTTTGAGTTAGAAGGCGATGAAAGCTTTGTAACTACAGGTTATCACGCTGTTGAGTTTTTATTATGGGGTCAAGATTTAAATAATGACTTATCTGGCAGTGGTGAGCGCGATAACAGTGCCGGTCAACGCCCAGTAACTGATTATTCAAATGTAACTGGCGCATGTACTTCTGGTGAAGATGCGGTTGCAGATACTATTTGTGTTCGTCGTGGCGAGTACTTAAAAGCAGTCGCCGCACTTTTAATTACCGATTTAACTGACATCGTTGAAGCATGGGAACCAAGCGGCACAGACAACCATTACCAAACCTTTATTGCTGGCGGTGATGATTCTCTAGCAACAATTTTAGAAGGTATGGGTCGCTTAAGCTTCGGTGAATTAGCGGGTGAGCGTATCAATATTGCCTTAGTAAACAACTCTCAAGAAGATGAGCATTCATGCTTTAGTGATAATACTCACCGAGATATTTTCTTAAATGCTAAAGGTGTTCAAAACAGCTATAACGCGCAATACACTCGTATTGACGGTGAAGTCATTGCTGGCGCATCAATTTACGACTTATTAGTTGTTAACGGTGACTATGAATTAGCCAATACATTACGTGGCTCTTTAGAAGCAACCATGGCAGCTGCTAGCGTTATTGATACGAAAGCAAAAACAGGTATGCCATTTGATTTATTAATTCAAGATGGTTTCAATCAAGCTAACGTTGTCGCCGTAATTGCAGCACTTTCTGCACAAACAGATGTTATTGAGCAAGCGATTGATGCCTTAGGGGTAACTACTGAAGATCTTAGACAAGATACTGACGAAGATATTTAAAGCTAATCAAACGAATGTAAATCTGTAATTGTTTTTTAACTAAAAAATAGGCTTTCGAGCCTATTTTTTGGCTTTACAGTAAATGGTAATAATTATCTTTTAGATTTACTAATCGAGAGCAAGTTTTCTCACCAGAAAACCTTTTATAGTTTCAACTAACCTATTTTGTTTACTGCACTTTTGCCTAAGGGTGATAGAGCTAAAGCATAAATAATAAATATTAACTGAAACTAACGTGGAAAAATTAACAATGAAAAACAAGTCCTATTTTTCAAATATTAAGCCTGTCATTATCTCAGCTCTGCTTACTATTGCTCTAACTGCTTGTGGCGGCGGTGGTAGTTCTGATGAAGTAACAACACCTATTACTCCAACACCAGAGCCACCAACACCAGAGCCTACAACACCCGTGGTTGATCACAGCGGTTTAACACCATTAAGCAACGCAGTGCAAGATGATAATGAACACTTGCCTGGCGGTGATGCCACGGTGTTTGTTACCGATGAGGATGCTTTTAGTACACGTCCTGATATGATCGCTGATGACTTTCAATCTGATGGTTTTTTCACGTCTGGTGATCATCTGTTTCGCACCGCAGAGCAAGATATCGGGCCACTATTGAGTACCGGTAACTGTCAAGGCTGCCATATTAATGATGGTCGTGGCAGTGTGCCAGCAACACCAACATCCCCTATGCTAAGTATGCTTTTTAAATTAGGTAATGAGACGGGTGCTGCAGATCCTGTTTATGGCGATCAATTACAGCCTTTTGCAGTACAAAGTTTTTCGTCATCTGATTTTAATTCCGGTGTTTCAATACATGATGGCTCTATTAATGGCACTGAGCTATATGGTGAAGCTTTTCCTTTTATTGAATATGAAATCATTAATGGCAGTTACCCTGACGGTACAGCTTATGAACTACGAAACCCCATCTACAAGGTGAAAAATTTAAGTTTTGGTTCATTTATGGAGAATATTCGTTTTTCAGCCCGCGTGGCACCACAAGTGTTTGGTGTTGGTTTATTAGATGCCATTCCTGCCGATAATATTATCGTCTTAGCCGATGAGAATGATGCCGACGATAATGGTATTTCTGGTCGTGCTTCCATGGCACTTGATGCTTTTAGTGGTGAAACTAAATTAGGCCGTTTTGCTTACAAAGCACAAAATACTTCGGTACTACAACAAGTTGCCGGTGCTTACGGTGGTGACATCGGCATTTCAACCAGTATTTTTTCTAACGAGTCTTGTACTGAGCAACAAGTCGCTTGTCAAATGGTCGCAGAGCAGGAAAATAAAGTAGGCAGCGAGTTTGATTTTCCTGATAGAAATTTAGCCTTGGTTGAATTTTACAACAGAGTATTAGGCGTACCTGCTCGCCGAGGTTTTGACGATAGCAACAACACTTGGGATGAGGACATTGCTGCCGGTAGAGAGTTATTTTTTGCAACTCAATGTGTCGATTGTCATACCCCAAGACATGTTACCGGTGAGGCCTCAGGTAGTGTGCTGGGTAAACTAACCCTCTTAGGATTAGAAGACGGCGCTGAGCCTATCGCTATGCTATCGACACAAACTATTTTTCCCTACACAGATTTATTATTGCACGACATGGGTGGCTCTTGTGCCGTTACCCGTGAAACAGCGGCAGGAGATTCTTGCACTAGTGGTGCTGAATGTATGTATGTACAACGCTGTGAAGGACTCGCCGATGGCTTAATTCAAGGTGATGCCTCGGGTACTGAATGGAAAACACCCGCACTATGGGGGATAGGTTTAGTTCAAACGGTTAACCCGAATGCGAGTTTTTTACATGATGGTAGAGCCAGAACCGTAGAAGAAGCGATTTTATGGCATGACGGTGAAGCAAAATCTCGAAAAGAAGCTTTTATGGCACTTACGCAAAATCAACGCCAGCAGCTAATCGCTTTTGTTGAGTCGCTATAGTGATCGAGTTTAAAAGAATGTATTGCTTATGCTTAAAAATATTGACCACAGGGGCAGCCGAGATGCTACGCACTACACAGAGCATAATAAGTCCTCGGTGTAGGCTCGAAGAGCCCTCTGTGAAGCATCGCGGCTCTGTGGTAAACCGTTACAAAAAAATAACACTTACACTAACACTCGCTTTTATCTCGGTATCGGTATCACGGGTCGCCTTATCTGCTCCCAATGCTACCGAAAATATGAGTGCTAGCATCAATGCTGAAGTACTAGCATCTCAAAAATATTCTGGTGGTGGCATGACAGTTAAGCGCCCGTCAAAGCGTAGTTACATTTACCCGGGGCAAGCCGCTAGCCGTAAACGACAGTTAGACTTTTGGAGTGGCTTTTCATTCTTTAGAGATCCCTGGATTACCGCGCCAAGTGTTACTAAAGCAAGGGATGGTTTAGGGCCGCTATTTAATGCGAGATCTTGTATTGCATGTCATCAAGCAGGCTCCCGAGCACCCATGCCAGAAAGTGGCGAAAGCTTGCCAACAGCATTAATCATAAGAGTTGGCTTTAATAAACCGGGGCTAGACCATGGCCTTAATCATGGCCTTAATCATGGTAACAATAGCTACGGCGGTCAAATTCAGTCACGCGCTATCAAGTATATCAATAACAAGCTAAAGCAAACACTTAAGCACGAGGCTTGGCTTGACCTCAGTTATACTTTTATCGACGGTCAATTTCCAGACGGTGAACCATACCAATTACAAAAACCTCATTATCAATTAACTAAATTAGCTTACGGTGAATTACCAGAGCACGCAGTACTATCACCTAGGTATTCACCCAATGTTTTTGGTAGCGGCTTATTAGATGCAATATCAGCGCAAGATTTACTCGCGCAAGAAGATAGTGACGATGTCAATAAAGACGGTATATCGCCAAAGTATAATCGGGTAGTAAATATTAAAAGTGGTCAAATAGAACTTGGCCGTTTTGGTATGAAAGCCAAACACCCTACCCTTGCTCAACAAGTTGCGGCGGCTTTTAGAGATGACATTGGCATTACTAACAGTTTTTTCCCTACCGAGTCTTGCACTAAAAGCCAACTATTTTGCCAACAAGCAAGCGCATTAGGAAGACATGATAGCGTTGAAATTGAAGATAAAAATCTTGACTTAGTGATCACCTTTAACCGTTTATTAGGGGTGCCACCCGCAAGAAATTTAGCTAAACCTAAGCAACAACAAGGTCAACGACTATTCCATCAATTGGGCTGTGCTCAATGTCATACCCCAAGTTATCTCACCGATAAAAACTATCCTGAATCGGCCCTAGCTAATCAAAAAATTTGGCCGTATACCGATCTTGCCTTGCATGATATGGGAGCAGAATTAGCTGATGGTGTTTACGAATATGAGGCAACGGGTAACGAGTGGCGAACACCACCGCTATGGGGTATCGGTTTACAAAAAAAAATTACCGGTCAACAACGATTTTTACACGATGGTCGAGCAAGAAGCATTACCGAAGCCATATTGTGGCATGGCGGTGAAGCCAAACTCGCCCAAGAAAAATTTAAACAACTAAACAAAACTGAGCGCCAGGCGCTGTTAATGTTTGTAAAATCTATTTAGGAATAATTATGATTAATACTAATGGTTTATCACCACTTAAAATGGTTAGCCCACTGTTATTTTCTTTAGCGTTAACGGCCTGTGGTGGTGGCGGTGGTTCTGAAACAACACCAGAGCCAACAGAACCGACAGAACCAACAACACCAGTCTCGACAGATGAGGAGCAATTTGGTTTATGGCTAACAGATTTAGCTGATAATGTAATTTTGCCCGGCTATCAAGACTTACAAAGCAAAGCACAAACATTAAGTGAGCAGAGTGATAATTTTTGTGCACTCAATAGCCCAAGTAACAGCGACTTACAAATCTTACAGCAAAGTTGGGCTGACTTTAATGTTAGTTGGCAGAATATTCAATGGCTAAAAGTAGGCCCTGTACTTGAAGAAAGTCGTATTTTTCGATTAGAACTTTGGCCTGACGATAACGGTTCTGTGGCGAGTGATATTGCCTCAATACTAGATGAGCCCGAGATAACGGCTGATCTCTTTACTGCTAAATATGTCGGTGGTCAGGGTATACCGGCACTAGAAATATTTTTATTTGGCAGTGACTCCTTACTGTCTGCCGCTGATAAAACTAAACGCTGTGAAGCTGTAGTGGCCATAAGTGAAAATTTAGTCAATATAAGCACAGCTATAAACAGTGGCTGGCAAAGCACTGGTGATAATTATGTCGCTTCGTTAACAGCAGGTACTGGTGACTTCACCAACAAAAAAGATGCCGTTGAAGAACTGGTAACCAACTGGTTAGAGCAAGTTGAAAAAGTGAAAGATGAAAAGCTCTTACAACCGCTTGCTGTTAATGCTCCTGGCATAGCCAGTATTGCCGAATTTACCTTAGCCAATGAAGTGATAGCGAGCATTAAAGTTAATGTTGATTCTTTTAGCCAGTTATATAGCGCGGGTAATGGCCATGGTTTCGATGACATTTTAACCGACCATTTTGACCAACAAGCCATTAGCAGTGACATGACAGCCAAAATTGCCGCGATTGTTACCGAACTTGACGCATTAGACAGCAGCATGAGCTATGCCCAATTACTTGATGATGACGCTAGCCGCGAAAAACTCACTGCTGCGATACAGAAAATACGTGAGCTTAGGGATGTGATCACCGCTGATTTTGTGCAAGCAACCGATATCAACATTGGTTTCAACTCAAATGATGGCGATTAGCCAATGGTTGCTGGCTAAAGTCAAAATACACATTACCACGCAAACCTTAAAGCTCAACACCGGAAAAAGCATAATGAAAGTAAGTAAAATAGCTATCGCGCTGATGTTAACATCCTCTTGCACTACCTTTGCACAAGAGGTAACAAATACACAAGAACCAGCGAACGAGAAAAGCAGCAAAGCCAAAGCAACTACCAACAAGCAAGTTGAAGTCATTAGCATTTTTGGCCAACGCAACGAACTAGAAACAGCCATTGGCTCAGCTTTTGTCTTAAGTGAAGAACAACTAGAGCTAAACGAATTTGACGATATTCACCGTGTTCTCCAAACCGTGCCTGGTGTTTATATCCGTGAAGAAGATGGTTATGGCTTGCGCCCCAACATAGGCTTACGCGGCGCAACATCAGAGCGCAGCAGCAAAATCGCCTTAATGGAAGACGGCATATTAATTGCGCCAGCCGCCTATGCCGCACCCGCCGCTTATTATTTTCCTTTGATTTCTCGCATGACACAAGTTGAAGTATTTAAAGGCCCCGCAGCCATTAAATATGGCCCTAATACGGTTGGCGGCGCTATTAATATGGTGTCTCGCTCGATAGCCAGTGTTGACGATGGCAGACAGGCAGAAATTGATTTAGCCTACGGCGAAACAAACTATCAAAAAGCTCATGGTTTTTATAGCGAAAGTTATGATATAGAAAATATTGGCGAGCTAGGCTTTTTACTTGAAGGTATTACGATAAAGTCAGATGGTTTTAAAGACTTAGACACTAACGGTGGTGCCAGTAAAGGCGCTAATTCAGATACAGGCTTTGATAAGAGTGAAGTTATTTTCAAAGCTAATTACATTCCGTCGAATACCGAGCACTACCAGTTTTGGCAATTTAAAATGGGTTATGGTGAAGAAGTATCCCATGAAACCTATTTAGGTTTAACGGATGACGACTTTGCCCAAGCACCTACTCGCCGCTATGTTGCCAGTGAAAATGATAAAATGGACTGGGAGCATTATCAATTTCAAGTTTCTCATTATATTGAACTCAACAGTGCTACTAGCCTTTATACCCAAGCCTATCGCCGCGATTTTGACCGCGACTGGGATAGATTCAACAGTTTTAACACCAACAGAAGCATGGCAACCATTTTAACTTCACCCAATACCGGGATAAATGCCTTATACATGCAAGTGCTAACGGGAGAGCGTGATACGCTCACCCAACAAGAGCGGCTGTTATTTACCCTCAATGACAGAAAATTTTACTCTCAGGGAATTGAGTCAAAACTGTTTTGGGATGGCCGCTGGTTAGCCGCTGATTTAGCCCTTGATTTTGGTTTACGACTGCACCAAGACCAAGTGGCGAGAAATCATCGACAAGATGAATATGCCATGCAAGGTGGTCACTTAGCGCTTATTGGCAATAGAAGAACCATTACTCACAATAAAGACACGGCCACGGCGCTGGCAAGTTATGCCAATGCTAACCTAGACTTTGGGCAACTTAACCTCAGTGCTGGTGTGCGTGTTGAATATATTGAAGGCGAAGCGATTAACTACCATCTAGAAACGGGAAGTGAAGCAAGTAAAACCACTAATAACACGACCGTGGTTATGCCAGGTTTTGGCGCTTTTTATAAAATCACCGAACAATGGGGAGCTTTATTTGGCATCAATAAGGGCTATGTACCCAATAGTCCCGGACAAGATGACAACATAGATCCAGAAGAAAGTTGGAACTATGAATTTGGTCTGCGCTATAGCGATTCCAGCACTAAAGCAGAGCTGATCGGTTTTTATAATGATTACAGCAACCTTAAAGGTAATTGTACCTTTTCAAATGGCTGTTTAGATGAACTTGGTCAAGAGTTCAATGCTGGCGAAGTTGATATTTACGGCGTAGAGGCGAGCTTGAATACCCGCTTTACGGTTAGCGATAGTCTTGAATTACCTATCAATATTGCTTACACCTTTACCCAATCAGAGTTTCAAAATAGCTTTCAATCAAGCTTCTCTCAATGGGGAAATGTCAGCGCAGGTGACGAACTGCCTTACCTACCTGAAAACCAACTCAGTGTTGAAGTTGCTTTAGCCCATGAACATTGGCAAGTATCATTATTGTTCAAGTACGTTGAAAAAATGCTCGAAGCTGCTGGCACAGCCACAGAGCTTGCAGGCTACTACACCGATGATATTGGGCAAGTTGATTTTTCTTCTTGGTATCAAGTAAACGACGCCATAAGAATATATGGCAAAGTTGATAACCTAACCGATGACACTGTCATTGTTTCACGTCGGCCTTTTGGGGCAAGATCAGGCAAACCTCGCCAAGTCATTGTCGGTATCAAATACACATTCTAGTTAGAACATTATAAGGTTATCCATGTTAACACGTCGTCAATTTCTAATAGCCGCTGCCGCCACTAGCTCTGCTGCTGTTATCGGTTATATCCCTTTTGCACAAAGCCAAAAACACTGGTTAGTGAGTGCTTGTAGTAATAAAAATAATGAGCACTTTGTCGCTGCTTTTGATCTTAACGGCAATATTATTAATCAAGTTAAGTTGCCTGCGCGCGGGCATGATGTCATTGCTGTGCCAAACAAGCCCGGCCATGCCTTAGTCTTTGCTCGACGCCCCGGCACTTTTATACTTGAAGTTGACTTTATTAATGGCAAAATTGCGAAACAAATTACCGCCGCAGAGCACTCGCATTTTTATGGTCATGGCGTTTTATCAGCAAAAGATAATATTTTACTGACCAGCGAAAATGATTTTGCGACTGGCCATGGCAAAATAGTGATACGCGATGCACAAAACTACCAAATACTTGAGCAATACCATTCAGGAGGCATTGGCCCTCATCAGTTAGGGTTAATGCCTGATGGCAACTCACTCGTTATCGCCAACGGTGGTATTCAAACACACCCCAAACAACCGAGAAAAAAATTGAATATTGACACTATGGCACCCAACCTTGCCTACTTAAATATAGCGTCAGGTCAAGTAGAAGATAAATACGCTTTAGAGAACCATAAACTTAGTATTCGCCATTTAGCGGTAAGTAAACAAGGCAAAGTCATCGCCGGCTTACAATACCAAGGCGCAAAAACAGACTTAGTGCCTTTAGCTATTTCTCACCACGGCGAAAGTTCTTTAAGGTATTTATCCGCAAGTGACGATGTCTGGCGTCGTATGAATCAGTATACGGCCAGTGTTTGCATTGATGATAACCTAGCCATTGTCGCCATCAGTTGTCCAAGAGCCGATTTAATAACCTACTGGTCTTTAAAAAATGGCGAATACCTCAATAGTGAAAGATTTGCCGACGGCGCTGGCTTAACTCACCTAGATAACATATACGCCACTAGCGGCAAGGGGCGTTTAATGACAAGCAAGATAACCCGTAGCGCTAACAATAATAATCACAATAGTATTAACAATAGTAATAACGACAGCGTCGCAAACGTCAGTTTTGCTGGCTTAAAATGGGATAATCACTTAACTCATATTGTTGGCTAAATTTGTTGCGTAACTAACGATTTAGCCAATGAAAAATAATTTTTTGCTTGCTAACTGGTTTGACCATTGTTATTTTATTTAAAATTATAAATAAAAATCCAGCATTATGAGCAATTTTTCTACCCGTGAATCAACCGTATTGTGTTCAGATCAATACCTGCTTACCACTACCACTTATCTTCCTGAAAAAGCCATTAAAGGCGCTATTTTAATGGCTCCTGCCACAGGGATAAAAAGACAATTTTACGCTAGTTTTGCCGCTTATTTAGCCGAACATGGTTACGGGGTAATAACGTTTGATAATAGAGGTATTGGCGAATCATTAACGGGCAACCTAGCCAAGAGCGATGCCTCTTTGCAGTGCTGGGGTGAAAAAGATATGCCTGCCGTCTTCGAACAATTAAAACAAAGCTTTCCTGACAGCAAATATCATTTATTTGGTCACAGTGCTGGTGGCCAACTTGTTGGCTTAATGCACAATGCGCAGGAGTTTAGTTCAATTTTTAATGTTGCTTGTTCATCAGGGCAATTAAAAAACATGAGTAACCCTTATTTTATAAAAGCACATTTTTTTATGAATATGTTCATCCCTTTCAGTAATGCTTTTTGGGGACATACTAAATCACAATGGCTTGGTATGGGAGAGCCCTTGCCCAAGTTAGTCGCTCGGCAATGGCGAGAATGGTGTAATGGTCAAGGCTATATTAAAACAGCCTTTGGAAAAACGGTGCACAATCACTTGTATGATGATTTGTCTATGCCATCAATGTGGGTAAATGCTATTGATGATGATATCGCTAATAATAAGAATGTTAGTGATATGCTGTCAGTATTCACCAAAATGAAGCCTGAAAAACTGACCTTAACGCCTGAGCACTATAGTCTTGATGAAATTGGCCACATGAAATTTTTTAGTCGAAAATCTCAAATTTTATGGTCTCATGCGACCAAGTGGTTAGAAAAACATTAACCATAAGCGATTATTGATAAGTACAAGTAAACGCTATTTAATACCCTGAAATAAGTGCCGATTATTTCAATATTTTCATGGTAATAGGCATAACAAGGTAAGAAATTATCGGCACAATTATCGCAACAATAATAAGTACTTGCAAAAAATCATTGCCCGGTAAATAGGGGCTAAGCCATTGCGGTATAAAATAAACCAGTGGCACAAGGGCTATGTAATTAATTAACGCGATTAAATGCTTGTTGGGTGGAGTCATTAATTTATCCTCAATTAATATCAGCATGCAAGGGGGTGTCTAAAGTCAGTACCTAAAGTAAATACTTTAAGTAACCCCCTGCATGCTTAAACTATTGTTAACATTTCTGTAAATTTATTTATCTTAGTTTCCTCTTTATGGTTTAATAATTATGCTTGAGTAACCACAATGGCTTCAACATCGCTGGTCGCATAAAGTTCAGTATTAACGCTGCGAATTAAATCGCCCTCTTCCGCTTGAAAGCTACTATTTTCATCTGAAAACTCAGTATTACCTCGTGCTACATACACTATGGTTTCATCAGTAAAGTGAATTTTTTCACCTTTAGATAAGCGCACAATGTCTATATACGTTTTACTGTCAAAAGTTTCGCTTTGATTTTTAGCACCACCGTAAATACGTGTTACGCCATTACTACTGGGAACATAGTGCTTATATCCTGCGGGCTGGTTAGCTTCATCAGGTAGCACCCATAATTGCAACATGCGATTTTGGCTATGGTCAGGGTTGACTTCGTTATGTGAAAATCCTTCACCGCCAGCACGCTGAACCTGCACTTCACCCGCTAATAAACTTTGACCATGTTCAAGAGAGCCTTGATGACTAACTCGGCCTGACATCATCACTGAAATAACATCGATCTCCTTATGTGGATGCATTTTTGTTTCACCATGAGGGTTGAACTTAGCGTCCGCCAGATAAACAAAGTTACCAAGGCCGTCGAATGTATTGGGCGCCTTACGTGCACCGAAGACACGGCGATCAGTAACTAAGCGATGTTCGGTTAGTCCAGCAAAACCACCTAATGGTAAGGATTTTCTACTAATAATTTTCATATTCGACTCCATAATTCATTGTGTTCGTTGCGTTCATTTGTTTAGTGACGCCATAATAAAACTAAAGGTTTACTTTATAAATACGTAAACATTGATATGATAATTTCATTTTTGACAACAATAGAGCAAAGGTAATGCTTAAATGAACCATGACTTAAATGACATGATGGTATTCTTAGCTGTGATTGAGACGGGCAGTTTTACCTTAGCGGCAGAGAGGTTAGGCATACCAAAAGCGAACGTCAGTCGCAAAGTATCTCGCCTTGAGACGCGATTAAATGTCACATTATTAGAACGTTCAACGCGTTCACAGCATTTAACCGAAGCTGGCAGTCGCTACTTACTGCATTGTAAACGTATTCATGAAGAACTAGATTTAGCCACCACTTCCGTCTCACAAATATTACAAAGCTATCAAGGTGACCTTAAAATAGGTGCCTCCGTTGCCTCAGGACAACAAATATTAAGACCGGCATTAGCTGAATTTATGCATCAGTATCCCGATTTGAAGGTGCAACTCAAGCTAGTGAACCGCCGCGTTGATTTCATCGAGGAAGGTTATGATGTGGTGATACGCATTGGTCAACTAGAGGATTCATTGTTAGTGGCAAAAAAGCTCGGCACAGTGACTCGAAAGCTGTTTGCTAGCCCTGAATATTTGGCTAAAAATGGCAAACCAATGACGGTAGCACAACTAAGCGACCATCAGTTATTGATAATGAATCCTATCAATAACGAAACAAAAATCAACTTGCTATCAACACAAAATGAACAAGTTAAAATACAGGGTAAACCGCGTTTGTTAGTCGATGATTTCGTCATGTTAAAACAAGCCATAGTGGATGGTTTAGGCATTGCTGTTTTACCTGAATACATGGCGCATAACGAAATAAGAGCTGGGGGCTTAGTTAATATATTACCTGACTGGGGTCAGGAGAATGTTGACGTTTATGCGCTTTACCCCCGTAATCGTGCCAAAATCCCGAAAGTAAAAGCATTTATTGAATTCGCAACCAAATTGTACAGTAAAGCACTGAAATAATTTGAAAGTCCTGTAATGGCAAACATTGCCAATACAAGTCATAATTTTATGTCAGAATATTTTACAGCAAAATCTCCAACCATAAATAAAATGATAAAATTCAATGCATTACATGTCGGTACGTATATTGCTTAAGTGGCAGTAAGTTTAATAATAATTAATGCAGTTGTACCTTAAGGTCATGTATTACTAAGGGATTTAAAAATGAATATAAAGTACTTAAAAGCGGCTTTCGCAGGGCTAGTTTTATCGGTTAGTGGTTTTGCCAATGCTGGCATAATACCTTTTGGCATACAAACAGATATTGATACCAGTGTTCTAACAGACAATGGTTGGAGCTTAAACTTTCAATCTGGTTGGGGCGATCAAGGCGCCTTTGATCACGTAATGTTCGATGGCATAGCTTTAGATGAATATGTTTTTATCGGTGCCTTAGATACTGGTACTAATAACATTACTTTAGGTGCTGCGATATTATACTCAGACTTGTTGAATTACACTTCAGGTAACAACACCAATGATTACAACGGTGCCTCTTGGTATCACAGAGAAGATTATTCAATGGGATTCGCTGCCATAGGTGAATCGGTAACCTTAAATTCAGCAGATACTAGTGTTGATAATGGCGATATTTCTAAATTGTCTTGGCACATGCACAGCTGGCAAACTGGTGGTTATAGAGTTGGAGACTTCAATAGCAATTTAGATGGAGTGTTCGAAAAAGTCGTATTTAGAGCATCGACACAAGTACCAGAACCTTCTACGATAGCCATCTTCGGCTTAGCATTAATAGCCTTAGCTGCTCGTAAATACAAAAAGCAATAAGCTAAACTTTAAATGTTTTAAAAGCACCACTCGAAAGTTTGGTGCTTTTTTTGTATGTAAATTAAACGCTTATCAAGGTAATCTCTATCCTCAGCGCTACCCTCTCTCAGTGACACAGCCTGCTCAGTGACAAAATTGTCTCCAAAATAGCCAAACATCTATCCCAAATAGTTAAGCATCCGCCAAAAATAACTCAGCATTATTGGTAGCTGTCATCATACCTTCAAAAAAATGAAATATTTTATTCAAATAAGCATGCTAGTTTGGATTTAAGTTTCTGTGCTACCTGTGTTGATAGAGAGTTTAATGAACCCTAACTACTTTTTTTATTTAGCTGTTGCGCTAGGCGTTATTTATATTTTTAATCGTCTACGGATCCGTTTACAATTATCTCGTGCTAAGCACCCTTCACTGCGCGGTCATAGTAAATGGTCACGTAGAATATCAAAATTGCTACCTTTTTTTGATTATACCCAAAACTTGTTTTTCTGTTCAGACGGCGCACCTCATAAGATTACTGAACAGCGCAAGCAAGCATTTGAGAGATTAAAACAAAAAACACAAAGTCAAAACTCAAAGTCATTAGCACAATCGGCCGCACTAGAAAACAGTATCTCAGACGTAAAGTTTACCAGTAATTATCGTGTACCTTTCCCTTACAGAACTGATCTTCCTAGTGAATTCAGGCTAGGTACTATGGTAGATGAAACCAAAGGCTCAAAAATTCGCGATATAGACGGCAACTGGCGCTTTGATTTGTCGGGTTCGTATGGCGTTAATGTTTTTGGCTACAACTTTTACAAAAAATGTATGCAGGAAGGTTTTAACTTAACACATAAGTTAGGCCCTGCCCTTGGCTCTTACCATCCTTTAATCACAGAAAATGTTGAATTTATAAAACATGTGTCGGGGCTAGATGAGGTGTCGTTTCACATGTCAGGCACTGAAGCGGTTATGCAGGCCGTAAGATTAGCGCGTTACCATACTAAAAAAACACATTTAGTTCGCTTTTGTGGTGCCTATCATGGTTGGTGGGACGGAGTACAACCTGGTATTGGTAATAGACGTAAAACCAATGATGTTTATACCTTAGCCGACCTCAGTGAAGCCACCATCAAGGTGCTTGAAACAAGAAATGACATTGCCTGTTTATTAATTAATCCACTGCAAGCATTTCATCCTAATGCCGATTCATTCTCTGACAGTACCCTTATCACCAGTGATAGAAAGACCGCATTTGATAAAGAAGCCTACGCAAAGTGGTTAGGCAGATTACAAGCGGTTTGTAATCGCCGCAATATTATCCTCATTTTTGACGAAGTGTTTGTTGGTTTCAGGTTAGGCATGCGGGGGGCTCAAGAATATTTTAATATTCAAGCCGACTTAGTCACCTACGGAAAAACGCTCGGTGGCGGCATGCCGGTAGGTGTTTTAGCCGGTCGAGATGATTTAATGAAACGCTATAGAGAAAATCAGCCTGCCGATGTGTCCTTTGCACGCGGCACGTTTAATTCTCATCCCGCTATTATGGGCTCAATGAATGCTTTTATTCGCCGCATTCAAACGCCAGAGATACAGGCAATTTACCAATCAGCCGAGCAAACTTGGAACAACCGAGTCGCGTTATTTAATGAACGCATGTTTGATAAAGGCCTACCGATAAAGTTGTCGAATATGCACAGTATTTTAACATTACACTATCTGCAACCCAGCCGTTATAACTGGATGTTGCAGTTCTATTTACGCAGTGCAGGAATTGAACTGAGCTGGTTAGGCACAGGACGATTCATCATGAGTTTCAGCTTTACTGATGAAGAGTTTGCTGAAGTCATTGAGTGTTTTGTGGTCGCGGCCAGCCAAATGCAAGATGACGGTTGGTGGTGGAATTCGCCTCACTTAACCAATAAAGCCATTAAACGTCAATTTATTTACGACATGTTAGTGACAAAACTCCCGATACTCAATAAATGTTTAAAAAGCCCACTAATTAGTACAGAAATGCGAAAAAAATCACGCCCTTTATCAAGCGTGGACGACACAAACGTGAATAGTAATACTATAAAGAAGGTGAGTTGATTATGCTTAATCGAATAGATGGACTAGGTAAAAGTGAATTTAGGCAATCACTACAAAAGGAAATGAATCAATACATTAGATCACAAGATGTTCGTTTTGATAAAAAAGATTGTTTACGAGTAGATTTACATTGCCACGACTTAAATAGTGATATTCCTGACGAACTCTGGGGCCGAATTCTACGTTTACCCGAAACATGGTTAAAAACCAAAAAATTAGTGAAGCAACTCAAAAATAATGACTGTGATGTACTTACCGTTACGAATCATAATAACGCCCGCTCTTGTTGGCAGCTTCAAAAATCAGGTGTTGATGTCTTAGTCGCGGCTGAATTCACTTGTTTCTTCCCTGAATACGATTTATTTATCCACGTTTTGACCTATGGTTTTACTCAAGAACAGGAGATTGAACTTAATAAACTCCGTCAGAATATATATGATTTTTTACGTTATACCACGCAGCATAATATTCCCGTGGTCATGCCGCACCCGCTTTATTTTTACACCAAAAATGAAAAAATGGACTTAAGCTTATTTGAAAAGCTGGCGGTAATGTTTCAACGTTTTGAAGTACTGAACGGACAACGAGATTTATGGCAAAGCGTATTAACCCTAAATTGGACACAAGGCCTAAGCGCCGATAAAATTAACAGCTACGCAAAACGCCATAAGCTTAATCCAGCCGATTTTGGTGTTGACCCACAGCAACCCAAAATACTCACGGGTGGTTCAGATGATCATACTGGCATTTTTGCTGGTTTGTGTGGCTCATATTTATATGTGCCTAATTTGGCAGAAAGACTAAAAACAGAAAAAGCCTCTGTGCTGGCATTAGAAGCCCTGCGTTTAGGCAATGTTGCTCCCTTTGGCCAAGTCAATGAAAACGAAAAACTCAATATAGCCTTACTTGATTACTTTGCTCAAGTGGCAACAAAGTTAAAAGATCCGGGCTTATTACGCATTTTATTACACCGCGGAAGCTCTTGGGATAAGGTCGGATGTTTTATCCTCAGTAACTTCATTTTAGAGCTGCAAAAAAGTAAAAAGTCACGCAAGTTTTTTGATTTTGTCCATGAGGCGCTACAGGGTAAAAAACCTAATATATTGCTGAAATGGCAAATATCAAAAGATTATCGATTCTGCATCGAGCAATTAGAAAAAATAGCTAAAAGTAAACATCAGTCCCATGAAATATTTGTCGCAACGGTCAATGAAGCGATACGAGAGCTTTTTTCTCACCTCAACAAACTCATTGCAAAACGCATTCATTCCTTTATTGAAAATCATCAAGGAGAGAAATTAGAAGGCTTTTCGACCGAAGAACTGACGCGAAAATTTGAAGTGCCCAGTCAACTTACCGCGCTATTTTTCAACGAAGGTAAACACCAAGACAATATTAGTAACGTTAGCATTGAGAAAATACTAGATAACCTTTCTTTCCCTGTTTTGATTAGTGCCGTGCTTGCGAGTACAAGCTTAGCGTCTGCCAGAGTCTTGTATCAAAATCGTGAATTATTAAACAACTTTTCTGACTATATTGGTAAAAATAAACATTCGAATCGTGCCTTATATTTAACCGATACCCTGCGCGACAAGAATGGCGTTTCTAATTCTTTATCAGGCAAATTAAAAGAAATACAACGGGCTAATTTACCAGTTGATTTTCTTATTTGCGATAATAATTTTGTGTCAGAGCCTCATCTACATGTTGTTCGCCCTATCGGCACATTTGAGGTCGCTAAATATGGCGAACAAGAAATTCGTTTTCCAGACCTTATGGAAATAGCGCAGATTTTTTATGAAGGAGGTTATGACCGAATAATTTGTTCAACCGAAGGGCCCATGGCATTGGTTGCCATGTTTATTCAGCAAATGTTCAATGTACCCAGTTACTTTTTTATGCATACCGACTGGATTGA
>MAAE01000004.1 GCA_002162675.1 Colwellia sp. 39_35_sub15_T18 | reverse complement strand
GAACATTACCACCAACAACAACAGAGCTGAATACGAAACCAGAACCAGGTTCGCCGGGCTTGATACGGTAATCAATTTTACCGAACTGACCAGAACCACCAGATTGTTTCTTATGGGTATAAGAATCTTCAATCGCTGCAGTAATTGTTTCACGGTATGCCACTTGTGGCTTACCAACTTCTAATTCAACACCGTAGGTACGTTTTAGAATATCTACTTTGATATCTAAGTGAAGTTCACCCATACCAGATAAAATCGTTTCACCTGAATCTTGATCAGTTTCAACTTTAAAGGTTGGATCTTCTGCAACCATTTTACCGATACAAAGGCCCATTTTCTCAGTTGAGCCTTTATCTTTTGGTGTTACCGCAATTGAAATTACCGGCTTAGGGAATACCATGGCTTCTAGAACGATTGGAGCTTTAGGATCACATAACGTATGACCTGTTTGAACGCCACTTTTCATACCAACAATTGCGATGATATCACCAGCTTGTGCTGAAGTAAGTTCGTTACGGTCATCGGCTTGCATTTCACACATACGGCCAACACGCTCAGTTTTACCTGTTGCGGCATTAAGAATGGTATCGCCTTTCTTCAATGTACCTGAATAGATACGTACGAAAGTTAATGTACCAAAACGGTCATCAGTGATTTTGAATGCTAACGCTTTAAATGTTTCATCTGCAGAAACGATTGCGTACTCGCCATTAGGTTCGCCTGCTTCATCAGTAAGAGGCTGTGGATCAACATCTGTAGGTGAAGGTAAGTAATCAACAACAGCGTCAAGAATGTTTTGAACACCTTTGTTTTTAAAAGCAGAACCACAGTAAGTAGGGAAGAAGTCCATAGTACGTGTACCTTTACGGATACAACGTTTGATGTCTTCCATAGATGGCTCAGTGCCTTCTTCTAGATATGCTTCGAAAAGATCATCATCTTGCTCAAGCGCAGTTTCAAGAAGCATTTCACGGTATTCTTCTACTTTGTCAACCATGTCCGCAGGAACATCTTGAATTTCAAAGTTCTCAGGAAGACCTGTGTCATCCCATACCCATGCTTTACGAGTAAGTAGGTCAACAACACCAGTAAACTCATCTTCAGTACCAATTGGCAATACCATGATAAGTGGGTTAGCACCTAATACGTCTTTAGTCTGTTTAACAACACGGTAGAAATCAGCACCTAAACGGTCTAATTTATTTACAAAGATAATACGTGCAACTTCTGAGTCGTTCGCGTAACGCCAGTTAGTTTCTGATTGCGGTTCAACACCACCAGAACCACAGAATACACCAACACCACCATCAAGAACTTTAAGTGAACGGTAAACTTCAACTGTGAAATCAACGTGACCAGGAGTATCTATAACGTTGAAACGGTGATCGTTCCAAAAACAGCTTACCGCAGCAGACTGGATGGTAATACCGCGCTCAGCTTCTTGTTCCATGAAGTCAGTCGTAGATTCGCCATCATGTACTTCACCTGTTTTATGGATCTGACCGGTTAATTTAAGGATACGTTCAGTTGTTGTGGTTTTACCCGCATCAACGTGAGCGAAGATACCAATGTTTCTGTATTTGGATAAATCTGCCATTACATTACTCTATTTAGTTAAGGTCTATTCTGCTTTCTTATACTTACTATAGCGCTATAAAAAAATAAGGATAAGAAAGCAGAACTTGTTGAAAATTTGCGCGCGAGTATACCATTACTCTACAAAGATCGGTAGAAGATTGACAAATAAATTGTAAATGAATAGCTTCCTCTTTAACGGTAATGGTTATTTCAATACATTTGTAACTTCTCATAATATTAATAACACTATGAAGGGATAGAATAATTACTGACTCACCGCAAGCCTTGTGACAATACTTCAAAGGCAGAATTTTTAGTTTTAGCTAGGTTTGCTATGCATCACACAAGCAGTATGTACCCACCTAGAGGGGGAACTGCGGTTATTGGCGGTAGTGCCGTACATGAATTAGGCTATTATTTTGCTCTATATTGCTATGGCAGTGGCGACATTTAGGGAGAAAAATCTGCTTACGGAGTAAAAGCTTTTAGTTGTTAGTTGTTAAGCAAAAAAGTGGCGGGTTAGGTAGGCAAGTCACTCGGCACTTTTATAGATTTAGTCGCTTCACTTAATATTAGTTAATCATTGGCAGCAAGCTGTAATCGGTACCGTATTCTAGCATTTGCGCTTCGAAGCTTTCATTATTAAGTATATTTAAGTGTTTGAGGCTTCGCGTTGTACTAAAAAGGCTTTGATTTCATCACGAGAATTAAGAATATGCTGTTTTAATTTTGCGACCGCATTGTCAATATCTCTTGATTTACAAAAAGCTAATAGCTCAGCATGCTCAGGGCCTGCTTTTGAAATACCGCCTGCCCACAATAAATGCATACGAATGTAACGATCGGCATTTTTATTGAGCACATTCACTAAATTAGCAGTTTGTGGTCGGTTTGCACCTGAATACAGGCAGTTATGAAAATCAGAGTTTAACTCACTCCAAGTATTGGCGGCGTTTTCTTTACCTAAGGCACTATCAAGGTTAATTAAAATGTCGGTTGCTTGTGTTAGCGCCGTATCGGTAATATTGGCCAATGACTCGGCCAGTAAATCACCTTCGAGCATGGCTCTAAGTTCAAATAATTCATCTACCTGATCAAGGTTCAGCTCGGTAGCACTGGCACCTTTGTGAGCTTCAAAAGTGACTAAACCTTCAGCTTCAAGTTGTAACAAGGCTTCACGCACAGGAATACGGCTAACATTTAATTCGTCGGCTAAAGCGGCTTGGCGTAGTGGTTGGCCAGCGGAGATTTCACCGCTAAGAATTTTTTCTCTTAACATTTCCACTACTAACTGAGTGCGGGTTTTATATTCAATTGCCATTATTTGTTGCCGTTATTTACTATTGTTTATTTTATACAATTTATTATAAATAGATTGACCCCTTTGGGTAAAGTGTAATCGTAAGCTAGGCACTAGGTTTATTTTAATAAGGATGGACAGGCATTATAAAAAACAGTTTTTCAAAGATTTTTAATGATATACAACACTATGTTAACTGTATATTATTACAGTGTGTTTTTTTGTGCATGGATAAGAGTATGGAGTTATTTTCACAAGCGTTAACAGAGCCAATCAATATTTTACCTAAAGATGGTACCGCCAATTATTTTGGTGAAGTAATGCCGTTTGATGAGGCTGAATGTTACTTTCATATTTTATTGAATGAAATAGCTTGGCGCTGCGATCAGGCGGTTATCTTTGGTAAGCACATTGAAACGAAAAGAAAAGTTGCTTGGTATGCCGACGTTTTACAGGGTAAGCCATTTACTTACACCTATTCAAATGTGACCAAACGTGCTCTACCGTGGACGCAAAATTTATTGGCTTTGAAAGCATTGGTAGAGCAAAAAACAGCGGAAAGTTATAACTCGTGCCTGCTTAATTTATATCACAACGGCAGTGAGGGCATGGCGTGGCATAGCGATGGTGAAAAAGATTTAAAAGATAATGGCGCTATCGCCTCGTTGAGCTTTGGCGCGGAGCGAAAATTTGCTTTTAAACATAAGCAGAGTAAAGAAGTGGTGGCACTGAATTTAAAGGCGGGCAGTTTGCTAGTCATGAAAGGCGTTACGCAAAAACATTGGTTACACCGTTTACCACCGACTAAAAAAGTGCACGATGCGCGAATAAATTTAACGTTTAGAACTATTGAAAAATAAGTAAGGCAATGAACTGGCTAATTATTTCATAGGTTGTTATGTTGAAATTATTTGAGTTGAAAGTTGAACGTCGTTGTTAGCTCTGGCAGTAATATCGACTGCCTTATTGAATCAATTTACCGGATGAAAGATAACCCAAGCACAGTATATTTATCATGTTTAGGTTATCTTAGGTTATCGTTATGTTAGTGCCAACGATAACGATAATGCTAGTTTAGAAAGTCACTGAGTAGTTTTGATGCTTTTTCTTTGGCTTTATCTTTAAGCTTATCTTCGACGATGCGTTGTTGATCTTTTTTGGCCGACTTCCATATTGCTGATAAGGCACGTTTAATTAATTCACCGCCAAGCTCGTTAGCCGGCAAACCCGCTTCGCCACCAATATTCGTTAAATTAATATCGGTAAGGGTCTTTTTATGAGTCGTATTGCCAAGCTTGGTTAAATCTACGCGTAAAGCGACTCCAGCAAGGATAAACTGCTTAACACGTATGTTTGGATTTGCGGCGCTAGCAGAGGCGCTATCAGTATTGCCTTCCTTGGTTGATGATGATTTAGGTATATTTCTATCAATGGCGTCAAGAATATCTTGAATGTTAGAACCACCCTTTGCATTAAATTCTACCAAGGCTTCAGGCTCATTAATGACAATGGCATCAATTACTATGGGTTTACCGTCTTTAACGGCTGCTAAACTTGCTAAATTTATATCTAGCGTGATTTCATCTAAAGAAAAAGCAGGGGTGCTAGAGTAACCTTTGGGATTATTTAGTCGTAAGCCCTTAATGGTACTAGCACCATGTAATAGCTGAATATCTACCTTTTCTACTGTCACTCGTTGCTCAGTAAACTTACTGCCTTGCACTTCAATTTGCTCGGCGATAAAGACATTAAGTTTGTCACTACTGAGAAACCAAAAGGCTCCTCCAGCAATGATTAAGGCTAACAAGATGATTAATTTTTTCATTTTACTCTTTCTCCGTTTGAGTGTCCCTTGCAATAAAACTATGGTGCACTTTTCTGCTATAGCCTTAGTAGAGCGCTACTAATTACAGGGAAGAGATAAAGTTAACAAATAATGAATAGTAAATACAGCACACTTACATTATTTTCGGCTAGAGGTTTTGTATGTAGATAACACTTCAAAATTTATAAAATGTTAACACCCTAATAATGTACAACATATTATTTGCTAAAATGAGCGAAGTGGAACCGAGCAAACTATGATGATCCCTACTTTAAAATACTCGAATTTTTCCAGCTTTGAGCAAGCGTTATAGCTTGTTTTAAGTTAGACCAATTCAAAAGGCTTTCTTGGTAAGTCCCTGCTTTACCTTGAAACTTTATACCATATATTTTTAATCTAAAAGCAAGAATAGAATAAAACGCATCTACTATCCCTGCAGAATTAAACATAAATGGTAATTGTGCTAATTCAAAAATAGACTCAATCCGTATCAACTCATTATTAATCTCATTGTCAAATTTTAATAATGGAGCAACTGGCTTCAAAGAAAATGGGCATTGAGCTCTAAGATTCATAAAACCAGAGTGTAACTCTGAGCACAAACTTCGAGCTAAAGCTCGTTCAGATTGTGATTTAGGATAAAGAGCTCCTTCAGAATATTCATTGAAAAACTCGGCAAGTGCCAGTGAATCATGTATGACAAAAGTACCTTCGTTTAAGGAAGGTACTAAACCTGCACCAGAATGCTTATATATCTCAGATTTATAATCTGAATTGGTTAAATCAATTACGTTAACATCTACATTTAATTCCGCTAATTGACTACATATCCAAGCTCTTAATGACCAAGTTGAATCAGTACCTACGGTTAATTTCATTCATTACCCTCCAAACCATCAATTGACCAATGAGTTTGTAGAATTTCTCTTTTTGAAAATCCTACAGCCTCAACGTTTGAAATTATTGTATATGGCTTTTATCAGTTAACTCTGGTTTAAGCCAAGCTCTTTTTGTTTTACTTTAGTTAAGCCAAGTGAAACTAAACGATAAGATTCGGTAAGATAATATTGTAAGTCATCATCCTTCTCTTTTACATTATCAAATAGTTGTATCCATTTCATCCCTCGATTAGCAAAGTATAGAGCCGGCTTATACCCTGCAGACTCTTTTAAAAAACCATAATTTAAATCTGATGTTTTAAAAACAAAAGCGGGTTGTTTATTTTCGCCCCAACCACCAATAGCAAAAACTTTACCACCAACTTTCCAAACGTGAGAGTTTCCCCATTGAACGATATAGGTTGTTGCAGGCAATGAACCACAAAACGTATTAAACTGATCGTAATTCATGCGAACCTCTTATGTTATACCGTCCAATTAAACGGTAATATATTGTTGGTGATACTTGCGAAACATGAGCACAGCCAAGAGTTTTTGCCCTTATTTAATCACTTACGTGAATTTATGTAGGGTAGCTTTCAAAAGTATCTGCTGACTTGCCTTCGTCAAACCAACAAGGGCGTTCTTCCCAGAAAATATTTGCCGAGGGTCTTATGTCAGGATCACCTGAAATATAGCCAGCCGGAACAACTAAAAAAGCGCCATCTCTGCTAATGTAGGGAACTTGAGAGCCACAGTCAGTACAAAAAGCATTACTGAATCGTGTCGCTTCGGGTAAATCAAATCTCTTAATTAAATCTTTTCCAGAATGCCATTCTATTTTGTCTGGTGTAGTAAACATTAGTGAAGCAAACGCCGAACCAGTTTTTTTCTGGCACCTATCACAATAGCATTGATAAAACTTATTAAAAGGGCCTTCAACACTGCTAGAGACCTTGCCACATAAACAACTGCCACTTATTTTTTTACTCATAATTTATTTCACACTCCAATATTATAAAGGTTCATCAACGCCCACAATAATGGGCAAAATATAGATAATTGGCTAGATTAAGCGACGAAGGAGCAAAAGCCAACTGTTGTTTCCGTTTGCAGCGCTTCTATATCTCGCTTTATAAAGTTACTCGATAGATATCTATTTCGAAGCCACGAAATACTGAAGGTTTAATAAATTGAAAGCCTGCTCTGTTTACCACTTTAACAGAGCTAATATTCGCTGACTCTATTAGTGCGTACACCGCTTTAAGCTTTAAGGATTTTTTAGCAAAGTCTAATACCCCAAATGTAGATTCAACAGCATAACCTTTATCCTGTTGGTCAGTGGCAAGACGATAATTAATATGTATAACATCATCAGCAGCCACTTTATGTTTATTAAGACCGCACATACCAACAAATTCATCAGTAATCGAATTATAAATTGCCCAATGGCCATAACCATTTAAGTCATATTGATTTTTGCAGTTAGCTATATAATCATAAATCTGCTCCTCGGTGTGAACGCCCACTGTCGAGTATTGCATTACTACAGGATCCGCTAACACTTTTGCTAGGTTTTTAGCATCTTCATGCGTAATTTGACGAATACATAACCTTTCAGTTTCAACAATAGTCACCACAAACGCCTAGATATACAACACCTAAATAACAGGCTAAGTAATGGTTGGCTAAAATAAGTGAGGCACGAACGCAGTAAACTGTTAGCAGCCCGTTTGCACGCCTTGTTAAGAGGGTATTGGTTACGGTTCACCGTATGACCTGATTTTTTCAGCTAGTTGTGAAAGTTCTCGGTCATCGCCTCTTTCACAATCATGTGTTGACAAATAACCTTCGTATTTTTCAATATATTTCCCAAATGTTGGTTCTATATGCTGAAACTGGTACGAATCACCGGTTCCGTGCATTGGAATCAGTTTACTGTGCAAATGGTCTATTTCATATCCTTCAAAAACCATAGCTGTACGACCAACACCATCAAGAGTTTTATCTAACAATAAACCAACCTTTTTTGTTGCAATAGTAAGTTTTGCCAATACATCATCTTCTTGTGCAAAGGCATAACTAGAACAATGTTTTTTAGGTATAACAACTGTAAAGCCTTTTGTATTAGGATAAATTGATAAAAAAGCCAGATGCTTATTATCTTCCCATACTTTATGGCATGCCTCATTGCCTGAAACTATATCGCAAAATATGCAATCATTGACCTGTTCCATTAGTGATAGATACTCCTTTATTTATACCTGAACCCTAACTCCTAGTTAACAGGCAAAAGATAGTTGGTTAAAATAAGTGACGAAGGAGCAAAAACCAACTGTTATTTGTCCTTTTGAGTGACTTATATAAATTTTACTCAAAACTCATCTAAAGGTTCATATAACTCCTTCTCCTTACTAACACATTCTTTTTGAGCTTTACCTACCATATCAGAGCACTTAACCGCTGTTTTGACTTCTGTTTTAGTTTCTTTATCTTCTTCATCTAAAGTTTTAAGTGTTGCGGCTATAACATATACTGCCGCATCTGTAGCGCTACACTTGCTAGTTTTGGGAGGGTGAATAGCATCAGGGTGTTCATATTTTTGTGAATCCATACAGCTAGAGCTTATCGGAACAACACACCCACTTATACTTGCGAGTAAAAAGATATAGGGAATCCTTCGAAACATAATTATTCATCCTGAACGTTGCATTTAATATAGCGCCTATTTTAAGCGGAAAAATATAGTTGGTTATAATATTGAAAGGAGTGAAAACAACCAATTTTATTTTTCTTTTTGAACTTCTTTGTTAGCTGTTGATTACTACCCAAAGCAGTTAAAACTTGATTTCACCTTAAATAAGTACCATTCTCATTTAGCTGTGAATATTCATAGCTTTTTGTAGTCTAACTCAATAAAGGATTTTAAGTTATGAAATTTTTACATTTACTCCCTGCAACAATACTTGTTGTTGCTGCAAGTTTTTCTTTTAATGCAATGAGCGCAGATGGTATTGTTACAGAGTCACCGTCAGCTAAAGTACAAGAGCCACATGATCAAACTGCATCATTGAATTCTATTCTAGATTTTGAAGAAGCAGCTAAAAGCGGTGAAACAGCCAGTGCATATCAACGCTGTAACCCTACCATTTATACTCGATACACGAGTGTAAAATTGAATACTAAAAAGACTGTTGCAAGCTTTACTCATGGTGGCGCTAGTGTCTGTAACAGATACGGATTTACTATTTACAGAAACTATGATGGGCATGATCTCAGAGTGACTTTAGTTAATAGTGATGGTAAAAAAATTAGGGGCGGGTATGGCGAAGCAGTTTACACCCGAGTGTATGATGCAGGCACTTATTATTGGGAAGTTGAGAATAAAACAACGACAGGCTCTGACACTTATGGTGGAATGGCATATGAAGTGATATCTAATAACTAATTAGAATACATTTAAACGGCTTATAGGGTATTAATCCCATAGGCCGTTTAGATAATGACTTAGTTCACTATAAAAGCTCAAGTTTTATAGAGTAATGTCGATAAAAGTAAAGGCAGTAATTTACTTAGATTTAATTAAAAAAGGATTTTTTATGAAAATTAATACTAACTCATCACAGACCCCCCTTGAAAATAAAGCTAATGTTTTTGCAAGAACAGATGATGAAAGTCTCAAAAACATTTCTGAACAAAAAACTAACTTAAGCACCACAGATCTCCATCCGAAAGAAAAACGAAATAATAATACCTTTGATTTATCATTAATTGAAGGTAGTGCTTATGAACAAATATTTAGAAAAGAAGATCTCGACTTTACTAACATGAGTACAAATGAACTTCATAGTATTGTTAAAAATGTGAATGAAATGCAGTGGGAATATACACAAAAATACGGTAGTGATGAGCCGATTAGACTAGGTAGATATGGTAACCCTATTCATTCTGAAAAAAGAGAAGATATGCTAAATTTAGAATCTAAACTTAGAATCCTTTCTTATGCTGGTGGTAACGTAGACCCTGATAAAAAAATTGATATTATGGAGTATCTTTCTAACAGTTCAGAAAATTCGGATAAGCTTGCTAAAGAATATCCTAACCGCCAGGACTATCGTGTAGCGGCCTCTTACATGAAAGAAATAATTAATACGTTTGATAGGTTTATGTCAGATGATACTTTTGATTTATACCAAGAAAAGGCTGCTAGGCTATTAACGGATGAAAAAAAAATTGATGTTTTTATTTGAAAATAGCCTGAAATATACAAAACCAACTGTCATTTGTCCCTGTTTAAATTTTTGTTATACGTTTATACCACTAAACCAATGACTTGGGAATAAATTCGAGATTGCTTTTTAAAGCCAACAAATTTGTCTGCATAATCGCTAAAAAAACATGAAGCAAACTGACTAGAAGTTACACTAAACCATGATGACATAAGGTGTGATTTAGCACCAAAAATAGGTTTGTCGACTTCATCAAATTGATCCGCAGTTAAGTCGTAAATAAGACCGTCAACCTCAACCCAGTAATGATTTTCATAACCGTCAGAGCTTTTGCCATGTATAACGAAAACATCTTTTTTTGGAAATTTAGCCATAAAATAAAAAGCCAAAAAACAGGAAGCACCTTCACAACAGTTATCAGGAAAGTCATCAAAGAAAGGTAACTTAATATTAGTGTGTTCTGCTTCAAAAACATCTCTGAATTGCTTTGCTATATCATTTAAACTTTTCAATTACGCACCAACATGAAAAACGTATAACAGCTATATTAACCGGATAAATTCCGTATTTTTGACAGAACTATTCACGGCTAGATTGCTGTTGAATATTGTAACTTTACCTTTTTACTAACACACCATCAATAGATTATAACGTTATGATTTTATTACTACCTGTTGAAAAAAATTGTTTAAAATTGACGTGATTTTCCCTGTTCAACAAACTTGATCTGAGTGCCTGATGTTCCTTTTACCAATATGGAACAATTTAGATAACTTTCTGGGATATTGAAATTAACGATAGTAGTCGATTCAAAAGGGTGCCAGATGTTGTCACAACGCAGCTCTGCAAGTTCTACCTTGCCACTTATAGTTGTCAAATTGATGGTTGAACGAGGTAATATATGCAGCCATGATTTATTTTTAGACAAGGTGGTATTAATTTCAATAATCTCTTCAGTGTCCATGGCATTTAATATGGGTTGCAACATAGCCTCGTGGGTAGAAGCATCCATTTTTGCCCCTTTTATTTTTACCATGCTGGCTAACGTATAAACCGCATCGGAATATTCTTTTTGAAACATCTGCCACTGTATAAGGTTCTGTATATTTTTTATGGCCATTTTCACGGGTAGATGTTCTCTCAGTTGATTGGCTTCTAGAATATTGTCTCTGTATGCTAACCAGTTTTCCTGTCGGTAATAATAAAGGGAATGTATCCAAGCGGAGAGAGCTTGTTCCGTTAAATTTTTAGTATTAGTCTCTCGTAGCTCATTTAGGACATCTAAAGCGCTGTCAAATTTTTGTTCGGAAATGAACTTATTTGCCCTGTCATATCGGCGGCTAAAACCGACAGAAATACCATCATTACTATTTCCGCTAAAGCTTTTGTCGTGTTTCATCAAAAAAGTCGTAGCGGATGATGTTTTTTGGCCTAGATAAATTGCAGGGGAAAAACGAAAACTTTGTAAATATTTAATGGAATCTTCAGTATATATGCCGTTGTTTGATGAGTTTACAACCACTATCTGTTGAGGGATGCCACTATCGTCAATGATGTAACTCATTAATGTCCAACCTTCTACACGCGACATATTATATGTTGTTTGAGTACCTTTTGGATTTAAGTTATCAATCAATTTAGGAGGGACAAAATCTGCTGAAATTGACTTTGCAACGAGCAAAAATAAGGTATAAATTATTAAGAAGAGTTTGTTCATAGTGTTACTTTTTACCTTACTTGTAAATAGCAATGAAAGACTGTTAATAAGCCAATTGAATATATTGTGAGCTAGGTGTGTGATTGATTTTTTTTGATATCTTGGAGTCGAATTTACCATCAAGCTTCCTTGTGATGTGATGTATAACAGAGCTAAAATTTAATGCTGATAATATCGCATAATTTTAAGTAACGATAAAGTAGTGAAAGTAAGTGTTTTTTCCAAAGTTGGAAGGTATTAAAATGATTCATCTTAAATAGACAAAAACCTATAGTGTGAATGCTTTTAATACCGATCTAACGGATGATTTTGGTTAAACGTGATGCTTAGGTTGGTACAATATAATATCGACCAATAAGCTTTAATCTTGCACTAAAAATTATTATCTATCGCTTCTTTGAGTGATTTTTGTTGCCGCTCTGCTTGTAGGGCTAAATACATTGCCATCATACATAGCGCTAGTGCGCCATATAACAGCATAAAACAAGCGCTGTAAACACCAACAACCGCTAAACCAAGCACTACTGATAAAGTGCAACCACCTAAAGGCCCTACTGCGGCTATCACGCCACTCACACTGCCCATGTGATTTGGATAATAATCGTAAACGATTTTAAAAACACTGGCACGGCCAATATCTTGGGCGATATCGATGATGAAAATTAGCAAAGTAAATAGCCAAACATTGACTGCAAAAGATACTTCTACATTTTTACTGACTCCATGTTTGCTCATTGTTCGTTATTTATCTGTACTGGTTTTGCCATGGCAAATAGTTTTGGTAATTAGCTTTGTTCAAATTTTTACTTGTTTTGTTGGTGCAGGTTTTGTTATCGGTATTCGCTTAGTGAGTGATTAGCATGGAAACTGTTTCCGTTATACACGGTTGGCCGTACAGCGGCGATAACTCTGCCTAACACTGAAATATCGCGAATAAAATCACCGAGCGTGATGGTCGCTACTCTTACTCTGTCAATTGATATTGATTGTTGCGCTTGGCTCCAACGGCTGGCTGCAGGCGCAACTTGCCAGATTAGGATAACCAATAATAATAAACTGATAGAGATTAGTAATAGGCGTTTTGGTTTGTTTTGTTGTGGTGCGATCGAGACATCTTGATCGCTAGTATCTTTAATTTTAATCATAATTATTATTCCCCCGAATAGTTATGATTAAGTAGTTACAATTGTAAAAAAGGTTTAAATTAAATTGAAATAAAATAATTTTTATTTGTTATTGATTGTTTTTACTCGTGTTTTTTCTAAAGAAAATAATGTTGAAATATGGAGTGCTAGTTAATGACCGTTGCTATAGCTTTTATTCTTTATTTTTAACAGACGATGGTATCGTTTTCTTATTTATTTTAATGGCTTACTAAACTTATAACGGAAAAAACAAGAGCTTAAAGTACAAATTACAAATTACGAGTTACCCAAATAACACTAGATTATAATGTTTTCGTGGCTTGCTACTTCTCTACCTCGAAACTTATCTGGAGTAGTGAACTCATCGTTAAGTAAATCATAAAAACCGCGAAAGTAACTTCGCGGTTTTTTTATGCTAAAAATTTATGTTTGCCTATACTGAAGGAAAATAGTTATTTCGATCTACTTGATTTAATAACAGATAGTTTATTACTATAAGCAACTGGTCGGATGTCTTGTTGTTGATATTTTTCAGAGTCGTTATTTATGTTTGTTAAAATCAAAGTTTTGAAGGTTGCCCATAAAGTGATCATAGGTTTTGCGGTAATTTTATTATTACTGTTATTTTCGAGTATCAGTTCGGTGGGTATTTTAAGTGATATAAAAACGGCGACAGCCAAGGTAGATGACTTTGCTTTACCTATACAAAATTATGCCAATGCCGTGCAAAAACAGTTGTTAAAGCAAGCAAAATCATCTTCTTTTATTTCCACTTCAAGTGCTGAGAGTGATCTTGAACAACTGAAAAACTCATTTACCCAGCAAGGACAAATTTTAGTAACGCAAAAAAAACTTATCGAACAGATGTTGTATGCCTTTCCTAATATTGATAATTTAAATAGCTTTAATCTAGCTTATCAGCAGTATACGAGCTCAGTAACGGCAATGTTCTCCCATCGCAGTGCTGAAATAAAACAAACACACGTTTTTATTGAGCAGCTAAAAATATTGGATGATATTTTCTATGAAACGGGTGCTGTATTGGGGGATTTAAGTTATTTAGAAGATCCTGATAATCAAGGACAAGTGGATAGAATTGTTGGTTCTGCTAGCCAGATAGAGGGTTTTATTTTTAACTTAACTGATGCCACTAAGACTATTTTATCGATAAATACTATTGCTGAGGTTGAGGAGTCGCAGCAGACTATTGAGTTTGCTATCAGTAATGTTGAGCAGTATTCCGTTTTTTTAATCAATTTAGGTAAAGAATATAATACCGATGGTTTAATTGAGCAATTTGTTGATGAATTCGACAAGGCACAAAAAATGCTGCGTGGTGATGGCAATTTATTTTCCCTAAAAATAACGCAACTTGAAGAGAGAAATGCCCTCAATGCCGCTTTTAACGATTCTGAACAATATATTCAAGCTTCGATAGAAGCCATTGATATATTTTTGCAAGCGGCAAGTAAAAACTTATCAACCTTGCAAAGCAATATTTTTGATAATGTGGAGCAGGGCAATTTAGAAACGCTGATCATTTTTGTGGTTTTATTTGCCACAGGTTTGGCAATTGCACTGACCACCATTAGAGCCATGATTGGCCCTTTAAAAGGCATTAATAAGGTCTTATCACAAATAGCAAAAGGCGATTTATCTCGTCAGTTGACGGTGCGTTCAGAAGACGAGTACGGCGAACTTTCTAAAAATGTTAATTTGGTTGTTGCTGATTTAAGAAGCTTAATTAGTAATATTTCCGATAACACCCATTTGTTGAATGATGCTGCTGAGCAATCTAGTGAGAAAATAGCACAAGTGACTGATTCTTTAGCAATACAAAAGCAAACTATTGAACAGGTCACACAGCAAACTGATGAATTAGGGCAAAGTGCCGATCATATTTTGGCCAAAGCCAATAATGCGGAAGAAAAAATGTCTAGCGCCTTGAGCCAGAGTGGTGAGCTTGAGCAAACGGCCAATACCACTAATGAGCGCATGCAAAACTTAGTGACTATGTTAGATAGTACCTCGGATGTGATGACAGTATTACAGCAAGAGTCTACCAATATAAGCGGTATTTTAGATACAATTCGCGGCATTTCAGACCAAACAAACTTATTGGCACTCAATGCTGCTATTGAAGCGGCACGGGCAGGGGAGGCTGGCCGAGGTTTTGCCGTTGTCGCTGATGAAGTTCGTTCTTTAGCGAGCAGAACGCAAGAGTCGGCGAGCGAAATTCAAACCATGATTGAGTCATTACAAAGCCAAACAGAAAAAGCAGTGTTGGATATTAAACAAGGTAAAGATGAGGCAAATAATTGCCAAGATCATACCAAGCAATTATTACAAACCTTGTTATTAATTACGGTTGCTATTGAAGAGATGCATGAAATGAGTAGTGATATTTCACAATCGGCCACGCAACAAAATAGTTTAAGTAATGATATCAACCAAAGCATTCAAGACGTGGTTAATTTAAGTCAGCAAAGTAGTGATAAATCGTCATCGACATTAACCTATAGCCATCAAGTTGCAGAGTTGGCAGCTAAGTTAGATGATTCCATCGGTACTTTTAAAGTTTCCTAACCAAAGCAACTTATATTTTCTTCCGTAAATACCTAAATACCTAAATACCTAAATACCCACTCAAGATCAGAGTCTACTTATGGGTAAGCTCATTAAATCGTCGTTATCAATATTTACTTTTTTGATGATTTATTAAATATCTGTGAAGTTTAATTCATAAGCTTGCCCTAAATAATAAACTGAAGTAATATTTTTCTTGCCTCAAACCAGCGCTCGACACTGAGCATGTACCGAGGCATCTCAAGCTAATATTTTTTGTGTGAGAACAGTTATCCCCCCATTAACTTTCTTTTATTTTTTAATGAACTACAGTGAAGTTTGACAATCGCTAGTTATACCATTTGGATCACTTAGTTAGTGCCATTGGTATTAAGCGACTGTAAATAAACTTTTCACCAAAAAAGTAAGTTTGTTGTATGAATAAAAAAGATTAAAAAAATCACGATCATTTTTTATGACATTTAGGGATCATGATGCAAAGCCGAATTCAGGTCGTATCGGTATATTTTTGCTAATTGTCAGTCTTTAAAGGAGTAGTAAGTATGAACATCAAAACGATGATCATGGGAGGAATGCTGTTGAGTTTGGGAGTCCAGTCGGCAGTTGCAGAACAGACATCAAGTTATCAACAAGATGTTAGCGGTTATGAAGGGGCGCTTTCGGTACATTTTAACTATGGCCGACATCAAACCACACAAAAAGATACCCACTTTATGCGTGGAACAGGAACGCAACGTAGCTATAATATTGAACATTTTTCGCTTGATGCCGTTTCATTATCGGGCGAAGTTACTCAAGCAACATTAACATTTTATCGAGCTGGCGGCTGGGTCTACCAAGCATCTGATATTAAGGTTAGACAGATCCTTGATCCTGACAACTTGGGTCATGGTTATATTACTGGCTGGAAGCAGGGGGAAGGATTTCGCGCTGGAGCCCACCTTGAATCAAGGGATGATACCACCTCTCCTGATACTAAATGGCGTTTATCAGATCCCGATGGTCCGGATGATTTAGGCGTTGATTATTTTCAGGGGGTTTTACGCTCATTAGCCGAGTCCCCCTCTTTCAGACCAGTACAGAGTGATCCTGTTGGCACGGCATATACTGTCGATGTTACCGCCGATGTGCAATGTATTGTGCAAGGACAATGTCCTAATCAGGGTTGGGCGCTAACGCATGCCGAAGATAATGCTAACATTCAATGGGTGACAGCCAACTCTCGTTATCCCGAGGCATTGTATCGACCTAAGTTAACCATCACGTTGGCAGACGATAATCAGGAGCCATTAGTCTTGCGTTCATTGCCTAATGGCGCATCGCTATCGGCATCAACCGATACTGCTAGCTTGTCATTAACTACTAACGAAGCCGCTAGTTGTCGGTATGACCTTTCATCTCGTGTTGAATTTTCACAGATGAGTTACGCTTTAGAGGCATCTACGGATGGCTTGAGTCATCATGGTCAGTGGGAAAACCTAACCGTAGGCTCGCAATATTTTCTTTATGCTCGATGCCAAGATGCGCTAGGTAATACTAGCCGTACGCCTCACGTATTCAATTTTTCGGTGAGTGAGTCCGATACTGGTGGTGACACAGGTACTGGTGGCGACACAGGTACAGGTGGTGACACAGGTACTGGCGGTGATACAGGTACTGGTGGTGATACAGGTACTGGTGGTGACACAGGTACTGGTGGTGACACAGGTACTGGCGGTGACACAGGAACTGGCGGCGGCACAGGAACTGGCGGCGGCACAGGAACTGGCGGTGACACAGGCGGTACTGTGGAAAACGTAACGTATTATGTTAGTACCGATGGCGGTACCATCGATCAATGTACTGGTTTGAGCAACCAGGCGTATCCAGGTGTAGGTCTTGCTCAAGATTGTGCAGTGAAACATCCGTTTGAATTATTCCCGCCAGGAGAAAAACAAGTTCCTCGCATTAACGGCGGAGATACGGTGATTATTGCCGATGGTGATTATCGTATTGGTTACACCGAAGGCGTTTACGATAAAGATAATACCGCTTGTTCTCCAGCGTACCCCTATGGCTGTAGTATGCCGGCCTTACCTTCAGGCCCCTCTGCTGATAAACCAACGCGTATTTTAGGCGAAAACTGGGAAACAGGTTGTAGCACTAGCCCGAAATTGGTCGGTGTTGAGCGGATCTATCAGATCTTTAGTCTCGCCAACAGTGACAATGTCGAGTTACAGTGCCTAGAAATGACGGATAATGAAGCTTGTGTAGCGTTCCATCTGCATGGCTTTGACGAACCTGATAAAGAGAACCATGACCTTTACCTGAATTCGCCTTATCGCTGTGAGCGTGATGCATACCCTTATGGTGATTGGGCTGAGAGAGGCATATACGCTTATAATTCGGATAATGTGTTATTGAAAAACCTTGATGTTCACGGCTTCTCTTCTCGTGGTATTTTGGCTGGTGGTATCAGTGATTGGACACTTGAAGATGTAGATATTGTGGGTAATGGCGGCGCTGGTTTTGACGCGGATGTACCTATCAAAGATTTTGATGACAGCAACAGTGGCGATATTATTTTCCGCCGTGTCGCAATTCAATGGAATGGTTGTGTTGAAACACTCGACCGTCAGCCTGCAGGTTGCTGGGGACAACAAGCCGGCGGTTACGGTGATGGTCTATCTACCGCGGCGACTGCAGGTAATTGGATCTTTGAGCAAGTGGATATCTCCCATAATACTTCCGACGGTATTGATTTACTCTACAACGTTGATGGTACTGTCAAAATTACCAACTCTCGTTTTGAAGGTAACTCCGGTAACCAGGTCAAACTAGCCGGCAGTCGAGCTGAGATCAATAATAGCGTGCTCATTAGTAACTGTGCGTATTTCAACGATCAACCTTTCACCGCTCATGTTAATCATTGTCGTGCAGGAGGCGTTGCGCTATCACTGGCTTTTACCCAAGATAACAGTCAAATGGCGGTGTTCAACTCTTACATTACCGGCAATGGTGATGGTTTGGTTGGTTTAGGCTCTCGTGGCAGACCTGCATTAACTAGCGGTAATAGTTTGACCTTTTACAATAACCTAGTGAAAGGTGATGTGGAGCATCATTCGCCAACAGATCGAACCTACCTCGTTTATACCGAATCTGATGACAATGAAGTGATGAATTACCACTTTGACTACAACCAAATTGGTGGACTGATCAAGTTCTCAGAAAACTTTCCTGATTGTTCGACAGGGGATAACACCTTATGTTTTGACCCTCACTTGACTGGGCCAGAAAACGGTGACTATTTCAATGTTATCCCGTTATCGAGTAATCCTGGTATTGATGCTGGCCTGCCAGCAGGCACAGAGGTTAATGGCTTTACGCTACCAACAACAGATATTGAAGGACATCAACGAGGTCAGGATGGAGGTAACGATATAGGCCCGTACGAATTACAACAATAGCAAGGTAAACTAGGGCGCTGCCAATGGTGCAGCGCCCAAACGACTTTGATAAACGCTCTTGAATGTCAGCTTTTAAGCAATACAGTAACTATTTGCTGTACTGTAAATGACTTTAGTGCCGAATGTGGTAAAGAGCTAAAGTGCTCTCAGGGTAAATAACTAGCACATACTTCATGTAAGTCGAGAAATCATAAATTTTAAGGGGTCGGTGACAATTGCAAATTATTCGCAAGTGTCACCGGCTCCTTTTTGCCTATAACCTTTATTAGGTTGACATAGTTATTTCATATACATAGTTATGACGTATGGGCCAAGGTGTTTTGGACAGATAAACAAAAAAAAGTTTACCTGATAGAATAAACTAGCACTATTTGAATATATTTAAACAAGCTTGTGGTTAAAATATAACCACAAGACTGAAGAGTATAGATAAAACTCATTTTATAAAATAATTATTAGGAAGAATATGAAACGTATAGTGCTTTATAGTATGGACAAATGCCCTCATTGCCAAACCGCTAAGCGATATTTGGAAGAGCAGAACATTCCTTATCGTTTGTGCAATGTACAAAGCCCAAAAGGTAGAAAGGAATTTGCTGCAACAGGCATGAGAGCTGTACCTGTATTGAAAGTTGGCGAGCAATTGCTTAATGGTTTTTCAATAAAAGACTTCAACAAGCTATTTAAACACTAGCGTGCTATTAACGCTGAGGACAAGATAAAACACGGTTTAAAAAACTAGCGATTGACATAGTTACAATGCTTATTTATGTTAAGGGGGAGTAACACTTTATATTTTTATTTTTGTTGTGTTTTTAGGGAAGAATCGCTTTGTTGTTTGCTTTTAGAGCCATTTTGTTTTTTATTACCATCTGTACTAGCTGTGCTATTACGGCTCGAGCATTGGATGATTTCTCGGCGCTAAAAAATATGAGTCATGAGTTGAATCAACAACCTTGGCAAAGCTATAAAAAACTTCAAATTCAAGAAAAAAACCTAGCTGATATGTCAGCCATCTATAAACTCTGGTGGTTGCTACGCAAAGCGCAAGCCGAAAATTTATTGTTTTTGTTTGATGAATTTCAGCAAACCGTTGCAACAGCACAAAACCTTATTAATGTAAAAACCCCGATGCAACTCGTTATACAATTTAAGATTTATAACGGCATTATTTATCAACGGCAAGGTAAATATAAACAGGCACAAGACTTTCTTAATACAGCTAAACTGACTGCAGAAAAAAATCATTTCACCCACTTAATGGTGCAGGCAAAACAAGAATTAGCCTACACCCGAAGTTTAACAGAGCCTTATGAATTATCACTGACGGAATTACAACAGGCTTATGTTGAAGCTTTTGCCTTATCTGATGTTTATTTGCTTGCCAAAATTAATGAAGTTTATGGCGCTATCTATGGTTATATGGGCGATTATGAAAAATCGATTGAATATTATCAAAAAGCATTAACTAGCTATCAACAATTGGGTTACCCTTCCGATGTTGCAGAAGCAATTAACGGCCTGTCGGCTACTTATCGTTATTGGAAAAAATATGATCTTGCCATAGATTATTATCAGCGCTATCAAAAAGCCATTGAGTTTAGTCCGACCAATATTGATGGCAAATTTTATGCGGCTTATGGCATTGCCATGAGTCAGGCGGAGCAAGGAAGTTGTGTTAAGGCCTTAGTTTCTATTGATAAGGCGATTAAACTCCATGGCTTGATTGACTATAAGGCTGAGCTTTATAAGCGTAAAGCACAATGCTTAATAACCGCTAATCATATTGATGCCGCGCAAAAGGCACTTGATCATGCGGCTGATATTTTTGCACAAATGCCTGAGTTGTTAGGCACTCGTTGGCAACTCGAAGTGGTAAAAATACGCGCTGAATTGGCACAAGCTAACGGTAATGGTAGCCAAGCTTATCAATTACTTAAATCTTACAATCAAAGCCAAGTGGCCTTACTTGAAAAGAACTCTGCCGATCGATTACTACGTGTTCGAGGTGCGTTAGAGCATGAACGTCAAAATGTGGAAATATCTCTGTTGCAACAAAGGGCAAAAGTACAAAACCTGCAATTCGAACAAGAAAAGCAGAAAAATGTTTATCAAACTTATATTATAATTTTCAGTCTTTTGCTCTTTATAAGTATACTCATTTTTGTGTTTTTTCAGCGTCAGCACAATAAGGAATTATTAGCCCTTTCAATTAGAGACTCCCTCTCTGGTTTATTCAATCGCCGTTATGTTTTCAATTTTTTAAATAAACTGGTTGATACCATCAGTGGCGAAAAAGGCCAAGTATCTATCATAGTGATTGATATTGATGATTTTAAACAGGTTAATGATCAACATGGCCATCCTTTTGGGGATTATGTTATTGGTGAAATAGCGAAAATTGGCCAAGAGACTTTACGAGTGGAAGATATAATGGGCCGTGTCGGGGGCGAAGAATTCTTATGTGTACTGCCAAGAATTGATGTCATGCAATGCATGCAAATCGCTAGGCGTTTTGTCAAAAATGTTAACAACTATGATTTTATTATTGACTCGCACGCTACTGAACAAGAAACCATGAAGATCTCCATCAGTGTTGGTGTCGCAACGACATCAGCAGAGGTCGAGGATTCTGCTCAACTGTATTTACAAGCTGATAAGGCGCTTTATCAAGCCAAAAATAAAGGTAAAAATTGCGCGGTGCAATATCGTGCTTATATGATGCACTCATCACAACATGACTACGATATGATGCAGCCATTTGATGAAGACCATTAGCGTATTGTCAACGGTTCCCTTGGCGCAGACCTTAATATTTCAACAAGCAATCACTTTATTGCAAAACTACCTGCAATATTTAGGCTATCGAGCTCAAATTCATTTTGAATTAGAAGGTTGTTATCAAGTTGATAGTGGCGCGGATTATAAAGAGCGGGCACTTGATTATACCATCATCAATCAGCACTTACGCCAATTAGACATTGAAGGTGAAGTTGTTGCCGAATATTGGCGTAATCAGTGGGAATATGTTTCGTTATTTAGTGGTCAAACCCCCTTAAAAGAAGCGTGTAACTTATCGACAGTGATCGAGACAATACCACAACTTTTTCCGCGCTTGTATGCTGCTGAAGGGGTTAAAAAAGCGCTCATTCAGCCTGTTGTATGGTGCGGAGATAAAGGTAAGCTGGCTGATGGCTCGGGGCAAATTTTTAGCCATGATACTCGTGCAGTACATATTCCTAACGCTGTACAGATAAATGTTAGTGTTTTAAATAGCAAAGGCGAAAACCTGATCGCCAGCAGTGGTTTTGGTGAGTATTTACAACAATGTTTTTTGCAAACTAGCTTAGCATGCAGTTTACTTTATTTACCTGAAGAGGCGGCTTTTGAGCGTTTAGCGCTTAAAACTCGTTATGGCTTGGCGCAAGAGCTCTGCTCGCCTATTGATATTTCGGGTGGGCATCAAGGCAGCGTTGCCTTATATAAAAAGCTAGGTAAGCATAATCAAAAAATGGGTGCAGAGCCGCTATTATATGATCAACACCATCGTGTATTGTCTGTGGTGCATAATTGGCAAAAAACTGCTCGTATCGAGCATAGGTTAGGAGCCTCAAGTGTACATTATAATCCTTATATTAATGTTATTTATGGCTTACTTAATGTTGTTGATGCCGTGCATGCTTATCAGCAAAATAACTTGTTAACTAACCGACTATTTACGGCTACCGCGTTACCGATAAGTTTATATAGCAATAGGCAAGAAATTGGTGCCATTGAGCTATTTCAGCAAAGCACTTGGTTTAGCCATAGCCTTAATGACATACAAAAAAAATATAATAGCTTGAAGTTAATGCCAATGCTTGACTGTCATACGCAATTAGGCGATAAAATAAAACAAGCCATATTAGCAAACTATCATGTTGCGCTAGCTAAATAGTTGCGGCTAATCATTATACAAGTAACGATAAAAATAACTCTACAAGTAACTATATAAGTAAGAAATTGATTTATGGATATCAATAATAAGAAGTTAATTAAACCGCCACGCCTTAACGGCAAAAATATTAGTGATAAAAGGCAAGAGTTAAAAGATTATTTTCAGCAAACCTCGGCTGAATATGAATCACTGTTTGCGTTGATTAACGACGATAAGGCTTATTATTTAAGGCCGGAACTACTACGTCATCCGCTTATTTTTTATTATGGTCACACGGCGACTTTTTATATCAATAAGTTACTGTTGGGCAAATTTATTGATCAACGTATTAATGGCAAGTTAGAAGCTATTTGTGCTGTTGGTGTCGATGAAATGAGCTGGGATGATCTCAGCAGTGAGCATTATGATTGGCCTAGTGTTGATGAAGTTCGTGTTTATCGAAAACAAGTATTAGTGCTGATTGAAAAACTCATTGATACCATGGAACTCGTCTTACCTATTAAGCAAAACTCATTAGCTTGGGTTATTTTAATGGGTTGTGAGCATGAACGTATTCATATAGAAACGTCTTCCGTTATTATGCGCATGCTGCCTTTAACGTATTTAACCGCCAATGAATATTGGCCAACGTGCACTGAAACGGGTATTGCTCCTGACAATGAATTAATTCAAGTCAATGGCCAGAACATTGTTTTTGGTAAACCCAACAGTGACGATACTTTTGGTTGGGATAATGAATATGGCCATGATGAAGTTACCTTAGATAACTTCGCTACCAGTAAGTATTTAGTCTCAAACCAAGAGTATTTGGCGTTTGTTGAAGCTAAGGGTTATCAACAAATTCAGTTTTGGACAGCGGAAGGACAACAATGGTTAGCCTTTACTCAAACGACCATGCCGCGTTTTTGGCATAAAAGAATAGCAGACCATGGTCGTCAAGCTTATTATCAGCGCAACTTGCTCAATGAAATACCATTGCCATTGAATTGGCCCGTTGAAGTAAATTATCTTGAAGCTAAAGCTTTCTGCAACTGGAAAAGTACGGGTGCAGATACCGAAGGCATTCGCTTGCCAACCGAGAGTGAATGGTTGTGTTTGCGCAATCAACTTAGCGGTGATCTGGTCAATTGGCAACAGGCACCAGGTAATATCAATTTAGCTTTTTATGCGTCATCTTGTCCGGTTAATAAGTTCGTACAAGGTGATGGCTTATACGACATTGTTGGTAATGTTTGGCAGTGGACTGAATCTAGCATTGATGGCTTTCAGGGTTTTGAAGTTCACCTTTTATATGATGATTTTTCTACGCCAACCTTTGATGGCAAGCATAATTTAATAAAAGGTGGTTCGTGGGCTTCTACCGGTAATGAAGCAATAAAACACTCTCGTTATGCGTTTAGACGGCACTTTTTTCAGCATGCAGGCTTTCGTTATGTGCAAAGTCAGCAGCAACCATTACCTAATTTAGCGCCAAACCATTACGAAACCAATGCTGATATTTGTCGTCAGCTGCATGCACACTATGGTGCCGGTAGATCAGCTATGCCGTTAGTGGCTAAGAATTATAGCCAGCAAATTGCTGAGCAAGTATTAGCGAGTGTTGATAAGTATCAAATCACAACGCAAAAGTGTCTCGATTTAGGTTGTAGTGTTGGTCGCGCGAGTTTTATATTAGCGCCATATTTTACCCACCTTGATGGTGTGGACTTTTCCGCAGGTTATATTCGGCACGGTGTCAATTTACAACAAGGTAAATCAATTCGTTACACGCTTGAGAATGAAGGTGATATTGTTGATTTTCATGAAATTAAGTTAAGCGATATTGACTTACTTAACAGTAAAAGTATTCACTTTAGTCAAGGAGATGCGAGTAACCTAAAAAGTACTTTAAGCGGTTATGACGTTATTCTTGCCCAGCACGTGTTAGAGCAAAGTTATGAGCCACGTTTGTTTTTGCAAAATGTACAGCAACGGTTAAACGCTAACGGGTTATTGATTGTCGTTTCTAACTATCACTTTACTGAGCAGCAAGCTGGTAAAAAAACTTGGCTAGGCGGCGTTAAAATCAATGGTGAAAATGTGACTGGCTTCGAGGGGCTATCTGCTATTCTCGCCGCTAATTTTACTTTGCTCGAACAACAGCAATTAACCCGCACTCTAAAAGTTAACCGTCGCAATTTTGAATTATCATTCCCTCATTTAACGGTTTGGCAATTAAAATAACGCCACACTTGTCCCGTTTACATCTTGCGCTCAGGATGAGCTGTTTTAATGTTTGCTTATCCTGAACTTGTCGAAGCATGCACCAAATAAAATCGCCCAGTTAGTTACTTGAGCCATTTTGGTGCGTCCTTGTTGTTTTATAAAGCTCTTTATGTATCAAGTGATTGATAAGTAGGCGTTAATTATTTTGGCACATGAATTGTACTAAAGATTGTATATTTCAAATATAACTATAAATAGAGGTCTACAATGAAAATAGTTAACGCAATCATTAAACCGTTTAAGCTAGATGATGTTCGTGAAGCCATCTCTGAAATTGGCGTAGAAGGTATTACTGTCAGTGAAGTAAAGGGTTTTGGCCGTCAAAAAGGTCATACAGAATTATATCGTGGTGCTGAATACCAAGTAGACTTTTTACCGAAAGTGAAATTAGAAATTGCGGTAAACGATGATATTGTTGAACGTTTAGTTGAAACTATCACCAAAGCAGCTTACACAGGTAAAATTGGCGATGGCAAAATTTTTGTTTATAACCTTGAACAAGCCATTCGTATTCGTACTGGTGAAACTGATTCAGAAGCATTATAGAGGATAAACCATGGAACAAAATATTTTTCAACTTCAATACGCGCTAGACACCTTTTATTTTCTTATTTGTGGTGCGCTAGTTATGTGGATGGCCGCTGGTTTCTCAATGCTTGAAGCTGGCCTTGTGCGTGCTAAAAACACCACAGAAATACTGACTAAAAACGTAGCTCTTTACGCAATCGCTTGTATTATGTACCTAGTGGTTGGTTATGACATTATGTATGGCGGTGGCGTGTTCTTAAACGGTATCGGTTTAGACGGTGCAGCAGATGCAGATGCGCTTGTTGGTGCTGTTTTAGCTGAATCAGCTGAAGCAGGATTTGATGGTGGTGCAGTTTATTCAAATGCCTCTGACTTTTTCTTCCAAGTCGTGTTTGTGGCAACGGCCATGTCTATTGTTTCAGGTGCAGTAGCTGAACGTATGAAATTATGGGCTTTCTTAGCTTTTACTGTCGTATTAACGGGTTTTATCTATCCTATGGAAGGTGCTTGGACTTGGAACGGTGAGTCTGTATTTGGCCTTTATACATTAGGTGACCTTGGTTTCTCTGACTTTGCAGGTTCTGGTATTGTTCACATGGCAGGTGCTTCTGCAGCATTGGCTGGTGTGTTATTACTAGGTGCTCGTAAGGGTAAATACACAAAAGACGGCAAAGTAAACGCTATTCCAGGTGCTAACTTACCAATGGCTACTTTAGGTACATTCATTTTATGGATGGGTTGGTTTGGTTTTAATGGTGGTTCAGTACTTAAACTTGCCGATATTAACAGCGCTAACTCTGTCGCCTTGGTATTTTTAAATACTAATGCTGCCGCTGCCGCAGGTGCTATCGCTGCTTTAGTTTTTGCTAAAATCTTGTTTAAGAAAGCTGATTTAACCATGACATTAAATGGTGCCTTAGCAGGTCTGGTTGCCATTACTGCCGAACCATCAACGCCTTCACCATTACAAGCGACCATTTTTGGTGCTATCGCTGGTGTTATCGTGGTGTTATCAATTCTTGCGCTTGATAAAGTTAAAATTGATGATCCAGTGGGTGCTATCTCGGTACACGGTGTGGTTGGTTTATTTGGTTTACTTCTTGTACCAATCACCAATTCAGCTGCTAGTTTTAGCGGCCAGTTAATTGGTGCGGCAACTATCTTTGTTTGGGTATTTGGTACTAGTTTTGTTGTTTGGTTTGCGCTGAAGAAAATCATCGGTATTCGTGTTAGTGCTGAAGATGAATATGAAGGTGTTGATCAAGCTGATTGTGGTATGGAAGCTTACCCAGAGTTTACTCGCGGTTAATAGCCCTTGATATTAAGAGTGCTAGATAATAGTACTCTTAATGATTCTCTCAAGTTTGAATTTAAAAAGCAGCGATTTCGCTGCTTTTTTTATGCTTGATTATTGTACAGGCTAACTGTTAGTTATTGCTAATTTTCATTTTTCGTACGCTAAGTAATAGAAAAGCAAGTAGGGTAAGCCAAACAAAAGCGCCACCACTACTACTTGATTCTGTTTCTTCTTGCTCTTCTTCTGTTGTTAATAGGGTATTTTTTACCGGATTTAAATCAGCATCCGTCACCTCAGATGAATCAATGATGATGACTTGGTTAATAACGACAAAGTTTTCAATACCCGGCGTACTTTTCTCACTACAGTTTTGGCTACTGTAATCAATCATTGGAATGCCTGTTAAACCACCGTTATTACATAAATTTAACTTAGCTATTTTTTCAATTGTGGCCATACCATCACCAATGACTTGCCCGAAAACAGTGAAACCCTCATTTTGTAAGTCTAAATTACTGGCATTATCGGTTAAATTAAAAAACCATTGATCGGTAGCGCTATTTGGATCTGCACTCTTGGCCATGGCAATAGTACCCTTAACATTAGAGTACACTGGTTCATTTATTACCGTCGCGTTTACGTCAAGACGTGTTAAAGGCCAGCCACCTTCGAAAGTAAAACCGCCACCTTGCACAACAAAGTCAGGCGCAACACGGTGTATTACTGATGTTGTGTAGTGTTGTTCATCGACATATTGTAGAAAGTTTTCCACGGTTCTTGGTGTGCTTTGATCAAATAAGTTAACTTGAATATTACCTTCAGACGTCTGAAATTCAACAATAGTTGCATTAACTGAGCTGCTGAAGCTTAATAAAAACACACTGGCACTTAACATTTTTTTGAGCATTATTTATCGCATTTAATAGAAAATATTACCGCATAGTAAAGTGAGTTAACGGGTAATTCAACCGTGAATATTCTGAATTATTACGCAGTAACATTTATACCTAAATTACTTTAGATGCGGTAAGCAATTTCAGTTTTTTTTATCGGCATTAAATGGTATAAATTAGAGTTATCTACTTGCTTTTGTAATGAATGCTGCGCAAAGGTATAACTATAGTTCGGCTAAGGTTCAGTTAAGGTCTTTGTATGCCTCGTTTATTGCTATTGGTGTTTTTATTTTCTGTTGAGTTGTTAGCGCAGTCGGAAGATGTCGCTATGCAATTAACAAAAATAGCGCAGCAGAACAGTAAAGCTGAGGTGGTTCAGCAACTCAAGCAATTACTCAGTCAACAAAATTTAACTTCATTACAACGCGTTAAAGCCTTGTTATTACAAAGCCGAAGCTATTTTTCTTTAAATGATTTTGACCAAGCCATGCTTACCAGCCAAAAAGCGAATGATCTTGCAACAGAAAAGCAGCTTTTTGAACAACAAGCAATGGCTAATAAATTCCAAGGTATTATTGCTTATTACCAAGGATATTACCCCGAATCGTTAAGTTTCTATCAAGCGGCACTTAATTATTTTCAAAACTTACCTCAGGTACAAACAAAAAAAGCAATCATTGAAACCGCGATAGCTAAAGCAAATTTATTCAATAATATTGCGCTAGTGCAAACGGCGCAAGGAGATGCCATTGCCGCTTTAATAAGTTATCAGCAAGCAGAGCCACTCTATCAGCGTTATGGCGATGAAATGGATAAAATTGATGTTCGGTATAATATTGCTACTTTGTATATTAGTTTACGTCGTTTTGACTTGGCGATTACTATGTTTAAGCAGGTGGTTAATAAAAGAACGGCGCTTGGTGATGAATACGGGGTCGCGAAAGCCTCTGCCGATTTAGGCGTTGCCTATAAATATTCGGGTCAGTATCAGCAGGCAAAGCAATATAACTTAACGGCATTACATTATTTTCAACAACATGAACATAGCTATGATATTGCGTCACAGTTGCATAATATTGCTGAAATATACTATGAATTAGGACAAGCGGATAAAGCGCTAATTTATGCCAATCAAGGGGCTGAACTAAGTAAAGAACTTGGCCACCATAAGGCTTATGCAGGCAACTTGCATGTATTAGCTAAAACGTACTTTTATCAAGGTGATATTGAACAAGCTTTTAGCTATTTTCAGCAAGCAAATATTATTGCGTTGAAAATGGGCTATCAGGAGCTAATCAATGAGAATTTAGGTTTGCTGACCTTAATTTATGCCGTTGAGGGCAAAACCGCACAGGCATTAAAATCTCAATTAACCTATAACAATAGACGCCTTAAACAAGCTAATGAAACCTTGAATGAGCAATTAGCACGTTTTGAGTCAGATCAATTAAGCCAGCAAGTTAAAAATTTACAGCAAAAGACAAAATTAAAACAATTACAGAGTGTTAAGACTAACCAGCAACGTGATTTTATTATTCTTGGTGTAATTCTAACCTTAATCGTCATGTTTTTAGGCTATCGCCGCTATTTAGAAAGCCAGTTAACGAAAGACTTAGAAGTACGAGTAAAGCAACGCACCAAAGCACTGGAATTTTTAACGCAAGAGTTACAACAGGCCAACCAAATTAAAAGTCAATTTTTAGCCAATATGAGTCATGAGATTAGAACGCCATTGACCGCCGTTATAGGGCAATCTGAAGCTATTATTCATGGTGATTTTGACCATAACTCCCTCCTGAAAGAAGTCGGAATTATTCATAGTAACAGTTTACATTTGTTGCAATTAGTTAATGATATTTTAGACCTGAGTAAAATAGAAGCTGATAAATTTGAACTAGAAGTACGGCAACAAAACTTACATAACATTATTCATGAATTGGAAGATATGTTCACCGAGCAAGCTGTTAGAAAAAACTTAGCTTTTACCGTCAGTCACCACTTACCAACCCCCTTTATTATTGATATTGATGGTTTAAGGCTAAAGCAAATTTTAATCAACCTTTGCTCTAATGCCATTAAATTTACCGAAGAAGGTTGGGTCACTTTAGACATTGCTATGGTGGATAAAACGCTATTTTTTACCGTAACCGATACGGGAATTGGCATGGATGAAACACAAATGGCTAGAATATTCAAAAGCTTTACCCAAGCTGACAATAGTATTAGCAGACGTTTCTGTGGTTCAGGTTTAGGGTTGTTTTTGTCGATGCAACTGACCAAAGTGATGGCGGGTGACATCAACGTCACTAGCCAATTAGCACAAGGCAGTACTTTTATTTTAAAGTTACCTTTTGGTGATGTTTGTGTGCCGCAAGAAGATGAAAATATTGATGAGCAATCACTAATAACCACACAATCGAGCAGTTATGTCGGTAAAATTTTACTGACCGACGATCATGATGATAATCGCCGACTTATAGCGCGAATATTGAAAGGTATGGGTCTTGACGTTATTGAAGCTATCAATGGCAGAGAAGCCATTGAACAATGCATGCAGCATCAGCCGACATTAATATTGTTGGATATACAAATGCCTGAAATGGATGGTATTCAAGTGCTACAAAAACTAAGGGAGCTTGGTTGCGGTCAGCCGATATATGCCCTCACCGCGAATGCTATGTCTCATGAGATTAGTCAATACTTAGCTTTAGGTTTTGATGGTCACCTGAAAAAACCGATAGAAAGAGATAAGTTTGTCGCCACTATTGCTCGTTATTACCCAGGTCTTAAATCGTCAAGCGAGCAAATCAGTAATGAGCTGCTTGATGTTGACCTCTCTGATCTTAAGCGTGAGTTTCAACATAATTTAAGCAAAGATAGTCAAGATATTTTAGCCTACAGTGAACAACATGATTATGTGTGCTTGGCTAGAGTGGCGCATAAATTAGCCGGTGCGGCGAAAATGTTCGGTTTTGCTGAGCTATCTCAAAGCGCACTTGAATTAGAAATAGCCATTAAAAACAAGCAAACTGAAAAAATTGATGACTTAAGTTATTGTTTATTAGATGAACTTAATTTAAGTAAAGATATTTAATCAAAGACGAATTCGCTCAAAATTTTATCGCCAAAACTAGTAAGATATCTGTGTAGGTTCGAAGAACCCTCTGTGTAGCATCGCGACTCGGTGGTGAATAATGACACTATCTTAATAACGGATTTAAACAGCTAACCAATGACAACAAAATTTTCGTATTCACAAGCGATTTTAGCCATGGCTATTGCTTACTTTGCTTATGCCTTAATGAGCTTTTCTGCGCAAATCCCAGGTTTTATTCATGCCGTTGATAGAGCAACTCCCCATATTGCGAGCATTGTCAATGAAGTTGACTTAGTTCGGACAGAAGTTGCGAAAGTAAGAGATGTTGTTGATAAACAATTACCCGCCATTTTATCTCGAATAGACAGTAGTTTGCCTTTAGTCGAGCAAGGGCTTACACAAAGTGAATCTTACGCCCAGCAATTACCTAATTTATGGCGTCATTTAGATAAAATGGCAACTCAGCTATCACAAATACAACAAGAATTACCTAGCCTGTTAAAGCGGGTTGATGCCATCGTGTTAATGACAAATAGAACCAACGATGAGTTAGCAAAGTGGCGACCGCATTCGACCAAGTATCTAGCAGAGTTACAGCAGTCACGGACAGATATACCTCAATACCTAACGCGTATTGAATATATAATTACGGATGCAAAAACCTTGGGTAAAGAAGCCTCAAGCGGCCTAGTGTCAGGCTTTTTTAAAGGTGTTATTTCATTACCCTTTGAAGTGGTTTCTGGCTTAACAGGCATGATTGCCCCTAATTCAGAGTCAGCTAAATTACTCACCACAGCGGATATGACTTTATTACAAGAGCGGACCGTGACACTGCTAGAAAATAGCGAGCAAAAAAGCATTGTTTGGCACAATGCCCAAAGTGGCTACCGAGGCCAAATTATTAAAGGTGCTGAATTTAAACAAGCAGGCTTATCTTGTCATAAAATATCCATTATCAATGATTTTAACGGCCAAAAAGAAACCTTAAAAAAATTAATGTGTGAAGATAACAAAGGTTTATGGCAAGTGATGTAACCTAAGCCGTTTTTATTGTGTACAATAAAGCAAGATATAATTTTCCTACAGGAACTTCAAATGGCTAGAGAACAGTTTGGTATTTGCGCTGAGCCTAATTTACACGGCAGTTACTTACTTTTTAATGCCTTAGATGACAAAAATGCTTTTATCCGCACCGCATTATCGCGTTTACCGGCACTATTTGAAGATTACGGGGATCAATTTTCAGAAGCGAACCTAACCGGCGTTATTGCTATTGGCGCTAACTATTGGGATGAATTTTATCCTCAAGCTCGTCCTAAACACTTATCTGCCTTTCCCGCCATGAATAGTGACGATAGATTAGCACCAGCGAGTAGTGTTGATATTTATATTGAACTGCGCAGTGATCGCGCTGATGTTAATCATATTGTTAGCTCGAAAGTGTGCCAATTACTGGCTGACAGTGTCGAGCTTATTGAACACATACAAGCCTTTCGTTTTCTCGATGGTCGAGATTTAACGGGTTTTGTCGATGGCACCGAAAATCCACAAGGTATGCGCAGACGTGAAGTGGCCTTAGTGAAAGAGGCTGATGATGCCGAATTTTCCAGTGGCAGTTATTTACACACTCAACGTTATCAACATAATTTAACCTTGTGGAATTCACTGCAAAATAAAGAGCAAGAAGATGTTTATGGTCGCACTAAGCTTGATAATATTGAATATGAAAGTGAAGACAAGCCACTCACGGCTCATACCAAACGCACTAGTTTAAAAGATGAGCAAGGCAATGCGATTGAAATTGTCAGGCAGAGCATGCCTTATGGCGACATGAAGCGGCAAGGGTTGTTTTTTGTTTCTTACTGCCATTCACCCAAGCCCTTTGAGATTATGCTGAAAAGCATGATCCATGGTGATGATCATGGCAATGTTGATCATTTACTTAAATATACTCAGGCTGAAACAGGAGCCGCATTTTTTGCCCCCAGCTTAAGCTTCTTAGCCACGCTTGAGGATAAATAGTACTTTATTAGCTCGCGATTCCAGTCGTAAAATTTGCCTTTCAAGTTAATTGTTCATCACCAGCCGTAATGCGACAAGAGGGCTTGTTATTCTCGGTGTAGTGCGTAGCACCTCAGTGCTCTCTGTGGTAAATATTCTTAGTCGCTCTTGAGGCAGGAACATTGTCGGCGGGAACTTGCTCGCGCAAATCTATTCATTAGGTATCTCAATAGACCCATCTGAATGGTATGCCTCAACCACATAACGGCCCTGATTAATGGCTAATTCAGACTCGGGAGCCAATGTTCCCAACGGATATAAAGCCGGGCCTGTTGGCTCTGCTAGCACATATTTAACCCCTTGGTGCTCCACCATCATTTCTCCCGCTTGTACGGGAATAGCGATACCAATAAAAGCATGTTGTTCGATATAGAACATCGCCATATCTATGCGCGGCATTAAGGCACGTAACAAGGTGGCGGTTAATGCCATTTTACTGTCGCAATCACCTTGATTTTCCCATATTAATTTTGCGGGTGGGTTAAATCCTGCACCAGAAGAGCTAATACGTGATTCTAAGGTTGAGTAAGGAATACTTTGTACAAAGCCAAGTACATAGTTGCTTACTTTTCGAATATTTTTAATGGAGACTTTTGCTAAAATAATATTTTTGAGGGACTTAAAGTCAGCGACTGAATTGTTGGCAACATCAATATGATTAACCTTTACACCCGTTTGCTCATCATGGTTTGTAAACAGTTGATAATAGTTGTTTTTAAAATATTTGTCTGTTGCTTGCTGCTCTAGCACTTTAATTTTTTGGTACGCGAGGGCAACATCTTTTTCATCTAAGCCCTTTACTTCTATGCTGATTTTACCATTTCGTTGCTGGAAAAATACTTGCGCACCCTTGAGTGGTTGCTGTTGTAACTGCTTTCTTATAGCACGTAAGATTGATTTTTGGGCAAATTCACTTTTATAACTTTTTAGCATTCTAAAACGCTCAAATAAAGCGCTTTTGCTCAAACTAAAGCTGATATATTGCGATTGACTTTGATGATCAAGCCAACGATAACTAAATACATACTGTCTATCTTGCGCTTGCTTAGCGTAACTTATTTGCTTGGCTTGTAACGGACTAATCACAAATAAACAAAAGCAAAATACAATTTTTATTATTTTCACTGCAGACGCCCGTAAGTTTTCTATACTTTATTTGCTAGGAGTTATTAACACTAACGCAATTTTTATCTAAATCGCAAGTTTTGCCATGGTTAATTTGCTTGTTAGCTTTACTTTTTCATCTATTCAGGTATATTCAAACAACTGTTTTAATTGTTTGTTCGAACATACTTGCAACTAAGTTAACTAAATTGATAAGGGGTTATTGTGGCTGAATATAAAGTTCCATTAAAAGATATGAGTTTTTTACTTCATGAGGTATTCAAAGCTGATGAAATGTGGCAACAATTACCTAAGCTTGCTGAGCAAGTAGACAAAGATACCGCGCAAGCCATTTTACAAGAATGTGCAAAAATAGCTGAACAGGTGCTTGCTCCTATTTCCCGTGAAGGTGATGAAACTGGTGTTAGTTTCAACGATGGCGTGGTAACTACGGCGCCAGGTTACAAAGAAGCTTTTAATACTTACGCAGAAGGTGGCTGGTCAGGACTTGGCGGTGATGTTAACTATGGCGGCATGGGTATGCCAAAAATGTTAACGGCTATGCATGAAGAAATGCTTTGTAGTGCTGATATTTCTTTTGCGCTTTATCCTGTGCTAACCGCAGGTGCCGCCTTATCTTTAGCCAAGCATGGTAGTGACGAATTAAAACAACGTTATTTAACACGTATGTATGCTGGTGAATGGTCAGCCTCTATGTGTTTAACTGAATCTCATTCTGGTACCGATCTTGGTATTATTCGCACTAAAGCCATACCTCAAGAAGATGGTAGCTATAGTGTTACTGGTAATAAAATATTTATCACTGGTGGCGAACATGACCTAACCGAAAATATTGTTCACTTAGTGCTAGCAAAATTACCTGACGCGCCAGCAGGCCCTAGAGGAATTTCATTGTTTTTAGTTCCTAAATTTCATGTCAATGAAGATGAAACCTTAGGTGAGCGTAACAACGTTAGCTGTGGCTCTATCGAGCATAAAATGGGTATTCATGCCTCGGCGACTTGTGTGATGAATTTTGACGGTGCACAGGGTTATTTAGTAGGTGAGCTTAACAAAGGTTTGGCTTGCATGTTCACTATGATGAACTTTGAACGTATTGGTGTTGGTATTCAAGGTCTTGGTGCCGCAGTACGCTCTTATCAAAATGCGCTAGAATATGCGAAAGACAGAATACAAGGCCGAGCGCTTACGGGTGCTAAATCACCTGAGCAAGCGGCAGATTCTATTATGGTACACGGTGATGTACGTCGCATGTTATTGAATATGAAAGCATTGAACGAAGGTTCACGTGCTTTATCTTCATACATTGCTATGCAATTAGATTATGCCACTTTTGGTGAAGGTGACAAGCAAGTTAAAGGTGAAGCCTTGGTTGCACTAATGACACCGGTAGCAAAAGCCTTTTTCACTGATTTAGGTTTTGAAAATACCGTAACAGGTCAGCAAGTATTCGGTGGCCATGGCTTTATTCGTGAATGGGGTCAAGAGCAATTAGTACGTGATGCTCGAATTACCCAGATTTACGAAGGAACTAATGGTATTCAAGCCATGGATCTACTGATGCGTAAAGTGGCAGGTTCAAAAGGCAGCCTATTCAAAGTCTTTACCGACGAAGTGAATGCTTACATTGAAGAAAATCAATCAGATGCTGCAATGGCTGAATTTATCACGCCTCTGAATGAAGCGCTTACCGATTTAACTGAATTAACGACAGACCTATTAACTAAGGCTGCAGACAATAAGAATGAGCTTGGCGCTTCAGCTAATGATTATTTGCATGTGTTTGGTTATACCGCGATGGCTTATGTATGGGCAAAAATGGCGAAAGTATCGCAAGCTGGCATTGATAACAACGGCGAAAGCGGTAATGAGTTTTATCAATCTAAGCTGCACACCGCGCGTTATTACTTCACCCGTTTATTGCCTCGTAGAATCTCACTCATTGCTAGTGCAAAATCAGGTAGTGATTGTATGTTTGATATTGCCGATGAGTTGTTTTAATCAAAGTTAATATTATAATTTAACAGATAAAATAAAGGGCTCTGCAATAGAGCCCTTTATTTGTTTTAATTAACGAATATTTCTTTTTTATTTAATGCAAATGTTTGATATTTATCGCGATAACGGCTTAAAAATCTAACTCATATCCCAGTGAAAAGTTTCGTCCTCGGCCAGAGAAGTAATAACCACTGAAGTTACGCACTTGGCTAAAGTAGTTTATGTAAAATTCATCCGCTAAATTTTCTACCGCAAAAGTTACCTTTCCATTTTCTCCAAGGTCATATTTTACCAAAGCATCAACTAAAACGTATCCATCAAAGGTCTGATTTTCTTCACTATTATCCCTGCCCTTAAGCGCATTCATTTGCAGCCTACTTGACCAGTTATCAGTAATGTTATAATTCATCGCTAGCATCAACCGATCTGGTGATACATTTTTTAAGTCTATATCTTGATCAACACTACCACTTTGGTTGCTATCGACCTCACCTCGAACCATGGCATATATAGCTTGTAAATTAATGTTGTCATTAAGTTGATAATTTGCGGTTAATTCCAAGCCTTTAATTTCTGTACGTTGTCGAACAACATCATAATTACCACCCGTGTTTAAGGATAAATTAGCTCCATCTTTCGCTAATGAATAATAGGTTGTTGCGGTTAGATCCCATTGTTCATCAGAAAAATTAACACCAAGTTCAAAGTTTTCGGTGATAACGGGCTCAACCGCAGGCATATTGGTGAAATCAATCGTTGCACCACCCGAAATAGGATTATCATCAGCTACCCATTGGCCGCGAAGTACTCGACCAATATCGGGTAAGCCCATGCCTTGATTGTAGCCAAAATAGACATTGGTATTATCAGTAACACTGTAAACAGCACCTAAATTATAAACCAACTCAGAAAAAGATTGTTTACCACCAATAATATCTACCCCGTCATGGGCTGTTTGAGCAGCACCTTGGCCTAGAAAAACACCATAGGCATATAATGTTTTATCAGCGTTTACTGTTACCTCTGTACTTTCAAAACGTAAGCCAGCGGATAAACGCAATCGTTCAGAAACAAGCATATCACCTTGAATAAAAGGTGCTATGCCTAAGTAAGACATTTCAGGGGTAACGCCTAAATTTGACTCAAGTAACCATTGTTGAGTTGTATCATCAAGCACATCGACACCAATAACCCAGTTATCATCTTTGTTTAATAAGTTACTTTGCGTATAAGCTACCTTTAAACCTTTTTTGGTTGAGGTAATTGTACCTTGATCAAAAATTTCTGTATCCGTTGGCTGCCACCATGCTCGACCATATACTGCTTGAAAATCTTGATAGAAAAACTGTGCGGTTAACCCGCCGCCTGCCAAATTATCATTACTGTAAGTCACATTATAAGACTCAACATCATTTAAAATTGGTTCGCCTAAAGGAGTACCTTTTTCAACTGTGCCAGGTATTTTATTTGCGAAATCACCCCAAACAGCAACATAATCATTATTTCCTTTAAGCTCAAATTTATTGAATGAAAATTCGAGTTTATGCTCGTCAGATTTTACGGCTGTTTTCAAAAAATAATTCATTGAGACTGAATCTTGTGTTTCACCCTGAATCATATTCATGCCAATAGCATTGCCATTACCGTCGTAATATAAACCGCGATCCTGCCTAGCCACGGAGAAAAGCACTTCATATTTTTCATCAAAATGACGGACGTTATACCATTGCTTATTGCCACCGCTATCGTCATCAAAACTACTGTTTAAACGCAGCCCAGCCGTTTGTCGCCAGTTATCACCTTCTTTAGCAGATAAGGTAATATAATTAATTGTGCCACCTGTGGCACCCAGACCATTGACGGCACTAGCACCATTAACAATTTCTATTCTTGATAACATTGCCGAATCAAGTGGGAAGCCATAACGGTTGCCATTACGTAATGGGTTATTTTGTGGTACACCATCGACAAGTAATAATGCGGTACGGCCACGTAAATTTACCCCTTGATTTGATAGCTTTTGACGGCTAGGCGACATACCCGGTACTAAATTAGCAATGATAGCAGTAAGATCATCACTTATTGCCGTTTGTTCTTTTAATGCTTGTTCATTGATGACGGTAATAGCACCAGGGATTTTATCGATACTTTGCTCATACCGTGTTGCCGATATAACGGTAGTCGTTGCGAGAGTGTTGATTGAATCGGTAGTAGATTTTACTGTTGCTTGTGATATTGAAGTGAATAACACCGATAATGTCAATCCCCCAATAATGTGTATCTTGTTCATAATTTACTCCTTATTTTCATGTTGGTAAGAAACCTATTCAGATAATTGTTTTGTATATTAATTGATCTACATGAATTGTAATGATTATCATTTGTATTTTCAGTAAGAGGTTTTGAAATCAAAAGTAAAAGCGGTTCTTCAGGGGTTAAAGAGGAGAAATGTTATCAATGAGCTCCTGAGTAAAGTGCATAGGCATGTAAAAAAGTAAGGTATTATAATAATTTGAATTATGTTGCGAGGAGCGGTTGTTATGCAGCCGCCAGCTTATTTGAAGTGCTAAAATATGATTTATTAAACAACCCCCGTCTAAAGACGGGGGTTTAAACCAATTCCTGCGGACGAACTAAAGAAACAGCCGCCGATAGTGGCTGCTCAGTAGCTTTCGGCGGTTGTTCTATGGATGTAATTAGTTGATTGCTGTTAGGGAGTTTTGCTAGTGTTATCAGCTAATAACTATGTTGAGTTAGGGGGTTAAAACTCGACATTAGCCGACAGTGCCATTCGGCGACCATCTCCTGTGTATGAGCCATTAGCCCAATAGCGTTTGTCGGTTAGATTGCTAATATTGAATCGCAGTGTCACTGGGTTCGTCAGATTATTAAAGGTATAGCGAGCGCCTATATCGGTCAAAGTATACCCGTCTAGCTCTTCTTTATTATCTAACTCACTATAGAAGCTACCTGTATGGCTCAGACTGCCATTAATCACTAACCCTGAAATGGCTGGAATTGCATATTCGCCATAGAATTTAAACATTTGTTTCGCAACTTCGTCTGGTCTATTACCTTCTAATTCAGGTTGTGCTCGTTGCTCTTTTATTTTTGCATCTAATAAAGTAAAGCCACCGACTAAGGTTAGGTTTTCGGTGAGTTTTCCCGTTGCGGTAAACTCAAGCCCACGGTGAAGCTGACGACCATCTTGAACAAATTCGTACTTCTCTTCTTTAAGAAGATAATATTCAAGAGGTTTTTCTATTTCAAATAGTGCTGCGGCGAACAACATACCATTCATATTTGCTTTGGCACCTAGCTCTAGCTGAGTACTCGTCAGTGGTTTAAAAGATTCACCGGCATTTATTACCTCTAGACCTTGGTGTCTATCATCGGCATGATCACCGTCTTCTAATCCTTCCATATAACTGATGTATGTTGTCACTGAATCTATTGGTTTATAAATAATTGATAAACTGGGAGTTAAAGCACTTTCATCATAATGAGTTCTCAAGGTTGTATCACCGTTATAACGTTTATCCTCTATGCTGCTATAAGCTAATCCCACCAGTGCTGACCACTGTTCATTAAAGGTGATATCATCACCGATACTGAAGTTGCTGGTCGTCGTTTTAGACAGGAGGTATGGGGAATATTCGCCATCATATTGCCAGTTTGGCTCATCAACATAGCCGGGCTTAGCTAGGCTAAATGGGCCGAGTTCAACCCCATTTGACCATGCGTTATTACCATCATTTCGCTCTTTATCGCTAAACCTTAAGCCAGTGACCATTTTGTGTGCTATATCGCCAGTATTGAAATCTATATCAATAAAGATAAAGCTGCCCCAAGTATAAGCTTTTCTAGAGGGGGATGCTTTATCAGTTTCTGCGTATTGAGTATAAGTACCGTCAGCATTTATAGTACTGTCTGCAGAGGTGTAATAACGGTCAGTAGTATCAGCTAAGTAACCGGCACGCAGAGACAAGTTTTCATCGATATCCCAAAATAAATTAGTCGCTAATCGCTGATTTTGAGAGTCCTGAATAGCCCACTTTTGACTCCAAAGTAGATCGCTATCGAGTTGTTTGGCTGAGGGGCGTATTGCCTGCTCTCCGAATTCATCATCACCTAAAGACCAACCTGTTTGCAAACCTTTCATGTGGTAGTCACGGTCTGAGCCATCAATTTGTATCAAGAGGGAGTCATTGACTCTCCAATCAAAGGCGAAGCTAGCAAAATTTAGTTCTAAATCTTGATCTTTTGTCGCTGTTTCACCATCTTGTGTGAGCACATTGAAACGATATCCAAATTTTCCTTCTTGATCTATTTGGCCACCAAAATCACCATGCAAATAAACGTTGCTACCACTGGTATTGCCAACAGTCACTGAATTCAAACGTTCTTCGGTGGGGCGTTTAGTGACATAGTTAACCATGCCACCGATATTACCGGCACCATAGAGAAAGCCTGATAATCCAGTCAATACTTCGACTTGTTCTACTTCCTGCATACTGGCACCATGATCGGGTCTGTCGAGAAAAACACCGTTTCTAGATGCTCTTCGGGTAGCAAAACCTCGAGAAAATATTTTGAATTCATTATTCTGCGCTTGTGGTCGGTTAACCTGAATTAAAGGGTTAATTTTGAAAACTTGATCTGTGCTCGTTGCTTGTAAATTTTGTAATAAGTCTTCAGAAATAACATTAATAGAATAGGGCGTATCTTGCAGTTTTCGACCCTGCCAGATGCTAACATTAGCCACGCCATCGCTGATATAACCATCTTCGGCACTGCCATCCTTTAAGTCATCACTTTGTATTATGGCAGTAGCTAATGTGTTCACTCGTCTCGTTTGCTGCACTTTCTGTACAGCATACCGACCGGGAGATTGTGCAATAGCCACTAAATCAAAAGGGGTTAACAATTGCGTTAGTATTGACTCTATGTTGGCGGTGGTGGTCATTGGCTGACATTGTTTGTTTTTAGTTAAACTAATATCAGCACTAATATATATGCCTGCTTGCTCGGCAACATTGTAGATACAGTTTGCCAAGTTATCAGCGTTAATATTGATGTTATAATTACTGGCAGTTACACGCGGTAATTTATTTTCTGAGGCCTGTACTGCTGAGCTTAAGGTAAAAGTTGCCAAGGCAATTTTTGTGGCGAGGGCTATCGCAGATAAAGCGATGTTATGATGCGTTTTCAATGTTATTCCTTGTAAAAATGTATGATTAATTAATGGTTTCTACTTAGGAATCGTATGAGAAAAAAAATAGTGCAAAAATAATAGTCATTAGTTTGTAAAGAGTGACGTTTGTTAGTGAATACGCGTCCACCAAAGTAAGTGCTGGTGTACTGTTACTGGTAAACTTTGCGCTATCATTTGTAAACTGGCTTCAAGATCAAAAATAGGGAATATGCCTACTACTCGTAACTGTGCAGCCTGCTCACTTAAGGTGATAATACCAGTATGGTAGCGTTCTAATTGACGACAAAAGTCAGCCAACGATATATTCTTAGCGCGAAGTTCTCGCTGCTGCCAAGCCAAACTGTCAGTTTCGGCAGCCGTAATAACACTAAAGCCATACTCCGTAATAGTCACTTGCTCGCCAGCGCTAAGTATTACCCGCTGTTGGTTATAATCAACCGCGACGCGACCTTTAAAAACATGTAATTGACTATCATCATTATTCTGCTCAATAGAAAACTCGGTGCCTAACGCGGTATACGTAATAGGCTTTGAGGCTAAGGTAGCGCTAACAAAGAAAGGTCGTTGGCTGTCTGCTGCGGTATTTATATAAACTTCGCCCTGATAAAGCGCTAGTTCACGTTTGTGTGGGTTGAAAAGCTCATTTAACGCGCTATCGGTATTTAACCAAAGGTGGCTGCCATCGCTGAGTTTTTGTTGACGTGTTTCACCTACTGCCGTTTGATATTGTGCTTGTCTGCTGTAAACATATTGTCTGATATCAGCGCTAAACTGCCAAGTAAAACCAACAACTGCGGCAACCGCAAAGCCTTTAAGCATGCTTCTACGTGAAAAGCTTTGGCTAGGCTGATGTAAATGAGAGAGTGTGCTGCTGGCAATATCAACCTGCCCTGTGTGCTCACTTTGCCTTGCCTGTCCCGTTTGTTTGAAAGCATCAAAGGTTTGGCTAACGGTCAGTATTTTTTGCCACGCTAGTTTATGCTCTGCTTGTTGCAGCCAAACGTTAAATTCTTGCTGTTGCTGAGCGTTATGTTGGCTAGAAGAGTCTGTTTGCTCTTGCTGAATAAACCAAAGTGCGGCTTGCTCTAGAGCAGCATCCGATGCTGTTGTCTGCTGGCTCTTAGTTAGGGTATTTGTTACGGTATTAGTCATCACATTAGTCATTAGTAATGCCATCCATTAACTTGGCTAATTTAACCAAGGCAATAGCCATATAATTATTAACACTGCGTAATGAAATACCTTGTTTAGAGGCTATTTGCTGATAGCTTAAGCCATCAAGTTGCGCGAGAATAAATACCGTGGCAACTTTATCAGGTAATTGACTGAGCAATTTATCAATTTCAAAAAGTGTTTCTAACAAGTTGTATTGCTGCTCAGGGCTAATAGCTATAGCTTCTGGCCTGAGTGCCAACACGTCGAGATAGGCACGCTCAACTTGTTGTCGACGCCAAAAATCAACGCATAAACCTGAAGCAACACGTGATAAATAATTACGTGCACCTGACTTATCATCACAATTATCAACAAAATGCTTGGGTTTTTTTAATAAGTTGATAAACGCGTCTTGCGCCAAATCGGCGGCATCGGCACTATTATGAAGCTTGCGATTTAATAACCTAAATAGCCAAGTATGGTGTTCTTGATAGAGGGATCCAATAGCAGCTTTTTCTACGGCAGGCACACACAGCCTCAACAAAGAGTAAATGAGAATGATTGTCATTATACTTTTGTTGAGGGCAGATGCAAGGGGTGAACGAGTGACAGGGCGTTAAAATAAGCCGCAGAGTAAAAAACTGACGCTAGGGGGGGAGCACCAGTTTTTACTGTCAGCGATAGCTTAACTATAATTGACGTTAAAAATTGTAAGACGCGCTGACAATAAGGCTTCGCTCATCACCGTAAAAGCAAGCATATGTACAGGATACGTAGTTTTTATCTGTCAGGTTTTTTGCATTCAATGCATAACGCCAATGCTCTGTTTCATAGCTAACCATCGCATCAAAAAGCGTATAATCAGGTACCGTCACATCAAGCCTTTCACTTGTGGTGTTACCCACGTAGCGCATACCCGCACCCGCCATCAACCCCGATAAACCAAAAGCGGTAAACTGATAATCGCCCCATAAAGAAAACTGGTTATAGGGCACACCGCTAACTCTATTACCCACTTTATCAGGGTTATTGTCCTTTGTGACTTCAGTGTCAGTATAGGCATAGGCCGCTATCAGTCGGGTGTTATCATCAATGTTGGTTTTTACCTCAAGTTCAAACCCACGCGATTGTATTTCACCCGTTTGAACATTGAACTGGCTATCGACAGGATCAGTCGTCAGGACATTTTGCTGGGTCAGCTCATAAATCGATGCAGTGATAAACAGTTCACTGCCTTCTGGTTGGTAGCGAACACCCATTTCATATTGGTCTCCCGTTGTAGGATCGAAGCGACTACCTGATCTATCCTTACCACCTTGAGGCTGAAAAGATTCACTATAGCTGATATAAGGAGCTAAGCCATTGTCAGCAAGATAAATTAAGCCTGCTCGCCCAGTAAACGCATCATTTTTTTCTTTTGGCCCTTTGAGGTCAAAGAAAAATGCCTCCTGCTGGGATTCCGTCCAGTCCTGACGGCCACCGAGCGACACGACCCATTTATCCTGGATTTTTAATTGATCCTGAAAATAGAGGCCATAGTTTTTGCTTTGCTCTTTCCATGAGCCGGGATGAATAACGGGGGTTCCAATTAAAGCAACGCCATACTCTGGACTAAATAGATTTAGAGCCCCTACAGTACGATTATAACGTTCAGTCTCATGGTACTCATCGGTATAATCTGCACCTAATAACAAGGTATGACTGACAGCACCTGTGTCTATTTTGTATTCCAGACTGATATCCGTTGTAAATACATCGGAGTAATCACGACGATCTTGGGCCCTTGCTCTAGACAGAATGCCTGTTGAACTATCGAAAGCCCCGGACCAAATTACAGGAAAATCCCCGTCGGATTCGAAATATCGTGAATTATTACGCAGAGTCAGGTCTTGATTGAATTGATGCTCAAATACATAACCTAGAGATTTAATTTCAGTTTCATATTTGTCGTACCCCGGTTCTCCTATAAATCGATTTCTAGGAATTTTCCCATTCGGTGTATCTTCCAATGTGCCTTCAACCGGTAGCCCAAACACTGAGGCCGACTTATTTTTTTGGTAATTTGCCAACAATGTTAAAAACGTTGCCTCGTCAGGACGCCAGGTGATCGCCGGGGCAATATAGGCTCTATCATCATCAACATAATCAACCATAGTATCACTATCGCGCAGCAACCCAGTAAGGCGGTAAGACCATACACCATCGTCAGTTAATGCATCACTGAAGTCACCTGACACTTGTTTGCGATTATTGGAGCCATAATCAATATTAACTTCTCGAATGGGGTCAACGGTTGGCCGCTTGGTGACCATATTAATAATACCACCCGGCGCTGCTTTGCCATATAACACCGAGGAAGGGCCTTTTAGCAGTTCAAGGCGCTCAAGGCCATAGGGTTCAGTATTGCCATCAAAAATATTTGTGGCTGCTTTAGTGCCGTCCCGGTATAGACTGCCTACACCTGCATACGCTCGGAACCCTCTTATAACAAACGAGTCAACAGTAAGGTTATTCGACGTTTCTGAAACAATTCCCGCAGAATAGCCAAACGCTTCACTTAAGCTTTGTGCTTTCTGAACAACAATCTGATCGGTTGTAATAACCGAGACAGATTGCGGACTTTCGATGATTGGAATATCCGTCTTGGTACCCGTAGCACTCCGTCTTGCCACATAACCATCCACTGAGCCATAGACTGTTTCTTCGTTTATATTGGTTACCTGTGCAGTAGCTAAAACATTAGTTACACTGACAGGTGCGAGTAAATAACTGCCACCATTTTGTTTGACCGCCTGCAAGCCAGTATTTTTCAATAATTGCAGTAAAGCTTGCTCTACCGATAATGTCCCCGCAATACCCGTACAGCGCTTGCCTTGAGTTAATTTAGCATCAGCACTGAGAAGAAGGCCTGATTGTGCGGCGAAATGGTTTAAGCACTTTGCCAATGGCGAGGCTTCAATACGATAATTTTGGCTGTTAGCTGAGGTTTGTTGCGCCATGGCATTGGCCGATAGTGTAATGGCGACCCCACAGGCGAGCTTTATTGCTAAGGACAGAGGTTTAGTTTTATTTATGTATTTAGCGTTGTACTTGGCTATAACTAGCTGAGTAGTCATAATTGTTGATCCCTTTGTTTAGGTTATGTTTAAGTTTTTTGATTTTCTTTAATTACTAAGGAATCGAATCAGCACTCAAAAAAGGGAACCTGTTTTTTAATTATTTTTTCAATAGCAGGTTACTTAGGGTTGTTTTAGGCTCATGGTTATTTAGGTTATTTAGGTTATTTAGGTTATTTAGGTTATTTAGGCTCAAGAGTGACCCACCATGGCAATATTTTATTTACTTTTATCGGCAAGCTGTTGCTGAGCATTGCCAAGATTTTATCGGTATCGTTAATCGGGAAGGATCCCATAATGCGTAGTTGGGCTATTTCAGGTGACACGTTTAAATAACCTGTTCGGTAACGACCAAGCTGTTCAATGAATTTAGCCAAAGTAATCTCTTCTGCGAATAATAACCCTTGTTGCCAACTAATTTGTTTAGTGTTGGCTGGCGCTAAAGTTTGAATGTTTTCATTGCTGATTATGACTTGTTCGCCCGCTTCAACTATGTACTGCGTTGAAATTAAGTGTGGTGTCGGAATATGCTCTTGCTCGTTTTTTACTCTATAAATAGCCACTCGACCGTCGAAAACACTTAACTGAACCTTATTGTCATTAAACTGGCGTACGCTAAAACGAGTACCTAAAGCACGTAAACGGGCAACTGAGGTGTTTACTTCAAAGTCACGTCGATCTTTGGCGGTATCTACTAATATTTCACCGCGAACTAAGTCAATTAAACGTAATTGGTTATGGTAATGAACATTAATGGCACTGGCGGTATTTAGGCTAATTTGGCTGTTATCGGCCAAGTTAATATGGTCAATTTGTCCAATATCGGTAGCATAGTCATTAACATAACCCGCAAACGAAGCCTGTAAAGCCGATCCAAACGGTGTATGTTGGTAACCTGCCCAAGTGACCAAAGCACTGAGTGGCAATAGGGATAATAGTTTTAAACTATTGCGGCGCGATAGTCTGGCTTGTTCTGGGCTGCCTAAGGCATTAAGTGCGACGTTGTGGTGTTCGCTGTGGCGAATGTTGGCAAATTGCTGACTTACTCCGTCAACAAAATGCCAAGCTTGCTGATTGTTTTTTGATTGCAGCCATAATTTAAAATCACGTTGTTCTTGGTTGTTGATTTCGCCATCAGCAAATAAAGCAAACCATTGTGCGGCTTGCTGTAAACGCTGGTGATCAACTTTGTTGTTGACAGAGATAGCAGTCATCATAGCTTAGTATATTATTCCGCGTTTCTGGCCGCTAAAATGGCCATTTTTAACATGGCTTGCGCCATATATTTTTTAACCATGCGTTCAGACACCTCTAATTCAAGGGCAATGTCTTTATAACGTTTACCCTCCAGTTGCGATAACCAAAAAGCACGAGCTACTTTTTCAGGTAACTTGGCTAACATATTGTCAACTTGCACTAGGGCTTGAATTATATTGTGCTGATATTCGGGTGATTGCTCGTCTTCGTGTTTGCATTCGGCTAAGGCTTCATAAAAAGCATGCTCTATTTGTTGTCTGCGCCATAAATCAGTACACATACCTCTAGCCACGTGGCTTAAATAAGCACGGGCACCTGAGTTGCTATCAAAAAATTTAGGCTTTGTTATTAAACGTATGAAAGCATCATGTGCCAGATCGGCAGCATCGGCATGATTACTGAGTTTACGATTAAATAATTGGTATAACCAAGAGTGATGGTTTTGATAAAAAGTATTGATATTACGAGTATCTACAGTTGCTAAAGCTGCTTCCATGTACCCACGCCACATGCTAAATAAGAATGATTTGCATTATACTTTTGTTAGAGAGAGATGCAAGGGGTGATCGGGCAACCTAAGTAAAGAAAAACTGGTGTGAGTCATTAAGGTATCAAAATAGAACAAAAATAAATATTTTTTGTTCTATTTTAAGCTATTTTCAGTCACTTTTTGGGATGACGATCCACAAAAGTCCACAAATTCATCTACTTCCTACAATTCTTTGTTCAGCCCCTATTTTTACTGGTGTTTTGACCAGTACTGATATCGTTCATTTTCCCGATTCTTTGCTTGACATAAGTTTGCTTTAGTCACTAAACTACATCAATGTGGTAAAAAGTGGGTAATTGTGGATCTTGACGTTACCTAATAAAAAAAGTAATAAGAGAAGTAACAAAAGCAGCAGCAAAATAAGCAACAAAAAATAAGCTAATAAGGTCAATGTAAAAACATGTTTAGAGGCGCTAGCGCAATCACACTTGATAGCAAAAATAGAATCACGGTACCGACAAAGTATCGTGAGGAGCTATTGACTGATTGCCAAGGAAAAATGATTTGCACGGTGGATATTCAACACCCGTGTTTATTGTTGTATCCCTTGCCTGAATGGGAAGAGATTGAGCTGAAACTTTGTAACTTATCAAGTATGAATCCACAAGAGCGTTTATTACAACAAGTTTTACTCGGTAATGCTACCGATTGCGACATGGATAAAAATGGTCGCTTATTGATTAATGGCCCATTAAGACAGCATGCCGCGTTAGAAAAATCGATTATGCTAGTGGGTCAGTTGAAAAAATTTGAAATTTGGAGTGAGTCAGCATGGCAGGCTCAAATGCAACAAGGCATTAGCAAAATTCAATCAGGCGAAATTGAATTAACAGAGCGTTTATTAGATCTATCGCTATAAAGGGCTTATTTTTGAAAAACAGTATTCGCAACAGACATCTTTAAAACAAAAATATAAACAGAATATAAACAGAATATAAATAAAAAGGCAATAAAAATAACAATATGGAAGTAGATAAAACACACATTTCTGTTTTATTGGCCGAGGCGGTTGATGGTTTAAACATCAACCCAGATGGTTGCTATATCGACTGCACTTTTGGTCGTGGTGGCCACTCGTCATTAATTTTATCTCAGTTGTCAAAACAGGGACGATTACTTGCTATTGATCGCGATCCAAGTGCTATTGCGGCGGCAGAAAAATTTAAAGGCGACGAGCGTTTTCATATCGAACATCAAGGTTTTGCACATTTAGCAGATATTGCCGAGCAGCATCAGTTAACTGACAAAGTTGATGGCATATTGCTGGACTTAGGTGTTTCTTCCCCGCAACTTGATGAAGCAGAGCGTGGCTTTAGCTTTATGAAGGATGGCCCGTTAGACATGCGCATGGATACCACTCGCGGACAAACTGCAGCTCAGTGGTTAGCGATTGCCGATGTAGAAGATATTACTTGGGTACTAAGAACTTTTGGTGAAGAAAAACACGCTTGGCGGATTGCTAACGCCATTGTTGATGCCCGAGAAGAAACGCCGTTTACCCGTACCAGCCAGTTGGCAAAGTTGATCAAAACCACGGCGCCACAACGAGAAATTAAAAAGCATCCTGCGACGCGAAGTTTCCAAGCCATTCGCATGTATATCAATAGTGAATTAGAACAAATAGAAAAGGCATTAGCAGCGTCATTAAATGTGCTTAATGAAGGCGGGCGGTTAGTCGTTATTAGTTTTCATTCATTAGAAGATAGATTAGTAAAACAATTTATGAGAAAGCATTCACAAGGTAAGCAAGTACCGCGCGGGTTACCTATCAGTGAAGCTGAATTGAATAAGGGCAAAAAATTACAATTAATTGGTCGTAAATTAAAACCGAGCAAAACTGAAGTAGAGATAAATGTTCGTTCACGTAGCTCAGTGCTACGTATAGCACAGCGTTTAGAAAAAATTGCTGATTAGTGATGCCAAGGCAACAAGTTTCACCACGAAAAAATGTGCTACCCGTCGATATTTGGCAAGATATTGTAGGTCATTTCGTCAGCTACCTGTTGTTAGCTATGGTGGTTTTATCAGCATTTTCGGTGATTTATTACACCCATTTGAATAGGCAAACTACCAGTGAATTAGAAATTTTGTTAACCGAGCGAGACGAGTTAGACATTGAATGGCGTAATTTATTGTTAGAGCAGAATTCTTTGGCGGAGCACAGCGCCATAGAAAGTAAGGCGAGAAAACTACTGAATATGAAACGACCTGATGCTAATTCAGAAGTCATTATTACTTTAAAGTAGCAGCACTATAAAAACAAAGTAATAGCAGAATAAAAATAAATGAGTAAAAAAGTGAGTACCAGCGTGAGCAAAAAAGCAAGCAATCGCAGCAGTCAACCAACAACAACCGCATGGCGTTATTACGTGGTGTTGGCTATTGTTGCCTTGATTTATGCTGGGCTGTTAGCGCGTAGTGCTTATATTCAAATTATTGAACCCGATATGTTGAAAAAACAGGGTGATATGCGCTCGCTACGAACAGCCGCTAATACGGTGCAACGAGGTTCTATTGTTGATAGAAATGGTGATGAATTAGCCATTAGTGTCCCTGTTGAAACAGTGTGGGCTGATCCTAAAATTATCATGGACAATAACGCCCTGACGATGACTGAACATTGGCAAGCGTTGGCCGATGTTTTGGGGAAGGATGTTAATAAATTAACGACGCGTGTCATACGTAACCCTAGAAAACGTTTCGTTTATCTTGAACGAAAAATCTCTCCCGCCATGGCTAATTATATTCGTGAGTTGAAAATTCCGGGTATTCATCTTCGTAAAGAATCTAAACGCTTTTACCCAACAGGCGAAATTAGCGCCCATGTTGTTGGTTTTACTAATGTTGATGATAAAGGCATTGAAGGGGTTGAGCGAGTTTATGATCAGCTACTCACGGGCAAAGGTGGCGCAAAACGTTTTAGAAAAGATGCTAAAGGCCGTAAAATTGAAATACTTTCGGTAAAAGAAGCTCAAGCCGCCCAAGATATCACCTTAACTATTGATCAACGTATTCAGGCCATTGCTTACAAGGAGCTTAAGGGGGCGGTGCAAGCTTTTAAGGCGACCTCTGGCTCGGTCGTTGTGGCGGATATTCACACCGGTGAAATTCTAGCGATGACCAATAGCCCATCGTATAACCCAAATAACCGTCGTAATACCGCTATTCATCGTTTTAGAAATAGGGCGATCACCGATATTTACGAACCGGGTTCAACCATGAAGCCTCTAACGGCTTTAACGGCGTTAGAGTTTGGCTCGGCTAAGGTGAATACTGTTATAGATACTAGCCCCGGTTGGATGCGTTTAGGTGGCAGGCGCGTTAATGATCCTATTAATCGCGGTAAACTTTCCATTGAAGATATTTTAGTGACTTCTTCAAATATGGGCACCACCAAGTTAGCGCTGTCAGTGCCGAAGAATTTTTTACTTGATAAGTTTTTTGATGCTGGTTTTGCTGATAGTACAGGAACAGACTTAATTGGTGAAAGCTCTGGCATGATGCATGACCGGCAGCGTTGGTCAAAGTTCGAGTTAGCGACACTTTCTTGGGGCTATGGCTTGGCCATTACTCCGATGCAACTAGCGCGTTTTTATGCCACGTTAGCCAATGGTGGTATCAAACGAGAGTTATCTATCATTAAAGGTGATAAAAAAGCAGGGGAGCGAGTATTTTCTAAGAAAAATTCATTAGCCATTACGCAAATGCTTGAAACGGTAGTGGATCATCATGTACAAAAAGCGAAAGTGGACGGTTATCGTGTTGGCGGTAAAACCGGTACTTCCTTCAAAGCCGTTGCGGGTGGTTATGGTAACGACTACGTTGGTTTATTTGCTGGCGTTGCGCCAATTTCCGATCCTAAAGTGGTCGTTGTGGTGGTGATTAACGATCCTGGCGGCGACTTGTATCATGGCGGTGAAGTCGCGGCACCGGTATTTTCACGAGTAATGCAAGGGGCGCTGCGAGTATTAAATGTTGCCCCTGACTCAAGTGCAAAATTAGCGTCGAACAGTGAGCTTCGAGTATCGAAAAGTACGCAAAAAATAGCTAAGCAGGAGGCGAATGATGTCTAAGCCTTTAATCGCCTCTATCAAACAAGTTTTAGCTGACATTGGTATTAACTTGCCTGCGCATATAAAGCTTGTCGAGCAACAAGGTCATTTGTCTAATGACAGCCGTACTATTAGCCAAGGTGATATTTTTTGCGCGGTTATTGGTCAAGCCCAAGACGGCCGCCAATATATTGCTAGCGCTATTGAAAGCGGTGCCAGTTTAATTATCAGTGAATGTCAGCAACAAACAGATCATGGTAAGGTTAGCGTTATTGCCGCTGGTGATGAACAAGTGGCGGTGGTGAGTTTTTATCAGTTAAACACTCAGCTGTTTGCACTTGCTAGTGCTTATTATCAAGCCCCTCAAACCAAAATGACCATGATTGGCATTACCGGCACTAACGGTAAAACCAGTACCAGCCACTTATTGGGTCAGGTATTAAGCCAGTGTCAAAATTCTTGCGCCATCATAGGCACGAACGGTGCGGGCTTTCTCAGTCACTTAAATGAAAACAGCTTGACCGAACTTGCCAATACCACGCCAAGCGCCACTGACTTAATGCAATTTTTTCATGATTTTGCTGAGCAGGGAGCAAGTCATCTTGCCATGGAGGTGTCTTCCCACGCTCTTGAGCAAAAACGTGTTAGCGCCGATATTTTTGATATTGCTGTCTTTACTAATTTAAGTCGAGATCATCTCGACTATCACGGTACTATGGCTGATTATGCTGCCGCTAAAAGACAGTTATTTACCCATGATAAGAAACAAATTGCCGTACTTAATGGTGATGATGAGCAAGTTCAAGCTTGGCTAGCGCATTGGCCAACGCCAGAGAAGCTATGGCTGTACGGTCGCAGTGAAAACGTTTGCCAACATGCGCAGTTTGTGACGGCTAATAATATTAACCATCACAGCCACGGTGTCAATTTTACCCTAAGCACTCATCTTGGTGATATTGACATTCATAGCCCGTTATTGGGTGATTTTAATATTGATAACTTACTGGCTGTGATCAGTGTCTTATTGATAGAGGCTATACCACTAACCGTAATCGCAGCGCAAGTTGTCAATGTTAACGCTATTGCTGGGCGTATGGAGCGTTTTTCTACCAACAATAAACTTAGCAATAAATGCAGCAACACAGCAACCGCGGTCGTTGATTATGCCCACACGCCTGATGCCTTAAAAAAAGCGCTTATTGCTTGTCGCCAACATTGTCATGGCGAGTTATACGTTGTTTTTGGCTGCGGTGGCGATAGAGATAAAGGTAAGCGAGCATTAATGGCACAGGCGGCTGAAAAATATGCCGATTGTCTGGTGGTAACCAGTGATAATCCGCGTACAGAAGCACCGATGAGCATTATAGAAGATGTGCTGTCAGGTCTAGCAAATAAGGCGGATGCCACGGTTATTGAAAATAGAAAACAAGCGGTTTTAGTGACCTTAGCTAAAGCACAGCCAGAAGATGTGGTCTTGCTAGCAGGCAAGGGACATGAGGATTACATCATTATTGGTAAAGAAAAAATAGCTTATAACGAGCGCCAAGTGGTGATGGACTTTTTTAATGATCACGACGCTAATCAGGGCGCTTTGCCTACAGGTGAGCAAGTATGATCACACTCGACTTAACAAGTTTAGCAACTGCCGCCAATGGTCAGTTAGTTGGTGATGAAGCTTTAGCGGCATTAACGGTTGACAATTTAGTCACCGACTCGCGCGCGGTTAATGCTCAAGAAAGCTCAGCAGAAAAAGAAAGCAATGTTTTTTTAGCGTTAAAAGGGCCCAGTTTTGATGGCCATCGCTTTGTGAAACAAGTGATTGAAAAAGGTTGTCAGGTGATTATTGTTGATCATCTCATTACTGATATCGATACCAGCCAAGTTGCCCAAATTATTGTTGATGATACCCGTATCGCCTTAGGTAAAATTGCCGCTTTTGTTAAAGCGCAAGTTGCCCCTAAAACCATCGGCATTACTGGCAGCAGTGGTAAAACCACCGTTAAAGAAATGTTAGCGGTTATTTTATCGCGTTTGGGTAAGGTGCTTGCCACCGAAGGTAATTTCAATAACGATATTGGCGTGCCACTGACATTATTACGGTTATCTCAAGATGATGATTTTGCCGTGATTGAAATGGGCGCGAATCATATTGGTGAAATTGCTTACACAACAGAATTAGTTAAACCTGATATTGCTATGATCAATAATATTGCCGCTGCGCATTTAGAAGGCTTTGGTGATTTATGTGGTGTTGCTCGCGCTAAAGGCGAGATTTTTTCGGCTTTAGCGGCTGAAGGTGTCGCGTTATATAACAAAGATACTAAGTACACCAGTAAATGGCAGTGGCGTTTAACAAACAAACAAGTGCGTACTTTTTCCTGTGCTAATGCTAACAGCGCTGGCAGTGCCGTTAACGCTGATGTAACAAGCCATAATGTTTGTTTAGATGGTAATGGTTGCGCTAGTTTTGATTTACAAACCCCCATTGGCGAATGTGCCATTACCCTTACGGTGCCCGGTAAACATAATGTTTGTAACGCCGTTGCCGCTGCCGCTGCCGCGATAGAATGTGGTGCTAGTTTAACCGATATCCGCCTTGGTTTGGCTGAAATGGCACCCGTTAAGGGCAGGCTGAATATGCATCAGTTAGATAAAAGCTTAACCTTGATTGATGATACTTATAACGCCAATGTTGAATCTATTAAAGCGGCTATCGCGCTGCTGGCTAATTATTCAGGGCAACGCATTTTAGTGCTGGGTGATATGGCCGAGCTTGGCAGTGACGCCCGTAGTTATCATCAAGAAGTGGGTGAATATGCGAAAGAGCAGGGCATTGATGTACTCTTTACTTTAGGTGTTTTAAGTCAGAACACCAGTGATGCTTTTGCCCGAAAAAATACCGCTACTAGCGAGCACTTTAGTGATAGAGCAGAGCTCTGTGCACAATTATTTGCCTTAGTAGCAGCTCAAAAACAAACAAATAACAGCCAGATTTTAGTCAAAGGCTCTCGTAGCGCTCATATGGAATATGTCGTTGAAGATATTATTAGTTGGCATGTTAATCAAAATAAAGAGAATCAAAGCCAAGTTATTAATCCTAATAAACAGGACAATTCCTAATGTTACATTGGTTAGCCGAATATTTAACCCAATACTATAGCGCGTTTAACGTCTTTTCTTACCTTACCTTTCGCGCCATCGTCAGCACATTAACGGCGTTATTTATTTCGCTATATTTTGGCCCTAAATTGATCCGTTATTTGCAAAAAATGCAAATAGGTCAAACGATACGCGATGATGGTCCTGAAAGTCATTTGTCTAAATCGGGTACGCCAACGATGGGTGGCATACTTATTTTAGCGTCAATCGTTATTAGTGTTCTGCTGTGGGCCGATTTAAGTAATGTCTATGTTTGGGTGGTGCTGTTTGTGGTGGTGAGCTTCGGCGTAATAGGTTTTGTTGATGATTACCGTAAAGTTATTCGTAAAGACTCGAACGGCTTAATTGCCAAGTGGAAATATTTTTGGCAAACCGTGGCCGGCTTAGCAACGGCAGTATTTTTGTATCAAATATCGCATCCTGAGCAAACTTTTTTACTGATCCCCTTTGTTAAAGATGTCATGCCGCAATTAGGTATGCTTTACATTGTTATGACCTATTTTGTTATTGTTGGCACCAGTAATGCTGTTAACTTAACCGATGGTTTAGACGGCTTAGCCATAGTGCCAACCATTATGGTGGCGGGAGCATTTGCCTTGTTTGCTTATGTTACCGGCAATGTCAATTTTGCGGGTTATCTGCACATTCCTTATATCGGTATGACCAGTGAATTGGTGGTGGTATGTACCGCGATAGTTGGTGCAGGATTAGGGTTTTTATGGTTTAACACTTATCCAGCTCAAGTTTTTATGGGGGATGTGGGCTCCTTGTCATTAGGTGCGGCACTGGGTGTTATTGCCGTGTTAGTTAGGCAAGAGTTGGTATTGTTTATTATGGGCGGGGTTTTTGTTATCGAAACCGTGTCGGTTATTTTACAGGTTGGCTCTTATAAAATGCGCGGTCAACGAATTTTCCGTATGGCACCTATTCACCATCATTATGAATTAAAAGGCTGGCCAGAGCCGAGAGTGATAGTGCGTTTTTGGATTATATCCTTAATTTTAGTGCTGATTGGTTTAGCGACATTGAAACTTCGTTAAGTCGATTCGTTAAGTATAAAATATTGAGCAAGAGAGATAGAAAGTATAAATGACATTATTAACGGCATTTAAACATAAACAAATACTTGTGCTGGGCGCTGGGCTTACGGGTATGTCCTGTGCGCGCTTTTTAGCGGCGCAAGGCTTATGTTTTGCTGTTAATGATTCTCGCTTGAATCCATTTACCCATGATTATAACCAGCAAACCTTTAAAGACGAATTTCCACAAGTCAGTTTATCACTAGGAAAATGGCATGCTGAGTTAATTGCTCAGGCCGAGGTGATATTGATCAGCCCAGGTATTGATAGTTCAATAGCGGAGATAGCAGCATTTATTAACGCTGACTGTCAAGTGTTAGGGGATGTTGAGTTATTTTGTCAAGTTAATAATCAGCGCCGTCATCCTATGGACATGTTAGCGGTGACTGGCTCAAACGGTAAATCTACCGTGGTGTCGTTATTAGATTATTTAGCGAAAAAATTAGGCATTAATGCTCAGCTTGGCGGCAATATTGGTCAGCCAGTTTTAGACTTATTTACTCAATCACATAGCAATGCAGCAAACGCATTACCTGAACTCGTTATTTTAGAATTATCTAGTTTTCAGTTAGAAACCTTAAAAAGTATGCAGGCGATTGCCACCACCGTTTTAAATGTTAGTGATGATCATTTAGATCGTCATCAAACAATGGCTAATTATCAGGCCATTAAACAAAGTATTTATCAACAAGGTAAGTTAGCCATTACTAACCGTGACGATGTTGCAACAGCGGTGCCTTACTGTGAGCAAGAAGCTGAACAAAAGGCTGAACAAGAAGTTGAGCCAAGGGTCATTGAAAAGCAAATGTCTTTTGGTAGTGATGCACCTGCACAAGGGCAATTTGGTGTTCGTTTTGCTAGTGAGCACAAGCTTGAAAGTAAAGACAAACAAAATAATAAAGCTTATTTAGCCTTTGGCGATAAAAACCTCATTGCCTTAGACGAGCTACCATTGGCGGGCATGCATAATGCGCTCAATTACTTAGCGGTATTAGCGTTAGGCTATAGCGCTGGTTGGTCATTAACGGCCATGGTAGAAAATCTCGCAGGATTTGCTGGCTTAGCACATCGCTGCCAACGAATAAGCACTCCTGATGGTATCACTTGGATTAATGACTCGAAAGCCACCAATGTCGGTGCGACTTTAGCGGCGATTAACGGTTTAGCCAAAACACTTTCCGCGCAGCAAAATTTAATTGTTATCGCCGGTGGTGAAGGCAAAGGCGCTGACTTTAGCCCATTGGCAGAGCCACTTGCACAACAAGTTAGCCAAGTGATCACTTTAGGTCAAGATGGCGACAAAATTGCGCAATTAACAAGTGACATGGGTAAGTCACAGCATGTCAGCGATTTACATGCCGCTGTGGTATTAGCACAAGCGAATGCCAAGGCCGGTGATATCGTTTTATTATCGCCCGCGTGCGCCAGTTTTGATATGTTCAAAAGTTTCGCTGAGCGTGGCGAACAGTTTATGGCGGTAGTCAAAACCTTAACAGAGGCGAAAAAATGACTACCTCAACAGAGCAAATGAAACTACCGCTGACAGCGATAAAAAGTTTAGCAACAAGTATTGGCGACAAGCTAGCTCAAGTCTTTAATGCCGAGCAAAAACAAGCTAACCACGACTATGCGGTATTTGATCGCAGCTTTATTATTATAGCGCTAAGCATGTATATGATCGGGCTTATCATGGTGGCTAGCTCATCAATGCCCGTGGCAGAGCGCTTATTTAATAACCCTTTTCATTTTGTTATTCGCCATAGCATTTATATTGTTTTGAGTTTAGGTATTGCTGGTGTTGCTTTGCAAATTCCTATGTCGTGGTGGCAAAAAAATAGCGGTTATTTACTGATATTTGGTATTTTTCTGCTAGTAACAGTATTACTGATTGGCCGCTCAGTGAATGGTTCAACGCGCTGGATTGTTTTAGGACCAATAACCGTGCAAGCGGCAGAGCCAGCAAAGTTGTTTTTCTTTTGCTATTTAGCCGCTTATTTAGTACGTCGACGTGATCAAGTCATGGAAGACTGGAAAGGCTTTGCTAAGCCCCTCGTGGTGTTTGCTGTGCTGGCTGCTTTACTGTTAAGACAGCCAGATTTGGGCACAATTATTGTCATGTTCGTCACTACCTTTGGTTTGTTGTTTTTAGCGGGCGCAAAACTATGGCAATTCATTAGTTTAGCCTCAGTTGGCGTGGTTTTACTGTCGTTATTAGCCATATTTGAGCCTTATCGCTGGCGTCGAATCACCAGCTTTTTAGATCCCTGGCAAGATCCTTTTGGTAGTGGCTATCAATTAACACAATCACTAATGGCCTACGGCCGAGGTGAAATTTTTGGTCAGGGCTTAGGCAATAGCATTCAAAAATTAGAATATTTACCCGAAGCACACACTGATTTTGTGATGGCGGTATTAGCTGAAGAGTTTGGCTTTGTTGGTGTGGCGGTTATTTTGCTGTTGAGCATGATTATGGTCTACAAAGCGCTTATTTTAGGGCGCAAGGCGCTAGCGAAAGAGAAGTTTTTTGAAGGTTTTTTTGCTTACGCCATTGGTATTTGGATGTGTTTTCAGGCGGCGGTTAATGTTGGCGCCAGTGCCGGTATAGTTCCCACTAAAGGGCTAACTATGCCGTTAATCAGTTATGGCGGCAGCTCGATGATCATTATGACCATCGCGGTGGTGATATTAATTCGCATAGATCATGAGTTGCGTATGCAAAGTATTCAAGCCACGTCTTCTAAAAGTCGGGGACAGAAATGATTAGCACAGCGAATTTTCCAGCGAATCCTCCGATTTTGTTAGTGATGGCTGGTGGTTTTACTTGCATGGTTGGGCATATTTTTCCTAGGGGAAAGTATGAGAAGTAAAAGTGACTCTCCAATTTTGTTAGTGATGGCTGGTGGTTTTACTTGCATGGTTGGGTATATTTTTCCTAGGGGAAAGTATGAGAAGTAAAAGTGACTCTCCAATTTTGTTAGTGATGGCAGGAGGTACGGGAGGCCATATTTTTCCCGGCCTTGCCGTGGCAGATATGTTAAAGCAACAAGGCTGGCAGATACATTGGCTAGGCACAGCAGATAAAATGGAAGCCAATTTAGTGCCTGAGCACGGTTATGATATTTCCTTTATTAATATCAGTGGCCTGCGTAATAAAGGTTTGTTGTCATGGCTGAAGTTGCCGTTTAAATTAGTCGCATCGTTATGGCAAGGAATTCAGGTAATAAAAACCATTAAACCCGATGTGGTTTTGGGGATGGGCGGTTATGCCAGTGCCCCAGGTGGTTTAGCGGCATGGTTAATGAAAAAGCCGCTAGTGGTGCATGAGCAAAATGCCGCTGCGGGTTTAACTAACCGATTGTTAAGTCGTATTGCCAATAAGGTTTGTTGTGCTTTTCCAGATGCGTTTGAGACGAAAATAGACGCGCAAGTGGTGGGGAACCCTTTAAGAGCAAGTATTGGTGAACATGCTCAGAAAAATGCTGATATTAGCAAAGAAGTAACGGCTAAAACTAGCAACAATATATTAGTTATTGGCGGTAGTTTGGGGGCGCAAGTGCTAAACCAAATAATCCCCCCAAGCTTTGCCGAATTAGTAAAACGACAAGCAGAGCAACCCGCTTTTAATATTTGGCACCAAACGGGAAAGGATAAGCAAGTCGAAGTGGTTGATGCTTATAATCAACATCACTTTGCTAATGAGCAAGTGCGAGTCACTGAGTTTATAAAAGATATGGCAAGTGCCTATCAATGGGCTGATATTGTTATCTGTCGCGCAGGTGCCTTAACGGTATCAGAGTTAGCAATGGCGGCAAAACCGGCTATTTTTGTGCCTTTGCCGCACGCTGTTGATGATCATCAAACTAAAAATGCTCAGTACCTAGTGGCACGCGGAGCGGCAACATTAATAAAGCAACATGAGTTAACTAGTGAGAGTTTAGCAAAAACCTTACAAGATTTATTTAGTGAAAAACAGATTTTGAACATTATGGCGCAAGCAGCTTTTGCTGCCGCCGATGTCAATGCAACCAGCAAGGTTGCGCAAATATGCCAGCAGTTAATACCTACTGGCAAGTAACAGCTAATATAGCGTTAAAATAGAGTAATACTATGAGTCAAACAGCAAGAAAAAACAGCTTAACTAGCTTAACAAAAGTACCAGAAATGCGCCGTGTTAAGCACATTCATTTTGTCGGTATTGGTGGTGCTGGTATGGGCGGTATTGCTGAAGTATTACTTAATGAAGGCTACCAAATTTCAGGCTCTGATATTGGCGAAAATCAAGTGGTAAAAAGGTTAGTCGATCTTGGTGCTACTGTTTATATTGGCCATGCTAGCGACAATATTATCGGGGCTAGCGTTATTGTCGTTTCTACTGCCATCGATAAAAATAACCCTGAGTTATTGGCAGCAAAAGCAGCGCGTATTCCTGTGGTTCGCCGCGCAGAAATGCTAGCAGAATTAATGCGTTTTCGCCATGGTATTGCCATTGCGGGCACTCACGGAAAAACCACCACAACCAGTTTAATTGCCAGTATTTTTGCCCAAGGCCAGTTAGATCCAACCTTTGTTATTGGCGGTTTACTTAATAGTGCTGGTACTAATGCCCGTTTGGGTAGTAGTCGCTATTTAGTCGCCGAAGCCGATGAAAGTGATGCCTCGTTTTTACATTTACAACCTATGGTGTCAGTCATTACCAATATTGATGCTGATCACATGGAAACGTACCAAGGCGACTTTGAAAAACTCAAAGATACTTATATTGAATTTTTACATAATCTGCCTTTTTATGGCTTAGCGGTGGTTTGTATCGACAATCCTGTGGTGCGTGAACTATTACCTCGTATTAGCCGTCAAGTGATCACCTATGGTTTTTCACAAGATGCTGATATTCGTGCGGTTAATTATCAGCAAGACGCTAGCGTTAGCTATTTTACTGTAGAAATGGACGGTCAACCACCACTTGATATGAGTGTTAATTTACCTGGACAACACAATGTACTTAATGCGCTGGCAGGGGTTGCGGTGGCCAAAGATGAAGGCATTGATGATGAGGCTATTTGCCAAGCCTTAACGGAGTTTGCCGGTATTGGTCGTCGTTTTGAACAACTGGCTGATTTAAGCACAAGTGCAGGTGATATGGTGTTAGTGGATGATTACGGTCATCACCCCAGTGAGGTGAAAGCCACCATTTTAGCTATGCGTACAGGTTGGCCTGATAAGCGTTTAGTGATGGTATTTCAACCACACCGTTATTCGCGTACTCGTGACTTATATGAAGACTTTGTGGAAGTGTTATCAGAAGTCGATTGTTTATTTCTACTCGATGTTTATAGCGCTGGTGAGGCAGCTATTATAACAGCCGACAGTAAAAGTTTAGCCCGCTCTATTCGTCAACGCGGCCAAATTGAGCCTGTGTATGTCAGCGATGTTGACAAGCTGCCTGAACTTTTAGCGGCACAATTACAAGATAATGACATGGTGATCACCCAAGGTGCCGGTAACATTGGTGCTGTAGCGAGAAACTTATCAGACCATGATTTATTACAAGTTGCTAAGGCTTAATGATGAATATTGCTGAAGTTAAAAAGCAGCCTATTGCGGTTTTATATGGCGGTAATTCAGCAGAGCGTGAGGTGTCGCTCAACTCAGGTAAGGCCATTGCACAAGGGTTAGAGCAAGCCGGTTTTAACGTTGTTTTGATGGACACTAAAGCACAACCCTTAATGGACTTGGTTGAGCAAGGTATCAAGCGAGTTTTTATCGCTTTGCATGGTCGTGGCGGTGAAGATGGCTGTTTGCAAGGGGCACTCGAGTCGTTAGGGATCGCGTATACAGGTTCCAATGTTTTAGGCTCTGCCTTATCTATGGATAAGGTGCGTAGCAAGCAAATATTTAAAGCCTGTGATTTGCCTACGGCCCCTTTTGCTGTGGTGACAAAAACAGAGTTTGCTCAACTTGATGTTGCTAAGTTGCTAAATGATTTAGGCGGCAAGGTGATGGTTAAGCCAGCTCATGAAGGTTCAAGTATTGGCATGGCGATGGCTGATAGTGATGAAAAATTGCATAACGCCTTGGTGGAAGCTTTTGGTTTTGATGGTGATGTTTTATTAGAGGCTTGGATCGATGGTCCTGAATATACTGTCGCTATTTTAGGTGATGAAGCATTGCCAGCGATTCACATGGAAACACCGCGTGAATTTTATGATTACGAAGCTAAATATCAATCTAACAGCACACAATACCATTGCCCTTGTGGCTTAGCACCAGCGCAAGAAGCACAAATTAAAGCCTTATCGTTACAGGCCTTTAAAGCAACGGGTGCTAGTGGTTGGGGACGAGTTGATTTAATGCAAAATAGCCAAGGTGAATGGCAGTTACTCGAAGTGAATACAGTACCGGGAATGACACAAACGTCATTAGTACCGAAAGCGGCAAAAGTACATGGTTTAACCTTCAGTGAATTGGTTGAACGCATCGTGTTATTGAGTATATAGGGGCGGTTTTAACCGCGAATAATGATATGAGTAATAAGCAACTAACCACGAAAAATCAGCATGTCTTGGCTTTTGGCCTTGGTTTGGCATTTTTTGTTGTGGTGCTTATTAGTTTAATTAGTGCTGCTTGGTGGTTATCTCAACAAGTGTTTGGTCAAGAAAACTCACCCGTAAATTCAGTGGTGATCAGTGGTGAAATGCCTTATACCAAACGCCAAGATGTGATGACGGCTATAAGCCAAATAGATCTAGGCAATTTTTTTGAAGTTGATGTTAATGATATTCAGGTGCAAGTATCGGCACTGCCGTGGGTTTATTCAGTTTCAGTGAGAAAGCAATGGCCAGACGAAGTGAAAATTTATGTGGTTGATCAAACGCCAATCGCCTTATGGAATGGTGATTTTTTGCTGAATCAGTTTGGCAAAGCTTTTCAAGCGGATATTGCTCGGCTAAATCAAGCGTTACCGCAGTTCTTTGGTCCAGAAGGAAGTGAGTTACTTGCTTTGGAAAACTATAGCAATTTAAATGGTTTATTAGAGTATAGCAATTTGGCTATTGATGAATTAGTACTTAGTGAACGATTCTCATGGCAACTAACGCTAAATGATGGCGTTATGCTTAATTTAGGGCGAGAAGAAAGGGTTGAGCGCATTCAAAGATTTATGGATGTTTATCCTTTAATAAAATCACATTTAAAGCAAAAAATAAAAGCTAAAAAGAATAACAAAAAACAGTTAAAACAAGCAGTGGATTATATCGATTTGCGCTATGATACCGGGTTGGCGGTTGGTTGGAAGTCAATAGCGAATTTATCGTTTAAAAAACAATCGAATAGATGGGTAAAAATGCGCAACATAAAAGCATTTTCTGAAGAAATGAAAATAACGAATAAAGAGTTTACCTTACATGCCTAAAGTTACCGAAAGAAATTTAGTGGTTGGATTAGATATTGGTACGTCTAAAATTTCCGTTGCCGTTGGAGAAATAACGCCTGATCACCAGCTAAGCATTGTCGGGGTTGGTAATCAACCTGCTCGAGGCATGGACAAAGGTGGCGTAAACGATCTTAATTTGGTTATTCAGTCTATCCAGCGAGCGATTAATGAAGCTGAGTTAATGGCTGATTGCCAAATTAGCTCAATTTATTTAGGTATTTCTGGTAAACATATCAGCTGCCAAAATGAAAATGGCATGGTGCCAATTAATGATAAAGAAGTGATTCAAGAAGACGTTGATAACGTTATTCATACGGCTCGCTCTGTGCCTATTTCTGCTGAACGTCGTATGTTGCACGTATTGCCGCAAGAATACAGTATTGATTGTCAAGATGGTATTAAAAGCCCCATTGGCATGTCAGGCGTTCGCATGGAAGCTAAGGTGCATATTGTTACCTGTGCTAACGATATGGCAAAAAATTTAGTGAAATGTGTTGAGCGCTGTAATTTAAGTGCCGATCAGTTAATTTTTTCAGCACTGGCTTCAAGTTATGCGGTGTTAACTGACGATGAAAAAGAATTGGGTATTTGTGTGGTTGATATGGGGGCCGGCACCATGGATATATCAATTTTTACCGGTGGCGCGCTAAGACACACTGCCGTAATTCCAGTGGCAGGCAATCAAGTGACCAGTGACATTGCCAAAATATTTCGCACCCCACTAAGCCATGCTGAAGATATTAAAGTGCAATATGCCTGTGCGTTAAAACACTTAGTTAGCATGGAAGACAGCATTGAAGTGCCTAGTGTTGGTGGTCGCCCAGCCCGTACCATGTCACGTCATACCTTATCGGAAGTTGTTGAACCCAGATATCATGAGTTATTTGAACTTATTCAAGAAGAAGTACGCGAAGCCGGTTTAGAAGATCAAATTGCGGCAGGCTATGTACTTACTGGTGGCACAGCAAAAATGGAAGGCGTTGTTGAATTTGCAGAAGAAGTATTTCAAATGCCAGTACGCCTTGCCAAGCCATTAGCGGTACAGGGCTTGAAAGAATATGTAGACGATGCAAGTTACGCCACTGTGGTGGGTTTGTTGCATTATGGCTTGCAAGCCCATGAATCAGGCATACAAGAGCAAAGTAAATCAGTAGGTGTTAGTAATTTGTGGTCACGACTGCATGCTTGGTTTAAAGGCGAGTTTTAGTTTTTTATACTTTAGCCTTTATATAAAGACTAACAGTAGGCGTTGTATGTTGAAAAGTATACACGCGAATAGACATACACTTTGTCGATAAAGTAATTTTTTTAGGTTGGGCGTTAGTCTGATCAATTTAGTAAAAAAACGGAGAGAGAAAATGTTTGAACTGATGGAAGATCATAACGAAGAAGCAATTATAAAGGTCATCGGTGTTGGCGGCGGTGGCGGTAACGCTGTTGAACACATGGTAAGTCAAACCATTGAAGGTGTTGAATTTATAACGGCAAACACTGATTCACAAGCGCTACGTAACTCGTCGGCTAATGTGACTTTGCAATTAGGCTCTGATGTCACTAAGGGGCTTGGCGCTGGCGCTAACCCTAATATAGGTCGTCAAGCGGCAGAAGAAGATAGAGACACTATCGCACAAACCTTACAAGGTGCCGATATGATCTTTATTGCTGCTGGTATGGGCGGTGGCACAGGTACAGGTGCCGCACCAGTGGTTGCCGAAGTAGCAAAAGAAATGGGCATTTTAACCGTTGCCGTGGTAACTAAACCATTCCCATTCGAAGGTAAAAAGCGTATGAATTACGCTGACCAAGGCATTGAGGCATTATCAAAAAGCGTTGACTCTTTAATTACTATTCCTAACGAAAAGTTATTAAAAGTGCTTGGCCCTGGCACGAGTTTACTTGATGCTTTTAAAGCGGCAAATAATGTTTTACTTGGCGCGGTACAAGGTATTGCCGAGCTAATTACGCGTCCGGGTTTAATCAATGTCGATTTTGCCGATGTGCGCACCGTAATGTCTGAAATGGGTACTGCCATGATGGGTTCTGGCATTGCATCAGGTGAAGATAGAGCAGAAGAAGCTGCCGAATCGGCAATCTCAAGTCCATTACTTGAAGATGTTGACTTAGCAGGTGCTCGCGGTATTTTAGTCAATATCACCGCAGGCATGGATATCAGCATTGATGAGTTTGAAACTGTTGGTAATGCGGTAAAAGCCTTTGCTAGTGAAAATGCCACCGTAGTTGTGGGCGCAGTTATCGACCCTGAAATGACGGAAGAATTGAGAGTCACTGTTGTTGCAACGGGTATTGGTGCTGAAATCAAGCCAGATATCACCCTTGTTAACCCAGCACCTATGGTTGAGCCAAAAGTTGTTGGTGGTGATTATACCCCTACAGCGGCACCACAAATGGATGCAAATGCGGAACCAATAACAATGACCGACAGTAACGTGCAGAAGGTTGCCCATGCTGATTTAGATAATTATTTGGATATTCCAGCATTTTTGCGCAAGCAAGCTGACTAATACCGTTTAGATGAATTAATACAATAACAAATTACCGTAGTAAAATGACAAATTGATACTGGTTTACCTTAGGTTGTCGGCGTAGGCTAATAGTTACTTTTATGTAACTGGCAAGTACAGCAGCACAACTGAAGATATTGCCAAAAAGTAGCCAAAAAGTAGCAGTTTTGATTTTATTAGCTATTTTTGTTATATTATGCGCCCGCCAAAATTAGGCGTGCTGTTTTGTTTGTTTAATAAATTTACCTAGTTTAGCCTTTATATGGAAAATAGCTGGTAAACAGGGTAAAAAGCGAATAAGCCAGCAGTAAATAAATACATAGTTATAAGCGAAGCAAGCGAGGCTGATATGATTAAGCAACGTACACTGAAAACAAGCGTTTCAACCTTAGGTGTTGGATTACATAAAGGTGAAAAAGTGCAGGTTACTCTCCGACCTGCGCCAGCAAACACCGGTATTGTATTTCGTCGCGTTGATCTTGACCCTGTGGTTGACATCAAAGCGACGCCCGATGCTGTGGGCGAAACCACATTGTGTACCTGTTTGGTTAATGAGCAGCAAGTTAAAATTTCTACGGTAGAGCATTTATTGTCAGCAGTTGCTGGTTTAGGCATTGATAACTTAGTTATTGATGTTGATGCCCCTGAAATTCCAATTATGGATGGCAGTGCCTTACCTTTTGTTTACTTAATTCAGTCCGTGGGCATTGAAACCCAAAATGCCCCGAAACGCTTTATTCGTATCAAAAAAGCTATTCGTGTTGAAGAAGGCGACAAATGGGCAGAACTATTACCTTATAATGGTTTTAGAGTGAATTTTGCTATTGAGTTTGACCACCCTGTTATTGCGACTACCTGTCAAACCATGAGTATGGACTTTTCTAGTTGTTCTTTTATTAAAGAAATAAGCCGCGCCCGTACTTTTGGTTTTATGAAAGATATTGAGTTTCTCCGCTCTCATAATCTTGCCTTAGGTGGTAGTTTAGAAAACGCTATTGTGCTTGATGATTATCGCATGCTAAATAAAAATGAATTACGTTACGATGATGAATTTGTAAAACATAAAATTTTAGATGCTATTGGCGATCTTTATATGGGCAGTGCCAGTATTTTAGGTGAACTGAATGCATTTAAATCTGGGCATGGACTAAACAATATGTTGCTAAGAGAAGTGTTTAAGCAACAAGATGCTTGGGAATGGGTTACGTTTGAGCAAGACAATGATCCTGCCCCTATTGAATACCAAGAAATCAGTGCCAGTGCCTTTTAGTTTACATTAGCGCGAACTTGTTCGCGCTGTAGCACTTCCTTGCTTTAGCCGTGTGATTCTTTATTTTTTGTAGGCGGGAATTTATTCGCGCTTGGCAATACTCGCCAATTTCTCTAGCTTCTCTTTCAAACCTTTTGGCGCATTTTCAGCAACTTCTAGTAAATGCTTTGCCGTATTCATTGAAATATTTTGCGTTGCAGCTGTTGTCGTTTTTCGCTCGTAACTCATTTTTTTTGCCGCTTGCTGATGCCCATAAGGGTTAACTTTGATCTCAATGTGGCAAAACTGTCCTTGGGTTTTTTTATTTAAAAGCTGACAAATATTATTACGTTCGAATTGAAGGCGTTGTCCCCATACCGGAGATTTAACCTCAATAAGTAAAGTATTATTGACGAAATTAGTAATATTGAACGCATCTTCTGGTAGGTCAGGACATATTTGTCGTACAATGTCGCACAATTGATTCAATGAGTTGGTTTTTGCCTTAATTTGTGCCAAAGTGCCTGTCGTCGAATTAAATAGCGTTGACATGTCTTTGGGTGCTTTGGGTCTACGAGCCATAAAAAGAACACCAGCTTATTTGTTTGTTTTGTAGGAGGGGACTTATCCCCGAGCAATGATTATGAGTTTAACACTACTATACCGTGGAAAGAATGTAAGATTTTCAATGCGCTTAAATAAGCTGCATTGGCTTTCGGCTGTGTTAGTTTTTGCTTTAATTTCAGGTATTGTTATACATTTGATATTCTCATCAGGCGAGCAGCCAACAGAACAACTAGATTACCTGCCTATTAGCGCTTCCTTAGCGCAGCAAACTAATGATGATAGCCAAGCTACAAATAAATTAGTGACACTTAAAAAACAACAGCTTACCGCTCTCACCATTAAACTTGCTGAATTACAATCACAAGTGTTGCGTTTAAATGCTTTAGGTGAGCGTTTAGCCGATAACGCCAATATTCCACAGCAAGAATTTAACTTTCAACAAGCACCACCAAGTGGTGGTCCTTCAGCAGTTGATGGTGAAACGATACGAAAATCATTCGTGCAGCTATTAAGTGAAATTTCAAGTTTAGAAGCATCACTAAAACATGAAGAAAATCAGTTGCAGATGCTTGAATCTTTAAACTTAGGTCACCATATAGAAAATACGCGTTATTTATCTGGTCGTCCAATAAGTAAAGGCTGGTTATCTTCTTACTATGGTATGCGAAAAGATCCTTTTCATGGTAGGCCGGCAATGCATAAAGGTATTGATTTTGCGGGTAAAGAAGACGGTGCAATTATCGCAACGGCTGCCGGTGTGGTTAGTTGGGCAGATAATCGCTATGGTTACGGACAATTGATAGAAATTAATCATGGCGATGGTTTAAAAACACGTTACGGACACAACAAAAAATTATTGGTTAATGTTGGTGACGTTGTCACTAAAGGCCAAGTAATTGCACGTATGGGTAGTACCGGGCGTTCAACAGGCCCTCATGTACACTATGAAATTTTGCATAATAATAAACAAATTAATCCGCTAAAATTTGTTTACCGTAAAGCTAAATAACGTAAAAAGAAACTGTAGATCGTGCTTTAGTTCGATGAACTACTTGCAGCAATCTGCAAAAAAACAATATTCACTCGATGTGCAAAATGATTTGCACTCTAAAATTCAAAAAATGGTTTAAATAAGATGTTTGTAAAGTTGTTAACAAAAATGTTTGGTAGTCGTAACGATAGATTACTGAAAAAGATGAGCAAAGAAGTACAAAAAATAAATGCCCTAGAACCAATTCTTGAAGCACTTAGCGATGATGAATTGCAAGCGAAAACAGCTGAATTTAAAGAGCGTCTTGCCAATAACGAAACCCTAGAGCAAATTTTACCGGAAGCTTTTGCCGTCGTGCGAGAAGCGAGTAAGCGTGTCTTTGAAATGCGTCACTTTGACGTACAAATGATCGGCGGTATGGTCTTAAATGACGGAAAAATTGCTGAAATGCGTACTGGTGAAGGTAAAACGCTAACCGCGACTTTGCCATCATACCTAAATGCCTTAACGGGGAATGGTGTTCACGTGATCACAGTAAATGATTACTTAGCCACCCGTGATGCCGATTGGAGTCGACCGTTATTTGAATTTTTAGGGCTAACCGTTGGTTGTAATATTGCGGGTATGACACCGCAGGATAAGCAAGCTGCTTACCAATCAGATGTTACTTACGGTACTAACAACGAATTTGGTTTTGATTACCTGCGCGATAATATGGTTTTCTCACCAGAAGAGCGTGCGCAGAAAAATCTAAACTTTGCCATTGTTGATGAAGTTGATTCTATCTTAATTGATGAAGCTAGAACGCCACTGATTATTTCAGGACAAGCAGAAGACAGCTCAGCGCTATATAAAAGCATTAACACCATAGTGCCAACACTTGAAATACAAAGCGAAGAAGATAAAGACGAAGATACCGGACAGTCAGAAGATTTTGTGGAAGGTGATTTTACTATTGATGAAAAAGCCAAGCAAATTTATCTAACCGAACGTGGTCAAGTGCATATTGAAGAAATCATGGCTGAAAAAGGCTTAATTCAAGCAGGTGAAACTTTATTTTCGGCATCAAATATCACCTTACTTCATCATGTTATGGCGGCACTTCGTGCCCATAAATTGTTCCAAAAAGATATTGATTACATAGTTAAAGAAGGTGAAATTGTCATTGTTGATGAGCACACTGGTCGAACAATGGAAGGGCGTCGCTGGTCTGAAGGTTTACACCAAGCGGTAGAAGCTAAAGAAGGCGTTAATATTCAAAATGAAAACCAAACGCTAGCTTCAATTACTTTCCAAAACTTCTTTAGAATTTACCAAAAACTATCGGGTATGACAGGTACAGCCGATACCGAAGCTTTTGAGTTTCAACATATTTATGGTTTAGAAACGGTTATTATCCCCACGCATAGAGCTATGATCCGTGATGATATGGCGGATTTGATCTATTTAACAACGGAAGAAAAGTTTGAAGCAATCTTAGAAGACATTAAAGACTGTGTTAAACGTGGTCAGCCAGTCTTAGTGGGCACTATCTCCATTGAAACTTCAGAATTTTTATCAAGCTTTTTAAAGAAAGCAAAGATTAAACATAAAGTGCTTAACGCTAAATTTCATGCTCAAGAAGCTGAAATTGTTGCCGATGCTGGTAAAGAAAACGCAGTAACTATCGCCACCAACATGGCGGGTCGTGGTACTGATATTGTACTTGGTGGTAATTTAGACGCAATTATTGCGAAACTGAATCAACCAACCGCAGAGCAGGTTGAAGCAACTAAAGCGCAATGGAAAATTGATCATGACCGTGTACTTGAATTAGGTGGCTTGAAAATTGTTGCTACTGAGCGTCATGAATCACGCCGTATTGATAACCAGCTACGTGGCCGTTCAGGTCGTCAAGGTGATGCTGGAGCTACTCGTTTCTACCTGTCAATGGAAGATTCGCTGATGCGTATTTTTGCCTCTGAACGTATTTCTAACATGATGCGTAAACTAGGTATGGAGCATGGTGAGGCTATTGAGCATCCTTGGGTTACGCGCAGTATTGAAAATGCCCAACGCAAAGTAGAAGGTCGCAACTTTGATATGCGTAAGCAATTATTAGAATATGATGATGTTGCTAATGATCAACGTGGCGTAATTTACGAGCAGCGCAATGAATTGCTTGATGAAGCCGATATCGGCGAGGTAGTGCAAGCTATTCGTGGTGATGTGATTAATGGTGTTATTGATAGTCATATTCCACCGCAATCATTAGCTGAAATGTGGGATATTACCGCCCTTGAAGAACAGCTTAAAGGTGAGTTTAATACTGACTTACCTGTTGCTCAATGGTTAGAAGATGATAAAAAGCTGCATGAAGAAAGCTTGCGTGAAAAAATTGTTGTCCAATTTGAGCAAGAGTACAAAAACAAAGAAGACGTTGTTGGCAGCGATGTCTTACGTCAATTTGAGAAGGCGGTTATGTTACAAAGCTTAGACTCTCATTGGAAAGAGCATTTAGCGGCTATGGATCATTTACGTCAAGGCATTGGTTTACGTGCTCATGCACAGAAAAACCCTAAGCAAGAATTCAAGCGCGAATCTTTTGAATTATTTAGCGAAATGTTAGATAACTTGAAATTTGATGTGGTCGGTATTTTATCAAAAGTGCAAATTCAGGCTGAATCTGATGTCGAAGCTGTAGAAGAGCAACATAGAAAATCAGAAACCCCAGCAGAGTTTCAACATCAAAGCGCAGCAAGCATAGAAGATAAGCCACAAATGCCACGCGTTGGGCGTAATGAACCTTGCCCTTGTGGTTCAGGCAAGAAATACAAACAATGCCATGGTAAGTTAACCTAGAAATGTGACGAGTTTCGAAGTAAGCACTTTGTTACTCGTTACTATTAACTCGTAGGCTTGTTATTTTAAGTAAAAATAATCGCGCTTTTTGAGCGCGAACAAGTTCCCGCCTACAAAAGCAATTGCATCCTATTTAATCACTATCATTTATTTATGTCTAAAATCATCCATGTTGCCGTTGGGGTCATTGTTGCCACTAACGAGCAACAACAAACGCAATACTTTCTTACCAAGCGCCTTGAGCATAGTCATCAAGGTGGCAAATGGGAATTCCCTGGTGGTAAGGTGGAAAATGGTGAAACTGTCGCGCAAGCACTGGCTAGAGAGCTTAAAGAAGAAGTTGCCATTGATGTACTTTCTTGTTTGCCACTGACAGTTATCAGCCACGACTATGGTGATAAAAAAGTGTGCCTAGAAGTGTTTGTGGTGGATAATTACAGTGGAGAGCCTACTGCTCAAGAAGGTCAGCAGCAAGGCTGGTTTTCATTTAACGAGCTGCAACAATTAGATTTTCCAGCGGCTAATCAAGTCATCATAGAAAAACTCGTCACTATAAAAATATGATTGTATTGTCGGCAGGATTTTAATCGTGTTTGTTTTTAATTGCGCTGTCTTTAATCAATATAAGCGCAAACAGGACAATATGCTTCTGCATTGTCTAAGAAGCTATATCTGTATAGCGTAAGTTCCCGTCTATGGCGCATCAACACAGGAATACAACACAGCTATATTTACTCTGGTTCAACAAAAAATTTGTTGTTTAAGATAAACTCATCTTCCATGGCATCAAGCATTTCTTCTGTTAGTGGCGTTGCACCTTGAATAGATTGACTTATTTTATGTCCTTCATCAGCCCATTCACCTAAATCAATAAGTTGGCAACGTTTACTACAAAAGGGGCGAAACTCACTGCTTGAATGCCAAGTCACATCTTTATTACAATTTGGGCAGGGTACTTTTAAGGTCATAATCAACAACAAATACTTACAAGGTTTACCCAAGATTATACCACCATACTTGTTTGTAGGCGGCTTAATTTAAAGAAAAAGTAATCGCGCTTTAATCTATCAAAATTAGTGATTAATCTATATTAGCGATTAACAGCGAGCCAACTGAAACACAGTCGATTGGTTTGAATATCGACGACCATTTTTCTCACAAGGTAACATAAAACGAATAGAGTAACGAAACCTATTACCGCTTACGGTCGGGTAGTATTGGGCACTTTGCGCTACTTTAATGCGTAATAATAATAAACCTTCACCACTATCTTGATAGAAGCCGCTTTCAGTTTCAATGGTTTCAAACTCGGCACGTTGGCGAATAAACTTGAGTACTAAGGCCAGCGAATCGCTAATACCAGCTAATAAGGATAACCAATGTTTGATGTCCGCCTTTATTTGTTCAGTTTTTTGATGTAGCCAAAATTGTAATTGTGGTAAATCGAAACTTGAACTGCCTCCTTGAATGGCAAAACGCTGTTTTAAACTGGCAATTAATTTGTGATCTTTTAACTGGCACCAAGTTTGTATACTCGCCTTTAAATGACTGCTTAAAGCCACTGTTTCACGTAAATTTGTCTCTAAAACGCTGGTGTCTATGTCGGGAGCTTGCGACCAAATAACTAAACTTTGTTGTAATTTTTCTAAATCTTTAATTAAGTCACCTCTAATATCTCCACGCTCTAAGCTATCAATGATAGCGAATAAGGCATTAAAAAATACTTGATAGCTATATTGAATATTAGCAATAGCGACATCACTATTTGCACAGTTATACGCTTGGGCAAGTAGCTGCTCAAGCTTCAGATAATTACGAATGCGCTCATTGAGCGGATGTTCATATAAAATCGTGGTCATGCAAATGTTATCTGATTTCAAATTATGTAGGCAGTTAGTTTGGTATATTAACGATAGAATACTTAAATGGCGAATTATTTATAGATTGATTTTACACCTTGTCAGTGCCAGATAAATTCTTGATACTAATGTTGTGCTAATTTTAGGTAAGCTTGGTGTAATTCAAGCACAGAGGCTCTCAGTGATGTTAACGAGCAATCGTCGTTATTCAATAAGTCATCAGCGTGTGTTAGCCTGCTTTCTCTACCAATTTGGCTGTTTATTATGGCTTGCACTTGTGTTGTTGAGTTTTTATCACGCAGGGTTGTTCGTGCTATTTGGGTTGCCTCGGTAACATCAACAACTAAAACCCGATTCACTAAAGTCGTTAAGTTATTTTCAATTAATAATGGTGCCACTAAAAGGCAGTACGGGCTTGAAGTTGCTTTTATTTGAGCAAGAGTTTGCTCGTTAATAAGCGGATGCAATAGCTTGTTTAGCCATAATTTATCTTTATCATGACTAAATATTTGTTTGCGTAGTAAAGCTCTATTTAATTGCCCGTCAGTTTGAATAAATTCAGCACCAAAATGATCACGGATAGCGTGTAATGCCGGGCTGCCTTTTGCCACGACATCCCGGGCAATAATATCAGCATCAATAATATCTATACCCAGCTCAATAAAAAGATTTGCTACGGTAGTTTTACCACTACCAATACCGCCAGTGAGACCAACAATAAAATCAGACATACTTACCTATTTATTTATTTACTAACTTGAATATTAACCAAGTTGCAGAAGATACCAAGCCCAAATACCTTCACCCCATAAAAAGGTGATAAAGCCGGCAACAGCTAAATAAGGGCCAAAAGGTATTGCTTGCCCGCGCTGGTGGTTTTTAAATACCATTAACGTGATACCAACAATAGCGCCAACAACAGAAGCCATTAAAATAAGAATTGGTAATAATTGCCAGCCAATCCAAGCACCGAATAGCGCAAATAATTTAAAGTCACCATGACCCATGCCCTCTTTGCCTGTGAATAATTTAAACAGCCAAAAAACGCTAAATAAACTCATATAACCAACCGCAGCGCCAATAACTGCTTCAGTAAGCGGAACAAAAGTACCGTTAATATTAATGAGTAACCCAAACCAGAGTAACGGCATTACAATTTGATCGGGTAATAGCATCTGGTCAAGATCAATTAGGGTTAAGCTGATTAGTCCCCAGGTTAGTATTAATACCAATACGGTTTCAATAGTGACACCAAAGTGTTGCGCAACCAGTAAACTTAATAGTGCCGTTGCCGTTTCAACCAGTGGATAACGTAGTGAAATAGCATTGTTACATTGACCACATTTACCTTTTAAAAATAACCAACTTACCACAGGAATATTTTCGTAAAAACGAATTTTATGGTCACATTTAGGGCAAGTAGAATCAGGCTTAGATAAGGTCATATAAGCTAACTTTTGCTCTGGAATATCTTTAACTTCTTCGGCTAAAAATTCACGACACTCATGATACCAAGCGTACTGCATCATTTTGGGTAAACGATAAACAACGACATTGAGGAAACTGCCGATTATCAATGAAAAAATAGTCACAAATAGATAAAAGCTAGTGGTGGATTGTTGGAAAAATACTAAGGTTTGCTCAAACATAACTTACTCAAAAAAACAAAATGATAAATAAAAAAGTTCCTCAATCTACCTGACTCAGGAACCCTTACTGCGACACTTATATTTGCATAAAGTAACGCGATTTAAACAACCATACCAATTTGGAAAATAGGCAAGTACATGGCAATAATCAAACCACCAATAACGACACCCAGCACAGCCATAATCATTGGCTCTAACAGCGCCGTTAAATTGTCAACGGCATTATCCACTTCGGTTTCATAAACATTGGCCACTTTTGCTAGCATGTCATCAACCGCACCAGACTCTTCCCCAATGGCAACCATTTGAATAACCATATCAGGAAATATATTAACATTACGCATAGCAAGGTTCATTTGCATACCTGATGTAACCTCAGCGCGTACTTCTAAAATAGCATCACGAAATACTGCGTTACCTGAAGCGCCAGCGGCAGACTCTAAGGCATCAATTAACGGTACACCTGCGGCAAACGTGGTAGAGAGAGTGCGGGCATAACGGGCAACGGCGGCTTTTTCTAATAAATCACCAATAACGGGTAGTTTTAATATTTGCCTATCTACTTGATCACGCAGCTTTTGGCTATTCCTATGGGTGCGTTTGAATAAAAATATAAAGGCAAAAACAGCTCCCAAACCTAAATGCCAATAGGCAACCATAAAGTCAGAAATTCCCACTACAAATAGGGTAAAACCAGGTAATTCCGCACCAAAGCCAGCAAAAATTTCTTGAAAAACCGGCACTACAAAAATTAATAATATTGAGGTGACAACTGCCGCTATCACTAATACCGCAATAGGGTAAGTCATGGCCTTTTTAATTTTAGCTTTTAACGCTTCGGCTTTTTCTTTGTAAGTAGCTATTCTATCGTAAATAGTTTCGAGCGAACCCGACTGCTCACCAGAGGCCACTAAGTCACAATATAAGTCATCAAACTGTCTAGGATGATCACGCAGGCAATCGGATAACGGAATACCCGAGGAAAGTTTATTACCTATTTCGCCTAATAATTTTTGCATATTGCCATTGTTATGGCCCTTACCGATCATTTCAATGGTTTGTACCAAAGGCACACCTGCGCCTAGCATAGTGGCAATTTGCCGTGATATCACAGCAATATCACCCGGGGTAATGGCTTTATCACCACCTAGACCAAATAAGGGTTTAGCTTTTTTCTTTACTTTACTCGGGGTGATGCCTTGCTTGCGTAACTGAGCTTTAAGTTCAATAATATTCTTGGCAGACAGTTCACCATTAATTTTCTTACCTTTGCGGTTAACCCCATGCCAGATAAAAACATCTAAGGGCTTTACTTTTGGGGCATTTTTTTTTGCTATTGCTGTGGCCATAAGTTTTACCTGTTTTGTTTATATTGGCTAAATGCCTATGTGCTGGTGACTCGGTTTATTTCTTTAAGGCTGGTCATGCCGTTCATCGCTTTTATTAACCCAGATTGCCGTAAATTGTTATAACCCTCTTTTTGACATTGCTTGGCAATATCAAGGGAGTTGCCCCCTTCCATAATAATAGACGAAATTTTAGGGCTAATTTTTATTACTTCATAAATCCCTACTCGGCCTTTATAGCCACCGGTACATTGCTCACAACCCACGGCTTTAAATAGCTTTATGTCGCTGAGCTTATCGGCAGGAAAACCTTGCTCGGCAAGCTGTAGTTCAGTTAATTCTTCATGCTCTTTACATTGCGGGCATAAACGCCTTGCTAAACGTTGCGCGATAATAATACTTACCGAGCTGGCAACGTTATATGAGGGTACACCCATATTGAGTAAACGTGTTAGGGTTTCTGCGGCTGAATTAGTATGTAGCGTGGACAAAACCAAGTGACCCGTTTGTGCCGCTTTTATTGCTATTTCGGCAGTTTCTAAATCTCGTATTTCACCTACCATAACAATATCGGGATCTTGACGTAAGAACGAACGCAAAGCACTGGGGAATGTTAAACCAGCACGATTATTAATTTGTACTTGGTTAATCCCTTCAAGGTTAATTTCTACGGGGTCTTCTGCGGTGGAAATATTGCGTTCAGCGGTGTTTAATATATTCAAACCGGTATATAGCGATACGGTTTTACCTGAGCCTGTTGGCCCGGTTACCAAAATCATGCCTTGGGGCTGATCTAACGCTTCAGTATATATTTGTTTCTGCTCTGCCTCGTAACCTAACATATCAATGCCTAGCATAGCACTTGATGAGTCTAAGATACGCATTACAATTTTTTCGCCCCACATGGTGGGTAGAGTGCTAACCCGAAAATCAATAGATTTTTTCTTAGACAGGGCTAGTTTAATTCGGCCATCTTGTGGCACACGACGTTCGGCAATATCAAGTTTTGACATGACTTTAAGCCGTGCCGCCATACGTGATGATAAAGACACCGGCGGACGGGCAATTTCAGCTAATATGCCATCGATACGAAAACGAATACGAAAAGTTTTTTCATAAGGTTCAAAATGTAAATCTGAAGCGCCTTTTTTTATCGCGTCTAAGAGTATTTTATTGATAAAAACCACAATCGGGGCATCGTCTTCACCGGTACCCGCGTCGTCTTCTTTATTTTCTTCTTGAACCTCTAAGCCCGATAGCTCTTCTGAGTCAATATCAGTAATATCGAGGGCGTCGCTTTCTTCTTCTAATACTTTTTCAATGCAGGTTTGTAAACCCTGCTCATCGGTTAATACTAATTCAGTACTAAAGCCAGTATTAAACTGAATTTCTTCTAAGGCATCTAAATTAGTAGGGTCTGACATGGCAACAAACAATACCTTGCCACGTAAAAATAATGGCAGGGCATTGTGTTTGGTGATCAATTTTTCGTTACGTATGCCTTCAGGAACGAGCGTGGTATCAAAATTAGTCAGTTGTATGTAAGGGTAACCAAATTTATGAGCGAGAATTTTGGCAATTTTTTTGCTGTCAAAGTTTTTATCTTCAACTAAATAGCGAATAAAGGGTTTGTTTTTGCCGCTGTAGTCAGCACAAATATCATCAATGCTGCTAAGGGGAACAAGGTGTTCCTTGGAAAGTGCGGATAAAACGCTTGATTGTTGGTGATTCCCTTTCATAAGTTTTTGCAGGTAACCTTTTGAATAAACTCAATGAACACGTCAATTTTTAGTGTAACTTAAATTGGGTTAAAAGCACAAAAGTTTTATTAGCTGAATTTAAGTTAATAATGGTAACGACATTGAGCAATAATAACAGCAGTGTCGATTACCTTATAAAAAATTATAAACAACTCTATGTTCTTTATTAATTCTTCTAGAGCAGAGCCGCAGCGCCCTGACCAATTGTGCTTTAAAGGTTCAGGCTCTCCTATATCATTTAATCCCTAAAATCTTGGCACTTGGAAGTGATCGATTCAAGTTGAACATTGAACGATTAACGGGGCGACACGTAGTGGTAGAAAAAAGAGGGCGAGCAAAAGGGGGGTGTAGAAAAATAACATTGACTAATTTTGGCTAATTTTGACTAATTTAACTAAATGAAAGGGGGTAAAGTTGTTCTGACCCCCTTTTATTTCTGACCCCATTGATTTTTTATTAGCTGAATTTAAGTTAATAATGGTAACGGCATTGAGCAATAATAACAGTAGTGTCGGTTACCTTATAAACAATTCTATGTTCTTTATTAATTCTTCTAGACCAGAACCCTGACCAATTGTGCTTTAAAGGTTCAGGCTCTTCTATACCATTAAAGGGCTGGCGTTTAATGTCTTTAATTAACAAATTTATACGCTTTAAGGCTTTTTTATCTGTTGCTTGCCAATATAAATAATCTTGCCAAGCATGTTCAGCTCACGACAAAATCATTCTTCAATAAGCCCATTCTCACGGGTATTATTTGCAGATATTTCTGCCATGGCTTGATTTAACCGCTGAGCATTTTTAGGGCTTGCTATTAGGTAGTGAGTTTCTTCATAAGCATTAAAGTCTTCAACCGACATAATGATTGCGGGTTTACCATTTTGGCGAGTGATCATCACAGGAGCATGATCATTATTGACTTTATCTAATGTGCTAGCTAGATTGCTTCTAAATGATGAATAGCTGATTGTTTGCATAAGTTTTATCTCAGTAATGAGTTGTACTTGTTATTGTACGTTCTTTTTTGTTTGGCAAATTTTTTATTTATCTTATCGGTAATATGGGTAATAGTAATAAAACAGGCAATAAAAAAGCTCCCGAGGGAGCTTTAAAAATTAGGTCAAATGAAAAGGGTTAAAGTTGTTCTGACCCCGTTTATGCTATTAACATAAACCAGCGCCTTCGCATGTTCCTGACTGTATCCATGTTACAGCAGAACCAACTACATCACCAGTTAAAATAAAAGAAAAAGCTTCTGTGCCATCACCTAAAGTCGCTTCAGATGTTGATGTCACTATAGGAGCCGCAGCTGTTCCTGAAATAGCAACAGTATCTACTAAGCCAGCATTAGCCCAACCATTGTCAGCACCATCAGTACCATCATCTAATTGATGGCAGTTTCCAGCTGCACCACCTGTAGTGACACATATCGTAATTGCTGTTTTTGCAGGAGTGGCGGCCAATACAACCTCAGAAAATTCAGCTCTTTGTGTATATGTCTGATAAGCAGGCAATGCCACAGCCGCCAAAATACCGATAATGGCAACTACAATCATCAATTCAATTAGGGTAAAACCTTTTTGAGCTTTATTAGTCATTTTGTTCATTGCGTTTAAGTTTTTCATAGTAATAGTTTCCATCAATTTCTACGGGGGCTGTGGTTAATATGCGACATATTTTGATAAATGTAAAATAATGTTGCGTTTTTTTTGTTTTCATTTTTGTTTTCAATAGTTTTTTACTTACGCGCTAAGTTAAATTAACAGCAATAAACAAAAAACAAGCAAAGTTAACACTTTATTAACTTTCTTATTGACTAACTTCTTCACTTGCTAACTTCTTTATCGGTAATTCTATACCCAGAAGTCATCGTTAATATAAACAACTTAAAGCGCATGTAAAGGTTAAATATAAAAAAATGCTAATATTGTCTTTAAAATGAATGAATTGATGATTTTTTAGTGTGCTTACTACATTAAAAGTACATTAAAAATATATCAAAAAGGGTTTGATTGAGGCTGCAGCTATCATTTGCCTAATGCACTAAGCACTTATCCCGCTAAGCATTAAGCATTAAGCATTAAGTTTCGTGCTAATACGCTTATAAAGTGACAAAGCCGCGAGCATTGAATAACTATTTTTGTGTCAGGCAAGCAGCCTATTGGTGTTTATTTAAGAATGCGCGTGATCTTCTCGTTATTATTCTGTATAATCCGCGCTCCCTACGTTACAAACTGTCTTTTTATAGTCTTGTTTCTTTGGTTTTATCCTATGGGACAAGTGATTTTAAAGGCGTTAGGCTCGATACTCGAAGGGGTAATTGCGTGGTCTATTTTAACCGACAGGGCAAACTGAATTTATTTTAAATGCAGGTTGGCTTGTTATTTAAGTAACATATTTAATATTGGGTTTTTTAATGAAAACTTTTGTAGCTAAACCAGCAAGCGTACAACGCGAATGGTTCTTAGTGGACGCCGAAGATAAAACTTTAGGTCGTATCGCTACTGAAATTGCAACCCGTCTACGCGGTAAGCATAAACCAGAATATACTCCTCATGTAGATACTGGCGATTATATCGTTGTTATTAATGCTGAGAAAGTACGTGTAACTGGTAATAAAGCGAAGGGTAAAATTTACTATTCGCATACTGAATTCCCTGGTGGTCTTAAGCAAATTAGCTTTGAAAAGCTAATTGAAAAAGCACCAACACGTGTTCTTGAATTTGCTGTTAAAGGCATGTTACCTAAAGGTCCTTTAGGTCGTGACATGTTTCGCAAATTGAAAGTATATGCGGGTGCTGAGCACGCACATACTGCACAACAACCACAACTTTTGGAGCTTTAAGCAATGGCTGATAATCAATATTACGGTACTGGTCGTCGCAAGAGCTCAACTGCTCGTGTGTTTATGAAAGCTGGTAACGGTGCAATCACAATTAACAAACGTGACATTTCTGAGTACTTCGGTCGTGAAACTGCTCGTATGGTTGTTCGTCAACCATTAGAGTTAGTTGAAATGTTAGAAAAGTTTGATTTTAGCATCACTGTAGTTGGTGGTGGTATTTCTGGTCAAGCTGGCGCGATTCGTCACGGTATTACTCGTGCATTAATGGAGTTCGATGAAACTTTCCGTAGTGATTTACGTAAAGCTGGCTTCGTTACTCGTGATGCGCGTAAAGTTGAGCGTAAGAAAGTGGGCTTACATAAAGCACGTAAGAAGCCACAGTTCTCAAAACGTTAAAATTCGTCATGTTCAGGATTTATACGGCATTGTCTGCGTTGTTCGCCCCAATCACTTAGTACACCTAAGCTCAGGGGCTCACAACTTGACGGCTTCTTTAAATCCAGAATATTTAGAATTCAACAATATCTTCAAAAAACCGACTTTATGTCGGTTTTTTTATGTCTGATGATAAGTGCTTTAGCGCGAATACTTTTTCAAAATAAGCCGCCTACGGGGAAGTACGTGTAGCGCGAATAAATCCTCGCCTACGAGGAAATGCGCGTAGGCGGGATTTTAATCGCGCGGTTTGGTGTTAAATGCTCAGGTCGATTTATTTGAGAAATAGTAATCGCGCGCTTGCCTATTTTAAATAAATACAATTCCAAAATGGATATTCATCAATATTTTTCACTATGCCTGCTCGCAATGGATTGGCCACAATATAGCGAGCTTGATTAATTAAATCAGCTTCATTTTTTATCTGATGATCAAAATAATCAGGTTGCCAAATACTACCTTTTTGATGGGTAAATTTATTGATTGACTGAGTACTTCTACCTTTAAAACGTTTTATAATCTCAGCTAAAGTATATTTTGTTAACAATTGAAATTGCCAGTGTATATGATCTGGCATAAGGACATAACTGATAGTTTTGACTGCTTGTTCATTTTCCAAAGTGTAGAGTTCATTGATAACTTTTTGTGCAATTGATAATGACGTAAATAAATTATTTCTGTTTTTAGTCGCAACTGTAATAACGTAAAAGTGAAAGGGTTGAGATACTCTTCCTTTGCGTAATAAGTGTGAGTTGTGCATGTCAAATCCTTTTGTCTATGTTTATCTATACCCATTTTACTTCAAGGTGCAGGGTTCGCATCTTGAGGTATCATGGGTATACATTAGATTAATAAGGTTAAATTTACCAAGTTATTAGCGCGAATAAATTCCCGCCTACGGGGATGCACATAGGCAGTTTAATTTGAATAAAGGGTAATCGCGTTTTTGGTGTTAAATACTCAGACGGCTCAACTTGGAGCAAAGGTAATTGCGGCTGTTTGGTAAAAAGGCGATGAATATCAAAATATTTCTATTTTTACAGTGCTTAAGCCCCTTTTTATCTTGTAAAAAACCACCTATTTCTTTATGATCAGAAAAATTTTTTGTCGATATACCGCTTGGTATTAATTTGATCAAACAAAAATAAAGACTATGCTGGTTCATACTGAGGTAAATATATGATCAGTAAGGTTAATAATAATTGTTTGGTAATCAATGTGAATTGGAGAGTGTGAATGAGCAATGTGCCTGTGAATAACGGCCGCCGACGCTTCTTAACTGCGGCTACTGCCGTTGTTGGTGGTGCTGGTGTGGTCGGCGTGGCTGTGCCCTTCATTGGTTCCTGGAATCCAAGTGCTCGTGCGAAAGCTGCGGGTGCTCCAGTAGAAGTCAATGTAGGTAAAATAGAGCCTGGTCAATTAATCCGTGCTGAATGGCGTGGTAAACCTGTTTATGTAGTTCGCCGTACTGAAGCAACGGTGAATGGTTTAGCTAAACATGATGACCAGTTACGCGATCCTAATTCTGAAAAAGCGCAACAGCCTAGTTATGCAACGAATGCTTATCGCTCAATTAAACCTGAATTTTTGGTAGCACTAGGGGTTTGTACTCACTTAGGTTGTGCTCCTACTTATCATGGCGGCGACTTTGATCAATTCGTTGAAGGCGTGAGTGAAGGTTTCTTTTGTCCCTGTCATGGTAGTAAATTCGATATGGCTGGTCGTGTTTTTCAAGGGGTTCCTGCACCATTGAATTTAGTGGTTCCTGAGCATTCATTCACCAGCGAAGATACCTTATTAATTGGTGTTGGGCAGGGAGATGCATAATGTTAACTAATTTTATGGCTTGGATAGACAAGCGTTTACCTGTTACAGATGCTTGGAATAAGCATGTGGCACAATATCCTGCACCGAAAAACTTTAACTTTTGGTACTTTTTTGGCTCGTTAGCCATGTTAGTGCTAGTAAACCAAATTTTAACAGGTATATGGTTAACCATGAGCTATGAACCGTCAGGCGATGGTGCATTTGCTAGTGTTGAATATATTATGCGTGATGTTGATTACGGTTGGTTGCTGCGTTATATGCATTCAACAGGCGCGTCAGCGTTCTTCATTGTGGTTTATATGCACATGATGCGCGGCCTTATGTATGGTTCGTATCAAAAACCACGTGAATTATTATGGATCTTCGGTATGTTGATCTTCTTGGTGTTAATGGCTGAAGCATTTATGGGCTATTTATTACCTTGGGGCAACATGTCGTACTGGGGCGCACAGGTTATTATCTCCTTGTTTGGTGCAATTCCAGTCATAGGTGATGATTTAACACTGTGGATCCGTGGTGATTATGTTATCTCTGGTGCTACCTTAAATCGCTTCTTCGCTTTACACGTGATTGCAATGCCATTGGTCTTAGTTATCTTAGTGTTCTTGCACATCTTAGCTTTACATGAAGTGGGTTCAAATAATCCTGAAGGTACCGATGTTAAAAAACCGAAAGGCAGTGTTCCTGTTGAAGAACAAAGTAAGTTTACTTTCCATAAACAATATACGGATAAGTACGATATTGTTGATGCTATCCCGTTCCATCCTTATTATTCAGTAAAAGATATTATGGGTGTCGCTGGTTTCTTAATTTTATTCTGTTGGGTAATGTTCTTTGCGCCAGAAGGCGGCGGTTACTTTATGGAAGCGCCAAACTTTGAACCCGCCAATGGTTTAAAAACACCTGAGCATATTGCCCCTGTGTGGTACTTTGGTCCTTTCTATACTATTTTACGTGTTATTCCAGACAAGCTATTAGGCGCTATTGGTATGTTCTCAGCCATTATTGTGTTGTTCCTTGTGCCATGGTTTGATCGCGGTGTGGTTAAGTCAGTTAAATATCGTTCTAAATTACATTTATTGAACTTAATCCAGTTCTCAGTTTGTTTTGTAGTATTGGGTGCATTAGGTACATTACCAGCAACGCCGTTATATAATAATATAGGTATCATTGCTACCTTTGGTTATTTCGGTTTCTTCGTTGCGCTTTGGTTCTACTCTAAGAATGAAAAATGTAAACCAGTACCAGAGAGGGTTTCACACTAATGAAAAATTTAATTAAAGCGCTTGCTTTTGGTTTAGTTACCTTAGTGTCACTGTCTGCACTGGCGTCATCAGGTGGTGCTAATTTAGATCATGCTAATAATGATTTAACCGATAAAGAGTCATTAAAAAATGGTTTTAAAACCTACATAAATTATTGTTTAGGTTGTCATCAGTTACAATATCAACGTTATAACCGTACCTTTAAAGATTTAGGTATAGAAGAAGCTGATGGTATTGAAAACTACATGTACACAGGTGAAAAATCGGGTGATCATATTACTAATACCATGCCGAAAAAAGAAGCGGCTAAGTGGTTTGGTACTGCGCCACCAGATTTAACTCTTGAAGCGCGTTTACGTAGCCCTGATTGGATATATACTTATTTACGTTCTTTTTATATGGACAGTGAACGCCCATTTGGTGTCAACAATAAAGTATTTAAAGATGTAGGTATGCCACACGTATTGCAAGACTTACAAGGTGTTAGTTCACTTGATGAACACGGTAATGTTACTCCAGCAATGGGCGGTAGCTTAACAACAGAAGAGTACGATATTGTTGTTCGTGATTTAACCAACTTTTTAGAATATGTTGGTGAGCCAAGCAAGCTTGAACGTGAAAGCATGGGTTACAATGTACTCATTTTCTTGTTTGTTTTCTTTATTATTTCTTATTTCCTTAAGAAAGAATATTGGAAAGACGTACACTAACAATCAAATAAGCGGGGTTCTTTGTAGAAAGTAATCGCGCTTATTTATATGTTATTTTTTAGCGCGAACAAGTTCCCGCCTACGGGAGCTTTATCGCGCTTTTGCTTTATAAAGAATAGGAGGCCCCATGGCCGTAGCAGCAAATAAACGTTCTGTAATGACGTTATTCTCGCATGCTGATGATATGTATAGTCATCAAACGCGTATAGTATTGGCAGAAAAGGGCGTTGGTGTTGATATCAATTTTGTTGATTTAGCAAACTTGCCAGAAGATTTAATTGATTTAAATCCTTACGGCACAGTACCAACATTAATTGATCGTGAATTAGCTTTATATGAAGCTAAAATCATCATTGAATATTTAGATGAACGTTTTCCTCATCCACCATTAATGCCTGTTTACCCTGTATCACGTGGTCGTAGTCGTTTGATGATGCACCGCATTGAACATGATTGGTATAGTTTAGCGGCAAAAATTCAAACCGGTACTGCTGCTGAAGCTGAAAAAGCACGTCAAGAATTGAAAGAAAGCTTACTTAGCGTGGCTCCAATTCTTAATGAAGCACCTTATTTTATGAGTGAAGAATACAGTTTAGTCGATTGTTATTTAGCACCATTATTATGGCGTTTACCTGCTTTTGGTATTGAACTTGCTGGTCAAGGCTCAAAAGAGTTGAAAACATACATGCTACGTTTATTTGAACGTGAGTCATTCCAAGCGTCGTTAACCGAAGCTGAGCGTGAATTACGTTTTGGTCATCCAGCTTAATGGCTGATTTATCTTCAGTGAAAATGAGTTCTAATAAGTCCTACCTCGTTAGAGCTTATTATGACTGGATTTCTGATAATGATTTAACACCTTACATTGTCGTTGATGTCAATGTTTATGGTGTTCTAGTACCTATGACTTATGTAGCCGAAGGGCAAATAGTGTTAAATATTGCCGCTTCTGCTGTCGGAACTATTGCCTTGAGTAATAATGCTATTGAGTTTAGTGCCCGTTTTGGCGGTAAGCTTGAACATATCACTGTGCCCTATGGGGCTGTTGCGGCTATTTACGCGAAAGAAAATGGTGTGGGTACTTCGCTACCAATTGAGCATCCAAGTGATGAAGAAATTGTTGTTGAGGATGATATTGAGAGCAAAGCTAAACCTAGTTTAAGCAGTGTATCCTCTTCAGATAAAGCGGCAAAACCGAAAAAATCAGCAAAAGGCAAAGCAAGCTTAAAAGTCATAAAATAGCTTGATTTGCTTAGTGCGAATAAATTCTCGCCTACGGTGTATTAATCAATACTGTAGGCGGGAAATTTAGAAACAGGGAATCGTATTTTTCTTGTTATGTAAATACTCTCTTATTACTTGCGGCTTTTTTATAAATACTCAAACGCTTTAAAAACTCTATTAACACCGCTAATATTTCGCGTTATTTCAATCGCGGCATTCGCTTCTTTTTTCGACACTAGACCCATTAAGAATACTTCGGCATTTTCGGTAATCACCTTAATGTCATTGCCATTAATTTCATCGCTTGAAAACAGTGCGGTTTTAACTTTTGAGGTTAACCAAACATCATTGGTTTGGGTGGTAATTGAAGTCACATTGCCTATTCTAATTTGGTTGTGAATTTTAACAACGCCATCAATGGCATTAATAATTTTTATTGCCTGATCTCTTAAGTAAGTATTGGGCGTTTGACCAATAATTAATACCGAGCCATTAAGGCTAATGATATGCAAGTTGGCATTTTCGTTGAGCGATTTATTTTTGGTTATTTCATTATAAGCTTCTAATTCGATATTTTGGTCGTCAATTTGGTTGCCAACACTGCGTCTATCTGTCGCCATTGACGCGCCTGTAGTAATAGCAACTACGGCCGCGGCCGCACAGCCTTGTAAAACAGCAACTAAAGTGAGTAACGTGACTAATTTCATGGCTTTCATTGATTTGAATTGGCTGAGTTGAGAAAAGCTAAACATGGTTGTTAAGACTCCGATTGAGGAAATAAGGTGGTATCGATAATTTCACATAAACAGTGCAATACAATTAAGTGTACTTCGTTAATACGCGCAGTGCGTGCTGAGGGCACGCGAATTTCAACATCATGCTCGCCAAGCAAGCCCGATATATCTCCGCCATCACAACCGGTTAAGGCAATAATGGGCATATCGCGTGAAACGGCACTCTCAACGGCTTTTATAACACTTTGATCATTGCCACTAGCAGAAACCGCTAATAAAACATCGCCATTGTGACCTAAGGCACGAATTTGTTTGGAAAATACTTCATCATATTGTGAATCACTAGCAATAGAAGTCATGATTGAGCTACTTGCGACAAGACTGATAGCGGGTAGGCTGGGGCGCTCTGTTTCAAAACGATTGAGCAACTGGCTACAAAAATGTTGGGTTAGAGCGGCAGAGCCACTATTGCCACAGCTAAGTATTTTATTACCGGCAAGTAGGCCTTGTACCATGGTCATTCCTGCCAGCTCAATGGCAGAAGAAAGCTCTTCAGTGGCCGCTATTTGAGTTTGTATGCTTTCGGTAAAGTTGTTTTGAATCTGTTCTAACATTAGGGGGAAGTAGCTCCGGTGTTGTTAAGTTTTCTGTGAACATTAAAATGCATTTTTTAGCCAGCTTACCTGTGGCTGACTAATATCACCCTCTAAGGCAATAACATCAAATCGACAAGGGGTATTATATTCATTTAAATTCATTTTATGGAGATAAAATGTCGCACAATACTTAATTTTATTTTGTTTAGCCACTGAAACAGCTGCAATAGCGCCGCCAAAGTGATTGTTTTTTCGGTACTTTACTTCAACAAAAACCAAGGTTGTATCATCTTGCATAATGAGGTCTATTTCACCTTGTCGACAGTGAACGTTTTCATCAACAAAAGTTAAGCCTTGCTGCATCAAATAGTGTTTGGCAAATTGCTCGGTAATTGCACCTGTGACTCTGGTGGTATTTTTTTTAGTCCATAACAATTTCGGTCACCTTATTACTTTGGTAACGACCCCAAATAAGGCTACGGGTCAAAATATTGTTATCACCAAGCTTTAAAGTACCCGTTTGTCCGAAATGACGGATATAAGATGCTTGTCGCATTAACGAAATTTTTGGCAAGACGTTATAGCTGTCAAACCCCATTGCAAATATTCGCGATAAACTGTCAGTACGCTGTGGCCATAATTTGTAACTAAGTTGTGATAATGATTTATTTTGTTGTTTAGAGGTTAACAGCCAAGGCATTTGAGTGAAGGTTAAATTTTGTAAATCACTTAAACTACTTTTGTTATTAAGATCATTAAAATGGCTATGGCTTCTTGAGCTAGCATAAACAGGAATGACTTTAGCAAAAGGGCTAATATTTACGTCAATATAAGGCTTAATTAATCGAGTTTGTGCTTGAGAGCCAACCAAGTAAATCATATCTATATCACGACGATTTCTGGTTTCTGTTTTAATGTTTTGCTTTAAACGGCTGGTAAGCTGGTTAATACGTGCTTGACTGGTATTAACATCTAAGCTTTCTTTTAAGCTATTTTGCATTTGTTTACCTTGATTAAAGTAAACAATATCAACAGTTTTTGCGGTTATTTTTTGCCATTGTTCGCTAAAAGCTAACGCTATGCGTTTCGATACTTTATCTTGATGGCTTAAAATAATGGCAGAGCGGTAATTCTGTTGACTTAACACGGTTGCTGCTTGTTGTGCTTCACTTTCTGGGCGCATCGAAAGAGCACTTTGATAATTTGCTAAAGTATCTTGCTGCGGTAAATTGAGCAGCAAGGTAGGAATTTGTAACTCAATGTTTTCTTCGCTCATGGTTAGGTAGTTATCAACATGAGCTTTTAACAAGGGCCCTATAACATGATCTACCTTTAACTCGCTAAAGCGGCTAGCGATATTGCGCCAATCTAAAACGTTAGTATCAATAAAATGAATATTTACCTTAGTATTGTTTTTATATGCGGCCAGTACACCTTGCTGAGCAGCTAATCCTGCACCTGCTTGAGCGCCACTTAATGGCAGTAACACTGCGATGTTTTCAATAGTATCTAATATAAGTTCTGATTTTGTTAATTCATCGACAATAAGGCGAGCAGGATGAGTGGGATATTTTTTTTGCCATAGCGATAAATAACGGATAAATTGCGTAGGATTAGCACCAAACTTATGGCTGTAGTGTAATAGTTGTTGCCAACCATTGAAAAATGGCGGCTTATCTTTACTCACTTGTGTTAACTGCCAAGAGTTAAGTGAGCTTAATTGTTGCCACAAAAGCCAAACATCTTGCTCGGTAGCATGATCGTTCATTGAAAAAGCCATTAGTTGCGCTGAAGTGGAAGCGGCTAGCTGATATTTTGCTAACAACACCTCACTTAAGGTTTGGTAATAAGCTAAGGTAAAAGCCAATGGCGGGTGACCATTTGCTGACTCCTCACTTTGTAGGTTCTCATTTTGTAAGTACTCACTTTGCAGACTGGCAGAATTTACTACCAACTCTTGCGCTAATTGCAGTTGTTGGTATGCTTGTTCGGTATAATTTAATGCTTGTAAACTTGCCGCTTTTACCAGTAATAATGGGTAAATGCTTTGTTGGTCGTCTACTAAATCACTGACTTTATTGGCTAACCACAGTGCTTTAAGGTAATTCTGCTCTTGCAAAAATAATTCACTGGCTGATACTAATAATTCGTTAATTTTGTCTTGTTGCTTAAGCGCTGCTGATTGCTCGTTCAGTGATTGTGCCAACGTTAATAGCTCTTTAGCGGTTCTTTCTTCGCTTGCACCATCAAGCGTTTTTACGGATGTTGTGGTTACTGTGGATGTTTTTTTGATCGAAGACTGGGTACTGCAAGCACTGATAAATACTGTGATTAGCAGTACTAAAGAGAATAGAATATTGCTGCGCTTTTGCTTGAGTAGCCGAATTAAGGTTAATTCCTTTAAACAAAAGGCTGAAAAATTAGTTTGGCTCAAAGTGGAAAAATCCGTGCATTTTTATCTCTGTGTAGGGTTATAATAAACGTCATCTGACCTAGTCTCAACTATTGACGTTAAGTAATTTAAAATGAGTGAAACCTGCATTGATAAAGGCACCTTATATATTGTTGCCACCCCTATTGGTAATTTAGGTGATATTAGCACCAGAGCACTTGAGGTGTTGGCGCAAGTTGACATCATAGCCTGTGAAGATACACGCCACACGGGCAAGTTATTATCGGCATTCTCAATAAAAAATAAAACCTTGTCGATGCATGATCATAATGAGCGTCAGCGACAAGACTATATTGCTAGTTTATTGCAAGAAGGCAAGAGTATCGCGCTAGTGTCTGATGCGGGCACACCACTGATCAGTGATCCCGGTTTTCATTTAGTGCGCCATTGTCGCAGTTTAGGTTTAGCTGTTTCACCCATTCCTGGTGCTTGTGCGGCTATTTCAGCGCTAAGTGTGGCTGGATTGCCCACCGATAGGTTTTCTTTTGAAGGTTTTTTACCGTCTAAATCAGGGGCAAGGCAAAGCACGCTGCTAGCATTAGTGAATGAGCCAAGAACTATGGTTTTTTACGATGCGCCAAGACGAGCCATAGACACCATAAAAGATGTTGTTACCACGTTAGGTGGCGAGCGTTATGTGGTAATTGCCCGTGAACTAACGAAAACCTTTGAAACGGTTCATTCAGATAGCGCCGAAAATTTGTTGGCATGGCTTGAGCAAGACCCCAATCAGCTTAAAGGTGAAATGGTGCTGATCATAGAAGGTTATAAAGCCGATCCCGATGAAATTTCAGCTGAAGTGATTAAAACCTTAAGATTACTCTTGGCTGAAATGAAACCTAAAACAGCCTGTGCTATCGCTGCTGAGATTCATGGTGTTAAGAAAAATGCCTTGTACGATATCGCGCTAAGTTTTAAAGAAGGTTAGCGCAATATCATCTGTTTTTTTATCTGAACTTAGCCATAGACATTTTTATCAAATCAAGTAAAATGCGCCCCGAGTTGACCAGACAATCGCTGGCTAGTTTACGTAAGTATTTCTAGCGGGAGGAAAGTCCGGGCTCCAATGAGCAGGGTGCCAGGTAACGCCTGGGCGGCGTAAGCCGACGACAAGTGCAGCAGAGAGAAGACCGCCGATGGTTTCCTTCGGGATTCACAGGTAAGGCTGAAAGGGTGCGGTAAGAGCGCACCGGATTGCTGGTAACAGTAATTGCAAGGTAAACTCCACCCGGAGCAAGACCAAATAGGGTTTCATGACTACTTGAACGCAAGTTTAAATAGTATAAGCGTGGCTCGCGTGGAAACCGGGTAGGTTGCTTGAGCCTTAAAGCGATTTAAGGCCTAGACGAATGATTGTCACTTTCTTTACTTTTAGTAAGGAAGATACAAAACCCGGCTTATAGTGTCAGCTCACCAATTTTAGTAACCGCTTGATTATCTAGTAAATAATCAAGCGGCTAGCTAAAATCCTTTCAAATCAATTTATTACCATCAAAAAATGGTACACGGATTGGTACACGGTTCTTAAAGTGAGCTAATGTCGTCCATTTTCACTGAAGACTATATTGGCGAGCGGGAATTACAAGGATTACTGGCACCGAAACCTACTGTTCAGCAAGTTATAGTACCAACACTGACAGAGTCAGAATCTACGGCACCATTGTTTTCTCAAGTGTATGAAGAATTTCTTGAGTTTAAGGTTAACAAAGATAAATTATCTGAGAAAATACAGTAATGGCTACATTACAGAAGCTCTAGACGAAATGCTATATCAGAAGTGAATTCTGGCAAAAGGATTGTACAAATAGGATCAACTTGTATTTCACACGTTATATCAAAACTATCGCTAAATTGACCTGACCAGGTATTATAAGGAAATATTCTGTATCGCCCGGAACTTAAACCGCTTATATTAACAGAAACATTAGCGCGCACTTCTTTTCCGGCACGAACCAACGCAATATCTAGGCCTTCTAAGGTATGATCTTGCACCCAAACAAACCCGCCCTGTTTACCTGCCAATCCCCAGGCTCGTATCCTATGGCTTGTACTACCAATCTCTAATGGCACGGGATCCCACGCTGCTAATGGCAACAAAGATACAAAATCACTCAGATAGGAGATATGTTGTTTCATTTCATCAGTCATAGTTCCCCAGGTATTAAAATCATTCCATTCAGTAGGCGTCATAGCAGCGCCTGCACCCAATGCCGCCCAGATAGCATTGTGAAATAATTCGGGATAATAATTTTGATCTACATCGTTGCGGTTATTAATGACACCAAACTCGCCTATCCAGTTAGGTCTGTCGACAAGTAGCCACATAGCTTGTGTGTACTCTGCAACAACCTTTGCTGTATTCACCGTTAAAATGCTATTACCGGGTTGTAGATCAGCATAAATATGAACCTGGGGCATATCCATAACATTATGTCCTTGATCCCATTTTAAATCACCTGACATACTGGCCGTTGTCGGGTGTCGATAAGGATCATTTTCAATGAAATAATTATTAATTTTTTCATGCCATGGGTTGATGTTCTCATAGGCATTTGTACCATCAATTTCGGAAACCGTCTGCCACATTGCGATTGATGGGCTGTAACCCCAACGGGCTATAATATATCTATACCAATTTTCTTGCCATGCCCAGGCTTCTTCGTTAGTAAAAAAGTCATCGGCACTGACTAAGTTTTTGAAACCATTGCGCCACCATCTACCGTCAGACCAAGCGTGTGAAGAGTCCCTTAACTGAGAATGATCCCAAACGGTAAATATCAGAAAAAGACCTTCGTCAGCTGTGCGCTGAACAACGGAATCAATCACATCAGCATTAGCTAAATTATAATCATCATAGTTGTCAACCAGAAGAGAGAAATAGAATTGAGGCCACCACAAAAAATAATTTTCTTTGGCTTGATGCATATTTAAGAATAAATCTTCAACATCAAAAGCCCCAGAAAAAATAGAAAATACATCTCCATGGCCAACGCCATAAAATGGGCTGCCATCATGGTGAGCCAAATATCGACTACTGTAGGTCGAATCAACCTGATTACCGGGCAACAACCAACCCGGTTCATTCGAGGTGCTTACGGTGAAATTATTGGTATGTGGTTCACTTAACCCGTTGGTATCTGCTACCGTGATAGAATATTGCCATTGCCCCACTTGTGAGGGAGTAAAACGCACTTTCCAGTTTCGATCCCAATATCCAGAAACCAAAATTACTGCACCATCTGGCGCGGTAAAAGTAACCTCTATTCGTACTTCTCGCTGATCATACGGATTAACATATTGTGTATTTAATTCCAGCTGCATCTCTAATTTTTTGTACCTGGGTACATTCGTTCGATTCAATTGTACCGATATTATTTCTGCTGCTTTATTTGGAGGTGGAGCTGGAGGTTCAGGATCTGTTTTAGCATCACCACAGGCAACCAATAAAATGCAGAGCAGTAATCCGAACAGTCTCATACCATCTCTTCGCTTTAAAAAATACCGATTAGTTTTACTCAAAGTGATGTTCATCTTGTTCCTATGATAATAGCCAATAAATGACTCTGCTAAATAGCATCGCAGAGGGTAACGTTATTACCCATAAAAGAAGTATGCTGTTGATCATTTTATGATTTCGTTCTTCAGTTAACATACTGGCACCAAAAATTGAGCCAACTGAAACATGAGTCGTCGACACTGGTATACCAAACTGTATGTTTAACATCGCTACTGCGACAAAAAGCCCTGCAATCTTTGGTGTATCATTTAATCCTCGGGCGAAAGATACGGATGCAGCGCTTAATATATGTGCCATAAACAATATGTGCCATAAACATTATTACCATCTCATTCTAATATCTATTCAGTGGTTAATTATCACGTAAATATAACAATTGATTATCAATTTCAAATTTCCTCATTAAAAAGTCATTATTGGGTTTACGTTGTCTCTGCTGATAAAACGTATACTTTTGTGATTTCTCCGTGATTTCACAGTAACTAATTTCATCTATTATCTAAGTCGCTATTAATCTCTCAGGAAGCAAAAATGTTATCGAGAACAATGGGTCAATCAATATTTACAATCCTAGCCTCGCTGATAACCATTTTACCATCCGCCATTAATGTATCTACCACTAGAGAAACTGTGGTCTTCTGGGTTTCTCAAAAGGATGACCCAACACCAATATAGGTCGCCGCTGATTGGTTATAAATAAAATTCAATCATGCTAAACAAGAACCAGACCTATCAATTATTACTCGACCATATTAGGCACAATCATTCGCATCAACTCGGACGCATTACTCTTTTTAATGATCCTCGAACAGCTCACATAATCAGCGTTTATTGCACTATTGCGCTAAGAAAAGGTATTTTTGATCATCAACTTTGTGATTGTTTTTTATAAAATTGTGATGTTTTTGTGAAGCATTAACCATTATCACTTTGCTAAAGTGAACTCTTTAAGGAACCACAGCCTGAACATTTCAAAGGATAAATTTATATGAGCAAACTTGTCATTATCGGCAATGGTATATCTGGAGTTACCGTTGCGCGCCATGTTCGAAAACTCAGTGATATGAATATCTTGATTATTTCGGCCGAGACGGAACATTTTTTTTCTCGCACGGCTTTAATGTACGTTTTTATGGGGCATATGAAATTTGAGCATACTAAACCCTATGAAGATCATTTTTGGCAGAAAAATCGTATTGATTTAAAACAGGGACAGATAACTGACATCAATACCGATGAAAAAATACTCACGTTAGCCTCAGGCGAGCATATTGATTATAGTCAGTTAGTACTGGCAACGGGCTCACAATCCAATAAATTTGGTTGGCCAGGACAAGATCTTCCTGGTGTGCAAACCTTGTTTAGCTATCAGGATCTTGAACTGATGGAGAACAATAGTAAATATGCCAAACGAGCGGTAATGGTTGGTGGTGGTTTAATTGGCGTAGAAATGGCTGAAATGCTGATTTCAAGAGGAATTCAAGTTACTTTTTTAGTACGAGAAGATCGCTTCTGGGGCAATATCCTGCCACATGGTGAAGCTGAGTTGGTACAAAAACATGCTGAGCACCATGGTATTGACTTTAGATTTGAAACTGAATTGAAAGAAATTACTGCGGATGTTGATGGTCGAGTTAATGCGATTATCACCAATACTGGGGAGGAAATAGCCTGTGGTTTTGTTGGCTTATCTGTGGGCGTTCATCCAAATATTGAGCTAGCAGCAAAGAGTAACATTGCAGTTGGGCGGGGAATTTTGGTTAATGACTTTCTGGAAACCAATATTCCTGGTGTTTATGCTGCTGGTGACTGCGCTGAAATAGAAGTCGTTGACGGGCGTAATCGCATTGAACCCCTTTGGTATACAGGAAAAATGCAGGGTGAGACACTGGCCAAAACAATTGCAGGTAAGCGAACTCAATATGAGCGTGGTGTATGGTTTAACTCAGCCAAATTTTTTGATGTTGAATATCAAACCTATGGTTTTGTCTCTAATGAGCCAGTTGACGGAATTGAGTCTTTTTATTGGCAGCATGCTGAACAAAATATATGCATTAGAATTACTTATCAGCATGAAACTCAAATTGTAACGGGCATAAATACCTTTGGCATTCGTATGCGTCATAATATTTGGCAGAATTGGCTCGCCAATAACTGTACCTTAAAGTATGTATTACAAAATTTGCGCGATGCTAATTTTGATCCTGAATTTTACCGGCGTTATGAAAAAGATATTATCGCTGCCTTTAATCAACAACACCCCAATAACCAATTAACACTGTCGCCATTGCAATGGTTAAGCAAACGTTTCACTAAGGAGCACACTTATGCATAATCAAAATTTGGCCTGGATAGCTCCGGTTAGAAAATCTGGCTTAGTCATGTTAGTTATTGGTTTTTTTGTTTTTGTCGGTATGTTGTTTTTAAATCAATATAAGCTTACCGAACAAGTCTTAAGCTCTTCAATTAATCACTCAACACACCGGCAACTTATTCAGCCACATTTAACCCAATTGATGAATACCACGGTTACGAACAAATTCAGTTTTATTGAAGGTATTAGGAATACTTTTAATCATTATAACGAAACCGTTTATCAGCGATATCATCTTTCAAGTACTGACATCGAATCTATTTTAACCCAAGTTAACACCATGGGTTATTACGACCTGAATATTTTGACTGCTGTTTTTAATACTCAAGATGACTATGCAGCTTATAAAACTAAAAAACTCTCTGATTACACGGGTTGGTTAGCTGGCCAGCAAGGAAAAAACCTAGCTGAAATCAGTCAAGTGATAAACGAAAAAGCAGTTGAAATAAACGCAAACGTACTCGCTGAAAAACGCATTGATAACTACGCTATTGGGCAATATATTTATGCACTAGTTAAAAGTTCATCATCGGGCATAGTGTCAAAAAACACGGCAGCATTCTTTTTGTTTTCTGTGGTATTGGCAACCATTGGCGCGCTGATGTACATCATTCCGGAAAAGTTTTCTGGGCCAGCAGGAATTAAAAATAATAATGTTTTTAAAAATTCGGCAACCAATGGCGGCTTAATTGGCATGTTAGTGATGACATTTTTAGTGCTGGTGTATATCGCGTTATACTTTTTCCCTGAATATATAGTTGAATGGGTTTCACTTGTTGATCCGCTATTTAAAGCACTTAATGGCAATGGTGCTAGCGCTTGGTCTATTTATGGCTTTATATATACCTTGGCTATTGTGGTTATGGGCATACGCATGTTTATTAAATATCGCCATAGCAATTATCATATCGCAAGAACGGGTTCTATTATCTTTTTTCAATCGTGTTTTGCTTTTCTCCTACCTGAAATTCTGATTAAACTGAACCAACCATCAACTGATCTCAAAAACATGTGGCCGCTAGACTATGACTTCTTTGATGCTTGGAACTTAGACAGTCTAAGCTCAAGCGGTGATATTGGCATGTTTATGTTAGTTTGGGGGATCACCCTATTTGTACTTGGTGTGCCAATATTCACTTACTTTTTTGGCAAGCGCTGGTACTGCTCTTGGGTATGTGGTTGTGGTGGTCTAGCCGAAACAGCAGGTGATCCATACCGACATTTATCAAATAAGTCAGTTAACGCTTGGCGACTAGAGCGGGTTGTTATTCATAGCGTATTAATTTTATGTATCATAATGACAGCAACAGCACTTTACACATACTTTACCGGTGTAAAAACAATTGCGGGCATTGATACTTATTCACTTCGCAGTGGTTATGGTTTCTTTATTGGTGCGCTATTTTCGGGGGTTATTGGCACAGGCTTTTATCCCAAATTGGGTAACCGAGTATGGTGTCGTTTTGGTTGTCCGCTTGCTGCTTATATCGGTCTAATACAAAGGTATAAATCACGCTTTCGCATCACCACAAACGGTAGCCAGTGTATTTCTTGTGGCAACTGTTCTACGTATTGTGAAATGGGTATAGATGTTCGTTCTTATGCCCAACGAGGTGAAGATATCGTACGAGCTTCTTGTGTTGGTTGTGGCGTTTGTTCTTCAGTATGCCCTCGAGGAGTACTAAAATTAGAGAATGGCACGACAGCTGCTGTTATAGATCACAGTAAAAAAGATGAAATCGTGAATATAGTGCAGATAATTAGCGCTGAAGAAGGAAGAGCCAAGATGAACTAGTGAATCTAGGTCTAATTCACTTATACATAATCAGGGTACTGATAAGTTAAAAATTATGTAACTATTCACCGATCCCGCCAGTATGCCAAGCTAGGGCTATTACCTAATAGCCCGATGAGGTAGAAGTCATTTTGGTTGACCGTGATTTTTTACCTCAAGGTAGCTACCGGGAAGTTGGTTTTAAAAAAAACAGGTCGTCGATATAGACATCAGTAAAGTGGTGACAGAATATCGAGCGCAAATCCTTGAGAATTCGCGGGGAAAACGTTTTGTAGGTGAATTTCCTGAAGGCGTTAACGGCCCTATTTAATACGGTGTTGGTGTAAAAGTCTATGCGGTTTACTTATGCCAATATCAATTGCTCCCTTATAACCGCATTGAAGCATATTTTGCCGACCAACTCGGTATCCCAATCAGTGCCAGTAGTTTGTTTAACTTTAATGAGCAGGCTGCGACCTTGGTAAAGTCCTCTGGCGCAGAAGCCGTGATAAAGAAAGCGCTGCAAACGACTTATCAAGCATTACATGTTGATGAAACTGGCATTATATCGGTGGTAAACGGCGATGCCTTCATGGCGCATCAACGTCTTGCCTGATAAACTTTCTGATAATAATAAGCCTCCAAATATGGCTCAATCTCTTAACGCTAATAACATAGTAACTAAATAATATGAATGCTAACTCGCTAATAATTTTAGATTTTGAAACAACGGGTCTATCACCTGATAATGGTGATAGAGCTATTGAAATAGGTGCGGTTAAGCTTGAAAATGGTGAAGTAACAGCGCGCTTTCAAGAATTAATGAATCCGGGACGAGCTGTTAGTTATTTTATTGAAGATTACACCGGCATTACTAACAAAATGCTCAGTAAAGCTGCGCCATGTAATGAAGTGATGGCTCGTTTTGCTGACTTTATTCAAGGACAAAACCTTGTTGCGCATAATGCTTCATTTGATAAACGTTTTTTAGATAGCGAGTTAAAGCGAATTTCATCAGCTTATGATGGTCAGTTTGCTTGTTCGTTACTGGTATCTCGTCGGCTGTACCAAGCAGCGCCTAATCATAAGTTAGCGACATTGATTAATTACAAAAATATTGCCTCAAATGGTAGCTTTCATAGAGCATTATACGACTCTGAAATGACGGCTAAGCTGTGGTTAGCCATGCTTGATGATATTCAGCAACAAACAGCCGTTGAAGAGGTGTCATTTTCATTAGTGCAAAAATTGGCTAAAACACCTAAAGCCAATGTTGCTAAATTTTTAGCTCACCATAGCTAAGTGTGCCAAAATAACATAGAGCCAGATACTCAGTTTCAAATTTCCTTTTCACCACAATATACACTACTCTTGGAGAAAAGATTTCTTATATGATTAATGATTTACCGTTAAACCAGAGAATTCATTAAAAGTTGTCAGGGAGATTAAATGTTTCATGCCTTGTATAAAGCAATAGACGTTTTTTTAGTTATTTTCGTTCTTCTTGTTTCATTCAGTGTTTATAGTGGTGATGAGCCTATCGACCTATTTTCTTTAACCCTAGAAGAGCTTATGGAGCTTGAGGTTGACACGGGTAATCTCGTAAAAAAATCGATAAAAAACTCCCCATCTGCGATTACCATCATTACTCAAGAGCAAATTTCTACAACTCCTGCACGTAATTTAATAGATTTGCTCGAATCCTATGTGCCGGGATTATTAGTAACCCAAAATGGTGCTACTGGCTCGACATTGGTAATTCGTGGGATGGGAGTGCGACACTTTCAAACTCTGTTGTTAGTGAATGGTAAACCTGTTAACCAAAAATCTTTTCAGGGCTCGATGGTTGAGTTACGCAATTGGGATATGGGCGATATTCAAAAGATTGAAGTGGTAAGAGGACCCGGCTCAGTAACTCATGGACCAGGAGCCATTACCGGTGTTATTAATATCATTACCAAACAAGCCCTTAATCACATGGGACTTAAAGCATCAGTAGGTTATAACCACGGTTATGATAGCAAATCACTTAATGTAAGTTATGGCACTGAAATTTCAAACGCCAATGTGTTTATGTATGCCAGTGTGGTGGATACCGCAGGTAGTGATGACTTTCGTATTTTTCAAGCTAAGTCGAATGGGCTATTTGGCTATAAAGGTGGCGATGTTTTTAATGATTTGGATGATAACCCGCTTCAAGGCTATTACGGCGATTATAAGGGCGATCCGCAAGTTAAACTTTATTTGGATATCGACTTTTCTGAACAATGGCGATTTTGGAGCCGTTATAATAATTCAGGACAACTTAAAACTGCCACCCAAAGGGAACTACAGGGGCGTATGCAAGATCGGCGGATGTTCCAAAGTCGTTATTATATTTTTACCTTAGAAAATTCACAGGTCATTACCGACTCACTTGAGATTGATAGCCTATTAAGTTTTGACTCTGAAGATTATCTAGACACAGCAGAGCGTGATACCTCGCTTGCCCCAACACATCCACTTAACAGAAGGTATGGCTTTTCAGAAGATGAACTTTACTTTCGTAGTACATTAAATTATCAAGCTACTGAGTTTCTGTCATTGGCCGGTGCTGTGGAATGGTCTTATGATACTATTTCTGCTCCTTGGGGCGAGTCAGCCAATAGCTTTCTGGCGCGTGCTGGCGGGCAAGCGTTTATCAGCGAAAATTCAATATATCAAGGTGATGGCAGTGGTGGAACAATTAGACCAAGTAGGGTGGCAAAATTAACCAACGGCTGGTCTACTAATACTTATTCTTTAGCGACTGAAATTAACTACCAGTTTTCGTCAGACTTAAGCACGATTATTTCGGGTAGAATTGATAAAAATGATCAAACAGATTATATGATCTCTCCCCGCATAGCCTTTGTTTACCAAGCCAGTGACCGAAATACCCTTAAAGCCTCGTGGCAACGATCCTTACGTATGAATACCATGATGGAATTATATTGGCTAGAAATTAATGACAGAATGGATGAGGCCGATCCTGAGCATTCAACAACGCATGAAATTTCTTTTCATCGACAGCATTCTGAGCATTTATATTTTGCTATTACGGGATACCATAATAAGTCGGAAATCTTTTCTTGGAACGGCAGTAACCTTAATTTACTTGGGGTAATTAAAGCTTACGGTATTGAACCTGAAATGAGTTATCGTACAGATTCTTTTTCATTTGGTATTAATCATTCTTTCTTTGAGCTGATTGACTGGGACTTTAAATTGAAACAAAACGATGGCTCGGCGACGCAATTTATCAGTTATTCAGATATGTTTTATAAACGAGATTACTTAACCCAAACGAGCACGGGTAATAGCTTGAATGACTGGGCCAATCAACATACTAAGTTGTGGTTTGATTATAAAATTAATGACCATTGGTTAATTCATGTCGATGCGCGAATTATTTGGCAGTACGAGTACGGCAATGATCTTTATGCTATGTATGAAAACGCCTATGCAGAAGTTGATACCAATGCCTTAAGTGCCAGTGAATTAATGGAATATAACGACAATAAAGCACTGTTGGCAGCCGTTAAACAAACGGTTCAAGATAAAGATATTTATGGCAAGGATATTCGATTGAATGCGTCATTAACCTGGCAAGTGTTTGGCAGCGAAAGTACACAATTAACACTCTATGGTCAAAACTTGGTTGATTTTACCGCAAACAAAAGACAAAAAAGAAATTTTACTGCCAACGTGCTACCCGTATCGGGTTGGATTGAAGAACCAAGAGCTATCGGACTGAAATTAAAGCATGAGTTTTAACCGCATACATATACTCATGTTACCTCGAAATCCTGAAACAGATATTTTGAAGTATCATGAGTATAAAGGTTAAATGAGTATAAAGGTTAACAATTCTACAAAATATGTGGTGAATACCTTTCTTAATAAAAAACGGTTACGCTTACAGTATGATAAATAACGTTTTTTATCCAAAGACATAGCACTGGCTAAGGCGTGATTACAGTCACTTGCTGTTGAAACATTTAAAGAGTTGCCCATGCCAAACATAGGGATATGTGTTTTTTGATGACTTAATTGTAATGCAGCTTCACTCATGCCTTCGCTTTTCATTGGATTGTTATTTTGGTGGGATTTTTCATATAAGAATAACCAAGGTGCTCATCTAATTTGACATTCAGAGTTGTTTCCCTTGCACCTTGGTTAACATTGAATCATCTATACTAGAATCTGAGTGTTATGTTCTTTTAATATGTCAGTTACACTTTTACAGTGCTCTTCTCTCCACTCCTTTGCTTCTGAATTTTTATTTCTTTTATTCCACTCAGGTTTACGCACGTTCATTATTTTTTGTTCTAGTGATTTGCTAATATTAAGCTTACCTTCTCCAGCAATATCACAATAAGGGGATATACATAACCAAAGGTATAGTTGTTTTTCTGCTTCTAGAGAATTTTCAATATTGTCATGCATATGATGGTTAGCATGCATTCTCGTTAACCATCTATCTTTTAAGTTATAGGTATATTCGCCAACGTAGACTATTTTATCTTCACAGGTGATGAAGTAGGCCGTCTCGTCAGCTTTTTCAAAGTCTTGGATATATAAGTCGAGCTTAACTGTTAATGTATAATTTTTTAATTGGCACGGTGTATCAGAGAGGGAAAATTTTCCAGCTTTTACAAATTCAAAACCTGATTCTTGTTTAGTTTCTAACAAAATAACTCCTTAATACATTGATAATATTCCTGACTTTAACCCGACTAAGCTTAAAGGTGAGTATTAAGATAATAGCTTATCTATTTCAGTAAGTGCTGATAAAGCTGACATTTTGATTGGTATAGTATTTTGTCCTTTAAATACATTGTAATGTGCTGGGTTAATTCGAATTAAGCTTTTAGTATTGTTAGAGCGAGCAATACGTACTGAGGGGATTGCCGTACCAGCCCCTATTTCAATCGAAACTATCTTTTTGCCACAATGTGCATCAAGCCAATCATGAAGTATCTTTTCTTGTTGTCTTGTTCGCTCGCTCAAATAGTGGTTACTGCTGTTTTCTCATTTGATTCGCACATTCGGCTAAAACAATTGCTCCGGCGGTTGAAACATTGAGCGAGTTACCCATACCAAACATAGGAATATGTATTTGTTGGTGACTTAATTTTAATGCGGCTTCACTCACGCCTTTGCGTTCATTGCCTAATACCAATACGCAGCGAGAGGGGTAAGCAAGGTCACTGTAATCAACTGACTCATGGCACAGCTCAACACTGTAAACCGCATACCCTTCATCTAATAGGGTTTGTAAGCTTGTGGTGGTGCTATCACTATATTCAACGCAAACCCATTTAGCTTCATTTCTAGAGGCTTTTTTCAGCTTTTTATCTGAAATCGTTAGCGCGCCGCAGACAATGACTTTTTCGATAGCAAAAGCATCAGCCAAACGAATAAAAGCACCAATGTTGTAACTATTAGTGACATTGTCTAATACCACGACCAAAGGAATCTTTGGCTTGTTTAAGTATTCATCTCTATTTGGCTTGTATTTTCTAAGGTCTTCTTTGCTAAGTTGTATTTTTGAAGGCATGGTTTCGACTGTTATTACTTACTGTTATAAGGCAATAATACCAAGTCTATTACGTTATTTCCCGTTCAGTGAGCATAAAAGGCTTAAAAGCTACTTTGATAGCACAGAAAATAACGTTTTTTGCTCAGCAGACATGGTATCAACAGGGGTTAATACGGCACTTGCTAAGGCGTGGTTACAGCCACTAGTACATTGTGCGGGCAGTCCTTTGATATAAGATTCCAGTACGTTTTTTGCTTTCGTTATACTGTCACCGTAACGGCTAATCACTTGTTCTACTGTCACATGTTCGCTGGGATCATCTTTCCAGCTGTCATAATCGGTGGCGATACCTATGGTGCAATAACAAATTTGCGCTTCGCGCGCTAAAAAAACTTCAGGGACATTAGTCATGCCCACTAAGTCGCAACCCGCGGCGTTTTTTAGAAATAAACTTTCCGCTTTTGTGCCTAATCGGGGGCCATCAACACAGGCATAGGTTTTGTTGCGATGAATGTTTATCGAGCAAGTATTGGCGGCGGTAGTTATGGCGTCAGCCAACGCAGTACATGTGGGTTCGGCGGTAGAAATATGTGCGACCAAGCCTTGACCAAAAAAGGTTTTGTCACGAGGGCTTTTGATAAAATCAAAGTATTGATCAGCAATGGCTAAGTCACCGGGCTTTATTTCTTGTTGCAAGCTACCCACCGCAGACAAGCCAATAATTTGTTTAACTCCTAAGCTTTTAAGTGCCCAAATATTGGCGCGATAATTTACTTCAGAAGGCAATAGTGAGTGTGTTTCACCATGGCGGGGTAAAAAAAGAATCTCTTTGTTTTGGTACATACCTCGCACAATGGCAGCCGATGGTTCACCGTAAGGGGTATCAATGTTGTGTTGTTCAATGATCTTTAAACCGTCAATGCCATAAACACCAGTACCGCCAATAATTGCTAACATGATATTTTTCCTATTCTTGATTTAATTTAGCTTCGTTTAGCTTCGTTTAGCTTCGTTTAGCTTCGTTTAGCTTCGTTTAGCTTTTTTTAGGTTGAATTAGTTTAGGTTAGGTAAGTTAATTTATTTGTGTAGGTAATTCGGTGATCCAAGTTTTAATTTCATCACGGACCCGTCGGTAGTGAGATAAAGCGCCTTCGGGTGTTGTTTCTTTTTTGGCGAGCTTAGGGGGATCGTCAAACTGATGAAGAATAACATTTGTTTTTGCTGGAAAGGTAGGGCAGTTGCTGGCAGCATGTTCACAAACAGCCACCACGTAGTCAAACTGTTCGGTATCAAATTCGCTTAAGGTTTGGGATTGATGCTGGCTAATATCTATGCCTACTTCGTTCATCACCTGCACGGCGGATTGATTTAACCCGTGGGCAGCAATACCCGCTGAGTAGCTAATAAATTGCTCGCTTAACAATGAGTTGGCAAAACCATGCGCCATTTGGCTTCGACAAGAATTACCGGTACACAAAAATAGTATAGATTTCATATTACTTCCTTACATTTCACTACAGCTGGCGCCAAAGGCAAAGCAGCTATAGCAACGGTGGTGTTTTAAATTAACTTTTTTATTCATACTTTGTGTTAAAGAGTTTGACAAAAAGTAGTCATCATCATCATCAACAAGTGTGCAGGCGTATACCTGCATTTCGTCATCTTTTTTGATGATCATTTTTGAATTTGCACACATGTATTGCTTACGCTGTGTTTCATTTTGGTAGCTTGTCATACATTTTGTGGTGATATGTGGCACATCAGGCAATGAGCCTGGCGTTAAAAAATCAGGAAAAGCCACCATGAGCATGTCACGAGACAAACCATTCAGTTCAAACAAATCTTTGTATTGTTGCTCAACTAAAGCGGTGTTTTCATCTTTAGCGATATGACGAGCAAGCGAAACATTAAAACCATGGTTGTGTAATAAGCGCATACCAATGAAGGCTTTAGTAAACGTGCCAGTGCCACGGCCTTGATCGTGAGTTTGCTCAGTGGGCGAGTCAATGCTGATGCGAAAAGAGATAGGGTGTTGATTTTTCTTTTGCAGAGCTAGTAAGGCATCAAAGCGTTTCAGCAAAGGGTCGGTGCCATTAGTTAACACTAAGCAAGGTTTAAATTGTGAAGCATAATCAAGTATGTCGATGATGTCTTTCGCTAAAAATGGTTCGCCACCAGTAAAAGAAAATTGTTCAACACCCAAGCTTAATGCCTCATCAATAAACGGTTTCACCTCGGCCAATTTGGGTGTTAATAAACGCTTATCCGACGGGCTTGAACCCTCCAAACAAAAATCACAGGCTAAATTGCACTTAGTGCCGGTATGGAACCAAAGTTCAGTTAAGGCATGGGGTTGAATATAGCCTCGTGTTTCACCTGAGGGCGTATATAACCAGCTGTCACTTTTAGCTAAAGTTGTCACTAGCAGCAGCTCGATTTATTTTTTTGATCAGGAGCTGGAGCAGGAGCGCAGCAACTTGATGATGTACTGTTATTACTTGATGGAGCACTTGCGTGATTTTCTGCGTGATCATCAATAAAGTCGAATTGCTCATCAGTTGCGGCAAATAACCCCAAGTGTTTACTAAAGTCGCCGTTAAACACGAAGTGCTCAGCAAATCTAGATTGCTTGAGTGTATGCCAGGTATTGCCGCTAATGTTAGTGGCTTGCTGAGCAATAAAGGTGTTTTTTTGATCTAACGTTAACATTGCCTCGTGCTCGATAATAGTGCCTTGGTAGGTCACTGTTTGCGCGTAATTTTGTCCGTCTGTCTCTAACCCTTCAGCCTTGAATAATCGATAGGTTGCCGAGGTGAAATTTACATCTTCAATGCGTGTCGCTAGCTCGTTATTATCAATGGTAATCGCACGGCTATTTACTAAACGTGGCTCAACAAAGCCGACGCTTTTAGCTAAATTTTCAAAATCATGCCAATAAAGGGCACCACTTAAACATTCGCCATATAATAACGGATCGTCTTTTAAGTGCGCGGGTACGCGTTTATCGGCGTAAACATCAGAAAAGTATATTTCACCACCGGGTTTTAAAATACGGAATATTTCGTTGAGTACCGCATGTTTGTCGGGGCTTAAATTAATAACACAGTTAGAGATGACCACGTCGATACTGTTATCGGCAATGTTTAGCTCATCGAGTTTTTCAATATAGCCCTTTAAAAATTTGGTATTAGCTTTTTCATAACCAAACTTTTCGCGATGATACTCTACATGTTGATTAGCAACGGCCAACTGCTCATCGGTCATGTCAACACCCGTCACAAAACCTGTTTCGCCAACCATTTGTGCCATGGCATAACAGTCTCGGCCAGCGCCACAACCTAAATCTAAAACATGACAACCGGCAAGTAGCTCAGGGGTAACAAGGCCGCAACCGTAATAACGTGACATCACCTCATCATGAATGTTTGATAGGATAACTTTGAGTGATGACGACAAGTTGTCGTCGGTACAGCAAGCGTTGGTCTGTAAATCATCAGAGCCTTTAAGTACGTTGCCGTAATAGTCTTTTACAATATCATGCATGGGAAATTACCTCTGGAATAGCAAAAAATTCGTTAATTGTCTGTAATAGTGCTTGTCGTGCTGGGCGCAGATCAGTTTGTAGGTCAATAAAAAGTTTTTTAAGATCAGTAATATAGTCAACATCATAACCGGGTAAACTATATTGCACCGTGAGTTTTTGTTGCTGACAGTGCAACAATAATGACTGTGATAATTCGTTAGTACTCCACGGTAAATCGGTTAACATTGGCCAAGGCACTTTATTCGCCATAATCACGACGCCGCCATCATCAGCATGACTTAAAGCAATATCATGGCTTTGTAACGCGAAGATAGCCGCTTGAAAATGTTCGTTATCGAGTATTGGTGCATCAGTACCAATAATCACTAATTTTTGGTGCCCTTGCGCGCGCAATTGGCGGTCAACGTAATTTAATCGCTCACCTAGATTGCCCGACTTCCCTGCAGGTAATTGCGTTATCACTTGTATGTTATTGGCTAGAGATTGTGCCCACTCAATATCGTTATTGTTTGAGCAAGCAATAACCACCGGCCCTTGCCAAGCGTTTGCATCTTCAATGGCGCAAGCTAATAGTGCCTGTGCTATTTTAAGGGCGCTTTCGGCAGTAGAGTCTTCAGCTAAGCGTTGTTTGCCTTGGTTTAGCTTAGGACGCTTGCAAAAAAGCACCAAGGTTGGCTCGTTTAATGGCCTTTTATTTCGTTGCTTTAACTGCTTTAGTTGCTTTAGCTGCTCTGGTCGGCTTAATTGGCTTTGTGTCATGCTACTCGGCTTTATTAGGTTCATTTTTAATCACAACTTATGTATCGCTAATGACTTTTTGTCATCGGCGCTTTTATCATTGGCGCTTTTATAGAGACCTGCTTTGTCGAATTTAATTTCCAGTTATAATCAAATTCAATGGTGCCTGAAAAATGTTCAAGTTCGCTTTTCAGCTCTGGCAGGGCATAAGCTTTGATATGTTTGATAATATTTTGATCTGAACTGCCAAAATCAACAGCAAACCAGTTATAGATGCTAGAAAGCGTTAAGGTGTTATTCGCTAACTGCACCGCCTTGTGCTGGTTAATAAAGCGGATGGCGGCCTCATTTAACTGTTTGTTAATGTTAACGCTTGAAAACGGCTGTGGTGGTAAATCAGGACAACCAATGCTGGCGCAATTAATGACATAATGAATGCGATTGTCTTGCCATAAAGGCCTTAATATACCATGTTCTATTTGGTTTAAGGTCACCTGTTTACCTGCAATGGTGGCTAGCTCTATATTCCAAGGACCCGTTAAACCGTCGCCAATATTTTTAATTGAATCAATAGGGTAGTGTCTCAGCACCAGATTAATAACTAGGGCATTATATAAATTGACCCAATAAGCCAATTGCTCGTTTTTGGGGTATCGCCTTGGGTCTAAGCTCTGTAATGTGTTGATATAGTCGCTGAGCTTTTGCTTATCTTGTTTCGTCACGCTTTGATAATCTAAGGTACGTGAGCCGCGACTATCATCACTCAAGTAGCTTGATAAAAACGCTTGCCATAAACCGTGGGTAATTTTTTGTTGGTTGCTTTCGTCGCTGGCTTGCCAATAAACCACCGCATTAGCGCGGGTCGCTTGATAAAGTGAGTAGCCTTTGAGGGCCATAGCGACACCAATAGCGATGCCGATAAGAACGACAACAACAATGAAAGAGCGGCCTTTATTCACAGCTGTTGACCTTAGGCTTTATCGAACTCTTAAGGGCTGATTGGCGTATAAACAGTTTGGCGATCATTGATAAAATACCGATGCCCGCTTTAATTGAACCGATAATAGTACCGCTAATTTTTGATTGACCAATACGTACTTTAGAGTCAACCGAGTATTCATTAACCGTCATGCCATGAATAATCGCTTTAACTTGCATTTCTACCGTCCAGCCAAAGGTTTTATCGACCATATTTAAAGCCTGCAGCGATGAAAAACGTATGGCTCTGTATGGGCCTAAGTCCGTTATTTTTTGTCGCCAAAATAAGGTGATTAAATGACTCGCCAGCCAATTACCAAATAATTGCGGTTTAGTGAGCGCACCCGACTCAATAATGCCCAATGTTCTAGAGCCAATGGCGAGGTCGTCGCCATTAACAATACCGCTTAATAACCCTAGTGCTTGTTCGGCAAAACATGAATCGTCACCATCAACAAAAAGCACAATATCGCAAGCAGGAAGTTGCGCTATGGCGGTTAAACAGGCTATGCCATAACCAGGCGTTGTTTGTCGTACGACTTGTGCGCCCTTGGTACGGGCGACTTGCGCGGTATTATCCGTTGAGCCGTTATCGCAGACAACAATATCATCAATAACGTTCAGCTCATCGCACCTTAAAGCCATTAAATTACCGACCACCACACCAATGGCTTTTTCTTCATTGAGCGCCGGAATAACAACGGCAACTTTATGACCTTTATACATTATTTAATCTCAATTATGTTAATGTCGCCAAGCGATCTTTCTGCCATTTGCACAGGGCTAGCAGCTAAAGTGTCTTTTTTTATCACGGCAGAGGTTTTTCTATTTATTTCGGCAAAAGACAAGGTGCCGGTTGGACAGGATTCATCGAGTTTGCTCTTCTTTTTACGCTGTTTTTCATTATGTTTTGTAATGCTGTAATAGATTATTTTAAGCACAGTTAAAGCATACAAAACTGCCAGTAATACTGTCGGCCAATGAGCAGGCTGCCATTGCTGACAACAAAGAAAGTCGCCCAGCACTTCATAAGTCAGTGGCATCAGTAATGACCAAGCGAGTAAAAAAATATTAGGTCGTAAGGCTAATAAGGGTATTAATGGCATTAAATACCAAGGAAAGAGCACCGGACTTAAAATAAGAGGTAAAGCCAAAGACGCTTGCATGCAGAGGTAGATAGTATCGGTATTTTTTCTGGGATTATTTTTGGGATTCGTTTGGGTGTCGCTATCTTGCTTAAAACTTATATAAGCAATGATGAGCACCGTCGTTATGGTAATAATAATTAACGCTACGACGAGTTGAACACCGCTAAACAGGCTCTCTAAGGCCATAAAAACAGGGGCAGCGTTGCGCCATTTCTCAAAAAACACGCCAATACTGCCAACGGGTAAATAGCCTAAAGTGACCGTGGCACCGTAAATGAGGGCTAGGGTAACAACCCAGCCAAGCACTAAAGTAAAGGAGTGTTTTAGTGATTTTTGTAAAAAAAACAATGGCAGCAACAACATGACCGGTAGCACTTTTAATGACATACCGATGCCAATGGCGACACCACAATATAAAAGTAATTGTCGTTGCCATAGATAAAGCGCGCTAATAACCGCGAGGGCAGAAAAAGCGTCAAGGTGTAAACCGACGCCTGTTTCTAGAATAAGCAAGGGTGATAAAGCCACTAGCGGCAAGTTTTCTAACTTTGCTGCTTTTTTTAGTACCAAAGCCGAGATCCAAACGGTGAGTAACCCAGCCAGTAATAATAAGCACTTCCAGGCTAACTCAGCGTGGTCGACACCAAATGAAGACGAAAAAGAGAATAAAGCTAAGGCCAAGGGCGGATAAATGGTGACATAAGTCGCATGCTCTTGTGGCGGCTGCCACTTAGCACGTAATTGCGTTAACTCTTCAGCATCATGGCTAATGCGATAAGGATCAAAACCTTCATAAGCAATGCGGCCATCAAATAAATAGCGACTGGCGTCGTTAGAGGTATAAGGAGTGACATCAATTAAGACGATACGCACTAAAAAAGCGGTGATTAATAAGGCTTTATAGTTTTTTAACTGTGATGATTTTGGCGATGTAAACCAAGCCAACAACATAAAAAAGGCCATCAAACAATATTGAATGATGGTGTAAACACCTATATTTTCAACAGAAAGTGCGCTCTGGCCTTGTGCTATTGCAGACAAAAAATTACTGGCAAAGCTGAGCAGTACTACACAAGCCAAACTACCAAAATAAAGCCAAGACTTAGTTACTTTGGTTAGGTTTGGCTTTATGGAATACAGAGTCATTTTTAAGATTATCTAGACAGCTGATAATGGCTATAAAAGCTATTGACTGCAGACATAACAAAGCCAAGCGCTAGCAGCGAAATAAACGGCAACATAAACCAATGTTGATAAGTGATAGCCCACACGAAAACCATCATATATATTACGGCAATAAGGAATTCAAACAGCGCACCTTTAGGCGGCAAAGGCTTATAATGGGAGCTGTTTTTTGATGTTAATGTTTGCTGTCTATTACCATCGTGGCTATTGCTACTTTGTGCTAACTCACCGGTTTTTGGCGTACGGACAAATTCACTTTTTTTACCCATTAAGGCTTCCAAGCCAGCTTTAGCATTATTAATGGCCAGTTGTATGCCTAACAAAACTAAGCTGGGCACTTTAGCTAAGGCACGAATTTTTGAACGACCTAAAACAATTTGACCAAAATATAGATAGGCAATATGGCCGCCTGAAGACATTAACAATAAGGTGACATCCAACCACCATATATTTACAAAGTCGTGCTTTGCGCGTAAATATAGGCTAGGTAATAAGAACAATAAGGTATCGAGTAACATTACCAAATACGCTAAGTTATTTGATAAATGAAAAGTCGATTCAACTTTTTTAATGAAAGGGATTTTTGCTTGCCACACCGTTTTCAGCATTTTCAGCATTACCTGTACGCCACCTTTAGCCCAACGGTATTGCTGAGTTTTAAAGGCATTCATATCGGCAGGTAATTCACCCGGACAAGTCACTTCGTTTAAGTACTGCATCTTCCAACCCGCCAGTTGGGCACGATAACTTAAGTCAAGATCTTCAGTTAAGGTATCTGCGCTCCAATGCCCGGCATCGATAATGGCGGCGGTTCGCCAAATGCCCGCGGTACCATTAAAGTTAAACAACATATTGCTAGCGCAACGTACTTGTTGTTCAAGCGCGAAATGCGCGTCCAGCATGATAGCTTGTGTTTTTGTTAACAGGCTACTACGGCGGTTCAAATGCTCCCATCGTAATTGCACCATGGCAATATCAGTTTGGGTAAAATAATGAATGCTCTTTAATAAAGTATCAGCACTTGGAATAAAGTCAGCATCAAAAATAGCAATAAATTCACCATCTGCCGTGGCCATGGCATCTTTTAACGCACCCGCCTTAAAGCCACGACGATTGGTTCGTTGTACATGGTCAATATTAAAACCTTGCTGCTGGTAATGTAAGACACGTTCGGCAATTAAAGCGCTAGTATCATCATTTGAATCATCAACAATTTGTATTTGTAAACGATCTTTAGGGTATTCAAGCAAGACAATAGTATCAACAATTCTTTTCGCCACTAATCTTTCATTATACAGTGGGATCTGCACGGTCACTTTGGGCAACTCTTTAAACGTTGCCGGTGCTTTGGGTGCAAATGTTCGATAACGAAACCAACGCATCACCATAGATAAACGATGTAGACCAAATAAGGATAAAATCCCTAATAATAAAAAATGAGTAGCGAGTACTAACGAACCAATTAACGACATGATTTAATAAACCTTAGTAATACCTAGTTGAATACTATTACCTTCAAGAATGTTGTTGCCGTAAATTTCGCGGGTATAGGTTAATTCAAGCCCAAAACCTTGCAATGAACTGTTTTTATTGAAATTCCAACCCGTTGTTAACTCAACCTTTCCTGAATCGAATTCTAACGGGTTTGATAAATTACCTGAAATTGCGGTATTTGTTACGTCAGAATTTTCTGCACTTAAGATGCCGTCTAACTTGGTACGAAAATACATGTTCTTGTTGATATTAAAGCCATACTCAATCAAATAACGATATTCATCTGATGGTTCACCACTGCGCAAGCGATAACCAAACTCGGCACCGATATAACCATATTCATCTAAGCCTCGACCTAATAAAACTTTAACTTCATAGTCTTCTTGGCCGTTACCGAGTCCGTCTTCTTTTTCATATAAAAAAGGGGTTTTAACTAGAAAAGAGGTTGATAATACAAAGGGGTCTGCTTGCCATTGATAACGAAGGCCTATTTCAGTATCGCTAAAGCCGCTAGCACTGCTTGTACCGGTAATAGTGTCGACTTGATCATAAGATTGGTATAACAGTGAGCCGTAGAGAGCGAAGTCATTGCCTAAACCGTGCTCGGCATAAATTGAGGTGTTTTGACCCTTAAAGCTCTCAAACGAAGGATCATCGCCTCGGTAGGTATTTGAATCATAATCGGCATAACCTAACTTTACATAACCTTTCCCTTTCTCACCGACCCAAGCACCCGCTGAGGCATTTACCGAAACCAAGGTCATCGATAAAGCGATGACTGAAAAAGATAATTTTTTAAGTATCTTACTGACGTCTTGTTGATTAGTTTTTAGCTTCATTTTCATTACACTCACTCAATAGGTTAAATTTAGTTGTTTATGTGTACTCGTTAATTTGGATAAAATTACTGCACATCAACGGGCAGAGCAACCCATTTTTAGGGGAATAAGAAAATGTTATTTCTTTGTGATACTTTCGTTATAGAATTCGAAAGTGAGCAGTAAAAAGAGACCTGCAGTGTGTTGGTTATCTTTCAAACTTTTAAAAAGGGTTCTTTTTTGAAAGCGTAATTTAACAGTGGCTTTTTGTCTTTATTCAGCTTAAAACCTTTACCACAGAGTTCATATAGGCGTCACACACAGACGCCAAGAAGAAAAAATGCTCTATATTGGTTCTAGAACCCTCTGTCAAATCGTAACTGTTTGTAACTGTTTGTTTCAAATCCACCTTTTGTCGTAAAAAGAATGTAACTTATCTGATCTCTTTTAAGGTTTGTTGCCGCATTATCTATAATGCTGCCAAGATTTAACGTTAGTACAAATTAGTACAATTAGGGTCGGATAATGAATTTAACTCGTACCGCTTTAAAAAATCCTGCGGCTATTATTGTCATTGTTGCTTTGGTGATGGTGTTTGGCTTGATGAGTGTTTTCAAGTTACCCATTCAATTAACCCCAGACATTGAACAGCCACAAATTAATATTTTTACCGGTTGGCGAAGTGCAGCCCCTGCTGAAATGGAATCGGTGATTATTGAGCCGATTGAAAATGTGGTTAAGAATACTCAAGGTGTCACTAAGGTGACCACTAATATTCGCCGTGGTTTTGGTAATATAACGCTGACCTTTGATGTTGGTGCTGACATGCAAAAAGCCATGCTTGATGTCATTAATAACCTTAATCAAGCGCCACCGATACCACTTGATGCCATGGATCCTATCGTGTCTGCTGGTGGCGGGCGAGGGGGACCTAATACCGCCTCTTTAATGATAAAAACCTTACCTGATAATCCAGCACAAGACCTAGGTCAATATCAAAAATTGATAGAAGATGTGGTGCGGCCAAGGTTTTCTCGCATTCAAGGTATGGGGCAGGTAAATTTACAGAGCCACCGCCCTAGGGAATTAAGAATAACTTTTGATCCCTTGCGCACTGCTTCATTAGGTTTATCACTGGCCGATATTAGCTCAACCATTGCCCGTGCCAGCGATGTTTCTGCCGGTGTTGCTAATGTGGGTCGACGTCAATATACCGTGCGCTTTTCAGGGCAATATGATGTTAGTAATTTAACCGAAATGATCATTGGTTACAGCGGTGAACGACCAATTTATTTAAAAGATATTGCCAGCGTTGAAAATACTCTGGTGGATCGTTTTGGCTTTAATATGAGAAGTGGTCAGCCTTCCTATTACTTCACCTTAAAACGGCAAAATGATGCTAATACTGTCGCGCTATTAGATGAAATAAACATCGCCATAAAAGATCTTAATGACGGGCCATTGAAAGCCGCGGGTTTGGTTATTGAACTCAGTTTTGATTCCTCCGTGCATATTCGTAATGCCTTGAAATTAGTGCAAAACAATCTTGGTTTAGGGATAGTCTTAGCCTTGATTATTCTATGGTTATTTTTACGTGGTTGGCGGAATATTCTCATCATAGCGGTGACTATTCCTATTTCACTCATGGTGGCTTTTGTGGCTTTAAGTGTTTTTGATCGTAGCCTGAATGTTATCTCGTTAGCGGGTCTAGCTTTTTCTGTTGGCCTAGTGTTAGATGCCGCCATTATAGTACAAGAAAATATAGTACGGCTACGTGGTTTAGGGATGGACGGTAACAAGGCGGTAATGCGCGGCGCGTTGCAAGTTACCGGCGCATTATTTGCCTCTACAGCCACCAGTGTTGCCATATTTTTACCTATTTTATTTATGGCCGGTATTGAAGGGCAATTATTTTCTGATTTAGCGCTAACGCTTTCTATTGCGGTTATCGCCTCACTGGTAACGGCTATTACTATTTTACCTATCGCCAGTCGCTATTGGCTTAAAGCTCAAATTGATAATGATCCCTTTGGCCATTACTGGGAAAAGTTAACCAGCTTAGTCATGCGTTTAACTAATAGCCAAACTAAACGCCTTAGCTGGATTTCCTTCTTGTTGGGCGGCGCTATTTTAGTGATTGTTTTACTTATGCCTAAAACCGACTTTATGCCGCGTGCGCCAATTGACGGCTTCTTTTTTAGTTTGGATATGCCGCCTGGTGGCAATGTTGACTTTATTGAAAAAGAAATGGCCTCACTGGTGAAAGAAAGGCTAGCCCCTTATCTTTCGGGTGAAAAATCACCAAAAATAAAAAGCTATAATTTTTACTCGTTTGGCTCGGGTGCTACGGGCGGATTTATTTATGCGGCAGACCCAACACGGGTTGAAGAGTTGATGGATGTTATTCGTTCTGAGGTGTTAGGGGGGCTGCCTGATACGCAAGCTTTCTTGTTTCGAGGCTCTATGATCAATGTTTCAGGAGGGGGCAATGGTCGAACGGTAGAAATTAATGTTCAAGGGCCTGATATTGAAAGCCTAATGTCAGTAGCACAAGTGGGCATTGATGCTATTAATGATACGATGGCAGATACAACGGCCTTTCCAAATCCGGGCTTAAGTTTGTCTGAACCGGAATTGAAATTGACTCCTAAAGATCAGCGGATCACTCAGGCAGGCTTAACTCGCCGCGATGTTGCTAATGCTATTCGTGCTTATACCAGTGGTTTATTTATCGGCGAATATTTTGATGGTAACGATAGGGTTAATGTTATTTTACGCGGTGAGCAGTGGCAAACGCCTGATGAATTAGCCGCTTTGCCCATTCATTCGCCCTTAGCCGGTATTCAAACACTCGGAGAGTTAACCACGCTTTCAAGAACCGCAGGACCTACAAGCTTAAGGCGTGTTGACGGTAAAAGAACCATTAGCATCCAGATCACGCCGCCGGCAACCATGTCGATGGAAGAAGCATTAGCCGCCATTAATGAAAAAGTTATTCCTAAAATGCAGGAGCAACTACCCATTGAGGCTTCTATTCAACTCAGTGGTAATGCCAATAAAATGGCCGCGGCCATTAACGATATGATCAAAAACTTTGTTTTGGCATTAGTGATTTTGTTTTTGTTAATGACGGCATTATTTAAGTCACCTAAAGATAGTTTGTTGGTGTTATTGGTTATGCCATTAGCTGTTGCCGGTGGTGTTGTCGGTTTAAATTTATTGAATTTAGTGACTTACCAATCGTTAGATTTACTGACCATGATTGGTTTTATTATTTTGCTTGGCTTAGTGGTAAACAATGCCATTTTGATTGTTGACCAAACGAGGCAGGCTGAAAAAGAAGGTTTATCAAGACGACGTGCTGTCGCGCAAGCCATTCGTATTCGTGCTAGGCCTGTTTATATGAGCACATTAACCAGCTTGTTTGGTATGTTGCCATTAATGGTCATGCCCGGCGTTGGCAGCGAAATATACCGAGGACTTGCCACCGTGATTGTCGGCGGCATGTTTATCAGCGCCATTTTTACTTTGGTGTTGTTTCCAAGCCTATTAAGGCTGGGGGAAAAATCATCGAGTAATGAGTCTAATCAAAATCTAGACTTACAAAATAATAACGTTGAAGATCTACACGCTGAACTTCAAAAAGAGTCACCATTATCAGCTCGACTTAACTAAAAGTTTAGTTAAAAGTTTAGTTAAGAATGTGGAGAGGAGAAAATTATGTTAGAAAATTTTAGCTTTAAAAATTTGTATTTATTCAGTTCAAAAATATTGACCACAGAGAGCACCGAGGTGCTACGCACTTCACCGAGCATAATAAAGCCTCTGTGTCGGCTCGCAGAGCCCTCTGTGAAGCATCGCGGCTCGGTGGTGAACCGTTACAAAAGCCTTAGTTTTAGAAGTTTGTATTTATTCAGTTCAAAAATATTGACCACAGAGAGCACCGAGGTGCTACGCACTTCACCGAGCAGTGAAAATCCTCGGTGTAGGCTCGTAGAGCCCTCGGTGAAGCATCGCGACTCGGTGGTGAGCCGTTACAAAAACCTTAGCTTTAAAAAAGTAAGCATAGGTTCAGTGGTCTGTTTATTATTGGCGTGTTCTTGGGCAAATGCAGCAGAGCCCCCCGCAAGCCCAGTAGAAATAGACCAAGTGACGGAAATCTCTTTAGCAGCCACCGCTGATCTAATGGGAACATTGCATAGCCGCTCTTATGTCAATATTACCGCGGGTGTTGATGGCCGATTAGAATGGTTACAAGAGCCGGGCATTATGGTGCGCCAAGGAGATGTGTTAGCTAAAATGGACTTACTGCCGTTGCAATTGAAACAGTCTGAGCAAAAAGCGCAAATTAAGCGCGCTAGCATCAACGCGCGTTATTTTAATAATGAATTACAACGTTTGCAGAAGTTAAGAAAAACCAACTCAACGTCACAATTTCAATTAGATCAAACTAAATCTCAATATGAATTAGCACAAGCGGATAGTGAAATTGCCACATTAAAATTAAAGCAAATTGAAGATGAACTGCGCAGAGCTACCGTCAAAGCCCCATTTGATGGTGTAGTGACCGAGCGTGTGGTACGTGCCGGCACGGATATCAATCGTAGCGAGGTATTATTAAAGTTACTTGATACCGAACATTTAGAAGTACGCTTATACGTACCGGTTAAATATTTAGCGTATGTGCGCAAAGGACTTGAGCTAAATTTACAAGCGATAGGACAAGCTATATCAACGCAAGTGACTTCGGTGATCCCTAGCACCGATCCGCGCTCACAAACATTTGAAGTGCGTATTCAGATACCTGAGCATTTAAACGAGTTTTGGACCGCAGGGCAATTGGTTAAAGTGACTGTGCCTGTTCAAGACACACAGCTTAGTTTAACGGTTAGCCGCGATGCGTTAATTGTTCGTAAAGAGGGGACTTTTGTGGTCAAAGTTGATGCCGATAACAAAGCACACCGTTTACTAGTGAAAGTGGGTAAAGGCAGTTTCGATCGCGTCACTATTGTCGGAGATTTACAACGCGGCGATAACATTGCCATTCGTGGTGCTGAAAGATTGAAAGAAGGGCAAAGCGTTATTGTGCAGTAGTGTCTTTATTTATTTAGAGAGATGAAAGCTCTTGTCTTATTGCATTACTTCATGAGTTAGAATTACACTAACTTTAAGAAAATATCATGGTAAAAGAATTGCTTTATGAAGTCTCTGTAGGGTATTGATTTGGAACATTATTAGCAATACTGCATGAACTTGGGTTACTTATACCACTATTGTGGTTGTTAAGTTAATAACCACATTCAAAATTATCAAAGCCAGTTATCGATGGCTTTTGAAAAATATAACTTTAGATATAGCCTGCTAATATAGCCCCTTGCGAGGCTTTGGATTCAAATTTTAACCGTGACGATCCTTGTTACAGGGTTCCAGTTCTGGGTCGTAATCCCTAAAGTAGTTGTAAACTCTTACTCGCAAAAAAATTCAATCAATAGCTAACTAATTAAATTGAATACTACTTATTCAAGATTACAATTAATATGTCTTCAAAGGTAGATTCAATTAATTTTAATGCTTTTAAAATCTCGTCGTCAGAAGGCACCGATTTCAAATCACAAACTAATTTCTTCTCTATTTTAATTAAGTTACCTTGTAAAATGTATTTTCTCTTTTTTTCTGTATCATTCTTCGTTGGAACACCTTCTGTTGAATAAAGAATAATAAATAACTTATTGCTTAGACGAAATTTGATACTACCTATTGCAACAAGCGGAGCGCTCGTATCTATTTCTCCATCTTGTACACTAAAAGAAACTGCGAAGTTTGCTGTTGGGGAATGTAACAAATCATAAAATGGGGCAATCGTATCCCCTAAATAACAGAGTTCATTATAATCAGCTCTAATGGAGCCGTTGAAATCAAAGTACTTTATTATTTTTATAATTTTATCAAGGGTCTCTAACTCCTTTTGATGATCAATGAACTGGTTAGGAGCAGTTAACGCTCCTAAAAATTGTTTTCCACCTTTACCATCAATAAATAGTTCCAGTTTTTCCCCATTAAATAAATCTGAAATAAATTGAAGAGCTTTTTTAAAATAGTAAATATCAAACTCACAGTCTTCAAATTGAAACTTGAAATTTAACTTATTGGTTTTATGAGTAAGTACAATGTCGAAAAAATCACTTTTGAATCTTGTTTTAAAATACGGACTATTTAGATCGTTAATGATTGGAAAATAGATCCCAACATCAAAAGAATAATGATTATCAAAAATATCTTTTTGAAATATTAATTTAGCGTCTATAGTAGGAGTTCATAGGTTGGATCTTAAGGAATAAAACAATTGAATTCATGCTCTGAATTTGATCTGATAGTAATCGCCAAACCACTATCTATCCCAAAAGCAGAGCATGAATAAACATAATACTG
>MAAE01000065.1 GCA_002162675.1 Colwellia sp. 39_35_sub15_T18 | reverse complement strand
GAAATTGCATCAAGTTTAAATTCTTTGGTATATTTTTTACGTTTTGTCATTTGATTCTCCAGTTAAGCTTATTATGTCTTAACTGGGGTAGTCGAATCCATTAAACCACGTCATCCTGCTGTTTTTTTATCTAAAACTAAGTGGTTGATTTTGTTGTACAGAAGAAAATATAGGGCGCTAAAACTGTCAATAGTATATACTCGCCCCTTAAAATTTTATAGGAACACGCATTGTTAGCTATTTGTCGATTCATATTATTATCATTCGCTTTGATTTTTATTTGCCTGGTATCCTGTTTTTATTGCTTAATAAAACCTTTTCATCGCAACAATGTGCATCATACCGCCAGGTACATAGGTAAAATTACCAAGCTATTAGGTTTTGAGGTTGAAGTTAGAGTACCTGAGTCGGTTAAAAACCTTGGTTCTGCTGTTTATGTGGCTAATCATCAAAATAGCTATGATCTTTTTACCATGGCAAATGCTATACGACCAGGCACAGTGAGTGTTGGTAAAAAAAGCTTAAAGTGGATCCCCGTTTTTGGTCAAATGTATTGGTTAACAGGTAATATTCTCCTTGATAGAACAAATACCAGTAAAGCCATGGGAACCATTATGCTAACGGCTAAAAAAATTAAAGAAAATAAGTTATCTGTTTGGATGTTTCCAGAAGGCACGCGTAGTCGAGGGCGAGGTTTATTACCTTTTAAAACAGGTGCCTTTCACACTGCGGCACAAGCAGGTGTACCTATAGTACCCACTTGCTGTAGTAATCAGCATCAAACAATTGATTTATCTCGCTGGGACAATGGAAAAATAATTATAGAATTTTTAGAACCTCTGTATATTGATAATACTAACCGTGAAGGTATTCGTTCGGTTGCAGATAAATCATACGCTTTAATGAAAGAAAAAATTAAGCAATTAGATAATGAACTGGCTAATGATTTAGCAAGTAAAAAAGGATAAATAGCATGATTGATGATGAACTACAGCATTGGTTTGAACATACCGAAATATTGGTAACCGAATTACTTGAAGATGGAACAAATGATGAGGTTTACCATACCATTGAACACCATTTTGCCAGTGAAGACTTTGATTTATTAGAGAAAACTGCTATCGCGGCATTTAAATTAGGCTTTGAAATAGAAGAGCCTGAAGAAGCTGAGTTAGAAAATGGCGATAAAGTTTTCGCTTTTGATATTGTTACCGAACAAATGTTAAATGTAAAAACCTTACAAGCTGAAACTAAAAATATGCTTGAGTTGGCAAAAAAATGTCACATAAGCTATGATGGTTGGGGAACCTACTTTGAAGAATAGTTTTATTCTTTACTTGATATTTTTATTGCACTCTACCCGTTTATTTAAAAGGATATAATCCATGGAATGGTTAAATGATTTTTTCACACAAGAACCTTTTTCTATAGCAATCCCTGTTGTTATCATTATCAGTATTTTTATTTATGCCGCTCGTCGTGCCCACTTTAAGCACTTAGAGCGTATAAGACAAATAGATGAAACTTATAACCCGAAAGCTTCTTTTCAGCGCCGATAATTTTCAGCGCTGACATCCTTGTCAATAATTTTTATTAACGGCTTTTGTCGAGAGCTATTCTTGTTCAGTTAATTCAAAAGCGCGGCGTTTACTAAACCATGCAAACGCTGCCGGTACAAAGAAGAAAGATAACAACGTCGTTAATACTGTGCCGCCGGCAATCGTTATTGCAAATGGCGGCCAGAAACCACCCCCCGCTAAAATTAATGGTAAAAAGCCGCCCACGGTTGTAATTGTGGTTGAGGTAATATGTCTTGTACAACTTTGCACCCCTTTGATTATTGCTGAAATGTCTCCTGTTACGGCAAGCGGATCGTTTTTTAATTCTGCAATAATCACAATAGCAGCGTTAATCGCTAAGCCCATCAAGCCCAGTAAAGCAATGATGACGGTAAAGCCAAAGGGGTAATCAAATAAGTAGACACTCAATAAACCTAAACCAACTGACTGCATTGCTGAGAAAAAGATAATGCCGCCCAGCCTGAATGAATTAAATGACAAGACAACAACGGTGATTAATAGCGTAAATATTACTCCAACACTCGCAAGTAATTTTCCTACTGCTGAATCTCGTTTGGAAGACTCACCGCCAATTTCAAGGCGATATCCTGCGGGTAATTGATAGTTTTGTTTAGCTAAATTCTCTTTTACTCGTGTTAAAACAACGCTAGGCAATACACCCGAGCGAATATAGCCCTCAACAATATTTATTCTAGAGCCATCTCTATGGGGAATAGCGCCACGGCTTGGTTTAAGAGAAAAATCAGCTAATGCGGTTAATGGAATGGTTTGTTCGTTATTTTCTAAAGAGGGGCTAAGCAAGTTAATGTTGGCTAAATCACTGATTTTAGCTCTATGTTCATTAGCAATACGCACTCGCACGGGAATAGACTCTGTTGCTTCAATAATAGAGCCACTGACTTGACCACTTAAGGAAGCTTGCAATTGCTCGGCGATGTCAACGAGTGATAAGCCCACTAAAGCAGCCGCTTCTTCATCCGCTTCAACCCATACTTTTGGTGTGCCGGGCTGTAGTGTTACTCGGGTATGAATAATATCAGTGGTTTGTGTCATCACTTTGCGAAGATCATCACCAATAATTTTCAAGGTATCTAAGTTAGGGCCAAAAATTCGTAGCTCTACCGGAGCATTAAATGGAGGGCCTTGTTCTAATTTTCGTACTAATATTTGCGCCTGCGGTATCAGTAAATCTAATGCTGATTGTAATGTCGGGATCAACCTATTAGCCGCTTGAAAGTCGGTTGCTGTGATCATTGCTTGACCATAGTTTTGCAGGCCATCCTTGGTGGGTACTAAATTATAATAAAAAGAAGGCGCGTTTTTACCTAAAAACCAACGTACTTTTTCAATACCTTGTTGTTGATAAAGGTAATTGCTGATTTGCTGGCTAGCATCTTTAACGTTTAAAATACTACTTTGTGAAGGTAGAAATAGTTCAATTTGAAACATATCTCTATCTGATGTTGGAAAAAATTGCTCGCTTAACTGTTTTGATAACACAAAGCCAAGTAAGGGTAAGCAAAATACCACTAACACCGTTGTTTTTTTATAGCTTAGCGCCCATTGCAAACTCTTAACGAATAGGGCATTAAGTTTAGGTAAATGAATGCCGACTTGATACCAGCTTTTTTCTTTAATCTCCGCAGGTTGAGAGGTTGCTACTCTGCCTTTAGGAATGAAACGTCCTGCTAATCCAGCAACGACGGTATGAGAAATAACATAAGAGCCAATCAGTGAAAAAATAACACTATAAGCAATACCGCTAACAAATTCACCTGCGGAACCCGGCATTAAAATAAGCGGCATAAAGGCTAAAATAGTGGTAATGGTTGAGCCCAGTAATGGTAACCATAAATGTTTTACCGCATAACCTACTGAGTCAAGCCGGCGCATACCTTGTTGACGTTTGGTTTGTATGGTGTCTGTCATGACAATGGCGTTATCGACCATGATACCTAAGGCAACCACTAAACCTGTAACAGACATTTGATGAATAGGAATACCATAAAAGCTCATCACTGACAGGGTAAATAAAACCGTCAGGGGCAATGAAGCCGCTACTATAGCTGCTGAGCGCCACCCTAAAGTGACAAGCAATACCACCGAAATAAGCACAAAACCCAGGGCGATATTATTGATTAAATCCCCTAAGCGCTTTTCGGTATAAGTATTTTGATCAAACAATACTTCAAGCTTAACATTCTGGGGTAATTGTTTGGCATATTGCGTCAACACCTTCTCAATGTTGTTGCTCCAAAGATCAATACGTAAATTAGGCAACATACGGGCAGCAACGACTACCGCAGGTTTGTCATTCACAATGGCGATTTCTTGTGCTGGCCAGGCTAAACCTTTACTGACTTTAGCAATATCGCCCAAGCGCAAAATAGTGCCTGACTGGCTTTCTCGCATGGGAATATTTTCAATACGGGTCACCGTGTCAAACGCACCAACTAGCTCTACTTGCATTTGATTTTTAGTGTTAACTAACTGTCCGGCAGAAACCTTGGCGTCTGAGCGCTGAATTTTTTGTGCAATGAGCGTGCTGGAAAGTTTTAATTGTGAGTTAAGCCCTTGGTCTACCTCAACTAAAACTTCTTCTTTTCCTTGGCCAAAAATAGTAACAATATCGGTACCTGTTACTGTACGAAGTTGGCTTTGTAAATCATTGGCATAACGTCCTAAACTGGCGATGTCACTTGGGCCATTTCCCTGCCAGTTTAAAGCAATAAGTTGGGTATAAGCATAACTTCTGTCATCTTCAAGCGTTGGGGCTAAGGTGTTTGGGGGGAGTTGTGGCGTAACGTCACTAATTAAATCTCTGACCCTTGACCAAATAGGGGCAGAGTTAGTAACTTCATCAAGTAATTCTAATTGTACCGATGATATGCCAGGCCTTGACACGGAGGTTATATGTTTTATTTCAGGAATTTTACGTAATTTTTGCTCTATTTTTTCGGTGATTAGCACTTCTATTCTTTCTGCGCTAGCGCCAGGCAAGCGCGTTAAGACGCTGGCATTACGGTTTTCCATGCGCGGATCTTCCATTCTTGGCATAGTAGAAATAGCGCCAAGTCCTGAAACGATTAATAAAATTATTGCCAGTGACATCAACCGGCCATTTTTAACAAATGAGCGGATCATTAATACGCACCTGAATTGTTTGTTGATGTTGTCGTTGCGGTTTGAGTTGCGGCTTGCTGTGCTAACTGTGTGTTTTGTTTAGCAAGTTTTATCACTTGACCACCCACATAACGATGAACACCTTGAGCGACTATTTGGTGTGGCTCTAAAGAAAGTCCAGTTACATACACTGAATGTTCATTGGCGTGGACAATATTTACCGTGGCAGTATGCAAGGTGAAATTATCATTACCTCCGGCTACAGGGGAAGCAATAAATACTTGCCATTGTCCTCTCACACCATCAGTAATGGCTTCTAAAGGAAGCCAGAATCCTGTTTTTTGTATTTTATCTTCAATGGCTATTCTCACTAATTGGCCATTAAATTGCTCATTTTTATGTAAATCTGCCGTTATTTTTAATCGTAGCTGAACCGTTCTATTGATGGTATTTATCTGCTGACCAATGGCAATGAGACGAGCTTGTTGTCCGACATTTTTTTGGTCGGTAATACTTATATTAAAAAGTTGCCCCAACGTTAATGTGCTGGCTAATTTAGCGGGAACGCCAACGCTAATTTCGTTATTACCTTGCTCAATTATTTTAAAAATAGCCATGCTTGGGGAAGTAACTTCTCCCGTTGATGTTAATCGTTTAGTGATCACACCATCAAAAGGGGCAATGAGGATTGCTTTTTCTTTTTGATAATCTAACGTTTGAATTTGTGCTTTTAAGCCGTTTATTTGTGCTTTGAGAATTTGATTTTCAGCATTAAGCTCATCTAAACGCTGTTTAGAACTATAACCATCATTGATAAGGGTTTTTATTCTACTTAGGTTTGCTTGATTTAATTTTATTTGCGCTTTTAATTGATTGACCTGCGCTTGTAATTCGGCGGTTTTATAGCTTAATAATTGGGTATCTTGTTTTGCAAGCATCTGATTTTTTCTAACCGTATCGCCATCATCTACCAATAGTTCACTTATTTTTCCTGAATATTCAAAGCTTAAATTTGTGTGCTGCTTTGCTTTTATTTGGCCTAAGTAGCTTCTGGCAATGACATAGCTTTGCTCAGGAGTAATCGTGATAAGGGTGGCGCTTTGATGAAATGTTTTTTCGATTTTTTTATCATCAAGCTTTTTTGAGCAGCCAGTTATGCTGAGCAATGAAATAAGAACCAAGCCAAATAACGTACATTTAGTCAATGGGGTAACTGCGAAAGAAAACTTATCGTATATAGTCATTTTAGTGTGCCTAAGGTGCATGCCGAAAAGGCATGTAACAAAAATAAATAAACAAATTGAAATAAAATAAGGCTAGACTGTGTAGTCTAGTCAACTGTAGTTTAATAAGATCAAACTGGACTGTCTAGTTTATTTTGTTAAAATAGCTAAGTAGCTGGTGATGCTATTTATGTTAACGTGAAGTACTGAGAGTTAAATGGTTAATAAACGAAGTAAAAATGAAACCAAACGCAAACAAATTTTAAATTCTGCTATCGATTTGTTCACCGAGCAAGGTTATGCCGCTGCCAGTATGGACTTGATTGCGAAGAATGCGGATGTTTCTAAGCAAACCGTATATAGCCATTTTGGTAGTAAAGATGATTTATTTTTTGCTGCCATTGAGCAAGTGTGCGCATCATTGCATATTCTTGATTTGTCTATGGATGATCTCAGTGATCCTCAGCACATATTATTACAACTAGCGCAAAGGTTTACCGAGGTTATCACCTCAAAACAAGCGTGTTCAGTTCATAAAATTTGTGCCTTCGAGTCAGGTGCCTATCCACAAGTTTCAGATATTTTTTATCAAGCTGCGCCGTTAAGAGTTACCAATGAAGTGGCACAATTAATGGCAAAGCTGCATGAACAAAAAATTCTTAATATTGATAATGCATGGCATGCCGCGCTACAATTTTTAAATATGATGAAAGGGGAGCTGTGGATGCAAATAGAGTTTAATACTAAAGAGCGGCTCACGCCCCAAGAAGTAGATGACTATTTACGTGACAGCGTTGATTTTTTTATTCGTGGTTATGCGATTAAATAGCGCACTTAAGTAACGATTAACAAAACGAGTATTTTAAAGCGTGATTAAAATCCCGCCTACACTTTCCCAGTTGAATCTCGTACTACCAATTGTGGTACATATTGGCTAATTTCATGATTGCTTTTTTGTTTGCGTATTTGGCTTATTAATAAACTAGCAGCATTTTTAGCTATTTCTTTGTTTGGCTGGTTTGCGGTCGTTAATTTTGGCCAAGTTTGACGTGAGAATGGGCTATTTTCAAAACCAGCAATAGAGAGTTGCTCAGGAATATTGAAATTCATCAACCTAGCCGCAAATAATGCTCCTGCGGCAATTTCATCGTTGCATGAAAATATAGCACTAGGGCGATCATCGGCTGAATTATCTAAAGACATTAACTTTTTTGCACCGTTAACACCTGACTCAAAAGAATATTCACCTTCAATTAATAAATTTTTATTAAAGTCAATATTGTTGGCTTTTAGCGCTCGGCGGTAGCCTTTGTAGCGTTCAATGGTTGACATGTGCTCGGCTTCACCCGCAATAAAAGCTATTTTATTATGGCCTAAATCAATTAAGTGCTGCGTGATGGTTTGTGCCGCATCTCTATCGTTTACCATGACGCAAGGGCTTAGTTCATCAGGGGCAGCATCGCCTGACATAATACGTACCACATGAATATCTAAATCAGTGATGCGTTTTACAAAGTCAGGATTTTCTGAAAAAGGTGGTGTTAATACTAAGCCTGCAACACGGGCGTGTTTGATGGTACTAATGATTTCTTCGGTGATATTTTCTTGTTGTGAGTCACAAGGGTTAATTAATAATTCAAAGCCTTGCTGTCGACAGGCGGCTAAAATTCCTTCTTGCATATCAATAACATAATAAGCATTAGGGTTGTCGTAGACATAAGCAATAGTGTATGACTTAGTGCCGGCTAAGTTTCGGGCTGCAAGGTTGGGTTGATAATTTAGCTCTTTTACCGCATCTTGCACTTTTTCACGGGTAAGTTGTCGTACCGACGGTTCGTTATTCATCACCCGTGACACTGTTTTTATTGAAACACCTGAAAGTTTGGCGACATCATTAATTGTTGCTTTCATCTATCCATTTAGCCTTTGAGTTCTTATTTTCGGGCAATACACCAAGATCATTAGGGTAGTGCTTCTTGTGCCTTGCAGCAATAACTAATATTAATTTTATCTAATTCGTTGTCTAGCTACGATACTAAGCCATTAATTAAGCTAACCGTAATTAGCCAAATTAACAATTGACAGCGCTGTCATTTTCTAATAGGGTATCACACCTTTCATTATTTTCATAATAATGTCACTGGTTTCGGTTATCATCTGAAACTAAAGAAAGTTTTATCTATACTTTAATCCGTATCACTTTGCCTAAAGAACAGGAATATTTATGTCAGCGCGTCAAAATTTAGCAAGTTGGAAAAAATTACAGCAACTTGCCCAAGACAAAAAATCTCAGCACATGAATACCTTGTTTGCACAAGATAGTGAGCGGTTTGAAAAGTTCTCCATTGAACTACCCAATATGTTGCTTGATTACTCAAAAAACTTAATTGATAGCGAAACACTTGATTGCCTTTTAGCGTTAGCGCAAGAAACTGAGGTCTGTAACTGGCGAGAAAAAATGTTTTCAGGCGAGAAAATTAATAAAACTGAAGATAGGGCGGTATTGCACACCGCATTACGCCGTCAAAGTAACGATCCGTTAATAATAGATGGTGAAAATGTAACAGAGCACGTGCAAAACCAATGGGTAAAAATGGAAGTGTTTGTCAATAAAGTGCGCCAAGGCCATTGGTTAGGTTTTTCAGGTAAGCGCATTACCGACATCGTTAACATTGGTGTTGGTGGCTCAAATCTAGGCCCACAAATGGTTACTGAAGCATTGAAACATTACAGTGATGGCAGCGTCAATGTTCATTACGTTTCTAATGTTGATGGCGCGCAGATTGTTGAAGTGTTACGTCCATTAGACCCCGAAAAAGTCTTGTTTATTGTTTCCAGTAAAACCTTTACTACTACCGAAACCATGACTAATGCTCGCACTGCCATGAAATGGTTAACGAGTTCTTCATTTGATGAAAAATCAGTCGCCAAACATTTTGTCGCTGTGACGGCAAATAAAGAAAATGCCATGAGTCTTGGTATTAAAGAAGATAATATTTTCGATATGTGGGACTGGGTGGGTGGTCGCTTTTCATTATGGTCTGCTATTGGCCTAGCCATTGCGCTTGATTTAGGTTTTGATAAATTTAAAGAATTACTTGCTGGCGCTCATGATATGGATCAGCATTTTATCAACGCGCCACTTAAAGAAAATATGCCGGCAATCATGGCGCTGATCAGTGTTTGGAATACCACCTTTTTAGGTTCACAATCACAGGCAATTTTACCCTATGATCAAACCTTACACATGCTTACCGCTTATTTGCAGCAAGCTGAAATGGAAAGTAACGGCAAATCGGTAACTTGGGATGGCACAGAAGTAGATTATGCCACTGTCCCATCCATTTGGGGTGAATTAGGTATTAATGGCCAACATGCTTTTTATCAGTATTTACATCAAAGTAATAATGTTGTTCCTGCTGATTTTATTGGCTCAGTTGAAAGTGTTACTCCGGTTACCGGTCATCATGAAACACTCATGGCTAACTTTTTTGCCCAAACCCAAGCCTTGATGGCTGGCGTTAATGAAAAGCAAGTTAGAGCCGATTTAAAAGCTAAAGGACGTACTGACGACTATATAAACAAAGTGGCTCCGCATAAGGTACATAAAGGCAACAGACCCACGAATACCATCTTGTTAAAGCGTATTGATCCAAAAACGTTAGGTAGTTTAATTGCCGCTTATGAGCACAAAATTTTTGTGCAAGGCATTATTTTACAAATTTGCTCTTTTGATCAATGGGGGGTTGAGCTAGGAAAAGGTTTGGCCGCTGAAATACAAAGCGAGCTAGAAAATAATGATATTTCTTCAAAACATGATTGCTCAACAGCCAGTTTAATGGCGTTTTATCAAAAAGCAAAATAGTCGTTATTTCTCCAAATCTAATCAAAAGGATCTTTTGTTAACTCAAAAGATCCTTTGCTATTTCCTTTCAAGAGCCTTCAAGAACTTTCAAGAAAATATTACCTTCACATTTTATGATCTTCACATAGTAGCCCTAAAATTATTTGTTAACTTTAGCTCAAATAAAGTGACTTAAAATGCTATTAAAGAGCGTAGCTGCTAATGCTTTAAAACTTAATATAGTATAAAAAGTGTATTTTTTGTTTAAAAAATGATTCGTTTCTCCTTGAGAAGGTGACAAAAATGTCGGTTTTAGCAAAATTCATTGAATATAAAACTTAAATAAAATCAGTATCTTCTTGTGATTTAAAGTTGAAGTGTACAATTTTTGATTAATTTATCTAGCCAAACGAAGTAATAAGGGGTATGGTTTTACTTGTCTTATGACAGCGTTGTCATATTTTTTTAAGCGGCAATGACAGCGCTGTCGTAAAACTAAAATAAAATATTATTAACATATAAAAATACATTTTCAAAAAAACAAACATGTGTAAGGGGAAGTCGATGTCATCTAAAATTTTTAAAAAAGGCGCATTAGCGAGTTCAATTGCTTTAATCCTAGCCGGTGGTACTGCACCTATGGTTATGGCCGCCGAAGAAGCGAAAGCTGCAGATGAAAATATTGAAGTCATTCAGGTGACGGGTATTCGTGGTTCATTGAAAGAAGCGTTAAACCAAAAACGTTTTGCGGAGGCTGTGGTAGATTCAATTTCAGCTGAAGATATTGGTAAGTTTCCAGATCGTAATATCGCTGAATCTTTACAACGAATTCCAGGGGTAACCATTGCTAGAAATTTTGCCGGTGAAGGTGGTAATGTTTCTATTCGTGGTACTAATCCTGAATTAACTCTGGTTACTATGAATGGTAACTATTTAGCTTCAACGGGTTGGTTTTCTCAACAACCAGCTAGTCGTTCATTTGACATGGACTTGCTTCCGCCTGAGCTTGTTGCAGGTGTTGATGTATATAAATCACCTATGGCTTCTTTAGATGAAGGTGGCGTGGGTGGTACTGTTGCTGTTCGTACCAGAAAACCATTGGATCTTGATGCTAATACATTATATCTTTCGGCTGAATTTCAAGATAACAATATCTCTGATGGTAATGGCCAAGGGGCAACTGGTTTTTATAGCTGGAAAAATGATAATGAAACTTTCGGTTTATTGGGCAGTTTATCAACACTGGAAACAGTTGGTCGTGCTCATAAAGCTGAAAACTATATGGATGATGGTTGGGCTGGTGCCGGTATTGCAGAATTTAAGCAAGACAGAAAACGTACTGCTTATGACTTAACCTTACAATATGCTCCATCTGATGATTTATCAATGAATTTACACTATTTTGGTGTGGATCTCGATGCTGCTAATACTAACCAAAACTATCTCATTATTGCGGGCACCGATAGTGCCGCATTTAATGCTAACGTTACAGGTGCTACTAAATTTGGTCCGGAAAATGGCTTTGCACTAAATGGTACTTATGCTGGTAACCCTTTTGATGATACTAACTCTCGTAATGCTGAAACAGACACTAGAGTTATTGCTTATGAAGTTAATTACTCAGGTGAAAGTTATAGTGTAAATGCTAAAATAGGCAACACTAAAGCAACAGGTGGTGACGGCGGTAATTACAACGTTGGTTGGGTATCAGGTAATGATAATCAAAGTATTGATTTTGATATGTCTGGCCATAATAGTATGTTATTAAGCCCGAATAATACTGATCCTAGTAATCACGCTGAATACAATATGAATAACGCGTCAGTTGTTGCGGGTTACCGTGAAGATGAAGAAACGTTTGCGCAATTTGATGTTGATTTTGATGTAGAACTCGGTCCAATTTCAAATATTAAAACAGGTGCTAAATTACGAGATCATGAGTTTACTAGTTTCTCTGACTCATGGCAGTTTCAAGACGGTTTTACCGACGGAAAAACTAAAGCTGATTTTGCTGATGGCACTTTCAATCACTCAGGCGTTGGTTTAAGTGGTGACACTCCAACCGCCATTGCTCGCGTTGATGGTGATAGATTAAGAGCTTATATTAATAGTGTTAAAACAGGTGAAACATTAAATAAAAATAGCTTTGGTGTTATTAAAGAAGATATTTTTGCCGCTTACATTCAAGGTGACTTTAGCGGTGATGATTTCAGAGGTAATGTTGGTTTACGTTACGTCAAAACGGAAACCTCTGCAGATTACTTTTTAGGAGATGATCCCGCCACAGAAGACAGTGATTACGCTGATTGGTTGCCTAGTTTTAACTTGGCGATTAACCTAGATACAGATTTAATACTTCGTGTTTCTGCCGCTAAAGTTATTAGTCGCCCTAACTATTCATTTTTAAATCCTGCAGCCAGTGTTAACGATACGACTAAACGTATTTCTCGTGGTAGTGTTAAACTTGAACCCTATCGTGCTAACCAATACGATATTGGTTTAGAGTGGTATTTCAATGAAGAATCTCTAGTTTCAGCGACATTATTCAGCAAAGACATTAGTTCTTTTATTATTCCTGGTGCTAACGAAAGTCGTATTATTTACAATGGCGAGGAATATATATTAACTGAGCCAGGTCAAGGTCTTGGTGGTCAACTTGAAGGTGTTGAATTACAATATCAACAGCAAATGGGGGAGTTTGGTTGGTCTGCTAACTTAACTTATACCGATGGTTATGGCCTACAAGACACGGGTGAAGAAATCGTTAAGATGGATTTAGCTGGTATGTCTAAATTAAGCTATAACTTAAGTGCCTATTATGAAAATGATTCAGTCTCTACACGTCTTGCATATACTTACCGTGATGAGTTTATTGCTCAATCAACAGGTATAGGTGGCAACACAGGTTGGGATGCCCATGGTTTCTTAGATGCTAACGTGACTTGGCATGCTACCGATAACATTGATCTAAGTCTTGAAGCGACAAATATTCTTGAAGAGACTACTACACAACGTTTTACTTCTGAGTTTGATGCTATGCGTTTAGCTGCCGATAATGGTCGTAACATTTATTTTAAAGTCTCTTATCGTTTATAAGTTGTCATTGAAATAATGTAAAAAGAAAAAGAAAAGTATACTTTTCTTTTTCTTCATCCCTAGCAACTTGGTAAGTTGTTAGGCTTGATAACCCTTCACTTTTCCCCTCACTATTAAATGCTAAGATGTATTTTATATTCTCATAAGGAGTGCACTATGGCTGTAGATAATAATCATATTCTTATAATCGGCGGTGGTACTGCTGGTTGGTTGAGTGCGGCAATACTTGCGAAAAGTTTGAATAGCAACAATATCGATGGTGTCAAAGTAACACTGGTAGAATCGCCAACCATTCCAATTCTTGGTGTTGGAGAAGGTACATGGCCAAACTTAAGGGCAACACTACACAAAATAGGCATTAGCGAAACAGACTTTATTCGTGAATGTGATGCCACTTTTAAACAAGGTGCAGAGTTTATTAATTGGTCTAAAATACCTGAGCCAGAGCAATCACACAGCTATTATCATCCACTCAGTACCGTTAGCCATTCATCTTATGATTTTAATTTAGCACCTTATTGGTTACAACAAGATAAAAAAACACGCCTACCTTACGATAGAGCAGTCGCTTCACAAGCCAGAATATGTGACGAAGGATTGGCCCCTAAACAAATTGTTATGGCAGAGTATAGTGCCGCGCAAGAATATGCTTATCATTTAAATGCCAATAAATTAGCCGAGTTTTTAAAATGCCATTGCATTGAAAAGTTAGGGGTTAAATTTATCAGTGCCAACGTCACTAATATAGCATTAGATAGTGATGATTTTATTACCCATGTAGATACTGATCATGCAAGTGAAAAACAGATAGCAGCTGATTTTTTTGTCGATTGCAGCGGCGCGAAAGGGTTAATCATTAAAGACGTTTATCACACCGCTTGGCACGACATAAGTGATGTGATTTTCAATGATACCGCCTTAGCAGTACAAGTGCCGTATTCAAATAAAGATCAAAAAATAAATACCCATACGCTAGCGACAGCACAAGAGGCAGGGTGGATTTGGGACATTGGTCTACAGAACCGCCGTGGTGTTGGTCATGTTTTTAGCAGTAAATACATCTCAGATCAAAAAGCAGAGCAGCAACTTATCGATTATTTAGGTGATGACTACACTGAAGACTTAACCATCCGAAAAATAAAACTTAATCATGGTTATCATGAAAAGTTCTGGCATAAAAATAGTGTGGCTATTGGTATGTCGGCAGGATTTGTTGAGCCTCTAGAGGCCTCTGCTATTTTCTTATTTGATGCCGCGGCTAATATGCTTGCCGCACAATTTCCTCGTGATAAAGCACAAATGAAATATGCCGAAGACAAATTTAATCAACAATTAACGATGCGCATGCAGCGTACGGTTGAATTTATTAAGTTGCATTATTGTATTTCAGAGCGCCGAGATAGCCAATACTGGATTGATAACTGTGATCCCATCAGTATTCCTGATAATTTAAAGCAACGATTGGCATTTTGGCAGGGACAGGTGCCTACCAAGTATGACTTTGAAAATGCTTGGGAACCTTTTAACTTAGACAGTTACCTTTATGTTTTATATGGCATGGGTTTTGAAACTAACGTAGCTAATGTTGCAGCAAAATATACTGAAAGAGTTAAGGCTGAGCACTTATTTAATAATATCGACAAAGCCAGTCTGTTATTAATTGATAAGCTACCTAAGCAAAGAGAATTGATTGAAAAAGTAATTAAATATGGTTTTACGCAAGTATAGATTAATGGCAGATATCGGTGAATTATGATGAATGAGCAAGTAAAGCAAGTAGTGGTGGTAGGTGGTGGCACAGCAGGTTGGTTAACCGCGGCAAATCTAGCTAAAAAATTCAACAGCGTCGAAAATGGTGCCATACAAGTCACATTAGTTGAGTCTCCAGATATTCCAACCATTGGTGTAGGTGAAGGAACTTGGCCTACCATGAGGAAAACCTTAGCAAAGCTAGGGATCAGCGAAGCGGATTTTTTATCAAAATGTAATGCCTCATTTAAGCAAGCGACAAAATTTGTTAATTGGCAGCAAGCACCAAAAAATGGCATTAATAGTCATTATTATCATTTGTTTACCTCAATTAACGACCCATTAGAATTTAACTTAGCACCTTATTGGAAGCTAGGTATGATTGGTGACAATAATAGCTACGCTGATACTGTTAGTATGCAAGCGGCTATCTGCGAGCAAGGTTTAGCCCCTAAGTTAATCACTAATCGCGAGTTTGAGGGCGTACAAAATTATGCTTACCATTTAGATGCAGGGCTATTCACTGACTTATTACGTGAACATGCAACGACCAAACTTGGCGTTAAGCATATATCTGCTAATGTCACCGATGTTAATTTAGATGATGATGGTTACATCAAAAATATTCACTGTGATAGCGTCGGTGTTGTATCTGGGGAGTTTTTTGTTGATTGTACCGGTTTTAAAAGTTTACTCATTGGCAAAGCGCTGGGTATTCCTTTTAAAAGTATCAGTGATACCTTGCTTTGTGATCATGCCTTGGCTATTCAAGTGCCATATAAAAATGAACAGTCAGCTATTGCTAGCTGTACCGTTTCTACTGCGCATGAAGCAGGGTGGACATGGGATATCGGCTTATCCAATAGACGAGGAACTGGTTATGTCTATTCCTCTGCACATACCAGTCATGAACGAGCAGAACAAGTATTGCGTAATTACATTGGCCCTCAAGCGGATCGGCTTGAGTCGCGTTTAATAAAGATGAACGTTGGTTATCGAGAAAAGTTTTGGCATAAAAACTGTTTTGCCATTGGTTTATCTGCAGCGTTTGTTGAGCCACTTGAAGCGTCAGCGATTTTTCTTATTGAAGCGTCAGCCAATATGTTGTCAGAGTTGTTTCCCCGTGATCGTCATGCGATGTTAGCGGTTGAGAAAAAAGTGAATAAATCCTTTAAATTTCGCTGGGACAAAACCATCGACTTTATCAAAATGCATTACTTTTTATCGAAAAGAACAGAGCCATTTTGGCAAGACAATAAATTACTTAATACGGTACCTGACACTTTGTTAGCGTCGTTAGACAGTTGGCAGCATCAATTAATAACAGCTTATGATTTTGACAATGTCTATGAACCCTTTCCGTTAGACAGTTATCAATATGTACTTTATGGCATGGGCTTTGAACAATCGTTAGCCTTTAATGAAAATTCATACGCTATGCAAAGCTTAGCCAAACAACAATATAATAAAGTACAAGAATTAACGCAGCAAATGCAGCAGCAATTACCTGAAAACAGAGCGTTATTGAATAAAATAGCTCAATATGGTTTTCAGAAAGTATAATAACGACCTTGTGATCAAACTTTTGATCAAGGAAGTAAATTTAAAAAATTACGGAGATAAAAGTGGCCTCAATTAAAGCTATTAACAGCAGTGCTCACGGTAGGGTTAAAATTAAAAGTAACCCCAGCTTTATACAAAGTAAAAACAAGCACTTTGCCCCTGTGGTGGTGCAAGAATTCATTGGCGCCAGTAAAGAGTTTCCCATTGTCTTTATTAAAGATGCTGAAACTGGCCGATTTAATGCCGTGGTATTACTTGGTTTAAAACCACAAGAAAATTTATTTTTTGATGAAAAATCTTGGCGAGGCAATTATGTGCCACAAGCGCTGACACTTTATCCATTCGTTATCCATCAAGCGGAAGGTAATGATAAAGCGCTTTTATGTGTTGATGAAGACTCGCCCTTAGTGAATGAAACAGCAGGTGAGGCTTTTTTTGATGAAAAAGGCGTTCAAAAATCATGGTTAACAGCCAAAGGAGAAGCGATTGTAAACTATGTTGACAATACTAGCATAACGCAAAATTTCATTAAGTTATTACTGTCTAAAGAACTGTTAATGCCACAAACTTTGAGCCTAAACTTAGCCGGACAAGATGAATATACCTTGGATGGTTTGTATGTTATTAATGAACAAAAATTTAATACTTTGTCAGACGGTGAATTTGCTGAGTTGAGAAAAACTAACGCCTTGCCTGCAATTTATGCAGTATTAATGTCAATGCAATGCATTAATCAATTAATACAGCGGCAATCAACTAAATAACTTTTTTAATTCTACCTTTATTTTAAATCCGCCTAATTCAACTTGAATGTTAGTTCACTATGATGATTTAGCGGAGTTAAATATGGATTTGACAACGCTGTCAAATCCATGGGTAGTAATTATTATCGTCAAGTTTTATTAATGAAACTGCCAATAGGATTATTAACATGAAAATAAAACTGTCATTGTCCATTTTTATTATGAGCATACTCATATCAGCATGCAGTGATGAAGCTAACAGGGCTGGCACTGAAAACGGTATAGTTGAACAGCAGGCAAGGTCTGAATTAACAGCCCCAAATCAGCAAAACATTGATGCTATTGCTGCTAACCTTGATGTTAAATATCGCTTGCTGACTAATGTGCCAACAAATAAATGCGATTCAACCATAGCCGACGGTGCTTGTTTTGAGGTTGAGCTGAGTTTTACCGCTAAACAAGCGATTAATAGCAAGGGCTGGTCAATCTACTTTAGTCAAATATCGCCAGTGCAAACATCAACAAGTGATGACTTTCGGGTTGAACATTTAAATGGTGATTTACACCGTATTTCATTAAAAGATAGTTTTACCGGCTTTAAAATGGGTGAAACTAAGCGGGTAATTTTTCGGGCAAACTTTTGGATGCTTGCTGAAACGGATGCTTTACCCAATTATATCGTGGCAGCACCCGAGTTAGCGGCTCGTGTTATTACCAGTACGCAAGTAAAAATGGCTCAAGACTCTGGTTTAGAAGTATTACCCTTTGTTATGCCTTTTAGTGAGGAAGTAAAGCAGTTTAAGCGCACTAGCGCCGATAGCACAACTTGGTTAACCAGTAAAATTCTATATCAGCGTAACTTGAGCGTTGGTAAAGTGTTGAAAGAAGGTAATTTGTCAATAGCTAAGGCTATTATTCCCACCCCTAAGTTGGTGCGTTATGCCGACAATAATGCTGTGGTTGATATTAGCCAAGGTATCCAAATTGATTTTAATAATGTCGAACAAACACAAGTCAAGGCCGCTTTGCTTAGATTGGCTCGTTTAGGTTTAAAGCAAAGTGAACAGGGATTACCACTAGAGTTAACAATAGTTGCCGACAGCAGTAAAGTGATTGGTAGCTATCAGCTAGAGGTTTCAGCACAAGCAATCAATATTGTTGGTGTTGATGCCACGGGTGTTTTTAATGGCATACAGTCGTTAGCAAGTTTATACACAGTAGGTAATACCACATTGCCTTTACTTAGTGTTGAAGATGAACCTCATTATGCTTTTCGCGGCATGCTAGTTGATGTCGCCCGTAATTTTCATTCAAAAGCATTTATTTTAAAGCTGTTAGATCAAATGGCGGCTTATAAATTAAATAAGCTGCATTTGCATTTAGGTGATGATGAAGGTTGGCGTTTAGAGATCCCAACGTTGCCCGAATTAACCGAAATTTCGAGTAAACGCTGTTTTCCTCTTGATAACGTAGGGCAAGAGCAAGCATGCCTTCTGCCACAGCTTGGCGCTGGTATCGATGTTAACTCATCGGTTAATGGTTTTTATAGCGTAAGTGATTACCAAGAAATATTAAAAGCGGCAACCGCGCGCCATATTCAAGTTATTCCCTCTTTAGATATGCCCGGCCATTCTCGTGCAGCAATGAAAGCGATGACAGCACGTTATAATAAATATCAAGCGCTTGAAGATGAAGCAAAAGCCAAACAGTTTTTACTCGATGACTTTGAAGACAAAACGCAATATTCATCGGTGCAGTATTATAACGATAACACCATTAATGTTTGTTTAGAGTCGTCTTATGCTTTTGTGGTTGAAGTGATGACGCAAGTGAAGAAAATTCACGCAGATGCGGGTCAGCCGTTAACTCGTTATCATATTGGCGCTGATGAAACGGCGGGGGCTTGGCTTGAATCGCCTGCTTGTAAAGCGTTTGTCGCGAATAATGCCTTAAATAATAAGGACGCTAGTGTCACTAAAATGAGTGATTTGGGTGCTTATTTTATTGAGCGTGTTGCCGGTATTCTTTCTAACCTTGATATTGAAACTGCAGGTTGGAGCGATGGTATGGAGCATACGCGTCAGGAAAATATGCCCGTTATTGTGCAAGCCAATGCTTGGGATGTTTTATCTTGGGGTGGTCATGACAAGGTACATGGTTTAGCTAACCGAGACTGGCAAGTGGTTATATCAAGCCCAGATGTTTTGTATTTTGATTTTCCGTACGAAGCTGACCCGAAAGAGCATGGTTATTACTGGGCTTCTCGCCACACTAATACTGAAAAAGTGTTCCAGTTTATGCCTGATAATTTACCCGTTCACGCTGAATTTTGGTTAGACAGACAAGACAACGGCTATGTAGCTGATGATACCAAAATACCCCTAGCACAAGGGCAAAAATTCCTCGGTATTCAAGGTCAACTATGGAGTGAGAACACTCGCAGTGATGCCCTTGTTGAGCATAAAATATTTCCACGACTTTTAGCATTGGCTGAGCGTGCTTGGTATCTGCCCAGTTGGGCTGTGCCATACAATTATCAGGGCGCTAAATATAGCCAAGCAACCAATGCCTTTACTAGCGATATGCACAAAGCAAGAGAAGATAATTGGCGTTTATTTGCTAATACCTTAGGGCGAAAAGAGTTTATTAAATTAGAGCTTGCTGGAATTGACTATCGCTTGCCAACGGTGGGGGCAGTGATTGAGCAAGGTCTACTAAAAGCCAATGTCGCTTTTCCTGGCTTGAGCATTGAATACCAAGATGGACAGCAAAAATGGCAAGTTTATAACAAAGCCGTGGCTGTAAAAGGTCAGGTGAAAGTGCGTAGTCGCAGTAAAAATGGCTTACGCTCTAGCCGTATTACCCAAGTAGCTCAGTAACAATTAATCAATGGTAAGGGTATGCACCTTGTTAAATTTTATCATTAAATGTTTTTACTACTTTGACACTGTTTTTTTAGTTATAAAATCATAGAGTTAATGTTAATTAATTGTAAAATAGCTTATTAAATGTTAAAAATTGTAAAAAAGTAAATGACAACGCTGTCATTTGGCGATAAGATGAAAACCGTTACTTTTAAATAGCTATTAGCGAGTTTAAAAATAACTGAGTAGAATATTGAACAGTTAAAAGATTATTTGAGGTTAGTATGTTCACAAGCGGTGACAAAAAAGAGTTATTTTTAGGTATAGATGGCGGTGGCAGTAAATGTAAGGCCATTGTGATGAATGAAAATGATGAAATTTTAGGTACGGGTATTTCAGGTCCAGGTAATCCGTTGCTCGGCTTCGAGCAAGCAACTAACTCAATTACAGAGGCGGCTAAGTTAGCATTAAAAGATGCGGGTTTAGAAAATGTCGCCTTAAATACATTAAATACGGGTGTTGGTTTGGCGGGTGTTAATTTACCTGCGCTATTTGAAAAAATGCAAGCATGGCCACATCCTTTTAAGCAAATGTTTTTAGCACACGATTTACTTATTGCTTGTTTAGGTGCTCACCATAGCAGCAATGGCGCTGTGGTTATTACTGGTACAGGTTCATGTGGCTTTTCATGTATTGATGAGCAAGAGCTCTTGATAGGTGGTCATGGTTTCCCGCAAGGAGATAAAGGCAGTGGCGCATGGTTTGGCTTACAGGCGACTAAGCAGGTGTTACTTTCTCTTGATGGTCTCATTGCCCCGTCATTAATGAATGATGTGTTATTAGCTAAGCTTTATTGCACTGATACTATGGGTCTTGTTGCCGCTATTGCGGATAAAAAAGCCACTTTTTATGCGCAACTGGCTAATTTAGTGTTTGATGCCGCGGAGCAAGGGGATGTCATCGCATTAGCGATTATTGATGAAGGTGCTGAGTATATAAATAGCTTAGCGCGTACCTTGTTGATTAAAAATCCGCCACGTATCTCTATGCTCGGTGGTTTAACCCCGAGGTTGAAACCATGGCTAGAGCAAGCAATACAAACACAATTAGCTGAGCCGTTAAGCTCTCCTGAAGTTGGCGCTGTTTTTTTTGCTAGACATAAGCTTAGTCAACAAAATAAACAGCAGAAAATGGCTTAAACAGCAGAGATCAGACGCTATGACCACAATACGTTTTTATGCACCCAGATTATTTGATGGTCAACACTTTGTTGATGATCAGGTATTAACGATAACTGACGGTGTTATTAGCGCAATAGATCAAGATACGAGTAACGTTGACGTTCGTGCCACTGGATTAGTTGTCCCAGGTTATATCGATTTACAAGTTAATGGCGGTGGTGGCGCTTTATTTAATGACTCTCCCTCATTAGATAAGCTTAAAACCATCATTGCCGCTCATGCAAGGTTTGGCACCACAGCGATGATGGCAACCCTGATCACCGATAAGATTGACATTATGGCGCAAGCGGCTGATGCCATGGCGCAGGCAATAGCTGAAAAAACAGCCGGTATTATCGGCATTCACTTTGAAGGGCCGCACTTATCATTGGCGAAAAAAGGCACCCATTGTGCCGATCTTATTCGGCCACTATCTGCTGACGAATGGCAAGTTTTATCGCGTAAGGATATAGGTCAAGTGATGGTGACGTTAGCACCCGAAACGGTATCAGCAGCAGACATTACCCGTATGGTTGAGCTAGGCATTAAAGTTTGCTTGGGTCATACCAATGCTGACTTTGCTACGGCTCAACAAGCGGTTGATGCTGGCGCTACGGGTTTTACCCATTTATTTAATGCCATGTCACCACTGCAAGGACGAGAGCCCGGTGTCGTGGGTTGTGCCTTACTTAATGATACAACTCAAGCGGGTCTTATTGTTGATGGTCATCATGTTGACTATGCAAGTTGCCAGTTAGCCATTAAAACAAAACCTGCGGGCGGTATATTTTTAGTCACCGATGCTATGCCGCCGGTCGGCACCGACATGACTGAGTTTCCGCTCTATGATCGAACCGTGTATGTCAATAATGGCAAACTAACGTCTACCACAGGTGAGTTAGCCGGCTCGTCATTAGATATGGCAAGCGCGGTGAAAAATACTCATATTGAGCTAAAAATACCTTTAGATGAGGCATTACGCATGGCTAGCTTATATCCAGCGCAATATTTGTATGCCAAGCAAGCCTTAACTCGTGGTGTGCTAAAAGTAGGCATGCAGGCGGATCTGTTGGTATTAAATGATGACCTAAGTGTGAGTGAAACTTGGATTGGTGGTAAACCTTTCAAGCCTTAGCTCATTAAGCGACTACGAACTATCAGTTTAAAGTTATTGATTCAAATAATCGGCTTAAATTATCGATTCAAATTATCGATTCAAATTATCGATTCAAATTATTGATTCAAATAATCAAAAATAAAAAATACAAATAATAACGTAAATCAATTAATAAACGAGGAAGTTATGGAAATGTCAGCGACGCAAGCCAGTGAAGAAAAACAACCAAGTAATGCGCTGCCTATGGTTATAGTGGCAGGTCTATTTTTTATTTTAGGCTTTGCAACTTGGCTTAATGGCTCTTTGATGCCTTATTTAAAACAGATTTTGCAGCTAAGTCCTTTTGAAGCATCGCTCATTTTATTTTCTTTTTATATTGCCGTGACTTTTACTGCACTGCCATCAGCGACGGTTATTCGCAAAATTGGTTATAAAAATGGTATGGCGATGGGCATGGCCACCATGATGGTTGCCGGGCTATTATTTATTCCTGCAGCAAAAACGCAAATTTTTGCTTTATTTTTATTTGCGCAACTTGTTATGGGCACAGGTATTACTTTACTGCAAACAGCCGTTAATCCTTATGTGGTACGTATTGGGCCAGAAGAGTCAGCGGCAGCCCGTATTTCTATCATGGGCATCTTAAATAAAGGTGCGGGTGTGGTTGCACCTATGGTTTTCACCGCCTTGATTTTAAGTGGTTTTCAAGGTGCTAGCGGTGAATTAACACAAGTTCAAATTGATGATATGGCTAATTCATTAGTGTTGCCGTATTTAGGTATGGCAGTATTCTTGGGTCTTTTAGCATTAGCAGTAAAAAAATCACCTTTACCCGAATTAGAGAGCGAGGCTGATAGCAATGAAGATAATTCGGATCATCTTAAAGAAGCGTTATCACATCCAAACTTAGTTTTAGGTGTCGTAGCCTTATTTTTCTATGTGGCTGCGGAAGTGATTGCTGGTGATACTATCGGCACTTTCGCGCTTTCGTTAGGTGTAGAGAACTATACTATGATGACTTCTTACACCATGCTTTGCATGGTGGCAGGGTACATTTTAGGTATTGCACTTATTCCACGAATTATTTCCCAACAAAAAGCGTTAATGGTGTCAGCCGTAGTAGGTTTGTTATTAACTCTGGGTATTGTTTTTGGTGACAATAATTCTTTCGCCATTGCGAATGCTGTTTTGGGCGGTGTGCAACTACCTGACACTTTAGTGCTTATTGCCTTTTTAGGTTTTGCTAATGCCATTGTTTGGCCGGCTGTTTTTCCTCTTGCGTTATCTGGCATGGGTAAATTAACCAGTATTGGCTCAGCTTTACTCATTATGGGCATTTCGGGTGGAGCTTTTGGGCCCTTATTTTGGAGCCTATCGACCACCACAAGTATGGGTGAGCAAGGTGCTTATCTCGTGCTGCTACCATGTTATTTATTTATTTTATTTTATGCTGTTAAAGGCTGCAAAATGAAAAGTTGGTCGTAGTTTATCGCTATTACCAGCTAATCCCAACTACTTAACTGAGTTACTTGTTAACTTGGTGAGGTAAAAAAACTCTGCGGTCAAAGGCTTACTTTGAAAGTTGAGGGTGCGTTAAACGGATCATTTGATCGACCCTGAGTGTTATCACATCTCAGGGTTTTTTTATGCTGCAAGTAAAAATTACTTACTTTATGATTATTAATCACTTAACTTGATATGTAATGCCATATCTACAAAAAAGATGCTTTTATTACTATCTTTTCATTCATTCTTCACATTGTTGGTGTATATTGCTGTAAGGGTCATATAAAAGTAGTTAAGAATTATGCAACGTAAAGTAACGATTATATATTATTGTGATGACGGCTTAGAGCTGCATCATAAAGTGAAAACCTTTGATAAAAATGAAGACGGTCGAGTCATTATTCCGCAAGACTTTAAAGACGGTAAATCAATCATCGCAGTGTGTGATGGTGAAGTTGAGATATTAAATAAGGTCGGTGATCGTATTTTATCGGTCAACTATGTTGCCTAGCATTGCTTTATAAGGCTTGCTAAATCACACTTAATATTCACACTTAATATTCACACTTAATATTCACACTTAATATAAAAAACAGCACACTGATGATAATTGATGGAAAACAAGCTGCAGCAGATCTGCGCGTAGCACTAGCAAACGAAGTTAAAGCACTTAAAGAATCAAAAGGAATCACGCCTAGTTTAACCGTAGTGTTAGTGGGGGAAGATCCTGCCAGCCAAGTATATGTGCGTAATAAAGCCAAGCAAACTATGGAAGTAGGGATGATTTCAAATGAAATTAAAATGCCTGCTGATACTAGCCAAACCGCATTATTATCTCAGTTAGCACTATTAAATAATGATGCCTCAATTCATGGTATTTTGGTGCAGTTACCTTTACCAAAGCATATTGATGAAAGTGTAGTGATATCGGCTATTAACCCTGAAAAAGATGTCGATGGTTTTCACGCCATGAACTCAGGACGCTTACTTAATGGCGAAGCGGGTGCTTTAGTACCCTGCACGCCACAAGGCTGTATTATTTTAGCTAAGCAACATTTAGGTGATGACTTATCAGGCCAACATGCTGTGGTTATTGGTCGCTCAAATATTGTCGGCAAACCCGTTGCGCTATTGTTGTTACAAGAAAATTGCACCGTTACTATCGCCCATTCACGTACAAAAAATTTACCAGAAGTTTGTCAACAAGCTGATATTTTAGTTGCTGCGGTTGGCCGTGCTAACTTTGTGCAAGCAAGTTGGGTGAAAAAAGGCGCTACCGTGATTGATGTCGGTATTAACCGTATTGAAGCCGACTCTTCTGAAGGAAAGGGCTCAGCTAAAGCGAAATTAGTCGGTGATGTAGATTTTGATGCGGTTAGCGAAGTTTGTGGAGCAATAACACCAGTGCCTGGTGGCGTTGGTCCAATGACCATTGCTTGTTTGCTAAAAAATACCCTTGAAGCTGCTAAGCTATATGGTTAAAACCAGAGCTTGCGGTTGAAACCGCTCCTACAATCAAGACGATAAATGAATTATAGGAGTGGATTTATCCTTGATATTTTATATTGATTCAGCTTAGAAATATTTACCACAGAGAGCACCGAGGTGCTCTGCACTATACCGAGAATAATAAAATCTCTATGTAGCACCACTGCTCGGTGGTGAACTATGGCCATATCTTAATTCTTACTTTCTAATTGCTTATCGCTATATTCTAATTTTTTATAATCTTTACCTGCCGCATCAGCAAGCTCAGCGGGCATATAATTCTCATCGTGTTTTGCTAATACTTCACTGGCTTCAATATGCAAACTGCCGGTGTTGCTTCGTGCTAAAGTGCCATTAGCAACAATGCCTTGGCCTTCGCGAAATAAGTCGGGCAATATACCTTCATAATAAACCGAGATCATCGGATCGCTTGCATTGAAAACGATGGGCATTTTCATATCAGATAATTTAAAGGTTACTTTTAAGTTGTCTGGATCACGTTTAACTGAATCAGGTACTACTAAACCGCCGATGCGAATACGTTGACCAATGCTGGGCTTTAGGCCGGAATCTTTTTTACCTTGAGTAATTTCAGAGGGCGTGTAAAACAAATCAATGTTTTGACTCAGTGCATAAAGCACCAGACCAGCAACGACTCCAAGACCGATTAATATTGAAGCAACGATAGTTAGGCGCTTTTTACGACGTGGATTCATTGGGTTATCTCATTAGGTGTATTGGTTTGGGAATTTTGATTTTCTTTATGCTTGCTACGCACTTGGCGTAATTTAGCTTCTCGTTGTTGGCGCACGGCAATATCTTTGATTACTTGTGTATGAGCCATCATAGAACTAACAATAAGTGCTAAAATAAGCGCTGTTGATACCCCAAAAGACAACCAAACATAAAAGCCATAGCCGCCCATATTGATGAAAGCACTAAAACTATCAAACTGCATTGTTTTTCTCCTGCAACAAGTGCTCAGCAACTAAGGCTCTAACCCAAGGGCGAATACTGTTACGCGCTAATATTTCACTACGAAAACGGATGCAAATGATGGTGGCCACCAATAGAGCAAAACCAAGAAAACAAAACAGGAAAGGCCAAAGCATATCAATTGACATCGATGGTTTGCCCAGTTTGCTTACGGTTGAGCCTTGATGCAAGGTGTTCCACCACTCTACCGAGTATTTAATAATGGGTATGTTAATAACACCAACTAAGGTCAAAATGCCTGCGGCTTTGCCCGCTAAATTTTTATCTTCAAAGGCATTATGAAGGGCAATCACGCCAAGGTACAAAAACAATAAAATTAATTCAGAGGTTAATCTTGCATCCCAAATCCACCAAGTACCCCACATAGGTTTTCCCCACGCCGCTCCTGTAATTAAGGCAATGGCGGTAAAAGTTGCTCCCACAGGTGCCATGGCAGCGGCAGAAGCATCAGCTAATTTAAACTGCCATACCATGGAAGTAAATGCGGCTATTGCCATGCCCACATAGATACCCATAGAAAGCGAGGCGGCGGGCACATGCAAGTAAAATATACGAAAGCTATCACCTTGTTGATAATCAGCCGGGGCAAAAGCGAGTGCCCAAGTAATGCCTATCGACAAAAATAATGCGGTTAAAGCGCTCAACCAGGGGATAAGTTTTCCGGTAAAGTGATAACTCACTTCGGGGTTGGCGTAAGGATGTAACCATTTCCACATAAATTATGCTCTTCTTTTCTTTAATGTTGAAAACTAATATTTTCTAATCTTTAATATTAATACTAATTGGTACTGACTTTTAATGCCGCGCCAACGGCAAAAGGCGCAAGTGTTAACGAGCCAAAAAATAGTGCGGCTATTATAGCAAGCTGGCCGCTGTAAGGTAAACCAAGTGCAGCAGTATCAATAGCGCTGGTGGCAAAAATTAACACCGGAATATATAAAGGCAGCACAAGTAAGCTCAATAACACACCGCCTTTTTTGATACCTACGGTTAACGCGACACCAATAGCACCGAGCAAGCTCAATATCGGTGTGCCTAACAATAGTGTCAGCATTAGCGCGCCATAGCTTTGTTCATTCAGGTGCAACAGTACAGCTAACAGCGGTGCCACTAAAATAAGCGGTAAGCCGGTAATTAACCAATGGGCAACAATTTTAGCGAGCACAAGTATAAATATCGGCTGAGGGCTTAATAGCATTTGCTCTAATGAACCGTCATTATGATCTGATTTAAATAATCTATCTAAGGATAACAAGGTAGCTAACAGTGCTGCTACCCAAATAATCCCCGGTGCTATGCGGCTTAGTGTTTGTGCTTCAGGGCCTATGCCTAAAGGAAATAAAGTCACCACAATGACAAAAAATAACAGTGGATTAATAATGTCATCTTTATGGCGCAGGGCAATGGTTAAATCGCGTTTAAGCACCAAAGCAAATACAGCACGATAAGACAAATTAGCGCTGGGCATACGCGGCTCTATTATTTTTTAATGGTGCTTTTGCTACTCGAAAATTTTTATGCATTACTTACTGCTCTGCTCTTATTCAAAGACATAGTCTAAAGTGATTTTTTTTACTTGCTGTGGCGCAAAGGTAAGTAAATCTTGATGGGTGGTTAAAATAACACAACCCCCTTGGGCAATATGTACTTTAAATAATTGCTCTAGTGCTTGCACACCTTGCTTGTCGATAGCGGTGAAAGGCTCATCTAAAATCCAGATACGTGCCTTTGATTGATACAAGCGCGCTAGTGATATTCGCCTATGCTGACCCGCACTTAAATGAGAAGCTAAGCTGTCTTCAAAGCCGGTAAGATTAACCTCGGCAAGTATTGCTTCGGTATTAACTTCTTTATCATTAGCACCATGTAGAGCAAGGTTGAAGGACAGGTTTTCTTGCGCCGACATTTCGCCTTTTACCCCAGGCAAATGACCTAAATAGAGTAAATCTTGATGGAATTCTTCTTTGCAGGTATTAATCGCGTGGTTATTAAAAAAAACATCACCCTCAAAAGGTTGAGAAAGGCCAGCTAAAATGCGCAGTAAGCTGGTTTTTCCTGAACCATTAGGCCCTTCAACTTGCACAATATCACCAGCATTTATTTCAATGTTTAGTTGATCAAACAACAAGCGCTCTTCACGAATGCAAGTTAAGTTTGCTGCGCTAAGTAAAGGCTTGGCTTGGTTAGTTGTTGGATTTACAGGCAAAGTGGCTATTTCTCTATTTTTACGGTCTAAATGCCGATTAACATTGTATGTTGTCAAGTCTAACGGATGTTTGTCAGTTAATTTTTGATTTGGGTCGTGTAACTCTTTGCGCAATATCATACCATAGCAGCCAATAAAAATAGCATATTTACTTATTTCAAAAATTGTAACATTAAGAAACAATTCACACAGACAACTGAATTGAGCTATTCACCTTTTCATTGAAAAAAGTATGCTAGAATTGCGCGGTAATTTAATAAAGCAAGTGTTACAAAACGTAGTTTGCTGCTATTAATGATATTTTCGGAGAAGTAAATGATACCTGACACGGTACCACAAATAATTCCTCAACTTATGCCTGAGTTGGGTCACATTGCCTTGGTGATAGCGCTTGCTTTTGCTTTATGTTTGAGTGTTATCCCATTATTAGGCGTACATAGTGCGCAACAAAAATTGATGTCTTATGCCAAACCACTCACTTTGGGCATGTTTGTTTTTACCACCATAAGTATTTTAATTTTAGCTTACAGCTTTGTGGTCGATGACTTCTCGATAAAATATATTGCTAGCCACTCTAATACCCATCTACCATATTATTTTAAAATAAGTGCGGTTTGGGGCGGACACGAAGGTTCATTATTACTTTGGGTTTTTTCATTAACCGCTTGGACTATGGCTGTCGCTAAGTTTTCAAAAGATATTGAACAAGAGTTTATCGCCCGCGTATTGTCTATTATGGGCATGATTGCAGTCGGCTTTATCGCTTTTACATTATTAACCTCTAATCCCTTTGAACGTCTTTGGCCCAATGTGCCGATGGAAGGGCGTGACTTAAACCCATTATTACAAGATATTGGCTTGATCATTCACCCACCATTATTGTACTTAGGTTATGTTGGTTTTGCGGTTGCCTTTGCTTTTGCCGTTGCGGCGCTAATGTCGGGTAAAATGGATGCCGCTTGGGCGCGTTGGTCTCGTCCTTGGACTATTGGCGCGTGGATGTTTTTAACCTTAGGTATCGCACTCGGCAGTTGGTGGGCTTATTACGAACTTGGCTGGGGTGGCTGGTGGTTTTGGGATCCGGTTGAAAATGCTTCTTTTATGCCCTGGCTTGTTGGTACGGCGTTAATTCATTCCTTAGCGGTAACAGAGAAGCGTGGCACGTTTAGAAATTGGACTGTGCTCTTAGCTATTTTCGCCTTTAGCTTAAGTTTGTTAGGCACGTTTTTAGTGCGCTCTGGCGTTATTACTTCTGTGCACTCATTTGCGGCAGATCCCTCGCGTGGTATTTTTATTCTAGTGATATTGGCTATTACCGTTGGCGGCTCGCTAACCTTGTATGCCTTTCGAGCCAGCAATGTCGCGAGCTTTAGTCGCTTTGCGCTTTATTCGCGTGAAACCGCATTACTCTTGTGTAACATTATTTTAGTGATCGCGGCCACCACAGTGTTATTAGGTACATTATATCCGCTGTTAGTAGATGCTTTAGGTTATGGAAAAATATCGGTAGGCCCACCGTACTTTAATGCGGTATTTGTGCCTATTATGAGCTTTTTATTTATTATCATGGGTATTGGCCCCCTTATTCGCTGGAAGAAAGCGAAAAAAGGCGAGCTGCGTAAACAGTTAGTAAAACCCTCAATATTCAGCATCGTTTTTGGGGTGTTATTCCCTATTGTTTACGGCGGCGAATTCGATGCCTTAGTTGCCATGGGGATGACATTAGCGTCATGGGTTTTCTTGGTGGTTGTTAAAGACTTATTGAATCAATTCGCTAATAAAAACAAGCAGCGCTCTACGTTGAGTTTAAGCCATTGGGGTATGACAGTTGCTCATGCAGGTATTGCGGTTACTATTGTTGGGGTAACGTTAGTATCAAGTTATGAAAGTGAAACCAATGTGCGCATGGCACTGCATGAACGTGTTGAAATATCAGGCTATCAGATTGAATTTAATGGTATTAAGCATGTTGAAGGGCCAAACTATAGCGCTGAACAAGGGCAGATTAATATCTATCATAATGATGAGTTTGTTACCCTATTAAAACCTGAACGTCGCGCTTATCGCGTGCAAACTATGGGCATGACCGAAGCGGGTATTGATGGTGGCTTGTTCCGCGATATTTACGTAGCACTTGGCGATCCCCTTGATGATCAGCAAGGTCAGGGCGCATGGGCAATTCGCGTGCATTATAAGCCTTTTGTGCGCTGGATTTGGTTAGGAGCATTATTTATGGCGCTAGGCGGTGTTTTAGCTATTATGGATAAACGTTATCGTGTAAAAAAAGGTGTCAAAAAGGGTGTCAAAAAAACTGCAGAGGACAACAGTAGTCTTGAGCTAGGCACTAATGTTGCCCATGCCAAGGCAAGTACTCAAACTGTGTCGGAGCTGTCCTAAGTGAATAAAATAATCCGTTTTCTCCCCCTGATCTTAGTTATTGCTTTAGGTGTGGTGCTTTATCGTGGTTTGTCATTAAACCCACAAGATATGCCGTCTGCATTAGTGGGTAAAGCCATGCCTGAGTTTTCGCTATCAAGCCTCAATAATGCTAATAAAGTTGTAACGAAAGTTGATTTAGCGGGCGATATTGTTTTATTAAATGTTTGGGCAACTTGGTGTCCAACCTGTAAATATGAGCATCCATACCTGCTTGATATTGCTACCGATCCAAAGTTAAAGGCGCAGGTTAAACTTTATGGTTTAAATTATAAAGATGAGCGCATGGCGGCAATGCAATGGTTAACAAATTATAAAGATCCTTATCAATTTTCTATTTTTGATGAAGCAGGGACTTTAGGATTAGACTTAGGTGTTTTTGGCGCACCAGAAACTTTTGTTATTGATCACCATGGTATTATTCGAAAACGCTTCGCTGGCGCTATTGATACTCGCGTATGGCGCAAAGAGTTTGAACCGCTGATCAAACAGTTAATCAGTGAAAAACAACAAGGTATATAGCCAATGTTAAATAAAATTTTATTTATTACCCTGCTGAGTGTCTCTTACTTGTTGGTCAGTAATACCGTGTATGCCAGCCCGGTAGAAACCTTTGAATTTAATGATGAAGTGACTAAAGTGCGCTTTCAAGCCTTGAGTAAAGAGCTACGTTGCCCTAAATGTCAAAATCAAAACTTAGCCGACTCTAATTCACCTATTGCGGAAGATTTACGCCGTGAGCTATATGAATTATTGCAACAAGGTAAAGCGGACAGTGAGATAATTGACTTTATGGTGGCGCGTTACGGTGAGTTTGTTCTGTATCGACCTCGCGTATCTAGTGTTACCTATATTCTTTGGTTTGGTCCAATATTATTGATATTTATCGGTGTTATTGTCGTGATCGTTATATTGCGTAAAAAGCCGGTCAGCAAAGCAGCGTTAGCATTAAATAGCGAGCAACAAGCAAAATTAAAGCAATTATTGGCGGATAACGCTGATGAAAGTAGTCATCCCGCTTCACCGTCAGCTGCTCCATTAACCTCAGCAAGCAAAGAAAAAGAGTAAATCATTATTATGGAATTTGTATTAATCCTTGTGGTATTTATTATCATGTTGTTAGCGGTTATTTGGCGACCATTTTTCAAACAAGATAGCACGCAACAAAGTGCAGATATTGTTGCCTCTACTCAACAGAATATACGTACTGAAACAAATATTAAGCTATATCAAGAGCATAAAGCTGAAATTGAAAAAGATTTCCATGATGGTGGTATTGACGAAGAAAATTACCAATATTTATTAGCAGAGCTAGATAACAGTTTATTACAAGATATCGACTTAGCTAAACAAACAACACCTGTAGCTAATTTAAGTAAACCATTCAGTGTTATTTGGCCCATTAGCCTATCTTTTTTTATTGTCGTTTTTTCTACGGCGTTGTACCTAAAACAAGGCACCTTAGAAGCGCTAATGACTACACCTGTTGCAAACCATGCGTCGCAGCAGTCAATGTCGGCTGAGCAACAAGAACAAATGCGTCAACAACAAATACTAGCGTACATTGATAAGATGCAGCAACACCTAAAAGGTAGCCCTGATGATAGTGAAGCCTGGTATAACTTAGGGCAAACATTAGTGTCAGCGGGTGAGTTTGCTCAAGCTATCACCGCTTTTGAGCAAGTGATTGCTATTGAAGGTGAACATGCCGATTTATTAGGGGCGATTGCTCAAGCGAGTTATTATA
>MAAE01000058.1 GCA_002162675.1 Colwellia sp. 39_35_sub15_T18 | reverse complement strand
GTAAGTCGATTCCGCAATAATATTTATGTAAAGTAGTATAGAATTTCATCGAGCTTTCTCCTTTTTGGTTTTGTCGCCTTAAAGTTTAGCTAAATGCTGAACTTTGGGGAGAAGGCTCAATTAGTATCAAGTCATTTAAACGGAAAATTAACAGTTGGCCATCGCTACGCAATTATAGCCAACCATTAATTTCCGCTTAATGAGGCGCTATAACTCAAGTTCAATGTCTTGTACTTACATCTAGTTTTAACTATACTTTGTACCATATAAAGTACAGCTAAAGGTGTTATTCATGAGTAGACTTCATTTTGATCAAGATATTCAACCACTTTCTGATTTCAGAGCTGGTGCAGCGTCATTTATTCGTCAAATTAACGAAACAAGAAGACCAATTGTGATCACACAAAGAGGAAAAGGTGTGGCTGTAATTGTCGATGTAGCAGAGTATGAGTCTATGCAGGAAAAAATTGAATTGCTTGAAGAAGTACAAAAAGCTGAAGCTCAACTTTCTGCCGGATTAGGTATTTCTAATTCGGATGCTCGCGCACAAATTTTAAAGAGTATTAATCCTTGAAAGTAGTTTGGTCTCCTTTAGCGTTAGAAAAACTAGAAGCGTCAGCTAAGTTTATCGCTCTTGATAAGCCATCGGCTGCTGACAGATGGGTGAATGATGTTTTTGATCGAACTGACTCACTAGGTTCTCAACCTGAATTAGGCCGAGAAGTGCCTGAGTTGTTAGGTTCAAATTATCGTGAAGTAATATTTGGTAGTTATCGCATAATCTATAAAGTTGAAACTGAAATTAAAATACTAACTTTACGTAATAGTCGTCAGTTGCTTAATTTAGGTAATATTGAGTTATAACAAGTCACACAAAAGGACAATTTATAGTTGGCTCTTATTCGTGCCTCACATATTTTAGCTAGCTATAAATTTCCTCTTATTGAGGCGTTGGTTTTTATCGAAAAGTGATGCGCATCACGCTAAACTTGTTGCATGATTAAATCTTTCAAGCACAAAGGCCTTAAGAAATACTTCCAGACGGGTAGTATTTCAGGTATTCAGGCAAAGCATCAACGTAAATTACGTATGCAACTTGCTGCAATCGATACCGCACAAGAAATTGATGATATCAATTTACCCGGCTTTAAATTACATCCATTAAAAGGGAATCGTGACGAGGTTTGGTCTATTACTGTAAATGGTAATTGGCACATTACTTTCGAGTTTATCGATGATAATGCTTATATTCTCAACTATGAGGACTATCACTAATGAGTATGCATCATAATCCGCCACATCCTGGGGAGTTTATCTATGACGTTTATTTGGAGCCTTCTGGCTTTAGCTGCCGTTATTTAGCTAAACAGCTAGATGTTGCATCGTCTACTTTAAATAGAGTTCTAAAAGGTCAAAGTGCTATCTCACCAGAAATGGCACTTCGCTTATCTAAAGCAATTGGAAGAACTCCTGAGAGTTGGCTATCAATGCAAAATAACTACGATCTTTGGCATGCTAAACAACAGATTAACTTAACTAATGTCCACTCAGTAAATTTTGCTGTGGCATAAAAAATATAAAAAATAAGAATAGGTGTCGCGCAGCCGACACCTTATTATTCGGGTGTTGGACAAGCCCGAAGTCTGCTTTATAGTGTAAATAACGATTTGCTTGTTGAAGGGATTGCTCTCAATTACTTGATCGCAAGACGCACGAAGCTAATGCGGAAAATAAAACACTTTTTAGTCGGTTTATTCTTTACTGTTCCATGTGTTATTTTCTCTCCTCTCTCCTCTCTCCTCTCTCCTCATTCCTTATTACTTGCCGTTGCCATTATCCTTATTATATTTGCCTTTCGGCTAACTCGTTCGTGTAATACCAATGCAGTTCATTTCATGTTGGCATCAAGGGCAACGTCGAATAGCCCGAGGGCTAGTGGTTTCTTTTGTGGGGTTGAGCCAGTCGTGAATGGGTAATAAGAGCAGCTGTATAACTAGCCGTAATTGTTTAGCGCTCGACGATAACAGTCCATAATCACGCACCCGTTGTAAGCCTTTGGGCAATACATGTTGCAGTATCAGCATTAAGAATTTGAGTGTTGGCAACGTACGTTGTGTTATTTTGTTCGTTGTACTCTCTTTATAACGAAAGGTGACGTTGTGTTGGTCATAATGAATAATGTCTTTATCGGGCAATACACCATGATATAAATACTGTGATAGGTACTTTAACGCAGGTAAGCCATGACCGATTTTCTTACAATCAACGACCCATTTCAAGGGAAGCTTTTTTATATTAACCAGTGACAAGTCAGGGGGGTCTTGATGGCTTCGAACACGCGTGCTCGCCAGACTTTAGCGAGTGCAAACTCATTAAACAAAAAAATTAGAAAAACGTGTTTTAGCTATCGAGCATAAAAATTTATAACACATATAAGCCGTAATGGTAGCGAAGTTGAGCAATTAGGATTGAGTCGTTTTGTTGCTTATAAACAATTCTATGTTCATCATTTATGCGACGAGACCAATATCCTGACAGTCCATGTTTTAGAGGTTCAGGCTTTCCAATACCTTCATTGGGAATTCTTTGAATATCTTTAATTAGCAAGTTAATACGTTTTAGTATTTTTTTGTCTGTGGTTTGCCAATAAAGGTATTGTTCCCAAGCTTTAGTTGAGAACGTTAGTTTCATTCCAGAAGCTCTTTTTCTGTTCCGTTGCCAGCTTCAAGTTCGGCGATAGATTCTAAAAGATCTCTAGCATTTGCCGGTGATCTGAGTAAATATGTAGTTTCCTGCATTGCGTTGTAGTCTTCTAAAGACATCATAACAACAGGGTCTTCACTTTTACGGGTAATAATTATTGGGGCGTGGTCGTTACAAACATGCGCCATTGTGCTTGCTAAGTTTGCTCTAGCTGAGGTATAACTTATTGCATCCATGTTATTCTCCAAAATGGCCATGTACGTTAATTGGTACAGTGTAGCGTGGTAGCACATATCAAGTCAATCAAGCAGGAAAATTTACAGCTGGCTGTTTTCACTGCGTTTAACATTTTAGCTAGCTATTATCAGCCCCTTATTGGGGCTACATGGTAACAATCATAGCAAGGAGTAAATATGAGAATTCAGGCAGATGTAGGGACGATCGATATATTAGGTCATTTAATACTTTGGTTTATTTTAATATTAATAACATTCGGTATTGGTGCGTTCTTTTTCCCTTATTCATTCTCTAAATTCATACTTAATCGTTCACAATTAATCGATGAAAGTGGCAGTCCTAGACAGATGATATGCCACACCGACATGTTCGGAAATATTGGTCACGTAATTCTTTGGATTATAATTTCTATCATTACTTTCGGCTTAGGTTATGCGTTCTATTTTTACAAAGTCTGGAATTACTCTTTAAATAGTACCACTATTGAGTAATTTGTTACCATACAAGCATTTTAAGCGGGACTAAAACTCGTATCGATATAGCAAATAGTTGGGCAAGTGAAATGAAACAAAACTCAAAACGTTATGGGATCAATGGAGTAGTTAACGTTCAAGTCATACCTGGAATTGGCCATAGTTCTTCTAAGCTAACTCCTTATTGTGCCAAGACTCTGTTTGGTGGTTCAGGTACATAACAATAAACTATGGCGTCAATAGTTGATTTTTAATTGTTGTCGCATCCCACATCACTCCGTCTCTTATCACTGAATTTAAGATCACAATCATCTTTCTAACACAGGCAATAATCGCTACTTTTTGGGTTTTTCAGCAGCGACTAATCGCTGATAGGTTGTTTTGAAAATAGGATTACATTGCATAGCTGACATCATCGCTATGTATAAAACCGTTCGAATTTGATGACGGCCTCCTTGAGTTTTTCGCTTAGAAGCCAACCTAACCTGATGGCAGGTAATATCAAACATTTCCCGTAATCAAAAAATCATTGTAACTTTATTGTAATTCAATGGTTGAATTTTCTCATATCATGACGCGTTTCTCATTCGTTATGAAAATCCATAAACAAAAAACCAAAATCTGACATTGATTCAATATGTCAGTGAATTGATTGGTTAGGTCAATTTTTTAACGTTTTTTCATTTTATAGTGTGGTTACTTTTTTTTTATTAGAAGACTCACCTATGACTGACGCTTATATTTTTGACGCAATTCGAACCCCACGAGGGCGTGGTAAATCAACCGGCGCTTTACATGAAGTAAAACCCATTACCTTATTATCCAATTTATTAAAAACTTTAGAGCAGCGTAATAAGCTAGACACCCAACATGTTGATGACATTGTTATGGGTTGTGTTACCGCGGTTGGCGATCAAGGGGCTGATATTGCTAAAACAGCGGCCATTGCTGCAGGTTGGAGTGATAATTTGGGCGGTGTTACCATCAATCGTTTTTGTGCCTCTGGTTTAGAAGCGGTCAATCTTGCGGCAATGAAAGTTCGCTCGGGTTGGGAACACTTAGTGGTTGCTGGTGGGGTTGAGTCTATGTCGCGTGAAGCGATGGGTTCAGACGGTGGTGCATGGGCGCTTGATCCGCAAACCAATGTTAATACCTCTTTTCTGCCACAAGGCATTGGCGCTGATTTAATCGCGACATTAGGCGGTTTTAGTCGTGAAGATGTTGATGCTTTTTCGGTGAAATCACATCAAAAAGCCGCAGCGGCATGGCAGCGTGGCGCATTTGCTAACTCGGTTATTCCGGTGGTCGATCAAAACGGTTTTGAAATTTTAGCCACCGATCAATTAATTCGTCCAGAGTCTACGGTTGAAAGTTTAAGTAAATTAAAACCTTCATTTAAACAAATGGGTGATATGGGTTTTGATAATGTTGTCAAAGAAAAATACCATTATGTTGAAGCCATTAATCATATTCATACCGCAGCAAACTCCTCAGGTGTGGTTGATGGCGCTGCGGCGGTATTAATTGGCAGTAAAGCAGCGGCTGAAAAACATGGTTTAACCCCAAGAGCAAAAATTATTGCTACGGCTATTGTTGGTGAAGATCCAACGATTATGCTTACCGGCCCTGCTCCAGCGGCGAGAAAAGCGTTAAATCTGGCTGGCTTAACGCCAGAAGACATTGATTTATATGAAGTGAATGAAGCCTTTGCCTCTGTTGTGATGCGTTTTCAAGCCGACCTTAATGTGCCTGATGAAAAAGTGAATGTTAATGGTGGTGCTATTGCTATGGGACATCCGTTAGGTGCAACAGGGGCGATGATTTTAGGTACCTTGTTAGATGAATTAGAAGCACGCGGATTAAAACGTGGCTTAGCAACATTATGTGTTGGTGGTGGTATGGGTATCGCAACAATCATTGAATTGATTTAAAGGATAAATAAAAATGACGTCAGTAAAATATCAAAAAGACAGTAATAATATTGCTCACTTTATTTTAGATAAAGAAAACGCTTCAGCAAACTTGATGGATTTAGCCTTTGCTGGTGATTTTGCCAGTGCAACACAGCAGTTAGCGAGTGATATCGCCAACGAAAATGTTGTTGGGGTGATTATTCGCTCAACCAAATCAACCTTCTTTGCTGGAGGTGATATCAATATGCTGTTTAAGGCAGGTAAAGATGATGCCGAGCAAATCATGTCATTGTGCACGTCAATAAAAGCCTCAATGCGAACAATTGAAACCTGTGGTAAGCCCGTTGTTGCTTGTATTGCTGGTGCAGCAATGGGCGGCGGCTGGGAAATTGCATTATCTGCGCATCATCGTATCGTATTAAAAAGTAATAAAATTAAAATGGGCTTGCCCGAAGTTACCTTAGGTTTGTTACCGGGTGGCGGTGGTGTCACTCGTATGGTGCGTTTATTAGGTATTGAGGCCGCTATGCCTTACCTAATGCAAGGTAAATTATTGACACCAGAACAAGCAGGCAGTTTAGGTTTGATTCATGGTTTTGTTGACGATGAATCATTATTGGTTGCCAAAGCGACCACGTGGATTCAAGAACATCAAACGCAAGCGCTTACTGTTGGCGTTAATGTACAACCTTGGGATGTTAAAGGTTATAAAATTCCAGGCGGTACACCACGCAGTCCAAAAGTAGCGAGCACGTTACCTATTGCGCCAACAATTATTCGTAACGGCACTAAAGGTACATTACCTGCGCCGGAATTAATTTTTGCCACTATGGTTGAAGGTGCTCAGGTTGATTTTGATAACGCTTGTCGTATTGAAACTCGTTACTTTACTGAACTGACTATTGGCTCAGTCTCTAAAAATATCATTAATACTTTTTGGTATAACCTTAACGAAATTAAAGCCGGTGGTAATCGTCCTTCAGCAATAGAAAAACGTAAATTTTCAAAAATTGGCGTGTTAGGTGCGGGCATGATGGGCGCGGGTATCGCTTATAGTGCCGCTATTAAAGGAATAGCCGTTGTCTTAAAAGACACTAGTTTAGAAAATGCTGAAAAAGGCAAAGACTATAGCGCAAAAATTCTTAATAAACGCGTTGCTCGTGGGCGTTTAACTGCGGAAAAAGCGGAAGGGATTTTAGCCTTAATTCAGCCAAGTGCTGATGTTGCTGACTTAGCCGACTGTGAATTTGTTATTGAAGCGGTATTTGAAAATCGTGATTTAAAAGCAGTCGTAACAAAAGAGTCTGAAGCGGTTATGAGTGAACAGGCTATTTTTGCTTCTAATACCTCAACATTACCGATTACTGGCTTAGCTGAAGCATCAGCTCGCCCTGCTAATTTTATTGGTATGCACTTTTTCTCTCCAGTAGAAAAAATGCAACTGGTAGAAATAATCTGTGGTGAAAAAACCTCAGAAAAAGCCTTAGCACGCTGTTATGACTTAACCTTACAGTTAGGTAAAACCCCTATTGTGGTTAATGACAGTCGTGGTTTTTATACGTCACGGGTATTTGGTACGTTTGTTAAAGAAGGCATTGCGCTACTTACCGACGCACATCCTGCATCGATTGAAAATGCTGCTTATATGGCAGGTTTTCCAGTCGGTCCATTAGCCATTACGGATGAAGTTAGTCTGACGTTATTGGAAAAAATCAGCAGCCAAACCAAAGCTGATTTAGCCCTTGAAGGTAAAACCTTAACCGCTCATCCAGCGGATGAAATTATTAATGACATGATCGCTAAAGGTCGTTCAGGTAAAGCTAATAGTGCGGGTTTTTATCAATATCCTGTTGATGCTAAAAAGCACTTATGGCCTGAACTAACCACATACAATACCCAGAAAAATGCCATTTCATTCATTGATATCAAAGAAAGATTGTTATTTATCATGGCAATAGAAACGGCTCGTTGTGTTGAAGAAGGAGTTCTTCGTTCAACCGGTGATGGCAATATCGGTTCTGTTTTTGGTATTGGTTATCCTCAATGGACTGGCGGTACATTACAGTTTATTAATCAATATGGTTTAGCTAAATTTATCACGCGTGCAGAAGAGCTGACGGCTCTTTATGGCGAGCGTTTTTCAGTGCCCGCGTCTTTATGTGACATGTTAGCGTCTGGTCAAGCTTTTAATGGAGAGAAATAAACGATGAGTATGCCCCTTAGTCAGTTAAAAGTATTAGATTTTTCGACTTTACTGCCGGGCCCATACGCTACCATGATGATGGCAGATATGGGGGCGCAAGTATTGCGTGTAGAGGCAATAGGTAGGGATGATTTACTGAAAGCGTTTCAGCCTCAACATAAAGGTGTTTCTTATGCTTATTTGACCTTAAATCGCAACAAACAAGCGATAGCGTTAGATTTAAAGCAAGTTGAGGCGGTTAATATTGTTAAAGAATTAATCGCTGAATATGACGTGGTTATCGAGCAATTTCGCCCCGGTGTTATGACTAAGTTAGGTTTAGATTATCCGACATTAAAGAAGATAAACCCTAAACTTATCTATTGTTCCATTACGGGATATGGTCAAAATAGCTGTTATAAAAATAGAGCAGGGCATGATATTAACTATTTGGCCTTAAGCGGTTTAGCCAGTTTTAGTGGTACGCAGCAAACAGGTCCTGTGTTAAGCGGCACACAAATTGCCGATATTGCCGGTGGCTCTCATCATGCGGTGATGGGCATTCTTGCCGCTGTGATTGAACGCGGTGTGTCAGGTAAAGGTCAACATCTAGACGTCAGTATGGCCGATGCGGCTTTTGCTCTCAATGGTATGTTTGGTGCCGGTGCTGTTGGCGCCGATATCGACCCACAATTAGGTGAAACCGCACTTAATGGTGGTTGCTTTTATGACTACTATCAAACCTCAGATAACCGTTATATTTCGGTGGGTAGTTTAGAGCCGAAGTTCGCCGTATCATTTTTTACCCATATTGGTCACAGCGAATGGTTAGCTCGGGTTGCATCAACAGATGTTAACGAGCAACAGGCACTTAAACAAGATATAGCTAACGTGATTGCCGAGCAGTCATTAAGTTATTGGCAAACCTTGTTTGAGCCACTTGACGCTTGTGTTGAGCCTGTGTTGACAGTGTCGGAAGCGGCTAAATCACAATTAATGCAAGAGAGAAATATGCTGGTTGATGTCAAATCATTAGCAGGAGATATTGTTAAACAAATTGCGCCAGCCATTAAGTTTTCAAACACAAATAGCGAACTTCCTATGTGCGTAACTGAGCCTGATGGAGTTTATATTAAAAAGTTATTGCAGGGTTTTCATTATCAAGCAACCGATGTTGAACAGCTATTAAAGAATAACGTAGTTAAGTAGTTATTGCATATAGATCAGGAACGTCATCCCCGTGGTGTATTAATCGGGGATAACGTTTTAAAAAAGTAATATCTAAAAAGTAACATTTAAAATAAGTGCTAATAACTTGGCATAAAAAAGGTGATAAAAATGATTTCAAGAAATGTTTTCAACAATGACCATGAACAGTTTCGTGATAGTGTGCGAAAGTTTTTAGAGACAGAAGCCGTTCCTTTTCATGCTCAATGGGAAAAAGACGGTCAAATTGATCGTGAACTTTGGCGAAAAGCCGGTGAGCTAGGGTTTTTATGTCCTACCGTTCCTGAAGCTTATGGCGGCGTAGAGGTAGATTTTCGTTATAATGCCATTGTTGTTGAAGAGGTCTCTAAACTCGGATTAACCGGTATTGGTTTTAGTCTTCATTCAGATATTTCAGTGCCTTATATTGTGAATCTTGGCACCGAAGAACAAAAGCATAAATACCTGCCTGGTTGTCTTTCGGGTGATATTGTCACGGCTATTGCCATGACTGAACCGGGAACGGGCTCTGATTTACAAGGCATTCAAACAACCGCGATACGCGATGGCGATGAATACGTCATTAATGGCTCTAAGACCTTTATTACTAATGGTCAACATGCTGATCTTGTTATTGTTGTTTGTAAAACGGACCCTACGGCTGGCGCAAAAGGATTAAGCTTATTTCTTGTTGAAGCAAATACTTTGGGCTTTGAAAAAGGCAGTAACCTAGAAAAGGTTGGGTTAAAAGCACAAGATACTTCAGAGCTGTTTTTTCAAGAAGTACGCGTACCTAAAGAAAGCATGTTAGGCGCTGAAGGCATGGGTTTTAAGTACTTGATGATGGAGCTACCTCAAGAGCGCTTGAGCATAGCGATTGTTGCGGTTGCGCAAGCGCAATCAATTTTAGAGCAAACGGTTGACTACGTTAAAGAACGCAAGGCCTTTGGCAAACCCATCGCTTTATTTCAAAATTCTCAATTTGAGTTGGCCGAAATGGATGCTGAAATGACCTGTATGCGTGTTTTTGTTGACCGCTGCTTAGAACTTCATATTGAAGGTAAACTTGATGCAGTGACAGCCTCTAAAGCTAAACTCTTAGCTACCGAACTACAGTTCAAAACAATCAATCGTTGTCTGCAACTTCACGGTGGTTATGGTTATATGTGGGAATACCCAGTAGCCAGAGCTTTTGCTGACTCTCGCGTGCAATGTATTTATGGCGGTACTAGCGAAATCATGAAACTGATTATCGCGCGTGCGTTACTAGAAGCCGATTAATTTTATTTGATGTTTAGTTAACGTTTACTTGGCGTTTACTTAATGTTTATTTAACGATAGACGGTAACAAACTTATGTAACAGCCTATCATTATTGCGCTTGAAAAAGATAATAATGATAGGCTGTTCCTCTTAAAAACCAAACCAAACCAAACAAAACCAAATTAAAAAAATGGCCTTAGAAAGGGCTAAATTCATTAACGGTTTTAATTCTTATCCAAGCGATCGCTTTTACTGAACCATAATCATCTTCTTTAATGATCACTTTGAGTATTGTAAGAAGATATCAATTTCACCTAGACAATAATTCATCCCAGACTAGTAGCAACGTCACCAAAGCAATCATTAAAAATGGCGAGACAGTAAAACTAAATAGCTTTAAATATTCCTGTTTTTTTAGATATTTATTAAGTACCAGTGATTGGAATAAACTTGTAATACTGGATGTCGCCCGATTATTTGGACATATTATGTTGATTATTTTTATTAATACACTTGTTTACCGAATATGTGGTAACGATAAAATTTACTGTCCGCTTTAGGCTCAAAATTGCCGTTATAGGCACTTAACTTAACATGGCTATGTAGATAACTCAGGAACCATTATTTAATGTGGTGTTATTGTTTGTAGGAGCGCTTTCAACCGCGATTTTTAAAAGAAATCGAGGATAAATCATCTCCTACAGGTGAAAGCTAAACCCACTTACTGATTTCCTGATCAAAGTGCATAGGCACGTAACTTAATGTTAGTTAGTTAGCGAGGAGAGTAGGTTGGGCTATTGTCGTTTCTAGTTTGTTTTTAGCGCACAAAATAATCATAAATCGACCGATATTATCGACCTATTTTACAGTGCCTGTATGGATTTTTACTTGCTACTCCCTCGAAAATGGGCACAAGGAGCCATAGGTTTTCAACATGTTTAGCTCTTTTTCTTGGTGATATATCCGTTCCACCTCAAGATGAAAGCTGTATCTTGAGGTGAAATGATACACGTCTAGCTAATGGCGCGCTGCTGGTTTTCCCAATAAGGAGCTCTTAGCTCTACTTTTCGTATCTTGCCTGCGCCAGTCATTGGAAAAGGCTCGGTACGAAACTCAATACTGTGGGGAATTTTATAGCCAGCTATGTGCTCACGGCAGTGGTCTATCACACTTTCTTTTGTTGTTGTTTGATTTTCATTAACGCGAATAATGGCATGTACCGCTTCGCCCCATTGCTCACTTGGAATAGCGATAACTACAGATTCCTGAATGGCCGCGTGATGAGACAGTGCATTTTCGACTTCAGCCGAGAAAACATTTTCTCCACCAGTAACTATCATGTCTTTCACTCGGTCAACTAAGAAAATAAAACCATCTTCATCCACGTAGCCAGCATCACCTGTCATGATCCAGCCATCAATAACCGTTTTAGCTGTTTGCTCATGGTCGTTCCAATAGCCCATCATGCTGTTTGGACCCAATACAGCGATTTCGCCCACTTCGCCAGTAGGTAAAGTGTTGCCAACAGCATCTCGTATTTCAACATTAACGCAATAACCCGGACGACCGGCCGAACGAAGCTTACCTGCTTTAGGTCCTTCTAATACATGATAATCCGCCGTTAAAATAGAAATTAGCGGTGACATCTCTGATTGTCCATAGGCTTGCATAAATCCAACCGTGGGCATTTTTTCCATCGCTGCTATTAAGGTGCCATGCGGCATGGGTGAAGCGCCATATACCAATGATTTCAGGCTGCTAAAATTTGCTTCATTGATTGCTGGCGTTGCCAACATCATGGTGATCATTGTGGGCACTAGTAATGTGTGATTAATTTTCTTTTTCTCGATAATGGCAATAACGCTAGTTGGTTCGAAAAAGGGAATAAATACTTGCGTCATGCCGCCCATTACCATGGCATAACTGACGCCAACATCGGCTAAATGAAACATTGGCGCAGCATGAAGATAACGATCATCTGGTTTATTTAAGCCCATTTCTGCGACAACGGATATAGCACTAGTCCACAAGTTAGCATGCGAGAGCATAACCCCTTTAGGAAAGCCTGTTGTGCCACCGGTATAAAAAATACCAGCAAGATCATCATAACTGCCTTTGCTAGGCGTCATTGGGGTTGAATCTTTGAGCAATTGTTCGTAGTTAAACATTCCTTCAGGGGTTTCTTTATCACCCATATAAATCACGAATTTAATTTTATCGCAGCTGGCAATAAGCGCCTTAGCCATAGGTAAAAAAGTGTCGTCAACAAAAAGAACACTACTTTGAGAGTCTTTGAGGGAATATATATTTTCTTGTAGCGACCATCTTATGTTTAATGGCACAACCACGCTCCCTGCCCATGGAATAGCATTGTAGTATTCGAAATACTTATCTGAATTCATCGCTAATATAGCCACATGAGCTTGCTTATTAATGCCAAGTTTAACTAATGCACTGGCAAGTCTAGCAACCCGATTCTCTACTTCTTTCCACGTATGCTCTTGGTCACCAAAAGAGGTGCCAATGGTATTGCCTAGTCTAGTTGCATTGCGTTGTAACGCTTGATAATAATACATAAAATCCTCATTATTTTTTTTATTGAAAGTGAATTAATTTATCTGGCTGTTAATTCAATACGCTCATTTTTCATCATGCTAACTATTATTTAATCGGCTGAGCGTAGCGCTTTAATGCTGGCAATGCCTTCATAATAGATGTTGATGTAATGACATGATTCTTATTATTAAAAGTATCGACTTGTTCGCGGTGAAAGTATGACATTAGAGGTCAAAATTGAGATTAATTGGCGTTTAAAGATAACGTTATGCGCAATGAACTGTCTTGATAAAGCATTAAGCCCTTTATTTATGGGCTACAGCCTTATATTTTGTCAAGGTAGGAGTAAAGGCTGATGATTAGTTAAAGTGGCAGGTAGACAGTAAATTTTAGTTTCTCGAAAAACTATTAGAAAAGGGGATGAGCTTAAGGTTGGATGACTTGATAGTGATTTGCTCGCAATGCTTCAATGGCAGCGTTTAAGGTGTTATTTTTCACTAATACGTAGTCAGTATCGAAAGTAGAAATAGCAAAAATACTTATTTTTTCATTCGCTAACACTGTGGCTATGTTTGATAAAATACCCGTTAACGAAAAGTCTAATGGCCCTACAACTTCTAGCGCCCGCCAGTCTCCTTCAACTTCATCACTTTCTATATCAATACATTGCGGCAGTACTATAGAAATTTCATCAAAGGTTTTAGCAATAAAATAAATAGGTGCGGAAAACACCTGGGCAGGAATTTGGCTATTTTGAGATAAACTATGAATGGCAAAGCTTTCATCTAACTGTTTTAACGTTAATTGCATCACGCCCTCAGTATTGGCAAAGTTGCTTGGTTTGCTAGCATAACAACTTTTAAAGGTGAACTCTAGCCGATGTAAAAAGGTGTTTATCTATGTTTTTGAAAGATTTGATGATGGAAATAGCGTTTTACAATGATTTAACTTACGAATTAGCGAATATGACGGGTAGTATGGTAAAAATGATATCCACAAAAGCTGTGGATATCATTGTGGGTAATCTTTGGGTTAATCGTTAATTCATTGATTTAAATGAGTAAATCTGTCGGTATAAAAAACACACCCTAAATAATTATTAACAAGGGGACTAAAATAGAATGAAAATTAGCGGTTAATTTAACTTTGACCATTAAGCTTGATATTTTAGTGGTTTATATCACGAAAAATATTAATTTTATTGGCCTTTGTTAACCTTTATTGATAAGCCTGATAACTGGCTCTGAGCAGAGTGAGGAGCAATTAAATAAAACTCTATCGATGAACTACCATAGTTAATCACTAGGATAGGTTTGTTTGTTATTATAGCGGTTACTCGCGGGCAAAGATTGATGCAAGGCAATAAAGTAGTCTGAGTAACAATTTTTTACAAGCTAATGCGAGGGTATTAATTGTTGTAACTTTTCCAAGTCTCTCTTTGCTGCTATAGTTAGCTTATGAACTTATCTGTAGTACAAATCATAAAATTAGGTCAGCAGTACCTTAATCTTTGGCCCGAAAAGCCAGAATTAGCGCGCTATTTCGCCGATTATACCGCGATTCAAAGTGCTCGATTTGTTTGTCGTTATTTTCCTGCACTGGCATTATTTACTGTTGTTATGCAGCTGTATTTTGGCTCTGGTTATCCGATGGGGCAGGGAAGTATTGATAATGCTATTAATACTTTAAGCGTGGCATTGGTGTATGGTTTATTTATTTTATCTATTCCTGTACAAGCATTAGTGGTGTTAGGTGTAAAAGCCGATAAATTTTTACCGCCGTCATTAGCCTCTTGGTATCGAAGTGGCTTAGAAAAAGCCAAAGAGCAAGATAACCTAAATAAACTTACCCATCTAACCGTTTCAAAACCCCGATATATCGACTTAGCGCAGCTTTTGCAGTTAACCTTTGCAACACGTAGCTAGTCAATTGATACATTCAGATAAGATAAATTCAAGGTAGGCGAGAATTTATTCACGCTATTCTTTTTGATATAAACGCAAAATAAAATCTGCCTGACAGCTAAACTGCTCAGTATTTTTCAGTTGCTCAATAAGGGCCGTTGACGCTTTAAAAGCAAAGGGTGTCATGGCTAATAAGTTAAGCACATCGTCACTGTTATCAAAAATCATCGGGTAAGTCAGCTTTTCTTCGGCAACTAATTTTAACGCCTTGATAGGAGCTTTGCTTATGTCATGCTCGTTAGCATTACGGTAAATTAACTGTTTTAATTCATATAAATGCTGCTGTGCGGGCGTAACGGTAAGTAAATAGCCGCCTTGCTTTAATACACGAGTAAATTCGTCTTCTAAAATAGGCGCATAGACCGAGGTTAGCCAAGCAAAGTAATTATCAGCGAAACTTAATTTAGATAAGGTGCCAACACTAAAGTGGCAGTTTTGATAACGCTTAGCGGCTATTTTTATCGTTTCTTTGGCAATATCAACACCGTACACTTGGTTGATTGATGTTTTATGCTGGTGGCTATAAAAACCTTCGCCACAGCCAGCATCAAGTAAGGGGGCATCTAACTGGCCGTATTGTTGATAAAGGGCGAGCATTTTATCAACCAGTGGTTGATAAAAACCCTTATCAAGAAAAGCGCGGCGAGCAAGTACCATGCTTTTATTATCACCGGGCGCTTTTGAGTGCTTAAATTGCACCGGTAATAAATTTACATAGCCTTGTTTCGCTCGATCAAAACTATGCTTGTTTGCACAACAGTAGCTTTGGCCAGTAAGCAAGAGAGCTTGCTGGCAAAGTGGGCAGAGATAATTAGCTGCTAAAGTTATCGTCATATTGCTTTTATCAATTATTTTCAAAAGTTGACCATATTGGGGCGTGGTCTGACGGTTTTTCTATGCCTCGTAACTCATAGTCCACCTCAGCTTCAATGCAGTGAACACTCATTGAAGGTGTGGCTAAAACCACATCGATACGCAGACCTCGGTTATCATCAAAACCGCGTGAGCGATAATCAAACCATGAATAACGCTCAGTGCGCTCAGGATGTAATTGACGGAAGGTATCGATAAATCCCCAATCCATTAGTGTTGTTAACCACTCACGCTCTTCTAATTGGAAAGAACACTTTCCTGTTTTTAACCAACGCTTACGGTTTACCTCTCCAATACCGATATCGAGATCAATAGGAGAAATATTGATATCGCCCATCACAATGACATTTTCGTCATTGCTATGGTTATCATTAAGGTAAGTCATTAAGTCTTGATAAAATTTACGTTTATAAGGATATTTTGTTTCGTGGCTTATATTTTCACCTTGTGGGAAATAGCCATTAAGCACAGTAACTTTTTCGCCCGCATCATTAGTGGTTTCTACCATGATCATTCTACGCTGTGCTTCATCATCATCGCTTGGGAAACCCTTTTGCACGTTAATAGCTGCTTTTTTACATAACATTGCCACGCCGTAATGGGCTTTTTGACCATGAAAATAAACATGATAACCCATGGCTTCAACGTCAGCTAAAGGAAACATTTCATCGTGTACTTTTATTTCTTGTAAACCAATAATATCAGGTTGATGTTTATCAATGATAGCTTGTAATTGATGAAGACGAGCGCGTAGGCCGTTGATGTTAAATGAGATTATTTTCATAGATGTTTAGCTCAAAATAAAAGAACAATAATTGCCAATGATCTTGCTTGTTTAGCCGTGCTCTCGCAAGTTATTTTTACATTAGTTGTTTACAATGGACGAAAATCAAACAACTACAGGCTGATGTGTTAAATAATGTAATTTAACGGTAACAGCTAGTACCGCGTATTGTTAATGTTCTGTAACTTGTTTAAGCTTGTCTTAGTTGATAAAAATTATCTAATAAAGGAAGCAAATATGACTGATTCAGTGAAAAAAATATTATTAGTTGAAGATGATCGCCAGTTATCTGATTTAGTAACTGATTTTTTAACCAGTGAAGGTTATCACGTCAGGCAAGAGTTTCGCGGAGACACTGTTGCTAAACGCGTAGAGCTTTTCAGTCCTGATATCATTATTTTAGATATTATGTTGCCGGGTAAAGATGGTTTTGCGGTTTGTCGCGATTTAAGACCAAACTTTTCAGGGCCTATTTTAATGCTAACGGCGAAAGGAACTGATTTTGACCAAGTACTTGGTTTAGAAATAGGCGCCGATGACTATGTGATTAAACCTGTCGAACCAAGAGTATTATTAGCGCGAGTAACGGCTTTATTGCGTCGAGGTCAGCTGCCAAATCAAAATCAAGAAGCTGGCGAAGTTAGCTGTGGTGATTTACATATTAACAAAGCATCGCGAAAGGTTACTTTGCAAAGTGATAATGTTGATTTAACCAGTCAAGAATTTGATTTACTGTGGTTACTGGCCAGTAAAGCTGGTGAAGTTCAAAACCGTGATTATATTTATAAAGCGGTTGTTGGCCGAGAATACGATGGTTTAGATAGAAGCGTTGATGTAAGAATTTCTCGTTTAAGAAAAAAATTGTTTGATGACACAGAAACACCCTTTAGAATCAAGACTATCTGGGGACAAGGATACTTGTTTGTGCCAGACGCATGGAGCTAAACTTTACTAGGCGAAACAGTTATTAACTGTTTCGCTTTTATTTTATCTATAGGATGTAAAGTATTAAGCAAATGCAGGGATGCACATTTGCTATTTATTTATATTATTAACCTTTTGTAGGCCACCAATGACCTCTCGTATCAGCTTTGCCGGACGTTCGTTTTTCAGTCTTTATTTTCTTATTATTGCAACATTTATCATTTTTTCTTGGTTACTTGATAATGTTTGGAATAGCTATCTTGAGCAAGATGTAGAATCTTATACTGGTTACAAAACTATGCTGGTGGCGGTAGGGGATTTTGTGCAAAAACACCCCGGGACTGAATGGCCAGAATTGGTTGCCCAAACAGGTAAACGTTATCAACTGCCTTTAAAGCTTATTAGCTTAAAAACGTTTGATGCCATGGAGCACAAAGATCATCACTCGTTAAAACATGAAAGCACACATGTTTATTACTACCAAGGTATGGTTACCTTACATTATTTAATTCCTAACACTGATGCTGTACTCACGCTAGGGCCAGCAGATATGCCCGCTAGACCCAGAATTAAAGCTATTTACCGTGTCTTAGTCTTAGCGGCTATTGCTGCGATCATCTTTTTTTGGTTATGGCCTATGTCTCGAGATTTAGAGTTATTGAAAAAAGCGACCAGTGAATTTGGGCAAGGTAATTTTAATACTAGCGCACCGACAGCCAAGTCAAGCATGACAGCGCCAATGATAGACTCTTTCAATATGATGGCATCACGTATAAAACGCTTGATTGAAGCACATAAAGAGTTAACCAGTGCGGTATCGCATGAATTAAGAACGCCATTAGCGCGTAGTAAATTTGCCTTACAAATGTTATCAAGCGTTAAAGATGAAGAAAAAAGAGCTAAGTACGAAGCACAAATTAATAATGATGTTTGTGAGTTAGAAGGGTTAATTAATGAAATGCTAATTTATGCCGCATTTGATAGCGATAAGCCAGAGCTTCACTTTACTAGCCAGAATATCAATGCCTTGGTAAATAAGCAGATAGCTAATCACGAACAGGCAGGTGCAAGTATTGAGTTGATTGATGAAACAGACAATTTGTCAGCTATTTGTGATAACCATTTTATCGACCGAGCACTGAATAATTTTATTAGTAATGCGATTAAATACGGTGCAGGTCAGGTGAGAGTAACCATTGCTGTGATACAGCCAGCCAATGGAGCAAAACACAATAAGCTATGCCAACTTTGTGTTGAAGATAATGGTGAGGGTGTCTCAGATGAATTTAAAGCGGTTATTTTTGACGCTTTTTCTCGCGGTGATAACTCACGCAATAGGGAAACCGGTGGCTTTGGTTTGGGCTTAGCGATAGTGGCACGAATTATGGAATGGCACCATGGTAGCGCGAGTGTTGCTGATAGCAAATTAGGAGGCGCGGCATTTACATTAACATGGCCCGTTGAGTAATTATGTTAGTACCTGTAAATAATGACAATAAATAGCTAAAAACAGGTAAAGTTTTTAATTATTTAGCCGATAACTTTTTTACTGAAACAATTTAGTAAAAAGAGCACTGGCATTGACTGTTGATGTAGTAAAACAAACACTTAATCATTCTGTAAATTCTGAGGTCGCCGCCTCAGAATTTTCGGTGCCAACAACCTTGTTGCATGAATTGCAATTGGGTGAGCAATTAAATGAAAGTGTTCATCAAGCAAGGCGTGCCGATTTTTCTTTAATGCTGGCTATGCTTTGTGATGATGTTCGAGAGCAAAGTCAGTTTGTTTTGCCACAGCAAGAGTTAACTAAGACAGCGCTTGATAGCTGCGCATTAAGAAAACAGTTTGAGTTACCTGAACAAGCACCCTTAGCGCTAAAAAACCTCGAACAAATCAATCAATATAACCAAGCCCAATATGTTGACGAAAGTAAACTTACCAATATTCATTTAAGCAATGCCATGCAACCTAAACCGCTCGCTTTTCGTGACGATGCTCAATATATCGCCAGTAGTATTATGGAAAACACTACGCTAGTGTGTCAGGAAAAGCATGCCAATGAAAAAGCCGATGTCGTTTTAAATAAACGTCTGGCAATGGATGTAAATGGTTGGTTAAAAAACATTCAAACGTCTTTAGTTAAAGCTCGTGTAGTGGTTGATGTCGCCGCTTAACAAGTGTTTATAACGACTTTTGACAACAGTGTTTATATTTTTTATCTTTTTTCTTAGTCCAAGCAGAAGGGTAATGATTACAAGGGCATAATTGGTTACGCGTTATCTTTTTTGACAGATTGTCTGGTTGATTACCTAGCTGACTTCCTAGTTGATTACTTATCTGGTCATGCATAATTATATCGCCATCAACATAACGCCACTGTTTGAGATTACTGTTATGACTCTTTGTTTGACGATCACTTACTTCTAGCACAAAGCGAGATTTCTCCCGCATTTCAAACACGCTATCGTCAGCTATATAAAAGGCTGAAAACTCGACAAATTGCGCTGATTTATTGCTTGGCACGGTGGCATTTTCTGCATTGCTATCAGCTTTTTCGCCTGCATGGATAATCAGGGCAAACCAATGACTGCCTTTGGCGGAGTCTTGAATATCCTCTAACGATATTGAATTTTGACTTTGCTTAGCGTAAGTATCAAAAATATATTGATACTCTTTTGTTGCATAAGCACTAAAGCGAGAGCGCATTAATTGCTCGGGTGTTTGAGCGTGTTTATGTTGGGTGATTAGTAGCTGACAGCATTGGGCAAATAACAGTGTGGAGCCACAAAAACAAGCTTGTTTTGAATACATAGTAGTAAGACCAACAGGGTAAAAATACAATCGAAAAAATAGAGAGAGTAAGTCTATCATGTTCGTTAAATTCATCCCATAAAATAGGCAACTGGTAGCTTTGCCTTACACTTGACAATAAATTTCATTTATTCTATTCATCACTGTATATTGATTATTAACGCTATGATCAGTATAACGCTAACAAAACATCAAGTTACTTAACCCGTTAAAGACCTTAAATTTATGAAACCTCTGTTATTTAATACCATGATTACCGCCGCTTTAAGTTTTTCTTTAGTTGCCTGTGTCAGCACTGAAATGCCAAACAATAAGGCTTCGAGCGCCGAAACGCCTGCCGCTGCTCTTACATCTACAATAAGTGCATCTAAAATAAATACGCCTAGCATAAGTTCGCCCAAAATAAGTGCGGCTAATTCCGCTAATCTAGATAGCACTATTACCTTAGAGCAAATTATGGCTGATCCAGACTGGTTTGGTCGTGCGCCACAAGCGTGGTACTGGGGCGATGATAGTAATACTGTTTATTATCAGCAAAAACGCTTAGGTAATCCTTTAAAAGATTTGTTTGTTAAAAACCTGTCATCAGATGCTGCTGATAGTAATGGTACTAAGGTAAGCCTTGCTAATATGCATATTGCTGCAGATAAAAATGCCGTGCTTAATTTAGCGGCTAGTCATGAGGTTTATACCTTTAAGGGCAATGTTTTTGTTAAGCAGCTCGCCAGCCAATCGGTACAACAATTAACGTTTACCTCAGCCAATGAAAGTGAGGCAATGTTTTTAACAAACGGTGAAATTGCCTATCGTATTGATAATGTTTTTTATGCCCACAATATGCGTACCGGCCAGATTACCGAGCTGGCTAATTTACAAATGGCTGATAAACCCAAAAGTGTAGAAGCACCAAGTAGTTATTTAGCGAAAGAGCAACATAAGCTTATCGGTTATATTGCTTTACAGCATAAAAACAAGCAACGACGTGCCGAGCAAAAACAAAATTTAGCCAAAGAAAATGCCAGCATAAGCGAAACAAAATTCTATTTTGGCAAAGGTAATATCGTAAGTCATGCCAGTTTATCACCCTCTGGCAGTAAACTGCTGGTTAGTATCGCTTCGGCTAAAGCAAGTCGTGATAAAACCGATATTATGCCTAATTATATTACTGAAGATGGTGTTATTGCCGCTGAAAAAGTGCGGGCACGTGTGGCTAATAATCAAAAATATAAAGAAGAAATTTTTATTGTTGATTTAGCTAAAGGTGAAAAGTCTGCGCTTGCTTATAGCACTTTGCCTGATTTTGATGCCGATGTCTTAGCGGCGGTTAAAAAAGAAAACTATGCCCGAGCAGGCAAGGAATATAGCAGTAAAAAGCAAGCTCGTAATATTCACTTATTACAAATGTGGAATCCGGTGAAATGGAGCGCAGATGGTAGCCAAGTTGCCTTGATGTTAGAAGCTTGGGATAACAAAACCCGTTGGTTAACAACGGTTGATTTTACCCATAACAAGTTAGTGAATCAGCATAAATTACATGATGATGCCTGGATTAACTATGCTTTAAATGAGTTTGACTGGCTAGGTAATGAGGCGCTTTATTATCTGTCTGAAGAAAGTGGTTATTCTCACCTTTATCATAAAATGCTGAAAAACAGTAAAGCTAGCCAGCTTACTTCAGGAAAATTTGAAGTTAGCGAGGTGGCCTTAACGAAAGATCAGCAGCACTTTATTTTTAAAGGTAACCGTAAACATCCGGGTATTTATGAAATATACCAAGTGGACTTAAACAAGAATGTAACCGCGTTAACTGATTTAGGCGGCATGAATGATTACGCGCTAAGTCCAGATGAGTCTAAATTATTAATTGAGCATTCAAGCTTAACTATGCCGCCAGAGTTATATGTAAAAGCACTGGCATCTAATGCAGAAGCAAGCCAAATAACTCATACCGTTTCAGAGCAGTTTAAAGCGATGCCATGGTCAACGCCAAGCATTGTTGCTATTGCTTCCTCTAATCAAAACACTCCTATTTATTCACGGGTTTATTTACCTCATAATTATAATAAAACAGCTGAGAAAAACCGCGCGGTTATGTTTACTCATGGCGCAGGGTATTTACAAAATTCACACCTTGGTTGGTCAGGTTATTTCCGTGAGTTTATGTTCCATTCATTGTTAGTACAGCAAGGTTATGTGGTTATTGATATGGATTATCGAGCCTCCGCAGGTTATGGCCGCGATTGGCGTACCAGTATTTATCGTCAGATGGGAAAACCAGAAGTAGAAGATATGCGTGATGGTGTTAATTGGTTAGTTGACCATGCTAATGTTGATGCTAAACGTGTTGGTACTTATGGCGGCTCTTATGGTGGTTTTTTAACACTGATGTCAATGTTTACCGCCCCTGATTTATTTGAGTCTGGCTCAGCTATTCGTTTGGTCTCAGACTGGGCTTATTATAATCATGGTTACACATCAAACATTTTAAATACCCCAGAAGACGATGCCATTGCTTATGAACGTAGTTCGCCCATTTATTTTGCCCAAGGTTTAGAAAAGCCATTATTAATCAATGCGCCTATGGTTGATGACAACGTATTCTTTGAAGATACTGTGCGCTTAGTGCAACGCTTAATTGAGCTTGAAAAACAAGACTTTGAAACGGCTATTTATCCAGTTGAACCTCATGGTTTTGTACAGCCAAGTTCATGGTTAAATGAATATCGTCGTATATTTAAATTATTTGAAAATACCCTTTAATTGTAACTATTCACCACCGAGCCTTGTTATCTTTGTTATTCTCGGTGTAGTGCATTCGCAACTCGGTGTTCTCTGTGGTAAATATTGCTAAGCTGAATAAATGCAATCGAAGTAGTTCCCGCTAAATTGAAGGCAACTTGTTTACCACCGAGCCGCGATGCTTCACAGAGGGCTCTTCGAGCCTACACCGAGACTTTGTTATCTTTGTTATATTCTCGGTGTAGTGCATTCGCACCTCGGTGTTCTCTGTGGTAAATGTTTCTAAGTTAAATAAATACTTTTACTTTGACTGGTTTGGTAAATCGTCATGAATTCCATCGGGCATAAGGAGGTAAATAATACTAAAAAGTAGCCCGCCTAAAGCTCCCCATAAGTGAGCATCAATAGCGACATTCGCTGCAATTAATGTACTGATATCAGTACTTGCTCCATAAATTTGTTCATGAGCAATTTTGAGCCAAACACCTATAAACAGTAAGTAACCTGTTTTATCCTTAGCGCGAATATCCATGAGTGCACCAAAAACAAAAACACCATGTAACACCCCGGATAAGCCAACATATTGTGTTAAATGGGGGCTAAAATAATAGAGACCTAAACTGGTGATTAGTGCCGCTAACAAAAAGAGTGCAATATAATTTGATTTGCTGTAAAAACGGCCATGTAACAGCCACAGCATAATCAAAGCAGCTAAATTAAGTAATAAGTGATAGTTATTGGTGTGTAAAAAATGACCGGTGAATAAGCGCCATATTTCACCTTGGCCGAGCAACTGTTTTTGATAGACAAAAAAATCAGTGAAGGTATTACCAATCATTCGTTCAAGAATAAACGCGAGTATGGCGATGAGTGCTATCGAACCTACTATCACAGAATGTTGCGGGGCTAATGGCAAGGAAGAGAGTTTCATATATTTTGGCGTTTTTTTGATATAGGTAAATAATGAGCTGCGGTAGATCTTAGATAAGTATACAATTAAATTCAACAATTTATATCGTTAAAAATTTATGTCTCGCACTTTATGTCAACACTGTCAACGACCGACTAAAGCATGTATTTGTACTTTTATCACCGCGATTAGCAACACTATTCCTGTGATTGTTTTACAACATCCTAATGAAGTTAAGCACAGTAAAGGTACCGTAGCCTTACTCGCTAAATCGTTAAAGCGTTGCCAAGTCATTGTTGGTGAAAACTTTAACGATAATGTCGAACTATCACAGCTATTAAATCAGTATCATGCCTTATTACTTTATCCAAGCGAGCAAGCTGAGGTTTTGTCTTGGTCGGCAAGTATTAATCGAGACCAAGTTAAAACGCAGCAAAGGACGAAAACGCAGCAAAAGGAGCGATGTTTAATCCTACTTGACGGTACTTGGAAGAAAGCCTATCGCATGTTTATGTTATCTGAAAAATTACAGGCGCTGCCGCAAGTTTGTTTACCAGAAAAACTCGCCAACAGTGGTCAATATTTAATTCGAAAAGTGGCAAAAGCAAACGCGCTGTCAAGCCTTGAAGCATGTTGTTATGCGTTAGCATTATTGGAAAATAGTGATGAAAGCAAAGAAGAAAATGGGGAGGAATCCTTAGATTTAAGTCGATATCTGCCACTGCTAAATAAATTTGCACAGTTTAATCAATTTCAGTTATTGTTTAGGCAAAATCAAAACCATTAATTGCTATTAATTCCGTTCATACCTTTTATATTAAGATAAAATCAAAAATATGATCTCAAAAAAACTTATAGCCTTATCTGCTGCGAGCTTATTACTATTTACTTCGGCAGCTATTGCTAATCCACCTAACCAACACAGAGAAGTCCGAGAGCCAGAAGCTGCAACGGGTTATGTTGACAAAAAAGCGGTAAAAGGCAACAAGTTTATGGTGGTTGCTGCCAACCCTTATGCCAGTAAAGCAGGTTTTAGTATATTGCAACAAGGCGGTAGCGCTGTTGATGCGGCTATCGCGGTAGAGTTAGTATTGGCCCTTGTTGAACCACAATCTTCAGGTATTGGTGGTGGCACATTCATGCTTTATTGGGATAATAAAAAGCAAAAAATGACCACTTTTGATGGCAGAGAAACCGCGCCAGCGGCGGCAACAAGTGAATTGTTTTTAGATAAACAAAGAAAGCCATTAAAGTGGATAGATGCTGTCGTAGGAGGGCGCGCTGTTGGCGTTCCAAGTATGATGGCAACCTTAAAAAAAGCCCACGATAAATATGGCAAGTTAGCTTGGCCTGTTTTGTTTGAGCAAGCGATTACGCTGGCAGAACATGGTTTTGTCGTTTCGCCACGTTTAGAAAAATTACTTGGCATGAACTTTAATCCCGGCATACACACCTTGCCAGAAATTAACCAATATTTTTTCCCCAATGGTAAATCAGTTAAAGCTGGTGATTTACTGGTTAATAAAAAATTAGCCAAGGTTTTTCGTAGTATTGCCAAAGACGGTATTGAGGTTTTTTATAAAGGTTGGATTGCTGAAAAGATTGTCGAAAAAGTACAAAACTCAGCTATTTCACCGGGTTTGCTTACCATGAAGGATATGGCCGCTTATCAAGTGAAAGAACGTGAGCCTGTATGTGGTAGTTACCGTGAATATAATGTTTGTGGTATGGCGCCGCCTAGCTCTGGTGGTATTGCAGTTATTCAAATGCTTGCCCAGCTACAACGTTTTGACTTGGCTCAATACCAACCTAATGATGCCCAAGCTATGCACTTATACACACAAAGTGCTCGTTTAGCCTTTGCTGATAGAAACCGTTATATCGCTGATGCTGATTTTGTTTCTGTGCCAACAAAAGGCTTAATCTCACCTGAATATATGGCTAAGCGAGCGGCATTAATAAACCCTAAAAAAGATATGGGCAGGGCGGTGTCAGGAGTTCCTGAGGGCGCGTTAGCATTAGCTGATGATTCAGCCATTGAGCGCCCCTCTACCAGCCACTTCTCTATTGTTGACGAACAAGGTAATGCGGTGTCAATGACGAGTAGTATTGAAAATGGTTTTGGCTCGGCATTGATGGTGGAAGGTTTTATTCTAAATAACCAACTAACCGACTTTTCATTAGCGCCTAAGCAAAATGGTCATTGGGTGGCAAATAGAGTGCAAGCAAACAAACGCCCTAGAAGCTCTATGGCACCAATGATGGTGTTTAATAAAGACAACTCCCTTAAATTATTAGTTGGCTCACCGGGTGGTAGCAGAATTATTAATTATGTTGCTCAAAATATTATCGGTGTACTTGATTGGCAACTGGATCCCCAACAAGCGGCTAATTTACCTCATGTAACTAATCGAAATCACATCACTACGCTAGAGCGCGGTACACCAGCTGAGTTATTAAAGCCAGCACTTGAAGCCAAAGGGCACAAAGTGCAGCTTCGTGATTTAAACAGTGGCGTGCATGCTATTGAGGTCACCAAAAATGGCTTGATCGGCGGTGCAGATCCGCGTAGAGAAGGTTTAGTCTTGGCGCAGTAATTTGAGTGCTATCTGTAGTCTGAAACGGTTGTCATTGAAAAATGATAGCCGTTTTCAATTTTGGCGTAGAGTGGTTTGATTAGCTCTAATGATTTAGCGTATCAAAGTGGTTGTTTTGATTTTTAAAGTCATAATATCAAAGCTTTTGGTTGTTTTTTTTATCTAGTAGTACCGTATAATTAGAGTTAAAGTTAGGATTGGAGTGAAAAATTACTTAACAATAAACAATGTAAAAGTGTTTTTATATTCAATCTCTAGTTCTTTTAACTTATCAATATGCTGAGCCTCTATGATGGTGTTTTTTGTTAATAGAACATTGTGATTATTATTCATTAGGTTTTGGGCTAATATGTTGCCAATATTGAGTTGTGCAACATTTACTGGATATTCAATGGTTCCTTCTATTGCATTAGGCATTTTTTCAAGTAGTTTTAAAAACAAACTTACTACTGACGGATCGAATTTTGTTTTTGATAATTTTTTAATTCTATGCTTTGCTTCAATAATTGAAATAGGTATTTGGGTTTGCCTCCCTATCACTAAATCATCAAATGTCGATATAACACTTATGATCCTAGAGCCTAGCGGTATTTCCTCTTTGGATAAATGATTGGGTACTCCTAAGCCATTATAATATTCGGGTATACACTTGATAATATGGGCAACATGGCTTAATTCATTCACCTTTCGCAATAATTGGTAGCCTTCACCATAAAAAGAATTATATAACGTTTTTTCTTGTTGACTTAACAAGTCAGAAGAAACAGACAATATTGATTGTGGAACAAGTAACTTTCCTGTTTCATAAAGTAAGCCTGTTATATATATTTGAAAAGTTTCTAATTTCCCACAACTGGATTGTTCAGCAATAAGCCTTGCTTGTCCAGCAACTCTATAATTATGCCTACTTTCATCTAGAGTGTGATGTGAAATAATCTCGGCATACAGATCTATAAAAGTTGAAAATGTTCTTTTTAATCGAACAAAGCTTTTAGCTTCTTTGTATGAAAGTAGTGCTAATTTTTCCTTTCCTTTATCAACCTCTAGCTCTAATGCATTATTCAAAAGGGATAACTCGGCATTTTTTTCTATATTCTTCTGTAATAATTTTTTTGATTTTGTTTCAGAAATAAATAAATCATAAGCTAATTTAAGTTCTGAAACTAGCTTGTCGTTATTCCACGGTTTAGTAAAGTAGTGAGAAATTTTTCCTTCATTGACCGCGGCAACCGTTAAATTTATATCGGCATGACCAGTTAATAAAAAGCGTTTAGATCTCTGGCTAATTTCTGTGATTTTAGATAAAAATTTTGCACCATCCATTATTGGCATACGCATATCCGATATCACTAATGGAACAGGGTTACTTTGATAGAACTCAAGTGCAGCAATAGGATCAGAGAACAAATGTAACTCAAACTTGTTACGTAATAATCTTTTCAAAGCATTCAGTACTTCTTCCTCATCATCAACGATTAATAACTCTGGTTTGAACATATCTTTTATTCCTGTCACAACAAGGTTTGTTTACAAAAAATTATAACTAAACATTAGCTTAATTTAGCATCCCTAAAACCCATGTTTAATATCATATATATTATTATCATTTTGCAACAAACTCTCTTATTTTGAGAAAAATGTTCTATGCTTAACCATAACAACATTATTGATTAAAGCGAGTTTAATTGCATGAGAGCCATTCATGAGTAACCAGCCTGTTTTAGTGCTTGTTGATGACGATGCAGATGTTTTAGCCGCACTGAAAAGAGCTTTACATAGCCTATCAGCAGAGATTTATAGCTTTCAATCTGTATTAGATGCTATTAATTTCTGTGATTCTACACGTCCAGATGTTGTTGTTTCTGATCAACACATGCCAGAATTAGATGGTTGTGATTTTTTAGAAAAAGTCAAAAAGCGTTGGCCCGATTCGCAAAGAATTATTCTATCTGCATACAATGACTTTCAAAAAATTTCATCCGCTTTCAATTCAGGTGCTGTTGATAGGTTTATTTGCAAACCATGGGATAACAAAGAACTTATTTTCATTCTCAATAAAGCTATTAATACTCCTCGTGAAAATAGTTTTACTGCAAATACCGAATTGTTTGATATTCCCGTCAATTTTCATGGAATTATTTCTGCAGATGAAAGTATGCTTGACCTTTTTAATAGTATAAAACATGCCGCAACAACTAATGCTCCTTTATTTGTGATGGGAGAGACAGGAACAGGAAAAGAGCTCGTTGCCCGTGCATGTCATCATGAAGGTTTTCATAAAACAGAGCCTTTTGTCGCAGTAAATTGTGCTAACTTTACTGAACATTTGATTGAGTCCCAATTATTTGGTCATGTGAAGGGAGCATTTACGGGGGCGGTAACCAATCAAGAGGGCTTATTCTCTGCTGCAAAACAAGGCACATTATTTTTAGATGAAATCTGCTCTTTACCTATCTCTTTACAAGCAAAATTACTGAGGGTTATTCAAGAAAGAGAATTTTGTCCTCTTGGTACCCATAAAGTGCAAAAATTTCATGCTCAAATAATTTCAGCATCATCAAATTCTATCGGTAATGCATTACTTAATGGCGAGTTTAGAGAGGATTTATATTATCGATTAAATGTAATTACGATAGCCTTACCGCCATTAAGGGAGAGAGGTACTGATTTACTATTGATCGCGAAATACTTTTTAAAAAAATTTTCAAAGATTGAAAAAAAACAATTTATAAAATTGTCGCGAGATACTATCAAAATAATTTGTTCCTATGATTGGCCGGGTAATATAAGACAATTAGAAAATGTCATTCACGGTATGGTTATTCTCAACTCGGGTACAGAAATTAATGCTGAAATGATTATTAAATCACTATCAACGACAGTTAGTATTTCTTTAAATAGAAAGTTGTCAAAAGGGCTACCTTCTAATACCGAAAATCTTGTAAATAATGCTGAGAGGATAAACCAAGGTACACAGCATAAAAATCAAGTAATACAACCGTTATGGCTTGTGGAAAAAAATGCTATTGAATCAGCAATATCTTTTTGTAGTGGCAATGTGCCAAAAGCTGCTGCGTTATTAGAAGTGAGTCCTTCAACCCTTTATCGCAAAAAGCAAAACTGGTAATTCTATAATGAAAATCTAACGGGTAGTGCTCATCATCGTTACCTTAATATGTGTGTGGCTCCCTGAATTCAGCATGCTCACGCTTAACCTGATTTTAGTTGATCAGGTCATATCGCCATCAACCAAAATTATTCATTCACAGTAACCTACGTTGCTGATAATATTTAATGACTTTTAAATAGTCGTGATAAAGAACATTACTGGTAAAACTTTTTATGCCTAGCTCTGTTATTTTAGGTAAAAAAACCGCTTGTAACTCGGCATCTGGGTTTATTAATAATAGAGCTGTCCCGTGGTTAACTTGATGAAGTTGCTCGCTTTTTTCTACTAAAACCGTATCTTCACCTTCCATAGCCTGCTTATCGTCACTATTTTCGTAACCTCCGGTAATCTCAACTTTTATGCCTAAACTTTGTTGAAAATTTTCAGCATTTGCCAAGGAGTTGGCTCGCATAGCAACAAACTTTTCTGAAAAATAATGAATATATTGAGTCAGTATTTGTTGAGTATCTCTATCTGGGTCAACGGTATAAAAGATAAATTGTGTGTCTAAACTCTTATGGCTGGCGCTGAGCAAGTCGTCAAGCTGGGTTAAGGTGAATAAAGTGGTTGGGCAAATATCAGGACAGTGAGTATAACCATAGGTAATAAAATGCCAACCTCCCAAGAAGTAATCACGATTAACAGCCTGTCCCTGATGGTTGGTTAATTGAACCTCTGTTAATTGCTGTGCTGTTTTTAATACTACGCCCTGTATTTTTGGTAATTCAACTCCCGTGTGAGCATAAGTATTAGTAGTTAAGCGATAAAAATATATCGTTGAGGCAACGATAACTAAAATAGGCAGTATCGCTAATGCTTGTTGCCAACTAGACAATTTTTTTATCATTATTTTCATCTTGATTTACCACCAGTGAAGGGCCAAGCGATCAACTAATAAAGCCACAAATAATGCAATTAAATAATAAATTGAAATACGAAATGTTTTCAATGCTAATTGATTATTGGCTGCTATTTTTAATTGAATGGCATAATAGCCAAACCACAACCCCAACAGTAAAACCAATGATAGGTAAAGCTCACCAGAGTAGTGAAAAAAATAGGGGAGTAAACTGGCTATCACTGTTGCTAAGGTATAAATAACAATGCAAGTTTTAGTGTAGTCAACGCCTTTAATTACCGGCAACATGGGTACGTTAGCTTGTCGATAATCTTCAAGTCTGTCTATTGCTAAGGGCCAGAAATGGGCAGGTGTCCACAGGAAAATAATCAAAGTCAATAATAATGGTTCCAGCTCAATATTATTGGTGATACTTGTCCAGCCAAGTAATGGCGGTATAGCACCAGCAAAGCCGCCATAAACAATGTTTTGTGGGGTTTTATGTTTTAAAAAACAGCTATAAATGACAGCGTAGCCAATAAAGCCAGCTAAGGTTAGTAACGCGGTTAAGGTATTAATATAGGTTAATAATAAAAACATTGAACTAGAGGCTAAACTGGCGGCAAAAAACAGTGCCTGTTTATTGCTAATACGTTGAGTAACTAAAGGTCGCCATTGTGTTCTTTGCATTTTTGCATCAATGTTTACATCAATAATGTGATTGATAACCGCCGCAGCACTAGCAGCAAAGCCGATAGCAATATTAGCGATTAACATCAACTTAAGATCAAAACGATGCTCACTGGCCAGATACATGCCAACCATAGCGGTGATCAATATCATCAACACTACTTTCGGTTTGCATAATGCAAGGTAATCTCGCCAGCTTGCTATTTTAAGTGCAATCACCGAAGTATTCTCGCTGTTTTTCATTTGCTCTTCTTAACAGCATAGCTGTAATATCAAGGATTAAAAAACGACAAAATGCGGGTAATAAAGACATAATCAGCCTCACTAGACATCAAGGCAATAAAAATTAAAATAGCAATGGGCGGTAAAAATAATAATAATTTAACCGCCATACGCTCCCATGCTAAGTGCATAAATATCATGATAATTAAACCGGCTTTTAAAAACATAAAAGCCAATATAAGTGTCCATCTGAGTACGCCTTGAAATTGAAAATAGTCGACCATATAAGAGCAAGCACTTAAGACAAAAAGTAATAACCATACTTTCAAGTACAAACTGATTGGGTGCTGCTCAGGTTGTGATGCAACATGCTGAGTTTCGGTAGGTTGCTTCATTATACTTGCCTCACCATAAGTAGAAAAATGCAAAAATGAATACCCAAACTAAATCAACAAAGTGCCAATATAGCCCAGTAATTTCAACGATGTGATAACCTTGCTTGTCATACTTTCCTTGGCTAACACGTTTGGCAATCACGCTAAGATAAATAACACCAGCACTGACGTGTAAACCATGAAAACCGGTGATCATAAAAAATGCCGCGCCAAATTGATTAGCGCCCATTGGGTTTTCCCAAGGCCGTACGCCTTCTTCTACTATCAATTTGGTCCACTCAAAGGCTTGCATGCCAATAAAACTAGCGCCTAATAATGCGGTTGCTAGCATTAAATAGACTGTTTTTTTCTTGTTTCCTTGATAGGCATAATTAACTGCCATGGCCATAGTGCCGCTGCTAGTGATTAGAATGAAAGTCATAATGGCGATTAATACTAAGGGGATGTGATGGCCGGCAATCGTTAACGCAAAAACTTCACTTGGATTAGGCCAAGCAGCGGTTGCAGACATACGTACATTCATATAACTGGTCAGAAAAATACTAAAGATAAAGGTATCGCTTAGTAAAAATATCCACATCATCAACTTGCCCCATGGCATGTCAAAAGATTGTTTATCTGCGCTCCAATCGTTTACGACACTTTGCCAAGGCGAGGCATTATTACCTTGACTATTATCTTGATTATTATCTTGGTTTTCGGTTTGATTGATTTTTCGATGTTTATCATTTGGCATAAATCCTCCTTAGAAGCCACAAATCAAGGCAATAGTGTTGAAGGTGTCCGCATCACTGGTTAACAAAAAAAATAAAAATAACCAAATGAAAAATAAATAGTGCCAATAAAGCGCACACAGCTTGAGGCGAGAAGCTAACTGCTGATAAGAGTAGCTAAAAGCAAAGAGCCAAATACAACGCATAAATACCAACACGCCGCCAATAATATGTAAAGCATGAACGCCAGTAAGTAAAAAGTAATAACTGTTGGCGGGGTTGGTCGTGATATAAAAACCTGACTGATTTAGTTGCTGCCAAACCTGAACTTGGCCACTGATAAACAGTAAAGTAAATAATGCGGTGGCGGTTAATGAAACAATGATGGCGTATAGGCTTTGCTGCAGAGCAAATTTTTTCGCTAAAATAATACTAATACTGGCCAATAATAAATAAGCACTGTTTTGCCATAAAATATCGGCATTGGTAAACGGTAACCACGGCTCTCCCGACAAGGCTTGGAAGTCAAAAGACTGGGTACGCTGTAAAAAAGTGACGGTAAATAAGAAAAATATCACTGTGATCACCGCTAAAAAAAATTGTAACGCGGTACTCGCGGATTTTTCTCTATTTTGCGCAGCAAAGGGCAGGTTAGTTTGTTGCGCTAATGTTGTCGGCAACCAAGGTTTTTCTTGTAAAGACTTTAAAATAGGCATTAATTCTCTCCCTGATTATTTTTTCTCACACTCGTAAAGTATTCAACCTCATCAGGGGATACATTTTGTGGAATAAAATCATCTTTAACCTCAGGGACACTATAATCGTATGCCCAACG
>MAAE01000059.1 GCA_002162675.1 Colwellia sp. 39_35_sub15_T18 | reverse complement strand
TTGTTGTGCATCAGCAACTAACAAGCGTTTAAATAGGGACAAATTACAGTTGGCTGGTTCCGCTTCGCTTCACATTTTAGCCAACAATAATTTGCCCATTAAACGGGCGTTATATTGCCATAGGGAATGGAATCAACATGGGTGTTTCTAAGCGAGTAATTCTAAGCCAAGAAAGAATCTTAGGTAAATTATTAAAAGGTATGGGTTGTGCCTTTGGGATTATGGCAATTATTCTCTTTGCTTCTGACTTCAGACAAATCGGGCTTTCTTTGTTTTTCTTAACTCCTGCAATAGGCATATATTTTATAGGAGCGTATCAAGATAAGAAGTATAAAATGTTAGGGAGAACCCCATTAGAACTAGACGCTAGTTACTGTAAAAAGAATCAAGTAACGAAAGCTAAAATTATAATAAATAGAAATAATTTTAACAAAGTACAAGAGATTAAACTTAGTTGCACAAGACACTATGGAGATTCTCAAGCTAATAGCATTATTTGGGAAAATACGGTTGAGCCAACAATTTACTTCGAGAGTAATTCAACCCTTATCGAATTTGATATTAACATACCGCAACGACTCCCTGAGTCTTCGAATGGTTTCTTTAAACGTCAATATAGCTACGAGGTTTCATTCAAGTTTACTGAATCTATGGAGTTTGTAGAGCGAACATGGAAAATCCCTGTCAAAGCAATATAACAAGAAAATCAACAAGGACACGTAACAGTTGGCTACGTTTCGCTTCGCTACACAATTTTAGCCAACCATTACTTAGCCTGTTATTTGGGCGTTAGCTTGCAAGCACACAATTATGGATAGGAGATATAATGAAGGAATTTTTTGCAAATACATTCGGTGGTCTTAAAACAGAGTATTTAATCAGGCAGTACATCTTTGGAATATGTCTGGGACTGTTTTTTATGTATCTGAAGACTCAAAATGGAAATGAGTTAGATTTCAGTACAGCATTTATGCTTTTGATTAGTACTTTATTATATCCGTATTCTAGATTTGTTTATGAAAGTGCTATTCAATTTATACTTGGCGAAAACACCTTTTTTGTTAATGGTTTTATAATGATATTTGTTAAAGCTATAACTATGTTCATTTGTTGGGCGGCTGCAATATTTATTGCGCCAATAGGATTGGCGTATTTATATTTTAAAGGTAATCAAACAGCAAGCTAACAAGCTAATTAATAAGGACAAAAAACAGTTGGCTGTTTTCGTTCCTCAACATTTTAGCCAACAATTTTTTGCCCATTATTAGGGCGTTAGCTGTACAAGGAGTTACATTGAGCATTTTTAAACAATCAAGCCTATTTACATCGTTTCTAATAGTTTTCGGTTTTGCCTTTCGTTACTACGCGGTTTATAAATCGGATGTTGATATTAATATTTTAGGTGTTGCATTAAGCGTAATAGTTGCTGGTTTAATTGGTGGTGTAGGCTTTTATTTTGGTCAGCTTAAAATACAAGAGACATTACCTGTAAAATACTTAGCATTTTCTGCGTTATTTGTTTTCTTTATGTCACATAATTTAAGTAATTTACTTGGCTTATACAAATTATCATGGTTTGCATATTTAGCTGTTGTTTGTTCTTTAGCTTTTGTAACAGCATTACGTGTACCTAAAATGCTTAACAAAGAAAAGTACAGCTAACAAGCCATTCAAGCAGGACAAATAACAGTTGGCTATTTGCTCCTTCGTCGCTTATTTTAGCCAACTATCATTTGCCTCTTAATGGGGCGTTAGTTTGCTAAGTAATTATCAGTAATTTTAAATAAGTGGTTACAGGTTTTATCAGCATTAAAATTGTAAGTTATCAATCACAGGAAGTGTCTAGGTTCTGCCGTTATTTTTCAGCGTTCAAACTTCCATGTATTTCAGTTAACTTTAGTGTTATTTTATTTTCTGCGTTGTTGGAACTGCTGTGTCATAAAAACGGTTGCAGCATCAGCAACTAACAAGCAATTCAAGTGGGACTTTTTACAGTTTGCTCGGTTTCACTTCGTTCAACATTTTAGCAAACTATAAAAAGCCCCTTAATTGGGCGTTATGTTCTCAGGAGGCTCCGATGAAAGACGAAGATTTAATCGAACAAATCATACCTCTCTGGTATAGCTCAATGGCTTGGGCTAACGAATTACTAATTCGTGCATTTAAGCTTGAACAAGCTCAAGATATATTGAAGACGGAATTTAGAGGGCTTCACCAAGTCCCTGGTACTAATTGGTTCATAAGAACTCATGGTATTGGTGTTGATATATTTAAAACAGTAGAAGTTGGTGGAATTGACTTTGATTTTGGTAAACCAGACCCTGACGAATGGCGTTTAAAAATATTCTTCGAGAAGCAATATAATGATGGGCAATTACCTTATGCAGAGTATCAGTGCTTATCAGATGACGAAGATCGTTTAAAACTAGCTATTAAAAATGTTCTGAGTAATTGAGAACATAACAAGAAATTAAACAAGGACTAAAAACAGCGGGCTGTTCGCTCCGCTCCATTTTAGCCCACTATTTTTAGCCTGTTAATTGGGCGTTATGTTTATCAGGAACATGGATGACTAAAGCAAAGTATGGAAGATTAGCCGTGTATTTTTTGGCTTTTGTTTTACCTGCATTATCAATGCTCAATTGCAGTGTAAGATACAATGGCTCAAGTATGTATACAAAGGATTGTACTGTAGAACTTTCTATTCTAATGGAGGTGGCAGAAATTACTGGCGCAGTAGTTATGTTCAGTTCTTATTTAGCTTTTATCCCAATTCTTATTTATTGTTTTTGTGTAATAATTCCAACCGAATTAATAGTCAAATTTATTGAAAAGCGTAAAAAAAGGTCAAATGATCTAGACTGGTTTGGTTAAAATAAACATAACAAGCAAATAAATCAGGACAAATAACAGTTGGTTTTTGCTCCTGCGTCGCTTATTTTAACCAACTGATATTTGCCCATTATTTGGGCGTTAGGTGTTTCGAGAGGATTGATGAAAATTAAAAAGGGATTTGGAATATTCATTACCATAAGCTCCATTATTGCATTGGGCTATGGATTAAACTTTCTTGGTGCATTGTATTGGGTAGAAAGCACAAACCCATATATACCAATCGAGTTAACCAATTCAGATATTGAAGGTATGCACAAGGAAGAGTTGGCAGATTTATATACGTCTATTCAAACTGGTTACAATCATGTGTTAACTATGAATAATGATTTTGAGTGGGCTATTGCTGGAAGTAATGTATCAATAGCATTGGCAATATGTTTAATTATATCAATTGGTTTTAACTGGTATTTGTTAAAAAACACCTAACAAGAATTTAAAGCGGGACTGCTAACAGTTTGCTCGGTTTCGCTTCGCTACACATTTTAGCAAACAATTAACAGCCCCTTAAATGGGCGTTAGGTGTTTTTTGTTTTAGTGGTTTTTATTGTTTGGTGTTCATAATAATTTAACAGCGTAATGTTCGTTTTTAAAGTGGTTAATTTTCGCCAAACTAGGTTGGGTTTTCTCACTAATAAGCTTTGCGCTCTTTTTACTGCGTAAATGCAAAGCTATTATTTTCGGTTTAGGCTTTAGTGAGTGGCTCAAATAAAACGGCAAGTAGCACAGGCAACGGTGCGTATAATTTTAGTTTGGTGGGGTGAAACACCTAACAAACAAATTAATCAGGACAAATAACAGTTGGTTTTGCTCCTGCGTCGCTTATTTTAACCAACTATTATTTGCCCATTATTTGGGCGTTAGCAATAATCAAGAGTATGCATGGATATCAACTTTAGAGTAGCAACAATTAATGATTCTGAAATAATAGGTACGTTGGTTGTTGAGCTTACGACTGAAATTTGTGAGTTAACAAAGGCACAGCATTTTGATATTGATCTTAATGGAACAATTCAACGATGTAATGAACTAATTACAGATGGTCACTATTCCGCAATTATTGGCGTTTATGAAAATAATCCAATTGCTGTCGTTACCATGACAGAAACGTACGCATTATATGCTGGTGGTAAAATCGGTGTAATCCAAGAGTTTTATGTTTCTCCGAAATTTAGAGCTTCCGGTGTAGGTTCAATGTTAATTGAGCAAGTTCAAGATTATGGTAAAGAGCACAATTGGTCATGCATTGAGTTATGTACTCCGCCTTTACCTGAGTTTGAGCGTACGTTAAATTTTTATCAAAAAAATGGCTTAATTCCTGTTGGTGGTCGTAAAATGAGGCAGGCATTGGCGTAAATTATTGCTAACAAGAAAATCAACAAGGACACGTAACAGTTGGCTACGTTTCGCTTCGCTACACAATTTTAGCCAACAATTACTTAGCCTGTTATTTAGGCGTTAGTTTGCTATTTATTTTAGGCGCTTTTAAATCAGCAATTACAAATTCTGGTGCGTTTGTTAAAGCCGTTATCAATCACAGGAAGTGTTTAAGTTCAGCCGTTATTTTTCAACGTTCAAATTTTCTTATGTTTTAGCTAATTTATGCACTGGTTTTCTTTCGGTGGGTTGGTTACAGTAGTGTTATTAAAAAGTTGTTGTGCATCAGCAACTAACAAGCGTTTAAACAGGGACAAATTACAGTTGGCTGGTTCCGCTTCGCTTCACATTATAGCCAACAATAATTTGCCCATTAAACGGGCGTTATGTTTCTAGGAGAGGGTATTGGAAACTCTTAAAATAATGATAGAAGCCTCTAAGCACATTCAAAGTGTATACATTAATAATGTATGGACAACTATGGGCGCATTTTTAGTAGCATTTGGGTGGTTGTTAACTTCTGCTGAAGCTCGGAAATACATAAAGGAACACCGAAGTTTATTATCTTATTCTAAGACAATAGTTGTTTCTCTTTTTATCATTCATGCAGTAGTTCTTGGTAAATCATGGTGTGATTCATATTTATTAATCACTGAAATGGAGAAGGTCGCAAAATTAATTGATCCTCCACCAAATGATATATTAATAACTTTATATGAAATACCTTGGTATTGGCCTGTTTCCAGTTTAATAATTAATGGCTTTATAGCCACTTTGCTTTTAAAGAAACTTCAATTACTTAAAGGTTTAAAAGAAACATAACAAGCTGTTAAACAAGGACAAAAAACAGTTGGCTTTTGCTCCTTCGTCGCTTATTTTAGCCAACAATTTTATTGCCTGTTAACAGGGCGTTAGTTTGCTAAGGAAAGCTCGGTGCACATATGAAGTTTCGTGATATAAAAAAATCAGCCATAATTTGCGTCATTTTCGGTGTTGGTTTACTGGTATTATTCTCAATTAGCGGCAAAGTTCCTAATCGTGAAAATTTGACCAAGATCGAGGGTAAAATTGATTGGGTGAAAGCAACAGGAAAGCACGGGGATACACTTCGATTTAAATTCCAAGAAGATGATACCCATCTTGTTTACCATTCAATTGGTGGACAAACGAGTAAAACTCATAGTGCCTTGGCTAAGAGAGGAGCGCACATAAGTGTTCTCTATGATCAAACTGATTCACACTCGCCACCATTTGATGAAAATGAATACCATACTATTTATGAATTAATGCAAGACGGGAATATTGTCAGAAGCTATGATGTTATGGTAGAAAAATATGCTGCAAATAGTAGGTTAGCTGGCTGGATGGGGCTCGGTAGTTTAATATTTTCTGCTGGGTTATTCCTAGCTTACAACAGGAAGAAAAACGCAAACTAACAAGCTAATAAATAAGGACAAAAAACAGTTGGCTGTTTTCGTTCCTCAACATTTTAGCCAACAAATTTTTGCCCATTATTAGGGCGTTAGTTTGCTATTTTTTTTAGGCGCTTTTAAATCAGCAATTACAGGTTTTGGTGAGCTTGTAAAAGCCGTTATCAATCACAGGAAGTGTTTTCGTTCAGCCGTCATTTTTCAGCGTTCAAACTTTCTTATGTTTTAGCTAATTTATGCACTAGTTTTTTTTCGGTGGGTTGGTTACAGTAGTGTTGTTAAAAAGTTGTTGTGCATCAGCAACTAACAAGCGTTTAAACAGGGACAAATTACAGTTGGCTGGTTCCGCTTCGCTTCACATTATAGCCAACAATAATTTGCCCATTAAACGGGCGTT
>MAAE01000068.1 GCA_002162675.1 Colwellia sp. 39_35_sub15_T18 | reverse complement strand
GGCCTGTGACACGTGAACTTCGTAATGAGAAATTTATGAAGATCGTATCATTAGCACCAGAAGTACTATAAGGAGTCACGATAATGGCATCTAAAATTCGTCGTGATGATGAAGTAGTTATACTTGCAGGTAAAGACAAGGGCAAAACTGGTAAAGTTACTAAAGTTCTTGTTGAAAACGGCAAAGTATTCGTAGAAGGCGTTAACTTAATCAAGAAACACACTAAGCCTGTACCACAGTTACAGCAGCCTGGTGGCATTGTTGAGAAAGAAGCACCTTTACAAGTATCTAACGTAGCTATCCTTAACCCGAAAACGGGCAAGGCTGACCGCGTTGGTTTTAGATTCGAAGACGGCAAAAAAGTTCGTTTCTTCAAATCTGATAACGAATTAATTTAATTGGAGTAAACGATGGCGAAACTGCATGATTTTTACAAAGATACAGTTGTAGCTGAACTTGCTAACAAGTTTGGTTATAAAAGTGTCATGCAAGTCCCTCGGATTGAAAAGATCACCCTTAACATGGGTGTTGGTGAGGCAATTTCTGATAAGAAAGTGCTAGAACACGCCACAAATGATCTTACTGCAATCTCAGGTCAAAAGCCGGTCACGACAGTAGCACGCAAATCAGTTGCGGGCTTCAAAATTCGTGAAGGCTATCCTATTGGTACGAAAGTAACTCTACGCGGCGAGCGTATGTGGGAATTTTTAGAGCGTTTAATCTCTATTTCTATTCCTCGTATCCGTGACTTCCGTGGCTTAAATCCTAAGTCATTCGATGGTCGTGGTAACTACAGCATGGGCGTTCGTGAGCAAATTATCTTCCCTGAAATCGATTACGATAAGATCGATAAGATTCGCGGATTAGATATCACTATTACTACTAGCGCGAAAGATAACGAAGAAGGACATGCTTTATTGTCTGCCTTCAATTTCCCGTTCAAGAAGAAGGTGTAGAGTTATGGCTAAAACGTCAATGAAAGCTCGTGAAGCTAAAAGAACCAAGTTAGTAGCACAATATGCTGAAAAGCGTGCTGCGTTAAAAGCAATCATCTCTGGTGTAGATTCTTCTGAAGAAGAACGCTGGGATGCTGTATTGAAACTTCAAAGTTTACCTCGTGATTCATCAAGTAGCCGTCAACGTAATCGTTGTAATGTTACTGGTCGTCCACATGGTTACTTACGTAAATTCGGCTTAAGCCGTATTAAGTTGCGTGAAGCAACTATGCGTGGTGAAGTTCCAGGTCTTAAGTCCAGGTCTTAAGAAAGCTAGTTGGTAATTCACGGGAGTAAATGGTTATGATGACTGATCCTATCGCGGACATGTTTACACGCATCCGCAACGGTCAATCTGCAGCAAAAGTTGCAGTAACAATGCCGTCTTCAAAAGTTAAAGTTGCAATTGCTAACTTGCTTAAAGAAGAAGGTTATATTTCAGATTATTCAGTAGCGGGCGATGTAAAGCCAGAGCTATCTGTTGAATTGAAATATTTTGAAGGTAAAGAAGTAATTGAAGTGATCAAACGTGTTTCACGTCCTGGTCTTCGTATATACAAAAGCTGTGATGAACTTCCTAAAGTTCTTGCTGGCATGGGTATTGCGATTGTATCTACTTCTAAAGGTTTGATGACGGATCGTGCCGCTCGCTCTGCGGGTATTGGCGGTGAAGTTCTTGGTTTCGTAGAGTAAGGAGAATACTATGTCTCGTGTTGCAAAAGCACCTGTCGTTGTTCCTGCTGGCGTTACCATTACGTTATCAGGTCAAGACATTAAAGTTAAAGGTCCAGTAGGTGAATTATCACGTACGATTCACAGTTTTGTTGCGGTTTCTCAAGAAGAAAGCCAAATCATTACTACTATCGCATGTGATGACAAAAATGCATGGGCTCAAGCCGGTACTGCACGCGCTTTAATCAATAATATGATTGAAGGTGTTAGTAAAGGTTTTGAAAAGAAATTAGTTTTACAAGGCGTTGGTTACCGTGCAAAAGCTGCGGGTAAATCTCTTGATTTATCTTTAGGTTTTTCACACCCAATCAAACACGCAATTCCTGAAGGAATTACTTGTGAAACTCCTAGCCAAACTGAAATCACCCTTAAAGGTGCTGATAAGCAGTTAGTTGGTCAAACCGCAGCGAACATTCGTGCATACCGTAAACCAGAGCCGTATAAAGGTAAAGGTGTACGTTACATTGATGAGTATGTTCGTCGTAAAGAAGCTAAGAAGAAGTAGGGTAATACTATGGATAAGAAAACATCTCGTTTGCGCCGCGCTAAACGCGCTCGTGCAAAAATTAGCGAGTTGGGTGCGAATCGTTTAGTTATATTCCGTACTCCTCGTCACATTTACGCTCAACTAATCGCACCAACTGGTAGCGAAGTAATTGCCTCTGCGTCTACTTTAGACAAAGAAGTGGCTGCACAAGTTGAAAAAACAGGTAATGTTGCAGCAGCAACTGCAGTAGGTAAAGCAATTGCTGAACGTGCTGTAGCCAAAGGCATAACAAAAATTGCTTTTGATCGCTCTGGTTTCCTTTACCATGGTCGCGTAAAAGCGTTAGCAGAAGCAGCTCGTGAAGCTGGTCTTCAATTCTAGGGGTTGATAATGGCTAATCATAATCAAGAAAACTCACAACAAAGTGATATGGCTGAAAAGCTAATTGCCGTTAACCGCGTTTCAAAAGTGGTTAAAGGTGGTCGTATTTTCAGTTTCACCGCATTAACAGTAGTTGGTGACGGTAATGGTCGTGTTGGTTTTGGTTACGGTAAAGCACGTGAAGTGCCTGCTGCAATCCAAAAAGCAATGGAAAAAGCACGTCGTAACATAGTAACCGTTGATTTGAAGGGTACTACTCTTCAGCATGTCATTATTGGCAAGCACTCTGGTTCTAAAGTTTACATGCAACCAGCCTCTGAAGGTACAGGTATCATCGCCGGTGGCGCGATGCGTGCAGTACTTGAAGTTGCAGGCGTTCAGAACGTATTGTCAAAAGCTTACGGTTCTACTAACCCAATCAACGTAGTTCGCGCTACTGTTTCTGCCCTAGCGAATATGCATTCGCCAGAAGGCATGGCAGCTAAACGTGGTCTTAGCGTTGATGAAATACTGGGGTAATTCAGCATGTCTAAAACAGTTAAAGTAACTCAATTGAAAAGTTCTATTGGTCGTTTACCGAAACATAGAGCTACATTAAGAGGCCTTGGTCTACGTCGTATCAATCATACAGTTGAGTTAGAAGACACTCCATCTGTACGTGGTATGATTAACAAGGTTCATTACATGATTAAGGTGGAGGATTAATAATGCATTTAAATACTTTATCCCCTGCACCGGGATCTCACAAAGCTAAAAAGCGCTGTGGTCGTGGTATTGGTTCAGGCATCGGTAAAACTGGTGGTCGTGGTCACAAAGGTCAGAAATCTCGTTCTGGCGGTAGTGTACGTCCGGGTTTTGAAGGTGGTCAAATGCCATTGAAACAACGTTTACCTAAATTTGGTTTTACTTCACGTAAATCTTTAGTTCGCGCTGAAGTTCGTTTACATGAATTAAACCTTATTAAAGGTGATGTTGTTGATATTCACGCGTTAAAAGATGCTGGTCTAATCAGCCGTAACATTGAAACAGCAAAAATCATGCTGTCTGGCGAAATTACTCGCAAGATCACTGTTCGCGGTTTAGGCGTAACTAAAGGTGCTCGTGCAGCTATTGAAGCTGCCGGTGGTAACATCGAGGAATAATACAGATTATGGCTACACCAGGAATGGCTTCTCAGAAAGGAAGTAAGGGCGCAGGCGGTTTGTCTGAGCTTAAACAAAGGTTATGGTTCGTATTCATTGCACTTGTAGTGCTTCGTTTAGGATCTTTTGTGCCAATCCCTGGTATTGACGCCGCTGTATTAGCTCAGTTCTTTGAACAGCAAAAGGGTACCATTGTAGAAATGTTTAACATGTTCTCCGGTGGTGCACTTGAGCGAGCCTCGGTATTGGCTTTAGGTATTATGCCGTACATCTCAGCTTCAATTATTATGCAACTTATGACTGTTATGAGTCCAAAGTTTGCAGAACTTAAGAAAGAAGGTGAAGCTGGACGTCGTAAAATCAGTCAATACACACGCTACGGCACATTAGTTCTAGCAACAGTACAATCGATAGCGATTGCCAGAAGTTTACCGGATATGATGCAAGGGCTAGTGATTAACGCTGGCTTTAGTTTCTATTTCACGGCAGTAGTGAGTTTAGTTACCGGCACCATGTTTTTAATGTGGTTAGGTGAGCAAATTACTGAACGTGGTATCGGTAATGGTATATCAATCATTATCTTCGCAGGTATTGTTGCTGGCATGCCATCAGCAGTTGGTCAAACAGCTGAGATGGCGCGTCAAGGTGAATTGCACTTATTAGTATTATTGCTTATTGGCGTTGTGGTATTTGCAGTAACTTTCTTAGTAGTATTTGTGGAACGTGGCCAACGACGTATCGTTGTTAATTACGCCAAGCGTCAACAAGGCCGTAAGGTTTTTGCTGCGCAAAGTACACATTTACCCTTGAAAGTGAATATGGCCGGTGTAATTCCGCCAATCTTTGCCTCAAGTATTATCTTGTTTCCTGGCACGCTTGCGAGCTGGTTCGGACAAGGTGAAGGCCCTGTAGCTGATTTCTTACAAGGTGTTTCTCAAGCGATGTCGCCGGGACAACCTTTGTATGTATTGATGCTAGCAGCAGCAATTATATTTTTCTGTTTCTTTTACACGGCATTGGTTTTCAATCCGCGTGAAACAGCAGATAACTTGAAAAAGTCAGGTGCGTTCATTCCAGGGATTCGTCCGGGTGAACAAACATCCAAATATATAGATAAAGTGATGACGCGTTTAACCTTAGCGGGTGCGATGTATATTACCTTTGTCTGTTTGGTTCCACAGTTTATGATCATGGCATGGGACGTACAGTTCTATTTCGGCGGTACATCATTATTGATTATCGTGGTTGTGATTATGGACTTTATGGCACAAGTACAAACGCATATGATGTCTCATCAATATGACAATGTACTTAAAAAAGCAAACTTAAAAGGCTAGGGTCGTGAGACCGAGCTGATAAAAGTTAACGGAGTATAAAATGAAAGTACGTGCATCCGTAAAAAAGATTTGTCGTAATTGTAAAGTGGTTAAGCGTAAAGGCGTTATTCGCGTTCTTTGTACTGAACCAAAGCACAAACAAAGACAAGGTTAATTCATTGTAGGAGCTTATTTATTCGCAAAACCAACTTGTTGGCGGTAGTGTAATATTGTTCCTAATGAAACCTAAATCTTTTAGAAGTAGTATTATGCAGATTTTTCTGTATAATGCCGCTTCGATTTGCGAAAAAGAGAATGGTTGGGTATCCTAACGGGCTTTCCAACCAAAGTAATTTTAAATAACTATAGGAGATGTGTTAGTGGCCCGTATCGCTGGCATTAACATCCCTGATCGTAAGCATGCAGTAATCGCCATTACTGCGATTTACGGTATCGGCGCTACCCGTGCAAAAGCTATTTGTGCGGCAGCTGGTATTGATGAATCAACGAAGATCAGTGAATTAGACGAAGCAAAAATTGATTTGCTTCGCGCTGAAGTGGACAAATTTACCGTTGAAGGTGATTTGCGCCGTGAAGTTTCAATGAATATTAAACGTCTTATGGATTTAGGTTGTTACCGTGGCATCCGTCACCGTCGCAGTCTTCCTCTACGTGGTCAACGCACTAAAACTAATGCGCGTACCCGTAAAGGTCCTCGTAAGCCAATTAAGAAGTAAGAGGAACTAGACAATGGCTAAAACACCCGTTCGTTCGCGTAAACGCGTAAAAAAACAAGTTGCTGATGGCATGGCTCATATCCATGCTTCTTTCAACAACACAATCGTGACTCTTACAGACCGTCAAGGTAATGCATTATCTTGGGCGACTGCA
>MAAE01000071.1 GCA_002162675.1 Colwellia sp. 39_35_sub15_T18 | reverse complement strand
GTTGAATGGACAACAAGAATGGATATTCCATTACTTGTGCACTTTTACCAAAGTCCTTTCTAATTCGCTTTTTCTCAAAGTATGAGTAAGCCATGGGGTTCCTCAGCTTGCTGGTTTTGGCCAAATCTGCCTAGTGAATATGCATTCAACTAGACAGGGTATTGCTGTAATGTTCACGTCTAAACATTACAGAGTAATTCGTCAAAATTACTCAACACTAAATAATGCACTGTTTTTATGAAAAAAAATAGAAATTTCCTATCAAAAAAAGCGCAAAAAGGCCGGTGACGTTTAAATCACCAGCCATGCCTTTTCAGGCAAACAATCTGTTTAAAAACAGATTATTTGATCTCAACAGAAGCACCAGCTTCTTCAAGAAGTTTCTTAAGCTCTTCTGCTTCAGCTTTTTCTACGCCTTCTTTGATCGCTTTAGGAGCAGATTCAACTAAATCTTTAGCTTCTTTAAGACCTAAACCTGTTGCGCCACGAACTGCTTTGATTACTGCAACTTTCTTCTCACCGAAGCTAGTCATAACAACATCAAATTCAGTTTGTTCTTCAGCAGCACCACCAGCGTCACCGCCAGCAACAGCAACAGCAGCAGCAGCAGATACGCCAAACTTCTCTTCCATTGCTTCGATTAGTTCAACTACGTCCATTACTGACATTTCAGCAATAGCATTTAGGATATCGTCTTTAGAAATAGACATTATAAAATTTCCTGTTTTTTAAGAAACAGCCTTTGCTTCGTTTTGAATACATAAGAACTGTTTGAATAACTATTTAATACAAAAAGTATGTTTAACTTCACTAAAAATATAGTAAAAATTAAGCCGCTTCTTGCTCTTTCTGATCGCGAACTGCAGCAATCGTACGACATAATTTGCCGGCAGATGCTTCTTTCATAGCGCTCATTAAACGGGCAATCGCTTCGTCGTAAGTTGGTAGCTTAGCTAACATATTTACGTCGACAAGATTACCTTCAAATGCGGCTGCTTTTAATTCAAAGGCTTCGTTAGTTTTAGCGAAGTCGGTGAATAAACGTGCAGCGGCACCTGGATGTTCGTTTGAAAATGCAATTAAAGTAGGGCCTTTAAATGTGTCATTAACACACTCAAATTCCGTACCAGCTACTGCACGACGTGCTAATGTGTTACGGACAACTTTCATCCATACGCCATTTTCACGTGCTTGCTTACGCAATACAGTAATTGCTTCAACTGGAACACCGCGGGCATCCGCGACTACAGCTGATTGAGCGCCAGCGGCAGCTTCTTGAACTTCAGCAACAATTGCTTTTTTATCATCAAGATTGATAGCCATTGGCTTTAACTCCTGGTTCAAACCGATAAAAAGTACCGGTATTTACAATCCCTAGCTAATAATTACTTATTGGCTAGGCCATTACGGCGAGGACCAGAATTAAGAAAATACTGGGTAATCACCATCTACGTAGGAAATATTAAGCAAAACAAAATCTTCGAGTTATTAGTATCGAGTTTCAAAACCCATTACTCACAACGATTAACTTTGACTTGCTCCTACGGTCTTGGACGGGGGTTGTATTATTTATCGCCAAAAGGCAGTAAACAAACAACTCCTACCAAAATTTAAGGGGCGAAATTATAGGTTATAATTTCGCCCATGTAAAGATTCAATAATTGAAACTTTCTTTCAATGCGTAATATTTTCGTTAAAAAATAATTCGCCTACGCTTGCGTTAAGCTTGCTTGGTTGACGACAACGCCGGCACCCATAGTAGTAGAAAGAGAAATTTTCTGAATGTATTGACCTTTAGCATTTGCAGGTTTTGCTTTTTTAAGCGCTTCTAGCAAAAACTCTAAGTTTGCTTGCAATTGTGCAGGTTCGAAATCAGCCTTACCAATAGTAGTATGGATGATACCGTTTTTGTCATTGCGGTAACGTACTTGACCAGACTTAGCGTTTTTAACCGCGCCAGCTACGTCAGGAGTTACAGTGCCAACTTTAGGGTTAGGCATTAAACCACGTGGGCCTAATATTTGACCTAGTTGACCAACAACACGCATAGCGTCTGGAGAAGCGATTACAACATCAAAGTTCATCTCGCCTGCTTTAACTTGTGCAGCTAAATCATCCATACCAACTACGTCAGCGCCAGCTTCTTTAGCTTTTTCTGCGTTTGCACCTTGAGTAAATACAGCAACACGAACTTCACGGCCAGTACCACTTGGTAATACAGCTGCGCCACGAACGTTTTGATCTGATTTACGAGCATCGATACCAAGGTTTACAGCAACATCTACGCTTTCACGGAAGTTTGCTGTAGCAAATTCTTTTAATAAAGAAACTGCTTCACTGATATCATATTCTTTTGTTACGTCTACTTTTTCACGGATAAGACGAGCGCGTTTTGTTAATTTAGCCATTGATTAGTCCTCTACCACTAAACCCATTGAACGAGCACTGCCCGCAATGGTACGCACTGCAGCTTCCATAGAACCAGCAGTTAAATCAGGTTCTTTTGTCTTAACGATTTCTTCAAGTTGAGCTGTTGTTACAGTACCCACTTTTTCTGTGTTAGGACGGCCAGAGCCACTCTTGATACCAGCAGCTTTCTTCAATAAGAATGATGCAGGCGGAGTTTTTGTTTCGAATGTGAATGAACGGTCACTATATACAGTAATTACTACTGGAACCGGAGCACCTTTTTCGATTGAATCTGTTTTGGCGTTAAACGCTTTACAGAATTCCATGATGTTAACACCATGTTGACCTAATGCAGGACCAACTGGTGGTGACGGGTTAGCTGCACCAGCAGCTACTTGTAGCTTGATTAAAGCTTGGACTTTTTTAGCCATTATAAAACACCTATTTTGTGGGTAGTTAACGCGATTCCTGCCTTAGCAGTTTTCGCTTCCCTGTTTATAAAATCACACCATTATTCAATAATATTTATCGATATCCTGATGAATTTAAGCCGCACTAAAAAAACGCGGCAGCGGATTATATATTAACCAGACACTTTGCTGCAAGTAATTTTTCAGCTTTTGAAAAACATGGCATAAAAAAACCAAAGCCTAAGCTTTGGTTTTTTAGATTACCGTGTGTTTTTAACGACACAAATTCTCGCAAACAGGACAATATGCTCCTTCATTGTCTAATAATGCTACATCCATATAGCGTAAATTCGCTTCGACAATTAACTGCCTTTTTCAACTTGGCCAAATTCAAGATCAACTGGCGTTGAACGACCAAAAATAAGTACCGATACTTTAATACGGTTTTTCTCGTAATCAAGTTCTTCAACAACACCATTAAAGTCAGCAAACGGTCCATCAATAACACGAACAACTTCACCTGGTTCAAACAAGGTTTTAGGCTTAGGCTTATCTGTATCAACTAAACGTTGTAATATCCGATCAGCCTCTTTTTGCGTGATTGGTGCTGGACGTTCTTTAGTGCCACCAATGAAGCCTAATACACGTGGCACACTTTTAACTAAATGCCATGATTCGTCATCTAATTCCATGTGTACTAACACGTAGCCAGGAAAGAATTTACGAGAACTCTTACGCTTTTGCCCAGCACGCATTTCAACAACTTCTTCCGTTGGCACTAAAATCTCACCAAACTTTTCTTGTAAGTTATGAATTTCAATATGCTCTACTAAGGTTTTCTGTACACGCCCTTCATAACCTGAAAAAGCTTGCACTACATACCAACGAAGTTTAGGATTTTGGTTAACAACTTTTTCTTCTGTTTCCTCGGCTTCATTACCGTCTACAGAGCCTTCAATAAAATCTTCAGACATTATAATACCTTCATACCTGTAATTAAGCCGACTAACCAAAATAACACTGAATCCAAGCCCCAAAGTAAAAATGACATTAATAATGTTATCACTAAAACAATACCCGTGGTTTGCACAGCTTCTTGACGCGTTGGCCAAACAACTTTACGAACTTCAGTACGCGATTCTTTTGCAAATGCAACAGCAGTGCGACCTTTTAAAGTTTGCATCGCAATCAAACCTGCAACACCAACAGCAACAACAACGCCAATAGCGCGTAATAAAACTGATTCTTGACCATAATAGTAATTGCCACCAATAGCAGCAGCCAACAACAAGACAACGATGCCCCATTTTAAGCCGTCTAAAGAGCCGCTCGGTTGTTCTTCTGTACTTGCATTCATATTTCTATTCCGTAATTGTCATCTAATTTGAAACTATCTAGAGATGTGCAGCACACAACCCTTTATCAAAATGGCAGGGGTGGAGAGACTCGAACTCCCAACCATCGGTTTTGGAGACCGCTGTTCTACCAATTGGAACTACACCCCTACAGCTTGCTTTTAATAGTGAAACTCATACTCACAAAGCAATAGTTACACTTATCGGGTGAATCTTAGTTTTTTTGGGAATTAAGAGATACTCGAGAAGTGAGGCGACATTATACTCAGCCAAGCGTATTACTCAAGAAGTATTTAACTCAGTGTTGTGTTTCGAGTGATTTAATAACAAGTTTCGAGCTTACAAAACAATTAAACAGTAAAACAAAAAGGCCGTCCCCTACTTGCATAGGAAACGGCCTTTCAATGCTTTCAATTAAGAACGCATTTAGACTGAATTTGCTTGATAACCGAAGCGTTAACAAGGCGCGGACACGGAGCTTGGTTTACCAAGTGACGTACCTTCAATAATGAAAGCG
>MAAE01000020.1 GCA_002162675.1 Colwellia sp. 39_35_sub15_T18 | reverse complement strand
TCACACAAGTCTTCAATGATGCACGAGCCACACTTTGGTTTTCTAGCGGTACAAGTGTACCTGCCATGAAGGATAAACCAATGATGCAAGTTGAACATGAATTCTGTTTTATTCGGTGTGTTCTTTATTATAGCCTGTTCCGTTTGCTCTACTGTTTTGCCTTTGGCATAGCCAGTACGGTTAGCGAGGCGTTGGATGTGGGTATCGACGGCTAAAAAGTATTTACCTTCGTTATCTTTGAGCCAGCCAAAGGCGGTATTGAGGACAACATTGGCTGTTTTTCGGCCAACACCAGGTAAGGCTTCAAGAGCTGCTCTGTTTTCTGGTACTTCACCACCGTGTAAATCCACTAACATTTGGCAGGTTTTAAGGGTGTTTTTCGCTTTGGTATTAAAAAGCCCAATGGTTTTAACATAAGAAATTAAACCATCAAGACCAAGTGCTAAAATAGCTTGGGGAGTATTCGCGACAGGATAAAGTTTAGCGGTTGCTTTATTAACGCCAACATCGGTCGCTTGTGCTGATAATAATACCGCAATTAATAGCTCAAAGGGACTGGTGAAATTTAACTCTGTTGTGGGTGCGGGGTTATTGTCGCGCAGCCTAGTTAGTATCTCTAAACGTTTTTCTTTATTCATTTGCTATGTTTCACTTTTTTGTAACGCCAAGCTAATCATTCGTAACTAATCACTGGTAACTGATAACTAATACTCTATGAATCAAAGTTAACTCTTACTCGTTCAATATCTTGTTTTACCGCTTTGGGTTGGCGCTGTTTTATATGGTTATCAATGACGTTTTTTAGCGCAATGATAAAACCCATGGCAATAAAGGCTCCCGGTGGTAAAATGGCCAGTAAAAACTGGCTATCTAATTGATAAACTTCTATGCGTAGTACGCTTGCCCAGTCACCTAGTAGTAAGTTAGCGCCATCAAATAAGGTGCCTTGTCCTAAAATTTCGCGTATTGCGCCAAGTACAATCAGCACTAAGGTGAAGCCTAAGCCCATCATCAAACCATCAAAAGTTGCTTGTTTAACGGGGTTTTTAGAGGCGTAAGCTTCTGCACGACCAATAATGGCACAGTTGGTGACTATAAGCGGTAAAAATATACCCAGAGACTGGTAGATACCGAAGGTGTAGGCGTTCATTAATAATTGTACGCAGGTGACAAAAGCTGCGATGATCAAGACGAAAATAGGGATACGAATTTCTTTTGGTACCCATTGGCGAATGGCAGATACAGTGAGGTTAGAGCACACTAAAACCAATAAAGTTGCCAACCCCAAGCCTAAGGCGTTGGTTACTGTTGCTGTGACGGCAAGTAGTGGGCAAAGTCCTAACAGTTGCACTAAACCTGGGTTGTTTTTCCATAAGCCTTGTATTGCTAGTTCTTTATACTCTCTTTTAAGTTCAGCTTTTTTTTCTGCCTGAGTTGCTGCATCGACATCAATATCGGTGTCAGTATCAATATCTGACGTAGATGTTTGTTCAATATTATTTGTCATTGTTCACCTCATTGACTGCCGCTGTTTGCTCAACACTAAGCAGACACGCATTAGGACGTGTTAATAAAGCTTGTTGGTTTGCTTTAAAATATAATAGCGTTTGTGTGACTGATTTAACAACTGCACGGGGCGTGATAGTTGCGCCAGTGAATTGATCAAACATACCATCATCTTTAGCTACCGCCCAGCGGCTGTCGGTGTCAGAGAGAATTTTTTTACCGGTAAAGCTAGTGATCCAATTGCTTTTGCGTAATTCAACTTTATCGCCCAGCCCAGGGGTTTCTTTATGATTTAATACACGCACACCACTGACCTTACCGTCTATACTCACGGCAACAATAAGATCAATATCACCATTATAGCCATCTGGTGCAGTGTTGGTCATGGCAATGGCAATTACTTTGCCTGCCTTTCGGGCAATGTAAGCCGTTTGGATGGCATCGCTGGTTTGTTCATTTAGCGCCGCAGTACTAAAATTAACACAATCTTTAGTAATGTCATTGTCATAACGATTTGGCTCAATAATACTGTGTAAAGTATTTAACAGTTGTTGTTGTGCTTGTGCCTTAATTTTATCTTTTGTTAGTTCATTGACTAAGCCAACGATCAAGGTACAAGCAATGGCAAAAATCGCTAAAATTTGACTGTTTTTTTGTATAGGTAAGCGAAAAACACTGGTTTTTTGATCATTAGGCTTATTTATTTGAGGATTTGGCGCTGTCATTATTTACCTTCCTCTTGTTTCGTTATGCTGGGTTGATGACCGTAGGTGCGTGGGCGAGTATAGCGGTCGATTAATGGCGCGGTCATATTACAAAGTAGTACCGCAAATGCTACGCCATCTGGATAGCCGCCAAAATCGCGGATCACATACACGAGTAGCCCTGCTAACGCGCCAATAATCACTCGACCTTTAGTGCTCGTTGCCCCGGTAACTGGGTCGGTTAAAATAAAGAAAGCGCCAAGCATACAACCACCACTTAGCCAATGAAACATAGTGGATGCACTGCTGTCAGGGCTTATGCTATAAGCGATAAAGGTACAAATAAATAAACTGAACAAAAAGCTGGCAGGGGTTTGCCAAGCAATGGCTTTTTTGAAGATTAAAAATACTCCACCTAATAAAAATGCCGCGTTTATCCACTCCCACCCTAAAGAAAAATGCGCGCCAAATATTTGGTTTTGCATGGTTTCATAAACGGTTAAGCCTAAGCTTGCATTAGTTTTTAGCGTATCTAGCGGGGTGGCCATGGTAAAGCCATCAATATCGGCTCTGAGTTGTTCAACCGAGTAACCCTCGCTGGTGAATCCGGTAAATATGGTGCTTATAGTGTTGCTAAGATTTAAATCGACCGTCATTAATGATAATGGTGGTTGCCATGAGGTCATTTGCACAGGAAATGAGATCAGTAGCATCACATAGGCGGCCATTGCCGGGTTAAAAGGGTTTTGACCTAAGCCACCATAAAGTTGTTTTACCACCACAACCGCGAAAATGCTGCCAATAACAGCAATCCACCATGGTGCAATGGCGGGTAAGCATATTCCTATTAATACAGCGGTAAGTATCGCGCTACCATCAAAAAGCTGCTTGCTTAAAGTGTGTTTGTTGGTACTTTTATTACCGTGTTTACTTCTTAGCGATAAAACAATAAATTCACTTATCAGGGCCGTAACAACCGCTAAAGTAATATGAATAAGGTTGCCCCAACCAAAAAAATACCATTGGGCAAAGATGCCAGGAAAAAGGGCATAAGTAACTAAGCGCATCAAAGCTGATGTTTCGGCTTGGTTGTGGTTATGTGGTGAACTTGCTATCCAAAAAGCCATAATTATTTTATTTCTTCGTTGCTAGGTTGAGGATTAGATTGTTGTTCTTTTTTTGCTTTCGCTTTAGCCTTTGCTTTAGCAACCGCAGCAGCTATTCTTGCTTTTTTGTCATCTGCTTTAGCGCTAGTTGCGCTACTATTCTCACTATTTTGTTCGCTATTTTGTTCACTACTTAATGCGGCTAGCTCAGTTGCTTGTGCTTTTTTAGCCTTAGCTTTTTCTTTAGCTTTGGCAATAGCGGCAGCAATTTTAGCTTTTTTATCATCAGCACTATTTGACTGTTTACTTTCTTCTTCGTCCGCTACTAGCAATTCGTCACTGCTCTTTGTTTCTTCATCATTGGTAACGGCCTTCTCGCGAACAGCAGTGCTTTTAGCCAGTCTCTTCGCTTTTGCTCTGGCAATGGCCGCTTTGACTTGTGACTTATCATCTAGAGCTTCATCATTCGCTATTGGCAACTCGCTACTGCTCTTCGTTTCTTCGTTATTGGTAGCGGTCGACGTGCTGTCTTGCTTTCCAGCGGCCTTTTTAGCTTTTACTCGTGCAAGTGCGGCGGCCACTGCGGATTTTGCAGCACCAGCTTCGGGTGTTTTTTTATTCATCGAGGCTTTTCGTGCGGCTGCCGCTTTTTTATGTTTTTCTTCTCGCGCTATTTTATCTCGCTCTAAGCGTAACTTTCGTGCTTCAAAACGCTCTTTTGCTTTTTCTGCTTTTAAGTCGAGTTGTTGTTGTTGGCGAATTTCAGCTTTGGCAATACGGTAATATTGCACTAAAGGAATTTGGCTTGGACAAACATAAGCGCAAGCGCCGCAGTCAATGCAATCAAATAAATTAAGTTTAGCTAATTGCTGATGATCTTTAGCTTTTGCACTCCATTGTAATTCTTGAGGTAGCAACTGGCTTGGGCAAACATCCGCACATTGCCCACAACGAATACATTCTACTTCGTTGGCGTTGTTATCGAAAGCGCTAGGCATTTCAGTTTTACTTGGCGCTAAAATGCAATTACTGGTTTTAACGACGGGCACTTGTTCATTTAAAATGCTAAAGCCCATCATCGGGCCGCCCATTATTACTGGAGGATTAGTCACGGGAGGATTAGCTACTGGTGTGTTTTCTTGACGGGTAAAACCAGCTTGCGCAAGTAAATAGCTCACAGGTGTGCCGAGTAGCGCCCAAACATTTTGTGGTTTAGCTAACGCTTGTCCTGTTAAGGTAATGACACGACGGAGCAATGGTGTGTCATTGATAACCGCGTCACTAATAGCAAAGCAAGTGGCAATGTTTTGTACGACAATACCTGAGCTTATCGGTAAAGTGCCACTAGTAACCTCCTTACCGGTTAACAGCTTTATTAACTGTTTTTCACCACCGCTAGGGTATTTAGTCGGCAGCACGCAAACGTTGATTTTCTCAAGTGATTTGGTTGCTTGCTGTAAGGCTTTAATTGCTTGAGGCTTATTATCTTCAATACCAATTAAAATAAACGCAGGGTTAAGCAGTTGATCGAGTATGTTAATACCATCAACAATCGTTGCGCTGTGCTCGCGCATTAATAAATCATCGGCGGTGATATAGGGTTCACACTCGGCGGCATTAATGATCAAGAAGTTGATATCAGGTTTGGTATTAACCTTGATATGAGTTGGAAAGCCTGCGCCCCCCATACCCGCAATACCTGCATTGGCAATTTTGGCAATAATTTGCTGGTGACTGAGTTGACTAACATCTTGGCAAATTTCACGTTTTCGCCAAGTATCTTCACCGTCAACATCAATGAATAAACATAGCTCGCTCATGCCTGAGGGGTGAGCAATAGCCGATTTTTTAATCGCAGTTATTGTGCCACTAGTAGGTGCATGCACCGGCACAGCCATAGGGTTAGAGCTTTGTGTTAGTGCTTGCCCTTTTAAAACCTTATCACCTACTTTTACTAATAAATCGCCTTGGCGGCCAATATGTTGTTGTAAAGGTAAAATAAGTTGTTTAGGCAAAGGCAGTTGTCTAATTGGTTTTTCATTGGTGATTTTCTTTTGCTCTGGAGGGTGTATACCACCATGAAAAGGCCAAAACTTACCTTGTGATATGCGCTGAATAATTGAGTCCACTTACCTTAGCCCTCTTAATCTATTTGCTTCACAGCAATTTTATTTAAATCCCATTGCCAATTCTGAGTGGTTTCAGCAATTGGGCGCATTTCAATGCAATCAACAGGGCAGGGGGCAACACATAAATCACAACCAGTACATTCATCTATGATAATAGTATGCATTTGTTTGGCTGCTCCTAAAATGGCATCAACGGGACAAGCCTGAATGCATTTAGTGCAACCAATACAGTCTTCTTCGATAATAAAAGCCACTGTTGGGCCATGTCCGAGTGAAGAATTTTGCTCATGGTTTTCATCCAAGGGCTGCACGTCAACGCCAAGTAAATCAGCAATTTTTTTAATGGTGTCTTCACCGCCTGGAGCACATTTGTTAATGGCTTCTCCATTAGCAACGGCCTCAGCATAAGGTTTACAACCAGGATAACCACACTGACCACACTGAGTTTGTGGTAATAACGCATCAAGTTGCTCAACGATAGGATCGCCATCGACATGGAAGCGCACAGAAGCATAGCCTAGTAAAGCACCAAAAAATGCCGCTATGGCACCTAACACAATGATGGCAATTAAAATATTTATCATCAGTTCAATTGCCCCTAAAGTTTAACTAAGCCAGTAAAGCCCATAAAGGCTAACGACATTAAACCGGCGGTAATCATGGCAATGGCTGCGCCTTTAAACGGTGTCGGTACATCAGCGTTAGCCAGCTTCTCTCGCATAGCTGAAAACATCACTAACACCAGAGAAAAACCTACCGCGGCACCAAAGCCATAGATAATTGATTCAAAGAAGTTATGCTGTAATCTCAGGTTGAGTAGGGCAACACCTAATACGGCGCAGTTGGTGGTGATCAAGGGTAAAAATATGCCTAATAACCGATAAAGGCTACTACTGGTTTTATGGACAACCATCTCGGTAAATTGTACTACGACGGCTATGACTAAGATAAAGCTCATGGTCGTTAAATATTCAAGGTTAAGCGGCGCTAGTATATAGGTAGTAACAAGGTAGCTTAATAGCGATGCTAAGGTCATCACAAAGGTCGTAGCAAAAGACATGCCTATGGCGGTTTCGGTGCGAGAAGAAACCCCCATAAATGGGCATAGGCCAAGAAATTGTACTAGGACAAAGTTATTTACTAGTACAGTGCCAATAAGTAGCAGTATGTAATCGGTCATTCAGAACATTATTAAGTATAAAGTTATTTGTATTATCCTTGTTTTTATTCAATATAACAACACTACTATGAATAGGGATAAGGGAATTTTGGCGAAAAAAAACGAGCGTTTAAAATGTGCTCGTTTTTTATTAATGATTGATTGAAGGTGAATGCGTTTATAAAGGCTTTGGCTTGCCAATGTAAAAGCCCTGACAGCCATCGATGAACAACTTTTCGAGGGTATGCTTCTCTTCTTGGCTTTCGACACTTTCAGCCAAAACATTTATGCTGAGTCTATGGGCTAAATCAACCATTAAGCGTAAGAAATATTGGTTGTTTTTATCATCATCAATATCGCGCGTATAAGAGCTGTCCATTTTGATATAATCGGGCGTTAAATCCCTAAAAAATTTAAATGAGGTTAAACCAACACCAAAGCGCTCAACGGTAACGCGAGAGCCAGCGCGGTGTAACATATCGATTAAGCGTTTACTGGTTTTAATATTTTGCTGTAGGCCATATTCAGTAATTTCAAAAATTAACCGTGGTGCAACTTGCGGCTCACGTAATAGTTTACGCTCTAGCCAAATCATAAAGTGTTCATCGCTAATGCTACGAGCGCTAATATTGATGCCAAAACTATGATCAAGCATATTCTTATTGATAATTTCTTTTATCGCGGTTTCGATAATGAGTTTGTCGACGGCAATAATTTTATCTAACTTTTCAGCCATGGCAATAAAGGAAGCTGTGGGTAGCATTTCATTATTTGAATTGAGAAAGCGTGCTAAAATTTCGCCATATACTTTGCTATTTCTGCCATTGGGATGAATAGGTTGTAGTAATAGTGTTACTCGTTGATTTTCTAAAACGCTATCAATTTCTTGACGCCAATTTTGGTTACCATAACTGCTGCTGCTGTTATTTTGTAAAATATCAACATCTTTTTGTGAGTACCAAGCATTAGCATTTTGTGTTTGCGCAACACTTACACCAGTATCGGCTAAAGCGAGTAACTCGCCTAAGGGGTTTGTTTTATCAAAAGAGACTAAACCTGAGTAAGCAACAGAGTCTAAGTCAGCAGCGTGCTGGAACTCATTAAATTGTCCGGTAAGGTCTTTAGTGAGTTTTTCTGCTTCTTGCAATTTCACATTGGGTAATATACAAGCAAAATCTGAGCTGTTTAATCTAAATAATTTGCCATCAGGGTAGGTTGCCAGTGATTTTTTTATAATATTAGCCACAGCAGAAATATATTTGTCACCTTCATGATAACCATGAATTTGATTGATAGTTTGTAATTCAGAGCAGCGAGTAATGATAAGAACGCCAAATTTTACTGGGCTATCTTGTACTATTTGGTTTTCATAAAATTGAACAAAACGGCCGCGGTTATCTAATTTAGTGAGGTGGTCGACATAGGCTTCTTTTTCTAGGCTAATGGCACTTTCTAATTGTTGTGTCATTAGCTGTTTAATATCGGCGATGCCTTTTTTAAGCTCAGGAATTTCTAAAATATCATCGCTGCGATTGGCTTCATCATCACTAGGCAAACTAGTATGGTTTACTAAGGCTAGGTCTTGTTTTATTTGTTGGCTAATTATGGTGAAAATTGCTTTATGGCGTTTAGTGCTCATGGCCGCTGCGAAAAATACCAACGTGAAAGCTAAGCTCATGGCAATTAATATTAACGTCAACAATAAGGAATACTCACCAGAGAAATTAAGCTGGTAAGTGACCGTTAAGTTTAGCTCGCTCAGGCTTACTTTTTTAGGGGCAGGGGCACTATAGGGTAAAGTAAAACCGATATTACTATTCTGATAATTTATGAATGTTTTTCCTGCACTATTGCTAACCGTTAAAATATTATAAGTGGTCGATTTTTTTAGAATATTAGCAATCGAATGTGCATCTTGTTGTTCATCTGTTGCACTTAATTGTTGTGTTAGTGCGCTAATAGTGTGTTGATATTGAGTGCTTTTATCCTCAAGTAATGACGATAAAAGGAAGATAGAAAAGAGACTGAAGGTTAAAATAAATATCAGTGCTAAAATCGCATTTCTCATTAATAGCTGGGGGAATGTATACATGTTGAGTCAAATTGCTCCGCAAAAAATAACGATACTAAAATAACGATAAAAAATGCTAATTAAACTGAATTAATACTTGCTGTGGTTAGCCTTTGATAAATGTTATAGCATGATTGTTTAGGCTATACTAACTGATTGTAAAGCATAAGTTAATTTTTTGCATTGTTTGCCAATTATTTTTTCACTATTATTAGCCAACAAGCTTGCGCTCGCGGCCTTGTCGCTATATAATCCGCCCAGCTTAAATAGCCATTAGGTGATTTAAGCTTATAGCAAGATGTCATTGAGACGTTTATCTGTTCAAACAGTTAACTGTTATTCTTGTTATATACACCTTTAGTTTAGTAACTGTTGGTGTGGGGTCAGTGATATGAGCCCCGCGATGGGGCTTTTTTGTTTATTAGCGTTAATTTTTTACGCCTAATAAACATAAATACAGCAAAGAAACGCTGGGCTATATGCCCTTTTTTTGTATCTGAAATTCATCTCAGAACAAATAATGATTAACTTTATAGTGTTACATTTTAAATAAAGAGGAAAAACGATTGGCTAAATTTGAACAAAAATTAACTGACATGCTTCGTCCTGCCGTGGAAGAAACAGGCAAAGAATTATTGGGTGTGGAGTTTATCAGCGCAGGTAATAATTCAGTTTTACGTTTGTTTATTGACCATGAGAATGGCATTGATGTTGATGATTGTGCAGAAGTGAGTCGTCAAGTAGGTGCTATTTTAGATGTAGAAGACCCGATAAGCAGCGAATATAATTTAGAAGTTTCTTCGCCGGGCGTTGACCGACCTTTATTTGAATTATCGCATTTTCGACAAGTGGTTGGTGAAACCATCAATGTGAAATTATCTATGCCATTAAATGGCCGTAGAAAGTTTAAAGGCATCTTAGCCGCGATAGAAAACGACACATTAATAATAGAAGTTGATGGTATTGACTATGAACTTACCATCAATAATGTCGACAAAGCAAACCTTGTGGCGCGACTTTAGAAAAATGATTAAGTAAAAATTTGTGAGTAAGAAATAAATATTTAAGTTTAATAGAAGGAGCTATACACCTTTAAGTTGTATGATCAATTGATAGAAAAGTGCAGTGTTGATGAATGTCAATGAGCACTATAGCTAATGACTTGTGCTATACGACTGCAAGATGAATAGTTACCCCCAAAATTAGGGCTAAAAAGACATGAGTAAAGAGATATTACTGGTTGTTGATGCAGTATCAAATGAGAAAGCATTACCTAGAGAAAGTATTTTTGAAGCAATGGAAACTGCTTTAGAAACAGCAACTAAGAAAAAATACGAAGGTGACATTATCGTACGTGTAAGTATTGATCGCATCTCTGGTGAGTTTGATACGTTTCGTCGTTGGTTAATCGTTGAAGACAGCACTGAGCCAATGGAAAATCCTTATGCTGAGATTACATTAGCCGCTGCACAATATGATGATGCCGAGTTAAATGTAGGTGATTATGTTGAAGATCAAATTGAATCGGTTAAATTTGATCGTGTTACTACACAAACGGCTAAGCAAGTTATTGTTCAAAAAATTCGTGAAGCAGAACGCGCATTAGTGGTTGATGCTTACCAAGAGCAAGTTGGCGAGTTAGTAACGGGCGTTGTGAAAAAATCGAGTCGAGAAAGTGTTATATTAGACTTAGGTAACAATGCTGAAGCCATTATTTACCGTGATGACATGTTACCACGTGAAAGTTTCCGTCCTGGCGATAGAATACGTGGTTTATTATATGAAATAAAACCAGAAGCTCGTGGTGCGCAGTTATTTGTTAGCCGTACTAAACCTGAAATGTTGGTTGAATTATTCCGCGTTGAAGTGCCAGAAATTGGTGAAGAAATGCTAGAGATTAAGGGCGCTGCTCGTGATCCGGGCTCTCGTGCTAAAATTGCCGTCAAAAGTAATGATAAACGTATTGACCCAGTAGGTGCTTGTGTTGGTATGCGTGGTTCACGTGTGCAAGCGGTATCTGGTGAGTTAGGCGGTGAGCGTGTTGATATCGTTTTGTATGATGATAATGTCGCACAATATGTTATCAACGCTATGGCTCCTGCTGAAGTGGCTTCAATCATTGTTGATGAAGACAAAGGCACTATGGATATAGCCGTTGAAGAAAGTAACCTCGCTATGGCCATTGGTCGTAGCGGTCAAAATATTCGTTTAGCAAGTCAGTTAACTGGCTGGGAATTAAACGTAATGACCGTTGCTGACATGAAAGAAAAACATCAAGCAGAAAATGACAAGGTATTGAACTTATTTATTGATAAGTTAGACCTTGATGAAGACTTTGCTACTTTACTTTCTGAAGAAGGTTTTACTTCTTTAGAAGAAATTGCGTATGTGCCTGTGGCTGAAATGCTAGAAATAGACGGTTTAAACGAAGAAATTATTGAAGAACTTCGTGACCGCGCTAAAGAAGCATTAACTACACAAGCCTTAGCGAGTGAAGAAACATTGGAAGGCGCAGAGCCTGCCGAAGATCTATTAGCCCTTGATGGCTTAGAGCGTCACTTAGCCTTTGTTTTAGCAAGTCGCGGTGTACGTACACTAGAAGATTTGGCAGAACAAGGCATTGATGAAATCAGTGACATTGAAGAATTAACCGAAACCAAAGCGGGCGAGCTAATAATGGCAGCACGTAATATTTGTTGGTTTAACGAAGAATAATTAACACCGGGAGAAGAGTGTAGATGGCAGATATAACTGTAGCAGAACTTGCCAATGAAATTGGTACACCGGTGGAACGTTTAGTGAGCCAATTGGCTGACTCAGGCGTAAACAAATCGGCAACCGATGCTATTTCGCAAGACGAAAAAGAATCATTATTAGGTTATTTGAAAAAGCAGCATGGTGATGAATCAGCAGCAAAACCGAGTAAATTAACCCTTAACCGCAAAACTAAATCAACCTTGACTATGGGGCATGGCTCTAAAGCTAAATCGGTTGACGTTGAGGTACGTAAAAAGCGTACCTATGTTAAGCGTAGTGAATTAGAAGATCAGCAAATAGCTGAAGCGGAAAAACTAGCAGAAGCGGAGGCAACAGCAAAAGCAGAAGCGGACGCTAAAGCTAAAGCAGAACTAGCCGCTAAAGAAGCTGATAATGCTCGTGCAGTAGCGGTAGCAAAAGCTGAAGCTGAAGCAGAGCGTAAAGCTGTAGCCAAAGTAGAAGCGGCCGAAAAAGCTAAAAATGCGACGGCTGAAAAAGCTAAAAATGCTGACAAAGCGCCAGCGATTAAGGTTGAAGAAAGCGAAGAAGCTAAAAAACTTCGTTTAGTACAAGAAAAAGAAGCAGCGGCAAAAGTAGAAGCAGAAGCTAAAGAAGCAGCAGAAGCGGCAAGAAAGTTAGCGGAAGAAAATGAAGGTCGCTGGAAAGTACAAGAAGAAGAGCGTAAAGCGAAAGAAAAAGAAGTCGTGCATGTTACTTCGTCTAAATACGCACAAGAAGCTGAAGATAAAGTTGATGCTGCGGATGAAACTGCTGGTCGTCGCCGTAAGAAGAAAAAGCCTGCTGATCGAAATGCTCGTGGCGCTCGCTCTGGTCGAGGCCGCAAAGCAACTTTATCTGCACCACAAAGTTTAAAACATGGTTTCACTAAACCTGTTGAAACTAAAGTGCAAGATATTCGCATTGGCGAAACAATTTCTGTTGCCGAACTTGCCAATAAAATGGCGAAAAAAGGTGCCGAAGTGGTTAAAGCCATGTTCAAAATGGGGGCGATGGCCACCATTAACCAAGTCATTGACCAAGAAACAGCGGCATTAGTAGCTGAAGAAATGGGCTTTAACGTGGTACTTGTTAAAGAAAACGCTTTAGAAGAAGCGGTATTAGCTGATCGTGATAGCGTAGGTGACGCGTTAACTCGTGCGCCAGTAGTGACTATTATGGGTCATGTTGATCATGGTAAAACGTCGTTGCTTGATCACATTCGTGAAGCAAAAGTTGCCGATGGTGAAGCGGGTGGTATTACCCAGCACATTGGTGCTTATCATGTAGAAACGGGTCATGGGATGATCACTTTCCTTGATACTCCAGGTCATGCTGCGTTTACGGCAATGCGTTCTCGTGGTGCTAAAGCCACTGATATCGTTATTATCGTGGTTGCTGCTGATGATGGTGTTATGCCGCAAACAATTGAAGCCATTCAACATGCGAAAGCATCTGACGCGCCTATTATTATTGCTGTTAACAAAATGGATAAAGAGTCTGCTGATCCAGACCGAGTTAAAAGCGAATTATCACAACATGATGTACTTTCTGAAGAGTGGGGCGGTGATGTTCAATTCTGTCATGTTTCAGCGAAAACAGGTCTAGGTATTGACGAATTACTTGATGCTATTTTACTTCAATCAGAAGTATTAGAGCTAACTGCAATTGTTGATACCATGGCTAATGGTGTTGTGGTGGAATCTAAGCTTGATAAAGGTCGTGGTCCTGTAGCAACAGTATTGATTCAAGAAGGTACTTTGAATCAAGGTGATGTTGTCTTGTGTGGTTTAGAATATGGCCGTGTTCGTGCTATGCGTGATGAAAATGGTAAAGCTATTCAATCAGCAGGTCCGTCTATTCCGGTTGAAATAATCGGCCTTAGTGGTGTACCTGTTTCAGGTGATGAAGCTACTGTTGTTAAAGATGAGAAGAAAGCGCGTGAAGTCGCGTTGTTCCGTCAAGGTAAATACCGTGATATTAAGCTGGCTCGTCAACAAAAAGCTAAGCTTGAAAACATGTTTGCTAGCATGGCTGAAGGTGAAGTTTCTGAAGTTAACGTGGTACTTAAATCTGATGTTCAAGGTTCACTTGAAGCGATTTCTGATTCATTATTGAAGCTTTCAACTGATGAAGTTAAAGTGAAAATTGTTGGCTCAGGTGTTGGTGGTATTACCGAAACTGATGCGACTTTAGCCGCGGCTTCAAATGCAATTGTGGTTGGCTTTAACGTACGTGCTGATGTAGCTGCGCGTAAGGTTATTGAGTCTGAAAACATTGATTTACGTTATTACAGTGTTATTTATGCCTTGATTGACGAAGTGAAACAGGCAATGAGCGGTATGCTTGCTCCTGAATTCAAACAGGAAATCATTGGTCTTGCACAAGTACGTGATGTATTTAAGTCACCTAAAATTGGCTCTATTGCTGGTTGTATGGTTACTGAGGGTACTATCAAGCGTAGCGCACCAATTCGTGTATTGCGTGAAAACGTGGTTATTTACGAAGGTGAACTTGAGTCACTACGCCGCTTTAAAGATGACGTACAAGAAGTTCGTAACGGCACCGAATGTGGTATTGGTGTTAAGAACTACAACGATGTACGCGTAGGCGATCAAATCGAAGTGTTTGAGACCGTAGAAGTACAAAGAACATTGTAACTATCATCTCATTGCTAGTAGATTCAACTACTGCGTTGGAAGTACTCATTGACGTGCGTCAATTCCGTGCTTCCGCCTTGTATTTGAACCAACTAGCTTCGAGCGAATAGTTAAATAATATGAAAGGGACTATTGTCCCTTTTTTGTTTATAAATATTGAGAAAAATTATGGCTAGAGAATATGCCCGTACTGACCGAGTAGGTCAGCAAATCCAAAAAGAAATCGCGGTTATTTTAATGCGTGAAATTAAAGATCCACGCTTAAGTATGACGACAGTGTCAGCCGTTGAAGTGACGCGTGATTTAGCGTATGCGAAAGTGTTTGTGACTTTTTTTAATGACAAACCAGAAGACATAGAAGCCTCGTTATCCGTGTTAGCTGAAGCGGAAGGTTATATTCGTTCATTACTCGGCAAACGTTTACGTGCCCGCATTATGCCGCATTTACGTTTTGTTTATGACAGCTCAATGAGCGAAGGTGTACGCATGAGCTCCTTAGTTGATCAAGCCGTTGCCAGTGATAAACCTAATGACACTGACAGCGAAGCAACTGATAGTGAAAAGAGCGAATAGAATATGGCGAAGCGTAGAAAAGGCCGTGCAATTAATGGCGTTTTATTATTAGATAAACCGTATGAAATGTCGTCTAACCATGCCTTGCAAGCAGTAAAGCGACTTTACTTTGCCCAAAAGGCCGGCCACACAGGCGCATTAGATCCGCTAGCTACTGGCATGTTACCTATCTGTTTAGGTGAAGGTACTAAGTTTTCGCAGTTTTTACTCGACACTGATAAAACTTATCAAGTTACCGCAAAATTAGGTATTCGCACTACTACCAGTGATGCTGATGGTGACATCGTTAGTGAAAAAGCTGTTGATGTGTCAAATGAGCAATTAGCATCGGCACTTGATAGTTTTCGTGGTACCACTAAGCAAATACCGTCAATGTACTCTGCGCTTAAATATCAAGGTCAGCCTTTATACAAGTACGCGCGAGAAGGCATAGAAGTACCGCGTGAGGCGCGTGATATTACTGTGTTTTCTTTAGAGTTATTGCGCTTTGAAGACGATGAAGTTGAGCTTAATATTCATGTCTCTAAAGGAACCTATATCCGTACTATCGTTGATGACTTAGGAGAGCTATTAGGTTGTGGCGCTCATGTTGCTGATCTTAGGCGTTTAGCTGTTGGCAGTTATCCTATTGATAAAATGGTGACTTTACCGCAACTTGAAGCGTTACTAGCGCAAGCTAAAGCAGAAGATATCACTCCATCAGAATTACTCGACCCCTTGTTACTACCTATGCAAAGTGCCGTTGAAGGCATGCCAGCAGTGTATGTTGATGACATGTCAGCTAATTTTTTGCGCCATGGCAATCCCGTACAAGCTTATAAAGCCCCCATGGAAGGCAGTGTGCAAGTTTATATTGGTGAAGATGAAACTGATGAAGCAGCAGAATTTATCGGCGTAGGTTTTATTGATGATGATGGTCAAGTAGCTCCTAAACGCATCGTCGTTGTTTAGTTCTGTTTATATCCGTTAATGAAGAGCTCTTAGTGAGCTCTTTTTTTTGTTGAAATTTACATAGCGGATTTTCCTTGATGACATGTCTATCACTGAATGCACAAAAATTAAAACAAAAATAGAGAATAACAATAACAGAGGTTGTAGTAAGCATGAATATAGATGTAGGACTTATTGAAACATTATTAGTAGCGTTATTAATACTGTTTTCAGGTTACTTCTTTAATAGCAAAGTAACTTTTTTACGAGAGAATAATATTCCTGAGCCCGTAGTTGGGGGGATTGTCTTTTCAATATTAGCCGCTATTGCCCATACCTATTTCGACGTTAATTTTAACTTTGATATGAGCTTTAAAAACCCGTTAATGATTATTTTCTTCACGACCGTTGGTTTAGGCGCTAGCTTTTCTTTATTGGTGAAGGGGGGCCCTAAAGTGGTGCTTTTCTTAGCTGTTGCCACCGTTTATTTGTTTTTACAAAATGGTATTGGTGTCGGCATAGCCTTAGCAACGGGAATGGAACCGTTAATGGGCTTAATCGGGGGCTCAGTCACTTTATCGGGTGGTCACGGTACTGGTGCCACGTATGCGGATTTATTTACCTCCGAATATGGTCTGGGAGCTGGGGTGCTTGAACTTGCCATGGCTGCGGCAACTATGGGGCTAGTGTTAGGCGGCTTAATTGGTGGGCCAGTCAGTAAACGATTAATTAATAAATATAATTTAAAAGCGGATGAGTATCACGAAGAATTAGACGACACTATTACTTTCAATCCTGAAGATCATGATTTAGTGACACCGAAAAAAATGATGGAAACATTATTCGTGATATTAATTTGCATGGTTTTAGGTCATCTTGCTCATGTGGCATTAAAAGCAAATGGCCTAGTGTTACCTTCATTTTTATTGCCGCTGTTATGTGGTGTGGTAGCAACTAACTTATGCGAGTTTTCTAAGCGATATCATATTAGCCGAGCCTGTATTGATTTATGGGGCACCATGGCATTATCAATATTTTTGGCAATGGCATTGATGTCACTGAAAATATGGGAGTTAGCTAACTTAGCTGGGCCAATGTTTATGTTAATTATTCTCCAAGCCGTTGTACTGATGTTTTTTGCTTACTTTATTACGTTTAGAGTGATGGGGAAAAACTATAATGCCGCCATTATTGCCGGTGGACATTGTGGTTTCGGTCTTGGTGCTACGCCCACGGCAGTGGCTAATATGGAATCACTAGTGGCTCGTTATGGCCCATCACCACAAGCTTTTTTAGTGGTGCCGTTAGTGGGGGCGTTTTTTATTGATATTACCAATGCCCTTGTGCTGCAGGTTTATTTAAGCTTAGGCTTTATGACACCTTAGTTTGACGCTTAGTTTGATGATTTTAAATGCGTATTTTTAGTTGCATTTTAGCTGCGCCCTGATAGAATACGCGCTCTTTCGTTACCTTAGCTGAATTAGTGTTTGGCTTAGGTCGTTATTTTAACGCTTTATCTTATTCGATAAGGGGTTTCACACTAAGGATTTATTATGTCTTTAAATGCTACAGAAAAAGCAGCAATCGTTGCAGAATACGCTCAAAAAGAAGGTGATACAGGTTCACCAGAAGTTCAGGTTGCTTTGTTAACTACACAAATCAATCATTTACAAGGCCACTTCAAAGAGCACATCCATGATCATCATTCACGTCGTGGTTTATTACGCATGGTTGCACAACGTCGTAAATTACTTGATTACTTAAAAGGTAAAAGCGTTGATCGTTATACCACAGTAATTGGTAAATTAGGTCTACGTCGTTAATCGTTCGTTTAAACGAGTTATTTAAAAAAGGAGCCAGTTGGCTCCTTTTTGCTTTTCTATAGCTAAATATTTTGTAGATCATTTTAATTAAAAATTAATAAATGATCTTTTTTGTAGGCTAATGAGTATTACTAGCCATTGATGCTAGTAAATAGTGCTCAGGTCAGTATAATGTGCGTGCTTAATTTTTTCGCTTGTTTAGTCAGGTGATAAATTAATATAAATTTTAAAGAAAATAATCAATCAAACTGTATAATTTTTTGTTCCACTTAAACCGTTATTATTGGGTCTAAGTGAATAAACAATTGTACAGATTGGTTAACTTGTTCCAAATATAAATTAAAGGAAACATATTAAATGTTAAATCCAACGACTAAAAAATTTCAATACGGCCAACATACCGTAACGCTTGAAACGGGTGCTATTGCTCGTCAAGCATCTGCTGCTGTAATGGCTAGCATGGACGATACGTGCGTACTAGTGTCTGTTGTTGCTAAAAAAGAAGCAAAAGAAGGTCAAGATTTTTTCCCATTAACAATAAACTATCAAGAGCGTACTTACGCTGCGGGTAAAATCCCTGGCAGTTTCTTTAAACGCGAAGGTCGTCCTTCAGAAGAAGAAACACTTATTGCTCGTTTAATTGACCGTCCACTTCGTCCATTATTTCCAGAAGGTTTCACTAACGAAGTACAAATAATTATCACGGTTGTTTCAGTTAATCCTGAAATTGCCCCTGATATCATTTCATTGATAGGTGCTTCTGCTGCCCTTGCTATTGCGGGTGTACCATTTAGTGGCCCTGTTGGCGCTGCACGTGTTGGTTACACTGACGGTCAATATATTCTTAATCCGCTACAATCTGAATTACCAGCAAGTCAGTTAGACTTAGTGGTTTCAGGTACAGACTCTGCCGTGTTAATGGTTGAATCTGAAGCTGATGTATTATCTGAAGAAGTTATGCTTGGCGCGGTTATGTATGGTCATGAGCAAATGCAAGTAGCGGTTTCTGCAATTAAAGAGTTTAAAGCAGAAGTGAATACTCCTTCATGGGAGTGGACTGCTCCAGTTAAAAATGCTGAGCTAGTAGCTAAAATTGCTGAGCTTAGTGAGAGCCAAGTAAATGAAGCTTATCAAATCACTGAAAAAGCTGTACGTTATGAAAAAATTGCTGAAATCCGTAATGGTGTGATCGAGCAATTACTTAGTCAAGATGAAGATTTGAATGTTGGCGAAGCTAAAGATTTATTCCACGATTTAGAAAAAACAGTTGTTCGTGGTCGTATTACACAAGGCTCACCACGTATCGATGGTCGTGATCCTGAGTCAATTCGCGGATTAGACGTAATGACTGGCGTATTGCCACGTACTCATGGCTCTGCTGTGTTTACCCGTGGTGAAACTCAAGCCTTAGTTACTGCTACTTTAGGTACGCAACGTGACGCACAACGTATTGACAGTATTTTAGGTGAGAAAACTGATGCCTTTATGCTTCATTATAACTTCCCTCCATACTGTGTTGGTGAAACTGGTTTTGTTGGTTCACCTAAGCGTCGTGAAATTGGTCATGGCCGTTTAGCAAAACGCGGCATGTTAGCGGTTATGCCAACTATTGAAGAATTCCCGTATGCGGTACGTGTAGTTTCTGAAATTACTGAATCAAATGGTTCATCTTCAATGGCTTCTGTTTGTGGTACTTCATTGGCATTGATGGATGCTGGTGTACCAATTAAAGCCTCTGTTGCTGGTATTGCCATGGGTCTAGTTAAAGAAGGCGAAAAATTTGTTGTTCTTTCTGACATCTTAGGTGATGAAGATCACTTAGGTGATATGGACTTTAAAGTGGCGGGTACTACGGGTGGTATCACTGCCTTGCAAATGGATATCAAAATTGAAGGTATCACGCAAGAAATTATGCAACTTGCTTTAAATCAAGCAAAAGCAGCACGTACTCATATCTTATCGGTAATGGACGAAGCTATTGCTGGTCACAGAACAGAAATCTCTGAATTTGCACCACGTATTCATACCCTTAAAGTTAGCCAAGATAAAATTCGTGACATCATAGGTAAAGGTGGTGCAACTATTCGTCAATTGACTGAAGAAACAGGTACCACGATTGAAATTGATGACGATGGTACGGTTAAAATTGCAGCGACATCTGGTGAGCAAGCAGAAGATGCGATTAACCGCATTAAAGCATTAACGGCTGAAATCGAAGTAGGTACACTTTACACAGGTAAAGTTGTTCGTATCGTTGATTTTGGTGCTTTTGTTAATGTATTACCAGGTAAAGATGGTTTAGTACATATTTCACAAATCTCTGAAGAGCGTGTTAATAACGTAAGTGATGTGCTTAAAGAAGGTCAAGAAGTGAAAGTTAAAGTACTTGAAGTTGACCGTCAAGGTCGTGTGCGTTTAAGTATTAAAGAAGCAATTGAAAAACCAGCTGAAGATGCTCAAGCAGCACCTGCAGCAGAGTAATTCTTGCTGAATAGTCACTTAACGGTGACTTAGTTGACAAAGGAGCCTAATGGCTCCTTTTTTCTTGTGTTATTAGCGCTAAATTAAAGTACAATCGAGAGATGCAAATTTATCATTACTCCCATTACTAAGGTCATTTAGTGAATTCATTTTTAAATAAAATCATCCTGATGTTTTTGATTTGTGGAACATTGCTGGTACAAGGCTGTGCAACATCAACCAGTGCAAATAATCGTTCACAAGGCGTAGGGCTAGAACAATTAATTATTGCTGAACCAGCCCCCGTTAACTTTAAAAGTGAAATTGCTATAGCACGCTATTCTGACTTTCTGAATAGAGCTAAATTGACTGATGAGCAAAGCGCTAAAATTTTATTTGATCGTGGTGTGCTATACGATAGTGTCGGTTTACGCACTTTAGCACGCATAGATTTTACTCAAGCATTACAGCTCAATAATAAGCTAGCTGATGCTTATAATTTTTTGGGTATTTATTTCACTCAAATACGTGAGTTTTCACAAGCTTATGAAAAATTTGACTCGGTATTAGAGTTAGAGCCAAGCCATGAATATGCCTATTTAAATAGAGGTATAGCCCTTTATTATGGTGATAGACCTGAGTTAGCGGCACAAGATTTTGAAATGTTTTCTCATAACCATGATGATGATCCTTACCGTTTGTTATGGCTTTATCTGGCTCAATATCAAATGAGTCCAGAAAGTGCAAAGGAAAATTTATCCCTAAAAGCTAGCTTAATTGATGATGCAAACTGGGCTAAGCAAGTTGTGCATTTATATTTAGGTAATATAAGCCAAGAAGATTTTATTAGCGGTTTAGCGCAAGGGGTCAATTCTAACAAAGCATTAACCGATAGATTGTGTGAGGCTTATTTTTATCTTGGCAAATATAATCAAATGCAAGGTCACTCTGGTGCGGCAATGAATTTTTTCAAATTATCAATAAGCACCAATGTTTATGAATTTGTTGAACACAGATATGCAAAGTTAGAATTAGATTTAATGCGAATAAAAAAAGTTTCGGTAACAGAAGTTAATAACCCAAGTTAGCTTTAATTGATGAGCAGACACGCAAGCTATCCATGGATAAGAATAGGATTATTAGCATGTTTGTTAATGCTTGTACCCTCAAGCTCGTTTTGTTTATCTCAATATTTAACGAAACAGATAACAACTGATGAATATACTAAAATTCAGCTTAATTTTGCCTTACAACAAAACAATGACGCCGCGTTACAGCATGCCTGGCAACAGTCTACAAAGCATAGTGATTCTTGGTTACTGTTGGCAAAAAAGCTAGCCAAAAGGCAAGGGCAAGCTGCCTATCAGCTGGCCGGTTTTTATCTAGAGAAAAAATCAATATCTCAAGCTATTGTTTGGTATCAACAAGCGATCAGACTTGAATTCCCACCCGCCTTTGTTGCTTTAGCACAATATTATTTTGACCTTAACAACTTCACTGGCGCTGATGATATTTTAGCGCAACTTGCCAAGGTTGCTGCCAAGTTTGAAGATCAATCTAACACTTTAGCGGCACAAATACTGAGGATTAATTTGGCTGTTAATCGCGGTGATATCAATGTGGTTAAGCAGAGTATCGCTGGCTTTACTAAGCAGCTGAAAAATAATAAACAAGGGCGTTTATTGCTGGATAACATCAGTAAATATCAAGTGCTAAGTGTCAGTGATAATAATAAACATGCAGCTACTTGCGCTAATAGTATTCAGCTCTTCGCCACTCGCTTTGCTCATTTACAACGTCTTGAGCAGTTAATTAAAGGCGTTGAGCAATATGCCTTAAAGCAAACTGTTTGCTTTGCACCAGTACGCTATATAGCCATAAATGCATTGGCTTGCCGTGCTGAAGCCGCACAAGCAATACAATGTAATGAACAACACTGGCAACACTTAGCTGAGAGTATCAATACGCGCTTTGTCGGAGCTATGTTACCGGAAGGCGGCGCTAATGTTCACCTTGGCGCACTGTATATTGATGTTAATGATAATATTGATGTTCTTGTCCATGAAATTAGTCATTTATTAGGCTTTGTTGACGAATATCCTCTAGCTAAAGATCATGTCGCATGTAAAGTAGCACAAGAGCAGGCTTTTTCAGAAAATATTGCTGTTTTAGCAAGTCGATATCAAGGTAGCCGAGCTGATATTAGAGCAAAAATATTACTGCAACTAGCTTGGGGACAGCAAATTAAAGCAAGTACGCCCATTTTACAATTAATGCCAGGACAAGCTTCATTAACACCACAAAAATGGTGGTTAGGTACACCTAAACAGTTTGCAGATGAAGTGGGGATTTTTACTGCGCAAACTTGTGACAATACTGTTAATAGTATTACCGTCAATGACAATACCGTCAATAATAATATCGTCAGTGATAATTTATCTGGCAAGTCTCATTATAGTGCCTACAAACCCCTCGCTAAATCGACCAAGATGCAATATTTTTCATTGGCTTTTCCTCCAGAATATTTATCATTTTTGCAGGAGGGGGCATTTCAATTTTTAATGCCAAGCTTTCACTACAATATTGCTTTAGCTCATTTTCAGCAGGGCAATCTTACACAAGCAAACTTTTGGCTTAAGCGGTCGGCACTTTGGGAAAGTAAACAGGGTAGACGAGAAAAAGTTTTACAAGGTAGTTTTTAATTACCTTGTAAAGGTAGTGTGGTAAATAATATTTTTAAATACTGCTCTTATAAACATAACTTTTATAAGCAGAAGTTTTATAAATATGAGCAGAATGTTTACACGGTATTATTTGTATTTCTAACCGCTAATACCGTTGGTAAAGAAATCTTCTTTACGGAAGTTGATTTCGTGGCAGTTAAGCGTGCATTTTCATCTTTTTTAGCCAGCAGTTCTTTTTTCAATGGTGGTGTTACTTGCTGACCTTGAATAACTCTTGCTATTGGCCACATAGTGTAGCTTTCTAAATATTTATTGTGAATAGTCGACTTTTTAGCTTCCTTGACTATCAATGAACTATTGTTATTTTGTTTCTTTTTTGCATCTAAAAACCAAGAATACAATGCCATAATATTCCTCCTTTGAACTAGTTCTACATCAGTTATGATAGCTCAAAAGGGCTGATAAATCTTGCATATCCCTTATTGGCTGCACTTTATTTTAACTGAAAATATTAACAAGTTAATTTATAAGCGAACTAGACCCTAACTGTAAGGTATAATTGTGACACAATGATGATGTGATTATTTTAGCAAGCCTATTAATAAAGAGTTTTGAAGTGAAAAAATTTCGGCAACAATTTCCTCTACTTGGTAGTAGTAACCCAAGTGCTACAAGGCATGATCAGGAAAAATCAGTTCCAGGTGTAAACCATGCTTTTGTGTACTTTGATAATGGTGCCACTACACAAAAACCAAACTGTGTTATTGATAGCCATCAAACATTCTATCAAGAGTATAATGCCAATGTGCACCGTGCATCACACGCATTAAGTGCCAAAGCAACGTCTGCTTTTGAGCAAGCTAGAGCCGATGTTAAAGACTTCATTAATGCTAAATCAAGCAAAGAGATTATCTGGACTAAGGGCGCGACCGAAAGTATTAATTTAATTGCCAATACGCTTGGTCATCAAATACTTTCCCCCGGCGATGAAATTATTATCGCGGTCAGTGAGCATCATGCCAATATTGTTCCTTGGCAATTGTTAGCAAAGCAAACTGCAGCGATTATTAAAGTATTAACGCTTGATGAAGATGGCCGTATTGATCTTGCTAATTTTGAACGACTTATTAACGATAAAACTAAAATAGTTTGTTGTGGCCATGTGTCAAACGTATTAGGTAAAGTAAACCCTATTGAGGCTATTATTGCCAAAGCAAAAGCCGTGGGCGCGGTGACCATTATTGATGGCGCCCAAGCAGTGGCACATTTTCCTGTTGATGTACAAGCGCTTGATTGTGATTTTTATCTTTTTTCCGCCCATAAAATGTATGGACCAACAGGTGTTGGTGTACTTTATGGTAAACAAGTTTTACTTGACGCTATGCCACCCTATCAATTGGGTGGCGAAATGATCAAAAAGGTTAGTTTTAATCAACCGACAACATTTAACGTTTTGCCATTTAAGTTTGAGGCGGGAACACCTAATATTGCTGGTGTCATTGCTTTTGCTCAGGCAATCAAATTTATGAAACAATTTTGCCATCAAGATATAATGCAATATGAGAATTTGCTTATTCAGCATTGTTATCGAGCGTTAGCACAAATATCTCAAATTAAATTTGTTGTGCGTGATGTCCCAGATATTCCCGTGCTTGCTTTTACTGTGGAAGGTCACCATAACCAAGATATAGCAAGCGCTTTGGATAGTTTTGGTATTGCTATTCGAAGTGGCCATCATTGTGCTATGCCTTTAATGGAATATTTATCACTTTCGGGCTGTTTACGTGTATCAATGGCGCCCTACAATACGATTGAAGAAATTGACTACTTTATTACTTGTTTAGAAAAAATCATCATGGCGAGCGATAGTCACCTTACTGTCAACGGTGTTACTGCTAAGCAGCACTTACAACAAAGCAGTGCACTTAATAGCAATGACATTATTAAACAGTTTGCTCATCTTACTGGCTGGCATAATCGTCATCGTGAAATTATGTTGCTGAGTAAAAAATTGCCACGATTAGCTAGCCATGATCGTCATGAGCAATCATTAATTCATGGCTGCGAAAGCTTAGCATGGCTGGTGTCAAGACAAGATAAACAGGCAATATTTTATTTTCAAGCTGACAGTGATGCGAGAATAATTCGAGGTTTGTTAGTGATAGTATTAGCGGCTTTTAATGGTAAAACCGCAGAGCAAATACAAACTTTTGATATTGAAGAATACTTTGACAAACTAGGTTTGATGCAACAACTGAGTCCTTCGCGAGGTAATGGCGTGTTGGCTATTGTTGAAAAAATAAAAGCTTTATCATTGTAGGGAACTCGTTGGCGCTAAATATAAACAGAAAGTAACTAGTCACCACCGAGCCGTGATGCTTCACAGAGGGCTTTTTAAGCCTATATAGATATTTTATTATTCTCGGTGCTCTCTGTGGTAAGTATCTCTAAGCTGAATAAATACAATAGGGAATTATTTATGTTTTTTCAACAATTTATCTATTGCTCTACCGACTGCAAAAAAAGCAAACGTGGCGGTAACATGCGTGGTTGCCCCAAAACCACCACTGCAATCTAAACGCGTAGCTGAGCTTCCGCCCTCATTAACATCCGGTTTTGCTAAGCAAACATCACCTGCTGCATCGGGGTAACGAAGTTGCTCAGTAGAAAACACTGCATCGATAGCAAACTTTCTTTTGCTGGCTTTGGCTAAATCAGCGCGAGGAAAATTAAATTCACGTCGTAATTGATTTTTAACCTTGGCTAACAGTGGATCTTGATAGGTTTTACTTAAATCTGTGATGGCTATTTGGCTTGGGTCAACTTGACCACCGGCACCGCCAATAGTAATGATAGGCATTTTATTGCGCTTGCAAAAGGCAATTAACCTCACTTTTATATCAACCGCATCAATAGCATCTATCACATAGTCGTATTGGCTTGGCATGTTCTTCGCTGACATTAACTCGGTTAAATTTTCGACAGTGACAAAGTCTTCAATAACATTAACCTGACAATCAGGATTGATTTGCTTAATGCGTTCACACATCACCTCTACTTTACTCATCCCAATAGTGCTGCTCAGCGCATGAATTTGACGGTTGATATTAGTCATACAAATATCATCAAGATCTATCAAGGTTAGTTGACCTATGCCATTGCGGGCAAGGGCTTCGGCAACCCAAGAGCCGACACCGCCAATGCCAATGACACAAAAATGTGAGTTTTTTAATGTTTGTGCGCCATGCTGGCCATAGAGGCGGGCGATGCCACCAAATCTTAGTGAATAATCTGACATAAAAATAACTGCTTAATCGCTATAAAACAACAGCGGCTATTATAGCGAGTTAATGACAGTGGTTAAAACAAACTAATGTTCTTTAAGGTAATAATTGCAGCTTATATCCTTGACTAAAACACTTCGATGACGATTATTTCACCTTAATTTGTCAATATTAGTCGTTTCAAATAACTTTTTATACGATCTATCGGATTAATTCGAAAAGATTATCAGCAAAAATTGACTTTTAATTGAACATTTTTATAAGAAGAATCACAAAAAAATATTTTTTTTGTGAATAGTAGTTATTGCTCTAATAAATAAAAAGTATAGTGGTTTTTATTTGTTTTTAGCTGCTTTTGATTGATAAATGAACGCTTTTGGTCGGCAAACTATAGGAAAATAAATGTTTTCTAGGCTATTAAAGCTAATAAAAGACAATAAAAAAGGTAGCAAATGCTACCTTTTTGTCTGATTCAATGCTCGTTATTCGCTATTTTAGTAACGGGAAATTAGCATTGTTGTTATCATTTATCGCTTCGATAAAGATACAAATTCACGGTTGATTTCGCCAGTATATTTTTGACGAGGACGACCGATTTTTTGACCCGGTTGAGATAACATTTCATCCCAATGAGCAATCCAACCAACCGTTCTAGACATAGCGAAGATGACAGTAAACATGCTTGAAGGAATACCAATAGCTTTTAAGATAATACCTGAGTAGAAGTCTACGTTAGGGTAAAGTTTTTTCTCAATAAAATATGGGTCTTCTAAGGCTACTTTTTCTAATGCCATAGCAACATCAAGTAACGGATCGTCAATACCAAGCTCTTTAAGTACTTCATGACACGTTTCACGCATTACCGTGGCACGAGGGTCAAAGTTCTTATAAACACGATGACCAAAGCCCATTAGGCGGAAAGGGTCATTCTTGTCTTTGGCTTTAGCAACAAACTCATCAACACGGTCTAAGCTGCCAATTTCTTCAAGCATGGTTAAACAAGCTTCGTTGGCACCACCATGTGCAGGACCCCAAAGTGAAGCAACACCAGCGGCAATACATGCATAAGGGTTAGCGCCTGAAGAGCCTGCTAAACGTACTGTTGACGTTGAAGCATTTTGTTCGTGATCGGCATGAAGAGTGAAAATTCTATCCATTGCATTAGCAACGATAGGGCTCACTTTATATTCTTCAGCAGGTACAGAGAACATCATGTGTAAGAAGTTTTCAGCGTAAGATAAATCGTTGCGCGGATAAACAAAAGGTTGGCCAACACTATATTTATAAGCCATCGCTGAAATGGTCGGCATTTTAGCAATTAAACGATGAGCGCTACGTTTGCGTTGCTCTGGGTCGTTAATATCTAAATCACTGTGGTAGAAAGAAGACAAGGCGCCAACAACACCACAAATCATCGCCATTGGATGAGCATCAGGTAAAAAGCCATGGAAGAAATGGGCTAGCTTTTCATGAACCATAGTATGGTTAGTGATAATATCCTTAAACGTGTCATATTCAGCTTGAGTTGGCGCATCGCCATTAAGTAAGATATAACAAACTTCTAAGTAATCAGCTTCTTTAGCTAGGCTATCAATAGGATAACCGCGATGTTGTAAAACACCTTTACCGCCATCAATGAAGGTGATTGACGACTCACAAGAAGCGGTAGCTAAAAAGCCAGGGTCGTAAGTGAAGTAGCCATGGCTCCCTAAGGTTCTAATATCAATTACATCAGTACCTGCAGTGCCTTTTTGAATAGGCAGTTCGGTAATTTCTTTACCATCAATACTTAGCGAGGCTTTAGAATCAGCCATATGTTTTATCCCCTATTATTTTAAATTTACAATTTGTGTTCTGATTATCTGGATTAATGCTAGTAGATAAGAATAGACCTTATTTAAAAGAAGAATGGAAAAATAATCAGCATTTTTGACTTAACTTGGGTAAATCGAACTGCCGACATTCTACCTCAATTTTAAATTAAAATGTAATAGCTATTAGACTAAAGTTTGATAAGCGTCATCGAATCGTTTAAAAATCAACCGAGAACTATTGCTCATGATCAACGAAGGAAAATTGAATTTATTTAACATCAGCTATATAATCAAGCCGTTCTGTAATTGCGTTTTGTAATTTCGTAATTTAACAAAGAAATAAATAAAAAACTTCTTGTTGAATAAGATGTTATTTTGACAGTGAAATAATTTTTCTTATACGAAAGTATTAATAGAATTGCTTAGCCAACGTAGGCTAAGTTCGCTATTATTACGTAACTTCGGTTAACTAGAGAAATAACTAACAGATTCCTCTAGTTAACAAAGGCAATTACCGTTCATTTCGGGAATTACTTATTTAGTAATCTCTTTAGTGTTTTTTTGTGTTATGCAAATTGAGATTAATGCTAAATTCTAAAAAGGTAGTTCATGAGCAACAATAATAAAAGTTGAAGGCTTTCGAGCTCTTTAGGCAACAATTGTGAAAAAACAACGTCCTGTAAACCTAGATCTATCTACAATTAAGATGCATCCGGCAGCTAATGCCTCAATACTTCACCGTATTTCTGGTGTAATTATGGTATTTGCTATTGGTATCTTATTGCTGACTCTTTCCACCTCTCTTTCTTCTGCTGAAGGATTTGCCCAAATACAAGATTATCTTGATGGCTTTTTCTTTAAGTTTATTATTTTCGGCTGCCTTTCTGCGCTGACTTACCATGTACTAGCGGGTGTTCGTCACTTGCTTATGGACTTAGGTCACTTTGAAGAGTTAGTTTCGGGTAATACCAGTGCCAAATTAATTATGATTATTTGGTTAGCTGTATCGGCAGTGATAGGAGTTTGGTTATGATAAGTGTCGTCGCTTCAGTAGGCCGTAATGGCGTACATGATTTTATTCTTCTAAGAGCTAGTGCAATTATACTTGTGCTATACACCTTACTTCTTGCTGCTTTTTTTGTAGTAACACCGAGTGTTACTTACGATGTATGGCAAGGGTTCTTTGCTTGTATGAGCGTAAAAGTTGCCACAATGTTAGCGCTACTTGCGTTACTTGTGCATGCTAAAATTGGTGTTTGGCAAGTATTGTCAGATTACATCAAGCCAGCATTTTTACGTGGTGCATTGCAATTTTTCTTTTCAGTCTTGTTATTAGCCTACGTAGTGTTTGGCTTCTCAATAGTGTGGGGTGTATAAGTGAGCGTTCCAATTCGTGAATTTGACGCCATAGTCATTGGCGCAGGCGGCGCGGGCATGCGCGCTGCATTAGCAATTTCAGAATCAGGCAAATCATGTGCCTTGATTTCTAAAGTATTTCCAACTCGTTCTCATACCGTATCTGCTCAAGGTGGTATTACTGTTGCTTTAGGTAATGCCCATGAAGATCATTGGGAACAACACATGTATGATACCGTTAAGGGCAGCGATTATATCGGTGATCAAGACGCAATTGAATACATGTGTAAAGTAGGTCCAGAATCTGTAATCGAATTAGAGAAAATGGGTTTACCTTTTTCTCGCACGGAAGAAGGTAAAATTTACCAACGTCCGTTTGGTGGTCAATCTAAAAATTTTGGTGGCGAGCAAGCAGCCCGTACAGCGGCAGCAGCTGACCGTACTGGCCATGCTTTACTTCATTGTTTATACCAACAAAATGTTAAAAACAAAACTAACGTATATTCAGAGTGGTACGCGTTAGATTTAGTTAAAAATAGTGATGGCGCAGTAGTAGGTACAACGGCTATTTGTATCGAAACAGGCGAAATTGTTTATTTTAAAGCCCGTGCAACAGTATTAGCTACTGGTGGCGCAGGTCGTATTTTCGCATCAACAACTAATGCTCACATCAATACCGGTGACGGTGTTGGTATGTCACTTCGTGCTGGCATTCAAATGCAAGACATGGAAATGTGGCAGTTCCATCCAACAGGTATCGCAGGTGCTGGTGTACTCGTTACTGAAGGTTGTCGTGGTGAAGGTGGTTATCTACTTAATAAAGACGGTGAACGCTTCATGGAGCGTTACGCGCCTAATGCTAAAGATTTAGCGGGCCGTGATGTTGTTGCTCGTTCAATGATGACTGAGATTCGTGAAGGTCGTGGTTGTGACGGTCCTTGGGGTCCTCATATTAAGTTGAAGCTTGACCACTTAGGTCGTGAAACGTTATACAAACGTTTACCGGGTGTTTGTGACTTATCAAAAACTTTCGCTCACATTGATCCCGCAGAAGAGCCCATCCCTGTTATTCCAACATGTCACTACCAAATGGGTGGTGTTCCTTGTAATGTTAATGGTCAAGCCCTTAATATTGGCAGTGATGGTAAAGAAACTATTGTTGAAGGTTTATTTGCTGTTGGTGAAATTGCTTGTGTATCTGTACATGGTGCTAACCGCTTAGGTGGTAACTCATTACTTGATTTAGTGGTATTTGGCCGCGCAGCAGGTAATTTCTTAGGTACCTACTTAAACGAGACTGAAAACGGTAAGGGTGCCTCTGAATCTGATTTAGAAGCTTCACTTGCTCGTACTAATCGTTGGGAATCTTCAACAACAGGTGAAGATCCAGTGCAAATTCGTAAAGATTTGCAACAGTGTATGCAAATGAACTTCTCGGTATTCCGTGAAGGTGCAGCAATGGCTGAAGGCATGAAAGAATTAACTGAAATTCGTGAACGTCTTAAAAATGCTAAGTTAGACGATAAGTCATCTGAATTTAACACGCAGCGTATTGAGTGTTTAGAGTTAGATAACTTAATGGAAACTGCATTCTGTTCAGCCAAAGCAGCAAATTTCCGTACTGAATCTCGTGGCGCGCATGCAAGACAAGATTTCACCGAACGTGATGATGAAAACTGGTTATGCCACTCAGTTTATACGCCAGAGAGCGAAGAAATGAGTAAGCGTGACGTTAACATGAAACCCGTTCACCGCGAAGCTTTCCCACCGAAAGCACGTGTTTACTAAGGAGAACAGACGATGAAACAATTATTTTCGATTTACCGTTATAATCCTGATGTAGATGCTAAACCTTACATGAAAGATTATGAACTAGAGATCCCCGATGGTTCAGATTTAATGGTACTTGATGCACTTATTCTATTAAAAGAGCAAGATTCAAGCTTATCATTCCGTCGTTCATGTCGTGAAGGTGTTTGTGGTAGTGATGGTTTAAACATGAATGGCAAAAATGGTTTAGCGTGTATTACACCATTGTCAGAACTAAAGGCCAGTAAAATTATTTTACGTCCTTTACCAGGTTTGCCAGTAGTACGTGATTTAATTATTGATATGACGCAGTTTTATGTGCAATATGAAAAAGTTAAACCATACTTGATCAACGATGCTCAGCAACCTGCGCGTGAAAACATACAGTCTATTGAAGAACGTGACAAATTAGATGGTCTGTACGAATGTATTTTATGTGCATGTTGTTCAACTTCTTGTCCGTCTTTTTGGTGGAATCCTGATAAATTTATTGGGCCAGCAGGTTTATTACATGCTTATCGCTTCTTAATCGATAGTCGTGATACTGCCACAGAAGAGCGTTTAGATGGTTTACAAGATGCCTACAGTGTATTTCGCTGTCACGGTATTATGAACTGTGTTGATGTTTGTCCAAAAGGATTAAACCCAACTAAAGCGATTGGTCATATAAAATCTATGTTATTAAGCCGAGCAGTGTAACTGTTTGAGTTAATAGTATAGAGGAAATACCTAGGCTAACTGTTTAGGTATAAGTACAAAAAATAGCTGAGTGTTTTATTTTTGTTTTAAACACTCAGCTATTTATTAATAATAATTTTTATTCAGGTAATTGTTTAGCTTTAAGTTGTAGGGTTCAAGTTGATGAAAAAAGCACTGAGTTGACGCCAGTCAATGAGTACTTTTGACGCACAAATTGAGCGTTAATACTAACAAGATAAATGATTACATTTTTTTAGTTGCTTTACCCCCCTACCAAAGGAAAAGGCAATGCCAGAAGGTGTAATGAAGGCTTGGCTAGAGTCTTCCCACTTAAACGGTGGTAACATCGTTTATATTGAAGAATTGTACGAATCATACCTAGATAACTCAGCCTCTGTATCTGCAGAATGGCGTGAAATCTTTTCAGAACTTCCTAAAGTCGAAGGCAGTGAGGTGGAATACCGCCACAGTGCTATACGCGATGAATTTAAAGTTTTAGCTAAGCAACAACAAAAACAAGTTGTGACCTCTGGTGGTGACGCCAAACAAGTTAAAGTTTTACAACTTATCAATGCTTTTAGGGTTCGTGGCCATCAAAACGCTAATTTAGATCCATTAGGGTTTTGGCAGCGCGATAAAGTTCGCGATTTACAACTATCACATCATGACCTATCGGAAAATGATTACGACAAAGAATACAATGTCGGTTCATTTGCCATCGGCCAAGAATCAATGAAGTTAGGTGAATTATATAAAACGTTGAAGAAAACTTATTGTAGTTCGCTTGGCGCAGAGTATATGCACATCACTTCAACGAGTGAAAAACGTTGGTTGCAAAATCGTATCGAGTCAATTCAGTCACAATTAACCTTAAGTGTTAATGAAAAAACTGAAATTCTGAAAGGCTTGATTGCTGCTGATGGTTTAGAAAAGTATCTTGGAGCAAAATTTCCGGGTGCGAAACGCTTTTCATTAGAAGGCGGTGACGCACTTGTCCCTATGCTGAAAGAGCTTATTACCCGTGCAGGCACTGCTGGTACTAAAGAAGTGGTCATGGGCATGGCTCATCGCGGTCGCCTAAACGTTTTAGTTAACGTTATGGGTAAAAACTCATCAAAATTGTTCGATGAATTTGCCGGTAAGCATGATGAAATCTCTAGCTCTGGCGATGTTAAATATCACCAAGGCTATTCTTCTGATTTTGTTACACCTGGCGGTAACGTGCATCTAGCGCTGGCTTTTAACCCTTCGCATCTAGAAATTGTCAATCCTGTTGTTATCGGCTCAGTGCGAGCACGATTAGACCGACGTAATTGCAGCCAAGGTGATTTGGTTTTACCTATTACCATTCATGGTGATTCGGCTATTGCAGGGCAGGGTGTAGTACAAGAAACCTTTAACATGTCACAAGCACGTGCATTTAAAGTCGGTGGCACGGTACGTATTGTTGTCAATAACCAAGTAGGCTTCACCACTTCAAAAGCAGAAGATACTCGCTCAGGCGAATACTGTACTGAAATTGCTAAAATGGTACAGGCGCCAATTTTACATGTTAATGGTGATGATCCAGAAGCGGTAATTTTAGCGACACAAATTGCCCTTGACTATCGTAACGAATTTAAACGTGATGTAGTGATTGATTTAGTTTGTTACCGTCGCCATGGTCATAATGAAGCGGATGAGCCAAGTGCCACGCAACCATTAATGTATAAAATCGTTAAAAACCATGCAACGCCACGTCAATTATATGCTGATCAATTAATTAGTGAAGGTAGTTTAACTAAAACTAACATTGATGAACTAACGGCCTATTACCGTAAATTACTTGACGAAGGTCAGTGTACGGTAGAACAATGGCGACCAATGACTGAGCATTCAGTTGATTGGACTCCTTACCTTGGTCATGAATGGGACGATGATTACGATAAAGAAATTAGTCTTGATAAGCTAAAAGAATTAGCCACTAAAGTATCAAGCTACCCTGAAAGTCACCCGGTACATTCTCGTGTTAAGAAGATCTATGATGATCGCATGAAAATGGCAACAGGTGAGAAATTACTTGATTGGGGTATGGCAGAAAATATTGCTTACGCATCTATTGTTGATCTGGGTGAAAGAGTACGTATTACTGGCCAAGATTCTGGTCGTGGTACTTTCTTCCATCGACATGCAGTGTTGCATAATCAAGAAGATGCGAGTACCTATTTACCGTTGCAGAATATCCGTGAAGGGCAAGGTCCTTTTGATGTGCATGACTCGGTATTATCTGAAGTATCAGTATTGGCTTTTGAATACGGTTACACCACGGCAGAGCCCGCAGGTTTAACTATTTGGGAAGCACAATTTGGTGATTTTGCTAACTGTGCCCAAGTGGTTTTTGATCAATTTATTAGTTCAGGTGAACAAAAGTGGGGCCGTTTATGTGGCTTAACTATGTTGTTACCTCACGGTTATGAAGGTCAAGGGCCTGAGCATTCATCAGGTCGACTAGAGCGCTTCTTGCAACTTTGTGCCGATCACAATATGCAAGTATGTGTGCCATCAACACCCGCACAAGTCTTTAATATGTTGCGTCGTCAAGTGGTACGCCCTATGCGTCGACCACTTGTGGTTATGTCGCCTAAATCATTATTACGTCATCCATTAGCGGTATCAACATTAGAAGAGCTAGCAACGGGTGAATTTAAAAATGTTATTGGTGAAATTGATGACTTAGAGGCAAAAGCCGTTGAGCGTGTTGTTTTTTGTAGTGGTAAGGTTTACTACGAATTACTTGAACAACGCCGTAAAAATGAGCTTAATAACATTGCCATTATTCGTATTGAGCAATTGTACCCATTCCCAGAGAAAGAACTTCAAGATGCTATTAAAGACTACCAGCATGTGAAGCAATTTGTTTGGTGCCAGGAAGAGCCGCAAAACCAAGGTGCTTGGTATTGTTCTCAGCATCATTTTAGAGCAGCTATCCCTGAAGGTACATATTTGACTTATGCTGGCCGTAACGCCTCTGCCGCACCAGCGGTTGGTTATATGTCTGTGCATGTGAAAGAACAACAAGCGCTTGTCACTCAAGCGTTAACATTGGACTAACATGAAAAGAACAACAAGCGCTTGTCACTCAAGCGCTAATGTTAGATAAGATTAGATTAACTATTGAGTGCACGTCTTCTCATTATGGTAATGAGAAGAAAGTGCAAAAGTTTGTAAGGAATAAAATAAAATGACAACCGAAATCAAAGTTCCGGTATTACCCGAATCAGTTGCCGATGCAACAGTAGCAACTTGGCATGTACAAGTGGGTGAAAAATTTAGCCGTGATCAAGTATTAGTAGATATTGAAACTGATAAAGTCGTATTAGAAGTGCCGGCAACAGTAGATGGCGTGTTAACAGATATCAGCCAAATTGAAGGGGCAACGGTATTAGGTGACCAAGTCATTGGTACCTTCTCAGAAGGTGGTTCTGCTGCTCCGGCACCTGTGGCAGCAAGTGCTCCAGCATCCTCAACAACGGCTGTTAAGGTTATCGATATCATCGTACCGGTATTACCAGAGTCTGTCGCTGATGCAACTGTTGCTTCTTGGCATGTAGCTGAAGGCGATACTGTTTCAGTTGACCAAAATTTAGTTGATATTGAAACAGATAAAGTAGTACTAGAAGTTGTCGCCCAAGACAATGGCGTGATTGGTAAAATTATTCATGTTGAAGGTGATACTGTTTTAGGTGCACAAAAAATTGGCGAATTAAACGCTGGCGCTACCGCTAGCACTACTGCTACAGCAACATCGCAAGAAGCCGTTAGCTCTGACGATTTAGCTAGCCCATCTGTCCGTCGCCTAATGACCGAAAATGGTTTATCTGCAAGTGACGTAACGGGTTCAGGTAAAGGTGGTCGTATTTCTAAAGAAGACGTAGCAGCAGCGTTAGCTAATAAAAACGCCGCTAAAACTGCTCCAGCAAAAGCCGCGGCTCCTGTTGCTCCTGCTCAAGATTTAGGTGAACGTACACAAAAACGTGTGCCAATGACACGTTTACGTAAAACGATTGCCACGCGTTTATTAGAAGCCAAAAATTCTACTGCGATGTTAACCACATTTAATGAAGTTAACATGAAGCCAATCATGGACTTACGTAAACAATATAAAGACTTATTTGAGAAAACTCACGATACACGTCTTGGTTTTATGTCTTTTTACGTGAAAGCAGTAACTGAAGCACTTAAACGCTACCCAGCAGTAAATGCCTCAATTGACGGTGATGACATTGTTTATCATAACTTTTTCGACATCTCTATTGCTGTTTCTACACCACGCGGTCTAGTCACACCAGTATTGCGTGATAGTGATCAACTGAGCATGGCTGGTATCGAAAATGGTATTCGTGAATTAGCACTTAAAGGCCGTGATGGTAAGCTTTCAATGGCTGATATGACAGGTGGTAATTTCACTATTACTAACGGCGGAGTATTTGGCTCGTTACTTTCAACGCCAATTCTAAACTTACCGCAAGCGGCAATTTTAGGCATGCACAAAATACAAGACCGCCCTATGGCCGTTGACGGTAAAGTAGAAATTTTACCTATGATGTATTTAGCGCTTTCTTATGATCATCGTTTAATTGATGGTAAAGAATCTGTTGGCTTCCTAGTAACCATTAAAGAGTTATTAGAAGATCCAACCCGCTTACTTTTAGATGTATAGCTTTTAGCTTTATATCTATAGGTTCTTATTAAGCGAAAAATAATTATTAGGTAGACTATAGTATTAGCTCTTTTGACTACCGTCACTAGAGCTTTTGTACTATAATTTGTCGACTTTTCATTGGCTCTTGTTAACTTTTAATTTTTTGATAAATAAAAAGTTAACGTTAGCTTTCATTTACAGATAAATGGATAAAACACCATGAATTTGCATGAGTATCAAGCGAAACAATTATTCGCTGAATATGGTTTACCAGTTTCTGAAGGTTTCGCTTGCGATACCCCTCAAGAAGCTGCAGAGGCTGCTGATAAAATTGGCGGCGATATGTGGGTTGTTAAAACTCAAGTACACGCGGGCGGCCGCGGTAAAGCTGGCGGCGTTAAGCTAGTTAAAACCAAAGAAGAGATTAAAGAATTCGCTCAACACTGGTTAGGTAAGAACTTAGTTACTTATCAAACAGACGCAAATGGTCAGCCAGTCGCTAAAATTTTAGTTGAAAGCTGTACTGACATCGCTAACGAGTTATATCTTGGCGCTGTTGTTGACCGTGCTTCTCAAAGAATTGTTTTCATGGCATCTACCGAAGGCGGTGTTGACATTGAGAAGATTGCTGAAGAGACACCAGAATTAATTCACCAAGCTGAAATTGACCCACTTGTTGGTGCTCAACCATACCAAGCCCGTGAATTAGGTTTCAAACTCGATTTAAACCCTACTCAAATGAAGCAATTTGTTAAGATCTTTATGGGTCTTGCTAAAATGTTTGAAGATTGCGATTTCGCCTTATTAGAAATCAACCCGTTAGTTATTACTGACGAAGGTAATCTTCACTGTTTAGATGGTAAAATTGGTATCGATGGTAATGCTATATACCGTCAACCTAAAATGCGTGCTTTCCATGATCCATCTCAAGAAGATGAACGTGAAGCACATGCAGCACAATGGGAGCTTAACTATGTAGCTCTTGATGGTACTGTTGGTTGTATGGTTAACGGAGCAGGCCTAGCAATGGGTACTATGGATATCGTTAATTTACACGGCGGTAAGCCAGCTAACTTCCTAGATGTTGGCGGCGGTGCAAACAAAGAACGTGTTTCTGAAGCATTCAAAATTATTCTTAGCGACGAAAACGTTAAAGCTGTTTTAGTTAACATCTTTGGCGGCATCGTTCGTTGTGACATGATTGCTGAAGGTATTATTGGCGCAGTTAAAGAAGTAGGCGTTAAAGTACCTGTTGTTGTACGTTTAGAAGGTACTAATGCTGAATTAGGTCGTGAAGTTCTTAAAAACTCTGGCTTAGACATCATTGCTGCTGAGTCATTAACTGATGCAGCGACAAAAGTTGTAGCAGCTGCGGAGGGCAAATAATGTCTGTATTAATTAATAAAGATACTAAAGTTATCTGTCAAGGTTTTACTGGTGGTCAAGGTACTTTCCACTCAGAGCAAGCTATTGATTACGGTACACAAATGGTTGGTGGCGTAAGCCCAGGTAAAGGCGGTCAAACGCACCTTGGTTTACCAGTAT
>MAAE01000032.1 GCA_002162675.1 Colwellia sp. 39_35_sub15_T18 | reverse complement strand
CCATTCACAATTGGAGTCTTTGTTTATCTCAGTTAGCGATTTATTTTGAAGGACGTTTAGACAGCGTACTCGATATTTAACAATTTAAGCTGACACAGAATTTTGAACGCCCCCCAGAGAAACGCTGTTATTAACCTTTTCAAGTTCTTATTTAAATAATAGTTCAATGCGTCGTCGAGCTATTCACTTCAAATGGTTTTATGCAAATGACAAATTAACGTTCAATGTTTTTAACACTCGAACAACGGTATCCCATTTGGGTTGAGATTTACCGTTAAACGTCTTATACATACTTTCTCGATTCAAACCTGATTGCTCTGCAACACTAGTAACACCATGGAGCTTTACTAATTGACCAAGTGCAGTTACAAAAGTATTTGGATCTTCATCTTGATAACAATCCATGAGAAATTCATTAATTTCTTCTTGTGTATCCATAAATTCAAATGGATTAAATTCTGTTAATTGTTTGGACATAATTAATCCTCTAACTCACTTAATAATTTTTTGGCTTTTTCAATATCTTTACTTTGACTCGATTTGTCACCACCACAAAGTAAAACTATCACTTGCCCATTTTTAATAGTGAAGTACAAACGATATCCTTTGCCAATAAAAATTCGCATTTCGCTTAAATTGCCACTCAGTGATTTTATATCACCTAAGTTCCCATTAACTGCTCGCGTTAACCTTAATGCAATGATCTTTAAAGCTTGCCTGTCTTTTAGCCTTTTCAACCAAGCCTTAAATACTGAGGTTTGTTTTACTTCATATTTCATTATTAAATTGTAGCTTGTAAGCTACATATTTTCTACCCATTAAATTTAAAAAATCGGCTTATGATTATCGTTAACCTAATTTAAAGTTCATCTGACCCCACTTAATCTACTTTTCTTCTTTTACCACTTTCAGCTCTTTTCTTATTCTCAGACTGAACATAAATTGTATCTGTGGTCGCCATACTTGCATGGCCTAAGTCTTCAGATAAATCTTTTAACGCTCGACCACGTTCAATTTCCATACTTGCGCCAGTGTGTCTAAGCCAATGCGTGGTGGCTTCTTTGAGTTTCATTGATTTATTTTCTCCCTCCAGTTGTCTCATGCGAGTAAAGGCATGATCAAATATGTCTTGCACTAAACGCCTGAGATGCCTAGCGGTCATTCCTCCTTGACCGCGTATTTTTTCAACCAATACGTTATTATCGCCACTCGTTGGTAAGCCTGAAAGTCCTCGATATAAACGGTATCGCTTTAAAAAAGGGATAAAATCAGATGGCACTGTGGTATCACGAAGCTTTCTGCCTTTACCAAATATTTTTAACCACCAATTGTCATCTTCATCTTGCCAAAAATGTCCCATCACTGGCGACCAGTTATCACGCTCTGACAGCTCAGATATTCTCAAAAACAATGTTTTCAGTGAAGCAATAACAAAAAGGTTTCTTTCATAAAGAGGATCTTCATTAGCCATATCTACTGCAGTATCTAAAAGGTATTGCCATTGAGCGCTCGACAAGCGCTTGATTTCTTTAACTTGGGTGTCATTAATGAAATGTTTACAATCCTTTTTAGCTATTTGGGCTGGGTTTCCATAACAAAGCTCTTCACCCATTAAGTAGTTGTAAAAAACGATAATGGCGGTAAAAGTAGAAGTTAATGTTTGTTGTGACGGACGATATTTCTTTTTATCAACTTCTTTAGATAATTGACTTTTAGCCGCTTGAATTTTAAATGGCCGCCATGATTCGTTGACATTGAAATAGCTGTTTTTAAGTTTAAAACGCTCCTGGTTACTGGTGCCAATCCAAGTTACTGGCGGTTTCCAACAAAAATCTGCATAGTCTAAAATGTCAGTTTTTCTCAATTGCTCTATAGGTAATTTTTTCTCGAGAAATGACCACAATAAGAACTTTTCAATTTCATTGCGGAACCTATCGTAGGTATGAACTGATTTATTTCGACCGGTATATTCAAGAAACGATTTCCCCCATTGCCAATGTGTTGCAGACCATGCTGAGTTCGTGGTTATAAAGTCATTAAGTTTAGGATAATCATTAAGTTCCAATTCAGATAGCTCTACATATATTGGATATAATGGTACCGGGATTGTTTTAGACATAAATAAAGATTATTGGTTAAAATAGCGATAAACTATTCTATTGAACCCTTACCCTTAAGTCCAATACTAAAATCTGTATCGGACTTAAGGAAGTCCTACTCAAACAAGCCGTTAAACACGGTAAGGAAAAACATGCAGGCTTTCACTTTTTCCACTAGTCAATGTATCATTTGTGAAATGGGCGCTGCGTCACGCCTGGCTGAAATTTGCCAGCAACAAGGTATGCAATCGGTGCTGTTGATCACCGATCAGGGAATTAAACAATTAGGCCTGCATGAAAACGCCTTAGACAGTTTTAATAAAACCAATATAGCTGTGCATGTTTTCAGTGATGTGCAAGCTGATCCACCAGAATCCGTGGTCTTAAAAGCCATTGAACTTGCTAAAGCAGCCAATGTTGATGCCATCATTGGTTTTGGTGGCGGTAGCTCTATGGACGTTGCAAAAATTACCGCCCTATTAGCTCACCCAAAATGCAAACAACAATTAGCCGACATCTACGGTATTAATAATGCCCGTGGTGAACGACTGCCATTAATTCAAGTACCCACCACAGCAGGTACGGGCTCAGAAGTAACCCAAGTGGCTATCGTGACCTCTGGTGAAACCACCAAAATGGGCGCGGTGACGCCACTGTTTTTACCCGATATTGCCGTGCTAGATGCCGAACTTACCATGGGACTACCTCCTCATGTAACTGCCGCTACCGGTATAGATGCTATGGTACACTCCATTGAAGCCTATACTAGTAAGGTTAAAAGGAACCCCATATCTGATCTCATGGCCAAAGAAAGTTTGCGTTTAATGGCGGGCAATATTCAAACCGCAGTTCATCATGGCAGTGATAAAAAAGCCCGTGAAGCGATGCTATTGGCTGCCATGTTAGCAGGTCAAGCATTTGCTAATTCACCTGTCGCGGCAGTACATGCATTGGCTTATCCTTTGGGTGGGCATTTTCATATCCCGCATGGCTTAAGCAATTCTTTGGTGTTGCCTCACGTAATGCGCTTCAATTTAGTAAACGCCGCTGATCTTTACGCTGAGTTGGCAGCAATTATTTTTCCTGATGAAAATTTTATCGGTACCACACTCGATATTAGTACCCTATTAATTGAGAACATTGAAAAATTAATTAGCGAACTGGGTCTCCCTTCTAGACTAAAAGAAATGGACATAAGCGCAGACTTTTTACCAACGCTTGCTGAAGATGCGATGTTGCAAGTTCGATTGTTAGATAACAATCCCAGAGAAGTCTCTTACCAAGATGCACTGGCCATTTATCAGGCCGCCTATTAACAATTACATTAAGGAGTATGGGGATTATGCCTACAAATACAGTGTCCACAAATAAAGTGTCAACAAGTAAAAATCAGAGCCGAGAAAACTATTTTGTCTTCAATGATATCACCACGCGCTGGAGCGATAATGACGTTTACGGGCACGTTAATAATGTCACCTATTATTCTTACTTTGATACCGCCGCCAATAATTATCTCATCGAAAAAGGTGGCTTGGACATTGAAAACAGCCCTGTTATAGGGTTTGTGGTGAATTCTGGTTGCAACTACAACAGCGCAATTGCCTATCCAGATAAAATCGAAACGGGCTTAAGAGTAGATAAGCTGGGCAACAGTTCGGTGCAATATGGGGTGGCAATATTTAAGAAAGGAATGGATGAAGCCTGTGCCCATGGTCATTTTGTGCATGTATTTGTGAGTCGCAAAACCAATAAGTCGGTGCCTATTCCTGAGAAAATACGCACAGCACTGCAAGCGATTTTAGTTAAAAACTGACAGTAACTATTCAGCTTAGCAAGCTTTACCACCGAGAACCCTCTGTGAAGCATTGCGACTCGGTGGTGAATAATTACCAAACAATTGAAAAACAAACAAATAAAAAAGCCCCGCAGTGATTATCACTACGGGGCTTATATTCATATTTCAAAAGACGAATGTCGGTATATACTCAATAAAAGTATAAACGCTAGACAATTCTTAAGGTAAGTAACTCTGCCCCATTAGATAACTGTCAACTTCGCGTGCACAGCGACGACCTTCATCAATTGCCCACACTATCAAGCTTTGACCACGGCGGCCATCACCCGCAGCGAACACGCCTGGCTTGCTGGTTGCAAACTTATCGTATTCGGCGGCAATGTTAGAGCGATTGTCTTGCTCAAGACCAAATTGCTCAATCAAACCACCTTCAGGACCCATAAAGCCCATCGCGATAAGCACGATATCGGCAGCAAGTACTTTTTCACTGCCAGCAACTTCTTTAGGGAACATTTGACCTTTGTCATTACGCTCCCAAGTAATATCGACAGTATGAACTGCTTTAACATTACCCTGCCCGTCACTTTCAATTTTTTTAGTCATCACTAAATATTGACGTGGATCTTGACCTTGAGTTTCAATCGCTTCCTTTTGACCGTAATCAACTAACAAACGTTTTGGCCATTGTGGCCAAGGATTGTTATTCTCTTCACGTTTTTCTGGCGGACGCGGCATAATTTCTAGTTGAATGGCGCTGCTACATTGATGACGTAATGAGGTACCAATACAATCGGTACCGGTATCACCACCACCAATAACTACAACATTTTTGCCTTGAGCATTAACGTACTGGCCATCTTTATGTTCGCTGTCGAGTAAGCTTTTAGTGTTTGCTTTCAAGAAGTCCATGGCAAAATGAACACCGTTAAGTTCACGGCCTTCAACTGGTAAGTCACGAGGCACGGTTGCGCCAATACATAACACTACCGAATCAAAATCACTTTCTAGCTGTTCAACACTAATGTCTTTACCCACTTCGGTGTTAGTAACAAAAACAATGCCTTCTTCCGCTAAAATATCTACACGACGTTGCACTAATTCTTTTTGCAGCTTCATGTTAGGGATGCCGTACATTAACAAACCGCCAATACGATCGGCGCGCTCATATACAGTAACGACATGACCCGCTTTATTAAGCTGTGCTGCAGCAGCAAGGCCGGCAGGACCAGAGCCTATGACAGCAACGTTTTTACCGGTACGCGCTGATGGTGGCTGAGCAACAACCCAACCTTCTTTAAAGGCATGATCAATAATTTCTTTTTCATGAAGCTTAATGGCCACTGGATCAGCGTTGATACCAAGTACACAAGCGCCCTCACAAGGTGCTGGACATACTCGACCCGTAAACTCCGGGAAGTTGTTGGTTTTATGCAATAACGCTATTGCGTCTTTCCAGCGTCCTCGGTAAATCAAGTCGTTCCATTCAGGAATAACATTGTTAACTGGACAACCCGCAACGGCAGGCGCAAACTCTGACTTTGCCGATTGGCAAAATGGTACACCACAATCCATACAGCGAGAAGCTTGTTGCTCTACATCTTGTTGTGGTATTTTGTCATAGACTTCAAGCCAATCAATTAAACGTTCACCTGCGTGACGTTCAGTTGGCAAGGCACGACCTACGTTGATAAACCCTGTTGGATTTCCCATAATATATTCTCCTTGGCAGCTTAAGCTTTAGCGCTAGCTATGTTGTTTAAATGGATATCGAAAGCTTCAACGGCAATGTCATACTCTGACTCAAATTTTCCGCTACTGCGTACATCATTCATGTAACCTTGCATTCGTTTGTAATCAACTGGCATGACTTTCACGAAACGCTTAACGCTGTTGTTCCAATCACTTAATAATTCACTAGCAACGTCTGAGCCTGTAGCGTCAAAATGTTGAGTAATTATTGCTTTTAATTCAAGGCTTTCTGCATCAGTTTCCACCGTTTCTAATGCGACCATTTCCATATTACACTTAGGAGCGAAGTCATTATTAACATCAAGTACATAAGCAACACCACCAGACATACCCGCCGCAAAGTTACGACCCGTTGCGCCTAAAATAACCGCTTTACCACCGGTCATGTATTCACAACCGTGGTCACCAATACCTTCTACAACCACGCTCGCGCCTGAATTACGAACACAGAAACGTTCGCCGGCAATACCACGTATAAAGGCAGTACCTGAAGTCGCACCAAAGAAGGCTACGTTACCAATAAGGATGTTTTCACGTGGCGAGAACTTAGCTTGTTTACTTGGGTAAACAACGAGGTTTGCACCCGATAGTCCTTTACCAAAGTAATCATTGGCGTCACCTTCAAGCTCAAAACGTAAACCTTTGGCTGAGAAACAACCGAAACTTTGACCTGCTGAGCCGTTAAACTTAACGTTAATGGTATTTTCAGGTAATCCTTCTGCTTGATATTTCTTAGAGATTTCATTAGAAATCATCGCACCAATCGTTCTGTCGGTATTGATAACATCATATTCAAGTGAAACACTTTGCTGCGCATCAAGCGCTGCTTGGGCATCAATCATCATCTTGCGATCAATAATGTCGTCAATTAAATGTTTTTGGCCAATTGATTTATACAATGTTTCGCTCTCATCGCACTCTACTTTGTGCAATAACGGCGTTAAATCAACACCACTGTATTTCCAATGGTCAACGTCTTTACGTTGCGTAAGACACTGAGTCTGACCAACCATTTCTTCAATGCTACTAAAGCCTAATTCAGCCATGATTTCGCGTAAACCTTCTGCCATCATGGTAAAGAAATTAACGAGAATATCAGCACGACCAGTAAACTTGTCTCGTAAACCTTTATCTTGTGTAGCAATACCCACTGGGCAAGTATTTAAATGACACTTACGCATCATGATACAACCTTCAACGACTAACGCTGTTGTTGCCATGCCGTATTCTTCAGCACCAAGCAACGTAGCAATGGCTAAATCTCGTGGTGTTTTAAGTTGACCATCTGTTTGTACGGTAATACGGCTACGTAGTTTATTACGTACCAATGTTTGATGGGTTTCGGCTAGACCAAGCTCCCACGGTAAACCCGTGTGTTTAATTGAACTCAATGGTGAAGCACCCGTGCCGCCATCGTGACCGGCAATCAATACTACGTCAGCATAAGCTTTCGCTACGCCTGATGCGATAGTACCTACACCTGCTTCTGACACTAATTTAACGTTAACACGTGCATCACGGTTAGCATTTTTAAGATCAAAAATAAGTTGTGATAAATCTTCAATAGAATAGATATCATGATGTGGTGGCGGTGAAATCAAACCAACACCCGGCGTAGAGCCACGTGTTTTACCAATCCATGCATCCACTTTGTCACCAGGAAGTTGACCACCCTCACCCGGTTTAGCGCCCTGCGCCATTTTAATTTGTAATTCGTCAGCATTCGCCAAGTAATGACTAGTAACACCGAAACGACCCGATGCTACTTGCTTGATGCGCGAGTTCATTGAATCGCCATTTTCTAGCGGGGTAAAACGAATAGGGTCTTCACCACCTTCACCACTGTTACTCTTACCGCCAATACGGTTCATGGCAATGGCTAACGTAGTATGTGCTTCCCACGAGATTGAACCAAATGACATCGCACCTGAGGCAAAACGCTTGAAAATGTTTTCAATCGGTTCAACTTCACTCAATGGAATTGAAGGACGATCGCTGCTCAGTTCAAGTAAACCACGTAAAGTAAAGGCTTCTTTACTTTGATCGTCAACTGTTTTGGTGTACTGCTTAAATTGATTAGTGTCGTTACTTGCTGTTGAATGCTGCAATAAACGAATAACGGTTGGGCTAAATAGATGACGTTCGCCATCATGACGCCACGAATAATCACCACCGGTTGGTAATAAGTTTTCAATAGCAATACGGTTAGCTTCAGGGAAACCTTCACGATGACGTAAAAGAGCTTCTTGAGCGATTTGATCTAGGCTTAAGCCTTCAATTCTACTAACAGTACCGGTAAAGTACTGGTCGACAACATCAGAGTTAATACCTAACGCTTCAAAAACTTGCGCGCCTAAATAAGACTGTAAGGTAGAAATACCCATCTTAGAGAAAGTCTTCAATAAACCACTACCTACTGCAGCAGTGTACTTATCGGTGATTTGGTCATTTGATAAGTTACTATCAAGTACGCCTTCATCACGTAAACCATACATACTCTCTAATGCTAAGTATGGGTTTACCGCGGCTGCGCCATAACCAATAACAGTAGCAAAATGATGCGTTTCGCGAATGTCTGCAGACTCAAGAATAATATCAGCGTGAGAACGTAGTTTTTCACGAATTAAATAATGATGAACAGCCGCTGTTGCTAATACTGATGGAATAGCGACATGATCACTGTCAACTTCACGATCACTTAAAATTAATATTTCATAATCATCTTCAACGGCATTTTTTGCGTACAAACAAACACGATCAAGTGCCTTTTTGAGTTCGCCCGGTCCACCGCTAGCTTTAAAGGTAATGCTAATGGTTTTTGATTGCAGATGATCGTTATCAATATGTTGTAATTTACGCAGTTGCTCGTTGGTTAACACAGGTTGGTCAATTTCAACCTTATGACAATGCGCTGCTGTTTCATCAAGTAAATTAAGTGACCTACCGATATAACCGCGTAGTGACATAACCAACTCTTCACGAATCGGATCGATTGGTGGGTTAGTTACTTGAGCAAATAACTGTTTAAAGTAATGAGATAGTTGTTGTGGACGATCAGACAATACCGCTAGTGGCGTGTCGGTACCCATAGCGCCTAATGGCTCTTTTGACGTGCCAACCATGCCAGCAAGTACTAAGTTAAGATCTTCATTGGTATAACCAAAGGCCTTCTGTATTTTACGCAATTCTTTCAAAGGTGGTTGCGCAATAGAAGCTGTTGGTACCGGTAAATTATCTAACTCAATTTTGTTTTCTGTTAACCACTGCTCATAAGGCTGAGCTGAGCTAACTTGTTGCTTAACTTCGTCATCACTAATGATGCGACCTTGCTCTAAATCAGCAATGAATATTTTACCCGGTTGAAGGCGGCCTTTTTCAACAACGGTTGATTGGTCAACACACAAGGTACCTGTTTCAGAACCCATGACCAAAGTGCCATCTTCAGTTAATAAGTAACGCGAAGGACGTAAGCCGTTGCGATCAAGTGTCGCGCCGATAACATTACCATCAGTAAATGATAACGAAGCTGGGCCATCCCAAGGCTCCATGATACAAGCATAGTATTCATAGAATGCGCGTTTGGTTTCATCCATGTCAGTTTGAGTTTGCCATGCTTCTGGCACCATCATCATCATGACTTGCGCTAACGAACGACCACTCAAAACTAATAATTCAATGGCCATATCAAGGTTGGCAGAGTCTGAGTTGTCATTATTACAAATCGGATTTAACATCTTCAATTCAGCATCGCTAAAATTAACTGAGTTGAATAACGCTTCACGGGCATTCATCCAATTGATGTTACCGCGCACCGTGTTAATTTCACCATTATGAGCAATATAACGGAACGGCTGCGCACGACGCCATGCAGGGAAAGTATTGGTTGAGAAGCGAGAATGGAACATCGCCATGCCAGAGATTGTACGCTCGTCTTGAAGATCAAGATAATATTGGCGAACTTGCTCAGTAGTAAACTGGCCTTTATAAACAATTTTAGTCGATGACATTGAGGTCACGTAAAATTCGTCACGCTCTTTAGCAATACTGGCATTAATTTTATGAGATGTGTATTTACGTAGCACAAATAACTTACGTTCAAACGCTTGTGCCGTCAGGTCAGCCGGCTTGGCTATAAATACTTGTTCAATATTTGGCTCGGTTGCAAGTGAAGCAGCACCTAGCATAGAGTTATCACCAGGAACTTTACGGTAGCCTATTAAGGTTAAACCCAACTCACTGATATTTTGATTTAATACATCTCGACACGCTTCGCCTTGTTCTTGCTCAGGCGGGAAAAAAATCATGCCGACGCCGTAATCTCCAGCATCGGGTAAGTTAAAGCCCAAGGTTGCCGTTTCTTGGCGTAAAAATTCATGGGGAATTTGAATAAGAATACCGGCACCGTCACCGCTTTTAACATCAAAACCAGTACCACCACGGTGTTCCATGCAACTCAACATGGTGAGTGCATTTTCAATAATATCGTGAGATTTTTTCCCCTTTAGGTTAGCGACAAAACCAATGCCACAGCTGTCATGTTCAAACTCGGCGCGATAAAGACCTTGGGGTTTTTTGCTCATATCATTCATTGCTCATTCCTATTTCATCAAATTATTTCTATTAGCTTTTTTGCTACTTATTAAGCGGCTTGCTAATCAAGACATACATCTATAATGTTCAAAGACTATGTAACTGATCCTTCAGAATATTATTTTTATTGTTTTTGAACATCAAACGCCAAATTTCTACCGAGTATTTATAATGCTCAATATCATCAATGAAAATCATCATTTAAAGCGGTCGGCAAAATTAACCGTAAAACGCCTTCAAGTCAACCTATTATGAATATATATGCACTTTTTTTGGATTTATATCATGTTTTTGTTATTCATAAACATCGCAACTATGTCGCGATGGTTAGAATAGTTGTGGAAAACTTGATATTTGGCGATATGCACCAGCCACTAAAATAATGAATGTAAGGCTGATGCGCCCAGTATTATACCTTAAAAAATTTATTATCAGTTCAGCGTATTTATATAGTGAGTAATCACCTATTGAATAATAGCAATAAAAAGCAATTAACAAATTGATAATTAACGGGAAATAAACGATTTACTTATTGATATTATAATGAGGTCGTCTATTATTTAATTTAAAGGAATTACTTTCATTGCTAACTGTGGATCGAATCGTACTTTGTGCCAATTCATGCGCCAGTCTAAATGGGGGCCGGTAACACGGCCTGAGTTACCCACTTTAGCAATTACCTGCCCTTGCTTTACGTGTTCACCCTCTTTGACGAGTGAGGCACTTAAATGCAAAAAGTTTGAAGTAATGCCATGGCCGTGATCTATCACTAAAGTGCCGCCAGAATAGAACATATCAGGCACCCATAACAATACTTTACCCGCAGCAGGCGCTTTTACGGGGGAGCCTATTGCACCAGCATAATCAACACCAAAATGCGGGTTTTTAGGCACGCCATTATAAAATCGTTGACTGCCATATACGCCGGTAATACGTGCCTTGCGAGGAGCAATAAAGCCTTGAGAAAAATCAGTTAAGTCGCTAGATATTTTTCTAACCTCAATCATCATCTTCCGGTCTTTTTTAGCGCGCTCATTGGCTTTTTTATTAGGGTTCATAATGCTTTTTTTAATACCTTCTACGCGCGATATTTTATAATCCCGCTGCACTGGTATTAAAGTTTTTTGCTCTGTGCTGCCATCAGGTGAAGTGACTTTTAAAATGTATTTTTTGGTATCATTTCTTGAAAAAGCAAATACATAATCACCTTTGCTAGAGACCGGTAAAACACGTTCGTTTAAAGTAACGCTATCGTTAGCTTGGGTTTTACCAAGAATTAAGCCGCCCTGCTTAATTTCGCCTGACAGTTGAATTTCAGCCTGTGTTGAAAAAACAACAGCGCTAAAACATAAGCTGGCTATTACTTTTAACTTAGACACTAACAATGGCTCCCTTTGCTACGCCTTCATAGGCGATAACTTTTATCGTTGCCGAGGGTAAATCCTTTTTCAATTGCCGAGCAATAAAGTCTGCCAGCAGTTCAACCGTTGAGTCACAGTCGACCACATCAAGCACATTAGCAGCCACGGCAATATCAAAACGCCCCTGTGGTGCTGTGTAAGAGAAAAATTGATGATCGGGTGTCATATACTGCTCTGCTTGTGATGACAGTTCAATATCAGCTTTGGCAACTCGGTCGGCTTCACTAGCAATATAAATATCTTGCCAGCGTTGACACCATTGATGCTCCAATGCAATATTTTTTTGGTTATCAACAAAAATTTGAATTTTAGATCTATGTCCATGAGCGATACGTTGACAATTACCGTCATGAAGCTTTAAACCGTGCGTGTAGTGGTAATAATCACTCGCGATATTTTCCGAGCGCAGTACTAATGATAATCCCTGAACATTATTAGGTAATTGCGCCAAAATTATTTTAGTTAAATGCGCGGTAACCGAATCAATAGTGATAGTCGCGCAATCAATTGCTGCAAAAGCACATTGAGGTGATTGCAAATGATAACTCGCTCGCTTAGTTATAAAGTCAATGGTTTGGTGATCGGCATGATGCACAGAGGCTTGTAGCGTTAACGCTGGCTCTTGCATCGGCAGTAGCAATTTATGATCAACAGCATCATCAATAATGGCTTTGATTTGTTTTTTAACAATGGCAAAGTCAAGCACCATACTTTGCTCATTTAACGAGCCATCAAGTAACACATCAACAATCCAACTTTCGCCCACAATACCGCGCTGTAGGCAAAGGTAAGAAAAATCAATCACGGTTAAATCATCTACAAATAATTGCATGTTTATGTTCTCTATGTGTTGTCTAAGCTTTCTCTAAGCTACTTAACTTGCCAAGCAATACTATCGTCAGCACGAATAGGCACAACAACATCATTACCAAAAGTTAGTGTCGCCGGAATTTGCCAAGCTTTTTTGACTAAGGTGATTTTATCATCGCTCACGGGTAGTTGATAAAAGGTAGGGCCATTTAAGCTCGCGAAAGCCTCTAATTTATCTAAAGCATTTTCTTGCTCAAATACTTCGGCATACAATTCAATAGCAGCGTGCGCAGTATATGAGCCCGCACAACCACAAGCCGACTCTTTCGCATGTTGCGCGTGTGGCGCTGAATCAGTACCTAAGAAAAACTTAGCACTACCACTGGTCGCAGCAGTGATTAAGGCTACCTGATGAATGTTACGTTTTAAAATAGGCAAACAAAAGTAATGTGGGCGAATACCGCCTACTAACATGTGGTTTCTATTAAATAGTAAATGATGGGCGGTAATCGTGGCTGCGACATTACTTGAAGCACTGTTAACAAAATCAACGGCATTTTTGGTGGTGATATGCTCTAGTACTACCTTCAACGTTGGATAATTGGCAACGAGTGGCGCCAATATAGTGTCGATAAACACTTGCTCACGATCGAAAATATCAATGTCATCATGAGTCACTTCGCCATGAATTAACAATGGCATACCAACACTTTGCATCGCCGCAAAAACATCTTTTAAATTATCAACATCGGTAACACCCGATGAAGAGTTAGTGGTTGCACCTGCGGGATAAAGTTTTGCGGCATAAACAAGCCCTGACGCTTTAGCCTCAATAATATCTTCAGCGCTAGTATTATCAGTTAAATAAAGCACCATTAAAGGTTGAAAATGCGTACTGGGTTTGGCGGCCATAATTCGGTCATAGTAACTTTTAGCAAGTGCTGCATTGGTTACCGGTGGTACTAAATTTGGCATAACAATAGCGCGACCAAAATAACGGCTAATATCTTTAACGGTATCTTTTAATACCTCGCCGTCACGTAAATGCACGTGCCAATCATCGGGTCTGGCAATGGTAAGCGTGGTTTCTTGGCTGTTTTTGTCGTCATTGATGTCGTTATTGATTGTATTGTTTGTCATTGTTTTTCCAATATTATAAATTTTGTCTGTCGATTTTGTTTTTTTACATAACCAACTGATTAACTAACTGATATTAATTACTATGCACACACTGAATTGGTAACGCGTAATTTTTTATTGTAAAAAAATACTTATTCACTACTCTCATCACTGTCATTAGTGCTGTTATTGGCACTAAGCAATGCTTGCAATTGTTCTTTTAAATTTGGCGGTACTTTAAAAATAGTTATTGAGTCATTATGAGGGTTATAAACAACGTCTTGACCAAAATGGCTACGCTCAAAACTCAAACTAATACCATTACCGTAACCTGAGTATTTAGTGATTTTGTTAATGACCGTTTGATCATGAGGAAACGACTCTTCTATTGGATAAGATTGTTGTTGGCAAAATTGATAAAAATCTTGCTCGTTACCATCGGCATCAGTCGTTGTATGACCAATCACCTTACCTACCTCTTGTACTGATACATCTTGAGAGCTAGATTTTTGCTCTTTACAATAGCTCAGTAATTCTTTGCGCGTTTGTTGCTTTTCTGCGGCATCAAGTTGATTTACCGACACATAGTCTTCAACGGCTTGTACTAAAGTTTGCGTTTGCGCTTTGGCATTTAAACCCTCTTCGCAACCTAAAAAATCTAAAAAGAAGTCAGACACTTTTCGACCAGCACGGCCTTTGATAAACGAAATATAACGATTACCACTGGCATTTTGTTGATAATCAAATAAATCAATACGTGCCGCTAACTGTAGCTTGTTCATATCTAAATGTTGATCGGCAGAAATATTAAGTTCGCCATCAACACTATAATGCTCAGATACAGGGATAACCGCGACTAACAGGTAGCGTCCACCCATAAACTCGTAATGGCAAACAATCAAATAACCGCTTTCTTCAAGATCATATTTTTCAATTTCATTCTTTAGAGTATTGGCGGCTTGCGTACTAAATTGATAAAAACTTTGCCGTTCACCTAAATAGCTTTCCATTAAATCAACAAAGCGAGCAGTATGGCTACCACCGTCGTCATTAGTTTCGGCTGGCATAGCGTTAAAACTGCCGTAGGCTTTAGAGCTTTTGCCATTATAAATGGTGTGTAAACCATCAACAAAAGCAGTAATTTTTGCACCTACCTCTATTTGCTCTGGGCCAAGGCGTAATAAAACCTCACCTGACTCTTGTTTTTTGGAGATAAAATGTAAGGCGATATTTGAAATGATTAAACTCATAGTTAAGGGTCTATCTAATAGTATATTGTTCAGGCATTTGATAAACTAAGAAAATATTATTTATCATCAGCAATTAAGTGTCATTATGCCCATTGTATCGAAATACTCCAATGAACGTGTAGAAAAAATTATTCAAGAATTACTGGATGTGCTTGTTAATGAGTCTGCAACAACCGATTTAGCGCTAATGTGTTTAGGAAATACCATCACTAATGTCATTAGTAAAATTCCTGCCGACCAGCAAAGTGCTATTGTAGACAATTTTAGCCAAGCATTAAAACAGTCTATCCAAAAAACTCACTAATTTTATTTAGCCCTTTTCAATCTAACCAAATAAGAAGAACAATTATCAATGGTCTCATTTGATACAAAAAGCTATAGCAAAAAACTATTACATTTAATCAGTTGGAGCCATTGGTTCACCTTTTTCAATATTATTGCAGCAATCGCCCTATCCTCATACTACCTTTTTAGTGAAACAGCACCTGACTCCTTATTGGGACAAGTTTATCTTATTACCACTTGGCTAAGTCATATCGCGTTTTTAACCTTTATGAGTTATGTTTTAGTGCTATTCCCATTAACTTTGGTTTTTCCTAATACCAAGTTTATTCGCACCAGTGGCGCCATTATATTTACCTTGGGCTTATTGTTGCTATTGCTTGATGGCTTTATTTATAGCCGTTTAGGTTACCACCTTAATGCCTCATCAAGCTCACAAGTTATTAATTTAATTACAGAAATAGCTAAAGAAAACAGTTATTTCTATTTTATTAGTGGTGCTTTGGCCATTATTATTTTAGCTTTTGAGTTCACCATAAGTAATTACGCATGGAAGCACTTAAAACAACTACAAAAAACTATTTTTGCTCGCTTTGCCATTTTCACCCTAGTGCTGGCGTTCTTTTTTAGTCATTTAACTCATATTTGGGCGGATGCAAATTTAGATTACGATGTACTGCGCCAAGATACTGTATTACCGCTTTCTTACCCTGCGACAGCAAAAACCTTATTAACTAAATATGGTTTATTTGATATTGAGGATTATATTGAACGAAAAACCAGCCCGTTATCATTTAGTCAGGCCATTCCTCAATACCCAAGTTTATCATCACAGCAATGTGTAACAGATAAAAAGCCCTCAAGCTCAGTGTTTTTAGTACTTACTGATGAGCAATTGAACGAGCAACAGTTACATCAGTTTAGCCGTCGTGTTACCACAAGTAGCTTACAATTAAATAACCATGTTGATACCGCACTCGTTGAAGATGCTTGGTTTACTTTATTTTATTCATTACCGAGTATTTACCAACAAGATATTTTATTGCAAAACACTCCCCCATTGTTATTCCAAGCGATAGCTAAAAATAACTTAGCCACCACTTACACAGTGATCAGTAATAACACTAATGATGACAGTAACAATGACACGAGTGATGAAAAAAATAACAGTGATACTGAAAAATCGTGGTTTAGTGCTTTGTTTGCTAAGCAAAAACAACTTGCTGATATCTCAACTCTGGTATTTGCTGAACGTTTAAATAGCCTACCATCAGGATTACACTTAATTTACTTTAAAAGTAATGATGCAAAAGGTAAAAATAATCGTTATCAGTTTGAGCTATTTATTGATGCCCTACTGTTAGCGCAAAAACAAAAACAGCAAAAAGATTTCATTTGGATCAGTGCTCTTGGCAATAAAACCAAAGATACACGTTTAGCAACCAAAGCGGCTTTATTGGTAACGCCATCAACACAAGCGTCACAAGAATTAATGCAATTAACCAGTTATATGGACTTACAACCGACCTTAATGAAAAACTGGCTTGGTTGCGATCTTGATAGTAAAAGTGATGCTAAAAGCTATAGCAATGGTGATGATTTGATGACCTTACAAAAAGATCGCGTTATTGCCAACACAACTGATGAAGGCATTATCGTCTTTAATAAAGATAAATCTGTGTTTATCGATCAAAATGGCAATTTTCAAAGTTACTCTAGTCAATTAGCCGCCCCGATCACCGTAAATAAAGATTTTCCATTGATGATAGATGGTGTGCACTTTATTAAGCGCTTTAGCTTGCAAACTGAGCAAGAAAACAAATAATTGCGCAATAGTTAATCGCTTACTACGAATTGTTTATCTGATTAAGCAATTGTCGTTGCATTAGTTAAATAAATCATTATTATAGGCTTCGCAAAACGACAGAGCTTATCGTAATCATCCCTAGATTACTTATCACAATTATTATGGACACATTGTGACAATAAGTATGGTTTAGACGTGTTTTGTAAATCGGGGTATAGCGCAGCTTGGTAGCGCGTGCGTCTGGGGGACGTGAGGTCGCAAGTTCGAATCTTGCTACTCCGACCATATTAAAGAATATAAATCAGCCACTTATGAGATCCCAACAAAACTCTTAGGTGGCTTTTTTGTATCTAGCACACGTATAGCACACAGTGGAATGTAAAAGTAACCTCTTAACTTATTCATAAGGGAAAAAGATATTGCTTGTTGACGGATTACTTTGTGAATTGCAATACTCATTCATACTTTTATAAGCCCAGTTGAAGCCTGTCAGCGACAATCTAACGCTCTTGTCATCTATATTAACTAAAGCATACTTGCCTGATTTTAAGTCATCAACCAAACGCATTGCCTTATCTTGGTCAGTGTGTTGCCATTTCATTTTCCCGACTCCATCTGAAGAACCAGTACTATCAAGTAACTTCATCCATACACGCATTTCTATTGGCTTTTGTTCATCTACACGTATTTTTATAACTGTTGAATAGTTATAAGTGATTATTTTGTTGTGAAATACAATGTCTGTTCTGTATCCTTTTTTATTAAAGTCTTTAGCACAACCAAGTGTTATATACACACCATTAACTTTTTCACTTGAATACTGCATGTATTTCTGGTCAGTAAACTTATCTGTATACCCTTGTTGACCCCATGAGTTATCTTGTTCTCCACAACCTGCAAGGATTGTTGATGTTATAACTAATATTGATGTTTTCATTGTTTATTTCCCTATTTAGATGTTACACCATGAACTCAAACTTAACCTCACAAACCATAAGAGTTCATTCTGTTCAAATGTATATATTATTTAAGTAAAGTACCTTTAATGATGAAAGTAATTCCTACTCAACACAAACTATACATTCTGGCAGTCACCGTACCTGTGTAAGCTTTAAGATATCAAATCGAAAAAAAATTTTATAATACTGTTGAGAATTAAATTACTCTTTTAAACAGTCAACGCTTAAAAATTGTCACTTATTAATTATCAGCCTACTACTTTAAAGAAACTGATATTCTATTTACAACATCTAACCTATAAATAAACTCAAAGTGACAATCTTTTCAGTGTTTAAATAATTTAGTAAAGTTGACCGCTATCCTTTAAGGCTTGTTGTTCACTAGTAAGTGCATCGTCAGTACATTTATCATCTTCAAATATTATTTGATAACCTGTTATCTCACCCTCGGCACCGTATAAAATATCACGCCTTAAACCATCCAAATATAGGTTAAGAGCTTTGATTTCAATCTTACCTGTTAATACCATTTCTGCATCTGTATCAATTAATTTATCATTAACTTCAATTTTCTCTTTGATGCCTAGTCTTTTACATTCAAGCTTGTGAATTTTCTTTATATTATACGCAACCTCAGCATCAGAGAGTTCCTTACCAAATGGGAATACTTTAGATTTAACATTAGGCTTTTTGTTATGCACACGCTGAAAATCTACTAAACATAACCTAAAGGACAGTAATTCTTTTAATTCCATAGGTGATAGCTTTATATCGTTCTTCTCATAGAAATTTCTACAAGTGCCGTAATCAGATAACAGCATCTCATCCATAAATGAATTAAAGTGATCTTTCTTTCCAAGCTTATGGTTTGTTTCAGCATGTGCAATATATAGATTTTCAGGCGTATTAATTAATCCTTTATTGCTTGATGGGAATAAATGACAAATATGAAAATCCAAACTTTTATACATTCTAGCACTTGGTAGTTTAGCTTCTATATTTATGATTTTAGCTTTAATAGATTCAGCTTCGACAATAGATTTACCAACATTATTTCCTTTCAATTTGTCAATTAGAAATAGGTCATTATTTAAAGTCCGAACCTCAGAATCACTCATATTCTCTTTATCATAAGCAAAATAAATACCACTGTACTTGTCCCTTAGCTTATATATTTTGTAAAACTCATAGACCATAAATTCATCTTCTGGTATCTGTTCAATATGGGTAAAGTTTCTATCATATAAATTAAACAACCATCTACCGAATGAACTATTCCAGAAGTCGCTCATATTACAATTAATGCAATAATATTTTCGACCATCAGGTTTGTTAGTGCAGTCTGGAGTTTTACATTCTCTTGGTTGTTTAGCAGCCTCAATACATTTAGGGCAATTTTTAGCATTCTCCCTTTTAGTACTAAAGCGACTTTTACATTTAGCGCATATAGGTTGCTTTCTTTTTGGTAATGCCATTAATCGCCCCAGTTAAAATATAATATCATTCAAAAATGCCTTGTATAATTGTGCTGTAACTGCACAGCAAGCAACACATAAACCCTTGTATATAAAGGGGCGAGAAGGAATATTTAACAACAAATGTTAAAGTTAGAAATACCCTGATGTATCCCCCTTTAGCTGCGCCTTTATTATTATCCATAAGGGAAAATATGGGGTTTTCTTTTGATTATTCCACATACAATCACCTGTACGAAGGATTAAAGGCTTGAATCTTATAATAAAGCCTCTATATCAGAATTCGATTTAAAATCGCTAATTTTGCTGTTTTCTACCGTAAGAGGTTGAAATTGATCAAGTATTAATTCTTTAAAATATTTTAAAGAACAATTGATTTAACAATTTATCAGTAAGTTACTGTGTTTGCTACTTAGCTTTAATGGATAGGTATTAAATAGTGCAAGCCCTCTAAGTTTAATCAATACTCATGATGGTGTTGAATATATAATCTAAGTTATATTTTCAGTCACTTTAAAAACTAATAGATTTATATGTTATTGAAAGCATATAATAAAAATTAACTACCTACATATTTAACTTTGTTATAAGGAATTCAATGAAGATATTGACTATTGTGCTTAGCATTCTTTTAGTGGCGTGTAGCCCATCGCTGATTGATGAAAAACCAAGTAAGGCTTTAGAGTATGCACACTCATTGCTCAACCTAAAAATCCAAGAAATACAGTTAAACAATGAACTGCATCAAGCAGAAATAGAGGACAAGGAGTATGAGAAATATGAGAGAAGTACCCTACCCAATTTAATAAGAAAACATCAAGCAACTCTCATTAAGAGCCAAGAAGAATATCTTGCGAGCTACAAAGAATATGAGATCAGGGTTGCCACAATAAGAAAATCCAATAACGAGCAAGAACGGTCTATTGATAAATATAACAATCAGGCATTGGCTGAATTCAATAAAGCCAAAACAGATGAGAATGCCAGAGTAAGGACTATTAACAAATCCCTGCAAGCAGAATATAATTCTAAGATTCAAAAAGAGTTACCTAAACAAAAAGAACGAATTGATAAAATGAAGGCTTATGAAAAAGAGCAACTTGAAGCAAGCATCATTGAAAATAGAAAGATTTACTCTTCTCTAAGAGTCCTAGTTGGCACCCCCGCAAAAAGCAAAGCTGGCCGTAAAAAATGGACAGAGGCAACTAAAGATATGAGCGTTTACGCATCATCTATGCCCCTGATAACACAACCAAGCAAAGGGCTCCCAGAAAACCTTGTATCACAAGCAAAATCTTTATATGAGTCAACCTTTAGAGCATGTATTGGTGGTACATTAAATAGTAACTGCAAACAATTTGCAGACATGTTTAAACGTGGTTCTTTAATCATTCCAAAGCTTTATTCAAAAGAAAATTTTGAATCTGCACTTGCTATAAACACTATTCCTAAACCAGTACTTGAGAAAGTAAATCTCCGAGAAAGAGACGCCTTAAAAAAGGCAAACTTTATTGATGAGCCCGTTAAGCCCGAAAGACCATTTAAACCAAGAAAGCCAGCAAACCCCTATAGCAGTCAAAAAGCTAAAATTCGTCAACTAAAAAATAGTTTAATGGACGTGACGGAAGATTTCTCAAGGCTAAATAATGTTGCTACGAATAGCAATCTTGATATCGATTGGGATGATACATTTCAAGAGATGAAGGAAAGTGAGTATTGGGATATTTCAGGAAAAACATTTCGTGATGATGCGCTAATTGTAATCCTAAAAAACAATACAAATTAAACTCACAAAAAAAGTATTTCAAAGGACATTAGCCTTATGCGTTTTATATAGGCTAAGTCCCAAAAGTTACTACTCAGCATCACCTCATTGCATTCAATCTATCTTTAGCTGTAACCTCGCCTTTAACAACAACAAGCGATATATTTGAAGTACCATAAACAATATCACGAATAGCGTTATCACAAACAAAGTAAGCTGTTTGTTGGTGTTCAGGGTGTATGCTTTCTATGGTTGCCGCTTCTTCAATGTAACAAGCTACTTTATGCAAATTACTTCTTTTAACTTCAATGTTAGCGGATTGAATATAGTTCTTTCTTGTAACTGTTCCATCAACATGATTCATAAGAGATTTTATATTACTTTCACTAATATCTAACTCCTCTAAAATGGTAGCAAAACTGCGCCTTAAATCATGCGGCCGAATAGTTGGAATATTTGCATCATCACTAATTTTATCTAGTGTTTTTCTGCAATCAACAATATGCTTTTCTTCACTCAACCCCTTACCTATTCGAGCAGGAAATATATATGGATTAGCTTCGGGATTGTCTTTCTTACGTCTATCTAATAGATCAGACATTAAAGGTGTAAAAGGTAAAGCATGTGGATTACCATTTTTTGTATCTTGAACTGTTATTAAAAAATTATCCGAATCAATATCAGACCATTTTAAAGTTCTTGCTTCATCTAGCCTTAGCCCAGTCATAAGAAGCCAAAGCACAAAGTCTCCCTGTACGCTATTAACTTTGTTATTACCAACTAAGCCAATCCATGCATCAATAAATTTGGTTATGTTATGAGTTTCAATCAGTCTAGTTCTTGGCTTAATTTTGTATCGCATTTTTCTAACATTGACCGCTTCACAGGGATTGAAGGAAATCATCTTAGTGCCAACCATATACTGCATAATAGCTTTTAAAGACCTAAATGCTTTATCAATAGCTGTAGGTCTATCTCTGCCATTTAAATACCATGAGCAGATATCTTCTTCACTTATATCATTTACAGGTTTATTTATAAAATCAGCACAATACATTGGTATTTCATATCTATACCCTTTAACAGTACTGGGTTTTAGTTGCCTAGCATTAAGGTACAATTCCATAGCATCAGTAAGCATAATGCTTTTAATCTTATTTTCTATTTTTGCGCTAGCAATTTTTTCAGCTTCAATTTTAGTAACATCAACACCTTGTTGTAATTCACCTAGAAAATTTCTTGCACTAACTCTTGCATCATCAAGAGAAACTAAATCAGCATCACCAATAGTTAAAGTTCTGGTTTGATTTGTTGTCTTAACTCTACCAACGGCTATAAATCTTTTACTACCTGTTGTATTAACACGCACTCTTAACCCTGTCACCAAAGTATCTTTAATATCAAACCTTTTGGCTCTTGGTAGAATATTACTAATCATTTTGTTAGTGAGCTTGATAGGCTTATCATTAGCCTTATTCAGGTGAATGACTTTGTTGGATGTTTCGGTAGATAATGACATAACAGACCTCTATTACTTGGTAATTTTTAGCACACTTATAGCACGCAGTTAGACATGCAAACGTGACCAGAAACATACTAGCACACAAAAGCACAATTAATTAAATCATTGTTATATAAGGATATAAATTTAGAGTGTAATCAATCTTTCAACTGGGGGACGTGAGGTCGCAAGTTCGAATCTTGCTACTCCGACCAAATTATAGAATATGAATAAGCCACTTAGTGATAGTTAATATAACTGTTTAAGTGGCTTTTTTGTGTCTGAAGTACTCTTAATCTAACGCATGTCTAAATCACATTCAAACTTTGGCTGTTGAGTTACCTTTATGGCGCGTTTAATAATGTGCGTTACTTGTTGGGCTTGCTGTGATTGCTCAGGTTTAATAGAAAATGGCTAACCAAACCGTAGCTTCATCAGATGATGTTTCTATCACTCGATGCTTTTCGTGGGATTTGATATTTAAGTAATCACCTTGCTTGAGAGTAATCTTCTCACCATTAATATATTCAATCACACCGTAACCAGATAAAACAATTACCCATTCATTTTCATTTTGATCGTACCAGCCGGTATCAGGAGATGTTTGCCCCTTTGATACTATGCGTTCAACCCTTAGATTGTCTGTAATGATAATATCTTCGAAAATTTCACTTGGTAATTTTGATGGAATATTACTGAATATATTTGCCAATTGCTCAAACCTCTAAACCAACACTTTGCTAATCGACAAAAGCCAACAATTTATTATCCTTGTTTTATTTGCTTTTTAGCTAGCGTATAATAACTCATAGTTAACCACTTTTGATAAAGCTATACCAACTATTTCAATGCTTTACGGAATAATAGTACGAATGTATTATTTTGATAACCAACAACATAATTTGCCACATATTCACGTTCACTTCCAAGGTAATGAGGCGATCATAGAAATACCTACTGGCCAGTTGCTCCAAGGGAAATTACCAAAACCGAAACCAAAACTTGTTGATGCTTGGATCGAAATTCATAAAGATGAATTAATGGCAGACTGGGAACTTGCAGTAAACGATGAGCCTGTCTTTAAAATAGATCCTTTAAAATAAGGTAAGCATCATGAACCCTCGTGTAATTACTGTCGAAGCGACCAATAATCACTTTTTAAAGTTATCATTTGATAATGATGAAATTAAACTTTTTGATGCCAGTCCTTTTTTGGAGAAGGGAATATTTAAAGAGTTACAGGACTATAATTATTTTAAGCAAGTATCTGTCGCTTTTGGCTCTGTAGAATGGCTGCACGAACAAGACTTTAGCTACGATACTCTTTACTTGCTCAGTAAACCTTTTTCCAGTTAACTCTTTGGCTTTATACGCAATAACGTTTCTACTAACGATAGCAAGTAGTGAAATAAGAACAGCAGCGTTATTTGAAGCTCACTCGGTAAACAGAATAACCTCCTAAGATTTTTATAACTTTTTAATACTGAAGTTAACCATATTTGGTGAACCTCCCTTCCACCATTCAATAATCGAATTTTTCTGTTGAACATTAAAAATACTAACTTCATTATTAATGATATTGCCGCTAATATTTTGAAGAAGAGTTTTATAGCGTCTTTTTTATGCCGAAAGACTAATTCATCCACATTAGACATTACTTTATAAATTCAGCATCCGCTTTTTTAACCTTGCTAAATCAATCGCGTTTGACCGTACGCTGAGCTTAATATGACTATATTCATATTCTTCTTTGGTGACACTCATGCTTGCTCGAATTTCACCTATGATGCCTTTCGCGGTATAGGGAATAATAATTTCATCTTCAATCATCTCCTGCTCAGCAACGCTAACTATATATTGATGTAATTTAGTGATATCAAGCGGATTGCGGGTTGAAGTCATCATGGCATCAGGAAATTCTGCCATCAACGCTTGTTTTTGTTCAGGGTTAATTTGATCTGATTTATTCAATACCAGTAATTTTTTAATCCCTTCAACGCCCACCTCTTCGAGCACCTCGTGCACAACATCAAGTTGCGAGCGAAAAGAAGGATCCGAGGCATCGACTACATATAACAATAATGAAGCATCATGGGCTTCGGCTAAGGTTGAATGAAATGAAGCCACTAAATCGTGTGGTAATTTTTTAATGAAGCCTACGGTATCTGACACTAATATTCGAGGTTGAGTGATTGGATGCAAAGCACGTACTGTGGTATCAAGCGTAGCGAAAAGTTTATCTTCTACTAATACTTCGCTACCGGTGATCGCGCGCATCATTGATGACTTGCCAGCATTGGTATAACCCACTAAAGCGACACAAAAAAGCTCAGAGCGTTGTGTACGTCGGCCTTTCATTTCATCTTGAACACTAACCAACTCACGTTTTAGTTCGGCTAATTGGTCACGTACTTTACGACGGTCTAGCTCTAGCGTAGTTTCGCCCGCGCCTTTACCCATTTGACGTTCTTTATTACCACTTGTTGACTCACGAAGTCGCGGTGCTAAATAATTAAGGCGAGCAATTTCAACTTGTAGTCGTGCTGTTCGGGTACGAGCATGACGACTAAAAATTTCAATAATAATCCCTGTACGATCAAACACCTCTACGCCTAATTGACTTTCGACATTGCGTAGCTGGGATGGACTTAAATCGCAATCAAATACCACCACATCAGCACAGGCAAATGGAAGATTGTCTGAAGGAATGTCAGTAAAGGGTGTTTTATCCGCTATTTCTTCAGATAAGCTTTCACCTTCTTCAGTTTCACCTTTGTTACCAGTGAGATGCGCTATTTCAGCCAGTTTCCCTAAACCGAGTACATTCAGTTTTTGAGTCGAACTTTGCTTTTGCGACTGCGTGCCAACCACTTTAAATCCTAAAGTAGTCACTAAACGGGCAAGTTCTGCAAGTGACTCTGTTGCCTCATCACCTTTAAATTGCGGTGTGCAAATAGAAATAAGTAGCGCGTGGTTAAGTGATGCTTTTGCGGTTAATTGCATAATTTTTTATGTTAGTGCACTTATAGCCATGGGGATAAGTGCAAACCTAGTTTTATCTAAAGTACTATGATCCTACGCTGTTATAGCTAAGCTTTATAGAGTGATAGCAGCTAAATATAGTGTTTATACAAACTTAAGAAAAAAATGATAGCAATTTTTATGCTTTTGAAAAAACCAATAGCCGATTATTGGCTGGCATAGCATGATCGTCAACCAGCGTAAGACCTGCTGACGTTGCCAATAATAAAATTGCTTCTATATCACGAATGCCACTATTTATATCTCGATCTTTAAGCCATAGATCAAAATTAGCGTTGCTTTCGCTGGTGAACTTGCCTTGATAATTGAAAGGCCCGTATATACAAACGCTAGCTTTTGGGGCTAAATTTTGCTCAATACCTTGAAAAAAATTAACCACTAATGGCCAACTTATTATATGCAGTGTATTAGCGGTATATAAGCCATCAACGGGTAGATTATTGTTAGGCATCGGCCAAGGTTTATTTAAATCAATCACAATGGGTCTTTGCACATTAGCCAAAGCAGCTTCATCTAACCACAAGTTAATTCCTTGATGGTTTATTGGCAAATCACTGGTTTGCCAAGTTAAGTCAGGTAATTGTTGACCAAAAAAAACGGCATGTTGTCCTGTGCCAGAGCCTATCTCTAATACATGTTTAGTGCTTGAAAACACGGTTGTCAAAATGTTTAAAATTGGTTGTTTATTATTTTCACATGCTTGGGAAAAAGGTTTATTCATCATATTTCCTAATTTTATGAGTTTTATCAATCTACTTTTGTTGAACGATATTGATTTTAACGGTATTTCTTTGGATGGTGATAACTGTTTTAAATAGAGATAGCCGCTTTAAAAGGCGGATGTTTTATCCAGTGGTAAGAGTGCGTTAATACAGGCTCGAAGCCCCGTTGAATTTTATGTTCACCTTGGGTGCCTGGGTTAAAACTTGTTAGTTTGTTTTGAATGCAAAATTCGATACCTCGATAATAACAAAGCTCAAAATGTAAGTTATTATAGTGTTTAGTACAGCCCCAATATCGACCGTATAATTGTGAGTCGTCGTAAAAAAATAGCGCACAAGCAATATCTTCTTGCTCATCACTGGCAATGACTAATAAAATATTATCGGTCATGTTAGCTAATATTTGTCTAAAAAATTCATAATTTAAGTGAGGTTGATGACCTCGCTTTAGATAAGTCAGTTGATAAGTTAAGTAAAAGAACTCAAGATCTTGCTGGGTAATTTCATTATTTTTTAACTGACGAACGTTAATACCTTGCTCGATGATAGACAGTCTCTCTTTACGCGTGTTTTTTCTTTTACGCGAAGTGAAGGTATTTAGAAAATCATCAAATGATTTATAATCACGATTAAACCAATGAAATTGCACGGTATTACGTTGATAAACATCCTCAGGCAAAGCGGTTTTTATTTCATTGCAATACAAAATATGCCAGCTATTAATATTTTCTTGTTGGCAATGCGCTATTAACGGGTCAAACAATTCATTCATTTGCAGTTGTGAAGAGAGTAATTTATCACTACTAACGGGTGTAAAAGGAATGGTGGTCACTAATTTAGGGTAATATTCTATGCCATGACGTTTAAAGGCGTCAGCCCAATCCCAATCAAAAACATACTCGCCCCAAGAATGAGCTTTCAAATACATCGGCATAACAGCCATCACTTCATTGTCAGTGATGGCCACTAAATGATGAGCTTGCCAACCTTGTTGAGCGCTTACCGAGTGGCTTTTTTCAAGGGCATTAAAAAAATCATAATGAAGAAAAGGACAAGATGAATTGTTTAAATTCTGCCAATGACTAGCACTTATTTGATCGATATTATTAATAAAATTAATTTTTATGTCGGCATTCAATTGATAACTTCTTATTAGCCAATGGCGGTTGTATTCTTATATTTTTATATTGCAATAGTTAAAATGAGCGTTATAGAAAGACTCTTTATTTTGGTAGCGCAGATTCTACATCAACCTTTTGATAAAAAATTATCTAATACCAACGAGTAGGTAAACTCACTTGAACCGTCGCTGAGCATACTGAGGAATATAAATGAGTACAAGGGGCAATTCGTTCAGTAGTATAAGAATTCATAGAAAACAAATGATTAAAGCAGGTCATAATTGATGAACGAACCTTGAATGAACATGATACAATTTGGCTTAAACGCTTGACCAGATCATTTAACCTTTGAAAAGCTTGTCATTTTAAGCTTAAAAATCCAACACCATGAGATATTATGAATAAACTAACAACCCTGCTGGATCGCATTACCATTGAACCTACAAAAACGGCCACCGCTTGTGTTATCTGGCTACATGGCTTGGGTGATTCAGGCGCGGGTTTTGCGCCCGTAGTACCGTCATTAAATTTACCTTCTGATCATGCCATACGTTTTATTTTTCCTCATGCGCCAACGCAACCCGTTAGTATTAACAATGGTTTTGCAATGCCCGCTTGGTACGATATTAGAAATAGTGATTTGCATAATCGGGCCGATATGGATGGCGTACTTCAATCAGAGGAGTTAGTGCGCGCTTTAATTCAGGAGCAAATTGATAATGGCATATCAGCAAGTAACATTACCTTGGTAGGTTTTAGTCAAGGCGGTGTGATGAGTTTATTTACCGGCTTAAGGTTTGAACAAAAATTAGCCGCAATAATAGCCTTGTCATGTTATTTACCAATAAAAGATCAATTGCCGAGTCAATTGAGTGCCGCGAATAAAAACACACCGGTATTACAACACCATGGTGAAGTAGATGATGTTGTGCCGATGTCAGCAGGAAAAATGGCAAATGAGTTAATGATGCAGCAAGGTTATAATACTCAATGGCAAACCTACCCAATGGCGCACAGTGTTCTGCCAGAGCAACTAAATGATATTGGCACTTGGTTAACTAATGTTCTTGTTAAGTAAGGCTTTAATAACCTTGGTGTTGTGAACCTGAGGGACTTTTTTATTTGATTGTTTTTAGCGATACTGTTTTGGCGTTTTTCTTGTCCAGCGCTTAAAGGCATGAATAAAACTAGCTGACTCGCTATAACCTAAACGTAACGATATTTGCTCAATACTTAAGTCAGTGGCCGATAAATAATTAAAAGCCTTCTTACATAATTATTCGTTGGCAATTTGTTGAAAGGTCAGTCCCTGCTCTTTTAACTTACGCCTGAGTGTTCGAGCCGTAATAAAATGCAGCTGGGCGATATTTTCCAGATTAGGAATTTCGCCCTCCATTTTTTGAATTATTTGTCGTATTTTACTTGCCAAGTTTTTAAAGCCAAAAAGAGCGATTTCTTGCTGAAAAAAACAACGACTTTAGGGGCGACAAGCATGCTTGGATTAATGCCTGCTTTTGTCAGTATTGTATTAGCATCAACGGCATAACCTTCTATCAACTTCACTAATAAAGCAATACCGATAATAATCACTTAAACCAAACCTTGCCACCTATCATTTTATAAGCAGGCGTGCCTTTAATAAGTGTATCTCGGGCAAATATTTTCTGACACTGAGGGCAAGTACAACTAACCTTGGTATAATCTTGACTAATGCGCTCTTTAAAGCATTTTACTAATGCTCCCTTACCACCTTTACGATACTTGAACAGTTTGCTATTACAATTTTTACAATAAATATCAACGGTTTTACTCGGGCCTTTTTTATTGGGTTTTGACATATATAGCTATGTTCCCTCAAAATGTCTGTTTCAGGATGCCTGAGCGATTCATGGTCAATGCAATTGTTTTTGTATAACTGGCAGGCTTGTTTATGAATAAGCAAAGATTCAAAACATCATTAAGCATTTTTTGTCTCCATCGCTTTATTTGCCATTAACTTGCGAGTGATGGCAGGTATATCAGTATAGTCTTGCTCGTTGCTATGTATACAGTCACCATCAACAAAGGCTAAACCGTCATCAAGATAATTTTCATCCTCGCTTTTATAGACATTAATGATCTCTTGCTCTTTGGGCAATGAAGATATACCCGAGGCAATTATTAAAATTTCAATTTCTGATGCTAAGTTAGGGTCAAGAGTAACGCCAGGCACAATAAGCACTGATTTATTCGTCACCTTTTCTCTTATATGATCTATCAAGCCATTATAGGTAGAAAGCTTAGGTTCAGACTTACAGAATAATTGAAAAATAATCCCCTTAGCGCTGTCTATTTTCGCAATGGACACTAAAGGATTATTAAGCGCTTGTTCCAAAGCATCAAAAGCTCGCTCTTCATTATCGGCTTTACCAACACCTAGAATAGATTCTCCTTCATAAGATAAAATACTCGAAAAATCATTTTTATCAACGTTAACATAGCCTGTTTCAGTGAGCATTTGTACAAGAGAAACAAGTAAGTTTTTTAATACTTCATTACTTTGATTAAACGCTGAAAACAAACCAACACTCTCCCCTAACCCCTCTAATAAAAGATCATTTGATAAAGTGATATAGGCATGTATCGGCTCTTTAATGTCTTCAATACCTTGCAAGGCAAAGTCCATTCGTCGTTGACCTTCTGACTCAAACGGTAAAGTAACAATGGCTAAGCAATTGATACTTAATTCACGGGCAATTTTAGCAACTAACGGGCTGGCACCAGTACCTGTACCACCACCAAAACCAGCAGTTATAATAACAATGTCACTTTCTTTTATCGCATTAGTCAGTAATGCTTCGCTTTCTTGTGCCGCTTGCAAGCCAACATTAGGATCCGAGCCTGCTCCATAACCGTTGGTCAGTGTTTCGCCAATTAATATTTTATTTGCAACTTGCAAAGTATTTAACGCAGCTAAGTCAGTATTAACCGCGATTAAATTTACTCGCTCTGACAAATTATTATCAAACAACATATTAATTGTATTACAGCCACAACCACCAATACCAACAACGGTAATGAGTAATTCTGGGTTAGCGTGAATGAGTTCTTTCATAAAATTTCCTAATACAATAATTGTCACTTTATTCAGTTTTTAAATCATTAAACGTCAAAATATATAAGGTAATAAGTGCAATTGATTAACATTGATTGATCAGGTCATGCAAAATTATTCTTGATCATCATCTTATTATAATGATCAATTTTTAGATCTGCCAATACATTCTATAACTCTAGAAGTATTAAATTCCTCTTTTAATTATTCAATTGATTAGCGCTAAAAATGTTGCCTTATTCATTACAGCTTAAAACACCTAGCCATTAAAAATAACTTAGTAGTAAAGAGTGAACGTTTACTTCTACCTATGAAGGGTTAGCGGAGTTACCGCAACAAAGACTTATAGAGTTACCGGGGTTGTGACAATGAAGTGCGCAAGAGTTGCCGGGGTTATTAATAATTGACAAGAAAGGGTTGTCAGAGTTATCATGGGTAAATTGATATATTAATGACTAAAATGATAAAAACGAGTAAAGAGATATGAAATACGCGGTAGTTTTTACGAGTGAAAAAAATGATGGCCTTTATCAGGTGTTAGTTCCTGATCTGCCCGGGTGTTCGGTCAATGTTAATTCTATTGATGTTGGATTAGAAAAAATAATGCAAAGCATTAAATCACATCTAGCTATTTTGGCTGAGTATGGTGAAAAAATTCCTAGCGCTTTGAGTATAGACAACCATAGAAAGGCGTATGAAAATGAACACCCACACACACATTCACAAGCTTTTTGGGCGATTGTTGATATTGATATAACGGCTTATTTAGGGAAGAGTCACAAAATCAATGTCACTTTACCTGAGTTATTGATAAAGCAAATTGATGATCGGGTCAGTAAAAGCTCGGCCTATAAAACGCGTTCAGGCTTCATTGCTAGTGCTTGTATGGTTGAGTTGGAAAAGTAAGTTAAAGCGAAAAAGCGTGAACAAGTTCACGCCTACAAAGTATTTATATGAATTATAGTATTAAAGAGGAGCAGTCTATTTCATTGGCGGCAGCACAAATTTTATCATGTAAAGTCATTGCTGAGTCATGATAAAAATCTAATTGAGCTATTTTAGGCATGGGTAATAACTGCTCTAGTGAGATTATATTTTCAGCTAAGTTATTCATCGGCTGGCTTGACGCGGTATTAGCAATCCAAGCAATACATGTTAAGCCATCGGCTTTAATCGCTTCATAAGTTAACAGCGCATGGTTTAAGCAGCCCAACTTCATATTCACCACTAAAATAACACTTTGTTGACTGGTTTTAACAAAATCAGACAGAAATAGGTTGTGCTGACTACTGTTATTATCAGTTAAGGGTAAGCGCCAACCGCCTGCCCCTTCAGTGATGTTAATATCAGCATTGATGACTTTTACTTGTTCATAACCTTGCACTATCTCATCAATAGAGATGATGAGATTTTCCTTTTTTGCCGCAATATGAGGGGCAATAGCGTCAACAAAGGTTATCGGATTTACTTCGTTGATATTTTGCCCACCATTAGCAAATTCAGTTAACAGTTGCGCATCTTCATTTATCCAAGTGTCACCTTCGCGATGACAACCAGCGGCAATTGGCTTGTAAACAGCCACTTTTTTACCGGTATTGATCAGTGCTTGTGTCATTGCACAGGCGACAAAGGTTTTGCCTGCGTCGGTGTCTGTTGCAGTTATAAAAAGGTTTTTCATAATATTTGTCGGTTAAGTTTGTCGATTAATGGTGTTAATTATGTATTTAGTCAGCTTAAAAACATTACCACAGAGAATAATAAATCCTCTGTGTAGGCTCATCGGTGAAGTATCACGGCTCGGTGGTGAACAACTTTATTTAGTTATAGTTAGTTATATTAGTTATTTCGTTTGACCACTAAACCTGAATACAGTCGATAAGTTGCAGGATAAATACCATTGGGCTCAAGAAAGTCTTGATAATGCTCAGTCATCGCAAACCATTTATCTTTACCGGATAAACCACGATTACGTTTTTTCGGCAAATGATTTGCACCTAGGCCTTTTAGCTCACGCGCTAAATGAATAACATTTTGATATTCAAGCACTATATCTTGACATTTATGTTCAATAACACTGGCCCTGTCATGATTGAAGAACTCAGCTAATTCAGCTTCCGTTTTAAAATCGATAACATGTTGATCATCATCCACTTGTTTCCATGATGATTTAAGCTCATGTAAGGTGCCGTCTACTAAAGTAGTAAAAATAATCAAACCACCAGGTTTGAGCACCCGCAACATTTCATCAACGGCGACATCTAAAGGCTCACACCATTGAATCACTAAATTTGAATAAATAAGATCGATACTGTTGTCTTGCAGAGGGATTTTATGCGCATCGGCTTCAATCCAACTGATATCTTTATCACGTGCTTGAGCAGCAAAATGTAGCATCTCTTTTGAAAAGTCTAAACCAATCACTTTTTTGTATGAGCCTGCCAGTAAGTCGGTAAAAAAACCCGTACCTGAGCCAAGATCTAATACCGTCAAATCATTTCTATTCGGTAACCAAGGCATCAAATGTTTGCCTGAAAAGCGTTGTAATCGAGCAGAAACATCATAGGATCGGCTGGCTGAACCAAAGGTTTTGGCTATTTTTTTTCTAACAACGGTCTGTTTTTTTTGTTGGGTCATTAAAACCTTCTTGCACTTTAACCAGCTAAGACTTTATTTAAGTTATCCGCTAGTTCTTTGATATTATTGGCGTTATGGTTAGAACAAATGGTTACGCGTAACCTTGAGCTACCTACGGCAACCGTAGGTGGGCGAATAGCACTAAGCCAAAAGCCTGCATCTTTCATTTGTTCACTAACCTTAAGCGCCTGTTTTTCCTCGCCAATGATTATAGCTTGAATAGATGACTGTGACCTTATCAAATTAATACTGGGGTCTAATAAATGCGTTAATAAATCACTAAGCTCAATTATTTTATCACGACGCCATTGCTGCGCTTTTATTAACTCAATACTTTTCACGGTTGCCCACGCAAGCGCGGGTGAGATAGCCGTTGAATAAATATAATGGCGAGCAAAGTTAATTAAGTAATCATGCATAGTATTATCACAGGCTAAAAATGCACCACTGGTGGCAATGGCTTTTCCAAAAGTAGCCATGCTGATGTCGGTTTCAATAAAGCTACTACTGCCTTGTCCTTGCTCACCAATAACACCAATGCTATGAGCGTCATCTACATATAACCAAGCATCATGCGCCTGCGCTAAAGTGGATAAATCAAGCAGTTTTGCTTGATCACCATCCATAGAAAACACCCCTTCTGAGGCAATCAGTTTGTTTGCTGAGTCAGACTTAGCCAATAACGTCGCTAATTGCTTGATATCGTTATGGGCAAAACGCTTAACGATTGCTTTACTCGAAAAGGCGCCATCAAGCATAGAGGCATGAGATAATTTATCAAGAAAAAAACTGCTGGCGCTATTTTGCCCAAGGGCTTGAAACAGTGCCATATTGGCACTGAAACCGCTAGAAAATAACAAACACTTAGGTTTATTTAGCCACTGACAAATTGTTTCTTCTAAAACTTGATGGGCATAATGAAAACCCGTAACAAGGTTTGAAGAGCTACCCGAGAGACCAAACTTATCTACGCCCTCTTGCATGGCTTTATTAATATCCGCATGATTATTTAATCCTAAATAATCATTAGAAGAAAAATTAATATAGCTTTTGCCATCAATAATAATTAACGGTTCGGTATGCGTAGAGTCTATATTACTTTGCTGTATGCATACCCGTTGCCTATAGCGCGATTGCGACTGCTGCTGCGCTAACTTATCATTAATAAAGTCAAAAGCCATGGGTGTGCTTAGCGCACAGCGTCGTAGAATAAGTCTTTGTGCTGTTCATTAACTAAGGCCGTTTTTAATTGCTTGGCTGCAACAGCGCTATCATCGGCAATTGTTTCGGTATTAATACCTAACTTATTAAAAAGTTGCGTATCTTGATCAGTTTCAGGGTTTTCAGCGGTTAATAATTTACAACCATAAAATATAGAGTTGGCACCCGCTAAAAAGCATAACGATTGCATTTGCTCATTCATGGCAGAACGACCCGCTGATAAACGAACATGAGATTTAGGCATCATAATACGCGCTACTGCGATGCAGCGAATGAAATCAAAACTTTCTAAATCGTCAACATCGGCTAACGGTGTGCCCTCAACTTTAACCAACATATTAATAGGTACACTTTCAGGCTGCTGAGGAAGGTTGGCTAACTGTGCTAATAATGATGCTCTATCAATGGCCTTTTCACCTAAACCAACGATACCACCACTACATACCTTCATGCCGGCACTGCGCACATGATCAATGGTGTCAAGTCGGTCTTGATAGGTGCGAGTCGTAATTATTTGATTATAATGCTCTGGCGAGGTATCTAAATTGTGGTTGTAATAATCAAGACCAGCTTCTTGTAGTTGCTCAGCTTGTTGCTCAGATAACATACCTAGTGTCATGCATGACTCCATTCCTAGCGCCTTGACACCTTTGATCATATCTAATACAACGGGCATATCGCGCTCTTTTGGATTACGCCAAGCAGCCCCCATGCAAAAACGGGTAGAGCCCATCGCTTTCGCTTTTTCTGCGGCTTCCAACACTTTTTCTACTTCTAACAAACGCTCTTTTTCAAGATTGGTTTTATTACGTGCGCTTTGTGAGCAATACTTACAATCTTCAGGACAAGCGCCTGTTTTGATAGAAAGCAATGTACTCACTTGCACTTCATTGGCATTAAAATGTTGTCTGTGCACTGTTTGTGCCTCAAACATTAAATCATTAAAAGGCATGGCGAACAAAGCTTCAACTTCAGCTAAAGTCCAATTATGGCGAATAGGTGATTTTTCAATGGTAGCCTGATTAACGGCTGCTGATTCTGCTGACAAAGACATAATTACTCGTTTGCATCTAACTAAATTAACGAGTAGTCTAGCCATCCTAATCATATTGTCAACAACTGACCATACCTTAAGTTAACAAATGAACAAAAAACACACTAAATTACTTGCCTTTGATAAAAATCATGTTTGGCACCCTTATACTTCTATGTCTTCGCCCTTACCTTCTTATTTAGTGGCAAGCGCTGAAGGTGTGCATATAAATCTTGCTAGTGGTGAGTCGCTTATTGATGGTATGTCATCTTGGTGGTCGGTGTTACATGGCTATAATCATCCGAAACTTAATTCGGCATTAATTGAGCAATCAACCAAAATGTCCCACGTAATGTTTGGCGGCCTAACGCATCAGAGCGCTATTGATTTATGTGAAAAACTTATTCGTTTAACACCCCACGGATTAGATAAAGTATTTTTGTCTGACTCTGGCTCTGTAAGCGTTGAGGTTGCCATGAAAATGGCCTTGCAGTATTGGCACAGTAAACAAAGTGAAAATATCGCTTATAAGTCGAAAACTAAGCTGTTAACGGTAAGAAATGGCTACCATGGTGATACTTTTGCCGCTATGTCGGTGTGCGATCCTGTCACAGGAATGCATCAAATTTTTGAACAAGTGCTGATGCAAAGTTATTTTGCTCCCGCCCCTAGCATTGCCTTTGGCCAATTATGGCAAGCAGAAGAAACTAAAGCGCTTAGGCAATTATTTGAGCAACACCATGATGAATTGGCCGCATTTATTATTGAACCTATCGTGCAAGGCACAGGCGGTATGCGCTTTTATCATCCTCAATACCTTAAAGAATGTAGAAAACTTTGTGATCAATACGATGTTTTACTTATTGTTGATGAAATAGCCACCGGCTTTGGCCGCACAGGTAAGTTATTTGCTTGTGAATGGGCTGAGATCAGCCCTGATATTATGTGTTTAGGTAAAACCCTCACCGGTGGTTACATCACACTCGCGGCAACGCTGTGCACAGATGATATTGCTAACACTATTAGTGAAGGTGAGGCGGGTTGCTTTATGCACGGCCCGACCTTTATGGGTAATGCCCTTGCCTGCGCGGTTGCTAATGCCAGTATTGATTTATTATTTGAAAACGACTGGCAACAGCAAGTTAATACTATCGAGCATCAATTAACCTCGTTACTGATGCCATTAGCCACTCATACCCGGGTAAAAGATACTCGCGTGCTCGGTACTATTGGTGCGGTGGAATGCTTACAGAGAGTTAACGTCGCACACATACAAAAACGTTTTGTTGAGCTAGGCGTGTGGATCCGCCCTTTTGGTAAGTTAATTTATATTATTCCACCATTGATTATTAATAATGAGCAATTAACAACATTGGTGAATGCCATTGCCACTGTGCTTGATGAAGATGACTGCTTTATTAGTAATGAGTGAGTAATGCGTGAATAGTGTATATTGAGTAGTATCTATTGAACAGTCAGCGCATGCTGTAAAATAACGGTTAGCCAAATCAAATTAATGGCAAGTAAAAAATGTAAATGATAATGGGGATTATCAATGTTCCTGCGGCTGCGATACTTCTCTACCAATTGCGAAGTAAAACTTCCGGCGGCACTAAACCAAATAACCAAATATAAATACCCGGTTAATGGCGTCAACCAAAACCGTCTAATTTCTAATTCATAATATCGGGCAATACCGTAGCTTTTTTCTGGTGCCGCATAAAAAGACATCACCAATGCAAAGAGAAACATTAACCAGCTCATTATGCTCAATGTTTTGGCAAGATAAAACCAAAAATCAGCTGATTTACGTCGCTCTTTTATTGGTTTTGTTTGTGCTTGCTTCATCTTACTTCCGAATTATGGTGAATTTTTCATTATTGTGGGCTAATTTAGTAAATTTTACTTGTTAAACATAACAGTCACGGTAACATATCACCCCATTTTCTGCGTAAAAGCAAATTTCAAAACATTAGACAATATAAATAAGAGGTCATTAAATGTCAGTTATAGCAATTACTGATGTATTAGCGGGTAAATACCCTGTTGATGAAACTATATCCCTACACGGTTGGATTAGAACACGCCGCGATTCTAAAGCGGGTATTTCTTTTCTCGCCATACATGATGGCTCGTGCTTCGATGCCATTCAAGCCATAGTGCCTAATGAATTAGAAAACTATCAGCAAGATGTGCTTAAACTAACCACTGGCTGTTCAGTAAAAGTTACCGGGATCTTGGTTGAATCGCCAGGTAAAGGTCAGTCTTTTGAAATTCAAGCCACAGCGGTTGAAGTGCTAGGTTTAGTTGAAGACCCTGACACTTACCCGATGGCAGCGAAACGTCATAGTATTGAATATTTACGTGAACAGGCACATTTACGTGCTCGTACTAATATTGGCGGTGCAGTAGCTCGTGTTCGCAACTGCTTAGCGCAGGCTATTCACCGTTTCTTACATACTAAAGGTTATTTCTGGATCAGTACCCCGCTTATTACTGGTAGTGATTGTGAAGGCGCAGGTGAAATGTTCCGTGTTAGTACATTAGATATGGAAAATTTACCTCGTGATGACAGTGGTAAAGTTGACTATAAACAAGACTTTTTTGGTAAAGAAACGTTTTTAACCGTTTCGGGTCAATTGAATGTAGAAACCTATTGTAACGCGTTATCAAAAGTGTATACATTCGGCCCAACATTTAGAGCGGAAAACTCTAATACTTCTCGTCACTTAGCTGAATTTTGGATGGTAGAGCCAGAAATCGCTTTTGCCGACCTTTCTGATGCCGCTGACTTAGCTGAAGAAATGCTAAAATATGTCTTTAAAGCCGTTTTAGAAGAGCGTGCCGATGATCTTGCCTTCTTCCAACAACGCGTTGATAAAACAGTGGTTGAGCGTTTAACCTCAGTAATTGAAACTGACTTTGTTCGTTTAGACTACACCGACGCTATTACTATTTTAGAAAACTGTGGTAAAAAATTCGAAAACCCAGTGTCGTGGGGCGTTGATTTAAACTCTGAACATGAGCGCTTCTTAGCGGAAGAGCACTTTAACGGCCCGGTAGTTTTACAAAATTACCCTAAAGATATTAAATCTTTCTATATGCGCTTAAATGATGATGGCAAAACAGTTGCCGCCATGGATATTTTAGCGCCGGGTATCGGTGAAATTATTGGTGGTAGCCAACGTGAAGAACGTCTTGATGTTCTTGACAGCCGTTTAGAAGAAATGGGCTTAGATATAGCTGATTACAGCTGGTATCGTGATTTACGTCGCTACGGCACAGTGCCTCATTCTGGTTTTGGTTTAGGTTTTGAACGTTTAGTGGCTTATGCTACGGGTATGCAAAACGTTCGTGACGTGATCCCCTTCCCAAGAACGCCCAATAACGCCGCGTTTTAGTATTACTAAGCGATAACGTTTGCATAAAAAAAGCCTTTGATAAGGCTTTTTTTATTGCCAATAACTCACTTTAGCGGCAAAGCTCTTACTTGCTTTTAATCTTTGCGCTTTACCCGGGGTGCCTATATATAAAAAGCCAACCAGCTCATTCTCTTCACTAATACCCAAGCCCTGCTTTACTTTTTGATTGTAAGCTAACGCCCCTGTTCGCCACATAGCACCATACCCTAAAGCTACCGCAGCCATTTGCATGGCATGAACACAACAACCCGCGGCAATTAATTGCTCTTGTGCAGGCACTTTTTCATGGGCACAAAACTCTGTGCTAACCACAATAATCATCGGGGCACGAAAAGGCATTTTAGCTATTTTTTCTAGGTTAGCTGTCACAGGATTACTGCTGCTAACAAAAAGTTCACTGAGTTTTTGCAGGCCGTGGCCTGATATCACGGTAAAATGCCAAGGTTGTAAACAGCCATGATCTGGCACGCGCATACCCGCAGCAAGAATTTGCTCGACATGTTTAGCGTTAGGCGCGGGGTCAGTAAGGAATGGTGTCGATTGTCGTTGTGATAAAAACTCAATATGGGTCATTGCATGCTAACTATTCTTATTTAATATGCCTTTAGTGTAAACTCAAAGCCATTAATGGTGTAGAAAAATATTTTCATCAAACCGCATAATCAATGCTTGACTTCATTTCATGGCAAAGTCATAGTGATGGTGTTAATTAATTGAAAAAGAAAGCTATTTTTTACAGGAAAAACAATGAAAACCATGTTCGCACAAATACTCAATCGAAACTTAATTCTGGCAACATATCGTTGGCAGAGTAAGGCCATTCGTTTGTGGCCAATTGATGCGGAGCAACTAAGTAAAGTGTAATTTTTGTAAATTAAGCCACTATATTATTTAAGCCGCAAAATAACCTTTTGCGGCTTTTTTGTTTTTAACAACTACCGCATTTAATAAAAGGTTTTTGCAAAAATGGAAATAAAAGGAGAATAAAAATGCAAGTGTCTGTTGCCTATTTGGCGGTATTATTAATTTGGTCTACCACGCCACTAGGTATTGTTTGGAGCAGTGAGTCTATCAACCCAACCATGGCCGTTTTACTTCGCATGCTGATTGCGGTTATGCTTGGCTCTTTAATTGTTTATATAAAAAGAATACCTCTGCCTTGGCATAAACAAGCACTTCGTCTATACAGCTATTCAGCCTTAGGTATTTTTGGTGGTATGCTGTTTTCGTACTTAGCTGCCGGTTATTTATCATCGGGTGTTTTATCGTTAGTCTTTGGTTTATCACCAGTGCTATCGGCTATTTTTGCGCAACGAATATTGTCAGAGCCTAAAATTATTCCCTCAAAAAAAGTAGCCATGATAGTTTCTTTTATCGGTTTAGCTATCGTTTGCTCAGATAGTTTTTCACTGCAAGGTGATAGCATTTACGGATTGATATTCGTTTTTATTGCGGTCACACTTTTTAGCTTAAGCGGTGTGTTGGTAAAAAGCATTTCACTCGCTATTCATCCTATGGCGACTACCGTGGGGGCCTTATCAATTGCTACACCGTTGTTCTTTATTGCTTGGCTACTGCTAGATGGCACAGCAGATGTAAATCAGTGGCAAGCAAAGTCTATTTGGGCAACGATATACTTAGGCGTATTTGGTTCATTGATTGGTTTTTTTGCCTATTTTTATGTATTACAAAGGCTAACGGCCAGCACGGTAACTTTGATCACCTTAATAACGCCGGTCATTGCTTTAACACTAGGCTCGGTGCTTAACAATGAAGTGTTAAATAATAAAATATTATTGGGGGCTTTGCTGGTAATAACAGGTTTGGCGCTTTATCACTGGGGCGAGTTATTCATGAGCAAAGTAATGAAAAAAGTAAGGGTTTAACACGAAAAACGCGGGTAGTTCATTATGAAAGTTCATCAATAAACTACCTGCACTTTATAGACATGATGACTTAAAAAGTATTTTTAGCCGGCAATAGTCGTTTGCTCATATAATAATCAACACTGGTATAACGACCCGCACCAATAAAGAACAGCGCCAACAGCATGATGAAATAGGTGACTGAAAACTCGACACCGTTATTTAGCACGACAATATTACCATTACCATAAAGCCAATCAGTGTTACCATTTTCTGCTAGTATTTCACGCATTTTTGCTAATTTATTGGCCGTGTCCGCACTATTATCAAGACTTGCTTGCGCTTCATCTACGCCCAACCAGTCCAACACTTTAGCGGCACTTATATCGGGGTTTGTTGGTGTAATAGCAAACCAGCCATTATCAATATGTACGGTTGTTGCTGCAACGACCATAGTGAACATTAATGGAATTGAAATTAACCGAGTTAATGCGCCAACAAGTAATAACCAGCCGCCAAAGAATTCAACTAAAATAACCAAGTTAGCTAATAAAGCTGGAAATGGTAGCCCGAGTCCCCAATCACTATTACCAAACCAAGCAACGATGTTGGGATCCGCCATAAATGCAGCTAAACCTGAAACATCTTCACTTAATAATTGGGTTTTACTAAACCCGGCCATAATAAACACCGGCGCAAGGTACAAACGCAATAATAGTGCGGGAATACCATCAAAAGCAGGCAGCTTATTTAAAAAGTTTCTGTACGTGGTTAACAATAATGTCATGGTTGTTGTCTCAATGTTTTGATTATTAATTTAATAACGGTATTAAGTGAATAGAACCTAAATATAGATGATTACTTTCAAACAATTGTTATAAAGATGAAAAAGCTAATAAAATACTCATTTATTTACAAACTAGTAATCAAAATTAAATAACTTTAAGGTAAGATAATAATAATATTTTAATTAATTATAGATAATATTTATGAGTGCTGTAGCAAATTTATTTAAACGCATTTTATCTGGTGTATGGTGGTTATTTACCCTGACCCGCTCTGTGGTATTGAATTTCATTTTTATCATTTTTTTCGTTAGCCTTATCGTGATGATCGCCAGTGATAAAGACCAAGTCAAAGTCCCTGAAAAAACAGCGCTAGTCCTAAATTTAGTGGGTGATCTTGTTGAACAAAAACATGAAATCAACCCTATGGATGCTTTTTTAAATGAAGCTTTAGGCCAAGAAGAAGATGACCCGGAGATATTATTAGCAGATGTTATTGACGTGATTAACAAAGCTAGAAATGATGATCGGATTGAGTTATTAGTATTGCAGCTACAAGGGTTACGAGGCGCTGGCTTAACTAAGCTTCAAGATGTAGGTAAGGCGCTGGTTGACTACAAAAGCTCAGGTAAAAAAATCATCGCCTTGGGCGATAACTTTTCACAAGATCAATATTACTTAGCCAGCTACGCAGATGATATTTGGTTAAACCCTCAGGGTTTTATGTTACTTGACGGTTATGGCCGTTATAAAATGTATTTTAAATCAGCATTAGAAAAGTTAGCAATAAAACAGCATATCTTCCGCGTTGGTACCTTTAAATCAGCGGTAGAGCCCTTTTTACGTGATGATATGTCGGCTGCGGCTAAAGAAGCCAATAAGTTATGGCTTAACGATTTGTGGGGGCAATACAAACACGATGTTGCTACACAGCGTGGTTTCACTATCGAAAATTTTGATGAAAGTATTACCGACCTATTAGATAAATTTAGCCAGTCAAATAGCAGCTTTGCCGAATATGCATTGTCAAATAAATGGGTTGATCAATTAAAAACCCGCGATCAAATGCGTATTGAGCTAATCGAACTAGTGGGCGAAAATAGCAAAGGTGATAGCTATAGTCATATTGGCTTTAAAGATTACTTAGCCGCCAATGCTACGACCAAACCCTTTAGTAATAAGTCTACAAATAAAGTCGCCATCATTGTTGCTAAAGGTACTATTTTAAATGGCACACAAAAGCCGGGCACCATTGGCGGTGACTCAACCGCTAAATTATTACGTAAAGCGCGTATGAACGAGCAAGTAAAAGCTGTGGTGTTACGTGTTGATAGCCCCGGCGGCAGTGCTTTCGCGTCAGAAATAATTCGCCAAGAAGTTGAGCTATTAAAAGCCGCAGGCAAACCTGTAATTGCCTCGATGGGAACTTACGCTGCCTCGGGAGGTTATTGGATTTCAGCACCTGCAGATAAAATTTATGCGGCGCCTTCGACAATTACGGGCTCCATTGGTATTTTTGGCATGATGATGACGTTTGAAGACTCATTAAGCAAACTAGGTATTCATACCGATGGTGTTGGTACTACCGATATTGCAGGTTTTGGCCCTACTCAACCGCTCACTGACGGTATGGCGCAGTTGTTTCAGTTAAGTATCAATAAAGGTTATCAAGACTTTATTACTTTAGTGGCTGAAAACAGAAACATGACCTTAGAAGAAGTTGATGCTATTGCTCAAGGTCGTGTTTGGTCGGGCGCTAAAGCTAAAGAACTAGGTTTAGTTGATGAATTAGGTAATTTAACCGACGCTATTGTTGCTGCTGCTGAGCTTGCCGAGCTAAAAAAATACGACACTTTATTAATAGAAAAAGAGCCGTCTTCTCGTAATAAGTTTATCCAGCAAATGATGGGTAAAAGCTCAAAACTATTAGCTTTGGTCGGTGTTTCATCAAGTGATCTAATGTCACCGAGCACTCTCGATAATAAACCGGTTAGTCAGCTTGTTGGTCAATTACAAAAAGAACTCGCCGCTATGAATCAGTTTAATGATCCTCAAGGCACCTATACTTTATGTTTAGCTTGTAGTGCACAATAGCGATGACTAGTCGTAAAAATATTTATGTCGCCTATACAGGCGGCACTATCGGCATGAAAAAAAGCCAACAAGGTTATGTTCCCGATAAAGGCCATTTAACTGCCTCTATTAATGCCCTACCTGAATTTCATCGTCAAGAAATGCCAAATTTTACCATTAACGAGTATCAACCGTTAATTGATTCATCCAATATGACCCCCAGTGATTGGCAGCGCATAGCGGATGATATCAAGGCACACTACGATGATTATGATGGCTTTGTGGTATTGCATGGCACAGATACCATGGCTTACACCAGCTCAGCTTTATCTTTTATGTTTGAAAACCTAAGCAAGCCCATTATTGTCACTGGTTCACAAATCCCCTTAAGCCAATTGCGCTCTGATGGCCAAGTGAATGTGTTGAACGCTTTATATATTGCCGCCAACTATCCGATAAACGAAGTAGGCTTGTTTTTCAATAACAAGCTTTATCGCGGTAATCGTTCAATTAAAGCTTATGCAGATGGTTTTAATGCCTTTGATTCGCCCAATATGCCACCACTGCTTGAAGCAGGCATCAATATTAGCCTTATTGCCGGACAAATATCTTCTGGTCTCGAGTTAGTACAGCCCGTTATTGTCCGAGATATTACCCCACAACCTATTGGTGTGGTGCATCTTTATCCCGGTATCAGTAGCGATGTAGTAGACAATGTTATTCGCCAACCCGTTAAAGCCTTGATTCTACGCAGTTATGGGGTTGGCAATGCGCCACAAGATAGCGCCCTACTCGCTTGTTTAACCAAAGCTAAGCAGCAAGAAGTGGTGGTGATAAATTGCAGCCAATGCATTAAAGGCACGGTAAATATGTCTGGTTATGCAACAGGCAATGCTTTAAGCCAAGCGGGCGTGATTAGCGGTCATGATATGACGTTAGAAGCAACCTTAACTAAACTCCACTACTTACTTAGTCAAAACCTGAGTTATGATGAAGTGTGTCGATTAATGCAAGAGGACTTGCGCGGTGAGTTAACATTAACCCGTGCAACCCGTCACTAGTCTCACGCGAACATAAACATGAGGCATACGCAAACATGAAGGTGAAAAACGATAATTTTTGCTAGTTATCGTTTTTCTCTTGTGTGCCAAATCCGTAGTACATAGAAGGTGTCATTACTTAATTCATATCGCATTTCGTAATGGCCAACTAATAAGCGCCTAACTTCTCTTAGTTCAAACTCATCAAGGCGTTCACCTATTCGTGGTTGATGCATTACTTTATTGGGAGCTTCCGTTAGCGATTGAACAGTATTAGCCGCAGCCTGTTTATTGACAACAGTTAAGAAATTATACAAACGATTTAAGTCAGATAACGATTTTTTTGTCCACTTTATTTCCATTAACGCGGCACTGATAATGGATCATCTGTTCCTAGACTTTCAGCCCACGCTTGCACGGATTGGTGATCAATAACATCATTGTTATCAACATCAACCATAGCTTCTAGTGTCAAACGATGACGCTCTTCTTCTTGATCAACCCACGCTGTTAAAGCTTGCTTAATAATCCATGCTTTAGAGCGCTCTAAACGATTAGCTAATGAGTCTACCTTATTCGCTAATGGCAAAGGAACATGTGCCGTTATTACTTTTGTTTCCATTATAATTCTCACATTGAATACTAATGAATCAGATTTAATCAAAGTTAATCATATTGAGGTATAAAAGGCAAATTATCATGATACCCTGCTAAACTCGTAAATATTTACCACCGAGCCGCGATGCTATGCAGAGGGCTCTCTGTGGTAAAGCTTTTAAGCTGAATAAATACCTAAACTCTAGTTATGGTGAGCAAATATTTTTTCTAACCGTGCCAATAGAATTAAATCATCACAGCTGAGCTTTCCTAACTGTAACCAGTCAACAAGCTGTTGGGTTAAATCAATCTCTGCTCCCGACAACATTTGCTCTTGCAGCAACTGTACTTGTACTGCCATGCGCTGTTGAGCATATTCTGCCGGTGACTCTACTTGTGCTAATATTTCTATCGCTAAGGTTTTTGTATTTCGCGCTTCGGCATTCACATTGCTGGTGAGCGATACTTGCTCATGTAAACGTTTTTGCCAAAAATTGGTTAATTGCTTAAAATCAGACGCATTAATAATCTCTTCAATAACAAGGTCATTTTCTGCTGAGGCCATATTTTTTAGTAAAGTAAAAAGGCTTAACCAACTTGCTTGTTGCTCTTGCTGCGCAACAGCCACTAATTGTGTTTGGATATCTTTTACAAAATTTTCAATACTATTCGCTAACGCTTTTATTACCGGTTTCTCGGCTCTTACTGCTGATAAGAGTATTTCAGCCTCTTGCTTAGCTTGACTTAACTGAGCTTTGTCAGGATTAACACCAAGGCCAAGTTTCACTTTTATATCGGTTAAGCTTTGATTAAATTGCTCCACCAGCTCAGCTTGTGCGTCATGTTGTTGTGTTTTTAGTTGCTCACGTTTAGCAAATATTTCATCGTTAACTTGCCTAAAATCTTGCCAAAGTTTATTTTCTTGACGCGTACCAGCAAACCCTACATCACGCCATTGCTGCTGTAGTTGTTTGACTTTTTCTATTGCTTGAAAAACATCATCAATCGCTAACTGCTGCTGAGCCTGAACTATCAAGGCTTGTTTTTTGCTACCATTACTTTCATGAAAAGCTTTAATAGCGATTTTTATCGGCACTAAAATTTGTTTAAATTTTTGCTGTAGACGTTGATACTCTTTTCTATCAACTTCACCCGTTTGATTCCAGGTCTGCTGTAATTTATTTAATTGACCATCAAGACGCTTAAAGTTTGCAGCGTTTTCATTATCCGTTTGTTCAAGCGTTTGGCTTTGTGCAAATGATTGCGCTATTTGGCTGGCTTGGTCAATAATATTGTTACGTTCAGTTAGGTGTTGTGCTCGTAGTTTTTCTTGCTCGGCATAAAATAAACGGCATGGAGCAAATGCTTGCTCACAAGCTTGGTTAAATTGCTCATTTAATGCTTTATCTATGGTTTCATCCGCATGACCTAAAGAATTCCAAGTTTTACGAAATTGTTTTACTTTCTCAGCTTGATCATTTGGATTGTCTAATGGTGATTGTACCAGTGCCATTATCTCTGCCAGTAATTGTTGTTTACGTGGTGTGGCGATGTAATGTTCCCAATCGCTAACTTCAGCCATTTTTTCGGTAACCTGCTCAAAATCACGCTCTAGCTGATGTTGCTGTTGAGAAGATAATAAAGGATGAACTTGCTTAACGCCTTTAAATAATCCAAAGCAAACTTTGTATTTGCCGTTGATTAGCAAACGTTTTATATCAATGAGTTTTTTCTTGGTTTGAGCAAACAGTTGCTTTTGCTCTGCTTGTAATGGTTTTAAGCCATGACGCCAAAGTGTTACAATTTCTTGGTGAGCAGTTTTTATTGACGGTGGCAATGAGCCTGAGGCTTTAGTCTCTACCGCTTGCCATTTTACTAACCAATCTTGGTAAATATGCTGACGATCATTGAGATCTGCTATGGTCAGTGGCAAAGTCAGTTGCGATATTTTCGAAAGTAGATATGTTGCCTCACTCACTGACTGAGCAATTTCAGGCAGCTGTGTTAAACGCTTAGCAAGCGCTGATATTTGTTGCTTAAGCTTCGCTTGCTCTACCTCATTTAAGACACTATGAGCCACTTTTTGCTCAAGCTCTGCTAATTGCTCACTAAAGACTTGTTGATCTAAGCTTTGATCTTCAAAAACGGCGGTGGTGATCACTTGATTGATATTGGCTATCGCTGCGGTAAAATGCTCTTGAGCCGTTTGTTTATCAATAAGTAATTGTTGAGCAATCTTCTCTTGCTGATAAGCCTCAGCTTTAGGCGCAAATATTTGGCTTAATTGCGTGCTGATCTTTTGATATTTTTGCGTAAATGTTGCTTGTTGCTCAGCACTTAAACAGGAAAATGAGGCTAAGCCTTGTTGCCATTCTGCTTCTAAGGCACTGCGCTTAGTTTGATAGAGACCATAATCAGCGCTATCTTTTAATGATAAAAGTTTAGATAACAGCAGTTGTAATTGCTTCTGTAGCTGCTCGGGTTTTTCTTTCGCGGCTAATAATTGTGCCAGTTTTTCATCAATAATGGCACTAACCGCTGCTGAGGCTGATTTTTTTAACAATTTAGTCAGTAAGCTAGTCTCTGCTAACTCAGGCAACGACAACTCTGGTAACGACAGCGCTAATAATTGTGTTTGTATTGCTGAATGCTGTTTTTGAGCAAATAGCTGGGTAAAGGCATGTACGGTGTTTTTTTTCTGGCTCTGTTGAGTAAGCTGCTGGCTAATTTGCTTAAACAAAGCAACCACTAAGCTCGGCTCTTGCTCTTGCTCAAGCCAATGAACTAAAAAGTGTTGATTACTCGCTTGTTGTAAAAAGTGTTGTTTTTCTTCAATGGTTAAGCTGATATCGTGCTTATTGGCTAAAATAGCATTGACCTGAGATAAAGCAAACTGCTTAACCCCAATATGATCATTTTGATGACTTGTGGAAATATAGACATCAATATTGTGCAATTTCAATAATGCCGCTCGGCGTACTAACTCACTGGCATCAGATGCTAGCAAAGAAAGTAGTAGCGCTTTTTCTTCTGGATTATCAATACTAAGATCTTCATTAATTGCAGCAATACGCACATTGCTATCTTTAGCTTGCCATTTGTTTTTTGTTTTAAATAAACGAGAGAAAATCATAAGAGCTTTTTATTTTTTAGTGGTTAATATTAATTTAACAGCGATAATTCATAAGTAATATATGCATAAGCAGTATATTCATAAACAGTATATTTATAGCGCAGCTTTAAAGGTCAGTAAAATGAGCAATGTCTGGTTTTACGCTGGGCGTAATAAGCTCATCTTTTGCTGCGCTAGAAAACTGCGCTTTTAATTGCCTTTTATTCTTATTCACAATATGACCATCACTGCCTATTGTTAACATTTCATCGCTGTTTAAATGACGAGCTTGATAGGCCATAATTAATTGCAGAGCCGTGTCTCGTTGCGCCGTATCAACAACGGTACCTTCTGGCCATTTACCAGTTTCTGCTGCACATTTTAATCGTAGGTACATTTCTTGGGGCATATTTTCTATTGTGCTATTTAAATCCATGGTGCTCTCTTTTAGCTGTTAATAAGCTTTGCTGTGCTTGTTCGTGAAAACGTTTACTTTTTATTACGTTTAAAGAAAAGTAATTTGATACGAATAATAATATACAGAATAAAACCAATAATACTGCTGATCATTGCGGTGGTATGTTGCCAAGTGCCCTGTTCAACATTATCCCAAAACATAAATAAAAAACCGCCACAAAATAATAACATAGCCACAAAAGAGTAGTTCATTAACTTTTGTGCTTGGTGAATACGATCGACTTTATTTAAGTTAGCTATTTTATCACTGTCTAATGCCTGTAAAGATAAACCACAGTGACTACATTCTTTTGCTTTATCCGATATTTTCTTTTTACAACCAGGACAACTAATTACTGCCATCTGCTTACTCATATCATTATTTTTTATATGACAAATATTTTACCTAATTTTGAACAAAAAAAAACGTCCTTGAGGACGTTTTTTAACTTTATCTACTATTAATCAGTATTATTTTGTTTTGCAATCCTTTCTTCCCAAAAAGTCGCATTTTTTATCCCTAATTTTTCAGGGTCAAAGGTATATTTTTCAACCCCTGCTTTTTGTTGTGCTTCATAATCTTTTAATGCTTTAATCGCCGGCTTAGACATAAAGAAAATAATGATAATACCGACAATGTTCAACCACGCCATTAAACCGACACCAATATCACCTAAGCCCCAAGCAATATTTGCCGCTTTTACCGTACCATAAAAAGTGGCACTCATGATAACCACTTTTAATAGAAAAACAGCACCAGGAATGTTGAAGGTACGCTTAATGTAATAAATATTATTTTCCGCGATAAAGTAATACGCCAAGATAGTAGTAAAAGCAAAGAAGAATAGTGCCAGCGCGACAAATGGCTTACCCACTCCAGTGAAAACACTTTCAACCGCTATTTGGGTAAATTGTGGACCATTAGCAGCAATATCACTAGCAACGTTTTGTACTATAAAGGCATCACCCATACCATGCACATTATAAGCACCAGTAATAATAATCATAAATGCCGTGGCAGAGCAAACAAACAAAGTATCAATATAAACTGAAAACGCTTGTACCAAACCTTGTTGTGCCGGATGGTCAACTTCTGCGGCAGCAGCAGCGTGAGGGCCAGTGCCTTGACCCGCTTCATTTGAATAGACACCGCGTTTAACGCCCCAACCTATTGCCGCACCAAAACCTGCCATCGGCGTGAAAGCATCACTGACAATCATCATAAATGCTCCGGGTAATTGCGTGATGTTCAAACCGATAATGACTAACGAAATCAATATATAAGCCAGAGCCATAAAGGGTACAACAACTTGAGTGAAATTAGCAATACGCTTAATGCCACCAAAAATAATAAAGCCTAATAATAAAACAATGCCAGTTGCGGTATAAAGTTTAGCATAGCTAATAACACCTATCGCAGTGTCAATACTACCGCTATTAGCGAATACTTGTTCGACTGCGGTACCAATGGTGTTTGACTGCACGGTTGGTAGTAAAACTCCCGTTGCAAGAATTGTTGCAACGGCAAAAAGCCATGCATACCATTTTTGTCCCATGGCTTTTTCAATATAATAAGCAGGGCCACCATGATATTTACCATCGTGCTCCTCTTTATATATTTGTGCATTTGCTGACTCTATATAAGCCGTCGCCGCGCCAAAAAAAGCCACCACCCACATCCAAAATACTGCACCGGGACCACCAAAACCAATAGCGGCGGCAACACCCGCAATATTACCCGCACCAACACGGCCTGATAATGACACGGCTAATGCTTGAAAAGACGAAATACCTTGCTCTGAGCTTTTGCCTGATAGTAACAAGCGCCACATTTCAGAAAATTGCCGTACTTGCACAAAGCGAGTGAGGACAGTAAAAAATAACCCCGCACCCAAGCACAAGTAAATTAATGCCGAGCTCCAGATATAACCGTTAATCGTGTTGACAAGTTCTTGCACGTATACGTCCTCTAATTATTGCTTTATTATTGTTTTATTATTGTTTTATTCTTATGGTCTTTATTAAACATGATTATGTAGATAACTCAGGAGCCATTATTTAACTTGGTGTTATTACTTGTAGGAGCGGTTTTAACCGCAATTTTTAAAAGAGATCGGGAATAAATTCCCTCCTATAGTTTTTTAACTTTCTTCCTGAGCTAAATGCATAGACACATCATTATTTATCTTAAGTCATCCGTTATATGATAGATAGCTGTTAAAAAATCACGACCTAATAAACTACTACGCATATCTGACCAACCCACGCTGTAATCCGGCAACAAATCATTATCTTTAAACGGCATTTCAATGGTATAAGCTAAACATTTAAACTGATTACCTACCCAATTTGTGCCCACGGTCGGGTTAGCCTTGCCGGGTTCATCTTTGTCATAACCACGCTCATCTTGAAACTCTGGCGTTATGGCGATTAAAATGTCTTTAAACTTATCTTCTAACGCTTTATGGCGAGCATCATAATTAACAACACCTTCACAGCCAGCAACAAAGTTTACCGGTAGTGCTTCATCACCATGCACATCTAAAAACATGTCCATACCAGTTGCAAACATTTTTTCACGTACTAAGTACACTTCAGGGCTACGTTCCATGCTTGGCGCTAACCATTCACGGTTTAAGTTGGCACCAACCGCATTGGTACGTAAATGACCTCTAACACTGCCATCAGGATTCATATTCGGCACAATATAAAAAACAGCTTTGTTTAATAATGCCCGAGCAACACCATCATCTTCATCGAGTAAGCGATCTACAAAGCCTTCAATAAACCACTCTGCCATGGTTTCACCGGGATGTTGACGTGCTGTTAACCAGATAACACGTTTCCCCTCACCTTCTTCCCCTATTTTAAGCAAGCTCATATCTCGCCCGTCTAGGGTTTGCCCTAGTACTTGTAGCTGACAATCTAGGTGCATTTGTGCGTTATGAAGTAAGTCTTGATGACGCTCATAACTATAAGGAGAAAAGTAAGCAAAATATACCGAATCATATTCTGGTGTTAAGATAATGGTTAATTTTTCGCCGTCATACGTTGTTGGTACTCGAAACCAATGGTCTCGGTCATAAGAAGCAACCGCTTGATAGTCTTGCCAACCTTCAACATAAGCTGACTTGCCTGCGTTGGTTAAATGAATAACATGCTCTTGACGTTCATTGGCTTTGTTAGCATCTGTTTGTAATTTAAAGTGGAACCATTGATAAAAATCTGATTGATTATCGTGCTTAATTTCACACTGAATATTACTAGGATCACTTGCGTCAATAACACGGATATTACCGCTATCGAAATTATCAGTAATTTGCACGGTTTGAGTTTGCACTGGTTGGATTTGCATAGGGAAATGCCTTCACGTTCTAATAGAAAAAGAATGAAAGTAATAGTGTACACAAACGAAACTTAAATCACTACAAAGATCTTAGATAAAGACCTAGTTCTGAAGAATATCCCATAGACTTGCCAATAATGGTATTTTCTTCACTAATAACGTAATAACTTGGATAACCGCTGATAGAAAAAGCGTGTTTAATTGCTTCATTGCCTAAGGCAATAGGAAAGGTTAACTGATGCTGTCTGGTAAAGTTGGTCACTTCATCAATACGGGTATAATCAAGCGCAACCGCAATAACGTCAAGGTTTTCATTTTTTTCATATAACGATTGTAAATTACCAATACTGACATGACAAACTTGACACCAGGGAGCAAAGAAATAAATAACCGTTGTTTTTCCCTGCGACGCTAAATTAATGGTTTCACCCATTAAAGTGGGTACATTGCGAGTCGCTTGGCTTGCTATTGCCGTTAATTCAACATCTGTTGATAGCATACTCGTTTCACGAAGCAGAGAGATGCCTTGAAAGACAACTAAGAAAATAAGGGCTTGAATGGCAAAACTTCGCAGCAAGGGACTTTCCTTTATTAATATTAACTAAATTGAGTTGAGTTAACTTAATAGACCCGATCACCATTAATTTATTACACAGAAAAAGATAATTTATTCTTTTATTGAAAATAACGAGTGACCAATAGCACATTCCCTACAACAAATACCCCATAACAAAAAGCGCGGTAAAACCGCGCTCTATAATCGTACTTTACCACTTACTTTACCATTTAACGATTAGGCTATATTGGTCAAGCCATTCATATAAGGTTGTAACGCCGTTGGAATATCAATACTACCATCCGCTTGTTGGTAGTTTTCCAAAAGCGCCACTAAGGTGCGCCCTACCGCTAAACCCGAACCATTTAAGGTATGCAGTAGCTCTGGTTTGTTCGTTTCACTGTTACGAAAACGTGCTTGCATACGGCGTGCTTGGAACGCGCCCATGTTTGAACACGATGAAATTTCGCGATAAGTATTTTGTGCCGGTAACCACACTTCTAAATCAAAGGTTTTAGCGGCGCTAAAGCCAACATCACCACTACAAAGCGCCATAGTACGGTATGGTAGCTCTAGTTTTTCTAAAATCGCCTCTGCGTGTCCGGTTAGCTCGTCCAAAGCAACCAATGAGTTTTCAGGTTTAACTAATTGCACCATTTCCACTTTATCGAACTGATGCTGGCGAATAAGGCCGCGAATATCACGACCACCAGAGCCAGCTTCACTACGAAAACATGGTGTGTGTGCCGTCATTTTGATGGGTAACTCTGCTTCATCAACAATTTCATCACGGTACATATTGGTTAGCGGTACTTCTGAGGTTGGGATCAATGAGAATTTCTTACCTGATAAATCAGTATGAAATAAATCTTCACCAAATTTAGGTAACTGCCCTGTGCCGTACAAAGAATTAGCATTCACTAAATAAGGCACATACATTTCTTGATAACCATGTTCCTCAGTGTGCATATCAAGCATAAACTGCGCTAAAGCACGGTGTAACTTGGCAATTTTGCCGCGCATAACAGCAAAGCGTGTACCTGCTAATTTTGCGCCACTTTCAAAGTCTAAGCCTTTGTCGACACCAAAACCTAAATCAACGTGGTCTTTTACCTCGAAGTCAAAGTCACGAGGAGTGCCCCAGCGCTTAACTTCAACGTTATCATCTTCATCTTTACCTACGGGTACAGATTCATCTAATAAATTGGGGATAGCACTAGCAATATCATTAATTTTTTTCAGTACTTCATCTTGCTCAGCTTTTGCGGCATCTAAATCTTCACCTAGTTGACTTACCGCAGCAAGCAATGGCGCAATATCTTCGCCACGAGCCTTCGCTTGTCCAATAGATTTTGAACGAGTATTACGTTCATTTTGCAATTCTTGGGTTTTTACTTGAATTGCCTTACGTTGCTCTTCTAAAGCGGTTAAGCTTTCTGTATCAAGGTTATAGCCACGTTTTTCTAATTGGGTAGCTATATTAGCTAGGTCTGTTCTAAGTTGTTTTGCGTCGAGCATAATAGTTCACGTATTGTCTGTATGTAAGTAAAAAGTAAGTTAAAGGTTTTCTATTTGGCTAAACTTGACACGAGATAAAGTCCAAGTCCAGCAGCTGCTATACAAAGGGAAACATTTAATAAAACATTAATGCCCGCTTTAAGCACATCACCTTGTTGTAACAACAACAAGGTGTCTAACGAAAATGTTGAAAAGGTGGTAAACGCACCTAAAAAGCCAATACCTAATAATGTTCTATGCACATGAATATCTAATAATTCATGTTCAATTAATTGGTAAAGTGCTCCCATCACAAATGAGCCTGTGATATTAACCACCAAGGTGGCAAAAGGGAAACCTTTTCCTAACCAATTTAGTACTAATTGTGAGATATAAAAACGTAAGCTAGCACCACAAGCTCCGCCAAGAGCAACAAATGCGTATAAGGTAAAGTTACTAACAGTATTAGTCATAGCGCTGCTCATTGCTCTCTTGGTTTAATCGGTTAAGGTAATCTAGTTTTTCTTTTAATTGTTTTTCCAAGCCGCGATCACTCGGTTGATAAAGCTCAGTATTATAGCCAGTGGCTTGCGCTAGTGCTTTTGGAAAATAATTTTCTCCCGCCGCAAAAGCGTTTACTTCATGATGTGCATAACGATAATCAGCGCCGTGGCCTAATGCTTTAGTGATTTCGCTGGTTGAGTTTTTCAAATGATCGGGTACATCTAAACTGGACGTTTGCTCTGCCAGTATTTTTGCTTGGCTAAAGGCCATATAAACTGCATTACTTTTTGGTGCTAACGCCATATAAACGGCGGCTTGTGCAATAGCTCGCTCGCCTTCACCGGGACCAACTCTATGGTAAGTATCCCACGCGTTTATGGCTAATTGCATTGCCCGTGGATCGGCATTACCAATATCTTCACTGGCTATAGCTAATAAGCGCCTTGCCACATAAAGCGCATCACCGCCACCGGTTAAAATTCGTGCATACCAATATAAAGCGGCATCAGGGCTAGAGCCACGTACTGATTTATGAAAGGCACTAATTAGGTCATAAAAGGCATCGCCACCTTTATCATAAAGCGCAACCTTAGAGCCGGCAACCTGACTAATCAACTTAACAGTGATAGTTTTGTGGTTATTTTCAGCAATAACACTATCAAGACAGTTTTCTAATAAGTTAAGTAAACGTCTGGCATCACCGTCAGCGCGATTCAAGAAACTTTGCTTGGCATCGGCATCAAGCTCAATAGTGAGCTGTTGTTCTTTCTCAATGGTAGCCACAGTACGATCGAGCACTTGTGTTAAATCATTGGCGGTAAGTTTTTTTAACGTATAGACCCGAGCGCGAGATAAAAGCGCCTGATTCAGTTCAAAGGCGGGGTTTTCAGTGGTTGCGCCAATAAAAATGATAGTACCATCTTCAATAAAAGGTAAAAAAGCGTCTTGTTGTGACTTATTAAAACGATGCACTTCATCAACAAAAAGCACCGTGGCATTATCGTTGTGGCCATTGCTCGCTCTAATTTTTGCTTGCTCAATGGCTAAGCGAATATCTTTAATACCGGAAGTCACGGCAGAAAGCCTGATAACTTTGGCATTAACATGGTGAGCAATAATTTCTGCTAGCGTGGTTTTACCGCTGCCCGGTGGCCCCCAAAAAATAAGCGAATGACAATGCCCTTGTTCAATGGCGGCCCGTAACGGTGAATTTTCACCGAGTATGTGTTGCTGACCCACATAATCATGGAGACTTTGTGGACGCATCTTTGCGGCTAAAGGCGCAGCTAAGGGCGCGGCTAAAGGTGAGGCAATAGGCTGACTTGAATGCTCAGCGCTTTGTGGCTCTGCTGTTATCAAACTTTGTTGATCACTTTCCTCAAAAGATAAAAAGCTCGTTTGTTGGCTGTCTTTTTTCAACGTTTTACCTTATCAATACGGTATTTATTCAGCTTAGAAATATTTACCACAGAGAGCACCGAGGTGCTACGCACTACACCGAGAATAAAACGTCTCTGTGAAGCATCGCGGCGGTGGAGTTATCCAATACTTAGCGTTGATCATCAATTTGAGTGTCTTGCGGAACCTCAAAATGAAATAACGCCGGTGTTGGTGCTTGCTGATCATTGAATTCACTTAAACGAATACGGCTTAGCTGCCCTGTAGCATCAAGAAATGAAAACTCGCTTAACTGCCCTTCTCCACCTGCTTTTTTTGCTTCAAAAACCAGTGTTAAACTTTTTATCTGGCTGTTGGTATCAATAGCACTAATAACAAAGGTTTGCTGGCTGCTTTTCTGGTCATCAGCTTTAGACGTCGATTTTTGTTCAAGCTTATTTATTTCTTCAACACGGTATTGTTGCCACAAGGTTTCATCTTTACTGGTTAACAGTAAAATAGGGGTGCGCGCAATGGCAGCAGATAAAGCATAAACACTAACTTGTTCAATCCATGGGTTATAAAACCAAACGCTACTGCCGTCAGACACTATCGATAGTTCATCGGGCGTTAACACTTGCCAGTTGGCTAGGTTGGGTTTGCTGATAGCCAGCTTGCCCGTACTCTCTTCAATAACTTCACCTGACTCACTCAACACTTGTTGGTTAAAGTTTGCGGTGAAAAAATCAAGATGACTTAATTTTGCCATTAACAGTTTTTTACTGGCACTGTTAGTCGTGTTTTTTGTTACTTGGCTTGGTTGAGTTGCTTGTACAAGTTCAGTGGCAGATAAGTTATTCGCTTGGGCAAATAAGTGGCTGCTACTAGTGCTAAGCGCTAGCGCCATGAAAGCATTAGCCAGAGTTTTTTTATTCATATTTTAATTACTTTATATTTATTGAGCTTCAATTGAGCTTAAAAATATTTACCACAGAGAGCACCGAGGTGCTGCGCACTACACCGAGCATAAAAAGCCTCTGTGTAGGCTTGAAAAGCCCTCTGTGAAGCATCGCGACTCGGTGGTAAACAGTTACCATGACGGTCTTAACCAGAGTTTTTTTATTCATAGTTAAATTACTTTTTATTTATTCAGCTTTAAAAATATTTACCACAGAGAGCATCGCGACTCGGTGGTGAATAGTATCGATGCTTTTAATCTCTAATCGGCGGTGGTGCGAGTACTTCGCGCGCGCCATTGTTACCCGCATTTGACACCACACCTTGAATTTCCATTTGTTCGACAATTCTAGCGGCACGATTATAGCCAATTCTAAATTGTCTTTGTACACTTGAAATGGAAACGCGACGTTTTTCTGTAACAAAATTTACCGCTTCATCATAAAGGGCATCCGACTCTTCATTGCCACCTTCAGCTTGTTCGCCAGGTAATAGCATGTCTTCATCGCTGCCACCAGCCAAAATTTCTTCAACGTAATTGGGTTCGCCACGTTGTTTCCAGTCATTTACTACCGCATGTACTTCATGATCGTCAATAAAAGCGCCATGAACACGCGTTGGCACCCCTGTACCCGGCGGTAAATAAAGCATATCCCCCATACCGAGTAATTGCTCAGCACCTTGTTGATCTAAAATAGTACGAGAGTTTAGGCCAGAAGAAACTTGAAAGGCCATACGGGTGGGAATATTGGCTTTAATTAAACCGGTAATCACATCAACCGACGGCCTTTGCGTTGCTAATATTAAATGTATGCCTGCAGCACGTGCCTTTTGTGCGATACGGGCAATTAACTCTTCAACTTTTTTACCAACAATCATCATCATGTCGGCAAATTCATCAACAATAACAACAATGCTGGGTAATTTTTCTAATAGTGGTGGTGTTTGATCAAGGCCATCACTAGGCTGCCATAACGGGTCAATCATAGGCTCACCCTCTTCAATGGCAGTCAGTATTTTTTTGTTGTAGCCTTTTAAATTTCTAACCCCTAAGGCTGACATCAACTTATAACGACGTTCCATTTCACCCACACACCAACGCAAAGCATTAGCGGCGTCTTTCATATCGGTAACCACTTCTGAGAGTAAATGCGGAATACCTTCATAGACAGAAAGCTCAAGCATTTTAGGGTCTATCATGATCAAACGCACATCTTCGGGGGTCGATTTATAAAGCAAGCTAACAATCATAGTGTTAACCCCCACAGACTTACCAGAGCCGGTAGTACCCGCCACTAATAAATGTGGCATTTTAGCTAAATCAACCACCACAGGTTCGCCGGCAATATCTTTACCTAGCACCATGGCTAAAGGTGAAGTTGATTCTTCAAAGGCAGGACAAGCAATAACTTCGCTTAATCTGACGATTTCCCGATGCTTATTAGGTAACTCTAAACCAATCACCGATTTTCCGGGGATCACTTCAACCACGCGGACACTAATAGCAGAAAGTGCACGCGCTAAATCTTTCGACAATGAGGTGATTTTACTGACCTTCATACCGGGCGCTAAGTCAAGTTCAAAGCGGGTAATTACCGGGCCGGGGTATACGGCAACAACTTGTGCCTGCACTTTAAAATCAAGCAGCTTGGCTTCAACTAAACGGCTAACCTGCTCTAACTCTGCTCTATTTATTGGGTTTTTCTCTTTGTCTGGTCTATCAAGTAAATCAATCGATGGCATACCTTCAAATGCTTCTTCACTGGCCACTAAGTTCACTTGGCTGGCATCACTGCTACTGACCACGGCACCGCTATTAGATGCTTGGTTGTCATCGGCAACATTCACTTTTTCAACCTGAGTAAAAGCGGCAGTGATTTCTGCTTCACTAACATACTCTTGTACATTACCCGCGATTGACCCTGAAATGAGCTCATTAATATCAATAAAGGGTTCAATGGCCTCTTCGCTTGCTCTGGTGCTGATTATCTTGGGTGGTGCTTTAGGTGATATTTTTGATAATGATTTACTGACTTTTTTAGTTTGTTCGCTAGCGCTATCAATTTCAATATCAATATCGATACTATCAGTATCTGCTGTGGTTGTTGATGTTTGTGTCTCTTGAGGGAGTTCAGTACCAAATTTATCTTTAATATATTGGGGAAAATGCTGTAAAAACACTACTGCCGCTATGGTACTGCGGCCTAAATTATCAATAAAATTCAACCAAGAAAAACCAGTCAGTAACACAAAGCCTGCACAGCTGAACATAAGAAAGATTAAGGTAGAACCAACAAAAGAAAAATAAGGTAGGAAGCCTTTACTTAACACATCCCCTAAAATACCGCCGGCAGAAAAGTAGAATAGATCATCAAAATTCATACTGGCTAGTGAGGTAATGCCCATATAAAACATGAAAAAGCCAATTAACTTTAATCCTAATGTTAAATAATCTAACTGCATTAATTGGTGAAATTTTTGAAATAATAACCAACCAATAATGGCGACAACAAAGGGTAAGGTATAAGCAATAAAACCAAATAAGTTAAGTAATAGATCCGAAAGATAAGCACCAACAGCGCCGCCAAGGTTTCTAACCGGTGTTTGATAACCCGTTTGCGCCCAACCGGGATCGGCGGCATCAAAACTAAATAGTGCCAACATCAAGAACATGGCAAAGACACTAAAAAAGAGTAAACCCGTTTCAAGTAAGCGCTGCACGCCACTTAACTGCTTAGTGACTGACTCATCAGATTGAGTGTTTACAGGGTCATTAAAGAGTTCATCAGTATTTTTCATGAGGTCAGCAGGCAATTAAAATTCCAGGGAAGTTTTTCATTGGTAATGAAAATAAGGCTATTAAGGGTAAAATAACAAATTATCGCTTAATTGGTAACATATTACTGGATTTTATTTCATCCATAACCACATAAGTCCGACTTTCACTGACCGCCGGTAGCCTTAATAGCGTATCCCCTAATAATTGCCGATACGCTAGCATATCTTTTACCCGGGTTTTTAACAGAAAATCAAAATCCCCCGACACTAAGTGACACTCTTGAATAACCTCAAGTTCGTGCACCGCCGCGGCAAAATCATCAAAGACATCAGGGCTAGTTTTAGTGAGGGTTATTTCAACAAACACCAATAAAGCTAAATTTAGCTTTGTTGCATCCAAATTAGCTTGATAACCTGTTATATATTGCTCTTTTTCTAAACGCTTAACGCGCTCCAAACAAGGGGTTGGGCTTAAACCGACACGTTTTGATAATTCAACATTTGACAGTCGACCCTCTTTTTGTAATTCAGCTAAAATGTTTTTATCAATACGATCTATTTTTTTACTTGTGACAGAATTCATTTTATATTCATCTATTAATAGCACCAGTATCAGCATTATATATCGCCTTTATAATATTTACGACAGGTTATTCTAGCTAGTTACTCTTATACTAGTCGTATCTAAAATAAGAACTTGCTAACAAGTTGAATTAAGGTAACTGTTCACCACCGAGCCGTGATGCTTCACAGAGGGCTCTTCGAGCCGACACAGAGATTTTGTTATTCTCGGTGTAGTGCGTGAGCACCTCGGTGCTCTCTGTGGTAAATATTTCTAAGCTGAATAAATACAAATTAAGAGAGATTATTATGATTATTGGTGTACCTAAAGAAATTAAAAACCATGAGTACCGCATTGGCTTAACACCCGCAGGTGTTAAAGAATTATCAGTAAACGGTCATCAAGTGATTGTTGAAAATAATGGTGGTGCCGAAATTGGTTTTGATAATGAGCAGTATATTGCTGCTGGCGCCACAATTATTGACAGTGCCGCAGAAATATTTGCCACGGCGGAAATGATCATCAAGGTGAAAGAGCCACAGCCTGTTGAATGTAACATGCTTCGCTCAGGGCAAATTTTATTTACTTATTTACATTTAGCTCCCGATCCACAACAAACAGAATTATTAATCGCTTCTGGCGCAACTTGTATTGCTTATGAAACCGTAACCTCGCCTACAGGTGGCTTGCCATTACTTGCACCAATGTCTGAAGTTGCTGGCCGTATGTCTATTCAAGCGGGTGCTCATGCTTTAGAAAAAGCCCAAGGCGGTTTAGGCGCCTTATTAGGGGGGGTTCCCGGTGTCGCACCAGCCAAAGTGTTAATTGTTGGTGGCGGTGTTGTTGGTACTCAAGCAGCTCGCATGGCGGTAGGTATGGGTGCGGACGTGACTATTTTAGACCGTTCATTACCACGTTTACGCCAATTAGATACTGAATTTGATGGTCGTTTAAAAACCGTTTATTCAACGGCTGATGCAATGAACCAATTAATTGTTGAAGCTGACTTAGTCATTGGTGCGGTATTAATTCCAGGTGCAGCAGCACCAAAATTAGTTAGCAGAGAGCACATAAAAATGATGAAAAAAGGCGCTGTTATTGTTGATGTAGCAATCGACCAAGGCGGCTGTTTTGAAACCTCGAAAGCCACAACTCACCAAGAGCCAACTTATGTGGTTGATGATGTTGTTCACTACTGCGTTGCTAACATGCCGGGTGGCGTAGCACGTACCTCAACAATGGCTTTAACCAATGCCACTATGCCCTTTGCTGTTACGCTTGCTAATAAAGGCGCTAAACAAGCACTATTAGATGATGAACATTTATTAGCTGGCTTAAATGTTATGGCGGGTAAAGTAACTTACCAACCCGTTGCCGATGTATTAGGTTATGAATATGTTGAACCCAGAGTTGCGTTAAACGCATAATTGCTAACATTACTTTTAAACACATAACATTAACACTAGCTTTATACGTTAAAGCGACACCAAAGAGCGCACTTTTGCTTACAATCTAGCAAAAAACGCTCTTTTTTTTGTTTAGCATATAACAAACAAGTTATTTACCCCCTTGCTTTATTTCCTTATCATCCCAATTAATAAGATAATTATTTATCAAACCTATTTATTCTTTATTTAAAAATAAATTATTAAAAATAAACTTCGGAGAACTCATTCATGAGCGACGTTAGACATTGCCCACTACTTATTCTTGGCTCAGGCCCTGCTGGCTACACCGCGGCGGTATACGCAGCACGTGCTAATTTAAAACCTGTGATGATCACAGGCATGCAACAAGGTGGTCAATTAACCACCACCACAGACGTTGAAAATTGGCCGGGTGATGCTGATGACTTAACGGGTCCGGCCTTAATGGATCGTATGCAAAAACATGCCGAGAAATTTGATACTGAGATTATCTTTGATCACATTAACAAGGTCGATTTTTCAAAACGTCCATTTACCTTAACGGGTGACAACGGCTCTTTTACCTGTGACGCGTTAATTATTTGTACCGGTGCCTCAGCACAATATTTAGGTTTGCCTTCAGAAGAAGCGTTTATGGGTCGTGGTGTTTCGGCTTGTGCTACTTGTGATGGCTTCTTTTATAAAAATCAAAAGGTTGCTGTAGTTGGCGGTGGTAATACCGCCGTTGAAGAAGCCTTGTATTTATCTAACATTGCCAGTGAAGTACATTTAGTTCATCGTCGCGATACTTTCCGCTCTGAAAAAATCCTTACCGACCGTTTAGCTGAAAAAGTTAAAAACGGTAATATCGTTTTACATACCGATCGGACTTTAGATGAAGTATTAGGTGACAACATGGGTGTCACTGGCTTACGTTTAAAAGAAACGAACTCTGATACCACCGAAGAAATCGATGTAGCAGGCGTATTTATCGCCATTGGTCATAAACCCAACACCGATATTTTTGACGGTCAATTAGCGATGGAAAATGGTTATTTAACCATTGAAAGCGGCACGCAGGGTAACGCGACACAAACCAGTATTGAAGGTATTTTTGCTGCCGGTGATGTGGCTGATCACATATACCGTCAAGCGATCACCTCAGCAGGTGCAGGTTGTATGGCGGCATTAGATGCCGAACGTTATCTTGATGCCTTGTAAGTGTAAGCGCGAATAAATTCCCGCCTACAAGTTCAAAAGATACTACATCGTAGGCGAGGTTTTAACCGCGCTCGTTCTTTTTAAGTTAAGCGCGAACAAGTTTAAAATGCTATATCAACTTGATGATAACAATTTAGCTTTTCCTTCGGTAAATTTCGCCCTCACCGAGCCCAATGGCTTATTAGCTGTGGGGGGCGATTTACAAGCAAAGCGATTAATTAATGCCTATAACCAAGGAATATTTCCTTGGTTTAGTGAAAATGATCCCTTGCTGTGGTGGTCACCAGATCCCCGCGCTATCATTAAGCTTAGCGATTTACGTATTAATCGCACCTTACGAAAAGCCATTAAAAAAGCCCCCTATAAAATCACTGTAAACACCGCGTTTGAACAAGTCATTAAATGCTGTGCTAACGCCCCTTTTCGTAACGATGACACTTGGATAGTGCCCGAAATGCAAGCCGCTTATGTCAACTTACATCAATTAGGTTATGCCCATTCCATTGAAGTTTGGCAAATAAACAACAATGACACCGCAGAGCCAAAGCCAGCACTGGTTGGCGGTTTATATGGCGTGGCCATTAATGGTTTTTTCTCTGGCGAGTCAATGTTTTATACTCAAGCTAACGCTTCTAAATTTGCTTTAGTTGCTTTAGCACAATTATTAACGTCAATAGCTGTCGACTTTATTGATTGCCAGTTGCTTAACCCCTTTTTAGCCGACATGGGCGCCAAAGAAATTTCACGCAATAACTTTGTGGCGCTAAAAGAAACTGCTATAACTAAAGTAAGCCCTGAAAATTTCTGGCAAGCCAGAGAGCTTTTTATCAGCGCGCACTCGGATACCTCAAAGTGATGGTGGTAGCAGTATGAACGACACTAGTTTTAAAGTTGGCATCACTCACACCTTTCCCTGTAGTTATTTACCAGAGCAAGAAGAGCGTTTACTCATTGCCGTAGATGAACGTTTGCAAAATAGTAGAAGTTATAGTTTGCTGATGTCAGAGGGCTTTCGCCGCAGTGGCGATCAAAGTTATCGCCCCCACTGCCCACACTGTAATGCTTGTCAGTCTATTCGAGTTTTAGTTGATAAGTTTCAGCTTTCAAAAAGTCAAAAACGCTCAAAAAAACGCAATGGTCATTTTATTATAAAATACTCATCCGAACTTAAATCATCTTACTACCCTTTATATGAGCTTTATATTAATAACTGCCATCAAGATGGCAGCATGTTCCCCGCCAACTTCCAACAGTTTCAAAGCTTTCTGACCAGTAAGTTAAGTGAACAGCTTTTTATTGAAACTTGGCATCAAGAAAATGATGAAGAAAAACTGATTTGCGTAGCCGTAACGGATGTATTAACCAATGGTTTGTCGGCTGTTTATACTTTCTATGATGTTGATTATAAAGCTCATGGCTTGGGGGTGTTTTCTATTCTGACCCAAATAGACTATTGCCAGCAACTGGCCTTACCTTATCTCTACCTAGGTTATCAAATAAATGCCTGTGCAAAAATGAATTACAAAAATCGTTACTTCCCTTATGAAAAATTTATCAGTGGCCATTGGCTGCTAACTGAAAAAAAGTAATTAATGAATAAGAAGAATAAAGAAAGGTAACTTATTCACCACCGAGAAGCGATGCAGCCCAGAAGACCCTTCACTGACACAGAGGGTTTATTATGCTCTGTGTAGTGCATAGCACCTCATCTATCTCTGTGGTAAAGCTTTTTAAGTTGAATATATATAAAAAAACCAGCGCAAAGCTTTACTTTAGCCGTGCAATTAGGCATCATTCGCGCAGCTTTTTTTATCAGCTACAAAATCTAACATAAGTTATTATTTTTTAGCTAATTTGCACAACATATAGAGGTTTAGCGCCCCATGGCGAAAGAAGAAAATATTGAAATGCAAGGTACGGTTTTAGATACTTTACCTAACACTATGTTCCGAGTTGAACTAGAAAACGGCCATGTGGTCACCGCTCATATTTCGGGTAAAATGCGTAAAAACTACATTCGTATTTTAACTGGCGATAAAGTAACGGTAGAATTAACACCATACGATTTATCTAAAGGTCGCATTATTTTCCGCGCAAGATAATTTACGTACACAAGATACGTAAAACAAAACCAGCATTCTTTTTATCGAAGATGCTGGTTTTTTTATGCTTATTTTTTAGTAATAATTAAAAGTATTACTACCGAGAACACCGAGGTAGGTTATATGCTCCATGCATAACCTAAGTGACCTACATCCATGTAGGCCGAATAAAACCTCTGTGTAGGCTCGAAGAGCCCTCGGTGAAGCGTAGCGGCTCAGTGGTGAATAGTGACTGTTTTTATGTTTGTTTTTATGCTTATTTTTTAGTAATGATTAAAAGTATTACTACAGAGAACACCGAGAACAATAAAACCTCTGTATAGGCTCGAAGAGCCCTCGGTGAAGCGTAGCTGCTCGGTGGTGAATAATGACTGTTTTTGTGCTAGCTTTTTGTGAGTATAAGTAAAACTAACGATAAGCACGTAACAAGCTTTTATCAAACTGCTCAGCCGTTAAGGTTAAATTCTTACTAGCAATTTTTTCTTGTATATCGGTTATGTCTTTATCCACCTTTGACAAGGTTAACGTATTATCATCGAGTAAGTAGACAAGTTTTAAGCTTTGATAATAATACAATAATATGATCAAAGCGTTTTCTTCATCGTTTTTTGCGGCTAGTTTGATTTTAGCAAGCTTTCGATAAATGCTGTTCTGCAATTGTTTTAATTGCCAAACATAATAAACTTCGTTGAAAAATGGGCTTTTTTTAACACTGTGTAAAATAGCGGCACAAGCTAATAAAGAAAGCACCACGCCGAGTAAGTTATATCTAAAATTATTTACCCCTTGCTCTGCCAAATTGATAATAAGTAACTGGCCAAAAGCTAAGGCCAACACTAGTAACGTGGCAATAAAACCACCAATAACAATATTTAAGTTTTTCCGATAAAGAGCTTTATCGACATTAATTAACTGCATTTATAACATTCCAATAAAAATAAAAAATGACTCGGACTTTAAAGTTGTAAACCTGAATTTCGCCTTACCACCTGAGTAACCCCTTGTTGCCAAGGTTGTTGAGTGCTGGCAATAGTAAGTAACTTTTTGGCTCGGGTGATGCCAGTATAAAGTAATTCGCGACTGAGCAATTGATTATTGCTATTTTTCGGTAAAACCATAGCAACATGTTCAAATTCACTGCCTTGGGTTTTATGAATTGTCATCGCATAGACTGCTTCAAATTTAGGTAAGCGTGATGGTAACAAGCTTTTATAAGGCTTACTTTGATCTTCATCTTGCTGAGCAACTTCTCCTACAACTGTTTTTTCAACCCTTTCTTCAAAGAGCGCCATCAACGGCTCAGACTGATTATTTCGACTATTAGTGCTGTCCCCACGCCAAAGTAAACCAATATCACCATTAAACAAACCGAGTTGATAATCATTTTCACTGATCATAATTGGCATACCATGATAATGCTGTTGGCTCTGCGCAAAGTTACCCTGCGTTGATAATAGCTCGGTGATCCAGTGGTTAATGGCATCAACGCCATATTCACCTTGTCGAGTAACACACAAAACTCGAAACTTTGCTAATAGCTCAAATGCTTGCTCGATATTATCGCATTGGGAAATTTGCTGATAATACTGTTTAACTAAAGGCAGCAGCCAAGCGCTCAACTCGCCTGAAACTAAAGATAATTGTGAATCTTGGTGTGTAGTTTCGCCTTTACTCGTACTTTTATTAACGCAAAGTAATTGCCAACTTTGCACTGCATCACCTTGTATAACGCTGTTTGCCAGTTTTCCTATGCCACCTTCGCCATCAAAACGGCGGCTTTTCATTAACAAGCTCAAGTGATCAGAAGGTGTTTCTGATTTATAAGTGAAGGCGCTTTTTAACTGTAATTCATCTAGTTGACATACTTGCGCTAAATAATGGTAATTGGCTTGGCTAAAGCCATGATGTGGCCTAGGGGCAATATCGGCCAACACACTACCGACGGCAACTGACGGTAATTGGTCAGCATCACCTAATAAAATAACCTTAGTGTTTGGCTTTAAAGCACGAAATATGCGCGTCATCATAGGTAAGTCAACCATAGACACTTCATCAATCAATAAAACATCACAGCTCAATAAGTTATCTTGATGATGACGAAAATTAGGACTGTTGGGGATAACACCTAATAAACGATGAATGGTTTGAGCATTGCGGGGGATAGCCGACAATATATTTTGATCAATAAGACTCTTAAATCCAGCAATAGCGCTAACAATTGACTCCGTTAAGCGTTGCGCCGCTTTACCTGTTGGTGCTACTAACGCAATATCAAGTGCTTGGTTATTGTCACTAGCCGTTTTATGGATGGGGTTTGTTGGCTGAGATAGCATAATTAACGCCGCTAATAGCTTAGTAACCGTATAGGTTTTTCCTGTCCCTGGGCCACCGGCAATAATACTGAAATTTTTATTAATAGCATTGGCAACAGCCAGTTTTTGCCAGTCAATGTCATCAGGTTTTAGCTCACTAGTTAATGACGGCGCTGGAAACAAACTTTGAATACAGGCGCTTACCTCATCAATAGCCAAGGTGTTTTTTTGTGCTAAGCGCTGCTGAATAAAATCTTCAAGCTCTTTTTCAAAACGATAATAACGGCGCATATAGAGGTTTTGATGATGAAAAACCAATAAACCATTGGCATCATGGCTTAATTCAAGCGCATTGAGTAATGCGGTTAACCTAGCTTCATCAGGAAAAGTAAAACCTTGATGTGTGCATTGTCCTTGCTCGTCATAAGCATTATTCCAACATTTACCGGCAATATCTTTAATGGCTAAACAAGTGTGCCCTGCTCGGTGATTGACACTTAAAGCAATAAAAGCATGGGCTAAAACTTCGCTAGCATCGACGTTATCATCCAGTTCAATGTGTTCTTTAATATCAATCGCTTGGCACATTTCTTTAGCAAAAAAATAATCTATCGCTTCAATGCCTGCAAGTTGCTGCTGGGCAAGAGCAAAACTGGTCATGATAGAGTTTTCATTAGTCTCATTAATCGCTGAGTTCATGCGCTTGCTCCTCTTTCATACCGGCATCACTTAATAGCGCTTCACCTGCAAACAAGCGGTCTAATGCGGTTAATTCTTGCGAGCTGATATGACGAAAATATACCCCTGCGCCAGTATGATGCTTATCATTGCTCATACCGCGTAAATATAAATAATAAATGCCGCCAAAATGCTCAGTAGCATTGTAATCTGGCAAGGTTAACTGCAAATAACGGTGCAGCGCTAAACTATAAATAAGATATTGTAAATCATAATAATTATTCTCAATATTATCACGAAGCGCATCGTGATGATAATCCGCGAAGTCATGGCCTAAATGGCTAGATTTATAATCACAAACATAGTATTTACCTTGATGTTCAAACACTAAATCGATAAAACCGTGCATCATGCCTTTTAGCGATTGATAATGAGGTAATTTCACCAGTGGAGTCATTTTTTTTATGCCTGCGCTCGAACCGCTATGATTAACCGCGGCGCTATTTCGGTGCTCGGTTAGCAGTTTTGCTAAACCTTGCATACTCGCTTGCTGCATAGGGAAATAGAATTCACTTTCTCTGAGTGATTGCAACAATGTAATATCAGCTAAACAAAAGCTTTCACTTACCTCACCATTAAATTGCACGGTTGACACTAAAGGCGTGAGCAGTATTTCATCAAGCCAATCCATTAAATCAACCTCAGTAAAAGGCGCGGTTAGCTCGCCATACTTCACTAACGGCCACTTTATCGTTTCGGGCCAATTGGTTTGACAAAAATCACTGTGTTCTAAAATATCATGCAATAAGTTGCCACTATGTGCGCCTTTGGCTAGCGCAAAGCGTAATAAATGGCTATTCGCTTGCGCCGTTAATATCGCAGTCGCATCAAGACCGGCATCTCTATCTGGCGTAGAAACACCACCATGACGTAAGTTTCGACTTAACGCCGAAAACGAGCTTAGCCACCAGTCTCGCTCAATTTTTCCGACAAATTTACTTATCTGTAGCTCGGGCTGTTGTCTGTCTACATTTTGTGGTACTTGCGGTGGTTGGTTTTTTATCTCATCAAGTGATACTTGTATTAAAGCCGTGCTCTGTGGCGTTTTTTCAACAAATTTCCGTAAATTTTGCACAATATCATCGTCCGCTTGCCATTGTAATGTTTTACCTAAAGGCGACAAATGGCACTTCTCAAAGGGTGCAGTGAGCAAATAACAACGTTGTTCAGCACGCGTAATCGCAACATAAAGTAAACGAATACTTTCGGCATAAGCTTCATCGGCCATGGCCGTTTTAGCTTGCTCGTCGCCATCAAGCGATAAATGTAAATTACCCTCGGCATCGTGATATTCAAGGTAGCTGATGTTTTGGCTACCAAATTTTAACGGGTCTTTATGCTTGCTGGCAAAAGGGATAAAAACAATAGGATACTCAAGCCCTTTCGCACCATGTTGAGTAATAATTCGAATAAGATCACCATCATTTTCTAGGCGCAGCTCTGCTTCAAGTTCACTGTTAATATTGTCTAACTGACATTGTTGTTCAAACCAATATAGCAACTCTTCTGGCTGTAAAAACCGTTGACTGGCTGCTTGTAAAATTTCAAACAGATGCAGAATATTGGTTAGCGCCCTATCCTTATTAAGTGCTGGCGCTTGAAAGTGTTGATGCATTAGGTTTATCGCCATGGCAATAAACCCCTGCTGTTGCCACTGCTTTTTATAATCAATAAAGGCGAATTTTATCGCTTGGTAGGCCATTTCATCTTGTTGCAGTTGATGCAATTTAACCGCATTAAAACCCAGTAAGCCACTGACAAGCGCCGCTAAATAAACACGCTCATTGTTAGGGGTTAATATGCCTTTTAATAAAGTAAGTAACTGCTTGGCTTGTTGGCAATGAAATAAATTGGCGCGATCAGATAAAAACACCGATGCTAAGCCTGCGGTTTGCAAGGCTTGCTTAATAAAGGTTGCTTCACGGTTATCTCTGACTAAAATCGCAATGTCTTGTGGTTTTACTTCTGCGCTACTAAGGTGTGTTGTAGAGAGTAATTGGCTGATTTCATTAGCACACCAGCTTGCCATTAACGGGCAAGCTAACGTCAAGGTTACTGTGTCTTCGCCCTCTTGGCTAAAGTGCACAAATTGCAAGGCCTTACCTTCACCTAAGCCTTCGCCTAATCCATCATCTAAGCCTTCATCTGTGTCATAGTTGTTACTTTGTTCAGCTTGCTTCCCTGCTTTTACCGCTTGATATTCAATACCATAGCCGAAAACTGCATCAACCGTTTTCGCTTCTTTACTGATAAACACTTGATTATAAGCAGCCACCATATCGGGCGTTGAACGGTAATTAGTGTCTATTAACCAATGATGATCACAGCTATGCCTAGCACGCAAATAAGCAAAAATATCACCGCCTCTAAAACCATAAATAGCCTGTTTAGGATCGCCAATTAGATATAAGGCAGCATTATTTAGCTTAGCCTGCTCACCATAGTAAAGCCCTTGCAGAATTGAAAACTGCAGGGGATCGGTATCTTGAAACTCATCCACTAAGGCAACGGGATATTGTGCGAGCAATGTAGCGGCTAAGCCATTGCTAGTTTGCTGTGCAGACAAACTGTTGGCTAAGGTGCTAATTAAGTCATCAAAATCAAGAATATTATGTTGCGCTTTTTTATCCTGTACTTGCTGGCGAATACTATAAATAGCAACACGAACTAATTGATAAGCATTGGCTCTATTAACATTTTTTACTAAGTTTTTAAGCTGTGCTTTTATCGATTTACAGCTTGCTAATACTTCAGCTAATGGCACTTTATAGGCTTTAGGATGACGATTACCATTGAGCAAATAATCTGGCATTGGCGTTTGCACCGCCGCTAACAATGAAGCGTCATCAACGCAGATTTTAATTTGTTCAAACCAACGATGTAAATTTGCCAGTTCTTGGGTTCGTTTTTCTTGCTCTGGAGCATTTTTATGACTAAGTAGCCCTTCCTGCAACAAGCTTTCATTGGCGATTAACGTTTTACTGGCTTGTTTGGCCACATCAACAAAGTCTTGCACTATTTGCTGGCTAGTGATGGTGGTTAAGTCACTTTGTTGGCTGATCGCCTTGGCAAAGCTTTGCAGAAAATTGCTCGGTTGTGGCCAAAACTGCGCCACTAGTGAAAAATCATCGCGCGAGTGTTTCGCTAATTGCCGATACCAATCTTGGCAAGCTTCTAAGACAATTTCAGCGCTCGTGGTTGATAATGTGGCATTAAAGGGTAAACCACTGGCAAAAGCATGTTGCGTTAACGCCCGTTGACAAAAACCATGTATGGTAAAAATAGCCGCTTCATCTAAAAACAATAACGCACGTTTTAATAAAAATTGTACCTTGTCATCATCAACCCGCTCACTGATGGCTTTAAAGTAACTATCGTCTGCACACAGCTGCTGCCAATTCGTTAATGCCTCACGAATAAAAACATCAATACGGCCACGTAATTCTTGTGTGGCGTCTTTGGTGAAAGTCATCAGCAAAATTTGCTCAACGCTTAGCTCTCGCTCAAGGATGAGGCGTAAATAAATACGGGTGATATTGTAGGTTTTACCGGTACCAGCACTCGCCTCGATTAAATGTTTTCCAGATAACGGCACGTTGGCGGCATTTAAGTTGTCTAGTTTCATGCTTTACTGCCACTTTTTACTTTTTCAACAAGTTGATAAAGCCCTTGGTAAATGCTTTCTATTTCAGCTAAATGCTCATTAATGTCGGGACACTGCGGCCAAAAATATTGCATATACAGATCATCACCCAAACCTCGGCTTGACTCAGTCCCTTGCCAATATAATTCAAAACGCTCTGCCGTCATTTCAACGCGCTTGCCTCTAGTTTGCTTAAACACTTGCGCGGCAATATCACCATTGATAAGCAAAGGTTGTTGCTGACCTTTAAAATAACACCTTAATAATTCAACCAATGACTGATTGGCAGCACAGGTTAACTGTTCTTGCTCATTATCAAGACTATCAATAAAGTATTGCTCTACTTTTTGCGCCTTGGTATTAAAATAAAAGCCACGGCTGCCGCACACTTCACTGAGCATGTTTGCTTGATAATCTGTTGCGCCACTTTGCTGTGACTGCCAGCATTGCACAATTAAATGATGTAAATACAAGCTAAATAAATCTTTCGCTTTTGCCGTTGAACTGCGATAAAAAATAATCATCACACCGTCATTAGTGCGTTTAACTGGCACTTGCGCGGTTAAATTAATTACTTTATTTTCAGAAAGCTTTATTACAATGTGACAAGCGATTAATTCAGGATTATCCGCGCCTTGGCTGGCTATTTCTTCAGCAAATTGCTCACTATCAGTTTGCCATGCGTTATAATTTTCATCCATGCTAGGTAAGTCTGGAAATTGTCCCGATAACTGCGCTTTATGCAATACTTGCTCAACAGAGGGGGCATTATTTATCGCTAAATGGGCAGCTAATAAATCTTGTCGTAATAAATAGCTCGTTAAAGCATTGGCGGTAAAAGGCTCGACATCATCAAGGTTGGCTTCGTTATTCTCTAAATATAAATTAAGCGCTTGCTGGGCAAACACTTTACTGGGATGTTGAAAGAAGCGAATTAATTCACTGGCTGGTATTTCTGTTGCTGTTGCTATTGTAGCGGTTTCATTAGCGCTCGGGGATAAATTACCAGGTTCAATGACCAATTGCTCATTTTTCGCATCATGGTTAATCAACGTTTCATCTTGGGCTAACTTTAACCAGTTGCCATCAAAACTAGGTTTAGAAACTCCTGTAGATTTATCGCCACTAAAATAATTAGCTTCACTAAAAGGCTGCATGGCCATTTGGCGAATATTATTCACCTGACTCTTTTCGTCAAACTGCCAACCATAACCTTGGTTAAGGTAGTCCATTAACTCTTTTAACACTAAAGAAGGCTGTTTTTCATTATTGTTTTTTATGTTTCTGCCTTGATAGCTTAAGTACAAAGCTTGCCTTGCCGAAATTATTGCCTCTAAAAACAAGTATCTATCATCACCGCGACGTGATCTATCCCCTAACCTTGTTTTAGCTTGTGACATTAAATCAAAGCCTAACGGCTGCCGTTGCCTAGGAAACTCACCATCGTTTAAACCCAGTACCGCAATAATTTTAAAAGGTATGCTACGCATAGGCAGCATAGAGCAAAAAGTCACTTGTCCAACCATAAACTGCTTACTGGCATCACCTTGACTAAAATGATTATTAAGAAAGTCTGTTACTATGCTTAGCTCAATTTTTTCATCTAAATCAGCTTGTTGGCAATATTCGACAAAACTGGCAATGGCATTTTCTATCATCACTAAGGCGTTATCTATGTCATTACTTTTATTATTGTTTTTGTCATTACTGCTGTTACGGCGCGCAAATAATTGCTCAACTTGAAGTAGTAAAAAACTTTGCCAAGCCTTAGGCGTTCTTGCTTGCGTGACTTGCAGGCTAAACTGTTGTAACTGTTCAATAAACAGCATTAATTTGCCGAGCAATAACGCGTCATCACCTTCAACATTGGCTAATAATAACTGCTCTTGATAAATGGCATCGCTATCCGAAAAGGCAAAGCCACGCAATAAACGTGATAAGCCTTGTTGCCAAGTGAAGTTATTATTGGCATTTTCACCGAGTATTTGTTGTTTATGTGCTAAATCTAGTCCCCAATGAATGCTAGCTTGCTCAAGCCAGACGCTAATTTTACTAATATCTTCACTGGTAATAGCAAACTTATTAGCAATGGCACTTTGCCTAATAAAAGCGAGTAAATGCGTCACTTGAAAGCGAGAATCCGGTAAAGCCAATAAATCACTAAAGGCGGCAATAAGCGGATCGCTATCTTTGGCACTTCTGTCGGCAATTGAGCAAGGTAGTGGCGGTACTTCATCGTCTAAATTTTGCCAACCACGGGTAAACACCGCATTAACATAAGGAGCGTATTGCTCAATTTTAGGACACATCACTAACACATCTTTAGGCGTTAAATGTGCGCTGCTCTCATGGTTGGCACGCTCTTGGTTGGCACCATTTTGCTGGGCACGCTCTTGATGTGAAGAGTTAAACTGATGTAAAAGATAATCATGCAAGGCTTGTACTTCGCGCATAGCACTATGGCAACTGGTAATAGTGATAGAGTCATCAATTAACACTACCCTACTTTTTTCATATTTATGCTCATGTTCACTGCTCGTTGCATCATCAAGGTTTAAAATATCATTTTGCAGTTGATGTAAAATACAGGGTTTATTGGGTTCACCTTTATCATTAACTGGCGCTGAGCTTGCGGCCACAAATAATTCAACATTAACGGTACTATAACCTTGTAACAAGGCTAAAAATTCACGCCCTTGTTGACCGAAATTAGCCAACAGTGGATTACCAACAAACAAATGCTCGTCATCAACACCGGCTGACCAATGACTTAGCTTTTTAAATGCTTGTTTCTCACTAATAATATCGCCCCAATAAGCAAAGCAGGGGTTTAAGTGAAAAAAGTTAACCTCGATATGCTCACTTAACGCGTTGATAAATTCTAGCCATATCGGTGGCATAGTATTGATAGCAAAAAAGCTTAAACGCTTAGGTAACACGTTAGGCGACGCTGCTATTTTTTGTTCAATATTGGCAATAGCCTCAGTAATTAGCTCAACAGGATTATAGGGCTGCTGTTTAATTAGCAGCTGCCATAACTTGGCTTGCCATTTAACCTCGCCGGGTAACTGTTGATTAAAGTCACTCGCAAGGGATTCGATGTTTCCTTGTTGCCAGTTATCTAGCCAAGTTGGCCTAAAAATTAAATATTGCTCGTACAAGTCAGCTAATTGCACCGCCAGCTGATAACGTTTTAGCGGTGCTGAATTTTCACCTTGCCAATAGCGCGTAGCCGGTAAAAAATCTTCATCTGAAGTCACTGGTTCGGTTGCCAATAAAGCATAAATCCGCCAAGTTAGCACCTCTCTTGAGTACGGTGACTGTTCTAACACTTTATCATCGCCAGCCAGTGTTCTTATTAGCCGCCAAAGAAACTGAGCCGGTAACGCGTAATCAATATTCATACTGATACCACGCTCTGTTGCTATAGCTAAATTCAACCAGTGTTGCATACCGGGATTTTGAACAATAATCACCTCTTGGTTGAAAACACCTAAGGGTGATACTTGGGAAATTTTATTGAGCAAGAGCAATAAATTTTCCATTTTATTGGCGGGATATAGATTGATCAATGATGTGCCTATTTACGTTAACTTGATAACTAAATTTAACCACAAGCAAGAATTGAACACTAGTAAAATAACTGAATTAGTATAAAGCGTTAACTTACCGCTATTGAGCATTAGCGGTTTCATAGCAACTCAAAAACATATATTCTATCGCAAAATTACAACTGATGAAGGTTTAAACACTTGAGTGCAATGGATCAGCAAATAAAAAACCAACCGGCTATTAAAAACCTCTTAGCAAGAATGCCCGAAGAAATAGCCAATAGTTTTAATGACGAACAGTTAACACACCTGTTAACAGCCGTTGGCTCTCGAAGCTGGGGCAAACATAAAATTGATGCCCGCGGCACCTTTAAAATACCTTTTTATCAATGGCGCTTTTATTATGTTGTACTGGCGGGTAAAAACTACCGAGAGCTGAGCCGAAAAGAAAAAAATGCTTCTCTAATAGTCACATCACTTATTTCAAGTATCTTCTTAATTTTCTGTGCAGGTCTTGGCTTGTTAGTGCTTTATCTGATAAAATCCGCACTCGGAATTGACCTACTTCCTGGTTTCTCACTTGGGGTCTGGAGTTGGTTTAAAAGCACCTTTTTATAAAGGTACTTTGTAATGTAAAATAAGGACATTGTGATCGTTGTGGTAAAAATAAAAAAAGCCCCATTTTTAGTAGTTAATAGCAAAGTAATCTTAGTGGCAATGCTGACTACCAGCCTATTTATAGGCACCCATGTCAATGCCGAAGAACGCCAAGGTTTATTACTTAATGCCGCTCTAGCAACCCAATATGACGATAACGTATTGCGAAAAGTTGAGCCTATTTCTGATTCCTCAGTGCAAATTTCACCTGAAGTACAATATCTTACGCATTTAGGCAAACACATCTTCGCTGTCGATTATCAAGGTGAATATTCAGCTTATACCGACAACACTAAGCTTAACTATGATAATCACAATCTATCTTTATATGCACAGTTAGATCATTCTTTAAAAATAAATTCAGAATTTAGGCTGTCTTACAAAGATGAAATTGAAGAGCCGGGTAGCAATAATTCTACCTCCTTATTAATTACCCAGTTTAACCAAACTCAAAAAAAACAGGCCACGGCCAAGTTTTATTACGGTACTAAAGAAAGTATTGGCCAGATAGTATTAGGCTTAGATCATAGAGAATACCGATACACCAATAATTTACAAAGCTACCGCGATGTTGATAGAAACAGACTTACTGGTACCTTCTTTTATCGTATCGCGCCAAAAACACGGCTGCTATTTCAAGCTACCGTTGGTGAATATGACTACATTGTACAAAGCCAATTTACGGATCAATCGAGTAAAGAGGCATTTTATCTAGCGGGTGTCGAATGGGATATAACCGCTAAAACTAGTGGCTCGTTTAAATTGGGTTATCAAGGCAAAGACTTCAAGCAAGATGTCTATAACGACATTACGGGGTTGTCTTATATTCTTGATATGACATGGAAACCTAACACCTATTCAAAAATAAAAATTGCCGCCAGCCGAATGACACAAGAGTCATCGCAACTGCTTACCAGTGCTTTTGTAACCAATTCTTATAGCGTAAATGCCGAACATGAAATAACACCAAGAACAACACTGAAGGCGGCCTATACCTACGGCAGTGATGACATTGTGACAATTCGCAGCAGAACAGACAAACGCCATAATTTAGTGTTAGGAATAGATCATAGTCTGTTAACTTGGCTTAATATCAGCCTTGACTATCAATTTAATGACAGAAGCTCTGACCTTGCAATATACGAATATCAAGCAAATATTATTAGTTTATCTTTAACCAGCAAATTTAATTAATATTTAACAACAAACCACTAATATATAAACAGAATTAAAAATGAAAGGAATGTAAAAGACACTTATGAAGTTACTCAAACTTTTTTTAACCACCTCGCTAGCAATAGTGTTGAGTTTATCGACTCAAACTTCTGCGGATGAAATTGATGATTATCGTATTTCAGCTGATGACCAAATATCAGTGATAGTATTCAACGAAACGGACTTAAGCATAAATAAAACCCGTGTCAGTGGCAATGGCACTATTTCCATGCCGTTATTAGGACAAGTAGCCATTGAAGGTCATACCGTGACTGAAGTAGAGCAAAAAATAACAGCACTCTTACTCGACGGTTATTTAAAAAAACCCAATGTTACCGTTAACATTACCGAGTACCGCCCTTTTTACATCAATGGTGAAATTGATAAGCCGGGTAGTTATCCCTATAAAAAAGGTTTAACGGTTGAAAAAGCCGTCGCCTTAGCGGGTGGTTTTACCGAGCGCGCATCAAAGAAGACAATATCTTTAGTCAGTGAAAAAGATAAACAATTTATTAAGGCTGTTGCCCTTAATGACCAAATTAAACCTGGTGATGTAATTACCGTCAGCGAAAGTTTTTTTTAAGGAAGAATGAATATGAACGCAGTAGTTGCTGACAAAGTCTCAGCAGTTCAACAAATTAACAATAAGCTTACGGAAGAAGATTTTGATATAGGTCTTTATATTCGTATTGTAAGGCGTAGTAAATGGACAATTATCATCGTCGCGATGTTATGCCTTATCAGTGGCATTTTTATAGCTAAAAATGCCACTCCGATTTATAACGCAACAGCTAAAATTTTAGCTGATCCATATCAACCGAACGCAGACAGAGAAGAACAATATATAGCCTCAGCAATGGTGTTTTTATTCTTTGAAACACAATATGAAATAATACGCTCTCGCGCAATTGCCGAAACTGTAGTAGACAAATTAAGGTTAGTAGAAAAGCTAAAAAAAGAACAAGCAGACAACACGCCAAGTATTAGCTTTATTAAATCAATAAAAGACTCGGTAAAAAGTCTCATTGGATATAAAAAACCAGAAAATAAGCCTCTGACAGATACGGAGCTAAGAATCTTACTTGCAGAGAAAATTGCGTCTGGTTTGATCGTATCAGGGGGACGTAAAAATCAAATTATCACCATTAATTATGAATCTAAAGATCCACAAGAAGCCGCAGACATAATAAATGCAATTTCAGATGCCTATATAGATTTTGGTTTAACTACCCGTTTAACCGATGTAAAAAATAGGCAGAAATGGCTTACTTCACAGTACGAACAATTAAAAAGCAAGTTGGAAAATTCAGAAGAACGAGTTAAAAATTACCGAGAAAAACAAGGCTTAATTCATAGTTTTCAACAAAGAGCCATCGCCAATACACAACTACAATCATTAAATACCTCATTGGTAGCAGCACAAACAACATTAAGTATAAAAAGTGAAGAATATCAATTAGTACAAGATATTAAACGAGGTAATAAAGACTTTTCAGCGCTTGCCCAAGTCATGCAAGACTTTGCCATAACAAATCTTGTACAAGATGAAGCAACAGCAGCTAATCAAGTTAAAGAGTTAGATGAACGTTATGGTGCACGGCATCCTAAAATGATTGCAGCTGAATCAGAGCTAGAAAGCGCAAAAGGCAACTTGAGTAGAGGTATAGCAAAAGTTGTTGAACGCACAGAAAATGAATTTCGTCTTGCCAAATTACAAGTAGATAATATTAATAAACTCATTAACGACACAAAAGCTGAAGTACAAGCCCTCCAAGGAGATAGTTTCTCTTTGGTCAGTTTAGAGCGCGAAGTAGAGAATAACAGAAGAATTTATGAGTCCTTCCAGTCACGTTTATTAGAAGCTAATGTACGCGGCGAAATTAACGCGTCTAATGTACATATTATTGATAAAGCCACAGTGCCTAAAACACCAGTAAGGCCAAATGTTAATAAGATAATCGCGCTGTCTGGTATGTTAGGAGTTTTCTTAGGTATTGTTGTTGCTTTTCTTCGAGAAATGACAAACAACACCTTCAGAACGCCTGACTTAGTTGAAGAGAAGCTTAAACTACCAGTACTAGGTATTACTCCCTTTGTGAAAGATAAGAAAAACTCAGTTATACCTGAAAAACAATATTTGGATGATTCTCGTTCACCATTTTCTGAAAGTATCAATACAATCAGAACTGGACTTATCTTTTCAAATATAGATGCCCCCCCTAAAAGTATATTAATTACTTCAGCTACAGGCTCAGAAGGGAAATCATGTTTAGCAGTAAATTTGGCGGTAGCCTACAGTAATATAGGCAAAACATTATTGTTAGAAGTCGATTTACGTAAACCTAGTATCAGTAAAAACCTCCAATTAGAAAATAAACTTGGGTTAACAGATATTTTGTCTGGCGTTGCCAAAACATTTAGCGATGTGATCCAAGGAGAAAATGAAGGGAAATTGAGCATAATTACCTGTGGCACTATTCCGCAGAACCCAATGGAACTTTTATCTTCTCTAAAGTTTGAAAAGCTTCTAGAAACCTTTAAGAATGAATATCAGTATATTGTACTTGATGGCCCTCCTACCCTGCCTGTAAGTGATGCCTGTATATTGGGTAACAAAGTTGGTGCTGTAGTGGTTGCCGCAAGAGCAGAGCAAACTAAAATAAAAGTGTCAAAAGAAGCGGTTGCACGACTACAAAAGCTAAATGCAAACGTTATTGGCGCAGTACTAACCGCGGCGGAACCACAAAAAATGAGTTACTACGGTGACCATTATTACGCTGGTGAATATTATGGTGTTAAACCTGAACAAACCCAAGCGTAATCAGCATGCTAATTGACATACACAGCCATATATTACCGGGTGTTGATGACGGCGCTCGCAGCAACACTGAAGCCCTCGATATGCTACGTATGGCTATAGATGGAGGTGTTACTACACAAGTATTAACACCTCATATTCATACAGGCCGTTTTAACAATAATAAAAAAGATCTTGAACAAAGGTTCATACAGTTTAGGGACGCTGCTGATAAAGCTAATATTCAAGTAAATTTACAATTAGGTGCTGAAGTGCGCATAGGGCCTGAAATTATGGCGCTTGTTAATAGTGACCAAATCCCATGGTTAGGTGAGTACCAAGGCAGAAAAACCTTCTTACTTGAATTTCCTAGAAACGACATCCCATTTGGCAGTGATAATTTAGTGAAATGGTTATTGGCAAAAAATTGTTTGCCTATTATTGTACATCCTGAACGAAATCGAACGTTCTTAACTCAACGCCATAAGCTACAAACCTTTATTGATTTGGGTTGCCCATTACAAGTAACTGCAAGTAGCCTAACAGGAAAGTTTGGCAAAGATGTACAAAAAATGTCGGAAGAGTTACTCGAAGCCAATCAAGTTTCAGCCATAGCATCAGACTGTCATAACTTAAAAGGTAGAATGCCTGATTTACACCTAGGTATAGCAGCAGCTAAAAATATTATTAGTAAAAAATCAATTGAGTTCACAATGGATACAACAAAAAAATTAATTACGGCTGTAGATAAAATATGAACCGATTACAAGTATTAGATGGATGGAGGGGCATCAGCATTCTATTCGTTTTAGCTGGCCATTTATTCCCTTTGGGTTATCAAAAATTTCAATTTAACGCACCTATTGCTGCCGCAGGCATGGCCATATTTTTTATTTTATCTGGCTTTTTGATTACTAATGTATTGCTCAGAGATCAAAATATTCCAAAATTTTTAATCCGTCGATTCATGCGAATTGTGCCGTTAGCATGGTTGGTTTTGTTCATAACATTTCTATTCACTGAAGCCAGTACACACGAAATTATTTCGACATTGTTTTTTTATACCAATTGGGAACCCATTGGTTTAATTGCACCTACCAGTCACTTTTGGAGTTTATGTGTTGAAGTACAATTTTACATTCTTATTGCTTTATTAGTTTTTTTCCTAAAACAGAAAGCATTTTATTTACTACCAGTTCTCTGTATTAGCATCACTTGTTACCGTTATTTCAATGATGTACAAATAGCGATAAATACCTATTACCGAGTTGACGAAATACTAGCAGGTTGTACTTTGGCGCTATTCTATAACTATGGCACCAATAGAATTAAGCAAAAAATAGACAAATTACCAACAATAATCCTTTTATTCCTCTTAATTGCATCGGCACACCCTGTCACCGAGTTTTTAAACTATTTAAGGCCATATATAGCCGCTATATTAATTGCATCAACCATTTTTAGTCAACGTGAGACTTGGTTAATAACAGTATTAAAAGGCAAGCTACTATTTTATATAGCTAGTACTTCTTATGCTGTTTATATTATTCATGGCGGTCTTAGATATACTTGGTTGGCAGAGGGGGATATTATTGAAAAGTATTTTAAAAGACCTCTCTTTTTATTAGTCACTTTTGTTTTAGCACATATTTCAACAAAATATTATGAAAATTACTGGGTAAATTTAGGAAAGAAGTTAAGTAATAAAGCCTTAAAAAGAAGTACTTCATGAATAGTAGAAGGGAGTTATGGATAGATTATGCTAAAGCTATTGGGATAACTCTAGTTGTTTATCGTCATGTAGTTATAGCCTTATGAAACATAACCCTTATCGTCAGGTTTATTTAACCAAAAAATCGTTGCTATACATAGAGCAAGCTTAAATTAGTCGCATATTTATAAAAACTCAATAAGAATTCAATTAAAATTTATAAGGATCAAAAATGAATAAAGGGATCGGTTACATTCCCTCTTTGAATGGCGTAAGGGCTCTGGCTGTACTACTAGTGTTTTTCTCTCACACAGGATTTAGTGACATTGTCCCTGGCGGCTTAGGTGTTACTATATTCTTTTTTTTGAGTGGTTATTTAATCACGACATTATTAGTAGATGAACAAAAAAAAACAGGCTCTATTTCACTAAAAAACTTTTATACAAGACGTATTTATAGACTTTTTCCACCTTTATATACTGTAATAATAGCGACACTCCTTATAACAATAATTAAAGGAAATATATCATATATAAATATAGGAGGGTTTCTTTCTCAAATATTACATTACAGCAATTACTACATTATTTTTGTAGGAAAGGAAGGTATGCTCCCTGGCTTAGGGATATTGTGGTCACTTGCAGTTGAAGAGCACTTTTATCTTTTTTTTCCTCTTTTCCTATTATTTTTCATGAAGAAAATAAGCACTAAAAACTTAGCTTTTTTAATTATATTAATTATATTAGCAGTCAATGTATGGCGATTAATTTTAGTACTTAACTTTGATATCCTTTCTTTAAGAGATCAACATTACTATTATACATACTACGCAACTGATACGAGGTTTGATTCATTACTTTATGGTTGTGTTATGGCTTTAATACTGAATCCTATACATATGATAAAAGTAGCGAGTAATAATTCTCTTTTGATAAAAGTGGGCATGTTATCAGGAACAGTATTAATCCTTTTCACTTTATTATATAGAGACGAAATATTCAGAGAAACAATACGATATACCATACAGGGTATTGCAATGTTTCCAATATTTTATTACCTAATCACTCAGAATAAATCACTCCTTTATAAACTATTCAATTCGCAAGTTATGTCATTTATTGGAAAGATATCATATAGTTTTTATTTAAGTCATTACGTTTTAATTTATTTAGCTCAAAGTCTTTTTGGCGATACACTTATTGTGAAAAATATTATCGGTTTATTGTTTACCTTACTATTTTCAACATTCATGTATTATTTTGTTGAAAAACGTTTTGCTTTATTACGGAAAAAGCTACATTAAAAATGTCTTCAGAGAATAATCCTGACAATATTAAAAGAATCGTAATCAAATCAATGAGATTTGATTACCTTCCATTTGGGTGAGTTTTTCTGGCTGATATGTTCTAAAGCTCCCCAATTACCATATTTATTTGGAGGAGCTATATCTAAATAAAACATATGTAACCCTCCTCCACTTTCATACCATCTATCAAGTAAATCTGAATATAATACTCCCATACGAGAGTCCCTATTAATATTTAAATAAAAGCTCCTAATAACTGGGTCATTTATAAAAACACTCGAAACTGGAACTATATGTTGCCCTCCTTCATAAGCAATTAGCCCCATTTTGTATTTAGCAGCGATCTTTGCCCATTGATGAGTAAATGAAGTAATATCAGCCAGTACACCTTGATTATCCTCATAGCCAGCTATTTTACGTAATTTATTGCCTTTAAATAATTGTTCAAAAGCATTATCAACCCCCTCACTACCACTTGCAGCCCAATTGCGAATAATACTATTATGTTTTTCATTTTGAGTGTGGGAGCCATTAAGACCCCCGTCAAAATAGGTCGTAATTCCAATATAATCAATATTTTGATAACAACCATTGCCGCTAGCAGACCATGCCGAACACTCCAACGGATATTTATGATGAGCAAGAGCGGCTGTTTGCATACCCAAAACACACTTTACCCGTGATGATTTTTTTATAAAAACTTCTGTTTTTATAATCTTGCAAATCTGTGATGTTCTCATTCCATGCCATTGCAACCTTAAGTTATTTTTTTTTGAAAAAAATTGCAGTTTGAACTTAGCCTTCGCAGCATACTTTGCTTGTGAAAATCGCCAATTCCAAACTTCATTACTATGTTCAAAATAAAGATCTAAGTTTTTCAAAAGTTGTTTTTTTACCACAACAGCAAAATTTTTAATATAATTATCATCAGCCAAATGTGGTATATTAAACCAAGGAGCGGTGTTAGTATCGTTTGCTAATTTAACCATCACTTCAAGTGGGACACCTTTTACACGCCAAGTACGGTTGTCAACTAAAGGTCTATCTTCCCAGTCACCTTGGTTGGAGTTATTAGTATTCATCCAATCCATAAACCTGAATACATTGATACTTTCTATTTTATTTAAAAAAGCAGTATTAAAAATATGTCCTTTTTGGAAGTCATTAAAAAAACGAAATGGGATTATTTTTATATTTTTAATATAATTAGCAGGATTAGTTTTCACTACTGATAATAGATGATTACCACTCTGAAGCGTGATAACATCACGGCCAGTAATTGACTCTGAAATTACTTTTTTTACGCCCCCTCCATACTTTAAGACTCCTTCACCTTCATAAAATACATAAGCCTTTTTTAGATAAGATTCATATTTTTTATCAACCACAGAAAAAACAGTAGTTGCAGTTTGACCAACGGCTAAACTTTTAACCCAATCATTATTATCAACTTTAATAACAGAAGATGTATTGTGAAAATCTTGCCAAGCCCTAGCCTGTTTCATTAAATCAATAAAAGGGTACTGTGTAGACCAATCTGATATTTTATTTAGGCCAATGCCAATATTATCTTTCGAGGTTGTCGATAAACTTGCAAACGACATTAACAAGAAAAAAAGACCACTTATTACTTTTATTTTACTCATTACTCTACCTAAACAGATACTATTTAAAAATTAATTATACAAAAGCGAAACTATATTTTTTTAGGGTGAAAAAATATAGTAAAATGATTTTTATTATTGCTCTAAAATGGATAAATAATCAAACCTATGGATATAAATAAAATCGGAGTTGTGATCATTGGCCGCAATGAAGGAAAACGTTTAATTAAATGTTTAAATTCAACACTAACAGAAAATACCTATGTGGTTTATGTTGATTCAAATTCAACAGATAATAGCGTAGAAAATGCGAAAATGTCAGGTGCTGAAGTTATTAATTTAGATATGTCTAAACCTTTTAGTGCCGCCAGAGCGAGAAATATCGGTTGGCAATATTTAATAGCACAATACCCTGATATTGAATTTATTCAATTTATTGATGGTGATTGTGAATTGCAAACCCATTGGCTTGGGCAAGCACAGAGCTTTTTACATAATAATACTGAGTATGCCATAGTTTGTGGTAGACGTAGAGAGCGCTTTCCTGATGCAACTCTGTACAACCAGTTTTGTGACGATGAATGGAACACTCCTTTAGGTAATGCCCTATCTTGTGGTGGTGACGCTCTAGTACGTACAACGTGCTTACAAGAAGTTAATGGTTATAAAGATTATTTTGTTGCTGGGGAAGAGCCAGAAATGTGTTTTCGCTTACGGCAAAACAATTGGAAAATATTCCGCCTTGATGAAGAAATGACCTTGCATGACGCTAATATTACTCGTTTTGCTCAATGGTGGAAACGAGCTAACCGTGCAGGTTTTGCTTTTGCTTTATCGGCAAAAGAACATGGTAGAGGAAATGAAAAGTTTGGTGTACGCCGAGCACTACGTTCATTAGTATGGTCAGGGCTACTATTAAGCACTTTATTATTAAGTTTATTTTTCCCTGTGATGTTATTGGTATTATTAATATTTCCATTACAAATAACAAAAATGTATTTAAATCAACCAGACAAATCATTGTATGGCTTGAAATCATGTACATTTTTGATGATCAGCAAATTTCCCGAGGCATTAGGGGTAATAGAACTCGTGATAAAAACAGTAAGAAAACAAAACTATACAATTATTGAGTATAAATAATATGGCAGCGCTCCCGAAAACCAACCTAGACACATTAATTGTTACGGTTAATTATAAAACGTCAAATCTTGTTACTGAGCTAATTAATAGCCTATTAGGTGAAGTTAAAAACCTCGGCAGTACACATATGGTGATAGTTGATAATAATTCTGGTGATGGCTCTGTTGATTATATACAAAACTTTATTGATGAAAATTCAATATACTGGGTTAGCGTTATCGCAAGTAAAGAAAATTCTGGTTATGCTGCTGGTAATAATCTAGCAATAAACAGCGTACTAAAGAAAAACATAGCGGTTAAACGTATTTGGTTTTTAAACCCTGATACTAAAGTTAAAGCTGAAGCTGGCACTGAATTAATTAAGGCGATGAAGAAAAATAATTTACACATTGTCGGCAGTAGACTTGAAGATGATGATGGTACATTGCAATGTTCTCATTTTAACTTCCCTGGGATTTTTAGCGAATTATCAGCTGGTTTAAGATTAGGTGCTTTTGATAGACTGGTACAAAAATACTTAGTAAGAACAGAGCCTAGTAATACTCCTATTCAAGCACATTGGTTAGCTGGCGCTTCGTTTATGGTCAGCAATGATTATATAAAAAAAATCGGTTTGATTGACGACGACTACTTTTTATATTTTGAAGAGTTAGATTTTTGCTTACAAGGCCAACGCAATAACATGCCTTGTTGGTATATACCTTCAAGCAAAGTTTACCATGCTGTAGGGGCTGCAACGGGAATATCGGATCACCGTAGAAAAGCGCCGAGACGCCCTCAATATTGGTTTGATTCTAGACGCCGATTTTTTCTAAAAAACTATGGTGTTATAAAACTGATCTGCTGTGATCTGGCTTTTATGATTGGCTATGCAACTTGGTTACTACGCAGTAAATTAACCAATAACGTTGACTTAGTCAAAGAGCCACCGAGTTTTTTAAAAGACTTTATCAAAAACTCGTTTTTATTTCGTGGGTTTTCACTGAAGAATAAATAATGACACTAATTAAACAAATAAAAGATGACTGGATAAATCACGGTAAAGATTGGACCAAGCCTGGTTTTAAAGCATTAGCTTATCACCGTTTTGGTAACAGGCGTATGACCGTAAAACCTAAAATATTAAGAGCTCCACTTTCTATTATTTATCGTTTTTTATATCGAAGAGCACGTAATCTTTATGGTATTGAACTTCCTTATAATGCCCAAATAGGCCAAGGTGTGATTATAGAACATCAACATGGTATCGTCGTTCATGGTAACGCTATTATTGGGGATAACTGCACTATCAGACAAGGGGTAACCATAGGTAATCGCTACATGAACAAACCTACCGAAGCCCCCATTATTGGTAAAAATGTTAATATTGGGGCTGGTGCTAAGCTACTAGGTAAGATAACCATTGGTGACAACGCCAATATAGGTGCCAATGCCGTAGTTATTCATAACGTTGCCCAAGGTGGTTCGTGCGTTGGTTTTCCTAAGAGCAGAAAAGATTAAATTTATTTTGGCGTAATATTTGAAACATTCAAAAGACTTAATGTAGTTAACTAATTAAAGGATTTACCCATGACTGAAACCCCGCCACTTGACCAACCTGTTTTTATCGTTGGCCCTTTACGTTCAGGTACCACTTTATTAAGGCTAATGCTCCAAAACCACCCGAGGATGAATTTTTTTGGGGAGTTTGAAGGTGCTGTATCACAAGCTAAAGAAGACTCATTTCCAAATATAAATGATTATCACCAATTCGTTGCTAACGATAGAATGATGCAAGACTCTCATTTTGAGGTTGATTCAAATTTAAATTATATAGAATTAGTTAAAACTTTTTTAAAACAAAAATATTTAACAAAACCGAGTGAAGTTATTGGTGCCTGTGTTCATTCACGATTTGATTTAATAACTAAAGTTTGGCCCAATGCAAGATTCATTCATATAACCAGAGATCCACGAGATGTGGCTAAAAGTACTATTCCTATGGGATGGGCTGGTAACGTTTATGGTGGCAGTAAATTTTGGGTAGAGCCTGAGCAACGATGGCAAAAGTTAAAGCAAAATTTAAATAATGAAGCTTATATTGAAGTAAAATATGAAACCTTGATTCGTTCAACAGAACAAGTGCTCACTAAAATTTGTTTATTCTTAGGGCAACAATATAACGGTAACATGCCTAATATTGATAAAGTATCGACTTATGCGAAACCTGATGCAAATTTAGTTGAGCAGTGGCGAAAAAAACAATCGGCTAAAGAAGTACTTTGGGTCGAAAGCCAATGTAGAGAAATGATGAAATTGCTAGGTTACGAACCAATAAATACAACTTGCGATCAAGATCCATCTTCAATAAGTAAATTTATTTTACAAATTGATAACAAAGTGAAAAAAATAAAGTTTAGTATTAAGCGTTACGGCTATTATTTATGGCTATATAAAGCAATAAATAATAGGTTTTCCTTCTTTAAAAATGAAGAAGCTACAAATGAAATAAACGAAATAGAACGAATTTATTTGAAATAATTTATACCCTTCTCACTTCAAAGAACTAATATGGTTTGGCTATTTTAAATAAAAATTGAAATTATTATTAAAGTGATAAACAAATAGCCACACAGTATTTTCGCGATATGGAGTAGATTTAATTGCACATAAGTTCGTACTAAAGTCATAATAATAGGTAACCATAATATCTGCGCCGTACACATGCCGTAAAAAGCCCCCCACATACCATAAAAGTCAAAACCAACGTAGATGCCTGGTAAATACAAAGTTAACAAACTAAGGTAAGCTAACATGTGCCTAAACGAGTCTCCACGGGAAAGTAAAACAGGAATCAAAGCAAACGATATAACTTGAAAAAAGGACGCTATAGCTAATAATTGTAATATCTGCCCCGCTAAGTGAAAATCCTCTGGGTATAATAGTTGAATTAACATATTACCTAATATGGCTAAAGTCGCCACTAGAGGTAACATATAACGTAAAAGTTTATGCAATAACTCGTTAAAGGTTTGATTAAAATATTCAGGTGTTTCATTAAATTTTTTTGCTAAAAATGGAAATAAAATATTGCCACTTAAGGCTGCTAAAATACTGATAGGTATTTGCGTGAACATCGCCGCCAAATTATATAGTCCCAATTCAGTTTTATTAATTAAGCCACCAAGAATTAATCTATCACCCTGAGAGATTAGAAAATGAAACATTGTAGCAAAAAATAACCACTTACCTATTTTGAATATAGAGTTGACTACTTGCTTGTCGAGCATTAGTCTCATTTTAAAGTGTTGAAATAAAATGAAGCTTAATAATGTGTTTAAAAAAGAGCTAAGCAGACTACCAATAATAATTGCCCAAATACTTTTATAAATAAAAGATAAAATTATAACGGAACATATTGAAATAAATTGTACAAAAACTTTAGCCAATACAATTTTTTGTACGCCTAATTCTCGAGAATATAAATGTTGATTTGAAGAGGTAAAACCTTTAAAGACTAATGATATTGCAGCAATAGGTAGTAAGTAGATTAAATCTGGTTCTTGGAAGTGTGCAGCTAAAAAACTTGAAAAAATAAACACTAAAAACCATAAAACAAACCCTCGGATTATTTGTACCGTCCAAGCTGTTTGTGCAAATTTCACAGTTTTCGCATTAGGGTTTTGAATGAGCGAAGTACGTACACCAACTTCCGATAGCATTTCCATGCCTACCATAATGGAAGTTACGATCGCCATAATGCCAAAGACTTCAGGTAAAAAGATACGTGTTAAAATAAGACTACTGCCCATACGAAAGAACATTTCTGAGCCAAAACCTATCATAGTCCATATAGAACCAGTCAAAATTTTAGAATGATCTTTTCTGAAAGACTGTGTTAACTTATTTTGTAATGTTTGAAATATTAATTTATTCATTCTAAATTTGTTCTGATCCTTCATTAAGCAATATAGATGAACAAAAAATGCCACTAACCAACCATAGCCAACCATGGCTTAAAGATGAATTAGGAAGCTGATCGATCAAAATAGCCGATAATAACAAAGCGGTACTGGTGCCAACTCGATTTAATCTAGCATTATTTACTATCTTAGTCTTGGCAACTATACCAAAACTAAATAAACCAAAATATGCAAAAAAATACAAAAATCCATAATAGCTCATAATAATAAGCCAATAGCCATCAGAGACAGTATTATAAAATCTATTCCTTGCCATCCCACCCCAGCCTATAAAAAACTTATCTCGAATATGATCCAGTAATAGGGCTTCATTATTAAACCTTACCTCTATAGAACTTGCTCTTTCAGTATCAATTTCCTTAATATAATCGACTATATATTCATAAGGTATTAAATCAAAGATTGAGAGTGTGGGGTATATGAAAAAGAGTGCAACGAAAATAATTGTAAATATTTTCTGAACCTTGATTTGAGAAAACAAAATTAAAAAAGAAACAGAAAAAGCTAAAATGATTGCACCTATCGTTTTAGTACTTAACATAATTAAAGCAAAAAAAACAAAAATAAAAACTGTTTGCATTTTATTTCTATTTTGACAGTTTTTTAACTCTATTGCCGTCATACATAAACATACCATATAAAATGAAGCGACCAATAAGCCATGACCCATAAAAATAACAGGCCGCACACTGCCATATCTTATTTGTTGGGCATATTCATGAGGAAAGAAACCATAAAACCATATATGTAACTGAGGAGTAAATTTGATTTCAACGAGAAATAGAATGGAATAGATTAATCCAGCTTTGATTACAAATTTAATAATTTTATCTAAATCCTCCACTTTTTCACAAATACTAATTCCAATGATAAAAGGAAGTAATCTGACATATTGATTGAACATTGCAACAATTGCGTCATAAACAGAAAGTCCTTTTATCCATATTTGTCCATTAAACATTGGTTCGAGGTTAAACAATACGTTAAAAATAGGAATGCAGACAATAAAAAGGATAAAACTCCGTTGTACCTTGTTTTTACCTAAAAAATATATTTTCTTTTTTTTAATATAAAGACAACAACAAAGTGCTGATAAAGCACTTATTTCTTCTTTACCAATAAGAAAAATAGGTAAATCAATAACAGTTTTTACTGGCAGAAACATATAACCACCAACAATAGTCCAGAATGTCGCAGTAACAGTGTCAAACCTTCGATACAACAAAATGGCAATAAATGGCCAAAGGATGATCATGCCGTAGGCAAACAAATTAGGCATCAATAGTCTCTTTAATAAATGTCACAGTTAAGACAGTAAAAATGTTCATGTTATAAAGCTTTATAAATACGTTGTAATTTAAGAAAATTGCCAAAATAGCGTTTAACTAACACTTTAGGATTTTGCAACATTCTATAACACCATTCTAAATGGCAACTTTGTATCCATTCAGGTGCGCGCTTTTCTTCGCCAACCAAAAACAAAATAGAGGCACCTATACATAGAGCAACCCCCTTTTTTAAGGATAATTGTAGTTTTTCAGCGAGAATTTCTTGACGTGGCGAACCTACCGCTAGAAAAATAAAATTTGGTTGAATCTGCTCTGCGTATTCAATGACTTTATCTACTTCATTGGCATTATTAATAAAACCCATTGATGGATTTATATGATGTAAATTTAATTCTGGGTGTTTTTTAACTAGTATATCAAACACATGTTGTTCGCCGCCGACAACCAATACCTTTTTATCAAGCATGTGTTTTTCATCAAACAACAACTGGGTTAAGGTACTGCCAGGAATGACTTCATCGATGATTTTATTTTTCCGTTTCAATAATTTTTGTAGTATACGGCTGTCGCATAAACATAATGAAGCTCGACTATATATCGCTTTTAGTTCTGAGCTTTTACCTTCGGTTACAATACGGGCTAAATGATCAATATTTGGTGTTACTACTATATCTAATCCTGCTGATTCACTGTAGTTTTTCACGGTATCAATTGCACTTATCATCGTTAAATTGTGCAAGTTAACCAAGCTTGTATTGATTATTTCCATTAGTGTTTAACCACATCCTTCACTATTAATTGGCCAATTTTTTCAGCATTAGCCAATTGATTGAAGTTTTGTTTTACATGTTTCTCGGCTTGTTCTGTTAATTTATTTAATAGCGCTGGCTCTGTGGTTAATAACAACTTCATTTTATCGGCCAAATCTTGTTCATTAGCCGATTCAGCAAGAAAACCGGTTTGCTGATTAATCACCAACTCTTTAATGCCAGATAAATCGGTAGAAATAACAGGCACGCCACTGGCCATAGCTTCCATAAGCGATACAGGTATGCCATCCATATCACCATTTGAGTCTTTTACCGAAGGAAGAACAAAAGCATCCAATTTTTTTAACCACTCACTTACTTGGTTGTTCGGCATTGTGCCTAAAAATGAAATATGCGTTGTTAAACCTAATTCACTGGTTAATGCTTTAAGTTCATCAGTTAGTGGACCATCCCCAACAATTTCAACGTTGAAGTTATACTGATCTTTTTTAAGCTCGTTACAGGCTTTTATTAAATATTCAACACCCTTTTTTTCCACCAGTCGCGCTAAAAAACCAAAGGTAAATACCTTGTTTTCATGTGATGTTCTATATGTAAATTTTGTCGTGTCTACACCACAATAAATAACGTTTATTTTCTCTTTTATTTGTGGAGCAAGACCGGCTAAATAAGCTTTATTAAATTGCGAAATGGTGACAAAAAATTTACTTCGCTGAATTTTTTCTTTTAATAACCAACCCCGTTGAAAAATGTCATTCGCATGTGAAGTTACGCTAAAGTCTGTGCCGGTCATACAGGCAGCATACATGGCAATATCGGTTGGTATATGAGCAAAATGAACATGTGTATGTGTTATTTGTTTTTTGCTGATAAAACGTGCCAAATTTGCTGCAGACAAATATCTATAAACTAAGCCCGCTGCATTTCTACTAAACAAACCAATGCTAAATAAATCTTTGCATAACCAAGTAAAAGATTTAAAACAGTTGACAGGTTTTGTTAATAACACCATGAACAAATGTATTAAATTCTGCAAAACACTTGCTTGATATACAAAAAAAACATCACCCACTTTATTTTTGGTTGCATCATCCACTTTCGCCATAGGTTGATGAACAGTTGCCGCAGATACTTGATAACCTAACTCTTTCAATTTAAATATTTCGTTATAAACAAACGTTGCCGAAAGTGCGGGTATCTCTGGTGCTAAGTATAATATTTGTTTATTTTTTGCTTCGGTCATTAGCTTAGTCTTTATTCGGTATTGTATAAGTAATTGGGTGAGTGCCCCAAACTTTAGCTTGTTGACTATTTATTTTTTCAACTGCTTTATTTTTTCCCACAAATAAAGCGTGCCATTGAAAACGATTCATTAATTTTTGCATTACAGGGTCTTTTAAACGCTCTTTACCGGTTAATGCACTTTTGATATAGCCCCAAAACGTTGACAATGCGCCAATGACATAGGGTTTTTTGTTTAATCGGTAAATTACCGAGGCCAATAAATAGAACATATTGGTGCCCATAAAATATTGCCCATAACCATGACGAATACGGCCTGTAATTATACTTTTTTGACTAGAACCCATAGCACGTAAATGTATAAACCGTATTCCTTCATGGTCTTCACTTTTTGAAATCCAGCCTAACGTTCTACAGCGGTGGCTATCTATGCCGTCCCACATTACTTGCCTGACAAAGCCACCTATTTCTTTAAAACATACGGTTTTATAAAACTTGGTCATACCTACTGAGGATTCGTCACCACATACTTCAGGAACAAGCTCTGTTGAGTTTTCTGGATAGAAATATGGCTTGCCACTATAAGTGCCTAACCTTGGCTCTTTTTTCATTTCTTGAATTAAATATTCAAAATAAGATAACGGTAAGGCCAAATCTAAATCTAACTTACAAATATAATCGTATTCGTCAACATTAATCGTATTGTAGCCCGTATAGAAAGTATCAATAACCCCTGGGCCAACACTTCGATGTCCGCGATTTTCTCTGGTAACTATTTCGATAAAATCGTGTTTACTAGCATATTCTTGTAAAATATTTGCTGTTTGATCTGTAGAACCATCGTCAACAATAACCCACTTAGTCGGTTTAACCGTTTGATTTACTACTGTATCAAGCGTTTGTCGCATGTATTCTTCTTCATTTCTGCACGGAGAAATAATGATATAACTGTTATTCATAATTTTTATCCAACCAATTTGTATAACTACCATCCATAATACGGCGCCACCATTGTTCGTGATCCATGTACCATTGCACTGTTTTACGAATACCTGTTTCGAAAGTTTCTTGTGGTGCGTAGCCTAATTCATTCATTATTTTCGACGCGTTAATGGCATAACGTCTGTCATGACCCGGCCTGTCTTTTACGTAGGTGATAAGCTGTTTATGAGGTGCACCTGCGGGGTGGTACTCGTCCATTAATTCACAAATTAGTGTCACAATATCAATATTTGCCCATTCGTTGTTGCCACCTATATTGTAGGTGTTATCAATTTGGCCATTACGAATAATAAGGTCAATACCACGGTTGTGATCATCAACAAATAACCAATCTCGAATTTGTTGGCCGTCACCATATATAGGTAATGCTTTACCGTCTAAACAATTAGCGATAACCAAGGGAATTAACTTTTCAGGAAACTGATAAGGACCATAATTATTTGAGCAATTGCTAATTGTGGTATTCAAACCATAAGTATGGTGATAGCTTCTAACTATGTGATCAGACGACGCTTTGCTGGCCGCATACGGTGAATTAGGTAAATATTGGTTCGTTTCGGTAAAGGCTGGTGCATCTGGTGTTAAGGTGCCGTAAACTTCGTCGGTGGATACATGATGAAAGCGATGATTGGTTTTTCCTTCGTCTAACCAAACTTTTTTTGCCGCTTTAAGCAGAGAATGAGTACCCTCTATATTGGTTTTAAAAAATGCATCAGGCCCGTGAATCGATCTGTCTACATGTGATTCTGCGGCAAAGTGAACTAGGGTATCTACATTATATTCTCGTAGCAAAAATTCTACTTTGTCAGTATCTAATATATCGGCATGAACAAAGGTAAAGCTTTTATTTTGCTCTAACGAAACTAAATTTTCTTTATTTCCTGCATAAGTTAAGGCATCCAAGACAATAATTTTGCTATCTGGGTACGCATTCATCCAGTAGTGCACAAAATTAGAGCCGATAAAGCCTGCAGCGCCTGTCACTAATAATATATCGGGAGTATGTTTCATTATTTTTTCCATGCCTGTAAAACGTTGTTTAAGCCTAATTGCCAATTTGATTGTTCTATATTAAATGTCTGCGTTATTTTATCGCAATTTAAAATTGAATTTAATGGCCGCTCAGCTGGCGTTGGGTATTCTTTACTGGTGATTGGCAAAACCTTGGGTTTATTCGCTAATATATTTGTTTTTACTGCTTTTTCAAATATTGTCTGCGCAAATCCATGCCATGAAGTTGGCGTAGCACCTGAATAATGGTAAATACCCCAATCATTAGTTTCTTCATTTATTTGTACTGCTAGCTTAAGTAATGTTTCGCCAATATCTTTAGCGTAGGTCGGCGCACCTTTTTGATCTGCAACCACATTTAATTGTTCGCGATCCTTTCCTATGCGTAGCATAGTTTTAACGAAGTTATTGCCATGCTCACCAAATACCCATGCAACGCGCAATATATAATGCATAGGGTGGTTTTTGATTATCGCTTGCTCGCCCGCTAATTTACTTTTTCCGTAAATACCGGTGGGGTTAGGCGCATCGTTTTCATCATAAGCGCTGTTTTTTGCGCCATCAAAAACATAGTCAGTAGAAATATGTAATAAAGGGATAGCTAACTCATTACAAATTATTGCTAAATTTTCAGAGCCTTTTTCGTTAATGGTAAAAGCGAGGTCAATTTCTTCTTCCGCTTTGTCTACTGCGGTATACGCTGCCGCATTAATAACGACATCAGGTTTTTCTTGGTTTAACATTGCTTTTATATTATCGATATTGGTTATATCGAGCAGCGCTCTATCACAACCTATAACTTGTGCATTATATTTATTTATTAGGTCTGCTTGTAGCAATTCACTACCCACTTGTCCATTGGCTCCCGTCACTAAAATTTTCATACTATCGCCTTGTTAAATAATGGCAATTTTTCAGTTAATTGATTTTTAAGTAACGGGTTTTTAATGTCTTTATCTGATAATTGTACATCGGTAATTGGCCATTGAATGCCAACTTCAGAATCATTCCAAAAAATCCCCTGCTCGGATTGAGGGTGATAATAATTGGTACATTTATAGATAAAGTCAGCGGTATCGCTGAGTACAACAAAACCATGAGCAAACCCAGGAGGTACATACATCATGCGCATAGACTCTTCATCTAATGTTGTACCGAACCATTCACCAAATGTTGGAGAGCCTTTTCTTACATCTACAGCCACATCAAAAACAGCCCCTGTTGCAACTCTCACAAGTTTCCCCTGTGGTTGAGTTAACTGGTAGTGTAGGCCCCGCAATACCCCTTTAGTTGACCTTGAATGGTTGTCTTGGACAAACATTGCCTCTATTCCAGCTTCTTTTAATGTATCAGCTCTAGCCGTTTCAAGAAAAAAACCTCGAGCGTCTCCAAATTTACGAGGTTCAAATACAATAACACCCGGTAAGTTCGTTTCGATTATTTTCATGGTTCTACCTTTTTTCTAAAAGTTCTAAAAGATAAAGACCATAGCCACTTTTTTTAAGTGGTTGGGCAAGTTCTTCCAATTGAGGTGCGGTTATAAAACCTTGACGGTAAGCTATTTCTTCTGGACAGCAAATTTTAAGACCCTGACGTTCTTCAATAGTCTGAATAAAGTTCGATGCCGCGTTTAAGGACTCATGAGTGCCAGTATCAAGCCATGCATATCCTCTACCCATAAGTTCGACGCTAAGTTTATTTCGCTCCAAATATACCTTGTTCACATCCGTTATTTCGAGTTCGCCCCGAGCTGATGGTGTTATATTTTTTGCGATTTCAATCACATCATTATCATAAAAATAAAGCCCGGTGACTGCATAGTTACTTTTAGGTTTAGCTGGTTTTTCTTCAATATCAATTGCATTACCTGTACTGTCGAAAGATACAACACCATAGCGTTCTGGATCTTTCACATAATAACCAAATACTGTCGCACCTTCGCTTTTTGATGTTGCACTATTAAGTAATTCGTCCATCCCATGGCCAAAGAATATGTTATCGCCTAATACTAAACTCACAGGGCTGTCACCAATAAACTCTTCGCCAATAATAAACGCTTGAGCAAGACCGTCAGGGTTTGCCTGAACCTCATAACTGATATCCAGCCCCCACTGTTTACCATCACCTAATAATTTTTTAAATGACTCTTGATCATGAGGTGTTGTTATTATTAATATTTCTTGAATACCAGCAAGCATAAGAATCGATAAAGGATAATAAATCATCGGCTTATCATAAATAGCCATCAATTGTTTACTAATTGATATAGTAAGCGGATGTAGCCTAGTACCCGATCCGCCAGCAAGAATAATTCCTTTGTATTTTTTCGACATATATCTCTTCTTTTACAAACGTAAAGTAATAAAATTTATAAAGTGAATAATGAGCTTTTATTTAGTTATTAACTTCATTTACAGCTTTAAAGTGGCTAAAAAATCTCTTAAACCAGCACCCAACACAGGATCAAGTAACGAATACTCGATATTCGCTTGTAAATAACCTAGCTTATTACCGCAATCATGGCTTCGGCCAACAATTTTGTAGGCTTCCATTTTTTCAAGCAGCAATAATTGGTGCATAGCATCAGTTAGCTGTATTTCACCACCTGCGCCGGGAGGGGTAAATTCTAGTAAGTCCCAAATTTTGCTCGATAGTACATATCGGCCTGTTATGGCTAAATTTGATGGTGCTTCATCAAGCGCTGGTTTTTCTACCATATCGGTTACTGTCGCAAAACCCGCTTCTTTTAATTGTTCACCGTTAATATCGACCACGCCATAGCTACTCACGTCTTGTTCGGGAACTTCTTCTACCATTATTTGGCTAGTGCTTGTTTCTTCAAAACGTTTAACCATTTGTGCTAGGTTGTCTTGTTTTAAATCTGAATGATATTTGTCAATAAGTACGTCAGGCAGTATTACGGTAAAAGGGTTGTCACCAATAATAGGTCTTGCACATAAAATGGCATGGCCTAAGCCAAGTGCATTTGACTGCCTTACTGAAATAACATTGGTGCCTTTTGGGGTGATTTTACGTACTTCTTCTAGCAATGAACGTTTTACCCGTTTTTCAAGTTGCGCTTCAAGTTCAAAGCTTTTATCAAAATGGTTTTCGATGGCATTTTTACTAGAATGGGTGACTAAAATAATATTTTTAATACCGGCTGCAGCAGCCTCTTCAACTACATATTGAATAAGCGGTTTGTCTACTACGCTTAGCATTTCTTTGGGTATTGCTTTAGTGGCAGGCAACATTCGCGTGCCTAGGCCAGCTACGGGAATTACGGCGGAGGTTATTTTGTTTGTCATGGTTTTCCTTAACTATTTATATGTTGTAAATGTCAGGCTAAAGCCTAATTTACGATTCAAATTTAAATTTTTTGTTTCTAACGATTAAGCCCTAACACAATATTTCACCACAGAGAACACCGAGGTGCTTCGCACTTCACCGAGAAGAGCTTTAATACTTATTAAGCCCTTCTATCATCAAATTTCGCTAATAACTCGAATTAGTAATTAAGCCCGAATACAATGTCTCACCACAGAGAACACCGAGGTGCTTCGCACTTCACCGAGAAGAGCTTTAATACTTATTAAGCCCTTCTATCATCAAATTTCGCTAATAACTCGAATTAGTACTTAAGCCCTAATACAATATTTCACCACAGAGAACACCGAGGTGCTTCGCACTTCACCGAGAAGAGCTTAGGTAATTTAAAAGCTAATTCTCCGTTACTGAACACAACACTTCATACTGTTGCTTAATATTATCTTGAAATGATTTGGGAATATGTTCCCAATCAAGTACTTGTATTAATATAGGTATATTAGAAGATTGCAGCTTTTCTTTAAAATTTATTAAATTATCAATAGCATCTGGTGATTTCTCTTGGCTTTTGATCACTAAATCCAAATCACTTCCGTCGTGACTAGTACCTTTTATACGGCTACCATAGGCCCAAAGCTCTGTTCCTTTTGGGAAAATATTACCAGCAATGGTGCAAATCATTTGTTTGTCTTTATTTCGTAAATTAATCAAAATATAGCTATTCTATTGGTGTGATTGACGATTGATTACTTGCGCTAATGCATTAGCATCAATAATAAACTGCTTAAGTAGTAATAGTGTATGTTCAGCAAAGTCTACACCGTAATCATGTGCGGTATTATTGCGATTATCACGATAAATCAGCCAACGCTCAACTTCTTCTATGGGAATAAGGCCGTGCTGCCCACTATAGCGATAAATATCTTTAAATGTGAGTTTGTCAACCGCTTTTGCACTATGAAAGTAAGGTTTAAGACATTTTTTCAACAGCTTGCCTGATTGCTCTAATATTATTTCAAACTCTTTAACACATGCACTACGGTACATTTCATAAGAAATACTCTCTTCATCAGCCGTTAGTAATAGTTGATGTGCTTGCGTCAAAGTTTCAATACAACGTTCAAAAAAAGTAGTATCTATGGTTGTTTTATTGGTCATGTCACCTAACTTCTCTTCCGTTTTCTTCATGTTTTTTCTAGGCCTAGATACTACCGTTTTTATATATTATTTTCAATTATTTATGCCATAGTACTAGCATTATTTTTAACCACAAAACACATAGAGGCGTTGGGTTACACAGCGTTTTTCTTGTTTGGAAACATTAAAGATTTCACAAATAAACTTTGTAGTAATAAAGGCCTTATAAAGCTGCCGGTAAAAATAAATTGCGCTAGTATTTGGTTTACTCTATATCGTAAAGGTTTGCTTTTTGCTAAAGGTTGAGTAAAACGTGATTTTAATAATTTGCTAATCATTTTATAGATGATGACTTTTGGTTTAGCTTGCTTTAATAAGTCACTGTTAACATTACTACTCATAATTTCAGCGCAATTTTTTAATAGTGTAAATAAAGGCACACTTGCGCCCCACTCTTTTGCTATTGCTATGGTTTTTTTAATATCAGGGCTCTGAGCGTTAATGATTTCATGACTGTCGACTAAATTATATTTACAAAAATCCATATCTTTATAGGCATGTATAGCTTGATGAATTAAGGCATGCTCTGCTGATAATGTTCTTACCAGTTCATTGGTAAAACTTGGATGTTCAACACTGTTTTCCCATAACTGTTCTTCACATATATTAAATAACAATGGGTGTGTGAGTGAAGCATGTAAGTCTAGCGCGGCACCCACTTTGTTTTTGGGCACAAAAGAGAGTTCGAATAGATCACCAAAAACATCGGGTTGCGGTTTTGCTGTGTAATTCATTACCGTTTTAATGGCTGATACCGCTTTGTGCCAATGTTTTTTATGTATCAGTATGTCTAAATCATTTGAGGTTCTTGGCGCTTGTGGGTTATATAAAACGTCAGCAAAAGCCGCACCTTTTAACAATATGAGTGGAATATTATCCGCTGACAATGTGGCTATTATTTGCTGTAGCTGAATTTTCCTTGCCAACTCTGTCACTATGCCTTGCTGAGTAATAGTCGTTAATAATTTTTGACACTGAGGTGATAAATCATTAAAAATAGCTAATTTATGCGCTTTATCATAAAGAAGAGGAATTATTCGTTTATGCGTTTTCTCAAATAAAGGTAATTGGTTAAGCAGTTTGGTCGCAACAGGTAGGTCAATAATATTATGGTCAGCGCAGCCAGAAATACGCGCGAGGCGTAATAATTCAAAATATTTTTCGTCTAATTCTTTGACAAAATCAAGTGATGAAAATTGCGTTGGCTTTAAAGACATATTAGCTATTTACCTATTAGTAAGCTAGTAAGCATTTTTGTCATTGAATGATCTAAAAACTGTAAATAGTACAATTTTAAAGTCCATCCACAGTGACCAATTACGTATATATTCAAGATCGAAGCGAATACGCATTTCCATTTTATCTATTGTGTCGGTTTCTCCGCGCCAGCCGTTTACTTGTGCCCAGCCAGTAATGCCCGGTTTAACTTTATGGCGAAGCATATAGTAGTCAACCCGTTTTCTGTATTCTTCGTTATGAGATACGGCATGCGGCCTTGGCCCTACTACCGACATATCACCTTTTAAGGCATTAAAAAATTGTGGTAATTCATCGAGTGAGGTTCTGCGTAAAAAGCCACCAAACGGGGTAATTCGAACATCATTTTTTGTTGCTTGCACAACATTATTGGCATTTTCAGCGACGGTCATTGAGCGAAATTTCCATACTTTAATTTTTTTACCGTCTAGACCGTATCTATCTTGCTTAAATAATACCGGCCCTTTTGAGGTCAGTTTAACCCCAATAGCTATAAATAATAGTGGTATAGCAATAAGGGTTAAAATAACTAACGATAATAAAATATCTTCTGTTCGTTTTAATAAGGCATTAGCCCCTAACATCGGGTTGTTATAAACACTAATGGTTTGAATTTCACCTACATGTGACATAGAGGCATTCATTAAACAGTAAATGAAAAGATCGGGTACGAGTTGTACATTGGCGGTGGTGTCACCTAGCTTAAATAAAATGTCTTTAATGCGATTTTCTGCGGTCATCGGCAAGGCGATATAAATGGCATCAAACTCATTGTTTCTAGCCTTGGCTACGCCTTCTTCTATGCTGCCATCGAGTAGATGATGGTATGAGGCATCAATTCTGTCTAAGGTTCTATCGTCATAAACCGCTTTTATTCGATAGCCAATTTCTGGGTTATCAAGTATTTGTTGAATTAAACGTGAGGCGCCTTTGGTTAAGCCGATAATAGCGACCGAGCGAGTGTTATAGCCTTTGGCACGTATTCTTTCTAGAAACTTGGCAAAAGCATAACGCCAGCCCACTAAAACAAAATACGTCAGGGTAAACCATATAGCAATGGTGACACGAGAAAAGACAATACTGGATTTACTAAAGAATAAAAAAGACAATACGACTATTGAAGCAATTCCCCAGGAGAGGAAGCTATAAAAGATAATTTGTTTGAAATAGCCGGTGCGCCATGAGCGGTATAATGAAAAGGATTCGGCGATAAAGAAGAAGGTTAATGTAGCCAGCAACGACACTATTAAATATTGTTGATTATAGGTAACACCATAGAAAAAAATAGCGGCGAATAGGCCTAGCTGTATGGTAGCAAAATCAACCAAGCGATAAAAAACTGCAAAGGTGTTACTGTTACTTTTGATCATGCCATTTTGATCATGCATTTCAATTTCTTCCGTTTATTTTTATATGAGAACTTAAAAAGCTTAACCACAAAGAGCACCAAGGAAGCGGTTATTCATTATGTTGCGTTATCATTTTTAATCATTTCACTTACCGCGGCTAAATGTTCTTTACCACTTAAGTAGTTTATTTGTTTAAAAGTAACCTTGCTTAATAGCTTAGATAACGCTGCAACTCGACTTTTTTCAAGGTTGAGCGCTCTATAACAACTGCCTAAAATACTATTTTGCAATAACACAATAAGTGCTTGTGCTGTGGCGATGGGCACTATTTCACATAGTGGTACATTGCTATTTTGCGTGTTTGGTAATCTATTTAATAAATAAATCACCTGTAATTTTTTGGGTTGATTACAAAATTCAAAACCCTTGGTTTTTTCAATATTTATGATACGTTTTTCAAACTTTTCATGAACTTTTTTATAAGGTTCATTAACATTAGCTTGTATGTCATTTAATGCATCTGGCCACATTCTTGCCACTGGCCAGCTTGGATATATTTGATAACCTTGCTCTACTTCATGTAGGGCAATCATGTCATCGGTCATCAAGGCAAAACCTGTTTGGCTCAGCGCTGCTGTTAAGGTGGTTTTACCTGTCCTACTTGGCGCAACAACGGCAATGGCTTTGTCTTGATAAGCTAACGCATTGGCATGAATACAAAGTACGTTGTTTAGTTCTAAATTCAAGGCAATCGCTAATGTTTGAAAATAATGATCGGCCCCTGTTCCGTGGTCTTTCCAGTCTATGGTGATGCCATTTTTCGATATTTCAAATAAGCCATTTCCTTGGCAATTAACATTTAAATAATAACTACTGTTATCAAACCCGACCTCGTTTTTAGGCGGCTGCTTTTTATATAAGTTAACTTCGCTATGGTAACGATCACCTGCATCGGTCATCGACCATAGCGGTTTTAACTTTTTATCAACAGCGAGTTCAGAAAAAGCTAAGGTGATTTTTATTGGCAGTTCATCTTTATTCTGGTTGCAAAAAGGCACACAGAAAACACCATGAAGTGGCAAACTAAATAAAGGATTCATCAGAAATAGTTAAAGCACTAGCTAATCTCTAAATTTATTAGGCATTAGCTAGTGTCAAAGGCTTAACCTTGGAAAGGATTCCGTTTGGTATGACCGCCCTGCTCGTCTGGAATACTACCAGCAAAGCCTTGAGTTAAGTCTGCTAAGCTACCTGCATTTTTCAATACCGGTTTAGTGTAAGCTGCTTTGCTCGCTACAGATTGTTGTTGAGCATTTGTGTGATTAGCGTTCATGTTAATTACTTCCCTGAAGATTTTCTACGTAAACTGGTTAATGCGATAAGGCCTAATGCAAAAGAAAACAAAGTAGAAGGCTCTGGTATTTCGGCTTTATCTGTATCAGTTAAAAACGACAACGCTTGCCCTGTTGCTAAAGTATTATTAGGGTTCCATGCAATATTTAGCGTGCCATATAAATCTGGTTCACTAAAAACATCGTCAAAAGTGGCTGTTACGGTATCATCGCTCGCTACAAATTCACGGCCAGCTTCAGAGCCTGGCGTGCTTAACAATGTGCCACTTAAAATATCAAAGTAAAAACCTTCTATACCGGCATCTATAGTTAGCCCAACAATGTCTTGGTTAACGGCAATATTTGTTAACGTCCATAAGCCATAAAGAGTATTAGTTGCTTGGTCAAAATCACCAAACGTATTCCCTTCTAGCATTAGAGACCAATCACCATTGTCAACGCCGCCTACCGTAGAATTCAGTGCAGACCAAATTTGAGTTTCTTGACTACTATCAGCAAAAAATGCGGTGACGGTAATGCCGTCCATATCGACAGCTTCAACAGCACTATTTATTAAGGTGGCTTGTGAAAACAAGCTAGTAGAAAGAAGAATTATCCCTAGCGTCCATTTCTTCAACATTTGTAAATCTCCAATAAGTAAAAAATTGTAACAACATCCTGTGCGCAACAATGCAAAAATGGCACCAACTTTAAATAAATCAATGGTTTCAAGCTGGTACGACCAATAACTAAAAGTGTTATTTCAAATTCATTTAAACGTGTAAAAAAACCTGACACTAAATAACGCTAAAAATTAAACACTGCAAGAGCTAAAAACACCTTTACTCACGTATTCTACCCTGTTTATTGTTACTTTTTAATGACAATTTACAAAAAACATTACAAAATCACCTTTAGTTTGCTATTTTCAACACTCTAGCCTTTTTAACAAGGTATTATTTTAAGGGTATTATGGACAACCTTTTTGCGGCTATCACGCCAATTAAACAGAGTAATAACGCTAAAATCATTTTTAATCAGCAATTGATCAATCATTTTTTTTGCAATCAACCGCATGAATTCAAAGAAATTAAAAGTGCTAGCCACACTGTTTCTTTTGTTAAGTATTCACATAGCAAACTAGCGCAAAAAAAAACGAATAATTCTTGTTTTTCTTCTGAAAATCCCATTATTAGTTGCGATAGAATTGATAATAAAAAACAATTATCGGCTTTGTTAACTCCTTTGTTAACTAAGGCTACGGTTAGCACTTCTGCCCTTTCAGCAGAGCTTTGCAACGAACAGTTAGTTTTCTCAGCTTATAAAGCGTGGGGAACTGAGTGTTTTAAAAAAATAAAGGGAAGCTTTTGTGCCATTTTGTGGGATGAAGATAAACAAGAAGTTCATGCGGCAATTGACTCATTTAGCGGTCGTTCTTTATTTTATTTACAGTTAGAAGATACTTTATATTTAGCTTCTGATGCTAAATTATTAGCGCAGTGTACTAATACCCCTTTAAGCATAAATAAAATGGCCATAAGCCAGTGGTTGGCTGGTCGACCCGATCCAACTTGCGCCATGTTAAATGAAATATCTTTAATACCCGCAGGGCATTCTTTACAATTTTCGTCTCGAGGCGGCGTTAGTATCCACAAATTTTGGGATATTGACCCTAATTTCTCTATTCGTTACCAAGATACCGATCAATACAAGGCTCATTTTTTAGATTTATTAAATAACAGTGTTACTAACCGATTAGCGGCTGACAACTCGTCAAACCATGATTCAAATAGTGCTGTAAATAGCGCCACAGTATTTTGCCAAATGAGTGGCGGTATGGATTCAACGTCTATCACGGCATTAGCAAAGCAAGCGATGGATAAAAAATCGCAGCCACTACATACCTTGTCGCACCGATATGCCAATACTAAAAGTTGCGATGAAAGCAGTAATATAGCCGATATGATCTCGACACTAAAACTTGAGAACCAACACTTTATCGAGCTAGATCAGTTTGAACAGATCACCTTTGCACAATTGTATCCAACAGATTTTGACAATCCCGGTGTGGTACTTTCGCCTAAATACCACCAAGAATTACAACTGATGAGTTCGTTAGGAGCCAGTGTGCTTTTAACGGGTAATGGTGGTGATGAAACTTGCTGGGGACATAGCGGATCATACCGCTCGCGTTTATTTAAAGGTGAAATAGGTGTTATAAGTGAAGTGATAAACGCTTGTGATGAGCTTGGTGAGCCTGTTGTTCGGTCTTTGTATAAATTATTTATACCTTCAACATTGCAAAACTTACTCAAAATACTGAGAAACCAACCTAGGCTAGGAAATGAACAACCTAAGTGGTTGTCTAAAGAGGCTACTACTCTGGTAAAATACGCCAATGAGCATTTTTCAAACCCTTATTCAGCCAGTTTTAATCCCGCTAGGCATGCTAGGTATCACGGATTAAAGACTACTTCGACTTATAACTCAATGCGCTCCTATCAAAAAGTGGCTAGTTTATATGGCATTGATGTTCGTCATCCCTTTTTTGATACCGATATTGTTGAGTTTAGTTTTGCGGTACCTGAAAAGATGCTTATTCAAGGCATATACCCTAAATGGCTGTTACGACAAACGATGCAAGAGTACTTACCCGCTTCGGTTTGTTGGAATAAAACCAAGACTGTGTTTGATCATCACTTTGCAAACTTGGTTAGAAGCAATCAACATGAATTACGACAATTGTTATCACACACTGGGCTGCAAGATTTAGGTTTGATAAATAATAGTATTTTATTAAAAGAGTTTGATGCCGTTGTAAACAACAATAATAGCTATTTACATGTTGATATGTTGTACGCCATTTTAACCCAGTTATGGTTTCAAACGCATTGTTCATATTCCTCAGCGGTAAAAATATAACCACAGAGAGCACCGAGGGACTACGTCCTTCACCGAGATAAAAGCATTGATCACTTCTCTGCGTAGTGCGAAGCACGACTCTGTGATCTCGGTGGTGAAATCTGGATTTAAGCATACGGAAACTTGTCATTTATTTCGCCATAATTAGCTTACCTTGCAATGACAATGCGTTTGCATTACCATTATTGGGTAAGCCTAATATTTTGGAGGTTACTATGATACAAGCAGCTTTAGAAACTGAGTCCACATTAACAGATAGATTTCAAACAACCATTCCTAGTATTGTTCGTCAAGCACTGCATTTGAATAAAAAAGATAAAATTAAATTTATCATCCAACCAAATGGTAGCATCATGCTTTCTCGTGTTGAAACTGTAGAGAATGATCCTGCTGTAGAATCATTTTTAACATTTATTGCCAACGATATGCAAAAGTACCCTGAAAAACTTCAATCATTAACAGCAGCTATGCGTGATCGCGTTGAGTCATTAACCGCTGGTGTTGAATTAGATTTAGATGCGCCATTATCCGATGCGGATGAGTAACCTTGTCTAATAATGCAGCTATTGTCGTTAATGGATGGACTTTATATACACATCCACTCTTTGTTGAGCAATATGAACTTTTAGAGAGAAAAGTCACTGCGCTCAAGACAAAAGATCCTATTGCTTATCTTAAGAAAAATGACACGAAAAGGCTCGCAGCTATTCATAAGTTAGCTTTTGAGGTTATTCCACAAGATCCAACAAAACCAGATTATCGCCAAGGTAAAACGTTGGGTGATAAAAATAAACACTGGTTCAGAGCTAAATTTTTCCAGCAATATCGATTGTTTTTCCGTTATGATATCCAATCAAAAATCATCATCTATACTTGGGTAAATGATGATAGCAGCAAACGAGCTTATGAAAGTAAAACTGATGCTTATAGAGTATTTTCCAGAATGTTAAAGTCAGGCACCCCACCTGATAGTTGGGATGATCTTTTAAAAATAGCCAAAAAATCAACCTCCTCCAGTGAATAATAATTCTTATAAATATACCGATACTTCTCTGCGTAGTGCGAAGCACGGCTCTGTGCTCTCGGTGGTGCTTTGCCTCAATGATAAAACAAATATAACCACAGAGAGCACCGAGGGACTACGTCCTTCACCGAGATAAAACACTGCTCTCTTCTCTGTGTAGTGCGAAGCGCGGCTCTGTGATCTCGGTGGTGCTTTGCCTCAATGATAAAACAAATATAACCACAGAGAACACCGAGAGACTACGTCCTTCACCGAGAAATGAAAATATTAATTACTGCTCTGTGTAGTGCGAAGCACGCCTCTGTGATCTCGGTGGTAAAAAATGTATGACCACAGAGAACACCGAGGGACTATGTCCTTCACCGAGAAATGAAAATATTAATTACTGCTCTGTGTAGTGCGAAGCACGCCTCTGTGATCTCGGTGGTAAAGGCTATTTAAGTGCGCAAAATATATCGTCTTCACTAGCCACTTTTAATTCGCTATAACGGCTCGATACATCTTCACTATCATTAATGACAAGACCTTGAAAACTTAACCAACTATGCGCCTTTAAGTTGCTTTGTTCAATTTTCACACCTAGATGTAAATTGCAATGATATCCTCTTCGATTTAAGAGTTGTTTTTGCGTTAAGCAGCGTCGTAGGCAGTTCATTTTTTTTATATGATGCCGACCGGCTATTTCACTGATGTTGATAATTGCTTTTATTTCTGTGAGCTTGGCAGTATTTGTGGTTAAACCGTTGTTATTATTTTCAAACGTAACGTTGTCTATTTGTGCCCGCCATTTTTTAAAATCAATGAATGAGATTAAAAAATCCCATTTCAAAAAAACAAACCAAGCATAAGTTAATAGCCACAGCTCTTTTATATTAAATTTTAAGAGCTTTTTAAAGCTCAGCAACATGTTATCAAGCTTCAACCAGTAAACCTTGTTTTAGCATATCGGCGATTAACTCATTTAAGTCTTGGGTAACTTTTTGTTCATCCGCTTGATATTTTTCTAACACACAGCTAACAACGGTTTTTATGGTTTTACCTTGTTGAATGTTGCCCATCATAAATGTGCCTATTTCATCAAGGGTATAATACTGCCCTGTTTCAGGCTCAAGTATCACGGTTTCTTCAGAAACTTTTTGAAAAAGAACGTTTTCAGCTAATTGGTAAGTGGTAGTGCTCATTGGCTAACTTATTCCTGTTTATTATCTGTATTTATTAATTGCCCGTTTTTCATCACATAAATATGATCAGCAATTGAGGTTAATTTTTCATCATGGCTAACCATGATCACCGTTTGAGTTTTTAATAACTGTTGCAGCATGCTGGTAAACTCAACAGTGCCTTCTTTATCTATCATTGATGTCGGTTCATCTAAAAGTAACACCGAAGGGTTTGACATTAATGCCCTTGCTAGTGATATACGTTGCTTTTGACCGCCCGAAAGCAAAACGCCCCCTTCTCCAACTTGCGTTTGATAACCCTGATTAAGTTCAGTGATAAATTGATGAGCTCCGGCTTGCTTGGCCACATACTCTATTGCTTCAAAGCTTGCTTGTGGGTAACCAAACGATATATTGTCTGCAACACTACCATCGCATAAGACAATGTTTTGCGAAACAAAACCTATTTGCTTTCTTAAGTTAGACAGTCCGAAACTGTTTAATGATTTACCCCCGACGGTAATGTCTCCCGATGTTGGTAAAATAAAGCGCATTAATAAGTGCAACAAGCTTGTTTTGCCTGTGCCGTTAGCGCCTATGATCATAGAAACTTCATGCGCGGGTATTTCAATATTAATTTTTGTTAATAGCGCTTCGTCTTCGCTGTAGCTAAAACAAACATCGTTGAAGGCAATTACCCCCGAAATATCTTCATCACTATGATGATCCTCGGCATTTAATACATCCGTTGGCTCGGGTGAAATATTAAAAACATCATTTAAACGATGCGATGAGCCAACAGCCTGTTGCACTTGCCCGTATAAGTTAGCTAAAGCGCTCATTGGGCGCGCAAATAGCATTCCGTACATTAATAGGGTAATTAAATCGGGTATGGTTAGCTCCCCTGATTGATAATGCATGGCGCTGACAACCACAACAATTAACACGCCAGTTGATATTAATAACTGCAAAACAGGTGATAAAACAGCTTGCACTTTAAGCTGTTTTTTACGTAATTTTTGAATTTCGTGGGCGTTACTTTTAAAACGATTTGACTCGACTCGCTCTCTTGAAAAAGCTTTAATCAATGTTATCGCGCTGAAGTTTTCACTGGCAATGGCAAGAGAGTCTGCTTGCCTTTGCACTAAATTTTTTGATATCGGCCTTATGCCTCTACCAAGCAACTTCAAAACAACAAAAAAAGCGGGCACCATGAGTAATATTATTAACGTGATGGTGGTGTTTATTGAGGCCATTAAGATAAGTGCGCCACTCAAAATTAATATCGCTGGCACGAGTCCCGTTAATATTCCCGAAAGAAAATAGCTGATAATGGTTACATCGTTGCTCAGTAGCGCTAATGTTTCCCCTTGCTTGGTGGTATTAAAGTACTTTACGGGTAGCAATTGGATATGATCGTATAGCCGACAACTCAGCTCGGTAAGCATTTTTGCACCGATGAAATTCACCCGATATGTTGATAAAAATCGTAACAAAGCCTGCAAAACAAATAGAGACAACCAAATAAGCGCAATTTGAATGTAGCTAAGGTTAAAAATGGTGTCGCCATTAAGTATGGACTCTGAAAATTTACCGGCAAACCAAGGAACGGATAAGCTAACTACACTTTCGACTACCATTAACGCAATAGCAATTAATAAAGGCAGCTTGTGGTTTTTAAGTAGATTGAAAAAATGATAGAAAGTCATTGGTTATTAAATTTTTTAGTAGCGGGTTACGCAATAGCTTTATCCATACGCCAATAATACTGAATTAGTTGAACATTGGCTAATTAAACAGTGTCTATGCATCTAAAAACTTGTGATGAGGTAAAGACTTGCACCTTAACGACAAGCTTTGAGAATTGCTTACTTTTGTAGGCGGGAATTTATTCGCGCTTGTCTATTTGTGCGCGATTAAAACCCGCCTACTCGGTAAAGAAAAAGCCATGAGCCTTTTGGTTAATGGCCTTTTACCTTATTCAAATAAACATCATTAATTACTTAAGTAATACTTTGTTTTACAAGTAAAACTGCTGTTTCATGCTGCGCATGAACAAATGAATTAATTTTAAGATCTGCTAATGAGCTTTTTTCTTCCAGCGTATTAATTTTTACAATCAAGTTAGCATTTGGGTAGTAATTTAATACCGCGTCACAAATTATTTGCTTATTTTTTAATGTATTAACTGTGATGATAATCGATTTTGATTGCTCAATCTTAAGAGACTCCAATACAGGAAGTCTATCCAAATGTCCAAAATAAGCATTTAAGCCACGTTTTCTTGCCAGTAAAACGTGTTGTAAGTTATCTGAAATAATTAAAAAATCAACACCTTTGTTTTCCAATTCTTTGGCGACAATGCGTCCTAATACATCGTAGCCACAAACGATAGTATGACCACTTGATTGAACAGGTGTTATTTTATCTGATTCAAAAAACTCAACCACAAATAAAGCCGCGAGTTTATAGATATTGTTTATCATAAATGGCGTTATGATCATCGAGAGCACGGTGATTAAAATAAGCATATTCCCTAGTTCATCCTGAATAAGGTTCTGTTTACTTGCAAGGGTAAAAATAACAAAAGAAAACTCGCCTATCTGGCAAAGAGCAATTGATGATTTTATTGAATCACTTCTATTTGATTGCCGTTTTATCACAAAATAGATCATCAGTGCTTTTATTGTCATCACCAACATTAACACTAGTAATACTATATGAAAGTGACTCATAAAGTATGGAACATTAATTTTTGCACCAATAGAAAAGAAAAATGCACCTAAGAGCAAATCTTTATATGACGATATATCTGACTCAACTTTAATGTGAAATTTAGTTTCGGCAATAATCATACCTGCAATAAATGCCCCCAAGGAGTAGGTAAATCCCAGCTCATGGGCGATTAAGGATGCACCAATAACGATGGTAAACACAGATCCTAAAAACAGTTCCTCCATTTTTGCATTAGATGAAAAATGTAGCAGCCACCCAATTATTTTTTTACCTAAAGTAAACATAAATACAATGATAAGAACACCGTACATGGTTGTTTTAAACAAAATATCACTCAGAGGTAAATCACTGTCCGCTAAGAAATTCATCAGTAATAAAATAGGGATCACGGCTAAATCTTGAAAAACTAAAATAGCGACAGATTTTTCTCCATAAGGGGTAACAATGTCTTTTGATCTTTTTAAATAAGGTAATACGATAGCGGTTGAAGATAGGCTGAATGCTAAGGCAATGATCAAAGATGAGGTTGCCTCAATTGAAAAAGCATAATATGACAGTAAAAAAATAGAGAGTGAGCATAGTGCTACTTGCATAAAGCCGTTAAAGAATATTAACTCTTTCATTTTGTGCAGTTTAGAAAAGGACATTTCCAAACCAATAGTAAACATAAGAAATACAATGCCAAACTCACCAATGAGATCTAACGAACTTTGACTTGAATTACCGTTAAAATCAAACATATTACTGATGATGGTACCGGTAATTATGTAACCAATGATATGTGAAATTGAAAATTTTGTTAGTACGATATTTAAGACACTAGCGAGTGTCAATGAGATAACAAGAATAACGAGAATGGAGTCCATTGGAGGCCCTTAATGTAGAGTTTTCTCCGTCATAAAGAAACGGCAATAAAAATTGATAGCGTTAACGGATATAACCATGAAGCAAATTACTTAATTAATAAGGAGCATAATGCATACCACAAAAAACATTACTCCAGCCCAAATAAAGTTATTGTTTTTTAGATGGTTATGTATTTATTGAAGTAAATATTATTAATAAAGGGATATTTAAAGTCTATTATTGGGCGAGAGCACCATAACAATGCAAAACCACAATGCCGTTGAGATGGTTCATTTTTGTAGACGGGATTTTAATCGATCTAAGATCAAGTAAACACGCGCGAATAAATTCCCGCCTACGTCAGAAAGCTAAAATTCCTCTGACACAGAAAAACAAAAAGCCCGTTACTTTCGTAACGGGCTTTTCTTAATATGGCCGGAGGAATGGGACAAGTATGGGCACTGGTTTTATTCAATAAAATTGCCACTATAGTTAATGCTTATACTATAAAGTTTGGCAAAAGAGAACAAATAAATTTTACTCCTAATGATTGAAATTAAGGCATAAATTCAAGGTATTAAATTTATAGCTCGGCTTATACTTCATTGGTAAGTTGGCATTTATACCGTTAAAGCCCGATCTATATTCCTCTCTGAGTACTCTATATCGAAACTCAGAGCTATAATACTGAGTTAGTTGAACATTTGCTAATAAAAACACAGCATAACGTTGGTTATATTCATCGTTGCTCAATAGCTTTATCAAGTTGTTTGGTTCTTTCATCCATTAATGTTTGAACATTTTGTGCGTCTTCAATAAGTGTTGGTATTTTGCTTAGAGAAGATTGCAAAAGTTTATTAGGTGGTGATTGTTCAGGCTTTTTTCCGTGAATTTGCTTATTGTTGACTTGCTCGACCTTAATTGACATAACATTGGTGGTTTTAATCGCTATTTTTTGAACATTGCTACTGGCTGAATTTTTATCCGAACCCTTTATATTCGAGCCTATTTTATCAGAAAAGTGCCATTCACCGTTTTCATCTTGCCAGCGAAAAACCTCAACAGTTTTTGGTTGTTGCTCACCTACTGAAGATGTGCTCTTTCGTGTTTTATTAACAACATCACTTTGAAGCATTTGAACCTTGGTTTGTATCGGGGTAATAATGTCTGTAAGGTTCAACCATGCACCACCATCAGGTCGTTTTAAAACAAAAAGCCCTGCACAAGATAAAATTAATAAACCAATCGCTAAATAATAAAAAATTTTCATCACTGTTGCTCAATTAATTTTTAAAACCAAGGAAAGTGCTAATAAAAAAAAGGCAATACGAGTACCTATAACTTATTCAGGATCAGAGTTTCTCAACCAGATATCGGCATTGACTGGTTTTTTATTTTTGCGTTTTTTCTTACCACTGCCCTCAGGCTTTGCCATCGGCTTATCTGCGTCTGAAAGGAGTACTTCATCGGCTTCAAAACCTGCTACTTGCTCACGTTCAAGCCTGATCTTGTTCTTCTTTTCGATCACGTTGAAGTGATGATAGTCTTCATGATCAATAAGCGATAATGCTAACCCTACTTCACCAGCACGGCCACTTCGACCAATACGGTGCATGTAGTCTGATGGACTTCTTGGTAAGTTAAAATTGATGACGACAGGTAATTTTTCGATATCTAGACCGCGGGCAGCAATATCCGTGGCAATTAACACTTCAATCTCACCTGCTTTAAATCCTGCAAGCACACGACTACGTTCACTCTGCCCTTTATCGCCATGAAACACTTCTGCGGTAATACCACGCTTAGAAAGCTTTGTAGCTAAGTGCTCACAGTGATTTCTGGCATTGACGAAAATAAGCGCTTGTCGCCATTGATGTTGCTTAATTAAATGCGCTAACACGGCGGTTTTTTCGCCTTTGTTCACAGTAAAAACACGCTGTACTAGGGTGCTAGCGTCGCTACTTTGTACTTGTATTTCAACTGGGTTATTAAGCAATTCTTGCGTTAACGCCTGTACTTGCTCTGGAAAAGTCGCTGAGAATAATAAAGTTTGTCTTTGCTTTGGCACAGATTTATTAGGCATAAGCGCTAATAACGCAGATAACTCGTCAGTAAAGCCTAGACTTAACATCCGATCGGCTTCATCAAGCACTAAAGTACTAACCCTATCAAGTTTAATGGCATTATTTGCAATCAAATCAAGTAACCGACCTGGCGTTGCCACCAAAATATCGGTGCCGCCACGTAATGCTTGCATTTGAGTGTTCGCTGATACACCACCAAAAACAGCAACCGTTTTAATCGCGCCATTAAAATGCACGGCATAAGATTTAATACTGTCAGCAACTTGCTTGGCTAATTCACGAGTAGGCACCAAAATTAACCCTGAAACATAGTTACCTTTACTAGCTGATGATTTTTTAGCATTTTGTTGCAGAAAAAGATGCTGCAACATAGGCAATGCGAAGGTGGCGGTTTTACCCGAACCAGTATTTGCCCCTGCAATTAAATCATGTCCTGCTAACACATTTGGAATAGCCTGCGCTTGAATGGGCGTTGGCTGCTGATATGCCAGCTCGGTTAATCGAGCTAATAAAGGTGGAATAAGACTGAGTTCTGCAAAGTTGGTTGGCGTTATGAGAATGCTCATGAAATAAAGGGCTCAAAGCTAAGATAATTGCTGTTATTTTAGCTTACTTATGCTCCTATAAGTTAGTGAAATCGATCAAACTCTGCCGTAACATCATCAACCCCAGAATAGTTCGAGCTTGCTTTGAGTCCCAAAGTGAATGGCAATTTAAGTAGAATCAGATAACACTACACAATATACTCATGATACTTTAGGTAGCTGTTTAACACTTTTGCTAATAGAGACATTAAAATGACCGATGCGATGAATAACGTGGTGATGAATGCCAAAGGTGATATGCCTAGCATTAACGAAGGCAATACCGCTGAAGAAGTGCGATTACATCGAAAACGTATGTTAGTAGCAGCTTTTCGATTATTTGGTAAATTTGGCTTTGATGAGGGATTAGCTGGACACATAACCGTTCGAGATCCTGAGCAGTTGGATCACTTTTGGGTGAATCCTATGGGAGTGTCGTTTAAACAAATGAAACTTTCGCAGCTGTTATTAGTCAATCATCAAGGAGAAGTTGTACAGGGAGAAGGACTTTTAAACGGCGCCGCTTTTGCCATTCATTCCCAAATTCATAATGCTCACCCAGAGGTAAATGCAGCAGCTCATGCTCATTCTTTATACGGAAAAACTTGGTCAACACTGGGAAAAACCCTTGACCCAATTACCCAAGACTCCTGTGCATTTTATCAAGATCATGTGTTATTTGACGATTTTACCGGTGTCGTGCTCGACACAAACGAAGGAAAGCGTATTGCGGAATCTCTTGGTAATAATAAAGCAGTAATATTACAAAATCATGGCTTATTAACCGTAGCAAAAACAGTGGAAGCGGCCGCATGGTGGTTTATTACTATGGAACGTAGTTGCCAAACACAATTACTAGCACAATCAGCAGGCTCGCCAAAAACTATCAGCCCAGCAGCAGCACAGTCAGCTTATGACATAGTAGGTAGTGAGTTAGCTGGATATTTTAGCTTTCAACCTCTGCTAAATGTGATTAGTGCTGAACAACCAGAAATGTTTGAGTAAAGTCGTTTAAGCTAGAGATAGAAATTTAAACTCTATGTCGTGGGTAATATGCTACAAACCTCTACTATTCACCAAAAGCTGGAAAGCAAAAACCCGAACACTAATAAACTTAAGACGAAAAAAAACCGCTATAAATTAATATAGCGGTTTCTTAGAATGTGGCTGTGAGATAGAGATTTGAACTCTATAGTAAAGGTGTTGTGCTACAAACCTTTACTATTCACCAAAAGCTGAAAAGCAAAAATCCGCTAATCTTTCGATTAGCGGATTTTCTTAATGTGGCGGTGAGATAGAGATTTGAACTCTAGAAGGGCTACAAACCCTTGCCGGTTTTCAAGACCGGTGCTTTCGACCACTCAGCCATCTCACCAATTATCTTAGCAAAGTAAATAATAATATAAACGCTTGCTTGAAGACGGGGCGAATATTAAAGTGTCCCTCCATACTTGTAAAGCCTTAATTAGCAAATAACAAATCGTTTGCTAAAAAAATAACCACTTTGTATTCAATTCAGGCAAAAGGAGCAAAAATGCCCAAAAATGAGAATGTAAATGATGTCTGTCGATGCCCTTGGTTAGACACAAGTAAGCCCGATTATGTGCAATACCACGATAAAGAATGGGGAGTGCCTGTTTATGATGATCAAAAACTTTTTGAGTTTTTAACGCTTGAGTCTGCTCAAGCGGGTTTGAGTTGGTACACTATATTAAAGCGTAGACAAGGTTATCATGATGCTTTTGCCAACTTTGATGTTCATGCTGTTGCAGCATTCGATCAAGCTAAGGTAGAAGAGCTTATGCTAAACAGCAATATTATTCGTAACCGAGGTAAAATAAACGCCACGATTAATAATGCAAAATTGTTTATTGATATACAGCGAGAGTTTGGTTCTTTTAGCGATTATATGTGGGCCTTTGTCAATCATAAAACCATAGTCAATGAAGTTAGCGATTTAAAGGATTATCAGGCCACTAGCACTGAGTCAGATGCGTGGAGTAAGGACCTTAAAAAACGTGGTTTTAAATTTGTTGGCTCTACTATTTGCTATGCGCACATGCAGGCTTGTGGCATGGTGAATGATCACAGTTTAACGTGTTACAAAAGGAAACAAATAATCGAGCAGTATCAACAGTGTTAAGCTAGCTATTTAAAAAAACGCATGTCATAATATGTCACAAGTTCGTAAGTAAAGCTCAATAAAAACTTGAACTTTACTAAAGCGCCCTTATCTTAATTATAACGTTTAGAATATAAAGTAATTAGAATTAAACCTTAAAGGAAGTTTTATGCAATCTAATATGAGTTTTCAATCAGCGAGCCAAAGCTCTGCTATCGAAATAAATAAAGTATTGAAAAATACTTACATGTTACTGTCGATGACCTTAGCATTTAGTGCCGTAACCGCGGGCATTTCAATGGCGATGAATTTGTCACATATAGCAGCATTGGTGATGATGTTAGTTGCTTTTGGTTTAATGTTTGTTGTTAACAAAAAGGCTGAATCTGCTAGCGGTGTTTTCTGGATTTTCGGCTTCACCGGCTTAATGGGCGCATCACTTGGGCCAATGCTTAATGTTTATGCTGCTATGCCTGGTGGTCCCGCTATGATCATGCAAGCACTTGGTGGCACGGCGCTAATATTTTTCGCGTTATCAGGTTACGCCTTAACCAGTAAAAAAGACTTCTCTTATATGGGTGGTTTTTTAATGACGGGTTTGGTTGTGGTATTAGTAGCAAGTTTAGCTAATATTTTCTTTCAAATTCCTGCTCTTTCATTAGCAATAAGTGCTGCCGTTATTATGGTTATGTCAGGTCTGATTTTATTTGATACTAGCCGTATTATTAACGGTGGTGAGCGTAACTACATAAGAGCAACTATCTCTTTGTACTTAAATATTTATAATATTTTTGTTCACTTACTTAGTCTTTTAGGTGTACTTGGCAGCGATGACTAATCATCAAATTAATTAGCTTTTAGTCTCGACAAAAAGCTATATAATAAAAAGCCTCGCATTTGCGGGGCTTTTTTATGTTCAGGATGAACGGGCTGAACGCATTCTGTCCTGATGTCAAAGATGATGTTAAAGAGCGTGTATGTTTTTTCTTTATTGACGTTATATTGAGATAGTGTAGTGAACAAACTTGCCGTGGTGATAACCACCCCACCCTATAGTAATTTAATCATAACAGCGCTTAATTATATTGAAGCTGCCTTACACTCTGATATAGAGCTAATTGGGGTGTTCTTCTATCAAGATGGTGTGTTAAATGCTAATAGTAAAGTACAGTTAGCCAGTGATGAATTTCAAACGATAAAGCGTTGGCAAGCCTTGCATGAACAGTATCACTTACCATTACATTTATGTATAACGGCAGCAGAAAAACGCGGCATGTCTGACGAGAATGATGCTGATAACTTAATTCACCCTGCTTTTACTATTTCGGGTTTAGGCGAGCTGGTAGAATTATCAACAAGTGCTGACCGGCTGGTACAATTTTAATGACACTACATCAACCGAATAAATCCTTAGCTTTATTAAACAGTAAAGCCCCTTATGCCAATAATGCCGGTAAAGATGCGCTAGATATTGCCTTAGTTTTTGGCTCATTTGAACAAGCAACCGCTTTATTCTTTCAAGGTGACGGTGTTTATCAACTGATGCAAGGACAAGATGGTGACATAATTTCAGTGAAAGATTACCTGAAAACCTTTTCAGCTTTTGAATTTTACGATATTGAAGATGTTTATGTTTGCCAACAGTCTTTGATTGAACGTGGCTTAGCTAGTGATTTTCATATTGAACAAGTGCAAGTGTTAAATCAGCACGATTTTGCCAGTAAGCTGACAACACACAGTACCATACTAAGGTTTTAATCAAAGACGATTTTAACCAAAACGATTTTAACCAAAGAGTTGCTATGACCACCTTGCATATAGTTAGACAAAGCGCTTTTACGACCAGTGACTTTGCTCAATGTTTACAAACAGTCAAAGACAGTGATTGCATCGTTTTTACCGACGATGGCTGTTATAACCTCACTCATCCGTGTATAAAGCAACTTAGTGTGCAAGTTGAACTTAAAGCAATAATTGAACATGTTAACGCTAGGGCAATTAATTTAACCAACACCAAGGCCACAACAATAACGATGAATGAATTAGTTGCACTAACCTTTCAAACAGACAGAGTGATCACATGGCAATAAGTGTTGAGTTTAATGGCAAGCAAGTAGCAACAGATAAGCAAGGCTATTTACTTGATCACACCCAGTGGCAAGAAGATGTGGCAATAATCATGGCAGAGCATGATAACCTTGTATTAACAAGCGATCATTGGGAGGTGATCAATTTTGTCCGTCAATTTTATTTAACCTATAATACCTCGCCAGCGATTAGAGCACTGACAAAAGCCATGAAAGCTGAATTTGGCGAAGAAAAAACAAGTAGCCGTTATCTTTTTCGACTATTTCCCGATGGCCCAGCCAAGCAAGCAACAAAATATGCGGGTTTACCAAAACCTAAACGTTGTTTGTAGGTTATTTCAATTAATAGTATTACACCTTTATATTAATATTATGACCACTATTTCCCAACGGCTGAGGTAGCGACACAATGCTTGCTGAAGCGATTAAATCGATAGCCATTTGAGCTTCTTGCTCTTTATGGTTTTTAACTAGATTTGCTGTTTTTATACCTTGGGCTGTATTGGCATCAACCGCGGGGCTATCATTGTTAAGTATTGTAGACATTGAACCTTTCCAAATCATATCAAGTTAATTTAATGATATATCGGCTAGTTATGCTATTTCTTAACTTATTTTGACACAAAAAATTAAAAAAAAGCACCCACTCATGATAAGTGCGTGCTTTTAGTTATTTAAAGGTAAAATTACTTAATAGGTAGATTTGGTACCGTAATACCCGCCATTTCAAGCATAACGCGAACTACTTGACAGCTATAGCCAAATTCGTTGTCATACCATACGTATAATACTGCTCTATCACCATCAACAATGGTTGCTTGTGAATCAACAACACCCGCATAACGCGAGCCAACCAAATCAGTTGAAACAATTTCATTTGAAGCGGTGTAATCAATCTGGTTTTGCAAATCAGATTTCAATGACATATTACGCAAGTAATCATTTAAGCTATCTTTATCTGTCGCTTTCTTCAGATTTAAATTCATGATTGCCATAGAAACATTTGGCGTAGGAACACGAATGGCGTTACCTGTTAATAAACCTTTTAACTCAGGTAGCGCTTTAGCAACCGCTTTTGCAGCACCTGTGGTACTAATAACCATATTTAATGGTGCACTACGGCCACGACGTGGCGCTTTATGATAGTTATCAATTAAATTTTGATCATTGGTGTAAGAGTGAATCGTTTCAACATGGCCGTTACGAATACCAAATTCATCATTTAATGCTTTAAGTACTGGCGTAATAGCATTAGTAGTACAGCTAGCAGCAGAAACAATTTTATCTTCTGGCAAAATCATATCTTGGTTAACACCATAAACGATGTTTTTGATATCACCTTTGGCTGGTGCTGTTAATAATACTTTAGCAACACCTTGAGATTGTAAGTGCTGACCTAAGCCATCTTCATCAGTCCAAATACCTGTGTTATCAACAACAAGTGCATTATTAATACCATATTCTGTGTAATCAACTTCTGCAGGAGATTGTGCATAAATAACCTTAATAAAAGCACCATTGGCTTTAATAACATTATTTTCTTTGTCAATAGTGATGCTACCATTAAAGGCACCATGCACCGAATCACGACGCAATAAACTCGCACGTTTTTCTAAGTCGTCTCCGCCTTTACTTGGGCGTAAAACAATAGCACGCAAGTTAAGTTTGGCGTTAGGGCCTGTTTGTTCAATAAGCAAACGAGCTAATAAACGACCAATACGACCAAAACCATATAAAACTACATCTTGGCTTTGTGAACCTTTATTGGCTTCACTAACCGTTACTAATTCTTTTTCTAGATATTGTTCAATAGACAAGTCATTTGACTGTCCTTGAAATAAATAACGATAAGCTAATTTACCCACATCGATACGTGCAGGAGCCAATGCCATTTTGCTTAATGCTTCAACAAAAGGAAAACTTTCACGTAAACGTAGTTTGCTTTCTTCATGCAAAGCTACTGATTTATGGGCTTTAATGATATCAATAGGTGAAGCATTAAGTAACGGGCGACCGTAAACAGCTATTTCGATGCCTTTGTTTCTAAATAGCTGCCCTATGATAGGTTGCATATTTTCAGCGAAAGTCTGGCGCTCTTGCCAACTTGCTTGATACTCTTCCTCAAGATGAGACGTCATTAGTTAAACCTTTTATTTCAGTCAATTAAACGGTAAGTTACTATAATCATATTAGTTTGACTATTAAAAAGTAAAAACTTGACTATAGTGGGAAATTGTTGCGCGCACATTGTAATGCATGATGTAATGTTTCGCTATAGCTTACATCTTTATTTATTAACTATTATCTGAACCTGAATTATATACTTAACATAAGCGATTTTTATATGAAACAACTGCTCCTGCTTTGTAGCCTTTTTTTATTATTGAGTTGCGACTCAGGTAAAAGTTTAGCCGAACTATGTAAGGAAAACCCTCAAATCTGTCATGAATTTGGTAAAGATAGTTGGTGTAAGCGTGAGCGAGTTGATGTTGCTTTGGCGAGAATTGCTTTAAAAACGCAAAAACAAGACTTACAAAAATATCATCTATTAGTGGCTTATGAAGGGTATGTTGGCTGCATGAGCCTAGCCTCTCAAATACAACATATTAAATTAAAAGAAAAAACCACTTTAAGAAAAAACAATTTACTCAAAGCAAAAGCACAACTAGCCGAATTGTCAGCTCAAACCCTAACCTCTAAACACCCACACTTACTTTATTACCATTGGTCAAGAGAGTTAAATAAAAAGTCATTACAGCAGTTTATTCAATTAGAAGGGAGCAGTGAATTAGAAAACGCTATTTCACAATATCATTTAGCGAGCTATTACTCGAAAAAAGACATCAATAAAACCTTAGCGTTATTATTTCACGCGTTAGAGCTGCACCAACCAAAAGAAAAATTAATACCTGAAGTATTACAAACGCTTGCCACAATATTTACCAATAAAGATAAACCTAAGCAAGCATATATCTGGTTGAAAATATATCAACTTGTCGTCAATAATAACAGTAATCAAGTAGAATTCACCTTGCAGCAACTTGCTAAGAGCCATTCCTTAAATGTTGATTTTTTGGATGAAGTTGCCAAAAGCACCTTAGATAAAATTGAGCAAGGGGAATTTAAGGCACCAAAATACTAATCGCTATGATGAGGTTTGCTCTGCGCTTGAAATGTTAGACTTAAAGAATTAACGCAATAGCGTTTACCAGTGGGTTTAGGACCGTCATCAAAAACATGGCCTAAATGTGATTGGCAGTGCTGACATTGAATTTCTATACGTTGCATATTATGGCTTGTGTCTTCAATATAAGCGACATTACCTGAAATGGTAGCAAAAAAACTAGGCCAGCCACAACCGGCGTTAAATTTACTCTCGCTGCTAAAAAGCGCTTTATCACAACAGGCACATAAATAAGTTCCCGCTAGCCAATGATCATTATAAATGCCTGTAAAAGGTTGCTCAGTCGCCGCTAAACGACAAACTTTATAAGCGGCGTCACTCAATTTTTCTTTATAATTTTCATCATTCATAACAATAAGCCCTTACTCTATGATCACGGTTTTACGTTCAGGTGTTGACCATTGTACATGGTATTTTTTGCCATCGGCTTTATCAACACGCTCAAAAGTATGAGCGCCAAAAAAATCCCGTTGACCTTGTAGCAAGTTTGCAGGCAAAGTTTCACTTCGCATTGAATCATAATAAGACAAAGCTGAAGACAATGCGCCATTAGGTATGCCAAACATAGTAGCGCCACACACAGCTTTACGCCAATTGAACTGACGCTCACTGAGCTGTTTAGCAAAAAAATTATCAAGCAATAAATTATCTAAATCTTCGTTACGTTCATACGCATGGGCGATTGATTGTAAAAATGTCGCTCTAATAATACAACCAGCACGCCAAATTTTAGCGATATTGGCAAAATCAAGTGCCCAACCATGCTCTTTGGCGGCTAATTTCATTAACTGAAAGCCTTGTGCATAAGCACACATTTTTGCACAATATATAGCATCATGAAGTTGCGCTATGTAGTCTATTTTTTCTTGGTTTGAAAGCGTTACTGACTCAGGACCCTTTAACATCGTACAGGCTTGAGTTCTTAATTGTTTAAATGACGAAATAGAGCGAGCATATACTGCTTGAGCAATAGTTGGGGCTGGGCACCCTACTTCTAAGCTGCTCATAGCTGTCCATAATCCAGTACCTTTTTGCCCTGCTTTATCAAGAATTAAATCGACTAACGTAGTGCCAGTGTCACACGATTTGTGGCGTAGCACTTCAACACTAATTTCCATCAAATAACTGTCGAGCAAGCCATTATTCCATTGTGCAAAAATATCAGCAATTTCATCTGCACTTAAGCCTAAACCAGCATTAAGAATATGGTAAGCCTCACAAATAATTTGCATATCAGCATATTCAATTCCATTATGTACCATTTTCACATAATGCCCAGCTCCTGCTGGCCCGATATAAGCAGCACAAGGTTCTCCTTCGGTAATAACTTGCCCTGGCTTACTTCGTTCAATAGGCTTTCCTGTTTCGGCATCGACTTTTGCTGCAATAGCTTCCCAAATAGGCTTTACACGTGTCCAAGCATACGGAGAGCCGCTAGGCATTAATGACGGACCAAAGCGCGCCCCTACTTCACCACCTGAAACGGCTGATGAAAATAATAAGAAGTTACTTTTATATTTTTTCTCGCGAGCAACAGTATCAGTCCATAAACTATTGCCTGTATCAATAATAATATCATCGGGTTGAATGCCCGCACCTATCAAGTTTTCACACACCTGATCTACGGGTGCTCCTGCGGGTACACTCAAGACAATAAGGTGTGGAGCCTTTAATTGTGAAATTAACTCAGTATATGAAGAGCAGCCATAAACACGAGGTGAGCCTGTGGTATTTTCTTGTTTGTCTTGCTCCATAGCCTCTTGAATTTTTTCATCACATAAATCAAAAGCCGCAATGTTAAAACCATTGTCTGCAAGGTTTAACACTAGGTTTTTACCCATAACACCAAGGCCAATAAAGCCGATGTCACACAAAACTTTATCTTGTGTCATAAAATTACATTCCTAAAAATAAATTATTCTTATCTCCAGCTTTTTTCAAAGCAAAGATAATATCTACACAGCCAAATATACATCAAAAACCAACGTATTCTACCATGCAAGCAAAGCTAAATAATAGTGATAGCCAAGAAAACAACATCGCACAAAGCACTTATTGATTGAAGTGCCGACCTAAGATTTATTGGTAAACATACGTAAAAACAGAACGAGAATTAGAATTTAACCTGCTAAAAAGTAACTTTTGTTTGTATTACCCCTTAAAATGGTGTAATTTTACTACATATTTAGTTTTGCACGTTTATAGGGTTTTACCATGAAAATCAAAGTAGGTATTAACGGGTTTGGCCGCATTGGTCGTTTTGTATTTAGAGCAGCTGCAGCAAGAGATGATATAGAAGTTGTAGGTATTAATGATTTAATTGATATTGATTACATGGCTTATATGTTGAAATATGACTCAACTCATGGTCGTTTCAATGGTACTGTTGATGTTATTGATGGTCAGCTTATTGTTAATGGTAAAACAGTACGTGTAACCGCAGAGCGTGATCCCGCTAATTTAAAGTGGAATGAAATTGACGTTGATGTTGTTGTTGAATCAACGGGCTTATTCTTAACAGATGAAACTGCGCGTAAACATATTGAAGCGGGCGCTAAACAGGTTGTTTTATCTGCGCCATCTAAAGATGACACTCCTATGTTTGTTTGCGGCGTTAACTTAAACGAATATGCAGGCCAAGATATAGTATCTAACGCCTCTTGTACTACTAACTGCTTAGCGCCTATTGCGAAAGTATTAAACGATAATTGGGGCATAAAAGATGGTTTAATGACCACAGTTCATGCCACAACGGCAACACAAAAAACGGTTGATAGCCCGTCAGGGAAAGACTGGCGCGGAGGGCGTGGTGCTAGTCAAAACATTATTCCTTCATCAACAGGTGCAGCCAAAGCGGTTGGCAAAGTTATTCCTGAATTAAATGGTAAACTCACCGGTATGGCATTTCGCGTACCAACGCCTAATGTTTCAGTCGTTGATTTAACGGTGAACTTGAAAAAGCCTGCGAGCTATCGCCAAATTTGCCAAGCAATGAGCGCTGCTGCAGAAGGCGAATTAAATGGTATTTTAGATTACACCGAAGATGCCGTTGTTTCTAATGATTTTATCGGTGAGACTTGTACTTCAGTATTTGATGCAAAAGCGGGTATTGCTTTAACTGATACTTTTGTAAAAGTAGTTTCTTGGTATGATAACGAGATTGGCTATTCGAACAAAGTTTTAGACTTAGCAACTCACATTCATCACTATAAAAACTCATAATTATAAAAATAAGCGGTCGAAAAATATATTTTGTAATTATTAGATCAAAAAAGGCTCAGTTGAGAAACTAAGCCTTTTTTATGTACAGGATGTACGGGCAATTTTTTGCTCCTGCAAAAACTGCACTTCCGCCATCCTTGGCGGTCGTATGTCGCGGTGCCATGACGTTACAAGGATGTGACTACTTAGAGAATGCAGGACGCAATTCTCCTGATGGCAAAGAGCGTGTATGTTCAGTGTGAACAACACTGCTTTAATAGCAAAGCGCGGACAAGTTCCCACCTATGTAATTGAGGCATTAATTTGCTCTAGTACTAACTGAGGGTCTACTGCTTTAGTAATTGGGCGTCCGATCACCAAATAATCGACACCGACATTAATTGCTTGCTCTGGCGTCATTATGCGTTGTTGATCATCTTTTGCCGAGCCAGCAGGTCTAATACCTGGGGTAATGAGTTTAAACTCTTTACCTAAAGACAACTTTAGCTGCTCCGCTTCCCATGCCGAACAAACAACACCGTCTAAGCCACTTTGTTTGGCTAAGCTAGCAAGGAAATCAACCTGCTCTGCTGGTGTCTTTGTGATCCCTAAACCGCGTAAGTCGTTTTCTGACATGCTCGTTAATACCGTTACCGCAATCAGTAACGGTGCATCGTCACCATAATGCATTAATGCTTCTTTGGCTTTAGTCATCATTTGACTACCACCACTAGCATGCACATTAACCATCCATACGCCTAAATCGGCTGCAGCCGTAACCGCTTTTGCTACCGTATTAGGAATATCATGAAACTTTAAATCAAGAAAAACATCAAAGCCCTTCCCTGTTAAGGTTTTTACAAATTCAGGGCCAAAGTAGGTGAACATTTCTTTACCCACTTTTAACTTACAATCGCTTGGCGAGATTCTATCTACAAATGATAAGGCATCATTTTTTTTATCAAAATCTAACGCGACAACTACTTTTGGATCTAACATGGTGTTTCCTATTTTCAATTCTTTTTTATTAACTTACTCGCTACAGGAATAAGTTAATTTACAATATTATTTATTCGCCTTCGAGCCCACGCACGGGTTTAAGTTGTTCCCACTCATGACAGGATGGACAAGACCAATAATGAGTTGAGCTATTAAAACCACAACTGCGACAACTATATCTATGCTTAACTTTTAAATATTCACTAATTAATTCTCTAATTAAGTCTAAGCTAGTATTGTTTACTGCCATTTCTGGCTGGTTCATTTGCATTTTAACAAAATGCCTAAACCCCCGAATAGTGGGTCTACGCTTTAATGCCGACAACATAAACTCTTGTGCTTTTTTATTGCCGTGCTTTTCTTCTACATAGCTTAAATAAGAGATTAATGCACTAGAGCTTGCCGTTTCATCATAAACTTTTTTAATGAAGCTAAAGAACTCATCGCTTGCATCAAGTTCAAGGTAACATTGATGCATTTGTTCAATAACATCAGGAAAAAACTCTTTATCTTGTTGATAAATATCTTGGTAACATTTACATGCTAGCTCACATTGTTTGTGATTTTCGTAAATTTTTGCCATTAGCCAGTTAGCACGACAAGAGTTAGGGTCTAATTTCAATGCTTGCTCAAGTAACTCGATCACTTCTATAAATTTATCTTGCTCAAAAGCGCTGGTTGCTTGTTCACAATAAAAATTAGCTAATGTATGTAAAAGGCGTTTATCATTTAGTTTAACAATCAGTTTTTTATGGTTTATACCCTGCTGCCAATCTTTGGTAGATTGAAAAATCTGCAGTAAATAAGTTAATGATTTCAAACCATAATCATTAGACTTTAATAACTTATTAAACATTTTTTCAGCTCTGTCATACAGGCCTGCGCTGAGAAAATCTTTACCTAACTCAAATACTGCTTGTTGTTTGTCTTTGGTGGGTAGATTTCCGTGACGAACTAAATGCTCGTGCACTTTCAATGCTCTATCGAGCTCACCACGTTTACGAAATAAGTTGGCCATAGCAAAGTGAGCTTCAACACTATCATCTTCAACTTTTAAAGCCTCGAGGAGTGAATCTATCGCTTTATCTTTTTGATTAGATAACAGGTAATTTAAACCGGTAGAATACTTAATCGATAAGTCTTGCTTGATGGTTTGATCTTTTTGCTTGATGCTATTTCGTCCCATAAACCAACCATAGGCCATGGCAACGGGAAGTAATAAAAAAAGTAGCTCTATCATTATATTAGTTACACTTAAGCTTCAGTTGAGCGATTTTTGGCTAATGCTTTTTTGCCCTTGCGGATCAAGCGCCATAGTATAGTTACCAATATCCCTATCGATATACCAATAACGGTGAATAGGCTTACTGCCGCCGCGATAGAAAGATCGACTTTTGCGATAAGATAATTTAATGAAATTATCTGCTCATTTTGGCTACCAAAAACAAAGGCAATAGCAAGTAAAATTAACATTAAGAAAAAAGTAAAATAAATTCGCACGTTGGGTGATCTCACTTAGAAATTGTAATTAATATAAATGTAGACGAAAAAAAACGGCATACTAATGTATGCCGTTTATTATCTGATTTTTTTGCATCTTTTACAATAAGGTTGCAATATAGAGACAATTAACCCGCAATTAAGCTACCGAAAGATTAACTCTTTCTCGCAACTCTTTGCCTGGTTTAAAGTGAGGTACGTATTTACCACTTAACTCAACTGATTCACCAGTTTTTGGATTTCTACCAACTCTAGGAGCACGATAATGCAATGAAAAACTACCAAAACCTCTAATTTCTATACGGTCACCTTTTGATAAAGATTGCGCCATTAATTCTAAGATTTCTTTAATCGATTGTTCTACATCTTTAGCTGACAAATGAGATAATTTATCGGCTAATTTTTCAATGAGTTCTGATTTGGTCATTTGACCCTCCAGTATTCATCTAGCTTCGCGCTAATGAAGTTAATATAAGAGGAGAATAGTGATATTCTCCTCCACTGTCTTTTTAGTCTTCTTTATTACTAAAGTAAAACTAGAAAAAGTGCAAAGTATTAAAAATAATATCTTTTTACAAGAAATTAGTTTTTAGCGTTTTTAAACGCTGCTGCCATTGCACTTAAACCTGTTTCTTCAACTTGGTTTAAGCTGTCTATAGCTTCACGTTCGTCAGCTTGATCTTTCGCTTTGATAGATAAGCTAATAGTACGGTTCTTACGATCCACACCCATAAACTTAGCTTCAACATCATCACCAATAGATAATTCTGTAGACGCATCTTCAATACGTTCAACAGAGATATCGCTAACACGTAAGTAACCTTCAACACTTTCGGCTAACTCGATAGTAGCACCTTTAGCGTCAACAGCCGTTACCTTACCTGTAACAATAGCACCTTTTTTCTTATCTGTCAGATACATATTGAACGGGTCATCTTCAGCTTGCTTAACACCAAGAGAGATACGCTCACGCTCAGGATCAACTTGCAATACGATAGCTGTGATTTCATCGCCTTTCTTATAATCACGAACAGCTTCTTCACCGCCATTCCATGAAATATCAGATAAGTGAACTAAACCATCTATGCCGCCATCAAGACCAATGAAGATACCAAAGTCAGTGATTGACTTGATCTTACCTGATACTTTATCGCCTTTGTTGAAGTTTTTAGCAAACTCTTCCCAAGGGTTAGCAATACATTGTTTAAGGCCTAAAGAAATACGACGACGTTCTTCGTCAATTTCTAATACTAGTACTTCAACAGTGTCACCTAAGTTAACAACTTTAGATGGGTGGATGTTTTTGTTAGTCCAATCCATTTCAGAAACGTGAACTAAACCTTCAACGCCTTCTTGGATTTCAACGAAACAGCCGTAGTCAGTTAAGTTAGTTACGCGACCAGAAAGTTTAGAACCTTCTGGGTAACGGTTAGCAATTGCTACCCATGGATCTTCGCCTAACTGCTTCATACCAAGAGATACACGAGTACGCTCACGGTCGAATTTCAATACTTTAACTTGAATTTCATCACCAACATTTACGATTTCACTTGGGTGCTTAACACGTTTCCAAGCCATATCTGTGATGTGAAGTAGGCCGTCAATGCCGCCTAAATCAACGAATGCACCGTAGTCTGTAAGGTTTTTAACGATACCTTTAACTTCTTGGCCTTCCGCTAATGACTCTAGTAATTCATCACGTTCTGCACTACCTTCAGCTTCGATAACAGCACGACGTGAAACAACTACGTTATTACGCTTTTGATCAAGCTTAATAACTTTGAATTCTAAATCTTTACCTTCAAGGTGAGCAGTGTCACGTACAGGACGTACATCTACTAATGAACCCGGTAAGAAAGCACGTATATCGCTAACTTCAACCGTGAAACCACCTTTAACTTTACCGTTGATAACACCGATAACAGTCTCTTTTTCTTCATAGGCTTTTTCAAGTACTTGCCATGCTTCGTGACGTTTTGCATCATCACGTGAAAGTACAGTTTCACCGAAACCATCATCTGTTGCTTTAAGCGATACATCGACTTGATCACCAACAACAACTTCCACTTCACCAGCATTGTTCTTGAATTGGTCGATTGAGATAACGCTCTCAGATTTAAGACCAGCGTCAACGATTACGTTGTCTTTGGTTACTTTTACGATTGTACCCTTGATAATTGAACCAGGGCGGGTTTCGATTTCTTGTAAACTTTCTTCAAAAAGTTGCGCAAAATTTTCAGTCATAACTTGTGTATTAACTCGTTATTAATCCAATCAACATCGATGTTTCATGGGGTTATTAAATTAGCCTCGGTACATCCTTGACGTAGGCTTTAGTTAGATTATTTTATACTTAGGATAAGCAAAGGTATAAAATAAAGGTTTATGTTAATTTTTCATTCGCGAATGAAAGGACTTTATTAACCACTTCTTGTATAGAAAGGTCAGTAGAATCAACTATTAACGCGCCTTCTGCCGGTACAAGCGGGGCAACTTCTCGATTGCGGTCTCGCTCATCCCGTTGACGTATGTCATCCAAAAGGCGCCCGATTTTAACATCAAAGCCCTTCTCTTTCAACTGATTAAATCGACGCTCTGCTCGCTCTTCTGCGCTAGCGGTTAAAAATACTTTCACTGGCGCTTTAGAAAAAACGATAGTTCCCATATCTCGACCATCGGCAACTAAACCTGGAGCTACGCTAAAAGCACGTTGACGGCGTAATAATGCTTCACGAACACGTGGAAAAGCGGCTACTTTTGATGCTAACGAGCCTATTTCTTCTGTGCGAATCGTGTTGGTGACATCTTCACCTTCTAAAATAACTTTGCTTTCGCCTTGACTGCTAATTTCAAATTGCACATCTAAGTGGGCAGCCATGGGGATCAATGGTTCTTCATCATCAACACCAACATGATGATGTTGAGTTGCAACGGCAAGCACACGATAAATAGCACCACTATCAAGCAAGTGCCAGCCAAGTTGTTCAGCAACAATTCTGGCAACAGTTCCTTTGCCTGCCCCGCTAGGGCCATCAATGGTGATTACTGGAACGCTTTCCTGCATACATCTATCTCCTAATGTCAAAAATCGGCAGCATTATACGGGATTTGTTTCTCTAAATCGCGTAAAAAATTATTCTGTAACATATTTATACCAAATTGATATTAGCAAGAGACATGCGCTAATTTATCAAAGTAGTCGGGAAATGTTTTAGCCGTACATTTAGGGTCATTAATTGTGACAGGTGTATCACTCAATGCTACCAGAGAAAAACACATGGCAATTCTATGATCATTATAGGTATCAATTTCAGCATGTTTCAAGGATGCTGGTGGAGTAATAGATATATAATCTTCACCCTCTACCACATCAGCGCCTACTTTTCTTAGCTCCGTAGCCATTGCAGTTAAACGGTCAGTTTCTTTTACTCGCCAGTTATAGATATTTCGAATTGTTGTAGTACCTACGGCAAAAAGTGCTGTCGTTGCAATAGTCATCGCGGCATCTGGTATATGGTTCATGTCCATATCAATCGCAGTAAGTGCTTTACCGCTAACAGTAATTGACTCATCACTCCAAGTCACTTCTGCGCCCATTTTCTCAAGTACATCAGCAAAATACTTGTCACCTTGAACACTCAGTTTACCAACACCATGTACAGTAATTTCTCCACCTTTTATCGCGCCTGCTGCCAGAAAATATGACGCTGAAGAAGCATCACCTTCCACCATATATTTTTCAACAGATTGGTAAGATTGAGAACCTTTTACCGTGAAAGATTTATAGTCATTGTTTTGCACCTCGACACCAAACCTACTCATAATATTAAGTGTTATATCAATATACGGCTTAGAAACTAATTCACCTTCAATCACTATGTTAGTGTCCGTTTTTAATAAAGGTGCAATCATCAATATAGCAGTTAAAAACTGGCTAGAAATAGAGCCATCTATGCTTACCGTGCTACCAGCTAAGGTTTTACCTTTAATTTTTACCGGTGGGTAATCCTGATCTTCCAAGTATTCTATATCGGCACTAAGCTGCTCTAATGCATTGACCAAGTGGCCAATTGGCCTTTCTTTCATTCTTGGCTCGCCTGTTAAGATAAACTCTCCCTCACTCGCGGCAAGAGCGGCACACAATGGGCGCATAGCGGTGCCCGCGTTACCGAGATATAACTCCAACGGTTTATTATTTTTAGTGTTAGTGTTGAAAAAGCCATTGTTTCCAACGACTGTACATTCAGTGCCACAATCACTCAAAACATACTCAACCCCAAGGCTTGTTAACGCATTTAACATATACTTTATGTCATCACTAACGAGCAAGTTGGTAATTTTAGTCACACCATTAGCTAACGCAGCAATTAACAATGCGCGATTAGATAAGCTTTTTGAGCCGGGTAAAAAGACTTCGCCATTAATTTTACCTATCGGGTTTAGTGTTAACTGCTCCATTCTATCTAGCGCCCTTTTCAAATTTTTTCATAAAATCAACTAACGCCTGTACACCTTCAATAGGCATGGCATTGTAAATACTAGCTCGCATACCACCAACAATTCTATGGCCTTTTAATGCCGTTAAACCTTGTTGCTCGGCTTGAATTAAAAATTTTTCATTTAAGCTTTCATCAGTAAGCCAAAATGGAATATTCATTTTACTGCGATATTGCTGCTCAATATTATTTGTGTAAAAGTTACTGCTATCAATGGTTTGATAAAGCAAGTCGGCTTTTTCTTTGTTGATTTTCGCAATAGCTTTTACTCCACCTAACTCTTTAAGCCATTTAAAAACTAAGCCAGCTAAGTACCACGAATAAGTGGGTGGTGTGTTATACATAGAGTCATTATTAGCACTAGTTTGATAGTTCATAATGCAAGGTGTTGCTAGTTGAGCATGACCAAGCAGATCTTCATGAACAATAACAAGCGTTAAACCCGATGGTCCGATATTTTTCTGCGCGCCAGCATAGATTAAACCAAATTTAGTGACATCAATTTCATGAGATAAAATAGTAGATGACATATCAGCTACTAATGGCACACCATGAGTATCTGGAATATCATTAATTTCAATACCGTCAACCGTTTCATTTGGACAATAGTGTACATAAGCTGCATCGTTATTTAATGGCCATTGGTTAACTGCGGTAAGGCTAGTTGCGCCATCACTACGCTCTTCTCGGATATTAATGACATTAATATCACCAAAGTTTTTAGCCTCAGCGGCGGCGGCTTTTGACCATGAACCGTTAACAATATAATCGGCAGACTTACCTTGCGGTAATAAATTAAGTGGCACAGCAGAAAATTGACCGCGTCCACCACCATGACAAAACAAGACTTTGTAATTGTCAGGAATAGCCATAAGATCACGCAAATCAGCTTCAGCCTCTGCCGCCATAGCCATATAAATACTACTACGGTGGCTTAACTCCATCACAGAGCTACCGGTATCATTCCAATTAATAAATTCATTTTGCGCTTTTGTCATTACAGCTTTAGGTAGCATGGCAGGGCCAGCACAAAAATTAAAAACTTCAGTCATTTTCTTTCTCAAATGTTATTAAATAAAACTCAGTAAACTAAGCAAGTAACGCAAGTTAAACAAATACACGCTCTTTCACATCCATGTGATCACGACATACGACCGCCAAGGATGGCGGAAGTGCAGTTTTTGCAGGAGCAAAAAACTGCCCGTTCATCCTGAACATACACGTTCTTTACCATTCATGGTACCGCGACATACCGTTCATCCTGAACATACACGCTCTTTGCCATCCATGGCACCGCGACATACCGTTCATCCTGAACATAAAAAAGGCGGTTATTAGCCGCCTTTTCAAAGTGTGCGACGCTTATAATTACTCGTCGCTTGATGTGTTTTCGTCATCCACTTGTTGGGCATTATGCTCGGGGTTGTCTGTTAATGATGCATCATCTGAGGACTCTACAGTTGAGGAATCCTCACCTTCAGTGATCTCTGGTTCTTCTATTTCATCAATACGTTGTAGAGCAACAACATGCTCCCCTTCAACAGTACGAATTAAACGAACACCTTGAGTATTGCGACCAATAACACTGACTTCATTAACCCGTGTGCGTACTAAAGTGCCATTATCGGTAATTGCCATGATTTCATCAAGATCTTCCACTTGCACAGCACCAACAACTTTACCATTACGTTCACTCACTTTAATAGAAACAACACCTTTAGTTGCTCTACTCTTCGCTGGATATTCAGCTAAGTCTGTGCGCTTACCATAACCATTTTCTGTAATGGTTAAAATTGGGCCATCATTTTTCGGTACGATCAGTGAAACAACCTTTTGATCGCCTTCAAGTTTAATACCGCGTACACCTGTACCTGTTCGGCCAATAGGTTTTAAAGCCCAACGTTGTTCGCCAGTTTCAGGGTCGAGTTTAATTTCACCAGTTTCACTGTCGCGAACTTTTTCATTAAAACGAACAACTTTGCCCGCATCAGAGAACAACATAATATCATTGTTACCATTGGTAATATCCACACCAATTAAGGTGTCGTCATCACGTAAGTTTAAAGCAATAATACCGTTCGCACGTTGGTTTGAATACGCCGTTAAGGCCGTTTTCTTCACTGTACCTGACGCTGTCGCCATAATGATATATTTATCTTCTTCATATTCACGCACCGGTAAAATAGCGGTTATACGTTCGTCGGCCTCTAGCGGTAAAATATTAACAATTGGACGGCCACGAGCCGTTCGACTTGCTAAAGGTAGTTGATACACTTTTAACCAATATAATTTACCACGATCTGAGAAACACAAAATCGTATCATGGGTATTGGCAATTAACAGGCGTTCAATGAAATCTTCTTCTTTCATCTTTGTTGCCGCTTTACCTTTACCACCACGACGTTGCGCTTGGTAATCGCTTAATACTTGATATTTCACATAACCTTCATGAGAAAGTGTTACCACAACATCTTCTTCACAAATTAAATCTTCTAATGATAAATCATGAGACGCATTGGTAATTTCAGTGCGACGTTCATCACCAAATTCATCACGAATAGCGACTAACTCTTCACAAATAACTTCCATTAAGCGCTCTGGGTTTTCCAGAATATGCATGAGCTCAGCGATCAGCTCTAATAACTCTTTGTACTCATTTAGAATTTTTTCGTGTTCTAAACCACTTAACTTATAAAGCTGTAGCTCAACAATGGCTTTAGCTTGTACAGGCGTTAAATAGTACTTGTTATCACGAAATCCAAATTCAGGCTCTAACCATTCAGGGCGTGCCGCATGAGTTCCTGCGCGTTCTAACATGGCGCTAACATTACCTAGATCCCAACCTTGAGCAACAAGCTGTTCTTCTGCTTCTTTTCTCGAAGGTGAATTTTTCACTAATTCAATAACAGGTTCAATATTAGCTAACGCTATTGATAAGCCTTCTAAGATGTGCGCTCTATCACGTGCTTTTCTTAATTCAAAAATGGTACGACGGGTAACAACTTCACGACGATGTAAAACAAACTCTTCAAGCATTTCTTTAATGTTGAATATTTTCGGTTGGCCATTACCTAATGCCACCATATTGAAACCAAAAGATACTTGCATTTGAGTAAGTTTATATAAGTTATTTAAAACAACTTCACCCACCTCACCACGTTTGATTTCGATCACCATGCGCATGCCGTCTTTATCAGACTCATCACGTAAGGCAGAAATACCTTCAAGGCGTTTATCTTTAACAAGCTCAGCCATTTTTTCAATGAGACGAGCTTTATTCACCTGAAAAGGTAACTCGTGCACTATGATGGTTTCTTTGCCTGTCGTTTCATGTACTTCGATTTCAGCACGGGCACGAATTTTTATTTTACCGCGACCAGTACGATAGGCTTCTTCAATGCCTGCACGACCACTAATAATACCCGCTGTTGGAAAATCAGGGCCTGGGATGTGGGTTAATAGCTCTTCAAAGGTAATGTCACTATTTTCTATTAAGGCTAAACAACCATTAATCACTTCGGTTAAGTTGTGGGGTGGAATATTTGTTGCCATACCAACAGCAATACCCGAACCACCATTAACAAGTAAATTGGGAATTCGAGTGGGCATAACCGCTGGAATGAATTCAGTGCCATCATAGTTAGGCACAAAATCCACGGTTTCTTTATCAAGATCAGCTAAAATTGAATGGGCAATTTTAGCCATACGGATTTCGGTATAACGCATTGCTGCCGCGCTGTCACCATCGACCGAACCAAAGTTACCTTGCCCATCAACCAACATATAACGCATTGAGAAAGGTTGCGCTAAACGAACAATAGTGTCGTATACCGCGGTATCACCATGAGGGTGATATTTACCGATTACATCGCCAACCACACGGGCTGATTTTTTATAGGCTTTGTTCCAATCATTTCCTAAAACATCCATTGCGAATAGTACGCGGCGATGCACTGGTTTCAAACCATCACGAACATCAGGTAATGCACGACCAACAATCACGCTCATGGCGTAATCTAGATAGGAGGTTTTTAACTCATCTTCAATATTTACTGGAACTATTTCTTTGGCCAGATCTGACATAAATGAACGTATCCCTTAACTTAACTAATACGAAGTAACGCAAAAATTTTATTATTTTTATCATAAAAAGTAGTAACTATTCACCTCACTCTGAGGGAAGCAATATTTCCTAGCTGTGCTACAAAATATTGAAAATCAATGCCGAGATCATCAATTAAAACACCATGAAGATAACAGCAAGTAAATAGATACAGAAATATAAATCAACGCAGCATATTAGCACAGTTTTTAGTGATGCCAAACAGCTTTATTTTGCACTATAGGTGTGTGTTTTTTTTAGGCTTATTTGTGACTGTTTATCGAACAAAAACAGCTTTATTGATCTATTTACTATGTTTAGAAAAATGTTTAGTTTAGAATCGTAATATTCTTGTATAACTTTCCTTTATGACTCAGATATACCATGACAACAAACTCATTGAACGTAAACAAAGAAGAAATTGCTAAATTTGAAAAAGTCGCTAATCAATGGTGGGAGTTAACGGGTGATTTTAAACCTTTACATCAGTTAAACCCGCTCAGAGTGCAATTTATTTGCCAGCATATAAGTGAACAACAAACAGAAGTTTTTGGAAAAGATGTTATTGATGTCGGTTGTGGTGGTGGTATTTTATCCGAGTCATTAGCAAAACTTGGTGCCAATGTTACCGGCATTGATATGGGAACCGAGCCATTAAATGTTGCCAGGCTGCATGCACTTGAATCAGGCTTAACAATAAATTATGAAAAAATAACCGCTGAAGAAAAAGCGCAGCAAGCAAAAGGGTCTTTTGATATTGTTACTTGTATGGAAATGCTAGAGCATGTACCCGATCCTGCCTCAATAGTTAATGCTTGTGCACAATTAGTAAAACCCGGTGGTTTAGTCTTTTTTTCAACATTAAACAAAAACATTAAATCTTATTTATTAGCTATTTTAGCCGCTGAAAAATTATTTAAAATAGTGCCGGATGGTACCCATGATCATGATAAATTCATTAAACCTTCACAACTGATTAGTTGGGCGCAAGCGTGTGAATTAAAATGTATTGATGCCAGTGGTATTCATTACAACCCTATTACCGAAAATCACAAATTAATCGATAATTTGGATGTGAACTACATACTGTGCTGCCAAAAGGTTTAAGGTTTTATTCGCCATTGCTATTTTAATAAGCAAGTTGTTTATTCTATAACCTACAAAATAACCATTTGATTTTAATATATATTTTCTTTTATATTCCGATTGGATATATAGAACCAAAAAATTCAATTAAAATATTTTTAGAGAAAAAAAACTTTCAAAAACTGTTTGCATTTAGCAAAACATTAAATGAATTAGAGGTACTAGGTTAGTCAACACTAACCCTGTACCAAACACTGAAAAAACAGCTAAAATATAGCCTACTTAAACGCTTGCAATAAAGCCAAAACCCCATTATCTTGTGGTTGAAATTAAAAAAAACCCAAGATGTAGTGCGCTCATGTATTTTTTGCGTAATTAGGGAAATAATAAAAAACAATAAAACAAAGGGGTTTCTTTAATCACACCAAATTGTCTACTTTGTGACAACTATTACGGTAATTTTTACGGTAATAGTGGTATTTTAAAGAACAAAATAATCACTATCTTTATCACAGGTCTTTCATGAATAATAATCTTTTTGTTACTAAGCGTAATGGCGAAAAAGAACCCATCGATCTAGAAAAAATCCACAAAGTTATTGCTTGGGCTGCTGAAGGGTTAGAAAAAGTATCCGTTTCCCAAGTTGAACTAAAGTCACATATTCAATTTTATGATGGCATTAAAACAGAAGATATTCATGAAACAATTATCAAATCTGCAGCTGATTTGATTTCTGAAGAAACGCCTGATTACCAATATTTATCAGCAAGACTTGCTATATTTCACCTTCGTAAAAAAGCTTATGGTCAATTTGAACCGCCAAGACTTTATGATCATGTTGTTAAGTTAGTTGAAGCAGGTAAATACGATCAACATATATTAAATGACTATAGCGAAAGTGACTTCGAGCAGATGTCATTATATTTAGATCATAGTCGCGATTTAAGCTTCAGTTATGCGGCCGTAAAACAACTGGAAGGCAAATATCTAGTACAAAACCGAGTTAACGGTGACATCTATGAAAGTGCTCAGTTTCTCTATATTTTAGTTGCTGCATGTTTATTCGCTAAATACCCTAGCAGTACTCGTTTAAAGTATGTTGAAGGTTTTTACCATGCCATTTCAACGTTTAAAATATCATTACCTACGCCTATTATGGCTGGAGTTCGTACCCCTACGCGCCAATTCTCATCTTGTGTATTGATTGAGTGTGATGATTCTTTAGACTCAATTAATGCGGCATCAAGTGCTATTGTTAAATACGTTTCACAACGTGCGGGTATTGGTGTTAATGCTGGGCGCATTCGCGCTTTAGGTAGTGCTATTCGTAACGGTGAAGCTTTCCATACTGGTTGTATCCCTTTTTACAAACACTTCCAAACAGCTGTTAAAAGCTGTTCGCAAGGTGGTGTTCGCGGCGGTGCAGCGACCTTATTCTACCCACTTTGGCATTTAGAAGTAGAAAGCTTGCTAGTGCTTAAAAATAACCGTGGCGTTGAAGAAAACCGAGTTCGACATTTAGACTACGGGGTACAATTTAACAAAGTAATGTATCAACGTTTGATCAAAGGTGGCCATATCACATTATTTAGCCCAAGTGATGTGCCAGGACTTTATGATGCTTTCTTTGAAGATCAAGAAAAATTTGAGCAACTTTATCTTCAATATGAAAATGATGAGTCAATTCGTAAAAAGCGTATTAAAGCCATTGAATTATTTACTTTATTTGCTCAAGAACGTGCAAGTACTGGTCGCATATATTTACAAAATGTTGATCACTGTAATACGCATAGCCCATTTGAGCCAAGCAAAGCCCCTATTCGTCAAAGTAACTTGTGTTTAGAGATTGCTCTACCCACGAAACCGATGAAGGATGTTAATGATGAAAATGGTGAAATAGCACTATGTACATTATCAGCATTCAATTTAGGGGCAATAGAGTCTCTTGATGAGTTAGAAGGCCTAGCCGACTTAGCCGTACGCGCACTGGATAGTTTACTCGATTATCAAGACTACCCTATTCCGGCTGCGAAAAATGCTAGCTTAGCTCGTCGCACGCTAGGTATAGGTGTTATTAATTACGCTTATTATTTAGCTAAAAATGGCTTGTACTATTCAAACGGTAGTGCCAACAACTTAACTCATAAAACTTTTGAAGCCATACAGTACTATTTGTTAAAAGCCACTAATTTATTAGCTAAAGAGCAAGGCGCCTGCCCTAAATTTGATGAAACTCGTCTTGCCCAAGGCATATTGCCCATTGATACTTACAAAAAGACTATTGATGATATAACTGGCGAACCACTGCATTTAGATTGGGAGTCATTACGAAAAAGCATTAAAAAGCATGGCGTTCGTAATTCAACCGTTTCGGCATTAATGCCATCAGAAACATCTTCACAAATATCTAATGCTACCAATGGTATTGAGCCGCCTCGAGGTTTGATTAGTATAAAAGCCAGTAAAGACGGCATACTGAAACAAGTAGTACCTGAGTATCAAAAACTTAAAGATAACTACGAGCTGCTTTGGAACATCCCTGACAATCAAGGATATTTAGAGATTGTTGGTATCATGCAAAAATTTATTGATCAAACTATTTCTGCTAACACAAACTATGATCCTGCTAAATTTGAAGGCGGAAAAGTGCCTGTTAAGCAAATATTAAAAGATATTCTAACCGCATATAAACTGGGCATTAAGACGATGTATTACCATAACACTCGTGACGGTGCCAGTGACAACGTAGAAATTGAAGATGATGGTTGTGCTGGTGGCGCTTGTAAGATATAGATCGCTCACATTTTCATTGTTTATTTACATCAAAAAACAACAAACTTATACCATTAAAGAGCCTAGCATCAAGCCTAGGTTCATTGTCACCACATATAGAGTGACCATTAAGGAATAGCAGCTAATGACGTACACCACGTTTAACCAAACGCCTAATAACGCTTTATTAGAGCCTATGTTTTTAGGTAATAGTGTTAATATTTCTCGTTATGATCAACAAAGATATAGTGCTTTTGAAAAACTGATTGAAAAACAGTTATCGTTTTTTTGGCGCCCTGAAGAAGTTGACGTTTCTAAAGATAGGACTGATTGGCAAAGTTTAACTCATTCCGAAAGACATATTTTTATTTCTAACTTGAAATATCAAACTCTGTTAGATTCTATGGCTGCACGCTCAGTAAATGCGGTATTATTACCGTTAGTTTCATTACCAGAAATTGAAACTTGGGTAGAAACATGGGCATTTAGTGAAACGATTCATTCTCGCTCTTATACCCATATTTTACGTAATTTATTTACTGATCCCGGTGAAGTATTTGATGACATAGTGGTTAATCCCGCCATTTTAAAACGTGCTACTAGCATAGCTAAATACTTTGATGATGTTATTTTAACGACACAATTACTGCAATCTCAAGGTGAAGGGAGTTATGAAGTAGACGGTAAAACCATAGAAGTCAGCACACGAAAATTAAAAGAGCGTTTATACTTAGCTGTTTGCTCCGTCAATGCGCTCGAAGCCATTCGCTTCTATGTCAGCTTTGCTTGTTCATTTGCTTTTGCTGAACGTGAGCTGTTAGAAGGTAATGCAAAGATAATTAAATTAATCGCACGTGATGAAGCGCTTCACCTTACCGGTACTCAGCATATTTTGAACCTTTGGATGACAGGCAAAGACGACCCAGAAATGGCTGAAGTTAGTAAAGATATGCGCGATGCTGGCTTACAAATATTTTTAGATGTTGTTGAACAAGAAAAAGAATGGGCACAATATTTATTTAAAGATGGCTCTATGATTGGTTTGAATGCGGAAATTTTAAATCAATATATTGAGTACATCTCAAATCAACGCTTAACGGCGATAGGTTTTGATGCCCCCTTTGATATTAAAAGTAACCCGTTACCTTGGATGAATGCCTATTTAGTCAGCGACAATGTACAAGTTGCGCCACAAGAGACTGAAATTTCAAGTTATTTAGTTGGGCAAGTAGACTCAACCGTTGATGCTGATGACTTTGATGATTTCGACCTCTAAAAGGTATACAAAACAACTTTATGTCTGCATCAACTAAGCCTTCTATACAGTTAACACCAACAATAACAGTACAAGGTAAGCAGATTTGCTTTAAGGACACAAAACAAACTTTACTTGAATGCTTAGAAAGCAATAACGTCAAAGTAGATTATCATTGTCGAGATGGCTTTTGCGGTGCGTGTAGAGTTACCTTAGCCGCAGGAGAAATAAGTTACCCTAAAGGTGAGCCTCTCGCTTTTGTGGGTGAAAATGAAATATTACCCTGCTGCTGTGTGCCGGTTACTGATATAAATATCAAAATTGACTAAGTATCATTGAACACTCTGCGCTAAAACATTTATTTTATGCTCTGTAATTAACTCGTATAGAGCCTCAGTAATCTAAAACTCTTTTACTACAGCCATTTGAATGCTCCCCATAACTTTTTTCAACTGAGCATCTACATTAGTTAGTAAAGCCTGTAAATCTGTCTCTTTGGCATTGATTGCATCATCTAGCTTTTTGGTTAAGTCAAAAAGAGTCATAGCACCTACCGAGCAAGAAACTCCTTTTAAGGTATGTGATACGTGCTTTGCGGTATCATAATCTTGTTCGCTTATTGCTTGCTTAAGTTTATCACCATCATTTCTGTGATCTTGATAAAACATTTGCAAAATTTCAAAGTATAAGGCTTTGTCACCCAGAACATTATTCAAGCCAACGGTTACCTCCATCCCTTCAAGGCTAAAGTCATCAATCAAAGCTAGATCAATAGAGTTATCTACTTCGTTTAAGGTTTCTTCAGGTATGCTAGCTGCTGATGTATTAACTATTGATGTATTAGTCTGATTTAGTTTAGCTGGATCTTGAACCTCTTCATTATTAGGTAAATCATTAACATTGACCATTTTATTTCTCCCGGTTGATTTCGCATAATACAGCGCAACATCGGCTTGTTTTAGTAATTGATCAATATCAAGGCTTTTACGACTACTTGAAACAACACCACCACTAACCGTTATTTTTACTAAGTTAGAATTTTCTTGATTTTGATTATCGACAGCACTCGACAAACTTAATTGTTCAATATTACAGCGAAATCGTTCGCAGGCTAACATAGCCTGTTCGATATTGGTGTCCGGCAAACACACCGCAAACTCTTCACCACCAAGCCGACCAATAATATCGTAATCGCGAAAACACTGGCTCATACACTGAGCAAATGCTTTTAGTATTTGATCACCAACATCGTGACCATAGTTATCATTTACTCGTTTAAATAAATCAATATCAAACATAGCGATGACTATATTATGATCGTTTCGTGATGCTTGGCTCATAGCACTATTGGTCAATTGATAAAAACAGGAGCGATTATTGATTCCTGTTAAAAAATCAGTTTTAGCTAAGTAGGCTAATGCCTTAGTTTTCTCCCTTAACCGTAACGAGGTATGCATTCGAGCCAATAGCACCTTTCGAATATAAGGTTTAACGACATAATCATCAGCACCTAATTCTAATGCGGCCACAATTTCATCTTCAAGGTCGGAAGCCGAAAGCATAATAACGGGAATGTCTTGTAATTTACTGTTACTTTTCAATGCAGCTAATGTCGCCAACCCCGATAAACCCGGCATGTGCATATCTAAAATAATGAGATCAACTTGATTTTGCTCTAATAGCCGTAGCGCTGACTCACCAGAGTTTGCAGAAACAACATCACAACCAGCCTCTTGCAAATCAAAGGCTAATAGCAATAAACCATCTTTGGCATCATCAATAGCAAGTATTCTATAGGCTTTATCAAACATAATACTTGTCTTCTCAATGTGCTAAAAAATCAGCTAACTCTTTTGAATTAAAAGGTTTTCTTAAAACAGGATAATCCCAACTACGATCTTCAATAGCAATATATCCGCTAATGGAATAAACCTTCACTTGAGGAAATTCTTTCTGAACCATATTAACAGCCTCTCGACCAGATAAATCAGGTAAAATCATATCAGTGATAAAAATATCAAACTCAGAAGCCCTGCTAAGAACAGTAGTTAACTCGTCTTTATCATTAGCCATAATCACGTCGGCTCCCTTGCTTTCAAGAAATAAGCAAACAAATTCAGCAATACTGACCTCATCATCTAAAACCAGAATTTTTTTGCCTCGAATATTTGAGCATGGCTGAACGGTTTCAACAGCTTTAAAACGCTGCTCAAGTTCTTTGCATTTAAATATCAAGGTAAAATGTGCTCCGCCTAGCTCACTTGTACCTTCCACTTGAATCTGGCCATTATGTTTATACATGGTGTTATAAACATTGGCTAAACCAATACCATTACCTTTATTAACGGACTTAGAGCTATAAAAAGGATCAAATATCTTTGTTAAATTTTCTTCGGCAATACCTGTGCCGCTATCTTTAACATGAACCTCTAAGCGGTTCGTTTGCGCTAAGTTTGCTGAAATAATAATCTTGCCACTTAGCCCCTTTTCTTGAATAGCATCTTGGGCATTCAAAACTAAATTGAGTAAAATATTAATAAACTCTCCTTGAGGAAACTTTATTGTGCAATGCATCGATTCGAACTCAAAACTTAAATTAATAGTACTTAGCAGTAATTGTTTGAATAAGTATTGATTGTCTTTAATATCTTGAATAGGGTCAAAACTCACTACTTTTATCGTTGGCTTGCGGGTAAAGGCTAAAAGCCTTTCGGTCACGCTTTTACCTTTATCAATAGCATTTTTTACTCTATCAATATAAGTTGAAATGTCTTGTTCACCTTTAGTAAACTTTAACTCCAACATTTCTATCGCGCCTAATGCGACACCCAGTACATTATTAATGTCGTGAGAAACGTTGCCAAAAGTGTTACCGAGCAATGCTAATCGGTTAGAAATAATTTGTTGCTGCTCTTGGCGAAATTTGTCAGTGACATTTTCCACAATCCAAATATAAATACCTTCTTCAGCCTCATAAGTAACCGATAGATCAAAAACACTATTATATTTGTCAAAGCTGACACTAGAATATTTTATTTGCCCTTGTGCCATTGCTTGTTTTTTATAACTCATGTATTCAGTAATACTAAAATTTATATAATTGAACAATACAGCACTGGCGTTATCATAATGAGGAGAAATATCTTGATAAACAACATTATCATTATCGTCAATAAAAAAAATCGGTACTTTAATGGTGAGATTAACCATAGCTAACAGTTTTAATTTTTCAAAAACATCCTCCTGACGAGTTATATCTTTAATAACACCAAAAACAGCTTGAACGTTATTTGCTGAATCACGTTCTATTTCAGCTATAACTTCAACCTTAATTTTTTTAGCTCTAGATAAGTTAACTGTCGCTTTCAAATAAAATGGCTCGGCAAATTCTATAGCACGCTGAATTTTAGTTCTAAATAATGGCCGATCTTTTACCGTAAAGAGGTGACCAACATTTTCAAGAGTAGGAGTAAAGTTTTGCTCATGCTCACCATACATTTTGTACAACTCACTCGACCATGATAATACTTGTTTTTTAAAATCAAAGCGCCAATGGCCAGTATTATTAACTTTTCCTACTAACGCTAACCAATTTTTTTGCCTTTTAAACTGTGCAAACATGTCTTTGTTATCGGTGATGTTTTTCACTGTGCCAAACATCATGGTTGCTCGTGCACCATCATATTCAATAATTTTGCATACCGCGTTAATCCAAACACTTTTTCCCATGTTAGTGGTTAAGGGATATGACATATCAACTTTATCTATTTCCCCCTTCAAGTGTTGCACAATTTGTTGGTACATTTGGGTTAAATTACTTTCGTCAAAATGTTTAGTCCAAAATATTCTTGAGTCTTTGTGAGCCTTATTTTCATAACCAAGCAGTTGCATTAATTGAGCTGAATAAAAAACCGTATCTTGCTCTAAATCCCATTCCCAATAGGCTTCATCTAACCCCTCAAGTACTTTGTGCGTATGAGTTAGATTATATGAACGTGGTTTCAAAATAATTCATCCTCATCATCTAAGCTAGGTGTCACTTGCTCTTGTTCTAAACTCATGCTTTGCAGTTGATCGACACTAGCTAAGGCATTATCGAGTAATTTAATCACCTCTAAAAAGTTAATATCGTCTTGTGAATGTTTTTTTAAGGTCTCATGTACTAAATTCGTTAAGTAATCTTCTTGTTCCACATTCAAATCTAGTACATGAAAACTTAACCCTATTTTTTGCACTATTTCGTTCATCACTTCTTGCTGGTGATGCTTAGAAATTTCCACCATTTTTTTGGTCGAATTGACTGCTTGCTTAATTTTGTCCTGAACACTCACTAAAGAATTTTTATAGGTAATAAAAGCCATTCTAGCGCCAACACACTCAATAACAGAAGCCAGTGCATCAATGTAAATATCTGTATCGATAGTGCCTTGCTCAAGGTTTAAAATGAAAATAGAAACCTGAGAGTGATTAAAAATAGTTCTAGAGCCAAACTGATATAAACGAGGCTTGATTTTTAACAACTCCATCACTTCAATTTCAACCGGTGAGCATAAACCTTTTTGGGCGCTATAATAAATTGGCTGTTCATTTAATGGATAAAAAGCAATGCAGCCATGTAAGCCCATCGCATAGAAATAAGAAAAAACTTCATTTCTAATATGATCATAAGTATTGCAGTGGTTAAGTTTAGAGGTGAGCTGCATACAACTACCATATTTTGACGCTTGCGCCATTGAAATATTAATGACATTTTCTTTCGATTTTATTTCATTTTCAAATTCAGAGATTTTTTCTTGATAGCCAATCAGGTGCTGCAATTTATTATTTAGTGTTAATAGTGAGATAGGTTTGGCTAGAAAATCATCTACGCCACATTCTAAGCCTTTTAAGATAGCCTCTTCTGTTGCCATGCCAGAGTAAAGTACAAAAGAAGTTGGCGAGTTATCAGCATTTTGTTGAGCTTTAATCCAATTAGAGCCTTTTTCTAAGCCAATATTTTCATCCACTAAAGCAATATCAAAGTTAATGTTCTCTTTTAAGAGGTCATTGGCTATTTGAAGATTACTAGCACATCTAACCTCAAAGTCATCTTCAAGGCTTTCAGCCAATATTTTCAAATACTCTATATCATCATCAATGATCAAAAGGTTGTGCTTATTTTCTACTGAATTCATTACCTTATTCCTTGTTTTTCCATGTAAACGAACTAACTATATGAATTAACTATAGCTCTAGTAATGAAAGTTGCTTGCTTTATCGTTATGCCACACATAACTTGCCATCACAAAAGTACCGTTTTCTTGATAATCTAAGGTATCGCATAGCTGGTTTATCAATTCAATGCCTCGGCCACTAAGGCGCATACTTTCGTGCTGAGCACCCCTGTTGTTTTTTAACACTTTTAAAACATCAAAACCTTCACCACTGTCTTTAACATTTATCACCATTTTGCCGCCATAAGCAAAAGGGAAATAATTCAACTCTAAATGCACAAATCCTTGCTCTAAGTGGTCAAGCCGTTTTGATCTTTCATTAAAATACTGACTAAAGCCCTCAGGGGAATCTTTTAATGCCGAGCTCAATCCGAGCACGCCATGGTCAAGCGCATTTAAAAACAATTCTGTTAACACTGTATATAGGCTTTGCCAATGCTCACCCGCCCCTTCAATATCATTGATTTGGTTCATCACTAAAGGAATGGGATTGACGGTTGCTAATAATTTATCCGTAAGGTGTAAGTGCCAAGACCAACTAGGCGTGTCAGCGTAAAGGTTATCCTCAAAACTATAACTATCGGGAATAATAATTTGATTAGGCGTTAACGTTTTTTGCCAACCAGAGCATGGGGCATCAATTAAAGATATATCATCTTCTTGTGGCATATTCTGGCAAAAGTTTTGTAACTCTTTTAATACGTGAGCAGTAATGTTATGAGTAATCATGCCTACTTTAGCTGCCTGTTCAAATTGAGAGACGCCAAACTCTTGTCCTTGTTCATTTCTCGCTTCAATAATACCGTCTGATATCAAAACTAAATGATCATTATCTTCAATAGACACCACAACAAGAGGAGAGTCAGCTAATAACTTAGGTAAGATTCCTAAAGGTGGGTGAACTGATGGAAACTGCTGTTTAATAGCGGAATTTTCATCAAATATATAACCATCGGGTAAACCAGCATTAAAAATATAGGCAGACTTTTGATGGGATGAAATGCAAGCAAAACAAGCAGCAAAAAACAAGTCATTCGGTAATAAATCATTAAGTTGTCTGTTTACTTGCGCAATAATGTCAATTAAAGCAAAACCTTTTTTGGTCATGGCTCTGAAGGTTTCACTGACGGGAATAGCACCAATAGAAGCACGTAAGCCGTGACCGGTAAAATCGCCTAACAGAATGTGTATATCGCCATTGGGGCATAAAGAAGTTAATTGAATATCACCACTAAACATGGTGGCAGCTTGTTTAATAATACCAATTTTATCAAGGGCAAAATTTCGTGATTCAATCACCTCTGACATCATCTTTTCAGCCAACTCGGCATCTTTATGTTGCTCTTGTTGCAAGTTTTTCACCTGCTGGTATAAGTCACTAATCCGCTGTATTGATTTTATTTTAGCCTTAAAAACTTGCGGCGAAAATGGTCTCACTAGAATACCATCCCCGCCAGCATCAACACTTTCAATAAAAGATTGATCGGTATCCATGCTGGTGATAAAAATAAGCGGTGCTAAATTATCCCCAGAAAGTTTTTTAATGCGCCTTGCTGCTTCATAGCCATTCATAATTGGCATATTAATGTCCATAAGCACTAAATCAGGCTGGTGTTCGATATACTTTTCAACACCTTTTGCACCATCATTTGCCACTTCAACCTGATAACCTTCTTCTTTAAGCAGAACAGAAAGCAACAGGCATTGGGTCATTGAATCATCAACAACAAGTGCTAATTTTTTATTTTTAAATGCATCCATATCAGCTCAACAAATCAAAATGTTAATGTTAATGTTCTATAGTCATTAAACGATGAAACTGAGCTATTTCTAATATTTTATTAACCGTTTCATTGGGCTTTCTGATCACCAGCTTACTTGCATTCATTTCAGCAAAGTCTTTTAATAATAAAATCATCCCCAAAGCGGAGCTATCCATATATTTTGTTCTACTTAAGTCAAGAATATAATTTAAATTTTTATCAACACATTGACTATATGAATCACGAAACTGTTGATGTAATGAAAAGTCAAACCTATCCTCAATCATAATAATCATTTGCTTATTTTCTTCTGAAAAATTGGTACTAACTGCCATGTTAATCTCCTTAGTAAATCATTTTTATATCTATTATCAAGCTAGAAAAGCTCTACTTCACCTTCATCCATTGATATTTGTTTTACGCTTCGTTCACTTTCAGTCAACTTAGTTTGCTGATAAATTTTTTGGCATTTATCCTTTAATAAAGCTAACTGCTGATGAGTAGAGCTTTGCTGATTTGCTTCAAAACCTGATAAAACGTCACTTATGGCATGAATACTTTGTACATTCATTTGTAATGAATGTAATGACTGCCTTGTTAAATCTTCAAATTGTAATGAGCGCACTCCAGTGGCAACGGCATCCTTTATCTTTGGCGCGATCACAGCCAACTCATCAACGCTATCAAAAGTATGTTTGTTAACCTTTTCAACATGAACCATCATCACCGACATTTTATCTTTTGCTTCTAGGGTTGAAGTCATATCAGCAGAAGCCATTTGTTCAACTGAGTTACGCAGTTTGGCAATTATTGCTTGTGCCTTACTTATCTCTTTGCGAATATCTTCATTTAAATCAGTAGAACCAACAGATAATGAGCGAACTTCATTAGCAACAACAGCAAAGCCCCTGCCAGCTTCACCTGCTCTAGCCGCTTCAATAGCAGCATTCAAGGCTAATAAATTGGTTTGGCTAGCGAGCCCTTCCACTTGCGAAAGTAACTTAAAAATGCTGTCAAATTGCGCGATCATTTCATCAGTGTAGCTCATGGTTTCAAGACTTTGTTTACTAGTATTGATAATAACGCTAACAAAATCATCTAAGGTTTGATTTGATTGCGTGACAAAATCTTCTAAACTAGACTCGGTACTGTCATCAACAGAAAAACTAGTGGAGTTTTTGATTAAGTTTTTAATCATCTCTTGTTGTTCACCGCTTAAGCCTTGCAAATATTTGAAACTGTCCGAAATACCGCCGACAGCTTCCTCAACTAAGTTTTTTGTTCGTTTAATTTCATTTTCAATAATGTCTATTTCTTGGTGAAGAAACTGCTGTAATTCAAAAACGACGTCATGAAAAAGTGCATGATCAACGTCAAGCATCTGTTCATTAGAAGATTGCTTTGATTTTTCAGTATCAAGAGGTTGTGATAAAGATGATTTTTGCACTTGATAAATCATGTAAAGAAAGAAAAATAGCAGAGTACTCTGTAGTGAATAAAATAAAAAATTATTTTGCCACAAGGTATGATTCAACAATAATAAAATCGAGAAACTAGCCCCAACTAACAATAATTTTTTATTGATAAGCATAAGCAGCCTCTTTCATACCATCTCTGTCTAAAGCTGCATATTCAAGCATAGCTTTACCTATTTTTATGAGTGGTAACTCAAGTGTGTGAGCGTCAAGTGCGTGTGCTTTACCGGGCATCCCCCAAATAAGACTACTGGCTTTATCTTGAATGATAGTTCTAGCGCCTTGTTGTTTTAACCTAAGCATTCCTTGTGCGCCATCTTGTCCCATACCAGTTAATAGTACAGCTTGCACATTACTTGCGTTATCCAATAATGAGTCAAATAACACATCAACAGCAGGTTTATGGCGATTGACTTCTTCTGTATCAAGCAAGGTGCAGAACATAGCGCCATTTTTATGAGTTATTTCCATGTGTAAATCTCCAGGCGCTATGTATACATGACCCGTTTTTACTTTTTGCCCGTGACTTGCTTCATGTACTTGCAACTGACACATATCATTCAGGCGCTTAGCAAAGCTAAAACTAAAGTTTTTTGGTATGTGCTGGGTAATAACGATAGGGGGAGAGTTTGCAGGTAAATTTTCTAATAATCTTTTAATCGCTTCAGTACCCCCTGTTGAAGCACCAATAGCAATGATGTGGTTACGGCGTTTTACACCATTAAAAGGGAGTATACTTGAACTACGTTCACTATTATTTTTGCTGAGTGCATGGCTAAGTTGATAATTTTTTTGATCAACTTTAACCGCTTGTAATATTTTTTCGATAAGCACTTCTTTAAAGCTATCTTTTTTGGCAATAAGTTCCTGCACACTAGGTTTAGCGATAAAATCAATCGCTCCTAACTCAAGTGCTTGTAAGGTTGTTTCTGCCCCTTTTTGTGTCAGAGTAGAAAGCATGATGACTGGCATAGGGCGTAAACGCATTAAATTAGACAAAAAAGTAATGCCATCCATTTTAGGCATTTCTACATCCAGCGTTAAAATATCAGGGTTTAGTTGTTTTATCATATCTCGCGCTACAATAGGATCTTCAGCCTCACCAACAACCTCAATATTATCAGCCATACTTAACGCATCTCTAATGATATTTCGAATCACTGAAGAGTCATCAACGATCAGCACTTTAATTAAACTCATATTAATTACACCCCTTCGTGGTTTAATGTTCCTTAAACCAAGTATTAAAATAATTCAATATCACCTTCAACATCTTTTTTATCAATTTTACTGCGGTAATCAGTCTCACGGCGAACTATAGTATCGTTGTGTAAATTATTGAGATGCTTAACAAAAGCACGACCACTAAAGGGTTCAAAAATCACTTTTCTTGGATATATATCACCTAAGTCACTTCTATCAATAATAATATTTTCTTGCTCTAAATAATCAACAGCAAAGTCAGCATTTTTCTGACCGACATCTGACATCTGATTTATCATTTTTCCACCACCAAAAAGCTTGGCTCGTAAATTGGCTCTTCTGCCCCCGCATCGTAAAATAGTATTAATAAGGTGCTCCATAGCAAAATTACCATAACGAGTGGCATCACTCATTTGCTCTCTTTTCCCCCAGTTAACTTCATGAACTTCTTTGGTAGTTAACGGCAACATAAAGTGGTTCATGCCACCAATTTTAGCTTGTTCATCCCAAATGCAAGCCGCAATGCACGACCCTAAGGTTGTTGCTATAACTACCTTTTCTGCGGTCATATAAAGTTCACCGGGCAATATTTTAGCAACCACTTTTTCTCTTTGTTTATCCCAATAGTGATTTACATGAGTAAACTCAGGCAAGCAATACCGCAAACAATGATCCACTTGTAAATGTTTATTCCTATGCACTAGACTTCCTATTTATGCTTAGTTTTCATCAACTCTGCTTTAGGTTTATTACTTGCTTTTTCTAAACATAGTTCGACCTATCGTGTTGAAATGTTGCTGAAACTCACCTAAATTTTCGCTGTGTCCCAACATCAATAACCCGCCAGGTTTTAACAAATCATAATAACGCGTGAATAACTCTTGTTGGGTAGGCTTATCAAAATAAATGATGACATTGCGACAAAAAATCACATCAAATTCTCCTTTCATTGGCCACTCATGCAACAAGTTTAACTGCTTAAAAGTAATTAAATCACTGAGCTTTTTGTCCACTCTCACGTTACTTGAATTTTTACCAACACCTCGATGGAAATAGCGCTGTTTAAATTTTTCACTTAAACTTTCGATACGACGATCCTCATATATACCGGCTTTACCTGCTGCGAGTACGTTAGAGTCAATGTCGGTTGCTAAAATTTTAGCGTCCCAGCTTGATAATTGTTCTTGCATTGCTTCCAATACTGATATGGCAATGCTATAAGGTTCTTCGCCTGTAGAGCTGGCACTAGACCATATTCTTAAACGCTTTTTACCATTGGCTTGTACTGTTTTTTCAGCCATTAACCTTGGTAACTCTTCATTAACCAAATAATCAAAATGGTGTTGCTCACGAAAAAAACTGGTTAAATTTGTCGTTATCGCATTAATAAAATAGTCTTTTTCTTGAGCTCCCTGTTGTTTCAATAACTGACAGTAGTCACTGAATGAGTTTAATTTTCGCTCTCTAACAATACGAGTAAGTCGTCTATAAACCATTTCTCGCTTATTATCATTAAGAACAATCCCTGTAGACTGATAAACAAAATCACATATAAAAGCAAAATCATCATCAGATAGACGTACAGCTTTATCTCGACCATTTTGACTGTTTGGCTTCATTGGTTGTTAAAACTCCTCCCATTCTTGGTCACTTGTCGTTTGTATGCGTGTATTTTTCGCCTTTTTCATAGCTCTTCTAGGTGCTACTGCTTGCACAGGTTTTTTCCTCGGGGCTGGCGCCGCTGGCTTCTCGCTATTATCGCCATTATTGAAAAATGCCACTTGCTCTAATAGTGCTTGCGATTGCTCTTCCATCGATTTACTTGATGCCGCAGCCTCTTCAACTAAAGCGGCATTTTGTTGTGTCATTTCATCCATTTGACTAACGGCTGCACTTACCTCACCAATACCTGCCGACTGTTCTTTACCTGCACTATCAATATCACTGATCATGTTACTGACTTCTTCAATGGAGGTAACAAGCTCACTGAATGTTTGCCCTGTTTCATCAACCAGTTTAGTCCCTTGACCAACAGCTTCGACACTGTCATTGATTAGGCCTTTAATTTCTTTTGCTGCACCTGCCGAACGTTGGGCTAAGTTACGAACCTCTGCCGCTACTACCGCAAATCCACGACCTTGTTCACCCGCCCTTGCTGCTTCAACTGCGGCATTTAGCGCCAGTAAATTAGTTTGGAATGCTATTTCATCAATAACACTGATGATATCGGCAATTTTTTTACTGGATTTATTAATATCACTCATCGCGGTAATTGCATTGCGCACTACTGAACCACCATTTGTCGCTTTTTCCATCACGGTGTTAGACAATTTACTGGCTTCCGTGGAGTTTTCAGCATTTTGTTGTACTGTGCTTGTTAGCTCTTCCATAGCCGATGCTGTTTCTTCAAGGCTAGAAGCTTGAGATTCAGTGCGATGACTTAATTCGCTATTTCCTTGAGCAATTTCTCTTGCTGAATCAAATACATTGGTAGAGGCTCCACGAATTTCATCAACCATATTACTCAAGTTATCCATAGAGCCATTCATGGCATTAGCAAGCGCTAAAAATTCACCACCGTAATCATTGCGCATATTTTGGGTTAAATCACCTTCAGCAAGTGCTTGCGCTACATTAATAGCATCAGTGATTGGGGCGACAATGGCGTCCATTAAACCATTAATATTTTCACCAAGAGCTTTCATAAAACCTTGATATTCTTCGGTGTCTATTCGGCTATCTAAGGTGCCTGACGTTGCATCACCAATTAAATTTTCAATTTGGCTTTGTGCATCTTTTTCTTCAGTTAAATCCAGCCATTGCACGGCAGTACCGACATGATTTCCTTCTTCATCCATTAAGGCGATAGCGATCAATTGAAAAGTTAGCCCCGCCACAGAAATTTCAGTGTCGTAGGGCATGTTAGCAGGATTACCTAATAAGTTTTGCTGATGGGCAGGGTTCTTATGAAAGGTATCAAAATTGGTTCCTACCATGGTATCAACTCTAAATGAGGGCAATACTGTTTGTAATTGCACTTCTCTGCGACGCAACATGGTTTTAACCGATGGGTTTGCATAAACAATATTACCGTCTTTGTCTGCCATCATTAAGTTAGTGGTCATGCCATTAACGGCTGAGCTTAAACGCCCTACTTCTATGGACTTTTCTCTTGCTGCGGTAACATTTTGCCACTCAAGTGAATTACCTATGTACTCACCTGTTGAGTCCATAATTGCCGTGACATTTAATTGAAAGGTTAAGTGTTTAATTTGAATGTCGGTTTGGTAAGGTAAATTGCTGGGGTCGTTTAGAAGCTGGCGTTGATGAGCGGGATTTTTATGAAAACTATCAATATTGGTGCCAATAATAATTTCGGGATCGGCTTTAAAGCCCGGCCAATTTTGGGCAAAGGTTGCTTCATGCTCTTTCAACAAGGCAAGCGTGGCATCGTTGGCATAAGTGATGACAAAATCTCTATCAATCATAATATTAGCCGTAGCTGATTGATCTATTGCCCCTTGCAGTTGTGCGGCTTTGTTTTCCTGTAACCTTGCCGCAGTAACATCTTGCCACTCAAGTGAATTGCCTATGTACTCCCCCTTTGAGTCCATGATTGCCGTGACATTTAATTCAAACGTTAAATGTTTCACTTGAATGTCGGTTTGGTAAGGCAAATTACTGGGGTCGTCTAAAAGCTGGCGTTGATGAGCGGGATTTTTATGAAAACTATCAATATTAGTGCCAATAATAACCTCGGGATCGGCTTTAAAGCCCGGCCAATTTTGGGCAAAGGTTGCTTCATGCTCTTTCAACAAGGCAAGCGTGGCATCATTGGCATAAGTGATGACAAAATCTCTATCAATCATAATATTAGCCGTAGCTGATTGATCTATTGCCCCTTGCAGTTGTGCGGCTTTGTTTGCCTGTAACCTTGCCGCAGTCACATCTTGCCACTCAAGTGAATTACCTATGTACTTCCCTTGTGAGTCCGTGATTGCCGTGACATTTAATTGAAAGGTTAAATGTTTAATTTGAATGTCAGTTTGGTAAGGTAAATTACTGGGGTCGTCTAAAAGCTTGCGCTGGTGAGCAGGGTCTTTATGAAAACTATCGATATTAGTACCAATAATAACTTCAGGATCGGCTTTAAATCCCGGCCAATTTTGGGCAAACGTTACTTCATGCTCTTTCAACAAGGCAAGCGTGGCATCATTGGCATAAGTGATGACAAAATCTCTATCAATCATAATATTAGCGGTACCAGACTGATCTATTGCCCCTTGCAGTTGTGCGGCTTTGTTTGCCTGTAACCTTGCCGCACTAACATCTTGCCACTCTAATGCATTACCAATGTACTCTCCATTTGAGTCAGAAATAGCACTGACATTCAATTGAAAGGTTAAATGCTTAATATTGATGTCGGTTTGATAAGGCAAGTTACTTGGATCATCAAGTAACTTTCTTTGATGCGCAGGATTTTTATGAAAGCTATCAATATTAGTGCCTATAATCGTATCGGCATCAGCTTTAAATCCGGGCCAGTTTTGGGCAAAGGTTACTTCATGTTTTTTTAACAAAACCATTGTAGCTTCATTTGCATAAGTTATTTCAAAATCTCTATCTATCATAATAAAGGCTGTAGCTGATTGTGCTAATGCACCTTGAAATTGCACTGATAATTCATCATTTTGAGCATTTTGCTTAGTTTTCATATCCATGTTAGTTCCTTTGTCAACGTTGTTTGCTGCATCAATCATATTTGCTGCATCAATCATAGTAGTAGCTAGCGTGTTATATACTGTTGTCCAAGCCCTTTTTACAGGTGCAGTGAAGTCTTTACCTAAACCTGCTGATAAGGTTTTTATTAGTGCCGCACCAACCGTATCGTAGTGCTCGGCTTTTACATCGTAACCAACATGCTTTACCCCAAGTTTTTGTACCGCGGGGATAAGTTTGTCAGGTTGATCCAATAGCTTTACTGCGGTATCTAGCATTGCCATAAGCTTTTTGCCTTGCTCAGCCATATCACTTGGAAATAACGGTTTTAATGACGGATCCATTTCAAATAGAGTGTCATAAAAAATTTCTGCGGCTTGTGGGGCTATCGGCAGTACTTTTTGCCAACTTATTTGAACTAAACTGATTTGTTTGGGGGTCATTGCTATTCCTTTGCCTTAAAGTATTTAAATACAGTAGAGTTCGTCTTCACTAAGTAAAGCGGCACTATCTAATAAAATAACTAATTTTTCTTCAACACTTGCTAAACCTTTTAAAAAACAGCTATCGATATTGCTGCCAAAAGCAGGTGCTTTACTGATTGCTTTATCACTAAATTTATACACTTCTGATACTGCATCAACCACTATACCTACCACCATAGTGCGCTCTTGAGTTTGGTGTTTTAAAATAATAGTGACTGTTTGTTCGTTATAATCGAGCGGCTCTTTGGAAAAACGCTGACGTAAGTCAATAATAGGTATGATCACACCGCGTAAATTAATGACACCCTTTATATAAGATGGTTTATTAGGTAACTCGGTTACTGAACTCCATACTCGAATTTCTTGCACACAAAGAATATCAACACCGTATTCTTCTCCTTGTAATATAAAAGTAAGATATTCTTGCTCTATGTCACTCATGTCACTCACCTTAACTCCGTTTTAATTGCTAATAGCTCATCATTAACACTGGATTAATGATTCAAAGCGTGTTGTTCAACCTGCTGCAGATTTTCAACATTCAGTAATGTCACTACGCTTTTACCAACATTAATTAAGCCTTCTACATATTGAGGTTGTACACTGCCACCAAATGATGGAGAGTTTTTTATTTCAGTTGCCTCGACATTAAGTACATCCGAAACAGCATCAACAACAAAACCAATAGTGCGGGAAGTTTCTTCAGCTTGATAAGTTAAAACAATTACCACGGTTGTTTCATGGTAACTCGCTTCACCTATATTGAATTTAACTCGCAAATCAACGATAGGAACAATAATGCCACGCATGTTGATGACACCTTTAATATAGCTAGGAGAATTTGGTATTTTAGTGGGTCGTTCCCAACTTCTTATTTCTTCAACGCACAAAATATCAACTGCGTATTGCTCACTAGCGAGTAAAAAAGTTAAATACTGCTCACCACTAGTAATAAACTCAATGCCTTCAACAGCATGCTCTCCCTGAGAGGGAATATCAGTGGCGAGATCTTGAATATCCATTAGCTATACTCTCCTATAACTGTATTTTCTAGACTCGTTTTATTGTGAGGAGTGTTATGACGTTTATTTTGGGCGTGAGTCAAAGCCATTTGAATCATACCTGGAATGTCTAATATCATGGCAACCGAACCATCACCAAGAATTGTCGCGCCTGAAATACCGATAACTTGCTGATAATTTTCTTTTAAACTTTTTATCACCACTTGTTGCTGCGCTAATAAATTGTCAACCATCAAGCCCACTTTTTGACCATCAGCTTCTACAACAACAAGTAACGCGTTATTGATACTGGTGTACTCAGTTTTTAAGCCAAACATTTGATAAATGGGTAAAATAGGTACATTTTCATCTCGAAGACGATACAAGGCCATGTCACCTGATACGCGATTAACAAGTTCATTGTCAACTTGCAAAGATTCAACAATAGAGATTAAAGGGATGATATAAGTTTCACTACCCACCTTAACTAATTGCCCGTCAAGAATAGCGAGAGTTAAGGGTAAATTTACTTTAAAACAACTGCCTTTACCTGCGGTAGATTCAACTTGAATTCGACCACCTAAGGATTGAATGTTACGTTTCACTACATCCATACCAACGCCACGACCTGAAATATCAGTGACCTGATCCGCCGTAGAAAATCCAGGTTCAAAAAGGAGGTCAAATACCTGACTGTCAGTAAGAGTAGCGTTTGGTTCGACAATGCCTTTTTCTACCGCTTTAGCAAAAACTTTTTGTCGATCAATACCACCGCCATCATCAGATATTTCGATAACAATGTTGCCACCTTGATGATAGGCATCAAGTGAAATGGTGCCTTTTTCTGGTTTGCCATTAGCAAGACGAACTTCTGCTGACTCTATACCGTGGTCAACAGCATTACGCACTAAATGTACCAAGGGGTCGCCAATTTGCTCCATAACCGTTTTATCAAGCTCTGTTTGTTCTCCCTTGATCACCAACTCCATTGCTTTACCCGTTTTAATGGCTAAATCGTGAACTAAGCGCGGAAAGCGGTTAAAGGCAAAACTAATAGGGAGCATGCGAATACGCATAACACTTTCTTGTAGTTCTTTGGTATTTTGCAGTAACTGCTCTAAACCATTGGTTAAACGCTCTATTTTATCCATTTGAAAGTCGTTACCCAACTCGGACAACATTGATTGAGTTATAACAAGCTCGCCGACTAAGTTAATTAAATTGTCTACTTTATCAACGCCTACACGTATAGAGCCTACTTCAGCTTTCGCTTTTGTTTTAGGCTTAGCTGCTTGCTCTTTTGAGACTCCTCCTGAAGTAACATTGGCTTGCTCAGCATTGTTATCACTCGACTGAGACGTGGTTGCGATAGTAGGAATATCTGTTTGTTTAAGTTCTTCGTTAGAAACATCCTTGTGAGTAGTTTTATCACTGTCGTTAGTGACTTTATCATTGTCAATTTGAGTGATTTTTAATTCGCATTCATCTTCAACCCACTCAAAAATTTCCTGTATTTCTTCTATCGTTGCCTCTGTGGTTAAAATTAAATTCCAACTAAGGTATAACTCTTGCGGATCAATATCGGTAAGTGCGGGTAACTCACTCGTTACTGCTTTAATGGTCAATTCACCGAGTTCAGCTAAGGCACTAAACAAAAAGAGTGGGTCGTTACCTGTTTTAGCTAAGTTATGCTCTGGTACAAAATGAATATTGTATTTAGCCATTGCTGGCGTCTGCTCAGCATTTTCACTAGCGGCTGGTATTGTTGAATTATCATCGCTGTTTACAGCTAAAGTCTGCTCTAGTTGCTTGGTGGTTTGTGCTACTTTATCTTGATCGTAATCTTCTTCATCACGAGCTGCCTCTATTAACAATCGCATACAATCTACAGCGGCCAATAAAATCTCAACATCTTTAGGATCAACATCACGGCGACCATCACGCATCTCATCTAGTAAGGTTTCAACTAAATGAGTAAATTCTGTCACTGAGTCAAAACCAAAGGTCCCAGCACCGCCTTTGATGGAGTGGGCGGCTCTAAATATAGAATGGATAGATTCATGATCACCTGGTTGCAAATTGAGCAGGCTTGACTCCATTAATTCAAGACCTTCAAAGCTTTCTTCTAAAAAGCTTGGGATAAACTGTGATAAATCAACACTCATGAGATTCCCTTACAAAATTGTATAACTAACGGCTTAGCGAACGACTCTTTTGATTGTTGCTAGCAACTTTTCGGGATTAAAAGGTTTCACTAACCACCCTGTTGCACCTGCCGACTTTCCTCGCATCTTCATGTCTGTTGAACTCTCTGTTGTTAACATCAATATAGGGGTAAATTTAAAGTTAGCGAGTTTTCTTAACTCTGCACATAGGGTTATACCGTCCATATTAGGCATATTGACATCCGAAATAACCAGATCAAAACCTTCACCTTGCGCTTTATTTAGCCCTTCCCGACCATCTTTCGCTTCAACTGTTTGGTAACCAGCACTTTTCAAGGTAAAACTGACCATATCTCTTATCGAGTTGGAATCATCAACGACCAGCACTTTTGCCATGGTTTGCTCCTATATTTAACTTAGTAGTTCTGCTGAAATTTTAATTTGTGTTTTTATATCAGTTAGGTAGGTGTTGCATTAAAATCGCATCGTTGATACCTAATTGCTTAATACTCTCTTGGAGCACTGTCGATGTTGATTGATATTGCAGTGTTTTACCTTGGGCTAAAATATAGGTGACTACTGCTAAAATAAACTGCACGCCAATGGTATCGATGCGAGCCAATTTACTATCATCTATAGTAATCACTTCATTTTCATCAATTATGGCTTGTACTTCTACACGATACTCTTCAACCTGAGCAATGGTAAGTTCACTGGGGAGCTTAAGCATTCAACCATCCTATTCGCTAGAGTTCTTTAAAAATGACATTGACGCCATTAACTAAACCTCAACACACTGATAAACCTCAAAACACTGACTTTTAAGATTTTTATCACTTGGTTTTTAACTATATGTCAGATTTTCACTAAATCAAGAAACTAATTAAAAAAAAACATTAGCACCCTAACCTGTTGATATAGAATGAATATAATAATGTTATAGAAAATAAAAAGTAAAAATAATGACATGTATTAGAGCTAGCACAGAAATAACAAAGCGCAAGAATTTATAAAAATTTTATTTGTTTTTAATAAGTTGGAGTTAAAAAGCAGCGATTAACGCTGTTGCTTGTATTATCGCGTCCCCCATACGGGTATAAAAACCAGGACGAATAGCTTGGACTCTACCGCGAACATGGATCGCTATACAGCTCATTAAAATTTTTGAGCACAGTAAAACCACGTTATGGCGCTTTACTGATGAAAAACCATACATAGCATCATTAACTTAACGCTAAAGTAACTTGCCTTTGATGAAAGTACACACGAGAACGACAGCTTAGTTGATAGAGATCATTGAAAGAGCAAGTTAATATAATCTTGGAAAATGTTAGCCTTGAGCTATTAAAATAGAGTGAGTTTAGTTAAAATTGAGCCAAGCTAGTTACAGTCATTATTTAAAAGGTAAAACATGCACGCTGTTTTGGAATATATTCCCTTAATCATCTTCTTATTATTTTATAAATTTGCTGATTTATATTGGGCCACAGGGTCGTTAATCGTCACATCTGCCCTGCAAATATTGTATTACTTAATTAAAAAAGAAAAAGTACCTACTCGAAATTGGATATTTTTTGGTTTAATCGCTGTTTTTGGTGGTTTGACTATTTTTTTCCATGATGACGCTTTTATCAAATGGAAAGTCACCATTATTAATGAATTTTTTGCTATTGCCTTGCTTGTTAGTCATTACGTTTTTAATAAAAATATCATTAAACAGTTTTTATCTGAGTCTTTAACCCTACCAGAGCCTATTTGGACTAAATTAAACCTTGCATGGGCAATATTTTTTGCTTTATGTGGTGCGCTAAACTTATATGTAGCTTTCAATTTTGAATTAGATACTTGGGTAAACTTTAAAGTTTTTGGTTTAACGGGCCTTACCTTAGTTTTTGCTGTTGGTTCTATTTTTTCTCTTTATAAATACCTACCGCAAGATAATGAAGAAGTGGCTGATGCGCTTGAAGACAGCATAGAAATTAGCTCAAGTGTCATGAGTGAATCACCTAACGATAAAAAATAGTTTTAAGCAAAAGCTTTACTTAAATTAACAGGAAAGAAGAAAATATGTTTTACCTTATTTACAGCGAAGACAATGAAAATAGCTTAGCAAAACGTTTATCGGTTAGAGAGCAGCACTTAGCACGTTTAAGTGAATTACAATCACAAGGACGATTATTGGTTGCTGGCCCATGCCCTGCTATTGATAGTAATGATCCCGGTGAGGCTGGCTTTACTGGCTCGTTAATTATTGCCGAGTTTGACTCGTTAGCACAAGCACAAGCATGGGCTGATGTTGACCCTTACATTGACGCTGGTGTTTACAAAAAAGTAACGGTTAAGCCTTATAAAAAAGTATTACCCGCTTAACTTTTTTAAACTTTTTTAAATAACTATAATTTTCAACTAAGCTTTTGTAACTGCTGATTTTGTGTTTGTGACAAAAGCTATATAAGTATCTAATTAATATATGATAAAAAAAATAACCACACTCGTACTGATGGTAACGGCTCAATTTTTATTAACTTCCCCAGCTTATGCTGCAAAAACACTAGTCGAGTGTCAACAAGCTGATTTAACCATGAATGAAGCGTCTAGTTGTTTAGATGGTGTAACAAAGGCCATTGACCGAGAATTACAAACGTGGGTAAACAATCATGTTTTCAATCTTGAAGAAAAAGCGTTGATTACCGGACGTTACTCGGCACTAAAGATGTTTAAACGCTCGCAAAGTAATTTTATTACTTTTAGAGATAATGATTGTCGATGGCGATACTTGATGGTCTCGCCGGAAAAAGGCGCCAATGTCGCCTATAAAAAGTGTTATATTCAACTTAGTCAATTACGCATAAAAGAATTGAGCCAAGTTAATTAATATCTATTTAAACAAGAACAAGCTTGTTTGGACAAAGATTAATTTAGGATAGTAGTGTTTTGAACAACATCTACATTTTTTATAGGCTACATTACAAAATAACTACAAAACAATTATGACTTAACTGATTGAGCTTGCTCTGCCTCTTGCTCAACTGAAGCCTCATCACTGAGTAAAATGGCTAACCAACGCCCTTCTGGGGAGTTTTCAAAGGCAATTTTTACTATCATGGTCAATGGTACACTTAGCAACATGCCTACTGTACCAAGCAACCAGCCCCAAAAAATCAATGATAAAAACACTACCAAGGTTGATAAACCTAAACCTTTGCCTAAATACCTAGGCTCAATAATATTACCCATAGTCATATTAATAAGCATATAGCCCATGCCAATAGCACCCGCTTCACCTAAACCCAACTGCAAAACCGCTAAGATAACCGCGGGGACAGCGGCAATTATTGAACCAATATTGGGGATATAATTGAGTAAAAAAGCTAATACGCCCCATAATAAGAAAAAGTCTAAGCCAAACGCCCAAAGCATGGTTGCAACAATAATACCTGTCGCAATACTGACCATGGTTTTAATGGCTATATAATTGTTTACCGAAGCGAGAAAACGCTCTATTTGTTTCAAGCGCATTTCAGGATCATCAAGCGCAAAATGCAGTTTAATGGGAAAAGAGGGTGCTTCAAATAACATGAAAATCACGGTAAGTATGATTAAAAATAGATTAGCCATCACAGAGCCAAAACCGCTAAGCATATTGGCGGCCATACCCATAGCGACGGCAGGATCAAAATATTCTAGTAAAATTGCTGAAGATATTTGTACGTTATAACGCGCTAAAAAAGCCGTCAGCCAAACAAACTGTTCTTTAAGCTGCAATCTATATTGCGGAATAAGCTGCGATAATTCGTTTAATGATTGCCCCACCAAACCCGCAAGTGAAAGAGCCACGGTGACAAAAATGCCAATCACTAACAGCACTGATATCGCTTTAGGCACTTTATATTCACTGGCTTTAGCGACGAGAGGATTACAAATAATGGCAATAAATAATGATAATAAAAATGGCACTAAAATATTGGCTGCTGTTTTAACTCCTGCGAAAATAATAAAGATTGCCGCAATAGTGACAAACACCTTTACTACACTCGTGCTTTTAGCTAAAGCGCCCATAAATAATTAATCCTTTGTCGTTAAAGTTATTGTTTTTATACTTTAAATAATGATGGCTAATATACCTGAAAAATTATCATTAATACACGGTATAGCTACATGGTACGGCGAATTAAAGTCACACTAGGTAAATTAATTAATCGCCAACATGACAGTAGCCCAACCAGACCAACAAAACCTGCGCCCGCGACAATGCCCAACAACCAAAACTCAAAATGAAAGCTTGTTTGCATGTTAAACAGGTTTGTTTGCAGTAAATAAACGGTGAGCTCCATAGCCATGCTAGCCATCAACCCGGCAATCGCACCTAAAGCAATAAACTCGAATAAAACGCTATTTCTTAACAAAGTTCCCTTTGCCCCAATAGTACGCAATATAGCAATTTCTCTTTCTCGCTCTTCCATACTCGCTTGCACCTGAGCCACCAACACTAAACAGCCAGCGAGTACCACTAACACTAGAATAAACTCGACCGCTTTTGATACTTGCTCAATAACTTTGCGTAATTGCTCAATTAGGGCGTCAATATCAATCAAACTTATGGTTGGATAATTAGCAAGAAATTGCTGCATTAAGCGTTTTTTATCCTGCGGTACATAAAGTGAGGCAATAAAACTTGCTGGGAAATCAGCTAATACCTGTGGACTAAAGATCATATAAAAATTTGGTTGCATTGATTGCCAATTAACAGTGCGAATAGACGTTACTGGCACCTGAATAGTGTCACTACCTAGTTGAAACGTTAGCATATCACCTAATTTTATCTGTAAACGTTCGGCTAAACTTTCTTCAATAGAAACTTCAGGGGTCGTTGAGTCGGCATGCCACCAACTACCTTGAGCAATAATATTTTCTTTAGGCAATTGAGCTCGCCAAGTTAAATTAAGCTCACGCCCTACTCCTTGACGACCATTATCATTGCCATCAACTTGTTCTTTACTTACTTGCTTAGCAACTTCATCTTTATTAATTGCGGTTAATCGGCCTCGTATTACCGCATAAAGATCACTGGCAACAATGTCATTCTGCCCAATAAAGTCTTCAACGTCTTTGGCTTGTTCATTGGCAATATTGACGAGAAAAAGATTAGGTGCTTTATCGGGTAACTGCGCTTGCCATTCAGATAATAGAGCGCTTTTAATGACGACAATCAGCAGCAATAACTTAATAGCGATGGTAAAACTGACTAATTGCACGCTGTTAGCCGCAGCCCGGCGTTTTAAATTGGCCATGGCTAAATGCCAAGCTGCGCCAGATTTAGTGCCAACAGCACGGCTAATACTCATTAACATTCGGCCAACAATTAAGAGTAAAGCTGACACTAAAATACCCGCTAACAATAGACTAACACTTAGTACTAAACTTCGGCTAAACAGCAGTAATAAAAAGAATAGTGCGATAATAGGCGGCAACACTTGCCCTATGCGGGCAAGTAAAGGTTGCTTGTCATCACGCAGCTTTTCATCTCTTAATGCCGCTAACGGCGATGTGGCTATTAGCTGTTTTAATGGTACTAAGGAGAATGCGACTGCACACACTAAGCCGGTTAGCACAGCCATAATGAACGGGTAAAAACCTAAAGGCACAAGCTTTAATGAAAAAATAACCAAGGTTGAGCTATTGCTTCCTGGTTGAATTGCCTGTATCGGCAAGTAATCTTTGATGACATAAAGACCCAGCTGAGCAAGCATGTATCCAAACACCAAGCCCACCATTATGCTAAACAGGCTTAAACTAGCCCAATGCAAAGCATATAATTTTCTAATATGCGATAACGATGCCCCCATTGCCTTATACACAGCAACACTGCTTTGATGTTTTTGACCATAACGTCTACTGGCAACAGCAACCGCGACAGCAGCTAAAATAATACCAAGCAAACTGGCTAAGGATAGGTATTTTTCTGCTCTGTTTAAGGCATTTGCCAACGGCGATTGTTTAGATTGAATATCATACCAGCGTTGGGCGTCATTGATTTTAGGTTTAACCCAATCATCTAGCGCATCAATATCATGACTATTACCGGCAAATAAATATTTATAGGTAACACGACTACCAGGCTGAATAAGATTTGTTGCTTTTAAGTCGGCAATATTAACGATAACTTTTACCCCTGAGGTAAAAACACTAAAAGAAGCGTCGGGTATTTGCTTGGCAATCCCAGCAATAACCAATTGAGCATTGCCTATTTCAATGTCATCGCCTACAGAAGCACCCAGTAAAGATAAAAACTTTTCTTCAACAAATACGGTACCCTGCACGGGTGCATGAGCAATTTTTTCATCACTGTCATTAACACTTTCACTGATCAACAACTCACCACGTAAAGGGTAATTCTTAGATACAGCGACCAGTTCAACCAATTGCATATTATCACCTGCAAACACCATTGATGACATTAACACTTGCTCTGCTTGTACAATATTTAATTGCTGGCTTTGTTCGTCTATCGCTATGCGATTAAGGTGGTCGACTTTCGAATCAGCCGTTGAATCATTTTCTAAGTCTACTTCGCTATCAATTTCTGTCTCAACTAAAGGACGACTACTTTGTAAAATACGATCAGCGGCGATAAAGCTGGTACTTTCATTAATCAAGGCTTGTTTAATTTGTCCAGAAAAGCCCGCTAATGAAAAAACACTGGCAACCCCTAAAACAATAGCCAAAATAATAATAGTTAATTCGCCACGTTTTAATTCATGTAAGAATAACCTAAATGACTGTTTCGCCCAGTTGGCCGTTAAAATACTCATGCGTTGGCCGGGTTAATGATGGGTTGATGAGGTTCTTGATTTTGTTCAGCGAGCGGCTTTTGCACGATGGACTGATCGACAAGGTGTCCATCTTTCATTTCCACACTACGTTGACAGCGCTTAGCTAATAATAAGTCGTGTGTCACTAGCACTAACGTGGTGTCATAGTGTTTATTTAAATCAAACAGCAAATCTGCAATATGGTTCGATGTTTTTTTATCTAAATTGCCTGTCGGTTCATCGGCAAATAAAATATCGGGTTTGGTAATAAAGGCACGGGCAATGGCAACACGCTGTTGCTCGCCACCTGATAATTGTGACGGAAAATGACTGCCTCGATCACTCAAGCCCACTTGCGCTAATAACGCTTGCGCCTCTTGTTTGGCATTGCCATTATTGGCAAGCTCTGCCGGCAACATTACATTCTCTAACGCGGTTAAACTATTCACTAATAGAAACTGTTGAAAGATAAAACCAACATGATCTGCTCTTACTTGGCTACGATCTTCTTCATTTAGCTGGTGTAAAGGCTTGTTTTTGAGATAAACTTCACCTTGAGAAGGTAAATCTAAACCCGCCAAAAGTGATAGTAGTGTTGTTTTTCCTGAGCCTGACGAACCAACAATGGCGACAGTTTCACCTTTATATACTGTTAAATCGATACCTTGTAGTAAATGCAGCTGCTTATTTTCTAAGGAAACCGATTTAGTAATCGATTGAGTTTTAAGAATAATTTCGGAATTAGATGTCATGATTAAAAATACTTTTTTAAGTGTGTTGCTACTATTAGTTACGGTTAGTTTGTTTTACTCAAAACCAAGTTACAGTGTACAAAATCAACCAAGCTCTATTTTAATACTAGGTGATAGCCTAAGCGCAAGCTTTGGTTTAAAAGAAAATCAAGGTTGGGTTTACCAATTAAACCAAACATTACGCCAACAAAACGCCCCCTACACATTAGTCAATGCCAGCATTAGTGGTGAGACCACAGGCGGTGCGCTAGCTCGCTTACCTAAGATTTTAGCTAAGCAAAACATTGACTATTTGTTGATTGAATTAGGAGGTAATGATGGCTTAAGAGGCTTTCCCCCCAAGCTTATTAAAAACAACTTGTTACAAATAATCACCTTGGCACAGCAGAAAAATATCAAAGTATTATTAATGTCGATAAAAATCCCCCCTAATTATGGTGATCGTTATAATCAGCTCTTTAATCAAACTTTTGTTGAGGCTGCTAAGCTGCACGACATTCCATTATTACCCTTTTTCATGGAAACAATCGCCATTAAACCCGAGTTGATGCAAACAGATGGTATTCATCCTAATTTAGCCGCGCAACCTTTAATAGTAGAGTTTATGGCGCAAACGTTAGCTGACATTATTACCCCGCCTTTGGCTCAAACCGACTCGCATTAAAGGAACATCAACAACCTATGGACTTTATTTGGATCTTCTTTGCCTTTATTTGTGGATTAGCTGCTAAAACAATCAATCTTCCGCCATCAATTGGTTTTTTAGTGGCCGGTTTTGCTTTGAACTTTTTAGGCTATCAAGCAGATGATAGCCTGACTATTTTAAGTCACTTAGGCATAACCCTGATGTTGTTTACCATAGGGTTAAAGCTCAACGTAAAAAGCCTATTTAAAAATGAAGTTTGGTTAACGAGTTCATTACACACTGTACTTTGGCTAGTTGCCACTATCAGTATGACTAAATTGTTTGCTTTTCTGACCATTAACTATTTTGTTGATTTAGACTTTACTACCGCCATGCTTATTGCCTTTGCGTTAAGTTTCAGCAGCACAGTATGCGTAATTAAATTGCTTGAAGAAAATGGTGAAATGCGCACCCGTCATGGCAAAATTGCCGTTGGTATATTAGTAATACAAGATATTGTTGCGGTTGCTTTTTTAGTATTTGCTACCGGAAAATCACCATCGCTATGGGCATTCGGTTTATTAGCTTTATTTATGATTCGCCCCGTTATTAATAAAATAGTTGACCATGTTGGTCATGGTGAGTTAATTCCTTTAATGGGATTCTTTATTGCTTTAGGCAGTTATGAGCTATTTGAGTTAGTTAATATCAAGGGCGATTTAGGCGCATTACTTATAGGTATGTTTTTATCTTCTCACCCTAAAGCATCAGAAATAAACAAGTCATTAATGAGCTTTAAAGATTTATTTCTTATTGGTTTCTTTTTATCTATAGGTTTTAGTGCTATTCCAACCTTTGAAATGCTAAACCTAGCGATGCTGTTAGTATTGTTGATTCCTATTAAGTTTGTGTTGTTTTTTGGCTTATTAAGCTTAATGAAAATAAGGTGTAGAACCGCTTATTTGAGCGCTTTGGCATTAAGCAATTTTAGTGAGTTTGGACTCATTGTTGCTGCCATTAGTGTTAGTAGTGATTGGTTGAGCAATGACTGGTTAGTTATTTTAGCGCTTGCGGTTGCTATTTCATTTGTTATTACTAATGTTCTATATCGTTTTGCTCATAGCTTTTTTAGCCACTATAAATATGTGTTTCAACGCTTCGAACGTGATGAAATTTTAGTTGAAGATGTTTTTTCTCAACCGACTAATGCTCCTATCGTTATTATTGGGATGGGCCGGGTTGGTATGGGTGCCTATCGCGCTATTTCAGAGCACAGCAGTAAATTAGCCTGGGGCTTAGATGCAGAGCAAGAAAAAGTGTTTTGGCTTAAACAGCAAGGAATTCAAGCTTGTTATGGCGATGCAGAAGATGCCTTTTTTTGGGAGCGAATTGACCTAACAAAACTTGAACTCGTTTTATTAGCGCTGCCTAATGTCATTGATAGCATGAGCATTACCGAGCAGCTACAAATTGCAGGCTACCAAGGAAAGATAGCTGCCATTGCCCGTTATGATGATGAAAGAGCAGAACTTGAAGCCTATGGTGTTGATAAAGTATTCAACTTTTACTCTGAGGCTGGTGTCGGTTTTGCTGATGAAAGTATTGCCTTAATTGACGCGAAAACAAGGTAGTTGGTTTACCGATTAAGCGTCTGTGGATATACTGTGAAAAAACCGTGCATAGCCAGTGGTAAAGATGTTATTAAAAACACCACCTAAATCATTAACCTTTACTTTTGTTAAATTTAACCCTTTAAAAACATATAGATAAAAAAAATAAAAAATAATTCGCATTTGTAAAAACATCCACTACACTTAATGAATACAAGTTGAGCAACAGAGTTGTTTTGATAACTAAATTGGTTGTTATAACTTGTTTCAATCATTCACTGTAGTGGTGATAAAAGTGATGCTCGCGCACTCTTTTGACGGACTTATATTTAACGATACTTATTTTTATTATATAAGTCCGTCTAAATATTGATAGTAGATGTTTACTTTGTTTTTGTTATGTTTTTATTGTGTTTTGTTATATTTGTAAGTAGTTAATTAGCGCACGGCTCAAACCCCTTTGAGCCATTCCCTTGAGCCCGAATATATTATTCGGGCTTTTTTTTGCTGCCTTTATCGATGTTTTCCAAATAGGGTTCCAGCCTAAAACACCACTGCAATGACGTTTTCGACCAATCTAGAATTGTTCCTGATTGATCTACATCGGCATGTAAGATTATGTCTCAATGGGCTATTTTATGGCTGAATCATTCTGAGTTGTACTTAGTTACTACTGAATGGCTACTGAATGGCTACTGAATTGTCAGTGCACCACGTTGAATAAGATCAGCCAACTTGCGATCTAACTTAGCTAATAATAACTTGGCGCTAGGATGAGCTTTAGAAACATTAAACATTATCGGTAGGCTACTGATCGTTTGCCACGGTAATTTAGCGGTAGCAGTTTTTTCAAATGCTGCATTCATTGGCGCTTGATAGTTAAGTAGGTACTGGAAGCGACCTCTATTAAGCAGTCTTAACGCATCTTGATGCGTCTTTACTTCAATAAACTTCACTTTATTAGCTTTGTTGCGAATATAGCGCCCCCAGTCACCATAACTATACCCTAATAGTAATATAATTTTTTTATCCGTTAGATCCGTCTTATTTTTGATGGCTAAACTTTGTTCACTTCGATAAAGATTTAACGTTAAATGATGCAGTGGCACCTGCCCTGTTAACACCTGACCTTCTAACTCTGCCACTTTAATCCCACACCACAAATCTACCCGACCAACTTTCAAACTAGAAAATAAGCGCTTTGTGGGCATAAGAAGTTCTCTATATTCGAGATTTAACTCAGTAAATATTTTTTTTGTGACATCAACCAAAATACCCTGTGCTTTTTGCTCTGAGGTAAAATATAAGGGACTGAAATTTATATAACCTACTAACAATGGCTTGTGCTGATTGTATTTTGATACACCGATTTCAGACTGTGCGAATAGGCTAGGAGTATAACAAGCAGCTAACATCATAAAAACTATCATAACAGCAACTTTATATAACATTTAAAACTATCCTTATATTACCTGTTTCCTAGCAAGAACATATTTGTTCATCATTAATATTAACTGCTCCGACACATAAGGTTTGGCAATAAAATCATCCATGCCAACATCAAAACACTTTTGCTTATCAACACTCAAATCACTGGCCGTTAACGCGACAATAGCTGTTCTTTGGGCATCCACTGACTCTTGCTGACGTATTGCCAAGGTTGCATCAAAGCCATCCATCACAGGCATGTGACAATCCATAAAAATTAAATCAACCATATTTTCCTGCCACAGCTTAACAGCCTCTTCACCATTGTTAGCAATAATGAGTTGATGATTAACGCTTTTCAACATGGCACGAAATACCTGCTGATTTATTCTGGAATCATCCGCTAGTAATACTAAAGGAAAGTCTTGAGAGGGTGTTATTTGTGCTTGTTCTTGATCATGCTCATTTGCTATTGCTTTAATATCTGAGTCTTCAGGAAGTGTTATTACTTTTTTATCCGTTAGCAAAGTTAATAACAGCGCTAATATCTGTTCATGGTTAGCTGGTACGGGCAAAAATGCATCGATACCCATTTGTTTACACTTTCCTGCATCATGGGCATCTGCACGGGCTGAGGTTAGTATTACTTTGGCGCCATTAGTAAGTTGCATTGAAGTAAGCTGCTGAAATAGCTGATAACCGTCTGTCGTTGGCATACATTTGTCGATAAATATATAATCAAAAATATTCTGCTCACCAAGACGGCCTTTGCAGACTGAAATTGCCTGCTCGGCGGTATTAACGCTCTCCACTCGCATTTGCCAGCCAGAGAGTAAATCTGTCATCATTCGGGTATTAAATTGGTAATCATCAACAACTAAAACCTTAAGGTCATGCAGCTTATGACTCTGCTCTGGTATTTTTTCTATACTAATATCAGATAATTGCATGGGTATAGAGAAGTAAAACCGGCTACCTTGCTCTTCTTCACTGACTAATTGAAGTTCTCCGCCCATTTTTATCACCAAGTGTGAGCAAATAGCTAAACCTAAACCAGTACCGCCGTAATGACGCGTGGTTGAGCTGTCAGCTTGGGTAAATTTATCAAAAATAGTGGCTTGTTTTTCTGTCGCTATGCCAATACCGGTATCGGTTACTGAAAATAAAACAGCACAGCTATTGGCATCGCCAGTAAGGCGACTTACCTCAAGTACTATTCGGCCAGTTTTAGTAAACTTAAAAGCATTGCTGAGGAGATTGACTAAAACTTGACGTAAACGCATTGAGTCACCTTGCATTAAACAAGGTAAATCCAGCTCGGCATTAGATATAAAAACCAAAGCATTATTATCCATGCTTGCCCTAAATAAAGTGGCCGTTTCAGCAATCAGTTTTTCCAAGTCAAATGGCTGTATGTCCAATTCAAGTTTATTCGCTTCAATTTTAGAAAAGTCGAGAATGCTATTTAACAGATCTAGCATGTGCACTGAGCTGTTTTTGATCACTTCAATATATTCATACTGCTCTTTGTTGAGGGGGGTTTTCAGCAGCAAGTGTGCCATACCAAAAACACCATTCATTGGCGTTTTAACTTCATGACTGATATTAGCTAAAAAATCACTTTTTAATTGGTTAATTTCCTCAGCTTTTTCCTTTTGTTTGTTTAACTCAATAAAATCACGATAAATTTTATCGTGCATATCATTATATTTTGTGACTAGATAAGTTAATTCATCATCTACGTCATCAGCACGTACTAAATGTAGTGCTTGACTAGGATTGTTAGCGTTATCAGGAGTAAGCTTAAATTCTGCCATTGAGTTGGCAATGGTTTTGATATGGCGGGCAATCAAATAATAAACAATGAAGAAAATCGCAAAGGAAATAATAAAGGTTTTTGCCCCTTGCGTTGCTAAGGTGAGTAGTGCTTTTCTCGTCAATTTTTCATAAACAACGCTAAGATCAGTGATGACATAGAGCTCCCCTAAAACCTCAGTACTGCCATCAAAGTCATAATTAACTGGCCAATGACGCTCACGAATGTATTTTGACTGATTTTTTCCTTGACTAAATAATAGCTGCTGCTCAACGTTCAATTGGACTACACTAACTTCTGGTAAGTTTTTTATACCGACAAGTTGTACTTCTAATTGTGCTTGATCTTCAGTCCAAAGGGCACTAGCTATGGTTGGCAAATAGCTGTTTTCTATTTGTATCAACCTGGCATCTATTGCTGACATATCTTGACGATAATCAAGATATAAATGAAAACTGGTGATCACTAAGGTTAAAACCGAACTGGACAATAAAATCCAAAACAGCAGTTGCCTTGCTAAAGGTCTGGTAAATTTTTGTGCCATCACACTCTCCCTGGCTACACTACTCAATGTATCGTGTGCAGTCTTAACCATAACCGAAAAAATAGCTCCTTAAAAAGGTACAACTGCTAATAAAGCAATGACTTAAATCTAGCTGAAAAGTCATATAATGCCAGTATTATTTTAGTTATTCATTTTTCGTATTTAATTTTGCTATTCAATTTTTGAATTTAAAAATGATCAGGTGATGGAGGGTATCGAAGAACTTGAAAGAGTTTGTGTTAAAGCATTTGGGAAAGTGCATCCAAATGCTTTGAAATAATGGAGAAAATAATCCGTAAATCAAACTCTCAACTTACAAATTAAATAAGCGATTAAAGTTATCTGTCGTTAATTTTGCGATAGTTTCGACTGATTGACCACGGATACTGGCTAAGTGCTTTGCGACTTCAACCACATAGGCAGGTTGATTTTCTTTGCCTCGGTGCGGCACAGGCGCTAAATAAGGAGCATCAGTTTCAATTAGTATTCTATCATCAGGCACTAGCTTGGCCACTTCGCGTAAAGCACTGGCACTTTTAAAAGTAACGATGCCAGAAAACGAAATATAAAAACCTAACTCTAATGCTTTTTTAGCCATATCCCAACTTTCAGTAAAACAGTGCAATATGCCCCCTACTTCAGCAGCACCTTCAGCAATTAATATATCTAGCGTATCTTGCTGTGCCTCTCGAGTATGTATGATTAAGGGTTTTTTTAATGCCTTAGCGACCTTAATATGCTTTTTGAAGGAGTCTAACTGCAAAGCTTTAGTTTCTGGTGCGTAGTGATAATCAAGGCCTGTTTCACCAATGGCAATCACGCGCTTTTGATCTGCTAAGGCATATAATTGTTGCTCACTTACTTCATCATCTTGGTTAAGTGGGTGCGTACCACAAGAAACAAGGACATTGTCAAAGTCTTTTGTTTTTTCCAGCATGGCTGGAAAATCTTCCAAGGTAACACTAACGCATAAAAGTTTATCGACCTTTTCAGCTTTGGCTGCTTGTACCACATTAGCTAATTGGTTGTCATAAAGGGATAGGTTAAGGCGATCTAGGTGGCAATGGGAATCAATAAACAAAAACGGGCTCCAGAATAATTATATTATTAAAGTTAACGAAAACATGGCTGTTCACCACCGAGGTGCGATACTGCACAGAGGGCTCTTCGAGCCTACACAGAGGACTTATTATTCTCTGTGTAGTGAGTAACACCTCAGCGCTTTTTCTGTGGTAAAGCTTTTAAGTTGAAAGGTACACGAAAACAAACACCAAACCAAGTTACATGGTTAAAGTTGGCTCTGACGAACTTAATTGACGAGCAATCGCTTGCTCAATTTGATTGCGTACTTTATCAGGATCATCGGTAAAACTCACGCCTATTCCTGCTGGCGTACCATTTTGAGCTCCTGTCGGTGTTATCCAACAAACATCCCCTTTAATAAGCGAAGGCTCTAAGGAGTCTGGCAATAAGACATTAAGCTCAACTTCGACACCAAGCTCATAAGGCTCGGCCGTACGAACAAATAAACCACCCTCTTTTAAAAATGGCATATAAGAGATATATAAATCATGCTCTGATTGAAATTCAACATTGATGGGGATCAAACGCGCTCTCCTGCTTATTGTTAATTTTTTATCAAGGTGCTATTTGCTGCCATTACATCACTTATCGAGATGATAAGTTGCTCACAAACAAACTGTTTATTAGCTTGAGGATAAGATTTTATTACTTTACACCCATTAATGATAACTTTATAGAGCTGATTCAATACTTGAGAGTTTAGCTTTATTGGCTTTGGCACTGAGTCAGTTGCATTAAGTAAGTTTTCTCGTTGTAAGCCAACGGTAATCTGTTCGAGCCAGCGTAATGAATGCTCATTACTTAACACTTGCTGTAACAATAAGCTTTCACCTTGTTGATGATAAAGAAAGCCTATGTATGTTTGCTTAAAATGTTGAAATTCTTCATTGACTACTTGATCGGTTAACTCGGGAAGTTGCGTTAAATTAACAAAACCTGCATGTTGATTTACCGTGACATTACTTTCTAAACTTGTTAAAGCGCTACCCTCGGTTTCAGCTAGGTTTTTCATCAAGGCTTGACCAACAACAGGCCTGATATTCAACACCCTTGTTCGGCTAACTATGGTGGGTAATAACCTTTCAATATCATCCGTTAACAACACAATAATGCTGTTATCTGTTGGCTCTTCCAGCGTTTTTAATAATGCATTAGCCGCCGCTATTGTCATCAATTCGCTATGAGCAATTAACACCGTTTTATAAGTGCCCAATTGTGCTGTTTTTTGCAAAAAACTGTTCGCATAACGCACTTCATCAACACCTAAACTAGTTTTTTCTGCTATTAAATTTAGATGATCGGGTAAGGTATTACTACGCTCAAGCAAGCAGGTTTTACACTGACCACAAGCACGCAATGGTTCACCTTGTATCTGCGTAGGTTTTTGACAGGCTAACAATTTAATTAGCCACTGGGCAAGTGACAACTTACCCGCACCTTTAACACCGGTAATTAATATTGCATGCGGTAAAATATGCTGACTAAACTGTTGGCTTAGCCGTTGTTGATGCTCAATTAACCAAGGTTTCATATTAGCTACGCTTTACCAGTAAGGTATCTATAATGTTAATGACATCCGCTAAAACAGCTTGTTTTGACTGTGCGGCATCAATCACTTCAAATTTTTCAGGAGACTGCTGCGCTTGTTTTAAATAACCATTTCTCGCTTTGATCAAAAACTCTGCCTTTTCGTCTTCTAAACGATCAAGACCTTCGCCACGGCTATGCACCCGCTTTAAACCTTCATTGGGATCTAAGTCTAAAATAATATTTATCTCGGGGCTAAACCCCGCTAACGCTAAATCATTGATCTTAATAATAGTATCTAAATCGATGCCTCTAGCATAGTGCTGAAAACTAAAAGTGGCGGCATCAAACCGATCACAGATGACGATTTTCCCCTGTGCTAACGCAGGCACTATTTTTTCTTGAATATGTTGGGCACGTCCAGCACCAAAGAGCATTAATTCGGTCATAAATGACATTTCGGGGGTGGTGGGATCTAAAATAACGTCTCTAATTTTTTCCCCTATAGGTGTACCGCCCGGCTCTCTGGTGAGAAGTACATCGAAGCCTTTTGATAGCAAGTATTGTTCAACCCCTTTGATAACGGTTGTTTTACCCGCGCCATTACTGCCATCAAAAACAACCATAAAACCTTTATTCATATTTCTCTCATCTATTTATTTAAGTTTCCCACGAGGAACACACGGGCAATAATATATAGCTTTTAGATTAACAACACCTTATTTAAGTCCTTTTAAAGAATATGTTGTCAATAATCACTTAAATTAATATTTTGCTGTAATAGTTTCACATGCGCTGTATAGCCCAGCTGATTAAAGTTATTAGAATGTGAATTCATAAAGCCATGCAAAAAATCAACTTGTACCGCAGTCACCCTTTTTTTGTTAGCGAGCCGCTCTACTAATGCCTGCACATCAAAATGAGCTTCACTCTTAGGAAAAATAAGCTGTACATCAAAGTTGGGAGACAAGGTAGTTAAATGCCTAATTTGAGAGCCATAAAAACAAATTGCATATTTTACTCGTTTAATTATTTCGATATCGGTTGATGCAGATAATTTCCAGATTGCAGCAGCGCCAATACTAAAGCCGATAATGATAGTTTTATCAGCGCATTCTTTCATAATTTTAGACAGTTTATTTACATAGACATCAAGGCCAACATTGTCAGTAAAATAATGATATGCCTGTGCCTCATTGTCAAAGTTCATCATTTTGCCATCATAAGGGTCAACAATGATATCAGCGTTAATAGTACGACCAAGCGCTATTAATGCTGGCGTTACCCCAAAAATATCCGCCACTATCATTTTATTTATCGAGCTGTTCATATAATCAATATTACTTATTTCTTGATAACGCCAAAAACCGCCTAACAGCGGCATTGTGCTCGGTAAGTGTTTTACTAAAAGCATGCTTGCCATTACCAGCACTAACAAAATAGTAATAGTCACTGCTGGCAGGATTAAGCGCCGCCTTTAGTGCCGAAAGACTTGGCATGGCAATAGGTGTTGGCGGTAAACCATTAATTCTGTAGGTGTTATAAAGTGTTTTTTCTCGCAAGTGAGCGCGGGTAATATCACCTTTATAACGCTCTCCTAAGCCATAAATAACCGTTGGATCTGTTTGCAAACGCATTTTTTTGGCTAAACGATTAATAAAGACTGAGGCAATAAGCCCCTGCTCAGGTAAATAGCTAGTTTCTTTTTCAATAATTGAAGCCATAATCAAAGCTTGATATGGGGTTTTATAAGGTAAATTAGTCGCTCTTTGCTGCCATAGCTCATGTAAAGCTGTTTTCATCTTCGCATGGGCACGTTTTAATAATTGAAAGTCGACCGTGCCTTGAGTAAAAGCATAGGTTTCAGGAAAAAACCACCCTTCAGGATTCGCTTGTTTAATATCTAAACGTTGGGCTATTTGCGCTAACGTTAATGAAGATAACGTTTGTGCTAACTTTGGCTGCTGCTTTAACTGTGCTAACCATTGCTGAAAGCTTGTACCCTCAACAAACGTCAACTGAAATTGGTACTCTTTACCACTAGAAAGCAGTGTCAATAAGCTTTGTAAGCTAGTGTTAAGCGGTATTTGATAGGTTCCCGCTTTAATTTTCACCTTATCAGGATATAAGCGTGCATAAGCGCGCAGCCAAAAACGATTTTCAAGCCAACCTTGTTTGACCAATTTTTTAGCAAAGGAGTTCACTGAGCTGCCTTTATCAACGGTCAATAATTGTACCTGACTAAGAGGCAAAGGTAGTTGCATTTGTTTTTCTAACAGCAGAAAAAAAGCAATTATGAATAGTGTAAAAGTCAGCAACAAAATCAACAACATTCTTTTAATAACAGTGCTAATCATGATTTTTAGCCCCGTTGTTCATACTGTCACGCACATTTTGCACTGGCGCTACGGATAATGCTTTACCATTAAAGCTGCTAACGGGCATAACACCCATGACACAATTACAAACAAACATGGCTTGTACTTTAGCAATATCTTCTAAGGTAAAAGATTTTATAATGGTTGCTGGATAACGCTGTAATATGGCTTGGCGCATTACGCCATTAACACCACTTTGACTAATATCCGGTGTCTGTAGTTTCCCTTCTAAAAAGAAAAACACATTAGCACTAGTTGCTTCTATCACTTTTTTTTCAATATTAGTGACTAACAAGTCATCCTCACTCCGACTTGATAATTCCTGTCTTAATAAGACTTGCTCAAGACGGTTTAAATGCTTTAACCCCGCTAGCATGGGGTTAAGCCCAAGTTGCTGTGTACTGATCCCTAATGTAATTCCTGTACTAGCCAGCACATCATAATGTGCTGGGTAATCATGCACCATGATAATTAAATCATGATCATGGTGCTTGGCACGTGCATAGCCTCGGCCGCCACTATTAGCGGTTATAATGACTTTCAGCACAGCTAATGAATAATTTTTGGCGACACTCGTTAGCTGCTTGATTAAGTCAGCTTGCGAAGGAGCAGCAATGCCAAGCTTTTCGCAGCCTAAAAGTAACCGCTCAATATGCGCCATTAAGTATTGAATATGACCCGCTTGGATTTTTGCCGTGGTAAATAAACCATCACCATAGGCAAGGCCACGATTGTCAATATCGATATGACTTTGTTGTATGCCATTAACCAAGCAAAATTTCATATTTTTCATTAAATCCTTGTTTTTTATTCACCTTAAAAATATTCACCACAGAGATCACCGAGGTCACTGCATTACACCGAGCATAATAAAGTCTCTGTGTAGGCTCGAAGAGCCCTCTGTGGAGCATCGCGGCTCGGTGGTAAACAGTTTTGCAAACCCTTTAAATAAAAAAACCTGAATACTGTCACAAAAAGCTAAGTATTCAGGCTGTCCATTTTGTCGCTCGGACTTTAGTCCGTCAACTTAAATCTTTTTAAATATTAACGAGCCGTTTGTGCCGCCAAAACCAAATGAATTACATAAAACATAATCTAACTCAATGTCACGAGCTTCGCCGCGAATATAGTCTAAATCACAGCCTTCACCGGGATTATCTAAGTTTATCGTTGGTGGTACAACACTATTCGTTAAGGCTTGAATACTGAAAATAGCCTCAACGGCACCCGCAGCACCCAACAAGTGACCCGTCATGGATTTAGTCGAGCCCATTAATACGTTATAAGCATCTGCGCCAAAAACCGACTTCACGGCATTAGTTTCAGCAATATCACCCGCAGGCGTCGAGGTACCATGCGCATTAATATAGCCAACTTGGTTAGCATTTAACTTAGCGTCATTAAGGGCATTAACCATGGCACGAGCAGCGCCTGCACCATCAGCAGGTGGCGAGGTCATGTGATAGGCATCACCACTCATACCAAAACCAACAAGTTCAGCATAAATTTTTGCACCACGTGCTTTAGCATGTTCATATTCTTCAACAACTACAACACCAGCACCATCGCCTAAGACAAAACCATCACGGTCTTTATCCCAAGGACGAGAAGCCGCTTGCGGATCGTCATTTCGTCTAGATAAAGCACGTGCAGCACCAAAACCACCCATGCCTAATGTCGTAGAGGCTTTTTCAGCGCCACCAGCAACCATAGCATCAGCATCACCGTAAGCAATCATACGGGCTGCATGACCAATATTATGAACACCACTAGTACAAGCGGTAGTAATAGATATGTTAGGACCTTGTAAGCCAAACATAATAGATAAGTGACCAGAAATCATATTAATAATGGTTGAAGGAACAAAAAAGGGTGATAATTTTTTAGGCGTGCCTGTTTTTAGCATTTTTTCATGGTTTTGTTCAATCAAACCTAAACCACCAATACCTGAGCCAACAGCAACACCAATGCGTGGGGCATTGTCATCGTTCACTTCAAGACCCGAGTCTTTAAATGCTTGTACGCCAGCAGCAACACCATATTGAATAAAAAGATCCATTTTTTTGGCTTCTTTTCTTTCCATATAGTTTTGCGCATCAAAGTCTTTGACCAAACCGGCAAATTTAGTGGTGTACTCTGATGTATCAAAATGGTCCATATTACTGATACCGCTTTTACCAAGCAGTAAGTTCTCCCAAGTTGCCTCAGGTGTATTGCCTAATGGGCTAAGCATACCAAGACCGGTAACTACAACACGTCTCATCGCTTCCTACCTCTTAAAAAATTAGTCCTATTGCTACAAACAACAGATATAAAAAAAGCGGTCACTTAAATGATAAGTATACCGCCCTTTTTCAATTATATTTTTTCAAATTACGCTTTAACGTAATTAATAATTACTTATGAGTAATTACTGGTTAGCAGTAACGTAATCGATTGCTGCTTGAACTGTAGTAATTTTTTCAGCTTCTTCGTCAGGAATCTCAGTATCAAATTCTTCTTCTAACGCCATAACTAATTCTACTGTATCCAATGAATCAGCACCTAAGTCATCAACAAAAGATGAATCAGTTTTAACTTCTGCTTCACTAACACCTAATTGTTCAATAGTGATTTTTTTTACGCGTTCTTCGATAGTACTCATTTTTTTTCCCTTTACTTACTGAAAGTGCAGTTTTTCAAATTGCGTGTAGTTTATTCGTCAACAGCTCGCCTTGCAAGCCTGAAGTTAGATTTTTTACGTGGTCTAACCTGTTGACTTCTATTACTTTGCTTAAAATAAAAACAAATTAACAATGTGAAGCCTTAAGTTTAAAGGCTTACACCATATACATACCACCATTTACATGGATGGTTTCCCCAGTGATATAAGCTGCTGCATCTGATGCTAAAAAGGCAACAGTGCTGGCTATTTCTTCTGGTTTACCTAAACGATTAGCGGGTACTTGAGAAAAAATCCCTTCTTTTTGCTCATCGGTTAATGTTTGTGTCATATCGGTATCAATAAAACCTGGAGCAATAGTGTTAACAGTAATACCACGTGAGGCGATTTCACGGGCTAATGACTTAGTAAAACCAAGTAAACCCGCTTTTGCCGTTGCATAGTTAACTTGCCCAGCATTCCCCATAGAACCCACAACTGAGCCTATATTGATGATTCGACCATTACGTTTTTTCATCATGGGACGAATAGCCGCTTTACTTACCTTAAAAACAGAGGTTAAGTTAGTGTTAATAATATCTTGCCACTCATCATCTTTCATACGCATAAACAAATTATCACGAGTAATACCCGCGTTGTTCACTAAAATATCAATGCCACCATGAACCTCTTTAATCACTGTAAACATAGCAGCTATTGAATCATCATTAGTGACATTAAGAACTAAGCCCATACCTTTTGAATCACCAGAGCCTAAATAATCCGCTATTTTATCTGCGCCATGCTCAGAAGTAGCAGTACCAATAACGGTAGCACCTAGTGTTTGTAATTGAATGGCGATAGCTCTGCCAATACCACGGCTTGCACCTGTTACCAGCGCAACCTTTCCTGTTAATGAAAACATATTAATTCCTATTTGTGCTTAATTTGTTATTTTAAATCAACTTTAAATCAACTTTACTGCGTTAATTATTGCGTTAACTCTTTGGCTTTAGCTAAAGTGACGTCACTATTAAATGACACACAGCTAATACCTTTATTAATGCGTTTAACTAAACCTTGCAATACTTTACCTGGCCCTACTTCAATCATTTGAGTAACACCTTGCTCACCAAGTTTCGTTATTGTTTCACTCCAGCGAACGGGGCTATACAGCTGTTTAATCAAGGCTAATTTAATTGCTTCACCTGTAGTTTCAACAGCCACATCAACATTATTAACAACATTTATTTTTGGTGTCTTGAAAATGATGTTTTCAAGATCAGCCGCCAATTTATCAGCCGCATCAGTCATTAATGCACAGTGAGAAGGGACACTAACAGGTAAGGGTAACACGCGTTTTGCACCTGCTGCTTTACATAGCTCACCAGCGCGCTCAACTGCGGCTTTATGACCCGCAATAACAACTTGCCCCGGAGAGTTAAAATTAACCGCAGCGACAACTTCAGCTGCTTGTGCTTGCTGACAAGCATCAATAATGGCTTGATCATCTAAACCAATAACGGCTGCCATTGCGCCAATACCAGCAGGAACACATGCCTGCATATATTCACCACGTTTTTCAACTAATTTCACGCCTTCGGCTAATGACATCACCTCAGCACAAACAAGCGCGGAATATTCACCTAAGCTATGGCCTGCTAAGACGGTAGGCATAAGCTCTGACTCTGCTTGCCAAACACGCCATAAAGCAACACTTGCCGTTAATAGTGCTGGCTGTGTAAAGTTAGTTTGATTTAGTTTCTCGGCTGGGCCTTGAGCAATTAATTGCCATAAATCGTAGCCTAGAGCAGCGGATGCCTCTTTAAAAGTATTTTGAACAATATCATTGTCGCTAAAATCGCTTAACATTGCGACAGCTTGCGAACCTTGTCCTGGAAAAACAAAAGCTAAATTGCTTTGTGAAGATATATTTTGCATATAATGTAACTTCTCTTTTTAATTATTTTTATCTATTTAAAAATTAATAATTTTATACCAATTGCACTAACTAAGTGATCCAAATGGTATTACTGAGACGACAAACCTTGCTCTAAAGAGTGTTTAATTTTTTCAGGAACCTGTCGCTCTACTTCTTTCACGGCCTCCATTATGGCAGAGAAAAAAGCACTAGAATTTGCATTGCCATGGCTTTTAACCACAATACCGCGCAATCCTATCAAACTTGCACCGTTATACTGGTCGGGGTTCATCGATTTAAACACTTTTTTTAAGCTCGGCTTAACTAGGGTGGTAAGTAATTTCACTAATAAGTTTTGACTAAAAATGCTCTGAGACTTTTTATACACTAAACGTGCAACACCTTCACAAGTTTTAAGGGTAACATTACCAACAAAACCATCACAAACGATAACATCGGCTTTATTTGAAAAAATATCACTGCCTTCAATAAAACCAATATAATTAATGGCTTTATTCTCACTTAACTCAAGTGCCGCCTGCTTTATATGGTCACTGCCTTTAATGGCTTCTTCACCCATATTTAGTAACGCGATACGAGGATTATCGATACCATCTACCTGCTGAGCCATAACAGAGCCCATAACACCAAACTGATAGAGTACATGTGAATCACAAAAAACATTGGCGCCTAAATCAAGCATAAAGACATGTTTGTCATCATCATGCGTAGGCAAAGAAGAGATCAATGCTGGCCGTTCAACGCTAGGTAAGGTTTTTAAAACAAAATGTGCCATTGAGAATAAAGCGCCAGTATTACCGGCACTAACACAAGCTTGTGCCTGACCATCGTTCACTAAGTCTAACGCTTTTCGCATTGATGAATCTTTTTTATTACGTAAAGCAAAAGCAGGCTTATCATCCATTTCGACGGTTTGTGAGGTCGAAAAAATTGATAGCTGTTGATGTTGTGATAAATCTTGTGGGGAAATATTAAATCGAGCAAGCTCTGTTGTAATGATATGTTCATCACCACAGAGAATGAGGTGCAAATTCGGCATCTGTTTGATTGCCATTATTGCAGAAGGGATCGTTACAAGGGGGCCTTTATCGCCCCCCATAACATCTAACGCTAAGGTTAGATTATTTGAACTATGTAAGCTCAAATTTATTCGCTATTTAAAGTAAAGTCGCTTATTTAGCGATTACTTTAACGCCTTTGTAAAAGCCATCAGCTGTTACATGGTGACGACGATGCGTTTCACCTGATACTGGATCTACTGATAAATTATCTGCTGTTAAAGCATCATGTGAACGGCGCATGCCACGTCTTGAACGAGACTTTTTGCTCTTTTGAACTGCCATGAGTTACTCCTAAATCGGTTATTAGTTAAATAGCTAAATGCGGTTTAACTATTTAAATTGTTTTAATACGTCAAATGGATTCGGTTTCTCAAGCTCTTCAGGCAATTCACCCCAAACACTATCTGCATCAGCAGAGCAGTCTTCGATTTCGTGCCGTGGAATTAATGGAATAATGAGTAACAACTCTTCTTCCACTAACTCTCGCAAGTTTACTTCACCATCTTCATTTAATTCTATTACATCATAATATGACGGAATACTTTCAGCGGCTTCTTCATTTTTTGCTGGACTAAAAGTAAAAGCTACTTTTAATTCAGTATCAAAAAGCTCATTACACCGCTGACAAGTTAATGCAACTAATGTTGATGCTGTGCCAGACATTACTGCCAAACCACGTTCATCGACATCAAACTTAACACTAACTTGAACATGCTCACTACGAATTTCACTGACAGCAAGCAGCCTAGTCATTTCCGACATTTTAAACACACCTTCACACACAAGTCTACGTTGTGCACTTCGGGTTGGACTAATTGTTATCGGAAGTTTAAGATTCTGCATAAGGCGCGCATAATAAAGCCCCTAAGGGCAAGTGTCAAAAGAAAATTAGCTTATTTCGTTTAAAATCTAAAGATTGACCCAATAATAGCAGGTATATAATAATTTTAGCTTAATTGTTCATCATAATTGAACAAATAATACGCTTTTAAAGGATCACTATGAAAACTTTAGTTTTGGGCTCTACCTCTGTTTTTCGGAAAAGTATTTTAGAAAAACTTAATCTACCTTTTGAATGTGCTAAACCCAATATTGACGAAACCGCGTTAGTTAACGAAACACCACAAGCTTTAGTGGAGCGCCTAGCCATTGAAAAAGCAAAGGCGGTTGCCAATGAGTTTAGCAACGCGCTAATTATCGGCTCAGATCAAGTAGCGGTATGTGACGGTGAAATTTTGGGTAAACCTCATAATTTTGACAATGGCGTAATGCAGCTAACTAAGTTTAGTAATAAGGCTGTCACCTTCTATACCGGGTTATGTGTATTTGATAGCGCAAACAATACGGTAAAGTCGTTAGTAGAGCCTTTTGTTGTCCATTTCAATGAATTGTCACCAGCAGACATAGAAAACTACTTAAAAGCGGAGCAACCTTATAACTGCGCTGGAAGTTTTAAAAGTGAAGGTTTAGGTATTTGCTTATTTAAAAAGCTTGAAGGGGAAGATCCCAATACTCTGATTGGTTTACCCTTAATTAAATTAGTAGCTTTACTTAAACAACATGGTGTAGATACCTTAGCTGAGCAAAGCTAATTTATACCCCAAAATCCCTCAAAACGCAGAGCACGATAAAGAGTTCGATAATAAACTAACGGTTAAGCCTGTTCTTAACGTTAGTTTATTACCACTTAGTCATTATTTTGATTAGCTCGGTAAAAAATCAATCGCCCAAATAGTGACCATGACCGCCACATCCTCTGTGGGAAAAGTAATTGACCGTAAAATCACTAACAATTGTCGCTCTAATTTAGCGTTATTGAGTTCACTTGATTTAATGTCAACCTTACTGACGTTACCATTAGGCTGAATTTCAAGTTCAAATAACACCTTTCCTTGCAAAAAAGGGTCTTTGCGCAAGGCCCGATTGTAACGAGCATAAAGGCGTGATTTATGCGCCTCTAAAGTACGTCGTAACGACATTTCTGAGCGTTGCCCAGAGTTACTCGCTGCCAAACTCTCTGCTACTAGCACATCAGTGCTTGCCAGTACTTCCTCTTCAGAAAGACGTACTTGTTGGGTATTACGTGTGCTTAATTCATCACTATTGACCACTCGTGAGGTTTTAGCCGCACTTAATGTCGTACTTTGCTTATTTACTGCCCCCGCGAGTAACTTGCGTTTAATTTTAGTTTCTGACGATTTTTCTTTACTCAAGGTTGTTTTAGCGGCTGGCACAACATCAAAAGCTTCACGCATGGCAAAAAGTTCATCTTTCATCGCCGCTAAGCCGGATGTTTTAGCTTGTTGTTTGGCAAGATCTCGCCTTTTCTCTATCGATAAAGGTGTGGGTGGTGTTATCGGTTCATCTTTAAGCTTCTCTGTTTTTAGCTCTTCTGGTTTTTCTGCAATTCTTTTCTCTTCAACGATTATTTCTTTCGGCTTTTCTGGCAAAGGCAGTTGTTTTTCTTTCAAAACAATTCTAGCCAGCTGTACTGGAACTTGCTCCTTTACCGAACGCGGCACTTCTACTTGCTCTAAAAAAGGCACTATCACCGCAATAATAAAATACAACGCAAATAGAATAACGAGAATGGTGGTAAATTTTTTATCTTGCTCGCTCGGTTTAAATAACTCATAAAAATTTTGAAAGCTTGCACTGTTAATAAAACTAACATGGCTGGGTAACGTTGCTGTCGTCATTATTTACCCTCCCCTTGCCTGCTTTTCACCATTTGCTTCACGGCTAAAGACATATTTCTGTAATCACTATCCGCACAAGCCGCCATAATTTGTTTTAACACTTGGTACGGCACAGTAGCATCGCCAATAATAGTTACCGATCTGCCCTTCTCTTGCTCTGACTCACTCAATTGAGGGCGCTTTGCAGCTAAATAAGCTAACTCGGTTTTAAGCGCATCAATTAACTGTTCATTATTACTAACCAATGAGTTGTTACTAACCAATGAGTTGTTATTAGCCAGTGAGTTGTGACTAAGCTCATTTAAAGCAACGTCTTGCTGCCATACCGCGCGTTCTTGTACCAAAACACTGTTATTAAGTACGGTTATCAATATATTTTCACTCGGCAACTCTTCGGCGATAGAAACAGGTAAATTTATTTGCTTTGTTGTTTCTAATACGCGAACCTCTGATTGGTTAACAATAAGAAAGAACACCAAGATAGTAAAAATATCCATCAATGACACTAAGTTTAACTTAGAAGTACTACTAAAGCGTTTATGGTGCTTAGCAAGCCTTTTGGCTCTTGCTGACTGCTTCATAGTTTGCCTCCTGTGCTGCTCTCTTTATTCGCTGGTAAAGTATTTTCTACAGGCAAGCTATTCTCTACAGATAATGTTAGCTCAGGTGCATCGCCCAGAGATATTTGAGGAAACAATTCTGCATCAACAAGATTAGCGGCAACAACTGCTTTGAAGGAGCGAACCGTATCCATAGCTGACACGATAGTTTGGTAATCGACTTCGGGGGCTAGTAAGATCAAAATGTCATTTTTTTCAATATCATTTTGCTGAAAGGTTAACTTTAAGTCTTGTAAATATTTAGATAACAGCAAAAAATTGTAACCTTGCTCAGTTTTTTCAAAGGTCTTCAATAAAATACCACTCGGGTAATTTAGTTCAAAACCCGTTTGGCTGATCACTAATTCTAATACTTTAGGCTCATCTGCTGTTTGTTGATCTTGCTCTTGCGCAGCAACCGGTAATTGTAAGTTTAAAATACGCACCTGAGAAAATACTAAACTCAATAATAATACCGGCACCAGTACAATCATCAAATTCATAAACGAGGTAATATCTAACTCAGCCTCTGGCGACTTAATGCGACGACGACGTCTCATAATATTAGCCTCGGTTTGAATCTACAGGGCCAAAAGACAGTGAGTTGAGCAATTTAATACCCGCCATTTCTAATGAATCAACAATAGTTGCCGTTTTACTCATTAAAGTGGTGTGAAATAAAATTAGCGGAATAGCGGTAATTAAACCAAAAGCGGTGGTGTTCATTGCCACAGAAATACTTGATGATAACAAGTTAGCTTTTTCTGCTGGATCTGCGTTTGCCACTGCGGAGAAAGCCGCAATTAAACCCATGATAGTACCGAGTAAGCCCAATAACGTGGCAATGTTGGCTAGCGTGGCTAAATACGGGGTACGCTTTTCTAAACGCAACATATATTCCATAATGGTTTCCTCCATCGCATATTCAACATCTTCTCGACGCTTGACCGTAGATAAGCGGGCAATACCTGACTCTAAAACGTCAAGTACTGGCGCAGAATTATTTTTCGCTTGTTCACTAATGGCATCAATGTCACCTTTTTTCAGCGCACTTTGCAATGAAAGTAACGCTTTTTGATTAGTTCTTAGTGCCGAACTTAAATATAACCAACGCTCGATGGTAATGGCTAAACCCACCACCAAGACCAAGGCGATAGGGTAAATAAATGAACCGCCATTTTGTAAAAATGCAATTATGCTGTCGATAAAACTCATGTTTTTTTCCTTCTATTTTTGCGTTACTTGAACTTCACTTTGCCACTAAACTTTTTCTACCAAAGTAGTATCAAGTGATTTTATTTTAATGTGCTTTTAATCTGCTTTAATGTGATTTTTCTTACTTTTACTTACTTTTGCTTAGTTGAACTTTCTTACTTGAATTGACCTGATAAAAAAGTGTTGCCTGTTGTTTAAATAATTTAGGGTTAATCGGTTTAAAGTGAGGTAGAACAATTTTTTGTTGATTGCCTTCAATACTGATGGGGTTTGCAATGCCTTGCCACGGCATAATATAAATAACATTGGGCTGCTCTTGTGAGCCCTTAACTTGGCTTTCGATCACCAAAGGTGCTGTTTTTGACGGAGTGATTTTTTGAACTTCAGTTGCCGCTATCGGTAAAGACATGATGATTGTGGTAAAAAATATCACTGTTTTTGTCATACTTGCCATAAAAGCAGCAGATTTTCTAAAGATACATCTCATACTACTCTCCTTCCTGTACAGGCAATGTTAGCCCTGCTCGTTTAATTTTAATAGCTAGGGCTGCTTGCCAACGTTGTACCTGCTTATCGTCCACGTTGAGTTGCAAATAAGCAGCATAATACTGGTAAGCATCAAGCAATTTGCCTCGATACAATTCCAATAAAACAGCCATATCCAACTGCGCTTGCCTATAATTAGGCCAAATAGACAAGGCCGTAGCATAGTATTGTTCAGCCTGTTCAAACTGCCCCTTTTCTTGCAATAATTGCCCTTTAAAGTAATGAGCATAAGGGTTTAAGGGATTAACACTAATCGCTTTGTCTAGTAATAATTCACTCGCGGTAACTTGATTAGCTTGCTTAGGTTGTTTAGCCTGCTTAGATTGATTAGCTTGCTCAGTGGCTTTAGCGCCTTGTTGCTGTTTACTTAACGCTGTCAATATAAGCGCTTGGTTTACATAACTTCCTGACAAATTAGCTTGCTTGGCAATAACTTGCTCAAACAAGGCATTGGCTGCGTACCATTCTTGTTGTTTCATTAAAACTAGTGCTTGCTGATAAGTGGCTATCACCTCTTCAGCCACACCATTCATTAAGAGTTCTTCTTGTTCAAGATAAGTATTTTTACTCTTTAATATGGTCTGCTGCATGCCATTAGACGTTTGAATTTGCTTAATTTGTGCGTTGCTGGGTAACGCCACCAAATCAGTGATATTTTTGCTCATGCTCTTCAAGTCATTTGATTCACCCGCGCTATCAGTTTTTTCAGGCATACTACTACAAGCCGAGATCAACAACGTCAGTAGTAATAACACCGTCAAAGAAAGGGGGTTATTACCGGTGAAATAGCTAGGTGAAAATTTAATGTAAGGTATGAACCGCATCGACATCACACTCCTTTTTATCAGTTTTACTGCGTTTGTAGCTTCTGTCATATAAAGCAGGCTCTAACTCTGCTAAGGCAACAAAGCTTTTTTTAACCCATTGATCATAAACATTTTGCCAAGCACGTTGTGCGTTATTGGTATGAATTTCTATGGCTTTTTCTTCAAACGGATAAACAAGTTCTTCTAATAATAAATCGTATTCTTCCAAAGCAAGCTCATCTAGATTTTTCGGCCGCTGTGAAGACATAACATCTAAGCCTAATTGCCGATACATTTGTGCTAAATTATAAGTACCATGGGGCACAAATTCGGCTAATTGCCATGACAGCAATTTTTTATAATAGCCAATCGCTAATTTCATCGCTTTTTGTTTGCGCGCTAAGCTTTTATTTAGTGGCAGTGTTAGTTTACTGTGCTTAAACGTTTGTTGGTGTGCTTCACCTAAGCCTAAAGCCGCCACAGAGGCCAAGTAAACAGCACGAGAATTAGGTACTTTTGTTGATGAACTAAAGGTCTGCTCATGGTATTTAATGATTTTTCGATACCAGTAATATTGCTTGTTTGGTTCTCTTGTTTGTTGATAAAAGCCACTCATTTTAAAGCGTACTTCTTGTGCAATATCAAAAGGTTCAGGATAAGTATGAGCGTAGGTTCTAAAAGTACTGATAGCTTTACCTAAATCACCCGCTTTTAAATAAAGCTCTGCGGCACTATACAAGGCCTCTCGTTGTAATTCTGTTGAGCCCGCTCCTGAAGTAGATTTTGCTAAGGTAATAATAGCTAGATACTGCGTCGCCGCCATTTCCCATTGCTCTAAATGTTGATAAGACTGAGCCAATTTTGCAGGAATTGAGCGACTATATTCATGATTTGGATAACGTTTTTGAAAGGCTAATAAAACATCAACAGCATGTTGCCATTGTTGTTGAGCAAGCAATAAGTTAGCGGCATCAAAATGAGCACTAAGGCGGTAACTTGACTCTGGAACTTGTCTACCTATGCGTAAATAATGTTCAACAGCCAATAATGGTTGCGATAAAACCAAGCTTTTCCCTTGAAAATATATACTGGCCGCTAACAACTCTCGCATTTTAAGCCAAAGTTGACTGTTAACAACAACATAATTAAGCGCCAAGTTGTAGTCTACTTCAGCCTGAGTATATTGACCTTGTTGATACAAGTTATTTGCCTGCAACTGGCTGGCAATTTGTACTTGTTTTCGTGCCTTAGCTGTTAATTGTGCTGAAATTTTATTATGGTTGATGACTTTATTTGACTGTCTATTGTTTGAAAGTCTACTTTCTGAAACACTATTTTTCGAAACATTACTTTTATACATACTACTATTGCCATCAGTACGAGCAATGACGCCATGGCTTTGCAAAATAAAATAACTGTAATATTGCAACGCTTGATGATTTTCATTAGCAAAGGCATATTGCGCCTGCTGAACAGCTAGGGTTAATGATCGTTCATCATCAGGGTAATGTTCAATAAAGGCTTTATCTAAGCGTGTTCGTGCTAAAAATAAAGTTTGCTCGCCATTAGTATTGTCTGCACTAGTTACTGCACTAGTTACTGCACTTTTTACTGCGATAGCGCTGTTACTTTTTTCTTTACCCTCTGCTTTGGCATACACCTTTGCGTGCAAGGCTAACATTGCACGAATAGTTAACGTGGCTGCATAAGCCGCCTCTTTACGCAGTGGTTTTAACTGCTGAGCGCTTGTTGGTGCCTGATAAGCAATATACTCATAACTCTTTAAAGCTTGTTGATAATGTTGGGCTTCAAAGCGGGCATCAGCATACAACAGCTCATCGGCTAACAAGCCTTGACCCAACGCGAGTTTACTTATTAGTGATGCTGCTTGTGGTTGCTTGGCAAGTGATAGATATATGCCTAGCCAATGTGCTGTATTGGCAAACGCTTGAATTTTCGCTGTCGCAATTGTTGTTGACTGTGCTTGTGCGTATAAATACCGGCTGTGTTGATAACTGAAGGTTAATAAATTAGGTAATATTTCCACCATTAACAATGCTTCATTAACAATATCAGCACGGTTTGCGGTGATACCTTGTTGCCAAAATTCACTCTGCAAACCATATTGCTGCACATATTGAATCTTCAATGCCCGTATTGCTTGATATTTACCTTGTTGTTGATATAACTCAATCAATGCCAAAGAATATCTTGCTGCCCAAATATTATTGGGCGCCAAGGCTAAATAGGCTTGAAAAGTGAGTTCAGCATCGTATTTCAAACCATTTTCAAGCAAAAAATCCGCTAAGTTTTTAAATAACAGATGACGATACAAATACAAATAACTATGTTTTTGTTGCTTTTTTTCATGGCTATTAACTAAAGCAAGCAATGATTTTGCTTGCTGTTGTTGACTCAACGAAACACTCAACACTCGCTGAATATCACTCACTAAACTAACATAACGCTTATCTAGCGATGAAAAGCTAAAGTTATCTTCAAAGGGTTGTACTTTTTCTTGCCCAACAATATGGTCTAATAGAGCTAAAAATGTTTCATCCGCCTCTGGTAAGCGATTCATTTTAAATAACGTCCACCCTGACATGTACACGCTATTGACATAATACTCAGCACTATTTTTTAAGCGCAACACATTTTGATATGCCAACAAAGCTTGCGAGTAATGTTGCAAATTATAATAAATATCTCCACGCCTAAAGTGCAATTCCGCAGCATATTTACTCTCAGGATACTTTGTCAATAACGTCTCTATTTGCAACAGGCTCTCATCCAACTTACCTTGTAAACTTAACGCTTTAGCAAGCTGATAATGAATTTCTTCATTTTCGCCCCGATCAGGAAAGCGCGTTAATAAAGTTTGGTAGGAAGCCACAAGCGCCATTAACGAGGATGAATTATTTTCCGCTTCTGGGGTATCATCTTGCTGTTCATAAGCTTGTGTGCCTATTTGTACAAGTCTATATTCAATTTTAGCTCGAACCTCTTGATCAGGCTCTAATGTTAAAATATCTTGATATAAAGACGCCAATTTGGCTGAGCGTTGTGCTTTACTCATCAATGGTATTGTTTCAACGCTGTTCGCTTGATTTTCTAACTCATTTGCAATCTGCTCATTAGCTAAATCAGTTAATGTTGCTCGTTGAACCGATGCATTTTTATCAGATGAATCTGACTCAGAAGTACTTTGACAAGCAGACAGCAAAGCTAAAGAAAGGCTCAGTACTAATAATAATTTTGTAGTAACAGGCAAAGCATGCAAGTTCATAACGCTTGCTCCTTAACTACTTGGGCATCAAGATTAAGTTGGTTTTCAATCTTTTTGTCATTAGCTGACATTTTTTCTAAAACATTCGCCATAGCACTGCGCGTTGTTAATAAATGCTGCGTCAATAACCTGCGTTGTTCGTCAATGTAATGAGTAACCTTAATGCGAATATTTAATGATACTTTACTCTTTAGTTGCCCAAAGTGTTCGCTCAGCTGGTTAATTTGCTTATCTGCTTTGATTTGTCGATTGGTGAGTTGCGATAATGAGTGAGTTTTTTGTCCTGTTGACGTCTCAGCCGATAGTAACGATACTTTTTGTTGTAAAGCTGCAACCCTTTTCAAGTCTTGATTAAGCGCTGCAAGTTGCTGCTTATGTTGCCAAGCTCGTTGAGGAAACTGTTGCTTTAGTTGCCAGGTTAACACGGCACTAATACGAGTTAGTCGCTGTTGATAATCGTCAATATTAGCCTGTTCACTTTCATCACCATGCTTAACACCAGACTGAATACTATAGTTAACAACATACGCTAAGTTTTCTTTGCTGCGCTGCAAACGATCAAGCAATACTTGCTCTTCCTCATTAGCAAAAGCAAAACCATGTTGCTGAGGATCCGATAATGCTAACGTTAACCTCGCCGATAAGTCTTTCCGTTTCTCCACAAGCTTTTCATAAACACCCTGTTGGGCCATTGCTGTTTGAGACGCGGCTTTGCGAGCCTTTCTCTGGCTGTTTAGCTTGATTGTTTCAGCAATCCAATCATTTTTCTGCTGTAATTTCTGTCTATGTTGCTCTAAGACCGTAAGCTCTACTAGCTGCTGATATAGGCTACTAAGCGCAACATCATACAGTGCTTGCTGTAACCAGACCGACTCTGGAGCATAGAGTTTCTTTTCTAATTTAAGATTATCAATAAGTGGTGTTGCTAGTTGGTTTTTAGAGGTTTTATTATCAGCAGTGGTGGTCGTTGCAAAAGACAATAAATCAGCGTTTGCTAAGTAAGATTTGTCAAAGCGATTGAGTCTTTCAATAGTTGCCAAAAAGAACTGTTCAACCTGTTGATAAGCTTGCCAACCCTGTGCCAATCCTTTTTGCTCAGTCACTTGTTTAGCCATAAGTAAACCTGCTTGCCAGCCTAGATGTGAATACGGATATTGCTCATGTAATAAGGTAAGCAAACTCAAAGCGGTGCTATGTTGCTTAATTTGTTGTGCCGAAAAGGCAAATAAAAATAAAGCAGGTTCGGTGTAAGGACTTTGTTGCGGAAAAGCTTTCAATTCAACAAAGGCTTTTTCGTACGCTTCTTGCTGGGTATATAACTGCGCTAATAATAATCGCGCATAGTCATTAACCGCTTGATTTTGCAACTGCTCTTCAGCTTGTTTTGCTAATGAAAAACCTTTATCGGTAGCAAACAGCAATTGCCAAAAAGTTTGCTCTGCTGCTTGCCAGCGCCTATTTTTAATCATTACTAATAAACTAATCGCCTGAGTATATTCTTCTTCTTCAATAAACCGTAAGGCTTTATTCAACTGAACATAGGGTGATTTATCAACAACATCATGCAAATTAACGTCAATATTCTGGTTCTGCTGAGAATGTTCTTGCCCAGACAATGGTAATAAATCGGGCTGCTTTGGCCAATAAGCTAACTGACTTAATACATGATATTGCTGATAGTAACGTTGAGTAACTTGAGGAATTTTAGCTAAGGTTTGTTGTGCTTGCATAACCTCACCTTGCGCGATAAATTGCTCGGTAAGTGACAGTAACGCTAATACTAAAAGCTGATCAGAATTTGCCTTATATTGATTACCTAGCCGCTCTTTACTTTCTCGCTGCATGTGCTCAAATGATAGCAAACTTTGCTTGGCTTGCTCTTGTAAACCCAGACTAACTTGCAAGCCCGCAGCAAAAAGTTGTGAGCTTTGATCAAGTGATTTTAATCGTAATTTACTGTCACTAATAATATTCAACGCTGCTGAATAATTACCTTGAAAGTAGTAATACAAGGCTTGTTGATAATACTTTTTATGTAAGTTTGTGTTTACAGGGGCTTGCTGTTGACCATCAACATTCATGGCATAGCTTGTTAAGGGTATTAACACACAGGCATAAATACCGATAAAAGTGCTGAGATAAATCCCCATAAGCAGCTTGGTAATAACGCGTAGTTTGATCACAGAACTATAACACCCACTCTTCAACTACCACCTGTGCTCGGTAATTACCGGTATTATCGACAACTTTCAGTTCAATCATTAATGAGTCATCTTCTTTTGTAAAAGTATGGTTTATCGCTCTTTTAATGGCTCGTCCTTCATTATCTACACCAATAAAAATAGCCGTAAGCTGATGCTTGCCTAATTTAAGATTGCCTAAATAAAGCTTTTGTATTCCCCCTTGCTCTAGCGCTATTCTTTGTCTGTCGGTGTACAAAAAGCCAGCAACATCTTGTTCATCAATTTTAACTTCAACACTGTCTAATTTAAAAAAACGACCAATGTCCACTGACACAAAAATAGCAATTTGAGTGCTGGCAGGAAATAATAAATCTTCTTCTAGAATGAAAAGCTCGCGATTAAGCTGTAACACTTGCGATTTCAACTGCTGTACCTCTTTACTTAGTGCACTGCTTGTTGACTGCTGTGAGATTAATCCTTGTTGTGCAGAAGGCACTTGTTGCGCATGACTTTGTTGCACACAAAAAGTACTGGCACTAATAGCGATCAGCAAAAATACTAATGTTTTCATTTTGACGATAAAATTAACTTTGTTCATTATGATTACCTATGACCATTAATCTAGACAACACTAAAAATAGACACTAAAAAATGCCCTGATGACATGCGCAGAAAAACCGTATAAAGGCTCTTCACCTAATGCCGCCTCTGCTGTTGGGTCTCTAAAATTATTGTAGTTAAAGGTGATGTAATCCCACTGAAGAGAAACTTCAGAGCGCCAATCACTTATGGAGAATTGTTTAGGAATTAAATAAGTAACACCTAATCCTAAGGTTAAATCATCAAAATCACTCAACTCTTTATCGCGTGCTAAAAAGTTTTGTGCATTTTGATGAGAAAATAAGTCACTATAAAAACTCGCTTGAGTTTGCTGGTAATAACGTACCTTTAACTCCAGTTCAACTGTTTTGCCAAAGGGGTGTCGGTAACTCAGTTCAATATCATTGGCATCAATTTTCCAGCTATCTGAAAAATGACGGTAATGGAGAAAAAGCGCTGCCCGATAGGGTAAATAGTAACTTGCCGATAATTTTGTTGAAAACGAATTGCGAGTATTAGGGTAAACCTCTGATTGATAACCAACGCCAGCTGGCACTGAAGAGTCTATATAGCGCACAGTGCGGTAAGGATTATTAAGATAACCTTCATCGGCAACTGATTCAATATTCAAAGCTATAGATAAATTCTTAGTTAATATTTGGCTAATACCGGCACGAATACGATACTGTTGGCTTTGCTCTTCAAATAAATCATCTCCATTACGCCTAATTTCATTATCACTAAAAGCCAAACCCAGACTTAAGTTAGTCAAATCACCAAAGGTATCATGAGAAACATTAAAATTAACTGAGTTAGCTAAATAGTCATCTTCATCACTTTGTCTAATACTCAAAGCCATGGTGGTTTTATCATGAAGATATTCAATACCCAGCTGTCCTTCCTGCCGCTCTTCTGAATAAGCACTGGCGGTGCTCAAAACATCAACGGAAGCAGAAGAAATAGTATCAACGTAATAATAAGCAGAGAGCGCAACTGACTCACTGGCTTTTTTTCTTAATAAAATAGCCGGACCATCAATTTTCATCCCGCCGCCATCGTAACTATGATAAAGCACATCGGCTCTATCTTCTTCTAGTACGGCGGCCTGCAGTGACAAAGAAAAAACTAGCCAGATCAGCAGACATAAAAATGATTGTCTGGATTTAGCGTAATTGGCCTTATTAGCTTTATTAATTACAGCCACAACCACCTCCCCCGGTACCTTCGGCTCCCCTAGCTGATTCACGTGCTTCATAAACATGGGCAATATGCATATTAGCAATAGGATGGCGATTAGTACGCATAATAGGATCGGCTAAATTTTGTCTTTCATAAGGCTTAACCCAAGGTTCAATAGGCTGCGCACAACCTGTCAAAGCCAATAAGCTTGTCGAAAAAGCAATGAATAGAGCACGAGTAAAATAGTTTGTTAGCATTATTATTCCCTAATTAATTTTTTAATGGCTTTAGCATATTTTTTTTCATAGCCATCTTTATAACCCCTAAACACGTATCTCACTTTGCCACCTCTATCAACAATCACGGTGGTGGGCATTGCTTCTACTTGATAGTTAGCGGAAATTTTATTGCTACTGTCAAAAAAGATAGGAAAACTTAAATCGAGATCAGCAAGAAAGTCTTGCCCTGCTTGATTTTCTTGTTCAACATTAACGCCCCAAACAGACACCCCCAACGATTGATATTTTTGATGAAATGTTTGCAGTATCGGCATTTCTTTTCGACAAGGACCACACCATGAAGCCCAAAAGTTAATGACAATAATTTGACCACGTTGCTCGGCTAAATTAAGGTTTATACCCTGAGTGTTTTTCAAGGTAAAATCAGGCGCTAATTGACCTATATCTAATGCAGCAAGCTTTAAACTGGTGCTCAGTAAAACAATAGTGATTATTTTTACTAGCATGCTACGGGCACCTTGCTTACTTAACGATACTTTTTTCATGATGATATTTAACCTTGTTACTATATGATTAACGCTCAAAAACATGCGCGATTAGTCTTAATCAAGTTATTCCGCCTACGTCAAAATACCCCGTAGGCGGGAACTTTTTCGCGCTCAAAAACACACGCAATCAGTCTTAATCAAGTTATTCCGCCGACAATTATTGTTCAAAAATAAAAGGCAACTCCGGTGGTGAAATTTAAATTATGGGTTGTTTTGCTTTTACCGGTAATGGTGGTATCAAAAACATAATCAGTCATACCAATGTCCCACGTTAGCCAGTCAGTTAAAAATAAGCGGTAATTGGCGGTAAAATTAACGGTAAACTGGTCATTGCCAGCAAATTCAGTGCTACCACCACCGACCTCAATAGAAAACATACTGTTAAAAGCAAGATCCTTACTTAAAAAAACCTCTCCAGGCAACAGGTTGTAGCCAATATTTAAACCATAATAGCTAAGCTTTCGTTGCTCATCCGTTAATAGTGGCGGCACATTAGCAAGCTGTTCAAAACTTGTTTCGCCCGCTTCTGCATATCCGTATAACGCCTTAGCATAAAAATATTCATTGATATGGTAGGCAAAATGCCCACTCACCCAAAAGTTACTTTCAAAGTCTTCAATAGAGATCAGGCCAAGTTGCACACCAAACTCAAAGTTTTCGCTATCTAATATATCTTCTAGTACTTCACGGCGCTCTATATTGGCGGTCACCGTATCACCCAAATCAGAATCAACATTAGGCGCACCTCCATCTGGCTCAATGCGGGCTACGGAAAAAAAAGTTTTTTCCGCATGCAAAGGCACTGTTTTAACGGCACTGAATGCCAAAGCTTTCGTGCTTAATAAAGGTATTAACCCTATGATTAACGTGACTAAAAAAACACGCTGAAACCTAATTTCCATGTTTGAACCTCTTCATTATCATCTCTATCTGTTAACACTAAGGAGTATTTATATTCAGCCCGCAATAAAAAATTACGGGCTAAATGGTATTTTAAACCGATGGCGACGGACATTAAGGTATCTTGTCTATTTTCTGAATCGGCTAAGACACTATGTGGCTTGGTGTTTATAATACCGCCGCCAACACCAATATAAGGAATAACGATTAGCTCAGGAAATGGCTGACTAATGAGCATGACTTCATATAAATCACTGTCTGAAATACTGCCTAATGCTTTACCCGCAGAGATTTCAGCACTAAACACCGGTGACAAGGCGTAACCTAAATAAATATTATAAAAATCTGCGCCGTCGAAATCACCATACATAACACCCGCTTCATAGTCTCTATGTTGAAAATCAGTTAAGGTCAGCTCTGATTGAACAATTTTTTCACCTTGTTGAGTTAAGCCAAATAAATCATTTTGATTTAACCAACCAATGTTATTGCGTTGATCTTTTACCTTTAACCAACTGGTTCGCTTAACTAAAACCTCAACGGACTCACCTTTTTCAATAACATTTAATATTGGGTAACCAACGCCTGGTCCTGAATGTAACTCAATATAGGACACCGCTATTTGTAACTCTATCGGTTTGTCGTCGGCTAAAACACTTGCAGCATAAACAATCAAACTGAAAAGAAATAAAGTTAGCCATAAAAGTTTCACTTTCAACATCATTAATCTTCCTGATAAAAAGGTGTATTGTAATATTGACCGCCAATATCAACCCATTCACTAATAAGCTTGAGCTCATGCTCAGATAATCTACCGTCATGACTACCACCATCGAATAATTGGAAAAACTCGCTGCTAGAGCGCGCACCGTTGGTTGATAACACAGCGTCAACAGGGACATTAATTAATACTGGTATCGGATTACCTTCCACGTCCAATAATAGTTCGCCATTAGCATCTTGTTGATAAACCACATTACCATTTTCGTCAAGTTGCTCAATACGCCTATCAACTAGCACACCTTCAATAACTTCTTGTTCAACATCATCAAAAAAAAGCTCTCGGTAACTGGTTAAATGGGCGGGTTGCTCGATAGAGGCTGTAGCAGAAAGATCAAGCTGTCCTGCTGGAACTTGCGCCAAGTTATTATTGTCAAACAAACTATGACACGAGGTACAGGTATTATCGGCAATTAATTCAGCCGTATCAGCATCAAATTCTTGCCGCGTTAATTGCCATAAGGGTTGAATGTGCTCAATATAATTGATTTGAATACGGCAATAAGCATTCCAATTGTCAAAACAGTCGCTACCTGCTGGTGCTTGAGTTTCAAGTGAATTATAAGCGTAATTAATACTGGGGTTAATGGCTGACACCGTTGGATTAGTCCAAATATCCTCATAAACGAGATCTGCAGACAGTTGTGCTAAACCATTCACCATAGCATCAGCCTCAGCCATTGTTTGCCCTTGTTGGGCGATAATATTCAGACTTGCATTCGGGAATGACGCACCGCCACTGGCACCACTATTTATGCTTGGCGCTTGCGCGGCTATTCGCCCATGAGGTAATTCACTACTTGCTTCATGACAACCGTGACACTCTAGCGTTTCGCCCGCCTTGAGTGTGAGCCATTGTCTGTGCCTACCGCCTATGCGTTGACCATTCACATCTAAAACACTCAGTGCAACCGGTATATTAGCGGGTATTTTCACCTTAACCGAACCGTCAGGTTGAATTGGGCTATAACCTATAATTTCTCGCATTAACTGGTTACTACTGCGGCCAAAATCGGTGTTTCTAACGTCTCTCACCTCGTCTGGTGGCATAGGTACACCGCGCACAACACGCAAAAACCGCGCTGTTAAATCAGCCGCAGGTGTTAAGCTAGGATCACTTAAACGAGTAATACCGACACTGCTATCGGTACCATCAATATCGTAAACACTGCGGATATGAATGGCAGCAGCTTGTTGATTGTCAAGTTCGGCATCAAGCCCGGTTGAAAAGGTTTTATCAGCAATATACTCTGGTTTTTGTGAAAACTCTTGCATCACTATCGCCTCAGTGATCATTTTTCCTGCTGTTGTTTTTGCCACTAATTGCTGGGTATTCTCTTTGCCATTATATAACCACAATTCATGCCAAGGAGAAGCAGCAACGACGCCCGCTTGTGCTAATTCTTCCGCGGTTAGCTGACCACATGCTTTAAGCACGCCATCAACAACCACTCGACACAAATCCCAACTCATTAAAAACCGTTCACTATCATCGGGTAGTGGGTACAAATAACTTAAATAGCCTGATGTTGAAATTTGTGTCGAAAAGTTAAAATTAAAAACCTCGGCAGAAAACAAATCAGCCTGTGCGCTGCCTTGAACACTCGAACTATCAATAAGTTGTTCATTATCGATAAAATCATTAATATTTATTGTTATCGGTCGTTTTTGGTAGATGCGACCATCATTGGCAGCCAATAACATTAAAATATTACCATTGGGCATTTGCTGTGGTTTAACAAACTCAATATTGGTATTGTCGCCATCAATCATTAGTTGATGAGAATGCCAGCCATAAACTAATTGGCTATCAGTACCGTCTGGGTTCATAACATACAAGTTAATTTTATCATTACCCCCCATAGTGTCCCAGCGGCTATATAAAATGCGACCGTCTTGCAATACAAGGGGATAAAAATCATGACTCATATTGAAGGTGACTTGTTTTATATTTGAGCCATCAGCATTCATAATATGCAGGTTTAACGCAGCATCGTCACCACGTTCATTGCGTGCAGTATATTGAGGTTTACCTTCATCAAGTAATATAGCGCGGGATAGACGTTGACGAGTCGAGGCAAAAATAATACGACCATCAGGTAAAAATGATGCCATTAAATCATCACCTTGCTCGGCGGTATTATCACTGACAATAAGGCGCTGCAATTGTTTACTGGCTAACTGATAGCGCCAAATATTCCACGTTGGCTGTTCATTTTCATCTGCATTTTCAATTTCTGGTGCTCGAATTGAAACAAGAAATTGCTGACCATCATCAGATACCGATAAATCGCGAATATCTATGCGCTCATCTTGTGTCACGGCTTCACTTTCATTTGAAGAAAATAATTGAGCAGAAATATTAGTACTGGGAGAGTCAGCAAAGGCATTATTTTTAACAATAAGCTGCCCTCCTGGATTAAATGCCATCGGATTACGGGCAGAAAATGTTGCCTGTGCAACTATATTTTCCTCAACACTGGTGTTGACATCTCTTTCAATGAAAACAACAGGGTACTCCACCAATACAGGATCGGTTTGATCATCAGACTTTACCGTGTCCGTACCACAGCCCGAAAGCAGCAACACCGCAACGGTTAGTTTCATCATTGCTAGCGGTTTTATCTGCTGCAATTTAAAACCCACCGCTATCATCAATTTGTTTAAACAAAGCACTTCAAAAAAATCCTTATAATTAATTCAACGTCTTTTTAGGCTATTTAAATAATAAATACAATCATGTCTCTAGATGGAGACAAAGAATGATTTTTTAATTTATTTATATTAACTACTGATATTTATGAAGTTTTTTTTATCATCTGCTATTTAACTATTTGAAAATTTATTTAATAAAATAACCTGTTGCTCTATGGCGACAGTGACAATGCACAAACAAGTCATTACCAATTAAAAAACAATAACTTACGCAACTGGCATAGTGTGTGCTATTAAAATAAATGACCAGATAACATAGTCTAAACGGTTTAACATGAACTTATATTATATACACTGCACATTAGCAAAGTGTCAAAGTTTTTTACAGTTTTGTCAAAACAATCACAAACAAAACACTAAAAAACGCTATTTGCTCATTTTCAGATCACTATGTACACTTTACCACACGAAAGTGTCAGAATTTTTTACAGGTTTATTGATTAATAAGATGTTAATGGTATAAATGTCTTATTTTATTGCTATTCACATCTTCAAGGGGGCCTGTATGAGGGTGTTTCTACAACCGAATACAAGAATATATTTGCGGAACAAGATTATGTCACGATTGATGATATGTTTTTGTATTTTGATCATAACTTCTATCGCTGCGGTAGAAGCCTCATCGCTCGAACAAGCAAAGCGATTACACGACCGACTTGTTGGTGCTCCTGCATCGGAAGCAATACTCAATGAAATGGTAACGTTATTAAATAATGATCAAACCATTGAAGCCGCTTACAAAGCGATGGAGTCACCCCATTTTTATACCACGACGTTAAAGCTTTTTGCTACGCCTTGGACAAATAAAGAGCAAGATATTTTCGCGCCTTTAAATGATTACAGTGCCACTGTTATTGGTATTGTCAGAGATGATATCGATTTTCGACAAATTTTACAGGGCGATATTACCTATATTGGTAGTGAAACGCTTGGCTTGCCTAGTTATAACAAAAATAATAATGATCACTATCAAGCTTTAGAAGATAATTTCACCAATTTAGCCGATGAACTAGTGAGCAGTACACAGTCTAGCTTAAATGGTTTACCCAGCAGCGCTACTGCGGGCGTGTTAACCAGCAGAGCCGCCGCTAAAGCCTTTTTTTATCTTGGTACCAATCGAGCCATGTTACGTTTTACCCTTATTAACCAGATGTGCACTGATTTAGAGCCACTAAAAGATAATACCTTGCCCCCTGATCGTATCAGACAAGACGTTAGTCGCAGTCCGGGCGGCGACAGTAGAATATTTTTAAATAACTGCTTAGGTTGCCATAGTGGTATGGATCCACTCGCGCAAGCATTTGCTTATTACGACTATCAGTTTGATGCCAATACCGATCCTGACGCAGAAAGTGGCGCCATTAACTACAATGCTAGTGGCAATATTGATCAAATAACCAATACTCGCGTAAAGGCAAAGTACCATAACAACGCCACCAGCTTTCCTTATGGTTTTATAACTGACAGCGATCAATGGCAAAACTACTGGCGTGAAGGTATTAATCAAAAACTTGGTTGGGACCCTTCCCTTTCAGGTCAAGGTGCAGGCATTAAATCTTTTGGTCAAGAGTTAGCAAACAGCCAAGCCTTTGCTCAATGTCAGGTAAAGAAAGTTTTTAAAAGTGTTTGTTTACGTGAAGCTGAAAGCGCTACTGATTTAGCACAAATTAACAATACCACTGAGTCTTTTAAACAAAATAGTTATCAACTTAAGCGTGTTTTCGCTGAAGTTGGCGCTTATTGCATGGGGGAATAATGATGTTTTTATTTTCTTTATTAACATGTTCACTATCAAAACAAATACACATTGTTATTATATTAATTATTTCAAGCTTAATGTTAACGGCTTGTGGCGACTCTGAAGTAGAAAGCCAACCGCCTGCGCCAACAGAAAACAACAACTCAGAATACACAGGTCCAGCGCCAAACACAGACGATATTCAAAAATATAAAACCGCACTTTGGGATAATATATCAACAACTGACAAATGCGGTGCTTGTCATGTTGAAGGAGAGCAAGCGCCCTACTTTGCCAGTAGACATGATGTCAACGATGCTTATGCCGCCACCAATCCTTTAGTCAGTTTAGTCACACCTCAAAACTCTCGCTTGGTTGAAAAAGTAAGCAGTGGTCATAATTGCTGGCTAAATAGCGATCAAGCCTGCGGCGAAACTATGCAACAATGGATAAAGTTATGGGCCGATGACAGAGTTAGTATCGCCAATACTATTGAATTAACACCGCCTGTTATTCGCGAACCTGGCAGTAGTAAAAACTTCCCTGCTGATAGCGCATTATTTACTAGTAATATTCATCCACTAGTAAGCCAATATTGCTCAGCCTGCCATAGTGAGTCCGCAACAACAGCACAATCGCCTTTTTTTGCTGATGAAGACGTGAGTAAAGCTTATCAAGCCGCGCAAGGAGTGATTAATCTAGAAGACCCCGCAAAATCTAGATTAGTGCTTCGTTTAGGTAATGAGTTTCATAATTGTTGGAGCGATTGCCAAGCAAATAGCAATGTAATGCAAACCGCCATTCAATCGTTTAGTGATGAAATACTGTTTGATGTTATTGCTCCCGACATGGTGGTATCAAAATCTTTACTACTGACCGATGGTTTAGTCGCTTCCAGCGGCGGTCGGTTCGAAGCAGATATTATTGCGCTTTACCAATTTAAAACAGGCGAAGGTAATACCGCCTATGACACTTCAGGTATTTCTCCTGCCGCTAATTTAACCTTAACAGGCGATATAGAATGGTTAGGGAGTTGGGGCTTGTCATTCAATAATGGCAAAGCCCAAGCAAGCACAGCGAACAGTAAAAAGTTACATAACTTAATAACTTCTACCGGTGAGTTTTCAGTGGAAGCATGGCTTACCCCAACTAATGTTGTGCAAGAAGGGCCCGCAAGAATTATTAGCTATTCTGCTGGTGACAATGATCGCAACTTTACCTTAGGGCAAAGTCAATATAACTACGATTTTATGCTACGCAGTGAAAATAGTTCAAGTAATGGCGAGCCGGCATTAAGTACTCCCGACAACGACGAAGTATTACAAGCAACCTTACAGCATGTCGTCATAACCTTTACCGCAAGTGAAGGCAGAAAAATATATGTTAACGGTAACCTTATAGATATCCCTGATGAAGATATTGCACCTATTGCCTCCTGGGATGATAGTTTTGCTTTAATATTGGGTAGAGAAGCGTCAAATAATCATATTTGGCAAGGAAACATTCGCTTACTTGCCATCTATAACCGCGCCTTAGCGCCAGCACAAATATCTCAGAATTATGATGTCGGCGTTGGTGAGAAATTCTTTTTACTTTTTTCTATTAGTGAGTTAGTTGAGTTAAGTAACACTTATATATTGTTTGAAGTTAGCCAGTACGATAATTACAGCTACTTATTTAGCAACGCCAACATTGTTAATTTAGATAACAAAACCTTTACTGAAGACCTTATTTTACAAAAAATGCGTATCGGATTAAACGGTAAAGAAAGTCCTTTAGGGCAAGCGTATGCCAATATGGATTTAACCATTGCTAGCGGGCAAGATATTTCAGCACCCGTATCAATATCGCCTTTAGGCACGATTATTGGTTTAGAGAAAGGGTCAAGCAGTGATGAATTTTTCTTAACCTTTGAGCAACTTGGCCAACATAGTAACGTGGTTATTCCTGCGACATTCGTGCCACCAATAGAAGTAGCTGCCAATACAGATAGCGCAAAAATAGGCATTCGAAATTTCGCTGAAATTAATGCCAGCATGAGCGTGTTAACCGGGGTAAAACAAAACAACAGCAAGGTATTTGATACCTATCAGCTTGTTAAGCAGCAATTGCCTACACTGGAAAACATTGAAACCTTTATTTCAGCACAACAAATGGGCATCACCCAACTCGCCATCGCTTATTGTGATTTAGCCATTGAAGACGCAGTTATACGTAGCGCTTGGTTTCCTAATGTTGATTTTAGCCAGACACCTGCTGATGCTTTAGACACCACAGGCAGAACGAATTTCTTAACCCCTTTATTGGCACAGTTGATGCCATTAGATGTTACTACACAACCAGATAAAAGCTTGGTTTATAATGAGTTAAACAGCTTAATTACTAAACTTTCTGTCTGTGATACCAATTGCGATGCGGTACGAACAAAAACTATCGTCAAATCAAGTTGTGCAGCCGTACTTGCCAGTGCAGTGATGCTAATACAGTAACGCTTATACAGCAAGACTTGTGCAATGACCGGTGCTTGTTAGAAAAGTAAGGAAATAAATATGAGTAGATTTATCAACAAAATGAAACATTTCCACCCCGATAGCCCCTTGCTTTATGGCGATCATAAAAAACCGATGACACGGCGTGACTTTATTTCCGCGGGTTTACGCACCGGCGGTCATGTTGTTGCTGGCGCATCGTTATTAAGTTTGTTGGCAAACTCTAATAATGCCCAAGCAGCGCTTTCTAGTGATTTAGAAGCTTTACGAGACAGTTGCGGCATTAGCGTGCAAGGGGCTGGAAAAATCCCTTTTATTAGTTTCGACCTTGCTGGTGGCGCTAATATTGCCGGCTCTAATGTGTTGGTCGGCGGTTTAGGCGGACAGCAAGACTTCTTATCAACCGCAGGTTATAACAAATTGGGTTTACCTGGCGATATGTCACCGGCCATAGCGAATCCAAACGCCGAGCAGTCTGATTTTATCAATACCGATTTAGGTTTAGCATTTCATAGTGACTCAGCATTTTTACGCGGTATATTAGAAAAAGTATCACCACAAACCGCGGCGAATATTAATGGTGCCGTCATCCCTAGCCGCTCAGACAATGACACGGGTAATAATCCACATAATCCTATGTATGCTATTGCCGCCTCTGGTGCTAATGGTTCTTTAATGCCTTTGATTGGTTCAAGAAATACCGATTCGGGCGGCAACTCTATGGCGCCAGCACGTTTTATCGATTTGGGTAAGCGGCCAACAAAAATAGATCGCCCTACTGATGTCACGGGTTTAGTTGATGTCGGTGATTTATTTGAATTACTCTCACAAAGTGATGCTGTCGCCGTCATGGAGAGTATTCAGCGTATTAGTGCGCAAAAAATGTCGCAAGTAAATAGCCAAGTCACCCGTGATGATGTCATTAAAGATATGATGAATTGTGGCTATGTAAAAAGTGCCGATTTAGCGGATCGTTTTGGTAATCCTGCCACGTTAGATCCCTTACTTGATGTAGATATTGTTGGTCCCAGTGGTATTTTCAGTTTAGCCGAGTTTGACAGCGAGCAAGAGTTTCAAAAAACAGCCTCTATTATGAAGTTGGTCGTTAATGGTTTTTCAGGCGCTGGCACCGTAACCATGGGCGGTTTTGATTATCACACTGGCGATAGAGCGACCGGGGAATTAAGGGATTTACGCGCTGGCCGTTGTATGGGGGCTTGTTTAGAATATGCCGCTAGGCGTAATAAACCTCTGATGATGTATGTCTTTAGTGATGGCTCTGTCGCCAGTAATGGCCGTATCGATGACTCGGTAAATGGTCGAGGTAAAGGTGAATGGACGGGTGATAATTCATCTACGGGGGCGGCATTTTTTCTTGTTTATAATCCCACAGGTAAACCACAGTTAATGGGGGCGACAGCTGAGCAAAATGCTATGCATCAACAAATTGGTTACATGCGAACCGACGCCTCGGTTGAAACAGCCTCTGCGCCATCAGCCAACAATGTTAATTTATTAGTTGAAACCGTGTTGTTAAACTATATGGCACTGCACGGTGAGCAGAACAATTTCTCTGCGTTGGTACCCGGCCAAGGACTTGGTAATAGTACTATGCTTGATTCATTAACGGCCTTTCAGCCCATCATAAACACTTAAGTTGTAAGTTATTTGCAGATAGTTATAGCTACTTTATCGGGTTTACTGTTGTAAGCCCCTGGAATAATGTAAGCGTCGCTGGTTATCAATAATAATGGCTTCAAAGTCAGGCAATTTATTAATCAGCGCCATACCTTCTACTAGACCTTTAACAAACACGGTTGTTGATAGTGCATCAACATAAGTTGGATCTTGACCAATAACAGAAACACTCACTACTTTTCGGGCTGAGTCTCCTGTTTTAGGATTAATAATGTGATGATAGCGTATGCCATCTTCAATAAAATAGCGTTCGTAGTCACCTGACGTAGAAATAGCTTCATTCTCAAGCGGAATATTAACCGCCGTTTTATGCTCAGCCCTGGGGTGCTTTATACCCACTAGCCATGGTCGGCCATGCCTATCGCCCAACAAACCGGTATCACCACCAGCACTCACTAAAGCATGTTTAATCCCTGCGTTTTTAAGTAAACTTAAGCAGCGTTTAACCGCATACCCTTTGGCAATGCCGCCTAAGTCAATTTTTATACCTTGATGAGTAAAATGTACCGTTGATTGCTCTTTGTTCAAGGTAATAGCGGTGTAATTAATTGCTGGCAAGGCTTTTATTATTGACGATTGACTTGGGCGTGTTTTTTCTCGGTAATTGTATTGATAGCCAATTGAAGCATAGGTAATATCAAAAGCACCGTCGCTCATTGCTGAAATATGTTGCGCCGTTTTCAGCAAATCAAACAGCTCAGCTGATATTATCACTGCTTTATTGGCCGCTTCACGGTTAATTAAACTAAGCTCACTTTGCTTTTTATAAGGGCTCATTTGCCGATCAATACGAAACATTTCTTGTTCAACGGCTGCAATCAACCTTTGAGCTTTTTTACTATGGCTTATATCTAATTCATTACTTGGATCATCAAAAACATTCGTTGACTCATCCAGCCAAAATTCAACTTGAGACAGAGTGCCCATCACTTTAAAGCTATGTTTAACCCATTGAGCATTGGCAAAAAATGGCATACAAAAAAGTAAAAATGTAAGCTTTAATTTAATCACTTTACTCATACTATTTGCGCCTTTCAAAATAAAAATCAGTATATTCATTCAGCTTAGAAATATTTACCACAGAGACTAACAAAGTCTCCGTGTAGGCTCGAAGAGCCCTCTGTGAAGCATCGCGGCTCGGTGGTGAAGTTACAAATGAGTTAAACTAACAATGCTTGTAATTCAGCTAAGGAGTTAACAATTTTTTTAGGTTGATATTTATCTAAGGTATCACTGTCATGCACACCAAAAGTAACACCAATACTGTCAACACCTGCCGCTTGCGCCATTTTTAAATCGTGGCTAGTATCACCAATCATCACTGCCTCGTGTGGAGCAATAGCTAACTCGGCTAAGATACTGTTTAGCATTGTTGGATCAGGTTTTGACGGCATTTCTCCGGCACAGCGCGTAGTATGAAAAAAATCGTTCGTATTACTCACCTTTAATACTCGGTTCAACCCTTCTCTGCCCTTGCCTGTTGCCACAGCCAACAATTTATTTTTTTGTTTTAGCTCGGTAAGTAAATTCACCGCATTATCAAATAAAGGCGTTGGCGTAGCATCGCCTTCTATATATTCATATTTATATTGCCCTAACATGGCATCAACTTGCTCATCGGTGATACCAACAAACAACGCTTGCAGAGCGACAGTTAAACTTAAGCCGATAATTTGCTTTACTTCATCATTTGACGGTATTGATAAACCAACCGTTTTAGCTGCTGATTGCATAGAGGATACAATGCGATCAACAGAGTCCATTAACGTGCCATCCCAGTCGAAAATAACTAATTTATAATCTTGCATGTTTTATCTTCTATTCCTTCACTAATTTAGTTAAAAGTCTCTCTAAACTCGGTTCAAGTGGTGCTTCAATCTTTAAACGCTCTTCTGTTAAAGGGTGCGTAAACTCAATACTAGCGGCGTGTAAAAATAAACGTTTTAACCCTCTGCCCTTCATGTCAGCATCAAAATCTTCATGACCATATTTAGCGTCCATGGCAATAGAGTGGCCGCTGACCTGACAGTGGACACGAATTTGATGGGTTCTGCCGGTGACAGGAAACGCACGTACTAAAGTCGCACCACGGTATCGTTCTAATACTCTAAAACGAGTTTCTGATTCTTTGCCGTTAATATTATCAACAATCACCACACGCTCACCGGATTTAAGGTCATTCTTTCTTAATCCTTCTGTGACACGGGTTAGCTTAGTAGGCCAATGGCCTTTCACTAAAGCATGATAAAACTTTTGTACTTTTTTGTTGCGTAATTGTTCATGTAAATGTCGCAGCGCTGAGCGTTTTTTAGCAACGACCAAGCAACCTGAAGTATCTCTATCTAACCTATGCACTAGCTCTAACATGCGAGCATCAGGGCGTAAGGCTCTAAGCGCTTCAATGAGACCAAAGCTTAGACCGCTACCGCCATGCACCGCCATACCAGAAGGTTTATTAATAACAATTAATCGGTCATCTTCAAATAATATTTGTTTTTCAAGGTTGGCGACGATATTTAAACCGGTAGAAACATTATCGGTTTTTTCCGAAACACGAATGGGCGCAATACGCAATATATCGTCAACGGCTAATTTATAAACCGGTTTAATGCGCTTTTTATTAACTCGTATTTCACCTTTACGCATTAAACGATATAAGTGACTTTTAGGGACACCTTTTAAGGTTCTTAGCAAAAAATTATCAATGCGCTGACCGGCATCTTCGGCATCAATGGTAATAAAACGAACTTTAGGTCTATCGCCATCTTGATTAGGTGCTTGATTTGGCTTTTGTGACTGTGTATTTTGTGGCATTGCTAATGTGCTTGTAGGTTCAATACTTCGATGGCGGGCAGTTTAACATATTTTTTTTAGCGCTTTTCATCATTTAAGGCGTTTTTTATTAGCTTATATATTCATATAGTGGGATAATAACCTGTTAGTGCTTGAATTTTAACTAGCTAAGCGAGTCTAATACTTAACCGAGTATTAGCCAAGTATTAGTCAAATGTTAGCCAAGCGCTTAAGACAATGAAGCTTTACAGAGAGACGTAAGAGGCAAACTGCGGCCACATTAGTGTGCATTAACTAATTTGATTTGAGTTATGACAAAAACCAAGTCTATATATTAGTCTAATATAATGACACATTGAAGGTACGGCCTATTGCAACATTTAACGCATGTAACTTGTTAAAAATAGCATAAACAGTTTTATCGCCATCGTGATATTAGTCCTACTCCATAAAGCAATTTTATTAAATAATTTGGTAAAACTCATTTGACTTTCCTACGACGGTCAAATAACCATTTAGCTTAGCATAACAGTAAGACGTAAAAAATATCGTCAGCTAAGTTTAATTGACTAAAAGTTAGTTTTACCAAAAAGCGCAGCACGCAAGCTGGGCACATAAAGAAATGAATTAACACTGCTCATTAAGTTTAAGAACAAAATGAGCATATTATTAAATTAACAATCAGAATTTAAAACAGCTTAACCTGGTAAAATGACAGGTTAATCAATGACATCCGTGAGGATGACAAATTGCTGTTATCAAAAAAACAGATTGCTTTGTGTGTAAAGCAAATAGTGTGTTGTGACTAAAAATGAGTCACATAAACTATGAAACGTATGTTAATAAACGCTACCCAATCAGAAGAATTGCGCGTAGCACTGGTAGATGGACAAAAACTTTATGATTTAGATATCGAAAGTCCTGGCCACGAACAAAAAAAATCAAATATTTATAAAGCAAAAATCACTCGTATTGAACCCTCTCTAGAAGCTGCTTTTGTTGACTATGGCGCAGACCGCCATGGCTTCCTACCGATGAAAGAAATCGCTCGTGAATACTTCCCTAGCGGCTATACTTTTAAAGGCCGCCCAAACATAAAAGAAGTGTTACGCGAAGGCCAAGAAGTTATCGTACAAATTGATAAAGAAGAGCGTGGCCAAAAAGGTGCGGCGTTAACTACCTTTATCAGCCTTGCCGGTAGCTATTTAGTATTAATGCCAAACAACCCACGTGCTGGCGGTATTTCTCGTCGTATTGAAGGTGATGAACGTACTGATTTAAAAGCATCATTAAGCAAACTAGACCTACCCAAAGGCATGGGCTTAATTGTTCGTACTGCTGGTGTTGGTAAAGCGTATGAAGAGTTAGAATGGGATTTAAGTGTATTATTACACCATTGGCAAGCGATTAGTGACGCCTCAGAAAGTCGCTCTGCGCCATTTTTAATTCATCAAGAAACCAACCTGATTTTACGTGCCATTCGCGACTATTTACGCCGTGATATTGGCGAAGTACTTATTGATCGCCCAAAAACATTTGAAAGCGTTAAAAAGCACATTGAAATAGTTCGCCCTGATTTTTTAAACAAAATCAAACTTTATAATAGTGATGTACCTTTATTTACCCACTATCAAATAGAGACGCAAATAGAAACAGCTTTCCAACGTGAAGTTCGCCTCCCTTCTGGTGGTTCAATTGTTATTGATCCGACAGAGGCCATGACTTCTATCGATATCAACTCGGCCCGTGCGACTAAAGGTAGTGATATTGAAGAAACCGCTTTTAATACCAACTTAGAAGCCGCAGAAGAAATTGCTCGTCAATTACGTTTACGTGATTTAGGTGGCTTGGTTGTTATTGATTTTATCGACATGACGCCAGTTCGCCACCAACGTGAAGTTGAAAACCGCATGCGTGATTCCGTTCGTCAAGACAGAGCACGCATTCAATTAGGACGAATTTCTCGCTTTGGCTTACTAGAAATGTCTCGTCAGCGTTTACGTCCTTCAATTGGCGAAACGAGCCAAGGTGTTTGTCCTCGTTGTAGTGGCACAGGTCAAGTACGCGGCGTTGAATCTCTCGCTTTATCAATACTGCGTTTAATGGAAGAAGAAGCCATTAAAGAAAATACTCTGCATGTTCAAGCACAAGTACCTGTTCCTGTAGCAACGTATTTATTGAATGAGAAACGTCGTTCGGTAATGCATATTGAAAAACATCACGGCGTACGTGTTTTAATCATCCCTAATCCACACATGGATACCCCTCAGTACGAGGTACTGCGAGTTAAAAATGATGAAACTGTTACCAGCGCAAGTTACGATATTTCAATTAAAGAAGCAGAGCTTGAAGAAGCTAAAATGCCTAAATTTGAAAAAGAAACAGTAAAACGTGATGAGCCTCTCATTCAATCCATGGGACAAGGAATGTTGGCACCTAATGTTGCTCCTACTCCTGTAGCTGAAACAGCCAGCAAACCTGTCGAAATAGCTCAAAAACCAACCGGTTTCTTTGCTTGGTTGAAAGCTTTATTTACTACAGAAGAAGTTGTTGAAGAAGAAAAACCGCCTGTACCTAGCAAGCCTAAACAGCAAGATAACCGTGGCCAGCAACGTGGTCGTCAAGGTCAACGTCGTAACAATTCACGTAATAACCGTGGTGGCAAACGCTCTGATGAAAGTTCTGATGAACGCTCAGGCAATCGTTCAGATAATCAATCAAGTAATCGTTCAGACAATCGCAATGCTAAGCCTGCTGGTAAAGGTAGGAATGCCAATAACAGCAGTGCCAACAGAGATGAACGCGATAATACTAAGAAACAAAACAGCAATGCGAAAAAACCAACTCGTAAGCCTGAGCAAGATAAAAACAAACAGGTAAAAGAAGAAGTTGCCACAGAGCGTCGTCAACGCAGAACTAACCGTAAAAAAGTACGCATTGATAAAGTAAAAGACGTTGCTGATGTTAACGTAGAACAAAGTGTTGAAGTAGTAAAAAGTGTTGCTGAAAAAGTGACAACAGAACAAGCGAACACTGACACCACAGTTCAAGACGCTACAGTTAGCACTGAGTCAGAAAAACGTGAAGAACGTCCGAAAAACCGTCGTTCGTCTAGACATTTGCGCTCTAACGGCCAACGAAAACGTCGTGAAAAGACCATAGAGCAAACAGGTGAGCAAGTCGCTGAAACAGCCAATGATGCTATTGAAGCGCGTTACCCTGAAGTGGAAACTCAAGTACAAGCAAGCACGGTAGAGAGCAATCAAACTAACGTTGTTGCAGCTAATACTGTTAAAGAGATTCAACAAGACTTGCCTTTGGTTGATGTTGAAGCTGAAAATGCGAAAAACAATGCCCCACAACAGCCATCGCCAGTAATAGCGACGGTAACTGAAACATCAGCTGTGTCTGAAGAAGTTGTAGCAAAAGTAGCGGCTAGCGTTGAAACACCTTCTGAGACGAGTGTTGATGCCATTTCTGAGACGGATACAGATACGAACTCTGATGAGCAAGTAGAAGCATCGGTTGAATTAGTGTCAGACACAACAAGTGAAAGCTCTGAAGCTGTTGAAGCTGCAGCCGCGACAACTGAACCAGAACCAGAACAAGTGCAAGCACCTAGTGAAGCAATCCCTGCCAGTGAAGAAGTTCAAGCACCTGTAGTCGCTGAATCGGTTAATGAAGAAGTAGCCGTTGTAGAAGAAGCTCCGGTGAAGAAAGTAAAAAAACCGTCGGCTAAAAAACCAGCGCCTAAATCCGCACCCAAAGATAAGAAGTTAGCTAGACAAGTTAAAAAAGCCAACCGTTTATCTGGCCGTGCAACGTCGCCAATGACTAAAACTGAAACGATAACCACAATGAACGAAATCCCTACTAGCTCAATGCCTAGTGAAGATCGTTTTGTGCATCAAGCTTCAGGGCGAACAGCTGTCACAGCTGACGTAATAAGTAGAAGCTCTGCTGAACCGACTAAACCAGTGTAGTTTTTAAAGTAATGAGAAAAAGCCAGTTGTTAGTGATAACAACTGGCTTTTTTGTATTGTGTAAGTGAAAATCTTATTTAACTTTACTTTATGACTCTTGAGCTAGGACGGTAAGTGATGCAAACATCAATGGATATTAGCTGGTGGCACTTAGCAAGTTTCAGCTTACTGTTATTATTTCCTTTTGCCATAAACTATCGGCTAAAACTAAACATTAACCATACGGCAATATTAGCCATTATGCGTATGACAATTCAGCTATTGCTGGTTGGACTGTATTTAAAATATATCTTCACCCTTAATAGCCAACTACTTAATGTCTTTTGGCTACTGATGATGTTGCTTGTTGGTGCCAGTGCTATTATTTCAACCAGTAAGGTCAATAGAAAACGTTTACTTGTACCAGTACTAACGGGTTTAGTTGTTGGTTTATTACCCATATTAACCGTATTACTTTATTTTATTTTACAGCCAAAGCCATTGCTTTCTGCACAATACCTGATCCCTTTATCAGGCATGTTGTTAGGCAATAGTTTAAGTGGCAACATCATCGCATTGCAGCAATTTTCTAACGCTTTTATTGATAAGAAAGCGCAATATGAAGGAGCATTGGCGTTGGGAGCAACACCAGAGCAAGCAAGTGAGGAGTTTAGGCAAAGCGCTTTACAAAATTCATTAGCGCCTATTTTAGCGTCTATGACAACAACAGGCTTAGTAACCCTACCTGGCATGATGACAGGACAAATACTTGCCGGCACAGATCCCATGATTGCCATTAAATATCAAATAATGATCATGATTGCCATTTTTGCCATGATGAATATTTCTATCGCTATTTGCTTAAAGCTAATCGTGCGTTTTGCCATCAACAACGCAGGTTTAGTGAGCATACAAGCTGCTTGTCATCCTGACACCGCGACATACGACCGCCAAGGATGGCGGAAGTGACGTTTTTGCAGGAGCAAAAAACTGCCCGATCGTTAAGGATGGCGGAAGTGCCGTTTTTGCAGGAGCAAATAACTGCCCGTTCGTCCTGAACATACACGCTCTTTGTCATCCTGACATCGCGATATACGACCGCCAAGGATGGCGAAAGTGACGTTTTTGCAGGAGCAAAAAACTGCCCGTTCGTCCTGAACATAAAAAACCAGTAAGTTATCTCTAACTTACTGGTTTTTTATTTTAAATTTTACTTTACGCCTAACTTTAGGCTTTAAGAGTTAGTTATCTAACGTGTGCTAATGCTTCTTTAGCCAGCTTGGTAATTTGACGCCAATCTTTAGTTTCAACTATTTTATTAGAAACTAACCAGGAGCCTCCACAACAAGCTACATTAGGTAACGCTAAATAATCACGAACATTATTTAAATTTATCCCGCCTGTTGGACAAAATTTAATATCAGGGAAAGGCCCGCCAATAGACTTAATCGCATTAACGCCACCCGATGCTTCGGCAGGGAAAAACTTTAAATGATCATAGCCATAATCACTGGCATCCATTAATTCTGAAATAGATGAAATTCCTGGGATTAAAGCAATATTACCTTCATTGCCTGCTTTCAGTAAATCCTTAGTTAAACCCGGACTTATAGCAAATTTAGCACCAGCATCAACAGATTGTTGTAGTTGTTGGCGGTTAGTCACAGTACCCGAGCCAATAATCGCTTCGGGTAGTTCTTTAGCAATAAGGCTTATTACATCCAGTGCCGCTGGTGTGCGTAAAGTTACTTCTAATACTTTTATGTCGGCAGCAAGTAGTGCTTCAGCAATTGGCAAGGCATCTTCTACTTTGTTAATCACTAACACTGGCACAATGGCTCCCATAGCGAAAAGATCCTTTGGCATAACTTGCCAATTTTTTAATAATGTCATAAATCCTCTACTTTTCTTGGTATCAACATTTTTTAATGTTTAATTTTTTATTGATATACTTTTGTTTATTAACGAGTTTACTATTGCTCAAACTCTTTATTTATCAATTTTTTATTGGTCAAACTTTTATTGATCAAACAAAGAACATGCACCCGTTTCTGCTGAGCTTAAGTTGCGACGCATAAAGCCAAAGAGTTCACGCCCCATACCTTGATGATGTCCGTTTACTTGAAACTGAGCATTATCTCGCGCTGCTAATTCTTGTTCATCAACCAACAGAGTTAATTCACCTGTTTCACCATCCAGGCTAATCATGTCGCCTGTTTTGACTTTCGCGATTAAACCACCGTCTAATGCTTCAGGACATAAGTGAATGGCAGCAGGTACCTTACCTGAAGCACCCGACATACGACCATCAGTCACTAAAGCTACTTTAAAGCCTTTATCTTGTAGCACTCCAAGTGGTGGCGTTAGTTTATGTAACTCAGGCATACCTCGTGCTTTAGGGCCTTGAAAGCGAACAACGGCGACAAAATCCTTCTCTAGCTCACCAGCATCAAAAGCGGCTTGTAATTCGTGTTGATCTTCAAAAACGACGGCAGGTGCTTTAATAACATAACTACCCTCGCGTAACGATGAGGTTTTTAACACGGAGGTACCTAAATTACCTTCAAGCGTTTTTAAACCACCATCAGCTTTGAAAGGCTGCGCTACGGTGGTAATAACATCTTTATCGCCAGACTCACTTACACCGTCAACCCACTTAAGTTGTCCGTTTTCTAATACTGGTTTTTTTGTATAACGTGTTAAACCACGGCCACAAATAGTTTCAACATCTTCATGTAATAAGCCAGAAGCAATTAATTCTTTAAACAATAGCGCCATGCCACCCGCTTCTTGAAAGTGGTTAATATCAGCCTCACCATTAGGATATATTTTAGTGATCAGCGGTACCGCATGAGATAAATCATTAAAATCTTGGAAATTAATAATAATACCCGCAGCGCGAGCAAAAGCGATAATGTGCATGGTTAGGTTAGTTGAGCCACCAGTCGCTAACAACGCCACAATGGCGTTCACTATTGAGCGTTCATCAACCATTTCACCAATAGGCATATAGTTACCAGATTGCTGCGTAAGTCGTGTTACTTGCCGCGCTGCCGCTTTGGTTAACTCTTCACGCAACGGCGTATTAGGTGGAATAAAAGAGGCGCCCGGAAGATGTAAGCCCATTATTTCAACCACTAACTGGTTTGAATTGGCAGTACCAAAGAAGGTACAAGTACCTGCCGCATGATACGAGGCAGATTCAGCTTCTAATAATGCCACTTCATCAACTTCACCTTGGGCATATTGCTGACGAACACGCGCTTTTTCTTTATTTGGAATACCTGAAGGCATAGGTCCTGCAGGTACAAACACTATGGGTAAATGCCCAAAAGTCATGCTAGCAATTAATAACCCTGGTACGATTTTGTCGCATATACCTAACATTAATGAGCCGTCAAACATATTGTGAGACAAACCAACCGCCGTAGCCATGGCAATGACATCGCGACTCATTAAGCTTAAATCCATACCCGGTTGGCCTTGAGTTACCCCGTCACACATGGCAGGTACACCGCCAGCAAACTGTGCAACACCGCCTGTTTCTTTAATCGCTTCTTTAATGATCTCAGGATAGGTTTGGTAAGGTTGGTGAGCGCTAAGCATATCGTTATAAGCAGAAACAATCGCTATATCTGAATGATTTAAGCCCTTAATGGCTTGTTTGTCTTCTTTGCCACACGCGGCAAAACCATGTGCCAAGTTGCCACATGACAAACTAGCACGATGTACAGTAGTGGACTTTGCGGCATTGATTTTAGCTAAATATGCTGCTCTTGTGGTAACACTACGGGCGATAATACGCTCAGTAATGTCGACTATTTCTTGTTTCATTGCTACTTTCATTGCTCTACTTCTTAATGATTATTTACTATTAAGGTCATAACTACGCCCTACTCGACAATAATTTATTGTGCCCAATAAACTTGCGTCGTTATGCTGTCGTTGTGTAAAAATGCACGGATAGGCATGGCATAAATATCGGTACTGGCCAGCGCGTGCTCTAACACTTGTTTTTTACTATCACCACTAATATGCAAAAAAATATTTTTACTTTCACTTAACGCCGAAAAACTAAAAGTGATACGTTGATGTGGTGCTGTGGTTGGGGCTACTTTCATCAAAGCATTGGCATTGCCTTGCGCCAAACCTTGCTGAATTTGCTCACTACAAGGAAATAATGATGCGGTATGACCATCTTCCCCCATGCCTAAAATAAGCACATCTAATGGCAATAAGATGTTATTGGCTGCTAAGTTAAGGTCGACAAGGGTTTCATCACATAAATGCTCACCTTGTTTTAGATGAAAAAACTTAGCGGCAGAGGCCTTATTTTGTAATAAATGTTCATGTACTAAACGGGTATTGCTATCACTGCTATTAATATCGACCCAACGTTCATCGGCTAAAGTGATAGTGACTTTTTTCCAATCGAGATCTTTTTCAGATAAAGCTTTAAAAAAACCTTTTGGCGTAGAGCCACCCGACACAGCAATACTCGCTTTGCCTTTTAAAGCAAGCGCTGATTGCAATAGGCTACTCACTTGTTCAGCTAAGGTGATATCAAGTTGTTCACGGCTAGAAAAATCATTTAAGTGATACATAACTACTCCACCCACTGGCGATCGTCACGCGCAATTAAAGAAATAGATGAAACCGGCCCCCAAGAACCCGCAGCATAAGGTTTAGGCGCTTCGTTAGTTGCTTGCCAAGCATCAATTATACTGTCAGCCCAAGTCCAAGCGGCTTCTACTTCATCACGGCTGACAAACAAAGATTGGTTACCGTTGAGCACTTCCAACATTAAACGCTCGTAGGCGTCAATAACACGTTGATCTTGATAAGTATCTGAAAAACTCAAATCAAGTTTATTTTCTTGAATATTCATTTGCGAGGCAATGCCAGGGATTTTATTCATCATTTGCAGTTCTACACCTTCATCAGGCTGCAAACGAATAGTTAGTTTATTAGCGGGTAAATCACTGTAGCTGTCTTTGAAAATATTGTGAGGTTGTGCTTTAAAATGCACAACAATTTCACTGTGCTTAGTTGGCATACGTTTACCAGTACGCAAATAGAATGGCACACCAGACCAGCGCCAGTTTTCAATCTCGGCCTTAATCGCCACAAAAGTTTCCGTGCTACTATTGGTGTTTGCACCTTCTTCATTTAAATAACCTGGCACTTTAACACCATTTAAAAAACCATCACTATATTGGCCGCGCACCGTTTTTTCTTTAACATTGGTGCGATTTATTGGCCGAAGCGCTTTCACGGCTTTTAATTTTTCTGCGCGGATACTCTCCGCACTTAAATCAGCAGGTGGCTCCATCGCTAATAACGATAGTATTTGTAAAAGATGATTTTGGATCATATCGCGCATTTGCCCCGCTTCATCATAAAAGCCCCAACGCCCTTCTATACCAACACTTTCGGCAACAGTAATTTGCACATGATCTATGCTATCTCTGTCCCAGTTAGTGGTAAATAGTGAATTAGCAAAGCGTAACACCAATAAGTTCAGTACGGTTTCTTTACCTAGATAATGATCAATACGATAAATTTGCTGTTCGTTGAAAAAGCGCGCTACTTGATCATTGATCACTTTCGATGATGCTAAACAATGGCCAATAGGCTTTTCCATGACAACGCGATCAGCATCAGTAATTAAGCTCGCATGGTTAAGGCCATCACATATAGCACCATAAATAGCAGGCGGTGTTGAAAAATAATAAACACGAGTGCTATTGCCACTTGCTAAGGTCGTTGCTAAATTTTTATAAGCGTTAGCTTCTTTCATATCAAGTTGCTGGTAAACTAAGCGCTCAATGAAGCGAGCAACAACGTCTTTATCAAGTTCTTCTGTAACAAAGTTATTAAGGTTCTCTAAAACAATGCTTTTAAACTCGTCATCTGAATGCGTTTGACGAGCAACGCCGACAATATGGCTATCAGGGTTAATCAAGCCACATACTTCTAATTGATATAAAGCAGGTAAAAGCTTGCGACGTGATAAGTCACCCAAGGCACCAAAAATAACAATTTCGCTTGCTGACTGACAATCTATTTTATTCATAAAAACTCTCTGAACTTACGGCTGATCTTATGACTGAGCTTATTGTTAAGCAGATTAATAACAAACGCTCATCATGATAAATTTACTAACATTACGCCTGAGCTATTACCTGAACGATTACCTAAATGATTACCTAAATGATTAAAGAACCGCTAAAAAGCAACAGGGCTGTAACTAAACTACATATAAGCCTAATTTAGCGTTTGAAAGCGCATCAGTAAAGAACTTTTTGTAATTTTATTACATTGTTTTCATTTTTTCGCTAGAAACTCCCTATTTACAAAGCCTTCCTTAAAATCGAAGCAAGCCTAAATAGACTTAAACAGCACTCTTCTTGACGTTACAACTAAAATATTCGCTATTAATTTATTAAATATTTGCAAACTTTATGCTTTTTGCATTATATTAGTAAAAATTATGAAATAAAATTTCATACTCACTGCTACTCAAACAGAAAATAAGTTACAGTAAAACATTACAGTCATAAGCCTTCGATGTTTATAATGACTAATTTCAACTTGCTATTTTACTTTAAATATATCGGTACGAGTGGTTGATAAAAGCACCATCAGGATCACAGCATAATGAATATATTAGAAAAGATCTCCAATGAATTAGACACCTTAAGTAAGTCTGAACGTAAAGTTGCTGAAGTTATCCTGTCATCACCAAGTACCGTTATTCATTCAAGTATAGCTGCACTTGCTAAGCAAGCGAACATAAGTGAACCGACAGTAAATCGCTTTTGTCGCCGTTTAGACACTAAGGGTTACCCTGATTTTAAATTGCACTTAGCACAAAGCTTAGCCAATGGCACACCCTACGTAAATCGTCACGTAGATGAGAATGATAGCGCTGATGAATACACTGCGAAAATATTTGAATCAACGATGGCTAATCTTGAGCTTGCTCGTAAAAGTTTAGACACTTCCCTGATAAACCGTTCGGTTGATGTGCTAACGCAGGCGAATAAAATATCTTTTTTTGGTTTAGGTGCTTCAGCGATTGTTGCTCACGATGCCCAAAATAAGTTTTTCCGTTTCAATGTCCCCGTAGTTTATTTCGATGACATATTAATGCAACGCATGAGTGCTATAAATAGTCGCCAAGGTGATGTTGTTATTGTTATCTCACACACAGGCAGAACAAAATCACTGGTTGAAGTGGCAAATTTAGCAAAAGAAAACGATGCCACTGTTATCGGTATTACTACCACAGGAACTCCGCTAGCTAAAGAATGCAGCATAGTATTGTCGCTTGATGTTAGTGAAGATACCGATCTTTATATGCCGATGTCATCACGTATTGCACAACTGGCATTAATTGATGTTTTAGCAACCGGTTTTACCTTACGTCGCGGTAGTAAGTTTAGAGATAATTTGAAAAAAGTTAAAGATAGTTTAAGAAGCTCACGCTTCGACCGTAAAGAGTAATTATTGTTAGGCGTTTATGCCTTAAACAACGCTTACCGTATTTTAGCGCGACTAAGCAAATATTAATTTAAAAAAGTGATAAGGATTAAAATGCCTAGAAGAACGAAAATTGTTGCCACCTTGGGTCCTGCAACAGATGATAAAGCCAAATTAAAAGCGGTACTTGCTGCCGGTGTAAATGTAGTTAGGCTTAACTTTTCTCACGGTATACCACAAGATCATATCGACAGAGCCAACAATGTTCGCGAAATAGCCAAAGAGCTAGGCATTTACGTGGGTATTTTAGGTGATTTACAAGGCCCTAAAATTCGTGTCTCAACCTTCAAAGATGGTCCGATAAAGCTAGCCATTGGCGATAAGTTTGAGCTTGATGCGACTTTAGAAAAAGGCCTAGGTTGCCAAGAAAAAGTAGGTATTGACTATAAGCGTTTAGTCGCAGACGTTAACACTGGCGATGTTTTATTACTTGATGATGGCCGAGTACAACTAAAAGTACTTTCTAAATCAGAAAACTCAGTTTTTACTGAGGTGACCGTAGGTGGCCCATTATCAAATAACAAAGGCATTAATCGTCAAGGCGGTGGTTTGACCGCGCCTGCGCTTACCGCGAAAGATAAAGAAGACATTAAATTAGCGGCAAAAATCAATGTAGACTTTTTAGCGGTTTCTTTCCCACGTGACGCGGCTGATATGCGTGAAGCGCGTTTACTTGCTCAAGAAGCGGGTTGCGATGCGCGTTTAGTTTCAAAAATTGAACGTGCTGAAGCGGTTAATGATGACAAAGTACTTGATGGCATTATTTTGGCCTCAGATGTGGTTATGGTAGCCCGTGGTGATTTAGGTGTTGAAATTGGTGATGCTGAACTTGTTGGTAAGCAAAAACATATCATTGCCCGTTCTCGTCAATTAAACCGTGTCGTGATCACCGCGACACAAATGATGGAAACTATGATTGAGCAGCCAATGCCAACCCGTGCTGAAGTAATGGATGTGTCAAATGCCGTGCTTGATGGTACCGATGCCGTAATGCTGAGCGCTGAAACAGCCGCGGGTAAATACCCTGTTGAAACTGTAACGGCAATGGCCAGTGTTTGTGTCGGGGCTGAAAAACATCGCTCGGTTAATATATCTAACCATAGAATGGACTTAACGTTTAGTGAAGTTTCTGAAACGGTAGCCTTGTCGGCCATGTATGCCGCGAATCATTTAGAGGGTGTTACCGCAATAATTTCATTAACAGAGTCGGGGCAAACCAGTAAATTAATGTCGAGAATTACCTCTGGCTTACCTATTTATTCGTTATCACGCCACAATAAAACCTTGAATAAAACGGCTATTTACCGTGGCGTTTACCCCGTTGCTTTTGATTCAACTCATAGCAACGACGAAAGCTTAAGTGATGATATTTTAAAAACTGTCTGTCAACATTCTTCGCTTTCGATAGGCGATAAAATCATTTTAACTCATGGTGATTTGATGGAAACTGTTGGTGCATCTAATACATTAAAAATATTAACGGTTGCTAAAAAGCACTTCAGTTAGATAAGTAAAATGATGTTGCGAGTTTCGAAGTATTATCTTCGTTACTCGCTATTCTTTACTCGTTATTTTTTTTCATAGCTAGCATACTGCTAGTAACTTTGCTGAATACTTCCTGAATAGCGGCTTAGTCTAACTCTTCGATAGCAATACCTAGCAAATAGCAGCCTTCACACTCTTCATCAATACGCACAACTTTACCGCGCACATCAAGTGCTTGTACTTGGCTAGAGGCTGAATTTAACTTGATTTTCACATGGGTGGACAACGCTAACGGCTGTTCCATTTCTATCGCCATGCCGGTAGCACTTAAATCACGACAGGTAGCTGTCAGTTGACAGTTAGCTTCATCATCAATAACAATAACAATCACTTCACTGTTTAACATCATGCGATAAAAATCGCGCTTATCATCAAAACTAATCATCCCTACTCCAATACAATATAATCCAATACAAATCGAACTTAAAACAGTGTAACTGTTCACCACCGAGCCGCGATGCTTCACAGAGGGCTCTTCGAGCCTACACAGAGGTTTTGTTTTCTTTGTGCTGTCTCGGTGCTCTCTGTGGTAAATACCCCTAAACTGAATAAATACAATAAATACAAAACAGTTAAGTATTTATACTGAGCTTATGCACTGGTGTCAATAAGACAAATTCATTAAAAGCCTTTAAGGTGATTGATAATACGTTTTAGTGACACCGGCTGGTTTGTTCCTAAATTTTGCGCAAATAATGAAATTCTAAACTCTTCAAGTAACCATTTAGTCGCTAAAATATCAGCATCAATCGGTTTGTCTTTGCGTTGTTTTGCAAGCATTGCATTATATGCTGTTAACGCTTTAGTAATTTCAATGAGCTTTAGTCTATCTTGGTTGGGGTCAATAGGCAGCTTTTCTAAGCGTCGCAACATGCCTTGTAAATAACGAATAATATCATCTAATTTTTCTAAACCTGAATCACTAACAAAACCTTTAAACACTAATTGCGCACTTTGCTGTTTAATATCACCATGAGATTGAATAACATTTAAAGCGACATTACCTTTTAGTTTTTTAGCAATGTCATGACGCAAGCTTAGTGCTCGCTCTACTTTGATAGCAGCTGTTAACACACAATCGGCTATTTCTGCGCGCACATAATGACTAACTTGTTGAAATTCAGCTTTTGTTCTGGGCAAATGCGCTTGCTTTTGTTGTTGCATAGATTGTTTGACCAAAAATACACACGCGGCTTGAATACAATCTTGCAGTAAATCAGCAATCGCACCAAAAGGATTAAAATAGAGCCCTAACTTAGCCTTGTTAGGCATTTTTTCCTGCAAATATTTCACTGGTGAAGGAATATTTAATAAAATAAGACGACTGAGCCCTGATAACATAGCTACTTCAGCTTGCTCTTGTTGTTCAAAAAGCTCAATAGCGACACTGCTTTGATGATCCACCAAGGCAGGAAAAGCTTTAATGGTTATATTCGCGATTTTCTTTTCATAACCTTGCGGTAAATTATCAAAACTCCAAGCGGTTAAATTAGCTTGTTCAATGCCTTTTTCCGCCACTTGCTTGATTGAGGCTTTCACTTTACCTTGCAGCCCGTCTTTGAGCTGGTTCAAGTTACGCCCTTGCTTTAGTAACTTTCCTTTTTCATCGACTACTTGAAAGTTCATCGTTAAATGAATAGGTAAGTCAACATCTTGCCAAACATCTTCGGGCAACCTGACGCCTGTCATGCGTAATAATTGTTTAGCTACCGACTCTGTTAGGCTCCCTACTTCAGCATTAATATTTGCTAAGCAAGCCTCGGCATAGTTAGGTGCTGGCACAAAGTTACGTCGTAAGTTTTTCGGCAAAACTTTGATCAAAGCCACCACGAGCTCATAACGTAAAGCAGGAATGAGCCAGTCGAAACCTTCATCTTGCAGCTGATTTAACATGGCAATAGGAATGATAATGCTAATACCATCATCAATATCACCAGGGCTAAAATGATAACTCAGTGGCAACGTTAACGGCCCCTGCTGCCAAGTATCAGGATATTCTTTTGCTGATAATTCTTTAGAAGTTTCATTGAGTAAAAAAGCCTTCGTAAAATCAAGCTGGTGTTGATTTTGTTGTTTAGCTTTTTGCCACCACGCTAAAAAGCTGACTTGACAGACAATGGTCTTTGGTAGTTTTTGTGCATAAAAATCAACTAGCTGCTGTTCATCAATTAAAAAATCTTTCCGACGTGCTTTTTGTTCAAGTGCTTCAATACTGGCTACTAAAGCTTGATTATGTTGTAAAAATTTTTCTTTAATAAAACTATCACCGGCAACAAGCGCCTCTCGTATAAAAATATCTCGACAGGTCTCTGGTTCAATGGTTTTAAAATTTACTTTGCGCTTGCTGATTATCGTTAAACCATAAAGTGTTACTTGTTCAAAGGCCATCACAGCCCCTTGTTTTTTCTCCCAGTGTGGTTCGCTATGATGATATTTAAGCAGATGTTGCGCTAATGGCTCTATCCACAAGGGATCTATACGCGCATTCATACGCGCAAATAAACGACTGGTTTCCACCAATTCCGCTGACATTAACCATTTTGGTGACTTTTTCGCTAACGCAGAACCCGGAAAAATAAAGAACTTACTGCCACGCGCCCCTTTGTATTCCCTGTTTTCATCTTGTTGCCCTAAATGGCTTAGCAAACCCGACAACAACGCTTGATGCACTAATACCAAACTACTTGGCAAGTCGGCAGTTTTATCATCTTGTTTGGCTTGCTTAGCTTGTAAAGTTTGAATATCCTCAATAGCAAAATGATAGTCCACGCGGGTTAAGGCTATTTTTTGCTCTTTTAATGTCAACTTAAGCTGACTGAAAATATCTTGCCATTCACGCAAACGCACATACGACAAGTACTCTCGTTGACATAACTTTCTAAATTGATTTTGCGTTAAGCCTTTTTGCTGATCACTGACATAATGCCAAAGGTTGAGTAAACTGATAAAATCTGAGTGTTTATTTTTAAATCTATTGTGCTTTTCATCGGCGGCTTGCTGTTTTTCATGTGGCCGCTCTCGTGGATCTTGAATACTTAAGGCACTCACAATAATAAGTACTTGTTCGATACAGCCCAGGTCAATAGCGCTGAGTACCATTTTTGCTAAGCGAGGGTCGATAGCAAATTTTGATAACAACCGCCCTGCTTTAGTTAACCTAATCTCACTGTGTTGATTGTCTTGCTTATATTTATTACTACTTTTATGGCTATCAATAGCGGCTAGTTCTTCTAACAAGCGCATACCATCGGTAATATTGCGGTTATCAGGTGGCTCTACAAAAGGAAAATTGCCAATATCACCTAAATCTAACGCCAACATTTGTAAAATAACCGTCGCTAAATTTGTCCGTGAAATTTCTGGATCAGTAAACTCAGGACGATTATTAAAATCTTCCTCGCTATATAAACGGATACAAACGCCTGATGATACACGGCCGCAACGACCCGATCTTTGATTGGCACTGGCTTGAGAAACCGCCTCTATGGGTAAGCGTTGTACCTTAGTTCGGTAGCTATAGCGCGAAATACGTGCAGTACCAGGGTCAATAACATATTTAATGCCCGGTACCGTTAAGCTGGTTTCAGCAACGTTGGTTGCCAGCACAATATTACGACCCGTATGGGGCTTAAAAATGCGATTTTGTTCGCTCACGGTTAACCGAGAATATAAGGGCAAAATTTGTGTATGCGCTAAATTAGCCTTAATCAAGGCGGCGGCAGTATCGCGGATTTCTCGCTCACCATTTAAGAAGATCAGGATGTCTCCTTGGCTAAGCGTTGACAGTTCATCTACCGCGGCCAAAATACCACCGATAATATCAGTGCCCTCAGTCGACGTTTCTGCTGCTATTTGCTCAGCGCCATTACCTGCGCCGTTATCTACACCATTAAGAGGGCGATATAACAGCTCGACCGGGTAAGTACGCCCTGAAACTTCAATGATAGGGGCTGGCTTACCTTGTTGATCGGCAAAGTGATTGGCAAAACGCTGTGGGTCAATAGTTGCTGAGGTAACAATTATCTTTAAATCGGGGCGTTTAGGCAGTATTTGTCGTAAATAACCGAGAATAAAATCAATATTTAAACTACGTTCATGCGCCTCATCAATAATAATCGTATCGTATTGTCGTAAGAGCCGATCTCTTTGCATTTCTGCCAATAAAATACCGTCTGTCATCAACTTAATATAACTATGCTTGCTCACTTGGTCATTAAAGCGCACTTTATAACCTACTTGCTCACCAAGTTTGCTATTAAGCTCTTCAGCAATACGGTTAGCAACAGTGCGCGCCGCAATACGACGTGGCTGAGTATGACCGATTAAACCATCGATACCCCGCCCTAGCTCAAGACAAATTTTAGGGATTTGAGTGGTTTTGCCTGAGCCTGTTTCACCGGCGATGATCACCACTTGGTTGTCACGAATAGTGTTGGCAATTTGCTGCGCATTATCCGCTATCGGTAAACCATCGGGGTAGATAATGCGCGGTAGGTTTTTGAGCTTCTGCTGCTTTTCATCGATAGACAGTTCAATATACTGCGCAGTTCTACTGACTTGTTTTGTCCACTGTGCCAACTTTGCAGTGTTTTTATCTGCGACAGGCTTATCACTTGATAGCTGATCGAAAGCTCTTTTATGAGCGAGTAACTGTTTTTTTAAGTGGAAAAAGTCTGATTTTTTAACTTGTTTTAAAAGTTCAAACTGGGCTTGAATATTAGGGATTTCGGGAAAAGAATGGCTAGACAAAACAGACTCTATTGATAGGTAAAACGATAATAAAGTCTATTTTATCAGTTGTGGTACGAAAATTACATTATTGACAGCAATTACCTAAATATTACCTAAAAAAAGCCTAAAAAAGACTTAAAGAATAGCTAATGTGCGGCATGATCTTTGTTTGATTTTAAATTAGCACGCATGTGTAAATCTATTGCTTGCAAGACATCGTTTCGACAAATGGTGCCAAGTAAATTGCCACCATCATCAATAACAGGGTAAACCTTAGGTTTGTTTTTTAGCATTAATTGTCCTAATTCAATCACGCTATCATAGGGTTTCATTGAGAGCACATCTTTGCGCATTAAATCAGCGACATCCGCAACATGTTCATTGTAATAAATGGTTTCAAGCATTTTTGCCAACACATCACCTTCAGATAAAAAGCCAATTAGTTTGCCATTATCATCAATCACCGGGCCACCAATTTGTTTAGTTTTTAAAAAACGTAATGATGCTTCTTCAACAGCCATATCTGCCGTAAATGTCACTGGATAATGGTTCATATATTCTTCTATTTTTAAAGACGCCATTTTAATTCCTTAAGCATTTAGCTATTTGTAATAAAAATCGTAATTATTCACCACCGAGCCGCGATGCTATACAGAGGATTCTACGAGCCTACATAGAGGTTTTATTATGCTCGGTGTTCTCTGTGACTTTTCTCTGTAACTTTTCTCTGTAGTAAAGCTTTTTAAGCCGAATAAATACAAAAAACCTACCTACACTTTTAATGTAGATAATTCTATGGCAAAACACCACTTTTTCAGGCGTTTATCTGAATAATTTTGTCACTATTGAGCTACTACTCTCTAATACACAAACCTACAAAGAAGGCTTCATAGAATAGTCTATCGTTAATCAAGACACTAATTCGTGCTAATCACAAACCACTAAGGCCGTGCGGGTGAATCGGCTTAACGCTAAATGATACAGATTATGGGCTTTTTCCATGCTAATCGGTTCAAAGTGAACTTTGCCGCCTTGGCTCAATTGACCAAGCTTAGCCGTGTCTAACGATATCACCGAGCCAATTTTTGGATAACCGCCGATGGTTTGCCTATCATTCATTAAGACAATGGCTTGACCATCCGCAGGAATTTGCACCGCACCATGGCAAATACCTTCAGATAAAATACCGTCCAGATCACATTGAATAGCAGGCCCTTCAAGGCGGTAGCCCATTCGGTCACAATGTTTACTAACGGTATATTCGCTAGAAAAAAATAACCGTTGTTGCCCAGATGAAAAATGTTGTTGTTGATAACTCGGTATGGTGTGCAATACCACCTCTTGTTCGTAACTTGGCCAATATTGCTCTGCTAACAGCAAGTTTTGTTTATACTCAACCCTTACGTCAACCTGATGACAAGCAAGAATATCACCACTAACTAACTTACCTCCGGTTATGCCCCCTACTTGCTCACGACACACTGTTGCTGTGCTACCAAAGTTTTCTTTGATAGTAAATCCGCCAGCAACCGCTAAATAACAACGCACACCCGTACTGGCAAAACCCATTTCAAGCGTATCCCCTGCTTTTATTTTATGGCTACGCCATAATGTTTTAGCCACACCATTTATCTTTAATGGCATATTGGCACCCGTTATTGCAATAACACTATCAACTTGTGCTACTAACGCTAAACCACCTATGCTTATTTCAACAGTGCTAACACCTAATTCATTACCACATAAACGATTTGCCCAATGAAAAGCACTTTTATCTATTGGCCCACCATTGGTTAAGCCAATATTAAACGCGCCAAAACGTCCCGCATCTTGAATAAGGCTTAACATGCCCGGTTGCTTAACTAAAAACCCCATTGGCAGTGTCATTTTATCTCGACACCTTCGGTAGGCAAAACGCCACCTAAGGCAACAAATTCTGCTTTTGAAATCGCGCTAAACTTTACCTTATCACCTACTTGCACAGGCATAATAGGGCTGGCATTCGCATCAAACATATTAACAGGACATAAACCGATGATATTCCAGCCACCGGGAGAAACGTTAGGGTAAACGGCCGTTTGTCTGTCGGCAATGGCGACCGCGCCCTTGGGTACTTTTAAGCGTGGTGCGCTTAACCTTGGCGCTGCGATGCGTTCATCTACTTCCCCTAAATAAGCAAAACCCGGTGCAAAGCCGATAGCATAAACAAGGTATTCTTGCGCTTGGTGAATTTCAATAACATCCGCTACGCTAAGATTAGCTCGCTTAGCAATAACGTTTAAATCTGGGCCAGATTCTTGAGCGTAATAAACAGGTAATTCAACCAGTTTAGCTCTGTACTCTTTAGTGTTTTCACGATCATTAGAGTCGTTGTCAGAGTCGTTATTAGACAATTGCTGTAATAAAACCCGTAATTTACGACGAATTTGGTGATGATCGTTATCGAGCATATTAAACATCACCATTATCGAAGCGTAGGAAGAGACTAAATCAATAATATCTTCAGCCATATAATGGCGAATGAGTTGCTCAACTTGTTGTACCTTGGCAGAAGTTTTGGCGCTAGCTTGCTCACCAAAATAAATAATCAGCGCATTTTCACCGGCAATTTGAATGATTATTTTATCTAATGATGTTTTTGACATCAGCCAATAAGTTCCCTGATGGCTGCAATAGCGTGTACGCCTTCAATATTGTCACCATGAACGCATAAGCTGTCGGCCTTCAAAATCAGGGTGTTACCGCTAATGGTAGTGACGCTCCCTTGTTCTGTTAATTGCTTAACTTGCGCCAGCATTTTCTCTTTATTATGAACAGCCCCTGTTTTAGTTCGGGATAACAACTTACCATCGTCGTCATAACACCTATCGGCAAAAGCTTCACTCAGCACTTCAATATTGAAGGTTTTTGCTTGTGCTTTATGCGCGGTAATATTAGCGCAAGCCTGCAGCATTAGCTTAAGCGGTTTATGGTAACTGGCTAGTGCAGATAATATAGCTTCTCGAACATTTTCTTTAGCCATCATATCGTTATACAAGGCGCCATGAGGCTTAACGTATTCAAGCTCAAGCCCTAACGACTGAGCAACACCATCAATAGCCGCGATTTGATATTTTACCAAAGCAACAATTTCATCATGCGAACAATTCATTGAACGGCGACCAAAACCGACGAGATCAGGGTAGCTAGGATGTGCGCCGATACTCACCTTATGTTTTTTCGCCCGCTCAAGGGTTTTTTGCATCACTAAGGGATCTCCTGCATGGAAACCACAAGCAATATTAGCTTGGTCAATGTAGGGCATGACTTGCTCGTCTAATCCCATAGTCCAATTACCAAAGCTTTCGCCTAAATCACAATTTAATTTCATTTTATCCATTTAGTTTCATCATCTTAATATCCTTTGCTGGCATAGAGCGCATATTCACCACACATCACTGGTTATCATCTATGCTCCAGATGATAATAACGGACAATAGTGATTTAAACAGTCATTAGTATCACTAAAAACACACGATAAAGCCAGATTTAGCTTATGTTTATAGGTGACGTCAGCAGTAAACATGCTTGTATTAGCTATGGGAAGGAATAACATTAATAATATGAAAATGAAGGTAAGATGAGCCAACATAGTCAAAGCTGGCAGGCACTTTCTGTTAGTGCCCACCTTTAGATAATTTAAGCATCGACAAAAATCACTTCCCCGCTTATAAAACCATCCACTGAACGCTCAAATGCTTTACCTACTAATCTTCCTGGCACAGGCTCAAAACCTAGCATCATTTCACCATAAACATCCCAAGCTTCAGCTAAAACAGTAGGATTTACAACATTAATGCGGGTATTTCTCGGCATTTCTAGCGAAACACATTTAACAAAAGTATCTATGGCGCCACTTGCTGTCGCATCAGCTATAGCAAATGGGATAGGTTTCACATTTAAAATACCACTGATTAAGGTAAATGAACCGCCATCAACAATGTATTCTTGACCAAGACGAACAAGATTAATTTGTCCCATCATTTTACTCATGATTGTCGTCATCCATTGAGCTTCAGTCATCTCAGTAAAGTTGGCGTATTCACAAAAGCCAACGGTATTGACTACGGCATCGAAATGCCCCACTTTTTTATATAAGTCCCTGATTGATTGCTCATTGGTAATATCAACAATATGGTCAACATCACCAGAGCGACCAGCGGTAACCACTTTATGCTTGCCTAGACCCGTTAACGCTGCTTGACCCATTTTGCCTAAGGCACCAATTAAAATAACTGTTTTCATTTTTCTCTCCATTCATATAGTTTGATTTGATGGAGTAATGATAGATAAGCGCAATAACAAATGGAAACAACAATATTTTGTTAGTGATACAATAAATTATGGTTACACCTTAAATGGTTATTAAATAGATTTACATAGCGGAGCTACATTTTGAGCAAAATAGATAGATTAGACATTAAGCAATTAAGGGTATTTCAAGCGCTGATCAAAGAAAAAAATGCTTCAAAAGCGGCAAGTCATTTAGGACTAACACAACAAGCCGTTAGCGAGCATTTGAAAAAGCTCCGTAATGTTTTTGACGACAGGCTTTTTTTAAGAAAAACCAATGGTTTTATTCCCACGCCTTATGCCGAAGAACTCGCCATAGAAATTGATAAATTATTGAATGACTTTCAGGCGTTATTATCGCCAAAAGTATTTAACCCTAACACCGTCAGTGGTACGTTTGTAATTGCGGCAACCGATTATGCACAGCAAGTGGTATTACCGGCATTGATTTCAACATTAAGAAAGCAATCACCTAATTTAAAACTGATAGTCAGAGACTTTGAAATCGATAAGCTACATGAACTAATGGAAAGCGGTAAAGTAAATCTTGCCATCGCGTTTCCAGACTATATTCCTGACAGTTATCCAGTGATTAAACTGTTTGAAGAGCACCATATTTGTGTTGCACCGCCTAATTCAATGCTACTAAATTCAAAACCAACTCTAAAAGATATTGCAAATTATCCCAGCATCATTGCCTCGCCATCTCGTCCTAACTTTAAAGGCTCTATTGACGACTGGTTTAAACAGTTTGGCTTAGAGCGTAACATTGTTGTTTCAGCTCCGTGCTTCTCTATTGTGCCAATGTACCTTGAAACAACCGATTCAATTGCATTTTTACCTTCAAGGGCAATCAAAGGGCTAAATTTAATTGAAATTCAACTAGAGCAATCTCCAGATCCCTTTGATGTTATTGCCGCGTGGCACCCTCGCTATAATGACGATGCCCTGCAACAATGGGTTGTTTCAATGCTTGAACGTGAGTAACAAACATTATCATTGATAAACCACAGAGAGTTTTATCTCAGTAAATTACAAACAAAATGGCTGCCTCTGCTACAACACTGTCGGCCGCTATTATCATTATTAACGTAGATATAGCGCTTAGTTATGTATATAAATGAGTTATGTGTATAAATAAATAAATAAATAAATAAATAATGAAGATAAGCTTTATTATAAATTAAACTGACCGATAAAAAAATTTACAACCTCTTTAAGCTCTTCCACATTACTGCCATTTCTCGCAGAAATTGCTAAACCGAATTGCAGTGTTAAAAGGTAATTCGCTATCGTATGTGGAGAATTGCCATCAATCAAATTTCCTAGTTGTTGCTCTTTTTGAAAAAATTCAGTTAACGTCGATATCGTTTGTTGATTTATGCCATTAATATTTGTTGCCGAATTCTCAGGTAAGCAAGACCCTGCTATTTCTGAAGTAGCATGACAAATTAAGCAACCTTTAGGTAAATTTGGGTCTGTTAACATATTAACAATAGAGAGCAAGTAGCTTCTGACTCGTTCTTGTAGGCTTTGCTCTGTTTTAAAAAGCTCAGCTGAATGCACTACCCCATGTTTATTTAAGTAAAACTCAATAACTTGGTTAAATAATTCTTCTTTATTACCAAAGGCAGCATAAAGACTAGATTTATTAATTCCCATGGCATTGGTTAGATCAGTTAACGAAGTGCCGGGATATCCATTTTGCCAAAATACCTGCATAGCTTTCTCAAGGGCATTGTCTTTATCAAAACTGCGATGGCGACCTGCTGTCATAATCATTTCCAAATTTAATAAAATTTACGCTTGTAATTGTGAACCGTTCGGTATAGATTGTCAATATCCGAACCGATCGGTACGGAATTATTTTAACATTATTAATTTTAAAGGAAATACATTCATGAATGATTTAACGGGAAAAGTTGCAGTAGTAACTGGTGGCAATAGTGGTATTGGTTATGAAACTGCAAAATATTTTAAAGATGCTGGCGCGAGTGTGATCATTACCGGTAGATCAGCCGATAAGGTTGCTACTGCAGCCACTGTATTAGGTGTTAAAGGCATAGTTGCAGATGTCATTGATTTATCTGCTATTGATGCACTTGTAGAACAAGTAGCAAGTGAGTTTGGCAATATCGACGTATTATTTGTTAATGCCGGTATTTTCAGCCCAGCTCCAATAGGACAAAATACCGAGGAAATGTTTGATACACAGATGGGAATTAACTTCAAAGGCGCGGTATTTACCATTGAAAAGTTTTTAGCCATTATTAATGATGGCGGTTCTATTATTAACCTTTCGTCTATCAATGCGTATACCGGTATGCCAAATACAGCTATTTATGCCGCGTCTAAAGCGGCGTTAAATTCATATACTAGAACGGCTGCTACTGAACTTTCAACGAGAAAAATACGTGTAAATTCTGTTAATCCAGGTCCTGTGTCTACGCCTATTTTTGCTAAAACAGCTATGACAGAAGAGCAGTTAAATGAATTTTCATCAGCGGTGCAAAATAGAATTCCATTGAAACGCTTTGGACAACCCGCAGATATTGCAAAACTCGTTACATTTTTAGCTTCTGATGATGCCTCATTTATTACTGGCGGAGAATATAATATAGATGGTGGAATTAATATAAACCCTATTTTGTCTTAAGGTGAATAAGCATAAACGCCTACTTCATTTACTTAAATTAAAGAGTAGGTGTTTATATTATTTAATATGTTATCAATATCATAACAGAGGAAAACATGACTAAAAATATTTTAAGACTTGACGCAAGCATGAGAAAAACAGGCTCTTATAGTCGAGGTTTAGCAGACAAGTTAATTAAACAACTTACTGGTGAACAAAATATCGAAAAAAATAACAAGGTAACCATTAGAGACTTGGCTGATGGTATGCCTTTAATTGATGAAAACTGGATTAAAGCTAATTTTACCGCAGCTAATGAGCGAACACCTGAGCAAAATAAATGCTTGGCAACATCCGATATATTAGTAGATGAACTAAAGAGTGCTGATGTAATTGTTATTGGTCTGCCTATTTATAATTTTTCGGTACCGGCAGCTTTTAAAGCATGGCTTGACCAAGTTGTCAGATCTAAATTCACGTTTACATACACTGATAATGGGCCGGTTGGTTTACTGAATAATAAAAAGGCATATATTCTTATTGTTTCTGGTGGCACTCAATTAGATACTAAACTTGATTTTATTTCCGATTATTTACGACACATATTAGGCTTTATTGGCATTAGCGATGTTTCATTTATTGATAGTAGTGGTCTTGGTCGAGATGAATCGAAAACTATCGCTCACGCCCATAAATTTATCGAAAGTATTTAAAGAAACACTAAAGGTTGGGTAACTAGTATCAGTCACATAATGTACTTCATAATGACTATTTTTTGTCAGCGCTTACGAGTTTTTGCCTTCATACAGCCAATTAAGATTCTGTTGTAGGTAAGTTAGCATGAACTCGCGTAAACATTTCGCTTTAGCACTCAGTAACCGACCTGTCGGCCAAACAGCATATAAATCTCTATCCGGGCCACTCCAGTCAGCTAAAATTCGCACCAACTTTCCCTCTTTTATATAAGCGTTTACTTCTGTTATCGGCAATAAAGCCACGCCAATTCCATCGCAGGTTAATTGGGCGACAAAAGTGACATCATTAGCCATCGTCACAACACGAGGGTGAAAGTTACTTTTTTGTTTAGATTGGCGGTTGATTAAAGCCCATATCGGAATGAGTTTTGTACCTATAATCTTGTGCTGACTAAGATCATTCAACGTGGTTGGCATACCCATTTTTTCAATATAACAAGGGGAAGCAACAAGCACTGTTTGGGAAGCCCCTAACCGTTTTTGATACAAGGACGAATCTTTTTGCGGCCCAATTCTTAAAGCAATATCGGCTTGAGAAGCAAACAAATCTTCCACACCGTTATTTAAAGACAGCTCCAATTGAATATCAGGATATTGCTTAATAAACGCTGACCACATGGGTTGCAAAGTACCAAGAGAAATATTTGTCGGTGCAAGCACTTTTAATTTACCGCTAAGATCTTGTACTTCTGCACTCAACTTGCGTTGCGTCACTTCAAATTGCTCTACCAACGACACGTAGGAGCTGTAATACACTTGCCCTTCTGCCGTTAAGGTAAATTGTCGCGCCGAACGATGTATCAACTTACACCCTAAAGAGCTCTCTAGTTTTTGCAATCGACGTGTCACCGTTGCAGCAGGGAGAGTTAATTGTTTAGCCGCAGCAGCTAAGCCCCTACTTTGTACAATATGGACAAATAATATTATATCATCAAGCATTGTTTCATAAATTGAGTTGTTTCATAAATGGAATTAAAGATTATAAAATTCAGTATATATCTCATAAATAGAATTAACTATGATAATTACACATAAAGTAAAGTCATTATTGAGAAACAGATGAACGAACTATGGATAAATGCAGTAATAACAACACAAAAAGGCCAAGCAATAGCTGAAATAAAAGCCGCATTGGCACACTTGAGACAAGCAACGTTAACAGAAACTGGCTGCTTAAGGTTTGAAGTATTGCAGCATAAAGCTTGCCCCAAAAGCTTTACTTTGTGGGAGGGTTGGAAAAGTGAACAGGATTTACACGATCATTTTCAAGCCCCGCATACCCTCGCCTATCTGGATAGAAAACTTACCGAGGTAGTACATATAGAAAAATTATTTTCTCCTCTTGATGCCCGTTCATCAACACCATAAGAAGGATAACGTTATGAAGCACCGTTTTATTTTTGCCCTTTTAATGTCACTGCTGCTGTCTTTTTTGATGACCTGCTGGGTAACTTGGCTGAATTTAGGCTGGAATCCAAATTTTCTAGGGCAATGGCTGCACGCTTTTAGTTTAGCTTGGCCCGCAGCAGGTATTATTGCTTTTTTTGTTGCGCCTGAAATTCACAAATTTGCGACCAAATTAGCCAGTTAATCAAGGAGAGTTTTCACATGCATATTCAACGTAACAACTATCAAAAACTGGGCTTACCTGTTGGGCCTTACACTCACGCGGTTATACATAACAATGTGCTTTACACCTCGGGTTTAACGGCTTTTGGTAGTCATGCGCAACAGGGGTCGATAAGCGAACAAGCAAAAGAAATATTTACTCAGCTAGCATTTATTTGTAGCCAGCAAAATACGGTTATCGCCAATATCATTAAAGTAACTATATTTGTTTGTGAATTTAATGATATGCAGGAGTTAAGAGAGACACTTTTTAATATTTACAATGTTAATATCCCGGCAAGTTCACTCATTCAAGTCGATGCGCTTTTTATGAAAGATTTAAAAATAGAAATAGAAGCTATCGTTGCTATTCTTTAATTTAAAAAACGTCAGTCCTTATTATTGATATAAAACCATACATAAGGGCTGACTGTATTAAAGGTTATGATACTTTTATCTCTATTAACACGCGCTTTATACCTAAACTACACGAATAAAATGACCATAATAAGCATTTTCACCCACAAGAGACTCTAACTCTTTGGTACTTGGGAAAGATGGCCACTTTTCAGTCGTTAATTTAACGGCCTCTTCACTGACCCAAGTTAGGTGCCAACATAACTCTTCTTCGTTATCTATTTTTTGTAATATCTCGTGAGCAATTATAACGGTTTCACTTGCATTCATTTCATTAAAAATTAATAAGCTCAATTCAATAACTCTGGGAATGTTTTCTTTCGGTACTTTAAAAATAGCGAATTCTGAACAATGACTCATAACTTTCCTTTAGATGTTTTTTAGGGATAGCAACTAAGCAACACTATCAATAGTTGCTATTTGATATTTACCAGCGCACGCGAGCAATTCATTCGGCGCTGACTAAAACGGCCACTAGTATCACTAAAAAGCCACGACAAAGCCAGATTTAGGCTTTGTTGGTAGGGTATCAAACAAATAAGCAAACATAATGATGTTAATAATGTCATTGCGTAGGTAGAATTGCGCCACTTATATCATTTGGATTAATTAAGGGTACAGAATTCAATGAGAATAAATGTTCAAGAACAAGGTGCGTGATTGAGCAATAGCTGGCTATTGGGATTGAAAGCAAAGACGTTATTGGATATTTAGACCATTTGAAAATGATCACTTAGTTAGTGCAATTGGTATTATATCAATTATGTCAACAGTCATCGTTACGTTGTCTAGCAAAAGGTAGTGGTTAGTTTATGGATTATTTTGAGCAGTTAGGTGTAAGTAGAGTATCGACCACTGTCGAGATTAAAAAAGCCTATCGAAAACTCGCTAATAAATATCATCCCGATAGAAATGATAGCACTGAGGCCAAAGAAAAATTTCAGTTAATTCAACAAGCTTATGATGTTATTTCTGATCCTAAAAAGCGTTCTTTATATTTAAAAAACAATTATACAGTTATAACTGATCCCCGAGAAATTGCAGACTCTTTTTGGCACAGCGCTTTGCATTAGCCTTTGAACAATATTTTTTTTTTGTTAAACACTCAATTAAACACCTCATTAGGAAAGAATGAATGCAACCTGAAGTAAGCTTACCTGATTATTTAACTGATGATTTTTCTCTATATTTAGAGAATATGGCCTCATTAGCTGATCCTGAAAACCCTGATTTATTATCAAGTTATTTATCAAATTTATTCGAACAATTAAAAAAAATGCCTTTATTATTTAATGGTATGGTTGATCAACTCGCAATGGCGATATCAACCAAGGTGAGAATTGATAGTAAAAACCTGACAAAAATAGCACTTACAACAGAACCTTCATGGAGCGAAATAAAACCTTTTATAGGAGTACACGGTGATGCTAGAGCTTGTATTACTGAAATAATGACCCACGCAGAGCAAGATTTAAAAACAGCCATTTTACTCATTCATTTTTATAATGGCTATGATGCTACTCCGCTCAAAGTTAAAGAAGACGAGCATGAAAGCCTCGATGTCTACGGCTCCAGTGACTATGAAGTTAATGACTATGATGAAAATTATTAAGCTTTATACATAAGTTTTAGAAATAAGTTTAGAAAGATGAGTTTAACCTGTTAGGACGCATTATTAAGAATCGGCTTAATAAAACGACTCAAAAAATATAAGTTTTAAGGAATCACTTTGACAAAAAATGCATTAATTCTTGCTAGCGACATTATTGAACAAGCTCAGCATAGCGGTAGACGCGCAGGTACCTCATTAGAGA
>MAAE01000007.1 GCA_002162675.1 Colwellia sp. 39_35_sub15_T18 | reverse complement strand
TCTTTTGCGATAAGAGATTTAAAGTCGATGTGCTCAAAGGGGCTCATAAATTGTGATATTGATGTATGAAAAACTAAATCAATTAGATCACAAATTTAATCAAAATGGTATTAGGTTACGATAAGCCCATGTGAGGTCGTTCTTGTGCATCCATGCAGTCCTGGCATTAGTGAATCCTTTCACGTCAAGTAGGGCATTGATAAGCTTTTATTGAGTGAATTCTAATTCGAAGGCGATGGTTTTGTTTTTTATATTTATAGAAACCAAAAAGCCCGTAGTTATTAATAACTACGGGCTTTTAACTTTAATATTCTAGCTGTTAATCTACAGAGATTGTTGCTTCACTCATTAATACAGCATAACCACCAACACGAATGGTTAAGTCTTTGCTTTGTTTGTTATCCATTTCGACATAAAAGATACTTTTTCTAGCATCATTTGCGCCACGTTGAATTGCAAATACGTGTGTACCTGCTTGGATATTAGAGTGATCACAAATATGATTAGAAAAAGCTGCAATAGCACCGCCAATAGGAGGATCTTCATGGTGCGCAATTGCAGGGCCGAGTAAACGAGCATGAAAGTCAGCAGGGTTATCATCGGTATTATTAGCGAACAGCAAAATTTCTTGTGCTAAGGAGCTAGGGGCAGATGAATTGCTCCATGCGGCTTCATTAAACTTTGCTTCACGAATGGCGTGGTAAGACATGATAGGCACTATTAAATAAGGTACGCCACAAGAGACAATCAAAGGTCGATAGTTATCAAAACCAATATCAGCAGGAGTAAGAGACAACATAGCCGCTAACTCTTCCTTAGTGGGGGTATAGTAATCAACCGCAGCATGAGTATCATAAGTTTGTTGTACTAAGCTTGCTTGACCCTCAGTATTTTTGCTGACGTAAGTATCAATTGTTGTTGTCTTTTTATCCCACGTTGAGATGAGTGAAATGAGAGTATGCTGTTCGTTTAAGCTAACCTTTTCTGTTTTGGCAAGTACAAAACTAGCGGCTAGAATAAAATGCGTGCTAGTGGGCATTTCTCCAAGTTTAGAAAAGGCTCTAATGGTTCGGGTATTATCTTTGTCTGTCGGTAAAAGGAATACCGTACTGCTTGCGCTTAACTCACTAGCAATTTGTTGCATTTGCTGTGCTGATAAACCGCTTGCATCAGTAAATACAGGTACAGGCACACCATGAAAAGGCTGCTCAGTAAAAACATCGGCGATGTAATAATTATAATTCATGCAAACTCCTTAAGCTGCAAGTTGGATATTATTGCCATTAAGTCGTACTGAATAAATATTAACACTTACTGTACTATCTTCAATGCAAATACCTGTAGCTAGATCAAAGTGTTGCTTATAAAGCGGTGAGGCAACCACTATTTTATCATCTAAACTACCCACTAGGCCTCTCGATATAGTATTAGACTTACTGAAAGGACAGAAATTGTTAATTGCGTATAGTTGCTCTGTTCCTGTTTGGTCGATAACTTTAAAGATGGCTACCTGTTGTTCTTTGAATAAAGCACAAACACCTATATTGGGTAGTATGTCACTTGTTTCGCAAATGTTTTCCCACTCTTTTTGATTGGACATAATTCTATTACTCTCTTATTTAACTTCAACAGCCAGTGTTTCTTCAGGGGTAAAAACAGGACGAATTTGTTCACGTTCAGTGGTGAAGATAATATTATCGTCTTGCTTGTCACTATTAACAAAATGCGCGAAGCGTTTCATTTTTTCAGGATCATCTATCGCTGTTTTCCACTCACATTGATAGGTATCAACAACATGCGACATTTCTTGCTCTAACTCTGCAGCTAGACCTAACTTATCATCAATAATCACAGATTTTAAATATTCTAAACCACCTTCCATATTATCCATCCATACAGAAGTTCGCTGTAAACGATCTGCGGTACGAACATAGAACATACATATACGGTCAATATACTGAATAAGTTGTTGATCATCTAAATCTGAAGCAAATAAATCACCGTGACGAGGTTTCATGCCGCCATTACCACAAACATATAAGTTCCAACCATTTTCGGTCGCGATAATACCAAAATCTTTACTTTGAGCTTCTGCACATTCACGAGTACAACCAGAAACGGCCAGTTTTATTTTGTGTGGTGAGCGTAAACCTTTGTAGCGATTTTCAAGTTGAATGGCCATGGCCATTGAGTCTTGCACGCCATAACGACACCAAGTTGAACCAACACAAGATTTAACTGTTCGTAATGATTTACCGTAGGCATGACCGGTTTCAAAGCCAGCATCTACTAATTTACGCCAAATAGGAGGTAGCTGCTCTGCACGAGCACCAAATAAATCTATACGTTGTCCACCGGTTATCTTGGTATATAAGCCATAATCTTTAGCAATTTCGCCTAAAACAATTAATTTTTCAGGCGTTATTTCGCCACCAGCAATACGGGGTACAACAGAATAGGTACCATCTTTTTGCATGTTACCCATGTAAAAATCATTAGTATCTTGTAAGCCTTGAAGCTTGCTATCAAATACGTGATTATTCCAACAAGAAGCAAGGATGTTAGCCGCGGTAGGTTTACAAATATCACAGCCTAAACCAGAACCGTGTTTTTCGAGTAATTCTTCAAAAGATTTAATTTCTTCAACACGGATAATGTTGTATAAATCTTGGCGAGTATAAGCAAAATGTTCACAAAGGTCGGTATTGACTTCAACACCTAACTTTTCTAATTCACAGTTAAGTACTTGTGTTACTAAGGCAGCACAACCACCACAACCAGTGGCAGCTTTAGTTTGATCTTTAATTGCAGCCATATCAGTAGCACCGGCTTGCACAGCGGTAATAATATCGGCTTTAGTGACATTTAAACAAGAACATAGCTGAGCTGAATCAGGCAGTGCATCAACGCCTATGCCACTTGAGCTACCGTCGACACTAGGTAAAATCAACCCTTCAGGCTCAGCGGGTAATTCCATTTTATTAAGCATGAACTGTAATAGTGAACCGTACTCAGCAGCATCGCCAATTAATACGGCGCCAAGTAAATATTTATCGTCTTCACTCACGACTATTTTTTTATAAACTTCTTCGCGATCATTAACATAAGTATAACTGCGAGAATTTGGTGTATTACCATGGGCATCACCAATAGAAGCAACATCAACACCCATCAGTTTTAGTTTGGTACTCATATCAGCACCGGCAAACTCGCTATCACCTGTACCAGTTAAATGATCAACTGCTGCGTGTGCCATGGCATTACCGGGGGCAATCAAGCCAAAGATTTTGTTATCCCAAAGGGCAACTTCACCTATAGCATAAATATCTTCGTCAGAGGTTAAGGCATTATTATTGATAACAACACCGCCACGCTCACCCATTTGTAATTCTGCTGCTCGGGCTAGTTCGTCACGGGGACGAATACCGGCAGAAAACACGATAATATCTGTCTCTAATTCAGAGCCATCAGCGAAACTCATTTTATGAACTGCAGAATCACCATCACCAATGTTTTGCGTGTTCTTTTGTGTATGAACGCTTACACCTAAGTCTTGAATTTTTTTACTCAACATGGCGCCGCCGCCATCGTCTATTTGTACCGCCATTAAACGAGGCGCAAATTCAACAACGTGAGTTTCTAAGTCTAAATCCATCACTGCTTTTGCAGCTTCTAACCCTAATAAGCCACCACCAATGACGGTACCAACTTTGGCTGTTTTTGCCGCAGCGGTGATCTTTTCTAAATCATCTATGGTACGGTAAACAAAAATGTTATCACGCTCATGGCCAGGCACAGGTGGCACAAAAGGAAAAGAACCCGTAGCTAATATAATTTTGTCATAGCTTACTTCTAGGCCAGACTCACTGATAACAACATGCTTTGCACGATCAATCTTGGTTGCTTTATCGCCGGTATGTAAGATGAAATTATTATCAGGATAGAAATCACCTTTTACCATATTGATATCAGCAACATCTTGATTTTTAAACCAACTGGTTAAATGCACTCTGTCGTATGCAGGTAATGGCTCTTCACCAAAAACAGTGACTTGGTATTGTTCACTTTGCCCACTCTCAACCAAATACTCTAAAAAATTATGGCCAACAGGACCATTTCCTATCACTACTAGTTTTATTCTATCGCTCATTTTACTTACCGCGGGTTGCGTTATATTGCTAGCAGTATCGCAAATACTGTACCAAGGCGATTTTTATAGATTAACTTATTAAAAAATAAAGAATAAATAAAAAATCAACGATAATATATATTTGATTATGCTTAGTTGCAGGGCGAAAAATCACCCATTTGCACTGCATGGGTGCAAGTGACGATTAGGTGTTAGTGGTGACACATTGGTATAGATCAAAAAAACAATTTAGCCTAACAATATTGAATTTCTGTGACTATAATTATTTGAAACTAATAATAATTTATCATAAATAATGTCAGATCTTGCCCATAATTACTTTGTATCTGTAGCAGAGATTGCTGCAAAACTAGATCAAGCCACCCATATTGCACAAAAATTATCCTTAACGGCAAGTAACGCTAGGGCTGTAGCTTTGCGAGCAGGTGAACGGGCAGCAGGCTTTAGACCTTTAACTGACTTTATCGATCGCCTAGCAGAAATAACTATCAGCTCATCAAAGAGAATTAATCAATTAGCGGCTATTTTGAGTCAAACATTGGCAGAAAAAGTGCGTGCCGATACCGCAATAGCGCATTTTAATGCCGTGTATGTACGTGCTAAAAATTCCCCTTATATTGATTGGTTTGAGGCGCTAGAAGTTGCTTTGATTGAAAAGTAATATTTTTAATGCACTGTTTTTGTAATATACAAAGTAAAAACACCTCGAAAGCCATAACCACTAGTAAAGTAAGCTTATTCTTGGTTACAATAACGCATTAACATTATTAAGCTGAATGGATTTATCATGTCTCTCTCTGTTGTCATCCTTGCTGCGGGTAAAGGTACCCGCATGCGCTCCTCGTTACCTAAAGTACTTCATGTTGTTGCTGACAAGCCGATGGTGGCGCACGTTATAGACAGTGCTCGCCAACTTGGGGCAACGAATATTTATGTGGTTTATGGCTTTGGCGGTGATGTGCTTAAAGCGTCGATCGCTGGAGACGACTTAACTTTTGTTGAACAAGCTGAGCAGTTAGGCACAGGCCATGCGGTTGATCAGGCCTCGCCATTTTTGCAAGATGATGAAGACGTATTGGTATTGTACGGTGATGTACCACTGACAAAAGTTTCCACGTTAGAAAATTTATTACAAGTTAAACCTGAAAATGGCATGGCATTGCTTACTGTGCATCTTGCTAACCCAACGGGTTATGGTCGCATTGTACGACAAGCAGAAAAAGTGGTCGGTATAGTTGAACAAAAAGACGCTAACCCAGAGCAATTAGCTATTAAAGAAGCCAATACCGGTATTCTACTTGCCAACGGCGGTGATTTAAAACGTTGGTTATCGGGTTTATCAAATGAAAATGCTCAAGGTGAGTACTACTTAACCGATATTATTGCCGCGGCACATAATGAAGGTAAAGTGATTGCTACTGCTCACCCTGAAACAGAAGTAGAAGTTGAAGGCGCCAATAACCGAGTGCAACTTGCCGCACTAGAGCGCGCTTATCAAGCCAGACTAGCTGAAGAATTAATGATAGCAGGGGCAAGTTTGCGTGATCCTGCTCGTATTGATATACGAGGAGATTTATTTGTTGGCAGAGAAGTGAGTATTGATATTAACTGTCTTTTTGAAGGTGCAGTTGAACTCGCAGATGGCGTTAAAATTGGTGCTAACTGCATCCTTAAAAATTGCTCAATAGCTGAGAATGTTGAGATCAAGCCTAATACCATTATTGAAGATGCTGTCATTGGTGAAAACTGTTCGGTGGGTCCTTTTGCTCGCATTCGCCCCGGCACAATAATGAATAAAGACTCTCATGTCGGTAATTTTGTCGAAATAAAAAAATCTACCCTAGGCGAAGGCAGTAAAGCTGGGCATTTAACTTATCTTGGCGATACCATGGTCGGGAAAAATGTCAATATTGGTGCAGGTACTATTACTTGTAACTATGATGGCGTTAATAAGTCACAGACCATTATTGATGATAATGCCTTTATCGGCTCAAACAGTTCATTAATTGCCCCCATCTATATTGGTAGCACAGCAACTATTGGCGCAGGCTCTGTTATTGCCAAAGATGTCGAAAATGGAGAGTTAGCGGTAGCTCGAGGCAAACAACGCAATATTAAAAATTGGCAACGACCAACAAAAAAATAATCACCACTCCTACATCACTGCCACCAATAAATATTTATTGATGGCAGTGACAAAATTCTAAGAAAAATTCAATAGCGATGCCGACAAGATATATTGCATTAACTTTCGATTTGAAACATAATAACGGTCAAAATGAAAGTTAGCCGAAAAAAGCTGCAAAAATATGTCAAAAAGAAATACTCAACAACGCCGTCATCGTATTATTGCCGATCTTAATCTTAGCGGTGAAATTAGTGTTGATAGTTTAGCGAAGCAATTTGATATTTCTGAAGTTACCATTCGTAAAGATCTGGCGGCACTTGAAAATAGCGGACTATTATTAAGACGTTATGGCGGCGCTATTGCCTTACCCAGTGAGATTACCGAGCCAAAAAGCGAGAAGCTTTCTAAGCAAAAAAAGATTATTGCCAAGCACGCCGCGACCTTAATTCGCGATCATAACCGTATTATTATTGACAGCGGTCAAACAACCTCGGCTTTAGTGAAAGAATTAAGTGCCAAAAAAGGTTTGGTGGTCATGACCAACGCCTTAAGCATTGCCAATGAAATTCATGCCCTTGAAAATGAACCAACATTATTGATGACCGGTGGTACTTGGGATGCCAACTCTGAAGCTTTTCAGGGACAAGTAGCAGAGCAAGTATTGCGCTCGTATGATTTTGACCAACTATTTATTGGCGCAGACGGCATAGACATTGAACGAGGCACCACCACCTTTAATGAACTCACTGGCTTAAGCCGTGTTATGGCTGAAGTAGCACGAGAAGTTATTGTAATGGCAGAGTCTGACAAAATCGCTAAGAAAATTCCTAATTTAGAATTGGCTTGGCAACAAATACACACCCTCATTACTGATGATGATTTGTCTGAATCGGTAAGAGCACAACTAACAGCTCAAGGCGTAAACTTAATATGCGCCAAAGCGGGCTAGTTTTAAAATTAAGCAGAGAATAATAAGGATTTCAATATGTGTGGCATAGTTGGTGCGGTAGCACAACGTGATGTAGCAGAGATTTTAGTCGAAGGACTAAGACGTTTAGAATACCGTGGTTATGATTCAGCAGGTGTTGCAACAATAGATCAGCAAAAGCAATTAACCAGTGTTAAACGTTTAGGAAAAGTGCAAGAACTGACCCAAGCACTACAAGATGCACCCTTAAGCGGTGGCACAGGTATAGCGCACACTCGTTGGGCAACACATGGCTCTCCAAGCGAAGTGAATGCTCACCCACATTTATCTAATAACACCATTGCCGTGGTTCATAACGGCATTATTGAAAACCATGATGAATTACGCACTCGTCTACAGGGTTTAGGTTATGAATTTATTTCCCAAACCGACACCGAAGTCATTACCCATCTAGTTCATCACGAATTAAAAACCAGTGACTCATTACTGGCCGCCGTACAAACAACAGTAAAACAACTTGAAGGTGCTTATGGCACCGTAGTGATGGATGCACGAGATAAAGATCGCATCGTTGTCGCGCGTTCTGGTAGCCCTTTAGTGATAGGTTACGGCTTAGGTGAAAACTTTATTGCCTCAGACATGATGGCATTGTTACCGGTAACGCGTCGTTTTTCCTTTTTAGAAGAAGGCGATGTCGCTGAAGTTACTCGTTTCGAAGTTAATATTGTTGATCTCAATGGTAATGATGTTGAAAGAGAAATAAAAGAAACTGAAGCGACGAATGATGCTGGCGACAAAGGTGAATACCGCCATTACATGCTAAAAGAAACTTACGAGCAGCCAACCGCCATTCGTAACACATTAGAAGGCCGTTTAGTGGCTGGTGTGCTGGATGCAAATACCTTTGGCGAAGGCGCAGACGACATTTTTAAAGAAATTGAGCACGTGCAAATCATTGCTTGTGGTACCAGCTACCATTCGGGCATGGTGGCGCGTTATTGGTTAGAAGCACTTGCTGGCGTATCCTGTAATATCGAAATTGCCAGTGAATTTAGATACCGTAAATCTTTTGTGCCGAAAAATTCACTCATTGTCACTATTTCACAATCGGGTGAAACAGCAGACACGTTAGCTGCCTTGCGCTTAGCCAAAGAAATTGGTTATAAATCAAGTTTAGTTATTTGTAACGTTGCCGGTTCGTCATTAGTGCGAGAGTCTGATTTAGCCTTTATGACTAAAGCTGGCGCAGAAATTGGAGTTGCCTCCACCAAAGCATTTACCACACAACTCGTGGGCTTGATGATGATGACTTTAGCCATAGGTCAGCATCATGGCATGCCAAACGAAAAACAAGCTGAAATAGCGCAAGCGCTCATGACTTTACCAACAAAATTGGATGAAGTGTTAGCCTTAGCCTCTTCCATTGAAGACTTAGCCGAAGATTTTGCCGATAAAAATCATGCCCTATTTTTAGGTCGTGGCGATCAATATCCTATCGCAATGGAAGGTGCGCTTAAGCTTAAAGAAATCTCATACATTCATGCCGAAGCTTATGCCGCGGGTGAATTAAAACATGGCCCATTAGCACTTATTGACGCTGAAATGCCGGTAATTGTTGTCGCGCCACAGAATGATTTGATTGAAAAATTAAAATCTAACGTTGAAGAAGTACGCGCTCGTGGCGGTTTAATGTATGTATTTGCCGACTCAAATGCCAACTTCACCAACGACGACACCATGAAAGTGATTGATGTACCTGTTTGTGATGAACTCATTGCCCCTATTGTTTATACCTTGCCATTACAGCTACTTTCTTATTATGTTGCCATCATCAAAGGTACCGATGTTGATCAGCCAAGAAACTTAGCAAAATCAGTAACTGTTGAGTAAGTAATTGATTTTTAGGTTAAATAAATTTAAGTTAAAGGTTGGCATAGATAACAATTAAGCATGGTGCATATAGATAGAGTCATAAAGTTAATTGAGTTAGATGAATTACGGCTAAAGGCATTGGAATGTGTTCGCTTACTTGATTTACCAGAATGTTATTTAGCCGCCGGATTTGTTCGTAATCTTGTTTGGGATCATTTACATCAAAAGTCAGAACCAACACCATTGAACGATGTTGATGTAATTTATTTCGACTTAAATGAATCAGATCCTGATAAATTTAAAGAATATGAATTAAAGCTAAAAGAGTTGCTACCGCAATTAAAGTGGCAAGTTAGGAATCAAGCCTTGATGCATATAAGCAACAATGATGAGCCTTATAGTAGCTCTCTTGATGCTATGAGTTATTGGCCAGAAAAAGAAACGGCTGTAGGTATTCGTAAATTATCTAATGGCAGTTTCGATTGTATTTCAGTATTCGGATTCGAATCTTTGTTTAACTTACAGGTTACCTATAATCCGAAACGATTGAAGTCAGTATTTGAACACCGTATAAATTCAAAGGGCTGGCTTATTAAGTGGTGTAAGTTAATAGTAAGCCACTAAAGCAAGAGCAATAACCGTTGCTTTTGCGTCGCTTAGGTTAATCAATAAACGGGTTAACCCAGCAACACCTGTTTCAATAATTTATCTAGTCGTAACTGTTAATTTTGATTAAACTAAAAGAAATCAAAGTTAACAGCATGTTGTAATGGAAAAACATCAAGAATTATTAATTGCCTTAAGAAAAATTATCCGTGCTATAGATCTGCATTCAAAGCATCTGAGTAAGACGTCTGGCTTAACTAGCCCACAATTATTGATTATGTTAGAAATAGATAAGGCTTCTGGCGTGAATTCAAGTCAAGTGGCGAAAAACGTTAATTTAAGCGCGGCTACCGTGACTAATATTCTTGATCGATTAGAAAGTAAAGGCCTTGTTTCTAGAGTGCGCAATACTCAAGACAAGCGTAAAGTCAGCCTATTCTTAACAGAAAATGGTAAGGCGCTTTTGCTCAATGCCCCGCAAGCGCTACAAGAACACTTCATTGAGAACTTTGCTAACTTAGCCCAATGGGAGCAATCACAATTGCTTTCTTCCATGGAGCGCCTTGCAGAAATGATGAATGCTAATGAAATAGATGCAGCGCCATTATTAGAGTTAAATGCTATGAGCGCTAGCAGTGTCAGTATTGCTAATAAAGCCAATACTGACGCGGCTAAAAGCTAAGGTAAAACTTAACGTAGCAAGTGTAAAAAATGCAGGTGCTTATGGTATTGATCAATAATGTTATTGATCACCGCCGTTTTAGACCAGCCCATAATATCGTAATCCTGCCCGCCTTCTCCTAAGTGAACCTCAGCGCGATAGTAACTTTGTTCATCTTCAGCTGCTTCACTCGTTTCAGCTGTTTCAGTTATGAAGTCAGGTTGTGAATATTTTCGAGCAAGTACCCGATAAACAAATTCTTGCTCTTCACCATGAGCAACAATTAAGCTCAGCCCATCTTTATTGGTAAGCTCAACATTAATTTGGCTTTCCTGTAGCTCTTTAGCCACTAAATCAAATGCAGGTACAACGGTTTGATTAATGAATTTATTAACGTTGGCCTTGTTGGGAAAATCAACAATGTTTTTAAGTCGCATTTGCCAACTATCATTACTCTCACTGCTGGCATGAGGTATCGCTGCTATCAGCTGACTTTCTTGTTTAAAGGCTTCAACTCTTAATGCTTTAATCAAGCCCACTATAGCGAGCAATAACACAATGGCAAAAGGCAAGGCACTGGCAATCGTCATGGTTTGTAGCGCATTTAGGCCACCAGCCAATAGCAATATTGCCGCAACCACACCAATACCTACCGCCCAGTAAATACGTTGCCACAATGGTGTGTCATTACTGCCATGAGAGCAAAGCATATCAACCACCATAGCGCCAGAATCACATGAGGTGACAAAGAAAATTACTATCATCAAAACACTAAAAAAGGAGAGCAAAGTGGTTAGTGGGAAATTTTCTAGAAAAACGAATAAGGCCACCGAAGAGTTTTGACTTACCATTTCCCCTAACTCAACAACGCCTTGGTTATAAACCAAATCGATGGCACTATTGCCAAAAATGGTCATCCACAATAAAGTGAATACCGTGGGTATTAACATCACCCCTAAAATGAATTCTCTGATAGTGCGGCCACGAGAAATTCTAGCGATAAACAAACCGACAAAAGGCGCCCACGCAAGCCACCAGCCCCAATAAAATATTGTCCAACCGCCTATCCAGTCGGTCTTCTTGTAAGCAAATAAATTAAAAGTGTTATGGACTATGTCTGCTAAATAATCACCAATATTTTGCAAATAAGCCTGTAATAAAAACACCGTTGGTCCAAGCACAAAAATTAACACGAGTAAGCTAACCGCTAGAATCATATTTGCTTCAGAGAGTCTTCTAATGCCTTTATCTAAACCCGTCGCCACAGACACAACCGCAAGTGCCGTTATGCCACACATAATGATTATTTGATTGCTGGTAGAAACATCAATGCCGAATAAGTAACTAAAACCAGCATTAACCTGTGAAGCGCCTAAACCCAGTGAGGTAGCAACACCAAAAACGGTACTGACGACAGCAAAAATGTCGACTAAATGCCCCGGCCATTGGTAAATTCTTTCGCCAATTAGTGGATATAAAGCAGAGCGTAATGTTAGAGGCAGGTTGTGGCGGTAACTAAAATACGCTAACACTAATGCCACAATGGCGTATATTGCCCAAGCATGGAGCCCCCAATGGAAAAAAGTCATTTTCATGGCTTCTTGAACTGCAGCCACCGTGCCTGTTTCTGCCGTAGGTGGTGACAGGTAATGCATTAATGGCTCTGCGACACCAAAAAACATTAAACCAATGCCCATACCTGCAGCAAATAACATCGAAAGCCAAGTGACTAATGAATAATCAGGGGTGGCATGATCTGGCCCTAAACGAATTTCGCCATAGCGAGAGAACCCTAAGAAAACTACAAAAAAGAATATAAATGCTACGGTGAGTACATAAAACCAACTTCCATTATCAACAATGCTTGCCTGAATAACAGTGAATAAAGCTTGTGCTTGTTTAGGTAGTGCTGCGGTATAAAGTAACAGTGCAATAATGATGGCTGAGGCACTGACAAAGACCTTTTTATTTAATTGACTTTTGTCGGATAAAGAAGTGGATAAAGACAAGTCATTCCCCTAAATTTAATTTGTATTGATATTATATCTGCTTCAATCATGCTGTAAACAATAGCATATACAGTAAAAGCCCTCGACAAACTTCATAGTTGTTAAGCTTTTGAAAAAAAGCACATATTTTGCTAAGCTATAGCGGAAGGGAAATATAGTTAGAGTTCTAACAAAATTGACTAAAAATAATTAAAACGCCAAGGGATAATCAACATGAAACTCACTAAACTGCATTGCGCTGTATTAACAGCCTTAGCGGCATCAGGCTCTCTCTATGCAGAGGAAGCTCAAAAGCAAGATAAAGCAAAAATAGAAATCATTGAAGTTACCGCCACTAAGCGAGCAGAGTCCATTCAAGAAGTGCCTGTTACTGTCACCGCATTAACCGGTGACAGCTTAGAAAAACTTGGCGTTGCTAATTTTGACCAATATGTGGAATTTTTACCCAATGTGGTTTTTCAGGGCACGGGCCCAGGGCAAAATGAAATATATATTCGTGGCGCGGCAACCACACAAACCAGTATTGCCGTTTCATCGGTGCAAGCATTACAACCCTCGGTGGCTTTTTATTTAGACGAACAACCGGTATCAATGCAAGGGCGTAACTTAGATATTTACGCGACCGATGTTGAGCGTATCGAGGTTTTACCTGGGCCGCAAGGCACACTTTTTGGTGCTAGTTCTCAATCAGGTACGGTGCGCTTAATCACCAACAAACCCAATCATGATGGTTTTGCTGCCGGTTTTGATACCAGCACCAGCTCTACCAAAGGCGGCGATTTGAGTAATTCTGTTGAGGCATATTTCAATATGTCGCTAACAGATTCACTTGCGGTACGTGTTGCCGCTTATAATGACAGTCAAGGTGGTTGGATAGATAATATATTAAATGTCCCCGGTCAAGGCGGCTACAATGGTAGTGCTGTTGTCATCAGTAGAGTTTCTGGTGATGCATTAACTGATCCTGAAAATGTACCCGTGACCGCGCCAAAAAATGATGCTTTAGTAGAAGACAACTTTAACACCGCAAATTATGCCGGTGCCCGTTTTGGCTTATCTTATTTAATCAATGATGAATGGGAGCTTTTAGTTCAACACACGCAGCAGTCTCTCGATACCGAAGGTGTGTTTGCTTATGATCCAAACCTTGAGGGTGAATCATCAACTAACCGTTTTGTACCCGAAAATAACAATGATGACTTTGGGCTAACTACCTGGACATTATCAGGTCGACTTGAGCAGCTTGATATTGTTTATACCGGTGGTTATCTAGACAGAGACATCAATTCAACCATTGATTACACCGGTTATACCAATGGTGGTTCATTTGCCGCCTATTATGCTTGTAACTATGCCGGTACTCCTGATACACAAGAATGTGTTGATCCCACTAAGTTTTATAAAGAAGCAACCAGTACCTCGCGCATCACTCATGAATTTAGGGTAAACACTTCTGCTGAAAATCGCTGGCGTGTCACGGCGGGTGTTTTTTATGACTCGCAAGAATTATCTACGGTTGGGCAATTTCAATTAGGCAATACCGATTTACCTTACTTTACCGACTTGCAAAGAACGCTGGCTGGTAGTGACGGTATTAACAGTGATGGTGGGCCTTTCTCTTCTGAAATTAGTTTTGTTAACGACATTACTCACACCATAGATCAAATCGCGGTATTTGGTCAGTTAGAGTTTGATATAACCGACACAGTCACGGCAAGTTTTGGTGCCCGTTGGTATCAAATTGATGACGAATTTAAAGGCGCTACTACCACAAAAGATGTCAGCGGTAGGCTACAAGCCTTTGGTGATGGCAGCGATGCGGCTTTAACCGATTTATTAGTGATGGAATGAGTCCAGAAGCCGCAGCAGCTGAAACAGCAGCAGTTCAAACTTCCATTGCCAGTGGTCAGCTAGACACCAGTTTACTGGATAGCGATGGCACGCTAACGGTTGACGACACTATCATTAAAGCCTCACTTGCTTGGCAAGTATCAAGCGATGTTATGGTCTTTGCTTCCTACTCTGAAGGCTTTAGACCGCCTGTTACCAACCGGGTCGGTGGCGGTTTAGCTAAAAATCAAGAAGGCGCCTTTGATGGCTTTCGTATTCCGGTGTATTCAACCACCGATAGTTTAGACAACATTGAAATTGGTTTTAAATCAACGTTATTTGAGCAAACGTTACGTTTAAATGCGACTGCCTATTATTCAAAAATATCGGATCTGCAAACATCACGATTTGACCCAACCAATATCAGTTTCTTAGTGTTTACTGATAATGTTGGTGATGCTGAAATTAAAGGTATTGATGGCGACTTTACGTGGGTGGCTACTGATAATTTAGTCATTTCTGGTGCTTTTAGCTTTATTGATACCGAGCTAACATCAGTTAATGGCGAGCTTGCTGGTATTGCGCCAGCTGTCGGTAGTCGACTACCTTATTCAGCCGAATTTTCAGGCAACTTACAAGCCGAGTATTTCTATCATATTGCTAATGACATGACCGGTTATATTAACGGCTCAATTAGTTATACTGGGGAAAGATTAGCCAGCATGACGATGGATGCTTATGTGCTAGAAGATACCACTAATTTAGTCTACGGCACAGGATCAGGCTTAAGCATCCAAAAAGAAGCGGATGTTTATTCAGGCGTTAATTATCAAGACAGTAACGGGCAAACCTTCGCGGGTGGTCGTTATGTGCAAGATAGTTATATTTTGGCAAATTTAAGCTTTGGTGTAACTAACGACGAATGGAAAGCTGAACTATTCATTGATAATGTAACCGATGAAAGCGCCATTTTGTATATTGATACGCAACAATTTACCCCAAAAGTTGTCACCAATAGACCTCGCACCATTGGCTTTAGATTTTCTTATGATTTTTATTAAGTCATAAACAATTTACAGCGCTAAAAAAGCCGTTTGATAGGTGTATCAAGCGGCTTTTTATTGATAAAGTACTCAGTAATTTAATTTATTATTTATAGTTAAAATAATGCGTAAATCTGCCATGGAGCCAAGTCGTTGGACAAAATAATCTCTCCCTCATTTGCAACACAACTAAAATCGATTCAACAATTGATCCAAACGGCAAAATTTGATGATGCTATTAAGCAAAGCAAGCAGCTACAACAACAAACAACAGATCAGCACCAGCACATTGAATTATGGTATTTACTTGCCGTTGCTCAACGCTATGGTAAAGACTTTTCTGAGGCATTAGCCAGCGTCAATGAGTTACTTAAATTAGATGAAACACATAGCCGCGCTAATCAAGAGCAAGGCTATATCAATCTTGCCTTGCGCAATCCTAGCCAAGCGAAAACATCCTTCGAGAAAGCAGTAAAACTTAACCCAAGTCTAGTCGCCAGTTGGCAAGAGCTGATTGAAATTTATCGAAACGAACAGCAACAAGCAAGTGTACAAAAAGCCGCCAATCAGTTAGCTAAACTAAAAAGCTTACCGCCAGCTTTACTGGCGGTCACTGAATTAATGCACGAAGGCAAGTTATTAAAAGCAGAGCAAATTTGCCGACAGTTTTTACAAGGCAATAAACGTCATATTGAAGGTATATGCTTACTCGCGGAAATAGGCATTGAGCTAAAAATTTATGACGATGCCGAGTTTTTGCTTGCCAGCGCCCTTGAACTTGCGCCTAGCCATATTCATGCTCGCTCTCAATACCTCAACTTACTTATTCGTTTAGGTAAATACAAAGCCGCAGAGCAACAAGTTGAAAAATTGCTGGTTGAACAGTGCGAAAATCTTAGTTTTAAAGTCGCGAAAGCCAATGTATTAACGGGTTTAGGGAAAATAGAGCAAGCCATTAACCTATTTGAGCAAGCTATAGCACAAGCTACCAGCAAAACCAGCGAAGGGGATAACCAAATTGCTGGTTTTTATTTGCAGTTAGGGCATGCGCTTAAAGCCAAAGGCGATATCGAACAAGCAGTTACCGCTTACCAAAAATCATATCAATTACAGCCAAGCTACGGTGATGCTTTTTGGAGTTTAGCCAATACTAAAACTTATCGCTTTAGTGATAAAGAAATTGCTCAAATGCAAGTACAGCAAGAGAGTAAAGACTTAGCGCTAACCGATAAAATTCAATTACATTTTGCTACCGGTAAAGCGTTTGAAGACAGGCAAGAATACCAGCAAGCCTTTCAAGCCTACCAACAAGGTAATGAGTTACAACATGCCCACAGTGGTTTTGATATCAACAAAATAGAACAACAAGTCGCAGAGCAAATAAAACACTGTACCGCTGAATTATTTGAACAGCGTGGCCATTTAGGACTTAACGTCGCTGATCCCATTTTTATTGTCGGCTTGCCACGCGCGGGCTCTACCTTACTTGAGCAAATACTGGCTTCACACAGCCAAGTTGATGGCACTATGGAACTGCATAATATATTAGGTTTAGCAGCACGACTACAGGGTCGTAGCAATAAGAAGAATTCTAATCAAAGTAGTGATCAAAGTAACGAGCCAAGTAATCAAGAAGCCCAATACCCCAAAAACTTAACTGAAATTAACCCCGATTATTTTAAACGTTTTGGTCAACAGTTTATTGACGAAACTCAGGCATATCGGGAGCAGGCGCCATTATTTATCGATAAAATGCCCAACAATTTTTTACATATCGGTTTGATTAAATTAATACTGCCAAATGCCAAAATTATTGACGCTAGACGCTCCCCCATGGCTTGTTGTTTTAGTGGCTTTAAGCAGTTATTTGCCGAAGGACAAGACTTTAGCTACAACCTCGAAGACATTGGCCGCTATTACCAAGCTTATTTAAAGTTAATGGCGCATTGGGATGAGGTATTACCTGACTTTGTGTTAACCGTGAACCATGAAGATGTGGTGGATGATTTAGAAAAACAGGTGCGAAGAATTCTTGATTTTTGTGGTTTAGCATTTGAACAATCATCTGTTGATTTTCATCAAACCAAACGTAATATTAAAACACCCAGCTCTGAGCAAGTTCGCCAGCCCATTTACAAAAGTGCTACCGAACAATGGCGACACTTCGAACAGCATTTAACACCATTGAAAAAAGTGTTAAATATAGACTGAGCTTATATAACCTGAAACTGGATAAGAGTTGAACTTATTACTTTTGTCGACGTTAGCTCAGTATTACCACTAAGCACCCACTAACTCAGTTTCAATATTCGTTTTAGTGACAATTAAATTTCTTTTACGATCAAAATTACAAATAAAATAAAACTAATCATTTGCCAAAACATCACAGGATCACGTTGCAGTAATGGCGGCCTTGTTTTTTCAAAAAACAATTTATTGGGGTGTCGTAGGTCGTGAATAAACTCTGATAAGACGGGATAGCGTTTTAATGGATTCATTTTTAATGCTTGTTCAAGCGTGTCATCAATCCAAAGGGGTAATTCAGAGTCATCATTAATAATTGACTTATAGTTTAGCTTACGTTGTGCTGATACGCTGTTAGCTTGTGCTATTTCACTACCATAAGGAAATTTACCCGACAACATTTGATAGGTGATCACGGCTAATGAATAAATGTCTGAGGCTTGTGAACCTAATTGTCCCAAAAAATATTCAGGCGCAGAATAACGCATGGTACCGCGCATAATTTCTTCTTTGTCAGCATCGGTAACACCCGCAACAAATGTAGAGCCAAAATCAATAATTTTTACCGTATTCGTACTGTCAATCATTATGTTAGCAGGGCGTACATCTTGATGTATCATTTCTTGGCGATGAAAAGCCTGTAAACCTTTGGCGATTTGCTCAATAATGTTTCTAACTTGTTCTAATTGGGGCTTTGGATTGTCTATCATCCATTGGCTTAACGATATACCGTCAATAAATTCAGTGACTAAATATAAATAGTTACGTCTTCTATTAAGCACAATGGCTTTGGCAACATGTGGGTTGTTAATGCGTTTAGCTATCCATTCTTCCAGCATAAAGCGTTCAAGGTATTGCGTATCGGTTCTTAACTCAGCGGATGGTGTTTTTATTACTACCGTTTGCTGTGTGTCGTTGTCGCGCGCTAAAAAAACATGGCTACGGCTACTGATATGTATTTCACGGAGAATTTCATAACCGTCAAACTGCATTCTTGGTGAAAGGCTTGGTGGTAATGGCAACATGGTTAGCTGATGAACTTCATCAAGTTGGTATTCAGGTACATTATCAATGCGCACAATTTGGACACTGAGGTTGTCATCACTGCCTAGTGCAAGTGCTTGTTCAATAACGGTATTAGCTGCATTGTCTAAGGTGTCGGCTGCTGAAATAATATTGGCGATTTGACTACCGCTTAAAAATTCATAAACGCCGTCAGTGGCAATAATGTATATATCGCCTTGCTCAAGAAGTTGGCTTTGGTAATCAATGTCAAATGTTTGTTCAATGCCTAAAGCGCGTGTTAAATAGCTAATGTTGGCAGAAACGACGCGGCGGTGATCTTCTGTTAATTGCTCTAACTGTTGGCCAGATAAACGGTAAATTCGTGTGTCACCAGAATGAAAAAGATGTGCAGTATTTGATTTTAATACCAGTGCACTGAAGGTACAGATGTAGCCTTTGTTTTTATCAAAACGATAAGGGCTATTACGCGTTTGTGCATAAAGCCAAGAATTAATCGATTTAATCACTTTTTGTGCCGACGTTTTAACAGACCATGAGTCAGACGTGCAGTAGTAATCTTCTAAAAAACTCGATATTGCCGTTTCACTGGCAATTTGGCTAATGTTACTTGAGCTAATACCATCAGCCATGGCAAGTACAATGCCTTTACTGCTAAGCATGGGTTCTTTAGGGATTACGCTACCGAGGAAATCTTGATTTATCTCCTTTACACCTTTATTGGTGGCGCCGCCAATACTCACACCTAATGGTTGACTCATCACTTGCTTCCTATGGCATTAAAATAGCTAACATTAATTCAAGGGGTTGAAGGTGGTTTTAATTCGTCGGTTATAGTAAAGAAAAAAACTTCGTAACCTGAATTACGAAGCCTTTTTATCTTCATTGATGTCACTTATTTATTCAATGTTATTTTTAAATAAACGATTGATAAAACGTGAACTAAGCAAGTTTTCTGTTGGGTGATGTTTTAACATGCGTTAGGTATAGTGGTAAACCAACTAAGAATAAACCACCGGCAAGGTTACCTAAAACCGTGGGGATCTCATTCCATATTAAGTAATCGTAAACAGTGAAGTCACCACCCATGATCATTGAGAATGGGAATAAAAACATGTTTACAATTGAATGTTCAAAGCCCATGAAGAAGAATAACATTACCGGCATCCACATTGCGGCCATTTTAGCGCCCGCTGATGTTGAAATTAATGCGCCAACAACACCCATTGATACCATCCAGTTACATAACATGCCACGAATAAATATTGTTAACCAACCACCAATACCGTGTTCTTGATAACCTAACGTTCTAGATTCACCAATACTGGCTACTTTAGCGGCTATTGCGCCACCGTCAGTACTGTAACCATAAGTTAATATAAAAGACATAAAAAAGGCGGTAGTTAATGCTCCGCCAAAATTACCGATAAAAACGAGGCCCCAATTCCGCATTACGCCACCAAAGGTTACGCCAGGACGTTTATCAATTAACGCTAATGGTACCAACGTAAATACGCCTGTTAGTAGATCAAATTTCATCAAATAAAGCATGATAAAACCGACAGGAAACAAGCAAGCACCTAAAATAGGACTACCTGTTTTGGTTGCAACCGTAATAGCGAATATTGCCGCTAAACCTAAAATAGCGCCCGCCATAAAGGCACGTATAAGCGTATCTTTGGTAGACATGTAAACTTTTTGTTCACCCGAGTCCACCATCTTGGTGACAAATTCACTTGGTTCTATATAAGCCATTAGTATCTCCCTGTTTAATAGTAAAGTTAATTAATTTTATTGCTAACCTGATAAAGCAAGTAAAATGCCAGTGAAGTAAATCATTGACCTGTAAGGTTTAATTTATTTTCACCTTAGTTTTTGTATGGTTATTGTTAAAAATTGCACTATTATAATTAGATGGTCGCACCAAATAAGATCACCATGATTTATAAGGTAAAAATTTACCACTCAAGGTTAAAATCACTCTATCGCCATACACACCGAGCACTTCTTATAGACAGGCCGCCATCGCAGCTTTGATAAAAACAAGACACTTGAAAAAGCTATGCGAGTATTTTGGCAAAATAGCAAGAAATGCTAAGTAGCCGTTAATTGCAAACGATAGAATAGCTTTTATCGGTACGCACTAGGTGAACCGACAATTAAAATTTATATTAATAGCAGAGGTGTATTGTGGAAAATCAAGTATTCTTAATAGTGGAAGCAACCCCAAACCCAGATAACCAAGCAGAGCTACAAAGCTATGGCTCGCAAGCGCCAACGTTGATGAAAAAACATGGTGGTATTCCTATTGCACGTTACAGCGTGGAAGCTTCGATAGGAGCAGAAGAAAAGCCTGCGGCTATTGCGGTAATTTCTTTTCCAAACCGTGAAGCCATTCAGGATTTACTAGTTAATGACCCTGATTATCAACTGCTGATTCCGAGTAGAGATAAGGCTTTTAAAAACATTAAATTCTTGGTGTGCAACGAACAAGTTTAATAAGTGAGGAGCAATGGAACGTATTTTCAACATTATCAATTACATTGAAAAAAACATGTATGAGCCCATCGACATTCACGATATCGCCAGTGCATCTAATTATTCGACCTATCATTTTTGTCGAATATTTCGATCATTAGTGGGCGATTCTCCTAAAGAGTACCTTCGAAAAAGAAGGCTTACTATTGCGGCAGAGCGCTTAGCTAAAGGGGAAAGTTCAATATTGAACATTGCTCTAGATTGTCAATTTGAATCTCATGCATCGTTTACACGTTCCTTTAAACAACTTTTTAAATTAACGCCTGAGCAGTATCGCGAAAAATCAGATCCCTTTAGGCTTATATACAAAGATCAGTTTAGTCCACACATGTTGCATCACCTGCAAAACCGACTTGTTATGGCGCCCGAAATAGTCACTCGTTCTGAAATAAAGGTGGTTGGTGTTGCTCGTCATTATCAAGAAGAAGATTTGGACATAGAAACATTATGGTCAGCTTTTCGCCCTAACGTAAGTCAGATAGTAAACCGAGTGGGTGCTGACGCGTTTGGGATTTATGAAGAGTACCAAGAAAGCGATACTAATGTGGGCTTTAGCTATATTTGTTCGGTTGAGGTTGCTGATTTTGATCACGTGCCAGAGGGAATGATCGCGAGAACTATTCCTGAGCATTTATATGCGGTATTTCAACATAAAGGCGCTATTTCGTTTCTGCCTGAGACCTTGAAATATATTTGGGGAAGTTGGCTGCCTAAATCTAATTATGACTATGTTGAAAAACCAGATTTTGAGCTTTATGCACCGGGAACTCAGCCAGCAGACGCAGAAAAAATACTTTTTTTGTATATTCCCGTGGTCAAAAAAGCTTAATTTTTCAAAAAAGTTAAAAGTTAAAAGTTAAAAGTTAAAAGTAAATTTAAATAGAGGAAAACATTATGGCACATCATATTGAAGTGACAAAAAGGTTTAATGTTCCCGCCAAGAAAGTTTGGGCGGTGTTAGCCGATTGGGGGCATGTCGATAAATGGCACTTTTCGGTGGAAAAGTCTCCTATCATGGACGGGAAAGTATTTGGCCCTGGTGCAAAGCGAACATGTAATTTTTACGACGGTAGTAGCGTAGTTGAAGAAATTATTGACTACCAAGAAGGAGAAAGTTTTACTGTTGTTATTAGTGAATTTTCTATGCCTCTTAAAAGCATGAAGGCAGGAACAAGCGTAAAAGTTATTGATGAAAACAGCTGTGATATCACCATTGATATGGACTTTGTCGTTAAAGGTGGGCCGTTAGGCTGGTTGATGGGCATTATTTTAGTTAAGCCGATGATGAAAAGTATCACTAAAAAGTTATTGAACGGTTTGGCGTACCATGCGGCGACTGAAAAATTAGTGGCCAATAAACTGCCGTCACCACAAGAGCTTGCTAGCGCTTTTAATCGCTAATTTTCTCATCTCACTAATGTTATTACACCGGTAACTGATATTGTGGATGCAAAGATAAGTAATCACACCAAGTGCTAAAGTTTTTGTGATTGAAACTTGCATCAGTTGCCCGGTACCATTTTGATGGCTGTCTTGGCTGCAACCTAAACCTTATTTTATGGCCATCAATGGCAACATAACAAATTAATGCCTTGGTTGTTTGGTTGGTTATTTGAATCTCAGCTAAATTTTGTTCATTGCGCTGATGCTTAACCAAAAACTTTGGTTTAGCAATGCTGGCGAATGAGACCGTTAACAGTATGAAATAAAGTAAAAATTGTCTTCTCATGTTTATTCTCATGTTAATAGCCTGAGTGTTTATGCAGAAAAACTTCAATTATTTTTAAGTTTAGCATTGAAAGCTAAAACAGCTGTCTCCATAACTTACTACAAGAAAGTATAACGCGTAATTAAAACACCCGTTCAATTACATTATTATAAAAATGTGCCTTTAAGTTCAAGTAGAACAAAATAGTAGCACGAAAGGAAAGAGATTCAATCATGGCCAACTTCGCTCCAGTGAGAAAAGAACAACACCAAAAATTAAAACTATCAAAAACGCGTGATTTAGCACACGTGGCAGGACAACATATCGTGCCTGTTACGGCTGCTGAATATGCCCAAGCCTCGGCCAGTTTTCCGGTGGTATTAGTTAAAAACCCAGATTCAGAGCGTTACCGCAGTGTTGCTATGCTTGGTTTAGAGGCAGGCGAAAATTTATATTTTCAAGATGAAAAATGGACTGCGCTATCATTACCACAAAGCATTGCCATGGTGCCTTTCTCATTAGGGATGGATCCTGATAAAGAAAACACCTTAACAGCTTGTATTGATTTAGACAGCCCATTTGTTGGTGAAGATAAAGATTTAGCTTTATTTGAAGAAGACGGTAAAGAGTCAGAAGTGTTAGATAATGTGCAACAAGCGCTTGGTCGTTTATATGACAATGAAAGAATGACAGAAAACTTCATTAAAGAATTAGAAGAAAATGATTTATTACAAGAGCTTGAGTTAAATGTTGCCTTAAGCACAGGTGAAAAGAAAAAATTAGTGGGTATTTTCACTATTAATGAAGATAAAGTTAAAGACCTTTCTGATGAAAAGGTCATTGATTTCCATAAGCGTGGTTTGTTTGTGCCAATTTACTCTATGCTAGGCTCTTTAAGTCAGGTTAATCGCTTAGTTCAATTACGTAATCAAGTATCTGAAACTAAGGTAACTGGTGTACAAATTGCTCCAGTTGGTAAAGAAGCAGCGCAACAAGCGTAGTTTTAATAACTAATATTAATAAAAAGGAGCTTTTTAGCTCCTTTTTTTTATTTAAGGCCAAATAAATTCAATTGCACATTTCGATAGCTGCTTTCTTGTGCTAATTTAATTATTACCAGTACTTGATTGTGGAAATATAATGGCTGAAAAAGATAAGCTTTCCAAGGAAGTAGAAGAGCAAATTCAAAGCTTAGCAAGTGATGTCTACATTCAGGTAGAAGAAAAGCTAACTCAGCTAATATCTGCGGCAACGCCCAAAGGGGCTCATAAAAAAACATCAGTAGAGCAAGATCCTGCTTATCTTGCCTTGCAGAACAATTACCAAACAAGTCAAGATGAATTAGCCGAAAAAAGTAAAAATTTTTCCGAAAAAATCACTTTGTTAGAGCAAGAGGTTAGTTCGCTTGCTGCCTTGTTTGATGAGGAAAAAAATAAACAAAAAGCCAGCCAAAAGCAATTAAAAACCCGTGATGCCAACTCGGCAGATAAAATTTCTCGCTTAGAAGAAAAACATAGCCAACTTCAGAGCCAGCTAGCTGATGAGTTAACGAAACAACAAGAAAGTGCCCAAAACTTTCAAGTTGAGCTCGCCCAAAACACTATTAATTTTACCGAAACTATTGAGCGCATAGAGCATGAAAATACTGTGCTTAAAACGGCGCTGACCGATGAGAAAAGTAAATTACAGTCAGAGCAACAAACCCTACAAACCGAGCTTAATGAGCAAAGCCAAAATTTACAACAAACTATCGATAATTTAGCGCAAGAAGTGGCAGACAAACAAACGCAATTACAACAAGAGCAGGCACAATTTAGTGAATTAGAACAAGCATTACAATGCACAGTAGTCGACCATGAAAAAACACAACAAGAGCAGCAGCAAGAAGTTGCTACGCTTAGTGAAAGTTTAACCGTATTAGCAGAGCAAGAACAAAGTCTGATGGAGCGCTTAGACATTGTCGAACGACAAAGAGATAACAGTGATAGTAAGTTGCAAAAAGCAGCAACAACTTGGCAACAAACAGACGAACTACAAACTAATACCTTAATCGAACAGAAAAACCACATTGTTGAACTGACTAAACAGCTCGATGTTTCATTAAGTGATTTAGAGCATATTCAAGAGCAACACCAACAACAGCTTATCCAAAAAAATCAAGATATTGAACAAAAAACAAACCAATTAACTCAGCAGTTGCAACAACTTCAAGATGAAACTGGCGAGCAAAAAAAAATGATGGTAAGTGAGCAAGAGCAACGAGGACTTTTAGAAGATAAAGTTAAACAACATGTCAAAATAGCGCAAGAATATAAACAACAAATAACGCAAAATAATGAGGCGCTAGCTAAGTTGAAGCAGCAGCAACTTGAGGATAAAAAATCATCTTCGTTGCAGCATAAACAATCTCAACAAGAGCAAATAGCCGTTGAGCAACATTTGGTGCAGCTGACAGCTAAGAATCAACAATTAGCGGATAACCTCATGACTGAGCAAGCGGATATTAAGCTATATCAAAAGGAAGTCTCTTCATTAAAATCACAAGTGAAGTTAGCACAAGAAGGGCAAGAAAATACTCTTAATCGCTATGATGCTAATCGAGAAAAACAAGAAAAAGAAAATGATCAAGTTCGAGAAACGATTAAATATTTACGCGATGAAAATTCTGAGATGATCACGCAACATCATGAGCATAAAGAGCAATTTATGGAACAAATTCATGACTTAGAAAGTAAGCTCACCGAATACCGCTTGAAATTTGAATACGCCCAAAAACAATTAACGCAAAATAGCTAAACGTAGACGGCTTATTTTTTAAAAGAGGATATTCGTACTTAACTTACCGAGAAAAGCTTGATAGTTTTGAGTATAATAATCGCTTGTTATGTCTATAAAAGAGAAAAACTTGGCTATACACCTTCCTTTTGAAAAATTAAGTCACTGGCAACAAATCGCTTTTTCGGCGGCGCTACTCGAGCGTATGTTGCCTAATTATCAAATGTTTGCTGATGCCGCTCAATTCGGTGACTTTGCCATAGTACGTAATCAGTTAGATCTTATTTGGCAGTGGCTAGATAAAAATAACAGCACAAAAATCAATGCTAATGCGCAATTGAATAAGCTAGAAGAACAAACACCTGATCCTCAAGAATTTGATTTTTTTGGTGTTTTTCCTGCACTTGATGTTTGTATGGCCTTAATGTCATTGTGGCAGCTTATGCAAAGCAACGGCAACGATAAAAGCCATGAAGATATTAATAGTATCAGTAGGTTATCTCATAACAGTGTCAGTTATTATGTTGAGTTGTTGCTGATTGAAGATGAAGCTAACACTGAAAAAGTAGCAGCAGAGACAACGGTAGAAGTTCAAAATTTAGCCGCTCATTCTTTATCAGTAAATGCACACCCGTTAATGGAATGGGAAAAAGCGACTCAATATGAGTTATTTGATTTTTTAAAATTAGCGGCAGAAAATAAACGCAGCTGTCAGCTAGCGAAAGAAATGGTGTTATCAGAAGGCTTGTCGAACTTAGGCATAGAAATTTAGTAACGTTTTCTCGACAATGCTCGACAAGAATAATAGGAAGTAACAATGAACTTGATAACAAAAGTGTTAGCGTTAGTGGTTTTTTCATTACCACTGATGGTGCAAGCGACAAGTATTAGTGATAAAAATAATAATATTGAAGCGGCAATTCAACATGTCATGAGTACCTTTCAAGTACCTGGTGTTGCTGTCGCCATTGTTAAAGATAACAAGGTGGTGATGAGTAAAGGCTTTGGTGTTATTGAGCAGGGTAAAAGCGCGAAAGTAACCCCTGACACCTTGTTTGGTATTGCGTCGAACACGAAGGCGATGACCGCAGCGTTGTTAGCTAGCTTAGTGGATGAAGGCAAGCTTACTTGGCGCACTAAAATAATTGATATCATTCCTGAATTCCAAATGCCAGACGCTTATGTTACCCGTGAATTTACTCTTATTGACTTACTGTCCCATAATTCAGGCTTAGGTCTTGGTGCCGGTGATTTGATGATTTGGCCGCAAACTACTTTGACCAATGCTGATATTATTAGAGGGCTAAAATACCTACCGCAAGTGACTAGTTTTCGCAGTGAATTTGCCTACGATAATTTGATGTATGTTATTGCCGGTGAAATTGTCGCTAAACTTACCGGCATGTCATGGCAAGAGGCGATACAAACGCGTATTTTTACCCCTTTAGGCATGAAAAACACTCGTCCAACTTTTTCACTGATCCCTACCAGCAATACTAATGTTGCACGAGCTCATGTGCCGCTTGATGGCAAGCTTAATGTTGTCGGTGGTAATTTTTTAGAAAAGTTCACATCCGCTGGTGCCGTTGCCTCAAGTGCAAATGATATGACGTTATGGTTAAAAGCCCAGTTAAATCATGGCGCTTATAACCATAACTCGGCTCAGTCAGCTCAGTTATTTTCAGCCGAGCAAAGCCGGGCTATGTGGCAAGCACGAACATTATTACCGGTTGCAGAAGCGGCGACAAAACAAGATAAAACCCATTTTTCCGCGTATGGTTTAGGTTGGTTTTTAAAAGATTATCATGGCGTTAAGCTCGTTCATCATAGTGGTGGTATTTTAGGTATGGTTTCTAAAGTGGTGTTAGTGCCCGAAGAAAATCTTGCCATGGTGGTTTTAACCAATCAACAATCGGGTTACGCCTTTAATGCTATTTATCATCAAATACTTACTGAATATTTGGAGTTACCAGAAAAAAATTGGGTGACTTACTATGATCAAAAACAACAAAATCGACAAGCTAAAGAGCAAAAACGCTTAGCGAAAGCGGCTGATTTGGTGGATAAAAACTCTCGTCACTCTTTAACGTTAAAGGCTTATGCGCAAACCTACAAAGATGATTGGTATGGTGATATTGATATTAGTTACAGAAATAACCAACTTCATCTACAGTTTAGTAATACCCCTGAGCTAAAAGGCAATTTGGAACATTACCAACACAATACTTTTATTGTTCGTTGGTTAGATAGAACCTTAGAAGCTGATGCTTTTATTAATTTTCACCTAAATGAAGCCGGTGGTATTGAATACGCAACTATGAAAGCAGTATCGCATGCGACAGACTTTAGTTTTGATTTCCATGATCTTAAATTGAAGCCTAAATGGTAGGCGAGAATTTATTCGCGCTCAAGGCGGCGGGAACCATTTCTTGAAAACTCGCTACTTACTGAATACTTGCTTTAGCTTAGCTTTCACTACGCGCCAATGAGTCATCGGCTTTGTTGGTGCTTTTGCTAATACTTGTTTAAAGTGCTGTGCTGTTAATTTTACTTCACCGCCATGAGCAAGAATAATACTCTCCGCGTTTAAGTTCGCTATTTTGTTTACTGACTTGCGATAGCGCTCAGGATAAAAAACCGGGAAGGGTGGAATAAAGCCTTTGCGGGTAGTGACAATTAAATCGGCAATGTAAACCCTGTTGCTAGGTAAATGATGTAGTGATAAATCTCTGTCCGTATGTCCTTGAGTTGCCAGTGCTTGCCAATCCTCAAAACCAGGTAAGAAGTCTCCGTCATTAAGTAAGATGTCTGGTGATAGTTTGCTTGAATACCATAACCAGCGTTGTTTTTGTTGTGTTTTATTTGCTACCCAACGGGTTAAGAGTATATCGATGATATGCATCATTTTACCCTCGAAGCCGCGATACCATTGCCCAGCAACATTAGCGCTGGCGATTTTACAGCCCGATATTTTTCTTAACTTGTGTGCGGCACCAGCATGATCTGGATGCATGTGGGTCACCACCACTAAGTGTAAATCTGTTAAGGGTCGCTTTAGTGTGTCGGTAATATAATGCTTGAGCAACGAAACATCGGCACGACTGCAACCATCAAGCAACAATAACTTGTCTGAGTATTCGGCTAATAAAATTGTTTGGATATAACCGTCAAGCTGATGTAATTTGATCATAGTAAGGCGCTATTATTGAACTTGGTATAAACGGTAGGCCACTTGGCCCGCTATTTTTTCTTTTAGTAACTGCCAATTATTAGGTAATAACTGTTCAGCCGCTATTTCCGTTTCTAAATAAACTAACGCCTGTTTGCTCAGCCAGCCTTGTGCGAGCAATTGTGCGGTTTGTGAAACTAAATTTTGGCGAAAAGGCGGGTCAATAAAAACGATATCAAAAGTTTGCTCAGGCTTGTTTTTCAAAAATGTTACCACATCGTTGTGTTTTACGGTGATATTGTCAGCGTTCAACAGTGCCTTATTCGCTTGTAACTGTTTCGCTGCCGTTTTATTGAGTTCTATTAACGTCACTTGTTCAGCACCACGAGAAAGGGCTTCAAATCCTAAACTACCCGCGCCAGCATAACAATCTAAGCAATATGCCTTATGTATATAGGGCATTAACCAGTTAAATACCGTTTCTTTAACTCGGTCTGTGGTTGGCCTTAATCCCTCTGCTGCCAGTACTGGCAATTTCCTGCCTCGGTGTTTACCGGCAATAATACGAATACTACCTGCTTGAGCCTTTTTGTGGTGTTGATTTTTACCTTGATTCATATCACTGACAGTTCGGAAATTTGATGCTAATATAGCAAAAAATTTATCCTCATTTGGTTTAATATTAATTAATACCAATTAGTAACATCAATTACTTAGGTCGAAGATAGTGTCGAAGAAGAAAAAAGGTATGTTTTCCTGGTTAGGCTTTGGTCAGGATGAGAAAGAAAAAATTGCCAACGAAAGTGTTCAATTGCCAGCGCAGGAGACTGTTGAGGATGAATCAGCAGCAGATGCTGAGGCTATACCGCCGGCTGATACTGACGTGTTGGCAAGTGTTGAGCAGGTTATTGAAGATGATCTGCCAGCACTAGAACCAGAAGAGCTAGAACCGTTAGCGCCTGAGGTAGTGGAGCCAGAAGAGTCCTTAATAGCTCAAGCTCGTGAAGATGAACCTGAAGAGTTAAGTCCTCCGGTGGTTGAGGCCGAAGTACCTACATCTACAGCAAAAGAGCCAGAGGCCAAACTAGGTTTTTTTGCACGATTAAAGCAAGGGTTAAGTAAAACCAGAGCTAATATCGGTGGTGGCTTATTTGATTTATTTCGAGGCAAGCAAATTGATGATGATTTGTTTGAAGAGCTAGAAACCCATTTACTGATGGCTGATGTTGGCGTAGAAACCACCATGAAAATTATTGACTCATTAACGCGCACGGCTAATCGTAAGCAACTAAAAGATGCGGAAGCATTATATGAATTATTAAAAGCCGAGCTAAAAAAAGTGATTACAGGAGTGAGTGTGCCTTTAGAGGTTACTAACGATGATGGTCCCTTTGTTATTTTGATGGTGGGTGTGAATGGTGTCGGCAAAACCACCACTATCGGTAAACTTGCTAAGCAATTTCAGGCACAGGGTAAGTCTGTTCTGTTAGCCGCGGGCGACACGTTTAGAGCCGCGGCAGTTGAACAACTGCAAGTTTGGGGCGAGCGTAATGACGTCCCTGTTATTGCCCAACATACCGGTGCCGATAGTGCCTCAGTTATTTTCGATGCCATTAGTGCTGCTAAAGCGCGTAATGTCGATGTTATTATTGCTGATACCGCGGGTCGCTTGCAAAATAAAGCTCACTTAATGGAAGAATTGAAAAAAGTCGTTCGAGTGATGAAAAAGCTTGATGTTAACGCCCCTCATGAAGTGATGCTGACGCTTGATGCTGGCACCGGGCAAAATGCTTTAAGCCAAACTAAGTTATTTGATGAAGCGGTAGGTTTAACGGGTTTAACGGTAACTAAGCTTGATGGTACTGCCAAAGGTGGTGTTGTTTTTGCCATTGCCGATAAGCACAATATTCCCATTCGTTATTTAGGTGTTGGTGAAGGTATTGATGATTTACGACCATTTAATGGCGATGATTTTATTGATGCGCTTTTTGATAAATAGTAATAGACTGGGCAATAACAAATAGTATTTATTCAGCTTAAAAATCATTACCACCGAGAAAGCCGAGGCAGGTTATATGCTCCATGCATAACCTAAGTGACCTACATCCATGTAGGTCTTGCTGTGCACTACATAGAGAATAACAAATCCTCTGTGTAGGCTAGAAGAGCCCTTTGTGAGCATCGCGACTCGGTGGTGAACTGTTACTAAATAATATAAAACAATAATAAACTATGATCAGTTTTAATGGTGTTAACAAAACTTACCCAGGTGGTTTTCTGGCCTTGAAACAAGTTAACTTTACCCTACAAGCGGGTGAAATGGCTTTTTTAACAGGGCATTCAGGCGCGGGTAAAAGTACGCTGTTAAAGCTTATTTCTATGATGGAAAAGCCTAGCTCAGGCAGTATATTGGTTAACCATACTGAGTTGGCACAAATCAAATACAAACAAATACCCTATGTTCGTCGTGGCATTGGTATGATTTTTCAAAGTCATAACCTACTTAAAGACAGAACCGTTTTTGATAATGTTGCGCTACCGCTAATTATTGAAGGGGTTAGCCACAAAGAAATTCGCAAGCGAGTTGAAACAGCCTTAGATAAAGTACATCTAAGCGCTAAGCTTAAATGCTATCCTTATATGCTTTCAGGTGGTGAACAACAGCGCGTTGGCATTGCCCGTGCCATTGTCAATAAACCCCCCATTTTACTTGCAGATGAACCCACGGGTAATCTTGACCCTAAATTATCGCTCGATATTATTCGCTTATTTGAAGAATTTAATGCTGCTGGCGTTACGGTATTAATTGCTACTCATGATTTGGGGCTCATTGCTCGCATGAAATATCGAACACTGACACTTAAAGAGGGCACTATGATCAATGATGGCCTAGTGGATGGTTTGAATGTTGATAATGTGCAGCCACAGGGAGTTATCTATGAATAGTCACCTTCATTCTAGTGGCTTAAGTGGTCGCAATAGCTTAATCAGACAAATTTTGACCTTACCTATTCGCCACTTACAACAAGCGGTGGGCAGTTTAGGCGATTTGTGGCGCACTCCTTTTACTTCTGTGATGACAGTGTTTGTTTTAGGTATTAGCTTAGCCTTACCAGCCACTTTACATTTATTTGTTAAAAATGCTCAGCAAGTGAGTGAGCAATGGGATAGTGCCTCACAAATCACCTTGTTTTTAAAGCTTTCTGTTAATGAAAAAAACGCTCAAAATCTCGTTAAACGCATCAGTTTATATCCAGAAGTTGATAGCGTGCATTATATTTCAGCACAACAAGCGCTGAAAGAGTTTAAAATATTATCAGGATTTGGCCAATCATTAGAATATCTAGATGAAAACCCACTGCCAGCCACCCTGTTAGTCACGCCAACGCACAGGGCAAGTCAAGCTCGTGCCGCCAATGAGTTGTTAATCAAGCTGCAACAAGAAAGAGAAGTTGAGCAAGGCAAGTTAGACTTAGAATGGCTAACGCGGTTAGAAGCTATGGCGCAACTGATAGAAGATATTGTTATGGGTGTTGCCTTACTACTGTGCCTGTCTGTGGTACTTATTGTGGGTAACACCATACGTTTAGCTATTTTAAATCAACAAGATGCAATTGCCATTATGAAATTAGTTGGGGCAACCGACAGTTTTATTCAACGTCCTTTTTTATACAGTGGTATCTGGTATGGCATATTTGGCGGCTTACTTTCTTGGTTAGCGGTAAGTTTACTCGCACAATATTTAACTACTGCTATCAGCAACTTAACAAACTTATATCAAAGCAACTTTCAATTACAAGGCTTAGCGCTAAATGAAGCATTTTTACTCATTGCTTTTGCAGTATTGTTGGGTTTAGTCGGTAGTTATATCTCAGTGCGAAAACATATTCGAGCCATAGAACCTAATGCCGATTAGTCGCTTTGACTATCGTTAAGTTTTTACGGTAACAAGACTAATTTTTTGCAATTACAAATATTCACAAATTATTCATCAATTAAATGAAAGATCATCTTGTTTTGCCCTTTCTATTAAGCTAATGTTTGTCTTCGCTCGGCGCGGCTTGTAAGGCTTGGTAGCAAAAAAGCCTGTTTTAAGTTACAATTTCGAGCGCAGAGAAGTTTATTTTAGTAGAGAAAAAGAGGTCATTTTATGAGTAAGACAATGCAGCTAACCGTACCACACAGCGGTAGTATCGAAGCATACATGCAATCAGCTTATAGTATTCCAATGCTTAGCGCTGAAGAAGAGCATGAGCTTGCTACTCGTTTGTATGAAGAAAATGACTTACAAGCAGCGCAAAAGCTAATCATGTCTCACTTACGTTTTGTTATTCATGTTGCTAAAGGCTATGCTGGCTACGGCTTAATTCAGGCTGATTTAGTGCAAGAAGGCAATGTCGGTTTAATGAAAGCCGTAAAACGTTTTAATCCTGGAGTCGGGGTGCGTTTGGTTTCATTTGCGGTACATTGGATTAAAGCTGAAATTCATGAATACGTACTTAAAAACTGGCGCATCGTTAAAGTGGCTACCACGAAAGCGCAACGTAAATTATTTTTCAACTTACGCAAAAATAAAAAACGCCTAGGTTGGTTTAGTAATGATGAAGTTAATACCGTTGCCGAAACCTTAGGTGTTAGCACCAAAGATGTTTTGGAAATGGAAAATCGCATGAGTAGTCATGATCAAGCCTTTGAACTTGCCGGTGATGACGACGATAATGCCAGTGCCAGCAACTTTTCACCTGCTTTATATCTTGAAGATAATCAATCTGACTTGGCGGTTGAAGTAGAAAATGCTAACTGGGAAAACCATGCTAATAGCCGTTTATCCACTGCTTTAGTCGCACTAGATGAGCGTAGCCAAGATATTATTAAAACGCGCTGGTTAAGTGAAGATAAATCAACCTTACAAGAGCTAGCGAATAAGTACCAAATTTCTGCTGAGCGTGTAAGACAGCTTGAAAAAAATGCTTTATCAAAACTGAAAAATACTATGGTTTTATAAAGTAAATATATAGATATTGTAGAAACCGACTTAGGTCGGTTTTTTTGTGCCTGTAATTTCAATTGTTATTAACCTGACCAAACGGCTTGCAGAGCTAAAAAGTAACGATGAGTTTGTTGTTTTTTTATTCATAAAATTCAATCTGTTAACATAATTGTTACTTTTTTAAACATTAAAGCTAGCCTAGCGCAGAAATTTTGTTACACTTAACGCTCAAAAATAATACTAATAAAATCTTTCGTTCATAAAAAACTGTTTTAATGTACTGAATAGAAAGATAAAGATGGGAACCTTGATGGAACCAAGGATTAAGCAACAGCCAAGTGCACCGCAAGAATTGCGTAAAGTTAAGTCATTGTTACAAGAGCTGCAACAGGCTAATGAACAACTTGAACAAGAAAAAGCACAGCGAAAAGTATTAGAGCGGCAGCACCTTAAAGAGCTGGAAACTCTGGTGGCTGAGCGTACTCAAGAATTGCAAGCAGCAAATTTAAACTTGCGCATGCAAATAGCTGAGCGACGCAAAGCCGAACAGCAGCTGTATTTTGAAGCCCACCATGATGTCTTAACCAAACTTCCTAATCGAGCGATGTTTTCAGACCGGCTTGGTTATGCTATTCGACATTTAAAACGCCATCCTAACCAACGATTTGCCGTATTATTTATCGATCTTGATCGTTTTAAAATGATCAATGATACCTTGGGGCATCATGCTGGCGACTTGTTTTTGATTGAAATCGCCAATCGTTTACGTGCCTGCGTACGTGATAATGACGTGTTAGCACGCCTTGGCGGCGATGAATTCGTTGTTCTACTTGATTCACTTAAATCTGATGATGCAGAAGACATTGCTGAACGCATCATTAGCGCTATTGAAAAACCTTATAAGATTGAAAACAATACTTTGTATTCAAGTGCCAGTATTGGCATAGCGATATGTAGTAACCAGTACAATAATGCCGATGAGGTGCTACGTGATGCTGATGCGGCTATGTACCAAGCAAAAAGCTTAGGGCGTGGTCGCTATGTGTTTTTTGATGACAGTATGCGTGAAAAACTAATTGCGACTATGACACTCGAGCAAGAGCTGCGTCTTGCCATTGAACAGCAGCAATTTGAATTACACTATCAAAAGATTTCTGACTTAGAAAATGCAAATACCATAGGGTTTGAAGCTTTATTACGATGGCAACACCCGAAAAAAGGCTTACTCACCCCAAGTGAGTTTTTATTTCTTGCCGAAGAAACGGGTCTTATTTTAGCCATTGAAAATTGGGTAGTTGAAGAAGTTTCAAGGCAACTACTTATTTGGAAGCACGATAGTCAATACCAGCATGTTTTTATTGCGATTAATATTTCAGGACGTCATCTCACACAAACTAATCAATTAAATAGCCTAATTTCCTTAATTAAAGCACAAAGTTTTGAACCACAAAAACTTATTTTAGAGTTTAATGAATCGGCTTTTGCGCAACACAATGACATAGCCTTGCAAGGCTTGCGAAAATTGAAAAGGTTAGGGGTGCGTTTAGCGCTTGACGATTATGCTTCAGGTGTTTCATCTTTTAGCTTTTTACACAGCTATCCTTTTGAATTTATTAAACTTGATCGTGAATTCATTCGTACCTTAAGAAATAATAAGAAGAACCTTTCATTAGTTAAGGCGTTGCATGACTTAGGTGAGCAATTTGGTTATCGCCTTGTTGCCGAAGGTATAGAGAGTGCCGATGTGATGGATAAACTTCATTCTGCTGGTTGCGACTTTGGCCAAGGATATCATATTAGTAAGCCGCAAAAAATAATCTCGCCTGCCCTTGGAAATTCAGATAAATCCTACGCTTAGTTCCTGTCGCTAGGTATAAATATTGTTTTAGCGCATAATTTTCTCATTGAGGGTGGCTTTTGCTCGTTTCAGAACTTAATTTCAGTGTATACTGCTATTAATTAGATAAGAGGAGTTTGTTATGGGTGGTATCAGTATTTGGCAATTATTAATCATTGCTGTCATTGTAGTATTATTATTTGGTACTAAAAAATTACGTAACTTAGGCGGTGATTTAGGCTCGGCTATTAAAGGTTTTAAAAGTGCTCTCGGTGATGAAAAAGACTCGGCTAAATCGACAGATAATACCTCAGAGCAAAGCGCAGAACATATATCAGAACAAAGCTCAGAAAATTTAGCGGATAACAGCACAACGAGTACTAATAAAATCAAAGAAAATCAAAAAGAAAACAATCAGGCATAATTGATGTTTGATATTGGTTTTTGGGAGTTAATGCTTATTGCCATTATGGGGCTAGTCGTACTAGGTCCTGAGCGTTTGCCGGTAGCAATTCGAACTGTTCGAGGTTGGATTAATGGTGTGCGTAAGTTTAGCGATACGGTTAAATCTGAGCTAACAGAAGAGTTGCGCATTCATGAACTACATGCAGATTTAAAAAAAGCAGAGCAAAGTGATATGACCAATTTGAGCCCTGAGGTGGCTGAATCAGTTAAATCATTACAAGATGCTGCTGCTATGGTCAATGAGCCATTTAAAAAGGTTGATAGAACGGCATTAGACTCACTCATCTCTTCTTCGTTAGCCACACAACGTGTTCAATCAACGCCTTCAGATGTGGATGATGTTGAACACTCAGCGCAAGCGAATAATGACTCTCAATCACCAGAACAGCAACAAGAACATAAGCCATAACAATGAGTTCAGCCTCTCAGCAAACACCATCAGTAAAACCTACCACGCTTTTTGATCATCTTCTGGAGCTGCGCACACGTTTGCTGCGCGCTGTTTTAGGGATAATAGTGGTATTTTGCAGCTTGGCGTATTTTGCCCAAGACATTTATCAATATCTTGCTCAGCCGCTATTAGCCACTATGCCAGATGGCGCTCAAATGATTGCCACCGATGTTGCCTCACCATTTTTTGCCCCTTTTAAATTAACAATAGTGTTATCAGTTTTTATTGCCATGCCTTATATTTTGTATCAAATATGGTCTTTTGTGGCGCCGGGGTTATATCGTAATGAGAAAAAACTTGTTGCGCCACTAATGTTGGGCTCAACACTTTTGTTTTACAGTGGGATAGCGTTCGCGTATTTTGTTGTTTTCCCTGTTGTGTTTGCTTTTTTTGCCTCAGTAGCACCCGAAGGTGTGGTTATTGCTACTGATATTAGTAGTTACTTAGACTTCGTTTTAAAATTGTTTTTTGCTTTTGGCGCGGCTTTTGAGATACCTATTGCTATCGTTTTGATGTGCTGGACGGGCATTACTACTCCAGATAGCTTGAGACAAAAACGACCTTATGTTGCCGTAGGTGCTTTTGTATTGGGTATGCTACTAACGCCGCCTGATATTATATCTCAGTCAATGTTAGCTATCCCGATGCTACTTTTATTTGAAGTGGGTGTTATTATTGCTTCATTAAATCATAAAGATGATGACGAGGAAGAACCTGAAGAGGAAGTAAATCCATGAGAATTATAACTTTAACATCTATAAGTATGCTGTTTTGTTCGCTATCGTTTGTGAGCTTTGCTGGCAATGAAACAAAGCTCACAAACCAACTCACTCAATGTGGACAAATTTCACCAGCAGATGCTAGGCTCGCTTGTTTTGACGATTTACTCAAAGGTGCCTCTACCCGCGCCGTTTTACCAGCCAATAACGCTACAGCGCTTGTGGCGACTGTGCCTACTACAATAGCGCAAGTTCAGCCTTCAGCAACCAAACAAGTAGATGACTTTGCCAAAGAACATTTAAAGAAAACCTCAACAGAGCAAGGTCTTGATAGTATTACCTCGCCTATCACTAAACTTAAAAAACTTATTAGAGGTCAATGGGTGATCAGTTTAGAAAATGGTCAACAATGGCAGCAAAAAGATACCACAAAAATGAAACTAAAGGTGGGTGATACTGTTCGCATGAAAAAAGCGGCCATGGGTGCGGTTTATCTTTATAAAGAAGGTAGCCATCGCAACATTCGTGTCAAACGACTTAAATAGTGGCTGTTCAGTTGATTGATGTCGGCGTTAATTTAACCAACAAGCGCTTTGATAAAGATCGCACTGCTATTATCCTTCGGGCAAAAGAGCTGGGGGTTTCGCGCCTAATTATAACTGGCACTAGCATCGAAGCCAGCCAACAAGCCTTGCAATTATGCCAAGACTATCAGCAACAATTTCCAGATACCCTTTATGCTACCGCCGGTGTGCACCCTCATGATGCTGACGGCGTTAGTGATGATTATTTAGAACAGCTAGCACAACTCGCCAGTCAGGTAGAAATAAAAGCCATTGGTGAATGTGGTTTAGATTTTAATCGTAACTTTTCAGCGCCAGAGCAACAGCTCAAGGTTTTTAAAGCACAAATCAGTTTAGCCTCAGAGCTAAATATGCCGCTATTTTTACATCAACGAGATGCTTTTCAACCTTGGTTTGAAGCCCTCAAGCCTTTTATTAGTAAAATTCCTGCGATGGTTGCCCACTGTTTTACTGGCAATAGGCAAGAATTAGAGCAATGCTTGTCTGCGGGTATGTATATTGGCATTACTGGTTGGTTGTGCGACGAGCGAAGAGGGCAGGAATTACGAGATATTGTTAATCTTATCCCGCTAAATCGACTACTTATTGAAACTGATGCCCCGTATTTGACACCAAGAACCATAAGGCCTCGACCAAAAAGCAGCCGTAATGAACCGAGCTATTTGTCTTTCGTGGTTGAGGAGTTGGCAAAACTTACCGCTATTGACCCGCAAGAGATTGCTTGCCAAACTAGCATCAATGCCGAAAAAGTTTTTAACTTGTAAATAAGTACTTATACAATGACCAGTTTTATCCCCCAATTTAATATGTCATTTCTGCAAGGATTTAGCGTAGGCTTTATCTTTTGCTTAGTGCTGTTGATTTTTTGTGGTTACTTATGCAACCGTAAATTGGTCGCAGACAAAAAGCATTTAGCAGAAGAATTAACTAAAGCCCAAGCCGCCAATGAGTTATCTGAGCAGGCTCGCCAGTTATTGTTGCAAGAGCAACAAACAAGCCAAGATATGCTGGAAGAAAAAGTACAAGAGCGGACTTTAGAGTTGAATATTGCTTTGCAAGAGCTGGAAGAAGCCAACCACGAACTTGAGCAGAAAAACACCCTAGACGAGCTGACAGGGTTATTTAACCGGCGCTTTTATGATCAAAAAATTGTTGCTGAATATCGTCGCAGCAAACGTAACTTAACACCACTTAGCTTAGTATTAATCGATATAGATCACTTTAAAGCGGTTAACGATACTCATGGCCATTTAGCGGGTGATGAATGCTTAGTCTGGGTCAGTGAGCATATCAAAAATAGTTTAAAACGTAGTGCTGATAATGCCTTTCGCTATGGTGGTGAAGAGTTTTGTTTGATTTTGCCGGACACCAACGGCCAAGGCGCTATCGCTTTGGCGGAAGTGTTAAGAAAGCGCATTGCTAAACAACCCTGCCTTTATAAAGGCATTGAAATAGCCTTGACTATTAGTAGTGGTATCAGCACATACATACAGGATGTTGATATACTGCCAGAGCAGATTTTTGCTGGTGCAGATAAAGCGCTATACCAGGCCAAAGACGCTGGTCGTAATCAAACACAATCTTATCAATTTATAGAAGAATAACTTTATGAACGCTAGTTGCAATAATACTTTTGCCTCACCGAGCTTTGGTCAATATCCTGCACGCCGTATGCGTCGTATGCGCAAAGATGATCATACTCGTCGCTTAATGGCAGAGCACCAGTTAACGGTTAATGATTTAATCTATCCGGTATTTGTTTTAGAAGGTGAAAACCAACGAGAAGCGATAGTCTCTATGCCGGGCGTAGAGCGTAAAAGTATTGATTTATTACTTGAAGAAGCGCAAGAATTAGTCGATTTAGGTATTCCTGCCATTGCCATTTTCCCCGTCACACCGAGTGACAAAAAATCGTTAATGGCCGAAGAGGCATACAATCCAGATGGCTTGGCTCAGCGCACTGTACGCGCCTTAAAAGCCAAATTTCCGCAGTTAGCAGTCATTACTGATGTCGCCCTAGATCCCTTTACTGTCCATGGCCAAGACGGTATTTTGAGTGAAATTGATGATAATAAAGCGGGCGCCACAGGTTATGTATTAAATGAAGTCACTAAAGATATATTAGTAAAACAAGCCTTATCGCATGCCGAGGCAGGTGCTGATATTGTCGCGCCGTCAGATATGATGGATGGTCGCGTTGGCGCTATTCGGCAAGGGTTAGAAGCGAATGGTTTTGTTAATACCAAAATACTCGCTTATTCGGCCAAATATGCTTCAAATTATTATGGGCCTTTTCGAGATGCTGTCGGCTCAGCGGGTAATCTTAAAGGCGGTGATAAGCATACTTATCAAATGGATCCAGCCAATAGCAATGAGGCGCTTCATGAAGTAGCTCAGGATATTGCTGAGGGTGCAGACATGGTGATGGTGAAACCCGGCATGCCGTACTTAGATATAGTGCGCCGTGTAAAAGATACTTTTCAAGTGCCTACTTATGCTTACCAAGTTAGTGGCGAATATGCCATGCATGTTGCAGCTATTCAAAATGGCTGGCTAGCAGAAAAGCCATGTGTAATGGAAGGTTTATTAGCTTTTAAACGCGCAGGTGCCGATGGTATTTTAACGTATTTTGCTAAACAAGTAGCTAGGTGGTTAAAGGAAGACTCCTAAGGCATCATTTCAAACAACAAGCCTTCACGTAATGCACCAGTGGACAATGTAAGCTCTTTAATTTGCAAGCAATTAAAGAGCGCCATTAAAATACATAAGCCACTCGCTAATACGGCCACTCTATCAGCCCTCAAACCATCAAAAAAAATGTTATCAATGCTTTTGAATGCAATGAGCTCTTGCTTGATTTTTTGCAAAAAATTCATGTTAAGCACCGTTTCTTGTTGGTGAGAGTGTAAAACTTCTATCAATGCCTTCATCGTTCCTGAGCTGCCAAGCGCGGTTTGCCAACCTAGTTTGACAAAACGACTAGCGATAGGTTGGATGATCTTATTGGCAGCATTAATTGCGTTATCAAAATTATTCGTGGTTAACTTGTTATCACTGAAATAGCGCTCATTAAAGCTAACACAGCCTAAATTTAAACTAATGGCGTGTAAGGCATTAAAGCCTTCACCAATGATCAACTCAGTACTAGCGCCACCAATATCAACTACTAAACGCTTTTGTGTCGAATTATCATGGCAAGTATGAGCGACACCGCTATAAATGGTATTAGCTTCTTGCTCACCGCTGAGTAGATTAATGTTAACAGGTAAAATTTTATTAGCCGCGTGAATGAATAGGCTGCGATTATTGGCTATTCGTAAGGCTGCCGTGGCAACAATGCGAATATTTTCTTTGGGAATGCTGGCTAGGTGTTGTGCAAATAAAGCTAAACAATCAAGCCCTCGCTCAATGGCTTCTTGACTCAATTCGTTTTGGTTATTAAGACCTGCGGCTAAGCGCACTTTACGTTTTACTTTGCTAACCGTTTTAATGGTGTTGTCAGTAAGGTGAACTATGAGCAGGTGAAAACTGTTAGAGCCTAAGTCAACCACAGCATAATGAGCATTATTATACTGTGGTATTGTGTCTGATCTAATCGCCGTTGCTTTCATATTCTTAAATCAATGGCGGCAGAATTATCAATAAAACTAACGACGGCCACGATAATTACTATTACCACGGTTGCCGCTTTGTCTATTACCACCAGATCTACCTGTGTTAGGTCTATGGCGACGTTGACGAGGTTTAGGACGAGGTAAATCGTCTAATAAGGCATCGTGATCGTATTTTGTTACGGGCAATGCATGTTCTATATAGGTTTCGATAGCAGGCAAGTTAAAAACGTATTGCTCACAGGCTAAACTAATGGCGTGACCTGAAGCGCCAGCACGGCCAGTACGGCCAATACGGTGCACATAATCTTCGCAATCATCGGGTAAGTCGTAGTTAAATACGTGCGTTACCGAAGGAATATGTAAACCACGGGCAGCAACGTCAGTAGCCACTAAAAAATCTAAACTACCGTCAGTAAATTGCTCTAATATTTTCAAACGTTTTTTCTGTGGCACATCACCCGTTAATAAGCCTACGCGTAGTTGATCTGCCACTAAATGGTCATAAATTTTTTCACAAACATGTTTAGTATTAGCAAAAATAATGGCTTTTTCTGGCCAGTCTTCTTCAATGAGCGTTTGCAATAGTGGCATTTTATCTTCGTTAGAAGGGTAAAGTAATTCTTCACTAATGCGGGTGTTGGTTTTTTGTTCCGGTGCGATTTCAACACTGGTTGGATCGTTCATGTGTTCAAAAGCAAGCTCTTTGACACGAAATGATAAGGTGGCTGAAAACAACATGCTTAAACGCTGTGTTGCCGGTGGCATTTTATTGAACATGTAGCGAATATCTTTGATAAAACCTAAATCGAACATTCTGTCGGCTTCATCAAGGACGATAACTTCAATATTATTTAAGTTATAAATACCTTGTTTTAAATAATCTAACAGGCGTCCACAGGTACCAATTAAAATATCAACACCTTGCTCTAGCTCTAAACGTTGGCTTTCATAACCTTCGCCGCCATAAACAACACCAAGGCGTAACCCGGTACTCTTTGACATTTCAATGGCGTCACGGTGAATTTGAATGGCTAATTCACGGGTTGGCGCCATAATCAATGCTCGAGGTTGATTATGTGTAGGTGCTTCTTTTTGCAATAATTGGTGAAAAGTTGCGCCTAAAAAGGCGATAGTTTTACCTTCACCTGTTTGCGCTTGTCCAGCAATATCAGTGCCTTGAAGCAATACAGGTAAAGACTTCGCCTGAATAGGCGTACAATATTCGAAGCCCATGGCTTCTAATCCGGTCACTACTTGCGGGGCAAGATTTAAGTCAGCGAACTTTGTTTCAGTTAAGTGTGTATTTTTCATCGCGCTAGCTTAACACCTTCGTTAGTTAATAACTAATTTTAGCGTTGATAAGTCAGAGAAAATAAAACTTACTTGAAATCTAGAGAGAGTAGCCCCATAAAGGTGATATATAGATATTTTATAATTAACAGATTGGCACAACTGCCATAACCAACGGAGAATATGATGAACGAAAAAATTGTTCAGCTAACTGATGATAGTTTCGAAGCAGATGTTTTAAAAGCATCGGGTTTAGTATTGGTTGATTTTTGGGCTGAATGGTGTGGTCCTTGTAAAATGATAGCACCAGTGCTTGACGATATTGCTACTGAATACGACGGTAAAGTAACAGTAGGCAAGCTAAACATTGACCAAAACGCAGATACGCCACCTAAATATGGTGTACGTGGTATTCCAACGTTATTATTATTTAAAAACGGTGAAATTGCTGACACTAAAGTTGGCGCACTATCAAAAACTCAATTAAAAGAATTTTTAGATAAAAACCTTTAAGCTTTAGTCGGTAGCACTTCAATCGATAGTGCTTTAATCGGTAGTAAAGAATAAATATAAAACCCAACACACAAGTGTTGGGTTTTTGTTTAAATACAATAAAATAAAAATATCTGCTTACATTTTAACTCGTACCTTTACCTAGTTAACTTTTAATGCTAAATTTAAGCCCTGAGTACAAAATAACATCTCTTACCTCTATTCTATGGTCTTTATTTGCTACTTTATTAGCAGCTTACTAGATAAGAAATTATAAAAATATATTTGAAACATACTGTCGTAGGCAATCGCCACAGACACAATCACTTAAAATAATTTAAGAAACCCCCTATGAACCTTACCGAATTAAAAGATAAATCCGTTAGTGAATTGGTTGAACTAGCTGAGTCTATGAAGCTAGAAAACCTTGCTAGAACACGTAAACAAGACATAATTTTTGCTATTTTAAAAAAGCATGCTGAAAATGATAATGACATTTTTGGTGGCGGTGTTTTAGAAATTCTACAAGATGGTTTTGGCTTTTTACGCTCTGCCGACTCTTCTTACTTAGCCGGCCCTGACGATATTTACGTATCTCCTAGCCAAATTCGTCGTTTTAGCATGCGTACTGGTGACACTATTCAAGGGAAAATTCGCTCACCGAAAAAAGGCGAACGTTATTTTGCCTTATTAAAAGTAACAGAAGTTAACTTTGATCGCCCTGAGAATACCCGCAATAAAATTTTATTTGAAAACCTAACGCCAATTCACCCAACTGATCGAATGGGGATGGAACGTGGTAATGGCTCAACGGAAGATATTACCGCCCGTGTTTTAGACTTAGCTTCACCTATTGGTAAAGGTCAACGTGGTTTAATCGTGGCACCGCCAAAAGCGGGTAAAACATTATTATTACAGAACATTGCCCAAAGTATTGCTCATAACCATCCTGACGCAGAATTGATGGTATTGCTTATTGATGAGCGCCCAGAAGAAGTAACCGAGATGCAGCGCCTAGTTAAAGGTGAAGTTATTGCCTCAACGTTTGATGAACCAGCAAGTCGTCACGTACAAGTGGCTGAAATGGTTATTGAAAAAGCTAAACGTTTAGTCGAGCACAAGAAAGACGTTATTATTTTGCTTGATTCAATTACCCGTTTAGCACGTGCTTATAACACGGTAATTCCTTCATCAGGTAAAATATTAACCGGCGGTGTTGATGCCAATGCATTGCATCGTCCGAAGCGTTTCTTTGGTGCCGCACGTAATATTGAAGAAGGCGGCAGCTTAACTATTATCGCGACAGCGTTAGTAGAAACGGGCTCTAAAATGGATGAAGTGATTTACGAAGAATTTAAAGGCACAGGTAATATGGAATTACACCTGTCACGTAAAGTATCTGAAAAACGTGTTTTCCCTGCTATTAATATCAACCGCAGTGGTACTCGTCGTGAAGAGCTTATTACTAAGCCTGACGAGTTACAAAAAATGTGGATTCTACGCAAAATTGTTCATGAAATGGATGAAGTTGGCGCGATTGAATTCCTTATTGATAAGTTGGCCATGACCAAAACGAATGATGAATTTTTTGACTCGATGAAACGTAAATAGTTTTATTAAATTGCTTGGTAAAAACCAGTCTTAATGACTGGTTTTTTGTTTATGAATTGGTAATACTTTATGAAATATAAAGATTTAAGAGACTTTATCAGTCAGCTAGAAAAAATGGGTCAGTTAAAGCGAATAACGGCGCCTATTTCCACTCATCTTGCCATGACTGAAATTAGCGATAGAACATTGCGCGCTAAAGGTCCTGCATTGCTATTTGAAAATGCAGTGGATGAAAAGGGTAACCCTTATGACGTCCCTGTGCTGACTAATTTATTTGGCACACCAGATAGGGTGGCGCTTGCCATGGGGCAAAGCAATGTTAGTGCCTTACGTGATGTTGGCAAATTATTAGCCATGCTTAAAGAGCCTGAGCCGCCCACAGGTTTTCGTGATGCCTTAGGTAAAATTCCTATATATAAGCAAGTGCTTAACATGCCAACCAAAGTGGTCAAAAAAGCACTTTGTCAGCAAATTGTACTTAGCGGTGATGAGGTTGATTTAACAAAATTACCCATTCAAACTTGTTGGCCTGGTGATGTTGCGCCGCTAATAACTTGGGGGCTAACTATTACTAAGGGCCCTTATAAAGAACGACAAAATCTAGGTATTTATCGTCAGCAAGTGTTAAGTAAAAATAAAGTGATTATGCGTTGGTTGTCACACCGTGGTGGCGCTTTAGATTTTCAAGAATTTAAAAAAACCAATCCCGGTGAAAAATATCCTGTCTCTGTTGCCTTAGGCGCAGATCCGGCAACCATTTTGGGGGCAGTAACTCCCGTGCCTGATACCTTGTCTGAATATGCTTTTGCGGGTTTATTGCGCGGTGCTAAAACAGAAGTCACTAAGTCGATAAGCAATGACTTACAAGTGCCAGCCACTGCTGAAATTATTCTTGAAGGTTATCTTGACCCAGAAGAAACAGCACCCGAAGGCCCTTATGGCGATCATACTGGTTATTATAATGAAGTTGATAATTTTCCGGTTTTTACCGTAACTCATATAACCACGCGTAAAGATCCCATTTATCACAGTACTTATACAGGTCGTCCACCGGATGAACCTGCTATTTTAGGTGTGGCGTTAAATGAGGTGTTTGTCCCTATTTTGCAAAAGCAATTTCCTGAGATTCAGGACTTTTATCTACCGCCTGAAGGTTGCTCATATCGCCTAGCCGTTGTGACCATTAAAAAACAGTATGCGGGACATGCAAAACGCGTGATGATGGGGGTTTGGTCTTTCTTACGCCAGTTTATGTATACCAAGTTTGTTATTGTTTGTGATGATGATATTAATGCTAGAAACTGGGAAGATGTGATTTGGGCGATGACTACACGCATGGATCCAAGCCGAGACACGGTATTAATTGAAAATACGCCAATAGATTATTTAGATTTTGCCTCGCCTGTTTCAGGGTTAGGCTCTAAAATGGGCTTAGATGCCACCAATAAATGGCCAGGTGAAACCGACAGAGAATGGGGTGAACCCATTGTTATGGATGAAGCCATTAAACAACACATAGATGATATTTGGGACGATTTAGCCATCATCCCAGAAGAAAAAGGTTAAGTTAATGAAAACAATTAGTTGTCAAGTCGTGTCAATAACGTCACTAACGACGCATGTATATAAAGTGTTATTACAGCCGAGCGAAAAAGTCTCTTTTATTGCCGGTCAATATTTGAATTTTGTTATGAGTGATGAGGATAAACGGCCATTCTCTATTGCTAGCTCACCCAATAGTGATTTAATTGAGCTGCAAATTGGCGCTTTTGTTGCCGACAGTTACCCAATGCAAGTGATTGAGCGCATTGAATCAGCACAAGCGGATAAGAAAGCCGTCACTATTGAAATTCCTTTGGGTAATGCACAGTTGCGCCTTGATAGTGAGCGACCATTATTATTATTGGCTGGTGGCACGGGTTTTTCATACATAAAATCTATGTTTGAATATTTATCAGAACTTGGCTCAACTCGCCATGTCATGGTGTATTGGGGACTTCGTGATGAAAGTGCGCTTTATGAATTGGCAGAAACCGCTGCGATCATAGCTAAATTACCTCACGCTAATTTTATACCGGTAGTCGAAAACGCCACGGATGCTTGGCAGGGAAAAACAGGACTGGTTCACCAAGCCGCGATGGACGATATTATTAGTTTTGAACCTTATGATATTTATCTTGCGGGTCGCTTTGAAATGGTTGGCGCAATCCGCGGTGATTTTGTTGAACATGGCGCACTACTTAAACACATGTATGCCGATGCTTTTGCGTTTATTTAGATGATCAAATAATGATGTCTTATAGAATTACCACGGACAAGGAAGAGATGGATGTTGATGCCATTCATCATTATTTATCTCGCTCATATTGGGCTGAAAAGATGCCTAAAGGGGTTGTGGCTAAAGCCATTGAAAACTCGCTTTGCTTTGGGGTATTGCTGGAGGAGGTGAGCGGAGTGGAAAAGCAAGTGGGCTTTGCTCGTTTGATCACCGACTCAGCCACCTTTGCCTACTTAGCCGATGTTTATATTCTGGAAGAGCATAGAAGCAAAGGCTTAAGTAAACAAATGATGAAGCAAATTGTTAAGCATCCACAGCTGCAAGGGTTGCGTCGAATAATGCTAGCCACTCGTGATGCTCATGGTTTATATGCACAGTTTGGTTTCACACCACTGACTGACGAAAAAATGTTTATGCAATTATGGACGCCAGATGTCTATCAGTAACTACTTTTATCCGTAAATACTTTATCGTTGCTATTTTACGCGAATTCGTTAACTTTAAACCACACTTCATTGGCCGCTTGATATTGACCTTCTTCGGTTAACGCTTTCGCTAACGCTTGTAGGTCTTGTTTGTCGTATTGCTTTTCTTGTTGATTAGCATCAAGTTTTACTAAGCTACCAAAGGCTCTTTCTGCCATCGACCATTGCTCGCTCATCACGGCTAAATGTCCTAAACAACTAAGCCATTGGGCATTTTGACTATCGCTATGTAAATGCTTTTGCACTATCGCGATTAACGGCTCACTTTGTTTGATGGGCAAAGTACGTAACTGTTTTAAAAAGCTAGCATGAGGCTGCTTTTTTAGCATAGGGCTAATGAGTTTAGTTAATGGTTCAACAATGTTTTGTTCGGCCAGTACTCGACAATAGGAAAATAAAACGCTTTCTCGCTGTTTTACTTTACGGGCAAGTGATTTCCAGTAATTCTGTAAACTTGTTTGATCTTGCTGGCAGATAATATCAGTGAAGGCACCGTAGTAAGCTTTGGCTTCCCACGCTTGAATAACCGCTTCAGTAATGGCTTTATCTTTGCGAGCCGTGGCTAAATAATCAACCGCGGCTTCAAAACGTTTTTCAAGTAAACACAAATCTATTTCAAGCGTTAATAACCGAGTGTCGTGGCCAATTTGTTTGTGGTTTTCATCTATTAAGGTACGCGCTTTTTTATAGGCTTCGGATCTTGCTTGGTTCATTAATAATTTAACTTTAACAATGACACTAGCAGGATCAGACGATTTTAGTTTTGCTGTTTCTTGCTCTAACAAAGCTAAATAATGATTAGTGTTAGCCGCTAACTCTTGCTTAGCCGCCGCAGCCGCCGCGAGTAAATAAGCGCTTTGTTGACGTTTGGCTGGTTCTGCGCTTTTAGCAAATAGCTGCTCTGCGCCTTGATAATCTTCAAGCATATAGGCAGCCAAACCTTTATTAAAGTTGGCAATGCCGCGTCGTCTATTGGCAAAAGCAACCGTATGCCAGGCTTTAAAGCTGATTTTAAAACCACCGCGGGCAATTTTGTAGCTAACAAAGAGTATGACTAGTGTGGCAGTAATCCAAAAAAGAGCCGCATAGACAGTCAGCTCATAAACATTATTACTTACTGAAATTAAGATATAACCGGGATCATCAAGTAAAATTGGGCTTAGCGCTAGCACCGCAAAAAAGAGTGCAATGATGACAATGAAGCGGATCATAGCTTGCCCTCATTTTTTGATTTATCATTTTGCTGCTCAGGTTTTTCAGTTGCTACTTTTTCTTCTTCTGTTGTATTGATTTGATTTTTATTCTCAAGTTTATCTACTTCTTTTTTAGGCGCCGTAGCTAGCTTGATTGTTTGATCATTCAACGCTGTTCTAATGGCCGTTAAAGCCGCTAGCTCACTTGGATAGTTATAGTTGACTTGTTTCTGCTGCAAGTCATGCAGTGTTTTGATAAAGTGTTGATTAATATTATCTTCCATATCAAAAAATTCATTAAGCCATTGTTCAATATCAGTTAAAGATTTCTGATAGATATCACCTTTACGTTCACTGGCAGCCCATAAGGTTAGCTGAACTTTTAAGCTTAAATTCTGCTTTAAATGCACCTGCTGTTGTGGCGACATTAAAGGTTCAACTGAACCTGTTCTTGGTCTTATACGGATGAAATTATTAAAAAATTTCTGCCAAGTCTTTGCTAAATTAGCTTGCCAGTCGCTAATATCATTAGATAATTCTAGATTGGATTCTTCATCTTTTTCGTCACCGAAGGCTTGTATCGCTAACGGTAATTGCGCCACTTGTTTACTCAGTGCCATTAATGTTAATACAACCTCATCTGTTTGCAGTGTCGGCATCAATTCTAAATACTTGATGTCTTGATGGATAAGCTTGCGCACAGGTAAAAAAGCGGGATCATTTAATTCTGTTAAACGGGCGTCAGCATCTTTGAGTAAACCTATGGCTGCGGTAGTATCGTGCTCTAACCATAAAGTACGGGCAGCAATGCGAATAAGGTATTCGCTTTCATGTAATAACCAATCACTGGGTTGGCGCTGTTTGATGCGTTGCTCTAATTGCGAAACCGTTTCATTGAGTTTGGCTATTTTTTCTTGGCTAGCATTGGCTGTTTGTTCTTTGACTTGTTGCAATTTTTTAGCAAAATCACTTTGCTGTGTGTTAAGTTTTTGCTGAATTTGGCTTTGAAAATGACTGAAGTTGGCACTGCTTTCTTGGCTAAGTTTTTCAGTAAGTTGCATCGTTACTAGCTGACTTTGCTGCTGTTGCCAAAAGTAATGACCCGTGGGCACAGCAATAGCAAGGATGGTTGCGAAAATTGCTAGCTTGGATAACGTTTGCGGCTGAGCTTTAGGCTGACTTTGGGATGCATTTTTTTTGCTTGTTTCTTGTTTAATGTCGGCTTTTTTTTCAGCAACCTTATCGATAGTATTTTTAGCCTTTGCTGTCGTGGTTTGTGCTGTGACTAATGGTTTTTTATTCTCGGTCATCTTGGCATTCCGTTATTGAATGTTATGGCTAAATTTGCTTTTTTTGTGCTAGCTTTGTAGTGCTTGTAATGTGTCGGTGAGTACTTGGTCACTGGCACCGGCACTGATGGTTACCTGTAACAAGCCAAGTTGCTTGGCTTTATCGGCGATACGTTTACTGGCGGTAATCCATAAACATTGTGTGCGCCAGTAGTTTGCCAACTGTTGACTATTCCTTTGCTTGTCTTGCGCTAGCACTAATTGTACAAGCTTTTCTAATATAGCGTTACTGGTCACGACAATACAATTAATTTGTTGCTGATACCATTGTTTGCTTATATCTTTGGCTAATATTCGCCATACTCGTTGATAACTCTCAAGATAAGATACCTTAGCACCACACTTGTTCAGTGTGGTGGCTAAATATTCTCGGCCACCATTACCGCGTATTATGGTGATATTTTTGCCGTCAATGTTTTGCGTTAATGCAGATAAAGCTAATAATCCCTCACTATTTTCTTGTTGTGGGGTTATGACGTTATTAACGCCAAGTTTATGCAGTGCCTTTTTTGTGGCGCTGCCAACCGCAAATATTTGCCCAAATCGCCAGTGATTAACTGAGTAATTAGCGTCAGCAAATTCGACCGCGGCAACACTAACAAAAATAAGAATATCTATATCTGTTAATAAAGCCTTGCTAGTGTCGTGGTTAGCAAGTGCTTGGTAATCAAATAATGGTTGGTTAACACATGCTATGCCTTGTTGATTTAGAGACAAGGCAAGCTGTTGTGCTTTTTGTTCTGGCCTAGTAATTAATACCCTAAGCGGTGTCTGATTAGTTATTGTCAGCATTTTTTTCTGTGTTAGCTTCAGCATATACTTGAGCTAGTATTTTATCTGCGCCACGGCTGAGTAGTTCTTGCGCTAAGGTGTTACCTAGAGCTTCTCCTTGTTCAACTGGACCGGTAATTTCACTGGCAATGATCTTGCTACCATCAACGGCCCCCACTAAACCACGTAAATGCACTTGTTTACCATCTGCTGATATAACACTGTAGCTGGCGATAGGCACTTGGCAGCCGCCCTCTAAAGCTTTATTCATGGCTCTTTCAGTTAATACTCGGCTGCGCGTGGTGCTACATTCAAGTGGCGCCAATAAGGCTTTAATATTTTCATCATCAAGACGACATTCTATACCAACAGCCCCTTGGCCATTAGCTGGCAGCATGTCTTCAGGTTCAATATATTGGGCGATGCGCTCGCTCATGGCTAAACGAATTAAGCCCGCAGAGGCTAAAATAATAGCATCGTACTGGCCTTCATCAAGCTTTCTTAAACGGGTATTGACGTTACCGCGCAAATCACGAATATCGAGATCAGGACGCTTGGCTTTTAATTGACATTGGCGACGTAAACTTGAAGTACCAACAATGGCGCCTTGTGGTAAATCACTCAACGTTGCATAAGTGTTTGAAACAAAAGCATCACGGGGGTCTTCACGCGGACAAATAACTTCTAAACCTAAACCTTCAGGAAAATCAACAGGCACGTCTTTCATTGAATGCACGGCGATGTCCGCTCTATCTTCTAGCATGGCTACTTCAAGCTCTTTAACAAAAAGGCCTTTGCCGCCAACTTTAGCGAGGGGCGTATCTAAAATAATATCGCCTTTAGTGGTCATGGGCACTAGTTCAACAGTAATATCTTGATGAAAGTGCTCTAATTGTGCTTTTACGTATTCAGCTTGCCATAAAGCCAAGGCGCTTTTACGTGTCGCTATTCGTACTGTTGTCATATCGGTCTTCCAAGGATATAAATTTATTCTGCTAAAAGTGTTATTTCACTGCTTGCTTGCTTACTAACTGCGGCCGATAAAAACTGCCAAAATTCACCACCACCACGTTTGTCCGTCCATTGCTCGTTGGCAAAAGTGAAGTGGTGACCATTGAATTTGGTGGCTATCCATACTTCTTGCAAAGGCGCTTGTTTATTGAGGATAATCTTACTGCCATTTTTGAAAGTTAGTGTCAGTAGACCACCAGTGCCTTCGTAATCAATATCTACGCCACAATCTTCAATTGCCTCTTCAACGGCGAGTAACAACTCATCGGTAAGTAGGTTATATTGGCTATCATTCATTGCTGATCCTCTTAAAAATTTTATCAAGCATAGCTTAACATTGTTCGGAGAATTGTTTGTATAATTGTTGCCAAATCTATGAGTCTATACTCAAGTGAATTCAAAATGCAGGATTCAGCTGGAATTAGAAACGTCTTTAGGCAAGGCATTGATTAAAGAGAATGGTTTTTCCATTGTCGAAATCAATAACGCCGCATAAAACGTTTCTAAACCAGCCCTATGGGGATGCCTGAGCAAATCATGTTCTACGTTGCATCTGTTTTTAAGGGAATAACCATTAATAAAAAGATGCGCCTTGCTCATGAATCGCTCAGACATCCTGAAACTCGCATATTGAGTTCATTTGAGTATAATAGCAAGCATATTGGTCTTTAAACCATGTAAGTTAAACTGAAAAACTTGATTTAAACGACTTTCACGGCAAAAACCGCTAATCATGAGTAAAACATGAACAAAATTAAAGCTATTTTATTTATTATGGTGTCATTTTCAATGCTAACCTTGCTGTCTGCTTGTGGCTCAAAAGGCGATTTATATCAAGGCGAGCAAAATAATGAATCGGCCGGTAAACAGCAACAAGTGCAGCAAGATGAATCACAACCCCAAAAGCAAGAGTAATAATGTTAGTTAATTTTTCCAAAATGCACGGTTTAGGTAATGATTTTTTAGTGCTGGATAATGTCACCCAAAATGTTTACTTATCCAATGAGCAAATAGCCAAATTGGCGGATAGAAATTTTGGTGTTGGTTTTGATCAATTATTAGTGGTTGAACCGCCCTATGATCCTGATTTAGATTTTCATTACCGTATTTTTAATGCGGATGGCAGTGAAGTTAGCCAGTGTGGCAATGGCGCTCGTTGTTTTGCACGGTTTGTGCGCATGAAAGGGCTATGCACTAAAAACAAAATTAAAGTATCGACGGCCTCAGGCAAAATGACCTTATTCGTTGAGCGCGATGGCAATATATCGGTGACTATGCCTGTGCCGCAGTTTGAACCCAGTAAAGTGCCTTTCACCGCCCAAAAATCTGAAGGTACTTACATTTTGCGCAGTGATTCAGAAACCGTACTTTGTGGTGTGGTGTCAATGGGCAACCCTCATTGTGTGGTCACGGTAGATGATGTACTTACTGCACCTGTTGAACGTTTAGGCAAAGAGTTATCTTTACATGAACGCTTTCCTGAACATGCCAATGTTGGCTTTATGGAAGTGGTTGCCCCTAATCAAATTAAGCTCAGAGTTTATGAACGCGGGGCAGCAGAAACATTGGCTTGTGGCAGCGGCGCTTGTGCTGCGGTAGTGATTGGACAAATGCAGAAAAAATTATCGAGACAAGTTACCGTAGAATTACCCGGTGGTAAGCTAAGAATATATTGGAAAGGTCCCGGGCATCCAGTGAAAATGTCAGGCCCTGCTGAGCATGTTTTTGATGGCCAAATATCCATGTAATCATCCTGTTTATTGCAATTTTTGCCAACTGAATAATGACCATAATGTGTGAAGAAGATTTTATGAAAAATGAACAAACAATGACCCCTATTGATGAACTACCATTAACTGATGACTTGGTAAGTGCTTACTTGCAAGATAACCCAGAGTTTTTCTCGCGTAATAACGAGTTGATGACGAGCTTAAGGTTGTCGGATCCTCAGCGTGGCACGGTTTCTTTAGTGGAAAGACAACAACAGCAGTTACGACAAAAAACACATGATTTAGAAGATGAAATCACGCAATTAATGTCCGTGGCAAGCCATAATGAAAGCTTATTTATGCTTTATAGTGATTTGTATTTACGTTTAATTGATTGTCAATCTGCCAGTGAGTTACTTGACTGTGTATCACAAGCGACAACAGAGTTATTGTCTTTATCGGCCTTTAAGTTATGGCTTGCTAAGCCTGTTAATGTTGAGCATGCTAGCCTGTCAAGTAATGATTGTCTTGGCGTGATGCAAAACCGTTTGTCAAATAGCGACTATTATTTTGGCCGCCTACAACAAAGCGAACAACAGTTAATTTTCAGTCAAAACTGTATCGGCTCTGTGGTGTTGATTAAATTAATTCATGAAGAAAAAACGCTAGGATTTTTAGCTATTAGCAGTGACGATGCCCATCATTTTGACCCACGGATGGATACCTTATTATTAAGTCAGTTTAAGCGTTTAGTGGCGAAATTATTGCAGCAACAGTTAGCCTTGTAAGCGGGAAGTATGAAATTTTACCGTCGCTTATCGGCCATCAAAGCCATCAGCTTTGATTTAGATGATACTTTATATAGCAATAAACCTATCATGCTGGCCATCGAAAAAAAGATGCTTGCCTATTTTACTGACGTGTTGAACAGCAAGCAGCACGCATTCATTAAAGCAGATAGCAGTTATAATTCGCGCTACTGGTCTCCTTTTCGACAACACGCGATTAACGCCCAGCCTGACTTAGCACATGATGTTGTGCAAGTACGCTTGATTACATACCGTCTTGGTTTTTCGGCGTTAGGCTTTAGTGATAATATTGCTCAGCAAATGGCACAAGCTGCCCTTGATTACTTTATTAGTTTGCGTAGTGACTTTGTTGTGCCAACAACAAGCAAGCAGTTATTAGCCGCTTTAAGTAAAAAATATCCGCTGATTGCTATTAGTAATGGCAATGTTGATACCAGAGCACTGGGTATTTCACAATATTTTCAGCACGTTTATCATGCGGGTTGGCAAGCCAACGGTCAGTTACTCAAGCAAAAGCCAGCCAATGATATGTTTGTATTAGCTTGCCAAGAGCTAGCTATTAAGCCACAACAGTTGCTACATGTTGGTGATTGTGGTCGCGCTGATATTCAAGGAGCATTAAATGCAGGATGCCAAACTGCTTGGTTGTCTTGTTATGATGTCGGCAAACCTATTTCAGTGTTACCTCATCTTGAACTAGACAGCCTCAGTCAGCTTGAGCAATTACTGCTTGTTTAATCAATTCTCAAAGAGCCAAATGTTTAAATTTTAGGTGCTGTATATAAAGCCAGTATTAACGGTGTTATACTGGCGCCGTTTTAATTACTAGCCTAACTAAATGCACTTGCTATTAACAATCAGTTCAAAAAGGTTTTCCCGCTATGGATGTTTCACAATTACTCGATTCTCTCAACGATAAACAGCGTGAGGTGGTTGCCGCGCCTTTACAAAATATGCTGGTGCTGGCAGGTGCTGGCTCGGGTAAAACTCGCGTGTTAGTACAGCGTATTGCCTGGTTAATGCAAGTTGAGCGTGCTGCACCTCATGCAATTTTAGCGGTAACTTTTACTAATAAAGCCGCGGCAGAAATGCGTGCTAGGGTTGAACAAACTGCGGAAGGTAACACTCATGGCATGTGGATTGGCACTTTCCATGGCTTAGCGCATCGTTTATTGCGTATGCATTTTCAAGAAGCAAAATTACCTCAAAGTTTCCAAGTACTTGATAGTGATGATCAGTTACGTTTGGTGAAACGTATTGTGCGCTCGTTAGAGCTTGATGAAAAGAAATGGCCAGCAAAACAATTTGTTTGGTATATCAATGGTAAGAAAGACGAAGGTTTACGACCTCAGCACATAGATGCTCAGTTTGATCCAAGTGAAGCGGTATTTGTTAAGGTCTATCAAGCATATCAAGAGACTTGTGATCGGGCCGGTTTGGTTGATTTTGCTGAATTATTATTGCGTGCTCATGAACTGTGGCTTAATAACCCTGAATTATTAGTACATTACCAACAACGCTTTAGCCATATTTTAGTGGATGAGTTTCAAGATACTAATGCTATTCAATACGCTTGGTTAACGTTATTGGGTAAAGCGCAATCGAAAGTGATGATAGTGGGTGATGATGATCAATCCATTTACGGCTGGCGTGGCGCACGTATTGAAAATATTGAGCGTTTTACCCGTGAATTTGAAGATGCACAAACTATTCGTTTAGAGCAAAACTATCGCTCAACGGCGAATATTTTAAACGCGGCTAACCAACTGATCAGCAATAATAATAATCGTTTAGGTAAAGAGCTATGGACCGATGATAAAGCGGGCGAAAAAATCTCAGTTTATAGCGCTTTTAATGAAATAGATGAAGCACGATTTATAGCGGGGCGAATTAAGCAATGGCGTGATGACGGTGGCAAGTTGGATGAAGTGGCGATTTTATATCGCTCTAATGCTCAGTCGCGCTTGCTAGAAGAAGCTTTATTGCAAGGGCAATTACTGTATCGAATTTATGGTGGTCAGCGCTTTTTCGAACGCCTAGAAATCAAAGATGCTTTGGCTTATATGCGCCTTATCAATAACCGCGATGATGATGCTGCTTTTGAACGCATTATCAATACCCCAACTCGCGGCATAGGTAATCAAACTGTGGCGCTGGTACGTGATGCAGCCAGAAGTATGCAGGTAACTTTATGGCAAGCGTGTCAACAAATGCTACAAGCCGAGCAACTTAAAGGTCGTAGTGCTAAAACGATTACCGCCTTTATCAATCTAATTGATCAGCTCGAAGATGATTCAACCAATTTAAACCTTGATCAACAAGCGAACTTTGTTATTCAACATTCAGGTTTGAAAGCCATGTATCAAGCTGAAAAAGGTGAACGAGCTGAACAACGTATTGAGAACTTGAATGAGTTAGTCACTGCTTGTCAAACCTTTGAAAGTATCCCCTTATCTGATCAAGATATAGTTGAAGAGCCAACAAAATTAACCGCCTTTTTAACTCATGCGGCATTAGAGTCAGGGGAATCGCAGGCCGATGAATTTGAAGCGGCGGTGCAGCTAATGACCATGCACTCTGCGAAAGGATTAGAGTTTCCGTTAGTATTTATTGCAGGTCTTGAAGAAGGTATGTTTCCGTCGCAGCAATCGGTGGAAGAAATAGGGCGTTTAGAAGAAGAGCGACGCTTATGTTATGTTGGCATGACAAGAGCTATGAGTAAGCTATACTTATGTCATGCAGAAAGTCGCCGTATTTACGGACAAGAAAAATTTCATAAAGCCAGTCGTTTTCTACGAGAGCTTCCCGAAGCTTGTGTTGAAGAAATTCGCATGCAAAGCCAAGTAACTCGACCTAAATCTGTCGGTAAGTTTTCTAATACTTTCACCTTGGAAACCTTTGCTAATACTGGTTTTAAACTAGGTCAATTAGTTAAACATGCCAAATTTGGCGAAGGTGTGGTGTTAAACTATGAGGGCAGTGGCGCACAGTCTCGTATTCAGGTGAATTTTGCCGATGTGGGCAGTAAATGGTTGGTGGTGGAATACGCTAATTTGCAAGCCGTTTAGTGGTTTAATAAAAATTTAAGAAAACAGTTCAGCATCAAGCATCTCTACACTTGCGGTGGTAAAGTTTTTTAAGCTGAATAAATAAAAAATACAATGTAATTTGTTCACCACCGAGCCGCGATGCTTCACAGAGGGCTCTTCGAGCCTACACGGAGACTTTGTTATTCTCGGTGCTCTCTGTGGTAAATATTTTTAAGCTGAATAAATAAAAAATACAATAAGGTCAATGCAATGAGACAACGATTATTGGTAGTAGAAGACAGTAAGCCAATTGCTACTGTGATCAAACAAATAGCGCAATCATTAAAGTATGAGGTGGTACTAGCAACCACGTTAACGCAAGTGGAAGAGATTCTTTCCGGCGATACAGATTTTTTTGCCGCCACCATTGATTATGCTTTACCTGATGCCATGGATGGAGAAGCGATTGCCTGTGTATTGTCGCATGGTATTCCTAGTGTGGTGATGACGGGAAAAATGGATGATGAAACGAGAAAAAAAATTCTCGCCCAACCTGTTATCGATTATATTCCCAAAGAAAATAGTCAAGCTTTCTTGTATTTGAAGCGCGTTTTACACTGGCAACAAACGAATAGTAATAATGCCATTTTAGTGGTGGATGATTCTTCGGCTGCTCGTAATCATATTGTTGAGTTGTTAAAACGTCGTAACTTTACCGTGTTTGTTGCTAATAACGGCGTGCAAGCATTAGCAAAATTACAACAACATAAAGATATAAAAATGGTGATTACCGACTTAGAAATGCCGGAAATGGATGGCATCACGCTCACCAATGAAATTCGTAAAAAACACTCGCGTGAACAAATGGCTATTATTGGTATTTCAGGCGCTGAAAATGGTATTCACTCGGCACGTTTTATTAAAAATGGGGCGGATGACTTTTTACGTAAGCCATTTTGCCCAGAAGAATTTTACTGTCGCATTACTCAAAATATAGAAAGCTTAAATAACATTGCTCAAATTCAGCACGCTGCTAACACTGACTATTTAACAGAACTCTCAAATAGACGGTCATTCTTCTCAAATGCTAATCAACGCATTGCAGAATATACCAAACGAAAGGTACCTTACTGTTTAGCGGTACTTGATATTGATTACTTTAAAAAAGTGAACGACACCTATGGTCATGATGCTGGCGATCATGTACTGAAAGCTTTAGCGCTATATATGCGAAAACACTTTGGTGCTGGTTTAACCGCTCGTTTAGGTGGTGAAGAGTTTGCTATATTGTTACATGGTGTCGATAGCGATCAACTCTTTAACAAACTAGATGATTTTCGTCGAGAAATTTCGGTATCTACCTTGCCGGCGGGAGACAGTCAAATTGCTATTACCGTCAGCATTGGTGTGGTATTTGATAGTAAAGATGAATTGTCGAAGCAAATGAATGAAGCTGACAATGCTTTATATTTAGCAAAAGATAATGGTCGTAATCAAATAGTGATTTCCGGTGCAGAAGAGGAATAAAATAACCTCGAGTTATTTTCATTTGGCACTAGCAATAACCTACTATTTTTAATAGAATCTTTGCCTCTTATAGCAATGCTAGTAAGTTAGAGATCAAATTTTAATGAGGATACATTTTCAAGAACAAGGCGCTTGATTGAGTAATAGCTGGCTATTGTGATTGATAGCAATGACGTTATTGGAATATTTAGTCCATTTAGAATGATCACATATTTATTTGTATTTGTATTGGTATTAATGCGCTCCCGTGGTGAAGTGGATATCACGTGGACCTCCGGAGTCTGAGTCGCAGGTTCGATTCCTGCCGGGAGCGCCATCTAATAGCATCCTCCAATAAAGTACGGAATAATAATGTACTTTATTGAAAAAACTGCCTAAAGTAGTAATTACACTTAACAGCCTGTTAAATAAGTTACTATTTTATTGTGATGAAAATATCTCTTTTGTTTAAATATTCGCTTAGACATTCAGCCAAGCCCAAATCTACATTGCTATATTTTACTAGCTTGTGGTATTTTTTTAGCGTGGTTAGTAGCGCGCAGAATATGATGAGTGAAGGTTATCAATTATCTCAAATTGCTCCCGAGCCTTATACTCAAGTAATCGAGCGCTCAGGTAAAGTTAACTTCAAGCGCACGGTAAAACTCTCCTTTAAAACAGCAGGTTTTTTAATGGAGCTTAATGTTGATGAAGGGGATACTTTTACAGCAAAGCAATTGTTAGCGGCATTAGACACCGAAGAATTGATTGCGGAAAAAAATGCGGCTTATGCGCGTTTATTACAAGCCAAGCGTAATGTTAATCGTATTGAAACGTTATTGGCAAGAAGTTTGAGCTCACAGCGAGAGTTAGATGATGCGTTAACGGCTGTTGATACCACCAGAGCAGCTTATAGAATTGCTTATTATAATGCCGATAAAGCGCAGGTTTTTGCCCCTTTTGATGGTGTTGTTGTCGCTCGAAATACTGACCTTGGTGAGTTACAATCCCCCAATAAAGTAGCCTTGCAAGTGGCGGCGTTAAATGACAACTTAATCGTCAGGGTTGCCTTGACGGGTGAAGAAATTTCTTTTGTACATCTTAATCAAAAAGTAAAAGTTCACCTCGCTCATTTTGGCCTTATTGATGGTCAAATCAGTAAAATTCCAGCGATGGCCGATAATCACAGTCACTTATTTAATATTGAAGTGTTATTGCCTGCCAGCAGCTTTACTCGCCCACTTATTGTTGGGCAATTAGCGCAAATTCTTATTTATGCACAAAGTCAGGATTTTGTTTACCGTTTACCGATTGCAGCACTTAATGCGGTTGATAAAAATGGACAAGCGTTAATTGCAGTAGAGCAACAGAATAAGCCTATGCAGCAGTCACACGCTATTTACAAAATAGACAATGAATACCTCTACTTGCAAGCCCACGAAAATTCTCCGTCGTTAGCTGTGATCACCCAAGGGTGGAATAAGCTGTCGCTAAATTCAACAGAGCAGTAAACTCATGAAGTTACCTAGCTTAGCGATAAAAAACGCCCAGTTTACCATCACCATTGTTACCTTATTAGTACTGGTTGGCATAGTGTCATATTTTAATATGCCGCGCTCAGAAGATCCGCAATTTGACCTGCCGATAACCCTTGTGGAAGTGATTTATCCCGGATCGTCACCAAGTGATATTGAAACCCTGGTCGTTGATATTCTTGAAGAAGAAATTGCCGATATAGCCAACATCAAAAAAATAGAATCTGAGGTGCGTAATGGCGCCGCCAGAATAACTGTCACCTTTATTTATGGCACTGACGCCGAAGCTGCTTTTAACAAAATTAAACAAGCTATTGCCACCGTAAAGCCTGACTTGCCATTAGGAATACAACAATTGCTGGTGTTAAAGGCAACGCCAAGCAGTGTTGCTATTATGCAGCTAGCCCTGTGGAGTGAGCCACACGATTATAAAATTACCGAGTTTTACGCGAAACAATTAGAAAAACGCTTGGAGACTATCGCCAGTTTAAGAAAAGCCGATATTTGGGGCTATCCGCAACAAATTGTTGCTATCGACTTGAAGTTGGATTTATTGCAGCATTACGGTATTTCAGTCACCGATATTAATAAAGTATTGCAAGGGCGAGCTGTTAACATCGCGCCAGGGTTTGTTGATGCTAATACTCGCCGTTTTAATGTCAAAGGTAGTGGCAACTTTAACACTATTAGTGATTTAGCAAACACGGTAGTTTCATCAAGTGATGACTTCGTTTTACGATTAAAAGATGTTGCTAGCGTCGCTTTTGCGGATAGGGAGCCAAGTTATCTGGCCTACTATGATAAACGTCCGGTTATTTTTATTACTGCCGAGCAGCGCTCAGGTAGCAATATTTTCACCTTAACAGAGCAAATGAATGCTGAAATTGCCGCATTCAAAAAAAGCTTGCCAGCGCAGGTGAAATTGGCGGTGATTTTTCAACAAGCTGATAGTGTCGAAACTAGAGTTAATGGTTTTTTTGTCAACTTAGGACAAGGCTTAGTCTTAGTTGGCTTGCTGGCGCTATTATTTTTGGGTTTTCGTGAATCGATCGTTGTTATTGCCGCCATTCCATTATCTTTTTTAATTGCGATTGGTTGGTTAGACTTTGCTGGCTTTGGCTTACAGCAAATGTCTATTGTCGGCTTGATCATCGCTTTAGGTTTACTCGTGGATAACGCTATTGTGGTTACCGAGAGTATTCATCGGGAAAAGCGTTATTGTTCAAACTTAAACGAAGCCGCAAAAGTAGGCACAGGCCGTGTAGGCTGGGCAATCACAAGTGGCACGGTTACCACCATGTTAGCTTTTTTACCTATGCTGATGTTGAGTAGTAGCACAGGTGACTTTATTCGCTCTATGCCTGTTACTGTGGTGTTGGTATTGCTTGCTTCATTACTTATTGCCCTGACGTTAACGCCTTTAATTGCCAGCCATTTTTTTACCTTGAAGCCTTCAAAAATTAAAACCTTGCAGCACTATGTTAATGCCTTTGCCGAGGGCATTTATCAGCGTTTTTTACAGAAGGTATTATCGTTTCGATGGTTAGTGCTTGCTATCGCGGCGCTGTGTTTATTTATCATGTTGTCATTGTTTAGCGAGGTTGGAGTGAGTTTATTTCCACGCGCTGAAAAACCGATGATTTTAATTGATGTCGAAACACCGGTGAATTCGTCGCTTGCTCATACTGATAGTGTCATGAAGCAAGTTGCTGCTCATGTTGAAAAACAACCCTTGGTGGCAAAAGTAGCGTTAAATGTCGGTAATTCAAACCCGCGTATTTATTATAATGAAATACCTAAACGCGGGCGTGTGACCTTTGGGCAAATATTAGTGGTGCTAAAAGACTATGATGCTGTAAAAGTCGCCGCGCTGGTGCAGTCGTTACGAAGTGAGTTGTCACATTGGCCGCAGGCAACGATTAAAATTAAAGAATTTACCCAAGGTCCAGTCACCGATCAGCCCATTTCTATACGACTAATGAGTGAGTCCCTTGAAGACTTAGAAGTTGTCGCCAATGATTTAGCGGCAAAAATGGCAGCAACAACGGGTATTATTAATATCGATAATCCTATCGGCTTGGCGAATACTGAGCTTGAGCTAAATATCAACTATGAGCAAGCCGGCTTGAGCAATGTTGATATCAATACCTTAGATAATACCTTAAAAACGGTGCTTTCAGGGACAGATGTCGGTCGTTTCAATGATGTCAATGGCGAGGACTATGCCATTGTTGTCCGCAGAAACAGCCCAGATGTAGATGGTTTGGCTGATATTTATATTAATAACCACCAAGGGGAAGATATTCCGCTAACTCAAATTGCTACCATGGAATTAAAAAAAGGCAAAACAGACTTTTTTCACTATCAAAAATTGCGTATGGCGAAGGTTTCTGCGGATGCTGGCAAAGGTTTTTCAGTGAATGAATTAACGACCCAAATGGTTGACTATTTACAGCAGTATTCATTACCGCAGGGCATGCATTTTTCACTGGGCGGTGAAGAAGAGTCAAGGCAGGAGTCTTTTGCGGGGCTAGCACAAATAATGATTATTACCGCCATTGGTATTTTTGGTGTGCTGGTTTTGCAGTTTAAATCGTTTTTACAGCCTATTATTATTTTTAGCTCAATTCCCTTTGCGATGGCAGGCTCGGTTATTGGCTTATATTTTACCGGCTTGTCGTTTTCTATGATGGCCTTTATCGGTTTGATCAGCTTGTTTGGCATTGTTGTTAACAACGCCATTATTTTAATTGATACCACCAATAGGAACATTATTGGAGGTTTTGATACCTTAGAGGCTATTTTAAGTGCGAGTGTGACACGGTTTACCCCTATTTTACTGACCACATTAACCACTATTGTTGGTCTGCTACCTTTAACTTTACTGGGTGGTGGTTTATGGCAACCGCTGGGCGTGGTTTTAATTTCTGGCTTATGTGTTTCGGCACTGTCGAGTTTCTTACTCGTGCCGGTACTAACGTTATTATTTACTCGTCATGAGCAAGCCCATTCTTTTGCAAGAGATAAGGCGTTAGAATAGTACCTAGATTTCAGATGGTGGCACTAGAAGGCGTTGGTCAAATTTCGAGCTTAAGGTAGTTGAGTTAAATCTTTATCTTGCTTGAAATAATCTTTTGTTCTTTTATACGTTTTTCTAAATAAATGCGGTAAAAGTAGCTTTAATGGCATTCTAAGGATATGACCTCGCCAGTAGAGGAGAAATTCAGCTAAGCCCATTTTCCAATTTCTACAGCTACTATGGTTAGGCTTGAAAATATTGCAGAAACAAAAATCCTCAAAAAAAGTAACAAAAAGCGAGTTACTTTGTAGGGATTCTAGCGTAGTACTTGAAAGTGGAGTTGACATAACTATGTGGCTATAACGAATAGCGAGTCGAGCATAGTCATATAGGCCTAGATATTGTGCCCGTTGGATCAGTTTCTCTACAAATCTTTTATCATGCTTTTGAAAATGACGTAATAACATATCAAAATCAGAAATGTCTCTTAGGCCATGATGAAACTCACTTTCAGTAAATAAATGAACAGCCATGTGGATACATAAATCAGTATCATCAAGCGTGTCAATGTTACCTACATCCTCTATAAAAACTGAAGTGGTTGAAAATTTATCAGCGCTGGGTTGATGTTTATTGGTTGAAGGTAAAATATTATGGTGAATATCTAAAACACTTCCTCGAGTTTCGTGATACAGCGGAGGAATCTCATGCATCCAAGTGCGATAGTATTGCTCATCATAATCGTCAACATTAGTTTTGAGCCAATTAGAAAATTTTAATATCGTTTCAATTTTGCGTAGTTCTTGTTTTTTTACTAGAACATCAATATCAGAAAATGTACGGCCAAAAGAGCAAGGCAGGTTTTTGGCTATGTAGGCGGCACCTTTGAGAAAAATTAGTGTACTTGTCGCATTTTTTAACGTTGATGGCACTTCTAAAAATTCGACTATAGCTTGCTTTCGTTGCTTTTCGGCTACTTTATAGGCAGACTCAAGATGCCACTTTACATAACTTGGCTTGGTGTAATTTTGAATATCCATTAAATAATTTAAGCGACCCACTAATTGACTTGCTTTTGCTTGAGATAGTAAAACTTGCCATTGGGACATTGTTAAATTTTGCAGCTTTTTGGGCTCTGACAGTACCTGAATCAAAATAGGCATATTAATCGACCAAACTTGATAGAAGTTTTTTGGCTTGTTCAAAATCACTGTATTCAAATTGATAGCAAGCTACATTTTTTAATAAACTGGCAATCAAATGAAAGCCTTGCTCACCTAAAATATGATAATTAAAACTATGCTGAATAAGCTGCTGAAAAGTATCTATTTGATTGATAGGTGTTAATTTAGCTTCGCTATTAGCAACATACTTTGGGAAGACAATACAATGCAGTGGTGCGGGCTCAAACATACGCTCAACACTTGCTTTAGGTGGTTTAAGTAAAGCCACTGTCCCTTTGTGGGTATCTTTAGCAATGGTACTAAATACAGCGTTATCAACAAAATTGTCAATAACATCGATAGAGTTATTTTTCAGGTTTATTGGTCGTGTGCAAGGATAAACTAATTCGTCGGTAACAGAAATTAATGCTAGCTCGTCAGAGAATAATCGCCAGCCACTATAAACCATCGCTGCGGTTAACGTGCTTTTACCTGAGCCTTGCTCAGCTGGCATGATAATCACTTTATTATTTTTTTCTATGGTGCCAGCATGAAAAATTAAGAACTGATGAGCCTGCGTGGTGATACACCAATTCATACCCCATTCAAGCATAGCAAAAGACTGATCTTTAGGTAGGGGCTTAAAAGGGGCGAATTCGTCTAGAAAAAAGTCTACTTGCGGTTTTATAAAACGCCTTACCAGAGAGCGGGTGGTAATCGTAATAGGAAAATCAATAAAAGGTGAATCATCAGAGAAATGATAATCACCATACAAAGAGGATAAGTTTTTTACAACGGCGGTATTGTCTGTTTTAATTGAAAAATTAAAAGGGCCAATAGGTAAAGTAAATTGGGCAAGCATGATCCGTTGACATGTTTCCTTTGAGTATTAGCGTGTTCAGGTTAGAGACTAATTTATTTCAATAATAATATCAGACTTTAGCGCTTCTGTAATAAATTGTTGGAATTGCTTAGTTGCATTTTCTTGTTCTTGAGGGCTTTTTTGAAAGCTGGTTAGAAATACATCTAACAAGACTTTTTCTGAACAAGGCTCTGCTGCTAAAAAGGCAATCAACTTGTGAAGTGGCTGTGGTAAAAAGTGAGTGTTACCAGTGAAAACATTAAAGAGGGCAAGACCCTCTTTAATTTCATTTTTTATTATAGATTTATTTAAAAATAGCAGCATTTAATCAATGTTTTGCATTGCTTCCCAGTCATAAATATTAGCGGCTTCTCCAGCCGTATATATAGCTCTAATTTCTGTTAATGTGAAAGGGAAATAAAAATTAGGGGCTAGATCATCAATGATTTGACAATCTGAATTAGCACCACAACTTGCCAGACCATAATCCCATAAAGTTGCATTGAGTGCTGCACAGGCTAATTGTCTTTCCCAACCATGAGGACCACCGCCAAGAGCTGAGGCAATAGAACCATTATAAGACGTTCCAGGTAATAAATCGCTTAAAGGGCTACTTCTGGTGAAGCCAGTATAAGGCCATAAGTCTGCATTTGGCCCAGAGCCCGCAGCACGGCCATTTAACCAGCCACCAGGGCTATAAATATTATAGCTACAAGGCTCTTGAGTATTTTGATTAGAAACATTGTTAGATAGATTACCAGAAAGTGAGCATTGCCCAGCCCAAACAGGTCTAGCAGCAATAGTTGTTAATATAGGAACAGATATAGCGGCTTTCTTTAAAAAGCTACGTCTGGCGCTGGTAGCAGAAGCATTTACTTCTTGTGATGCTTGGTTTTGCTCTGAAGAGTTATTATTTTGCTCTAACATGTTATTAATCCTTTTCTTACTACCAGCTGCGATTAGCAGACTGTCAGCTATTTTTACAAACAGCGGTGATTATATCAATATCTAAGTCTGGTTGCACTTTTTGTGCCTCATTGTTTTAGTTAGTTTAAAACAATAGCTTAACTATGTTGTGGTGTTGTTTTTATCCTAAGGTGTAAATAATTCCTACATTTGTCGAATAATATTTTCTGAGTGAGTACAATAGGCTAAATATATATACCCAAACCACCTCAAGATGCAGGATTCAGCTGGAATTAGAAACGTATTTAGGCAAGGCATTGATTGAAGAGAATGGTTATTCCCTTGTCAAAATTAATAACGCAGCATAAAACGTTTCTAAACCAGCCCTTCGGGGACGCCTGAGCAAAACATGCTCATTGTTACATCTGTTTTTAAGGGAACAACCCTTAATAAAAAGATGTGCCTTGATCATGATTCGCTCAGGCGTCCTGAAACTCACATCTTGAAGTGGCTTGGGTATAGCCATGTACAAGTACAAGAATAATAATAGGAATAGTATTAATGGCATTAATTGGAATTTCAGGATATTTACTAGCCGGTTGTGCCTATCTGGTTTTTATTTTATTGTTATTAGCTGCGCGTAACAACACTCTCTCAGGTCGCTTGGTTTTGTTGGGCAGCGTATTTGTACTCGCCTCTTCGGTAGCCGCGGCAATACAAATAGAGCAAGGCTTTTCCTTGCAATTGGTCTTGTTGATTGAAACCTTCAAACTTGCGACCTGGTCGTTATTGGTTTTGTGTACACAAGCCAATGTTCATTCCCTTCAGGCTGCATTTCGTCAACCAAAAATCAAACAATATTTATTAACTTGGTTGGTATTGTCAGCATTTTGTTGGTTAGCTGCTTTATCGCAACCGAATGGCGCCAAGTATTTATTTTCTTTATTTTTATTACTAAATTTATGGTTGATGGTACTGCTTGAGCAGTTATATCGAAATGCTGATGTTAAGGTAAAGTGGGCTTTATGGTCATTGATTATTGCTTTAGGCATGACGACGGTTTTCGATTTTGTCCTTTTTGCTCAAGCAGCGATGATAAATCAGTTAGATTTTAGTTACTGGTACGCACGGGGCTTTATCGCTGCCGTTGGTATGCCGTTAATTTTAGTTAGTACACGCCGTATTAAAAATTGGTCAGTGAATGTTTTTGTGTCCCGTGACGTAGTTTTTTATAGCTCCATGTTAATGATTTCTGGCTTGTATTTATTGCTTTTGGCTCTTGCCGGTTATGTTATTAATTATTTTGGTGGTGCTTGGGGCGATGTTGTTAGCATTGCTTTTGTAATTTTGGGAGGCACTGTCTTAGCTGCCTTGTTGGTGACCGAAAAGTTGCGTAGAGAAGTGAAAGTATTTATCACTAAACATTTCTTTGCTAATAAATATGATTATCGTCTTGAGTGGTTGAAGTCTATTGACCAACTCAGTAATTCGAAGAGCGATAATTATTATCAAGCTGCGACACAGATTATTTGCTCGACACTCAATATTGAGCAAGGAGCCTTGATAAGTAAAGCATCAATGGGTACCTATAAACTTTTATATCAGCAAGACTTAGATATTGAAAACAGCCAGTTACATCATTTGTCAGCGGTAGATCAGTATTGTCAGCAACATGGCTGGATTATTGATGTTCGTGAGTATGCGAGCATAGAGAGTAGCTATCCTGAATTAGCCTTAGACATAGAGTTTTGTCGCTCACAACGCATAGATATTATTATTCCAATTTTTAAAAATGAACATGTTTTTGGTTTTTTTCTGCTCGCTCTGCCGAAAGGGCGTAGCTTGTTAAATTGGGAGGATAGAGATTTATTGTTCGCTATTTCAAAACAGTTGAGTAACTACATGTCATTGAATGAAGCCAATGACAGATTAGCGGAGTCAAAACAATTTGACGCTTTTCATCGCATGTCAGCATTTCTCGTTCATGACTTGAAAAATGTGCAAGCACAGTTAGGACTCATTAATGCCAATGCTAAGCGGCATCGCGATAATCCAGCCTTTATTGATGATGTTTTTGAAACCATAGATTCCGCCACAGAAAGGCTTGATAAAGTACTAAACCAATTGCGTAATAAACAAGTTGCCGAGTCTAATAAAAAATGTGTCAGTATTAACCAGTTGATGGCACAAGTGGCTCAACAGCGTAATGTTGCCTCTCCTCAGGTAACTCTTGAGGTGTCAGTAGAAATTGAAATTGTTATTGATCAAGAAACCTTTTATTCTGTACTGAATCACTTGGTGCAAAATGCCCAAGAGGCGACTGCAGACGATGGTTGGGTAAAAATAAGAGCAGAGCTTATTGCTAATAATTTGCATATAGCTGTGTTGGATAATGGTTGTGGCATGTCAGATGACTTTATCAAAAACCGCTTGTTCAAACCTTTTGATACTACTAAGGGTAACGCAGGTATGGGCATTGGGGTTTATGAGGCTAAGCAGTTTATTGAAAGTGCTGGTGGTGCCATGCAAGTAACCAGTTTTGAAGATGAAGGTAGTATTTTTCATCTAACTATTCCGAGTGAGTAGAGCGTGTTTGAATTAAAAAGGATGTAGCTTAGCTATGGAAAAATTATTAATTGTAGATGACGATCCAGGTATACAAAAACAACTAAAGTGGAGTTTGTCTGATTATGATGTGGTGTTGGCCGATACCAGAGCAAGTGCTATTGCTGCGGTACGTCGTCATGAGTCGAAAGTTGTTACTTTAGATCTAGGTTTACCGCCAGATGAAGCAAATGCAACCGAAGGCTTAGCGGCATTAAAAGAAATTTTAACCATTGCACCGCACACCAAAGTCATTGTTATTACTGGTAATGATGATAGAACTAATGCGCTAAAAGCCATAGAGATGGGCGCTTATGATTTTTATCAAAAGCCTGTTGATGCCGATGTTATTAATGTTATTGTTTCTCGTGCCTTTAGCTTAGCTAATATAGAGACAGATAATCGTGCTATGAAGTCTGTAGCCGGCTCTGATTCTGGCATTATTGGTAGTAGTGAGAGTATTGATCGATTACGAGCCATGGTACAGCGTATTGCCCCCACTGAAATCACAACCTTATTACTAGGTGAAAGTGGTACAGGTAAAGAAGTCACCGCCAAAGCCGTTCATAAAGTTAGTAATCGCGCCGACAAACCTTTTATTGCCATTAACTGTGCCTCTATTCCAGAAACGCTATTAGAAAGCGAGTTGTTTGGTTTTGAAAAAGGCGCGTTTACCGGGGCTCATAAAACCACCATGGGTAAAATAGAGTGTGCTCAAGGCGGTACTTTATTTCTTGATGAAATTGGTGATATGCCCTTTAGCTTGCAAGCTAAATTATTGCGATTTTTACAAGAGAAAGTCATTGAACGCCTTGGTGGCCGCCAAGAAATTGCTGTTGATGTACGTGTGGTTTGTGCGACTAATCAAAACCTGGAAGAAATGGTTGCCAACAAAGAATTTCGTGAAGATTTATTTTATCGTATTACCGAAATAACCTTGAATATTCCACCATTGAGAGATCGCGATGAAGATGTGCTGATTTTGGCTAACTTCTTTTTGCAACAATATGCGGCCGAATATAAGCGTAATGTTAAATCATTTTCAGACGATGGCTTGCAGGCCTTAAAAACTCATCGATGGCCAGGTAACATTCGTGAGTTGCAGAACAAGGTAAAGTCTTCGGTCATCATGACAACGGGTACACAAGTTACCGCTTTTGATTTAGGCTTTTTTGATCAAGAAAATGCGGAGTATGAATTGTCTCTAAACTTACGGACAGTTCGAGAAAATGCTGAAACTATTGCCATACAAAAAGCTTATGCGTTGACTGAGGGCAATATGTCGAAAACTGCAGAATTATTAGGCATTACTCGACCAACACTGTATTCGTTAATTGAAAAATATGGCATCCGTATTAATATTTAACCTGTTATAAATTGCCATTAAGCTGCTTAGTTCCAGAGCAAAGCTAAGCATCTATATGTATTCAGGACAAGACATTTCGAGGCTAGTGAAATCTGTAGTGCTATTCAGCCTCACTTTTTACTTGTTTCTGAGCGTATTCTCGATTCTTTTGCTTGAGCAGTTTATCAACATAACGTGCCATTTTTATTTTTTGTTTAATGGATGACTCTAAAATTTCTTCAACTTCACGTAAAACCTCTTTGATGTTCTCAACATTTTCGGGTGAGTTAACGACAAGAGGTTGACTATTTTCGGTATTCTCAAGCTTTTTGTTGTTGAGAGAGCCTGTGAGCTCAGCAGACATTTCTTCTGCAACGTCATTGATGGCATCTATGCCAAAACTGCTGAGTTCTTCTAGAAAGCCAAACAATAATAAACGGTCGACAAAAATATTAATTTTACGCGGGACACCTAAGGTTTTTTTGTGAATCAACTCTAAGGCATCATCAGAAAATAACGGTTCTTTTTCATAACTTGCTTGCTGTAAGCGATGATTGATGTAACTTTTTACTTCTTCAACACTTAATGGTTTCAAATGCGCTGAAGCGATAATTCGTTGTCTAAATTGCTCCATATTAGGGGCTTGAATAATGTCTTTCAATTCTTCCTGACCGAGTAAAAAACTTTGAATAAGCGGTTTGTCGTCCAGTTGGAAATTAGACAGCATGCGTAATTCTTCAACTGTTTCTATCGGTAAGTTTTGTGCTTCATCAACTAATAATAAAGCTCTTTTACCTTGTTGATGTAATTGAATTAAAAATTTTTCAATGGCTCGTAGCACTTCGGATTTGCTGTTACCTTGTAAAGGGATTTTAAATTCGGCGGCAATTAACTCTAATAATTCATCAGGAGATAATTTGGTGGTGACCAATTGGGCTGCAATAATATTTTCATCACCAATAGTTGATAATAAATTACGGGCAATGGTGGTTTTACCTGTGCCGATAGGGCCGGTAATGACAATAAAACCTTCCCCTTGATCTAAACCATATTGCAAATATGAGAGCGCGCGTTGGTGATGGTTAGTGGCAAAGAAAAATCGAGGATCAGGGCTTAATTGAAAAGGGCGTTCGGTAAAACCGTAGTAACTTTCGTACATGCTAAAAATCTTTTGTAATATTAATGTAGGCGCGAACTTCGTCGTAGGTTAATGTTGCTTGGCTCGAGTCTCGCTCAAGATATTGTAAGGTAAAATTGGCAGATAAAGATGACGCTAAGCCTCTATTATAAGTCGTTGATACCGTTTTATAAGTATCTTTTTGTCTAGGGTTAGTCGGGGTGAAATTTTTGTCGAAAATAGCTTCTCGATAGCTAGTTAATAATCTCAAACTACTGCGTGGACTTAATGTGCGCGTAGCGGATAAGCTGACATCAATATTATCATCAATTATACCTGTGCTTAGGCTTTCACGTTCTCTAGTGGCAATATCAAAAGCAAAGGTCGTTCTAGATAGTGCCAAGGTAGAATTCCAAGCCAAACGTTTATTTACGCTAAACTCGTTGTTTTCTACGGGTTCTAAACCGGTTAAGGGCACTAAAATAAAGCCTGTTGTGTCACTGGGTGGTTGCGATGAAGGAAAACACGAGTTTGCATCAAATGGTCCGCCAACGGGGCACCAAAATTCACCTAACCCCACTTCTTGAAAACTATCACGATCATAAATTTCTACGGTTTCATGGTAAGAAATTTTATTGGTTAAACGCTTGCTACGATGAGAAAAATCAAGGTTATAGGAGTCACCAAAAAAGCGTTTATTATAACCGACAACGAGGGAGGTGCGCTGTGATGGCTGCCAATTGATATTAGCGGCAACGTAATCATCACTAGCGGTTTTATCTTCAACATAGTTATAAGAAACATCAATATAAAAATGGTTAGAGGCCTGCCAGCGAATACCTGGCCCCCATGAACTGGTTGTGGTTTGATTGCCACTAAAAGAGGTGCCAGAAATATCTTCATCATAAAAACGCAAGAAAGGGTTGAGTTTGAATGACGTTATCGCGCCAATTTGTGCCTCAATATTGTAATTAGTCCCTGTAGAAGTAGTATTTTCTCGGTCGCTATATTGACCCGTTAATTGCCAAAAAACATGGCGAGCGGCATTCCCATTTTCACTATTAATGTTGGCGGTATAGCCATTGTTCTCGCCAATATTGTCTTCAGTTTCTGTTAAGCTATAAATGATACTACTATTAAAATTATGACTACTATTGGCCGTTTGATACTGAAAACCAGCGCTATGAGCTCTTTGTTGTACGGTATCGCCAGACACTAAATCGGCTAGTGAGTTATTGCTATTATTTTGGCTTATATTAGTAATGCGTGATGTAGCGATAAATTTTGGGCCATCGCGCCATAAAGAAAACAAACCATCAACCTTGGCGGTTTGGTAATCGTCATTTAAATCGCTGTTGTGACTATAGGCCGCATAAGTTTCAGTGCCTGAAAAAGAAAAGTCGACTTCTCGTGATGTAAATTTTGCATCAAAGCCAGCGCTCAGCTGGCTAACGACACTAGATTGATGATTAACAGGCGTTAATTCAACATTATTACTATACGTTTCGGTTAGGCCTAAATCAGTGCCCAATGTCCACTCACCTGCGAAAGCAATATTCGACGCTAACGTTAAAGGTATGAGTACACTAAACCTATTAAGCGAGTTTTTATTGATGTTTTTTGCCATACCCGTAGCCATAATAGCCATACACATCCTTTTTCGATCTTATCGTCTTATTCATGACGCAGCCAATGGCAATATCTTCATTGAGTTGTGATACCGCACGTTTTACGTCATCTATTTTTGTTCTAGATTCTTCAACAACAACGACCGCTTGGCCGACTAAATCTGATAATACCGGTGTTTCAGTAACACCAAGAATTGGTGGGCAGTCAAAAATAACTAAACGGTCAGAGTAGCGTACTGCTAACTCCTGCGCTAACTCTACCATACGTTCGCTCGCCAATAACTCATTGGTTAAGTGGTGAGGTTTACCTGCCGGAATGAGCTTAAGATTTGGAATGTTGGTGTTGTAAATAACCTCGCTTAATGAATCGACTTCAGCCAATAAATATTCAAGCAAGCCTTGTTTGCTTTCAAACTCTAACTCTCTATGCAAACTTGGTCTCAGTACATCGGCATCGACTAAAAGTACGGTTTTATCTTGCTCAAGGGCGATGCTTAGCGCTAAATTAATAGAAATAAAGGTTTTTCCTTCATTAGGGTTAGAGCTACTAACCATGATCAAATTGCTATGCTTTAAGGTTTTTGATGCTGGTCCGAATGCATTGTTGAGTAGTTTACGCTTTATATGACGAAACTCTTCTTGAATGTGATGAGCACTGTCAGAGCTATAAATAAAGCCGCGCTCAGTGAGTCGTTCACCATTGAGAGTAATTTCACTTTTATTTGTCTGTTCAGCGTCAATACTCACCGTTTTAGTGTTTGTTGCCTTGGCAGTGAGGCTATTTTGAGAGCTAAGCTTTTGTTCACTCGTTGTCGATATAACAGTAGACTCAGCCTGCTTTTTTTGTGTCGCTTCTTTTTGTTTAGCTAATGCTTTTTCAATAGTACTCACAGCTTAAAATATCCTTTTCAATGGTGCTTGGATAGCATCAGCAAATAAAAAATAACTCATAAACATCATCAATAGACCAAGTAATAATAAGTTGGAGCCAACAAAAATTAGTGTTTTTCTTTTATGCCACTTTTGTAGGCCTAAGTTTTGGTTGGCAGAGACTACACCAAATATAGGAACACCTGTTGCTTTGTTTAACTGGGTTGTTGAAGTAGCAACTGGCGTTAATTGGCTCATAAGGAGAGATAAGCCAACACCAACACCAACGCCTAATATAGTTACTATGCCAAAGAAAACAAACCGAGCCGGACCGGATGGTTTGGTGGCTGCTCTTGGTGGATCGATCACACGAAACTGAATCTTATCCGTGGTTTCATCGGCCTGTTGCGCTAATTGCGCGGTTTCTTTACGGGCAAGTAAATCTTCATATTTGGATTTAGTTATTTCATAACCACGATTAAGGGCGACTAATTCCGCTTCTATTTCAGGTAAAGTATGTATTTTACTTTCAAGATCTTGTACTCGTTGGCGATAGTCGTGAGCACGTACATTGAGTGAGGCAATTAAATTTTCCAACTGGTTAACTTGAATCTGTACTTCTTGTATGACAGGGTTTTTATTAAGCGAGTTGTAATTAGTGCCACCGTCTTTTGTCGCGGCAAGATAATTCTCTATTTCAGTACTGCGTTGTTTATTTAAATGTTCTAAGCTGCGAGTAACCTCGATAACATCTGGGTGTTTATCGGTATAGCGCAATGTTAAGCCATCAAATTGAGCTTCTAAATCCGAGATGCGAGCATCGTAAGTCGTTTGAATTGAACTGTCATTTTTAATTTTGTTTTCACCAGCAGAACTACTAGCAATGCTTTGAGTTAATTGCTCTTTAGCGGATTTTAGCTTAGTTTTATTTTCTAGTAATTCAAGCTCAATAGCCTTTAACTTTTCTTTGGTCGAGCTAAGTTTGTTATAAAAGCCGCCTGATTGGTCCGGTAAAACACCACTGTATTTTTGTTTAAAGTCTGTTAAACGAGACTCTGCGGCACTGAGGCGGTTTTCATATTCTTTGAGCTGTGTATTTAAAAATTTTTGTGCGCTGTCGGAATCACTGCGAGTTTCGCCAAGGGTATTTTCGATAAATACCGTTAGCGCGGACTGCACAATGCTTTTCGCCATTTCAGGATCTTTATCTTCAATGGCTAGCGTATAAATATTTTCTCGTCCAGCGCTGGATATTTTAATGTTTTCTTTTAGTCTTTTTATAATGGCTTCGTACTGCTCGGTGTTCGTAGCTTGTACATCTAAGTCAGTCATGCGTGAAATACGCTCTAGATTAGGACGACTTAATAAGGTTTTTACCATTAAACGAATTTGGGTGTCGGGGTTAGTTTCAACCGTTAAACCACGTAATAAAGGGCGTAATAATGATTGGGTATCAACGTAAACTCGTGCATCTGATTTGTAAACATCGGGCATTGCCGCGACAAAATACCAGCCAACTGGGCAGATAAGCCATGTAGAGATAATGATATATCTACGCTTTATCCAAATTCCTTTTAGATAATCAATTATCTCTTCGAGTATTTCTTGCATTCATGACCTCTAACGCCTGGCATCTTTATCCAGGCTGTAAAACTGTAATAATTATTCATCCTCTTAGTCTATTCATTGCTATTCACTGAGGATTTTGTTGTTAGTGCACTGGACTTAAGAGCATGCGCCGCAGAATAACTGTTGACATACTCTCTTTAAGCCTAAAACCATGCTTCAGGAATAATAATAATATCACCGGGTAACATATCGACATTGGCGCTAATTTTGCCATCTTTCAATAATTCATCAATCATGATTTCATATTGTTTTTGTTGACCGTTTTCAATTCTAACTAATACGGCATCATTACCATTTGCAAACTCTGTTAAGCCGCCCACTTGAATCATAACGTCAAGTAAGGTCATGTGTTGCGTATAACTAATGGCTTGTGGCTGCGCAGCTTCGCCGATTACGCGGATTTGTTCACTAAAAGGACCGACAAAATTATTGACGGTTACCGTGACTACTGGGTCGCGTAAATAAGTCGATAATATATTTTCTATTTCACGAGCTAATTCTGTCGGCGTTTTGCCTGACACTGCTATGTCTTCAACTAATGAGGTGGTGATCATGCCGTCGGGGCGAACAATAAACGACCCTGAAACTTCGGGGTTACGCCAAACAAAAATATTTAAAACATCACCAGCGCCAATAAGATATTTATATGAATTAATATCGGCAGTATTCGATGGGTGTAATGTTGCGGTGGCGAGTGGCTTGCTGGCACTGCTACATGCAGAGATAAATTGTGCGAAAAGTAGCACAATAATTATTTTTAATGTATCGGTTAAACGTTTGTCCATGGTTCGACCCTTTTAACTTCAAAATGGTTAATTTTTATTTTCAAATAATGATTGTATGGTATTTTTTTGTTAGATGCTACACCAAAAAAACATGACAATCACATTGTTAGTTTGCTTGGATATATATTTAACGAGTGTAAATTAAACGTTAACTTTTTCAGTAATTTTGGTAGAATCATTTTTCATAAAAATAGCTTGTGTAAACTACTATTCATGACTACGTTAACTCGGGGCCGCTTATTCATTAAAGTATCATTTTTTGAATATTAGTGAGTTAGTGTTTAATTGAGTCTATTAGCGTTACAGTTACCATAAAAGGAAGTCTAGTCTCTTATGTCTAGCCCCAAATTCAAAGATTTATCATTAAGCAGTAAGTCGTTAATTATCATAGAATTAACCTTGTTTTTTTGTGCCTTACCATTAACCTTTTATGGTAATAGTTTGGTCGGCTTTATTAATGCCCATGCCATCCCTTATAATTATTTTTTTATCTATGCCTCAGTTTTTGCTTTGATCAATCAGTTAAGCTGCTTGGCGCTAGGGCTTTATGACTCTAAGTTACGGGTCAATTTTCGCGGTGTTTTCCGTCGGCTATTAATGTGTATCGCCGTCGCTTTCTTTATTTTAACCCTACTTAATCCTTTCTATGGTCAATATATTTTACCAATAGAGATTGTCGCCTTGGCTTCCTTACTTAGCTGTGTCATGGTTGCTTCATTTCGTTATTTCACCTTTCAAGTCGACTTCTTTGGTTTTAATAAACGTAAAGTGTTAGTTTTAGGGGCTGGTGAACGTGCTTCTATTATAGAAAGAAGAATGCGTCGTGATGTTGATAGACAAAATTTTTCAGTGCACGGTTTTGTGGTTATGGGGGGTGATGAAGCGCAAGGTATTAAAGAAGAAACCCGTATTGAGTTAGAAGGCTCATTAGTTAACTATGCTTTAGATCATGATATTGATGAAATTGTTGTTGCCAGTGACGAGCGCCGTAATAACTTACCCGTAGATGAGCTTTTTGCTTGTAAAATACGTGGTGTAGAAATCACTGAAATATTAGATTTTATTGAACGAGAAACGGGACAGATAGCGGTGAACTTGATTTACCCAAGTTGGGTTATTTACTCTAATGGTTTTGCTTCGTCCAACTATCTACGTAACGCACTTGATTGGGTTTTTAATGCTGTTTTGGCCTTTTTATTACTGCTTGTTACTTGGCCGGTAATGTTGATTACTATGTTGCTGATTAAGTTAGATGAAGGTCTAAACGCGCCGGTATTTTATTTTCAAGAACGTGTTGGCCTAGACGGCGAACCCTTTAATATTGTTAAATTTAGAAGCATGCGTTTAGACGCTGAAAAGTTTGGCGCACAAATGGCCAGTGAAGACGATCCTAGAATTACTAAAACAGGTAATTTTTTACGAAAATACCGTATCGATGAATTGCCACAAATTTATAATGTTATGCGCGGTGATATGGGCTTTGTAGGCCCTAGGCCTGAACGGCCACAATTTGTCCAACAACTAATCAAAAGCATTCCTTATTACAATGAGCGTCACAATGTTAAGCCAGGGCTAACAGGCTGGGCGCAATTGAAGTATCCTTACGGTGCTACCGAGGCAGACTCGCTAGAAAAGTTGAAGTATGATTTGTATTATATTAAACACCGTAGTTTTTTATTAGATTTACTGATACTCATTAGAACGGTTGAGATTGTTTTGTTTGGTAAAGGGCGTTAATGCGTATATTTACCTCCTTTAACAAATTCAGAAAAAACGCCTTAGGGTATATGTTTAGGATGTACGGATAAGTTGTATGAATGATAATACTCCTGCCAAGCAGGTGATGACTGTCGATGTTGAAGACTATTTTCATGTTTCAGCATTTGAAAAAAATATTACCCGAGCTGACTGGTCTAATCTAGAGCTAAGAGTTGAGCGCAATACCTATCGTTTACTTGAGTTATTCGAGCAGCATCAAGTCAAAAGTACCTTTTTTACTTTAGGATGGGTAGCAGAGCGTTGCCCACAACTTATTAAAGCTATTGTTAGCCAAGGTCACGAGCTGGCGAGTCATGGTTACTCACATCAACGTGCCACCCTAATGAATACCGAGCAATTTCGTCAAGATGTCAGCAAAAGTAAACAAATTTTAGAAGATGCTGCCGGCCAAGCTATTATCGGCTATCGCGCACCGAGTTTTTCTATTGATGACACTAATACTTGGGTTTATGATATTTTAATCGAACTTGGCTTTGAATACAGTTCGAGTACTTACCCAATAACGCATGATTTGTATGGAGTGCCGGACTGGCCTCGCTTCATGTATCAACGCCCAGAAGTCGTTAATGGTAAAGGTATTATCGAAATTCCGGTACCAACATCACGAAAAAATGAACAAAATACCGGTATCGGTGGTGGTGGTTATTTTCGTTTGTACCCGTATTGGCTATCTAAAAAACGTATAGATGGTTATTTAAAGGCTGAGCAACAACCTTATAGTTTTTATTTTCATCCGTGGGAAATAGATCCACAACAACCAAAAGTAAAAGATGCGCCGATAAAGTCAAAATTACGCCATTACTTGAATTTATCTCGCATGGAAGGCAAGGTAGTGCGTCTGTTAGAAGATTATCAATGGGACACGATGAAAAGTGTTTATCTGAAAAAATAAAATAATAATATAAGAGAATGGAAACTTGACGAATATTTGTGAAATAAAACGTTTATCTTCAGCAGAGTTTGCTCAGTGGGATAACTATGTAAAAACTCATCAACAAGGAAGTTTCTTTCATCTGAGCGGCTGGCAAACTGTTATTGGGGAAAGTTTTAATCATCCTTGTTATTTTTTATATGCTCAGCAAAATGGCAAAATGGCGGGTGTTTTACCGCTAGTTGAAGTGAAAAGTAAGTTATTTGGCCATGCGCTAGTTTCTACGCCTTTTTGTGTTTATGGCGGTGCTATTGCTGATTCGACTGACATTGTTCGTCAATTAGAACAAGAGGCCTGCCAGTTAGCTGAACAGTTGCAAGTTGACTATCTTGAATTGCGTTACAAGGATGCTCAAGAATCTACCTTATTATTAAAGCAAGCGCACAGTACTTTTGGTGGTGAAATAGCACAAGACAGTGATAAGATTTTAGCTTCGATCAAGAAAAAACAGCGGGCGGTTGTTCGTCATTCATTAAAAAATGAACTGAACTGCTCAATCTCGGAACATGCAAATGCTGCGGGTTCAGGTAAAAAAGACTTTACGGACTTTTATCAACTGCTTGCCACCAGCTACCGTAATTTAGGTACACCGATATTTAGCCAGCGTTATTTTGAAAACCTCATGGCAACTTTTGCCGATTGTAGTGATATTGCCGTTATTCGCGATAAATATAACCAACCTTCAACTGCGGTGATGAATTTTTATTTTAATGAGCAAGTTCTCCCTTATTACGGCGGTGGTAATGACAGTGCTCGTGGCTTGAAAAGTGCCGATTTTATGTATTATCAAGTGATGTGCCACGCTCAAGAAAAAGGCAAAACTTGGTTTGATTTTGGCCGCAGTAAAAATGACAGTGGCCCTTATAAATACAAAAAAAATTGGGGTATGGTGCCACAACCGTTACATTATTATTATCATTTAGTTAACGCGCAAGAGCTGCCAAACTTAAGCCCGAATAACCCTAAGTACAAATTTTTTATTAGTCTATGGCAAAAGCTGCCTTTGAAAATCAGCCAGTTTATTGGTCCATTACTTTCTAAATATTTGGGCTAACTGATCATGACTGTTATAACAAAAAAAGAACCGCTGTTATTTCTTTGTCATCGCATTCCTTTTCCGCCCAATAAAGGCGATAAAATTCGCTCATTTAATATATTAAAAAAATTATCAGAGCAATACGATATTCATTTAGGTTGCTTTATCGATGATCCCTTCGATAAACAATATGTTGAGGGGCTGAATAAATATTGCGCCAGTGTTTTTCACTTAGATCAGCATAAAATTATTGCTAAGCTCAAGGGCTTAACGTCTTTATTAACAGGTAAACCAATCACTTTACCTTACTATTTTGACAAGCGTATGCAGCAATGGACTCAGCGGACATTATTGAGTGAAAATATCACTAAGATATTTGTTTATTCATCGTCAATGGCGCAATACGTTCAAGAAAAAGACGGTGACGACAAACAGTTTAAGTACACCAAGCGAGTGATTGATTTTGTTGATGTTGATTCTGATAAATGGCGCCAATATGCACAGAAAAAAACCGGCTTAGCAAAGTGGGTTTTTCAACGAGAGTTTCAGTTATTAGCCAAATATGAAGATAAAATTTGTGCAGAATTTGAGCACAGTTTATTTGTTTCTCCCGATGAAGCTAAACTGTTTCGTGATAGGCAGCCAAGTACAGAGCAAACAAAAGTACATGGCTTATTAAATGGTGTCGATGTCGATTTTTTTGATCCTCAAGCTGATTTTTCGGATGAGCCTTTAGTACCCCAAAAGCCTTTTATTTCCTTTACTGGTGCAATGGATTATTGGGCGAATATCGATGCCGTTGTCTGGTTTGCCAAACAAGTATGGCCTTTCATTCTACAACAACAACCCGAAGCGGTTTTTTGTATTGTTGGTGGCAATCCCAGCAATGAGGTGAAAGCACTAGCTAAATTGCAAGGCATAGAAGTGACGGGCCGTGTGCATGATGTTAGACCGTTTATTGCCCAAGCACAGTGTGTGGTAGCGCCTATGCAAATAGCGCGTGGCATTCAAAATAAAGTACTAGAAGCTATGTCGTTGAATAAGGCCATTGTATTGTCGAGCATGGCAATGGCAGGAATTAATGCGCAAAGTAATGCGGATATTGCCATTGTTGATGATGCGACAGAATGTGCACATAAATGTCTGGAGTTTTATGCTCAAACCAGCAAGGATAGAGCGAATAGGGAATGGGTATTAGCACATTTTACTTGGCAGCAAACGTTAGCGCCGTTAGGCCAGTATTTTTTAGATAAGGATGTAGAAAAATGAACATAACCGACAAGCGCTTTCTCGCCTTATTGTCGATAATACTCATTACATGGGCGGTCGTTTATCAACAGGCCATTTTAGGCATGGAGGCAATTTGGTCTCGCTCTGACACCTTCGCCCATGGCTATTTTATTTTACCCATTAGTATCTGGTTGTTATGGCGTGATAAAGAACATTTATTAGCGAGTAAAGTAAGCGCCACTTGGTTACCACTACCTATTTTAGCAGGTTCATTGTTTGTCTGGTTATTCTCTTATGCGGCAGATATAAATGTACTAGGGCAACTTTCGGCTGTTATATCGCTTATTTGTTTACTATGGTTGATGGTTGGCAATAAAATAGCGTGGCGCTATAAATTTCCTTTAGCCTATTTGGTTTTTGCTGTGCCGATGGGGGAGAACTTAATCCCGCAGCTACAAGATATTACCGCATGGTTTACGGTGTTTTTCTTAAAGTTAAATGGTATTCCGGTCTTTGTTGACGGCTTGTATATTCAAATACCAACGGGCATGTTTGAAGTGGCGGTGGCCTGCTCAGGTATTCGTTATTTAATTGCTTCTATTGCGGTGGGCACTTTATTTGCCTATCTCACTTATAACAAAACGTATAAGCAAATAATCTTTATTTTGTTTGCCATGCTATTACCGATTTTAGCCAATGGTATTAGAGCGTATGGCATTGTCGCGATTGCTTATTATTCTGATATGAAATACGCCACAGGGGTTGATCACCTTATTTATGGTTGGCTATTTTTTGGTGTCGTGATCATGCTGATGTTTTACATTGGCGGATTGTTTGCTGATAAGGACGTTGAGGAAGTAAATGACGTTAAGCAAATGAAGCCAAATATTAACTCTGAAACAGCAATACATAACCGTTTAATTAATGGCAAGCATGTCACTGTGTTTATGTTGTTAATGGCTACATGGGCAGTATTTCATACCATTCCCGTTATAGACCAACCAACGACGCCGAGAGCAGCTCTTACAGGCGAGGCTGTTAAGCATTCTTTATGGGGGATAACCTTTAATGATGGTGTGCAACGTTCTCATATTATAGATAATAAAGGTATTGAAACCTTTCGAGCTGTTTATGCTAACAAACAGTCTCAAGGAGAGTTAATTAACCATAACAATGTATTACACAACCCTGATGCATGGACAGTCGTTGAGTCTAAGCAAGTTAATGTGGACAATGAGTTGGCATTGATTGTACATTTAAGAAATATTCAAGGTGTGCCTGCCAGTTATATTTACCAATATAAATTGCACGATTACCAAGGTATATCGAGCAGTAACGTTAAATTTAGACAGGCAATACAAAGCCTGTTTAGGCAGTCTGATTATAGTGAAATTAATGCTGCGTTTATGCCGGGAAAAGTGAATATTGGCGAAGCAGAACCGCTATTATTAAATGCACTTGAACAATTACTTGCTGAGGGGAATTAGTTGAGCTCAGCGAATAAAGACAACAAACCTATTGTTGCCCATTTGATCTTTCGATTTGATATCGGTGGGCTTGAGCGTGTTATGGTTAATTGTATTAATGCCATGCAAACGGATCATTACCAACACGTGGTCATAGCATTAACCGATGTGTCAGACTTTGCTCAACATTTGAATGATTCAGTCGCCGTGTATCAATTGAATAAAAAGTCGGGTAAAGATTTAGCAAGTCATTGGCGATTGTTTAAATTATTGCGGCAAATAAAACCGCAAATTTTGCACACTTATAATCTAGCCGCGCTTGAATACCATATAATGGCTAAATTAGCGGGCGTGCAAGGTCATATTCATGCTGAGCATGGTAGAGATAATTCAGATCCTCAAGGGCTTAATAAAAAGCACAATTTTTTACGCAAAGCACTGGCTCCTTTTATTGATCATTTTGTTGCGGTGTCAACTGATTTAGCGCAATGGCTTGATACTACCGTGGGTATTACCCAAGATAAAATAATCTTAATTCGCAACGGTATAAACACCGATGACTTTTATCGACAACGCACGATTCAGCATCAAGAAACAGACAATACCCTACGTTTTATTCATGTTGCTCGTCTTGACTTAGTTAAAGATCAGGCCAATCTAATATCGGCTTTTGCCGAGCTTTATCATGCAAAGCCAGTCGATCAGAATGTTCACCTTACTATTGTCGGTGATGGTGGCCAAATGGGGCAACTAAGGCTGTTAGCCAAGCAACTTAAGGTGATAGATTATATTGAGTTTACTGGGGCAAGAAATGATATAGCCCAGTTACTTGCTCATGCGAATGTGTTTGTTTTATCTTCTATTGCTGAAGGTATACCGATGACAGTGCTAGAGGCTATGGCAGCAAGTTTACCGATAATATCAACGAATGTTGGCGGCTTGGCAGAATTAATTACCTCAGGTGAAAATGGCTACTTGGTTGAAAAACAAAATACGGAACAATTAAGTCAAGCCATGGAAAACTATGTAAAAACACCCGCTTTAATTGAACAACAGGGCAGCGCCGCTCGAATTTTTATTGAAAATAATTTTTCTGAAAAGAATATGGTTAGTGAATATTTAATGCTTTATAACAAATCTTTGGGTCTACAATAATGTGCGGTATTAGTGGGGTTTTTAGCTTTAATGGCAATGATGTTATTGATGTTGAATTACTTAAATCAATGAACAATGTGCAAGCACACCGTGGTCCTAATGATCAAGGTTATCATATAAAAGCAGGTATAGGTTTAGGGCATAGAAGACTATCTGTTATTGATTTAGCCGGTGGTCATCAGCCAATCTATAATGAAGATGACAGTGTGGTGGTGGTTTTTAATGGTGAAATATTTAACCACCATAGTATCGCGGACGAATTAAAAAAGTTAGGGCACATTTTTAAAACCAATAGTGATACCGAAACCATAGTACATGCTTGGGAAGAATGGGGCGTCGATTGCGTTCATCACTTTCGAGGCATGTTTGCTTTTATATTATGGGATGATAATAAAAAAGAACTTTTTGTTGCTCGAGACAGGCTTGGCATTAAACCCCTACACTATAGTTTACTGCCAAATGGCAGTGTTATTTTTGGCTCGGAATTAAAAGTATTACGTGAACATCCATTATGTTCAAAAGCGATTAATCCACAAGCAGTAGAAGATTATTTAACCTTTGGTTATGTGCCAGATCCAAGAACAATATTCTCAAATGTATATAAGCTAGAGGCGGGTCATTACTTACATCTAAAACAAGGTAAAATACCAAGTCAGTTAGTATCAACACAATACTGGGACTTGCCATGGCAAGAAAATCAACAGTTAACAACCAAAGAGGTTGAAGCTGAGCTGATTGAACGTTTGAAAGAAGCGGTTGATATTAGAATGGAAGCGGAAGTGCCATTAGGTGCATTCTTGTCAGGTGGTGTCGACTCTGGCGCCATTGTCGCGATGATGTCACAACTGCAGAGCAAGCCAGTTAATACCTGTTCCATCGGTTTTGATGTACCGGAGTTTAATGAAACCGACTTTGCAAAATTAGTCGCAGATAAGTACACAACCAATCACCATGTTGAAATGGTTAGTCATGAAGATTTTGACCTAATTGATAAGCTAATTGACATCTATGATGAACCGTATGCCGATAGCTCGGCATTACCTACTTATAGAGTATGTGAGTTAGCCAGAAAACACGTAACTGTTGCGCTTTCAGGCGATGGCGGTGATGAATTATTTGCCGGTTATAGACGTTACAAGTTACATCTAGCCGAGCAAAAACTGCGTGATAAAATTCCACTCACTATTAGAAAGCCCATTTTTGGTTTGTTAGGGAAAATATACCCTAAGCTTGATTGGGCGCCACAATTTTTACGGGCAAAAACCACCTTTCAGTCATTAGCGTTATCAAGTAGCGAAGCGTATTTAAATAGCATGAGCAAGCTTAGGGCTGATGAACGCAATAAAATATACAGTGATGAATTTAAAAATAAGCTCAATGGTTACACCTCAAAAGAAGTCTTTAAGCAGGCTTTAAAAGGCAAAACCTTTACAGATCCCTTAAAAGAAGCGCAATACCTAGATTATAAAACGTGGATAACCGGTGATATAAACACTAAGGTTGATCGCGCTAGTATGGCGCATGGTTTAGAAGTACGGGTGCCTATTTTAGATCACCAATTTATAGAATGGGCGTTTAAAGTGCCTTCAGCAATGAACCTAAATAAAGGCGAAGGCAAAGCAGTGTTTAAAAAAGAACTTGAGCCTCATGTCCCTTACGACAACCTATACCGTAAAAAGATGGGTTTTAGAGTTCCGTTAGCAAAATGGTTAAGAGGGCCTCTTAAGGATAAAATGCAGTATCTATTAACTTCTCAGGCTTTTGTTAACACTAAGCTATTTAATAATAAAAATATTGAAAGCATGATAACAGAACATGTAACAGGTGTTAAAGACCATGCCTCATCACTATGGACATTAATGATGCTAGGGCAGTTTATTGAAAAAGAGTCAAAGAAATGAATATTTTGACCATATCAAGTTTATATCCCAACAATAAAGATCCCAAACATGGTATTTTTATTGAAACTCGTTTACGAAATTTAATGGCAGACTTTCCTGAAATAAAACCAATAGTGATAGCGCCAGTACCTTGGTTTCCTTTTTCATCGGCCAAATTTGGTGAGTATGCAAAATTTGCTGATGTGGTTACTAAAGAAGTTAGAAATAATATAGAAGTGCATCATCCCAAGTATGTCGTTATCCCTAAAATAGGAATGTACCTAACGCCTTTTTTTATGACAATAGCCATTGCTAAAGTGATTAAAAAATTAAAAAAGCAAGATAAACATTTTGATCTGATCGACGGTCATTACTTTTACCCAGACGGTGTGGCAATCGCCAAAGCAGCTAAAAAATATAATATTCCTTTTACATGTACTGCGAGAGGAACAGACATTAATTTAATTCCACAGCAGCCTAAAGCTCGTAAAATGATTCAAAAAGTCTTTATACAAGCAGCTCATACGATGACGGTTTGCCAAGCATTAAAAGATGAAATGCTAACATTAGGAGCTAAAAGTTCAGACGTGACAGTGCTTAGAAATGGTGTAGATCTTGAGCTATTTAATTCCTCATCAAAAGAGCAGCAGCAAACATTGAAATCTGAACTACAAATTGACAATAAGTTAGTTATGTCAGTTGGCTGGTTAATAGAGCGAAAAGGGCACTATTTAGTTATTGATGCCATTAAATCACTCGGTAATGTTACGCTCGCCATTGCCGGTAATGGCCCAGATAAACAAAAACTGCAAGAACAAGTTAAAAACCTAGGCTTAGAAGACAAGGTGCTTTTTTTAGGTGCTTTATCACAAACAGAGTTGAATAAATGGTTTAGGGCTGCAGATATAACGGTATTAGCCTCTAGCCGAGAGGGTTGGGCAAATGTTTTATTAGAGTCTATGGCGTCTGGTACCCCTGTTGTGGCAACGAACGTTTGGGGAACGCCTGAAGTTGTTGCCTCTGAAGAGGCTGGGGTTTTAGTTGAGCGTAATGCTCAATCTATTGCGACAGGGATTAGCTCTTTACTTGCAAACCCTCCGAGCAGAGAAGTGACTCGACAATATGCAGAGCAATTTGATTGGCACTCAACCTCTTTAGGTCAGTACAATATTTTTAAGCGGATAATAAACGAATAATGAAAATTTTATATCATCACCGTATTGCTTCTAAAGATGGACAATATGTTCATGTAGAAGAAATTATTAAATCATTACGTGCTCACGGACATGACATTATTATTGTAGCTCCCGCTATTGCCGAAAACAAAGATTTTGGTAGTGATGGTGGCTGGGTTTCAAGTTTACGCAGCTTGCTGCCGCAATTTGCGTCCGAGTTATTAGAATTTGGCTATTGCTTTTATGACTTTATAAAATTGTGTATCGCGATAATTAAAGAGAAACCAGATTGTATTTATGAAAGGTATAACTTGTTTCTCCCTTCAGGTATGTGGGCAGCAAAACTATTTAATAAAAAAATTATTTTAGAAGTTAATGCTCCTCTACTTGAAGAAAGGTCAAAATATAGTGGTTTATCTTTAAAGCGGCTGGCTCGATGGAGTCAGCGTTACTGCTGGAAAAATGCCGATAAAGTTTTGCCCGTTACGGATGTTTTAGCAGACTATATACGCAATGTAGGTGTGGAAGAATCAAAAATTGATGTTATAGCTAATGGTATTAATGTTGATGAATTCATTAATAAAGAAGTGGTAAAACCTGAATTAAATACCGGTAACAAACTGGTGCTTGGTTTTGTTGGCTTTTGTCGAGAATGGCATGGCTTAAATAAAGTGATTGATCTCATTGCTCAGCCTGGTTATGAACACCTCTTTTTTGTGGTGGTAGGAGAAGGACCTGTTAGAGGTGAATTAATTGAGCAAGCTTCAACTTTAAATGTTAAAGATAGGTTTCACTTTACGGGGTTAGTGCCTAGAAGCGAGATGCCTAAATGGTTAGAAATTATTAACATCGCCTTACAGCCTTCGGTAGTTCCCTATGCATCACCATTGAAAATGTTAGAGTATATGGCAAAAGGCAAAGCCATTGTGGCACCAGATACCGCAAATATTAAAGAGTTACTAGTCGATGGGGAAAATGCACTATTATTTGAAGAAGATAATATTGACAGCCTATGTGAAAAAATTAGGCAATTAGTCGATGATAAAGCGCTAAGGTTAAAGGTAGAGCAGAATGCAAAGCAAAGTATTTATGATAATCAGTTAACTTGGGATAATAATGCGAAGCGTATTGTAAAGCATTTCACCGTATTATATGGAAACCATTAATATGAGTAATAAGCAGGTCGATTTTGTTATTGTGGGTGCTCAGAAAAGTGGCACAACAAGCTTAGCAGGACAATTAAACCAATTAGATAGCATTTGTTTTTGTACAGAGAAAGAGCCGCACTTTTTCAGTAAAGATAAAAACTGGCAAAACAACATTGATAAATATTTAGCGCTATATAGTGATGCTCCGGGACAGTTATTGGGAGAAGCGTCTACTACCTATACTTTTTGTGATGAATACCCTGATGCTATTGCATCCTTGTATGAACACAACCCAAATATTAAGTTGATATACCTCGTAAGAGATCCCGTAGCTCGTATTGAATCTCATTTTAATCATAGGTTAAGGAATGGTAGAGTGACAAGAGATATGATGTCATCACTTGGCCAGCACCCATGTTTTTTCGAGCGTTCAGAGTATAACAGGCAGCTAGAGCACATCAAGAAAACAGTGCCTGAACAACAAATTAAAGTCATTATTTTTGAAGAGTATACGAAAAACCCACAAAAAATACTCGCCGAAGTGCTGGCGTTTTTATCTTTAGCACATGATCAGGCTGCTAATATAGATTTTTCGCCTAAGAATGTATCCGATGCGTCATTGAAAATGAATAGTCCATTGTTAAAAGGGCTCATTAATCTTATCGCTAAGTTACCTATGTCTTATAAACTGGCGAGATGGCTTCCCATTAAAGTGAAGCTTTCTTTAGCGGAAAAAAGGGTGCTGTGGCGCACTTTAGAGGGTGATGTATCTGAGTTGGAAAAACACCTTAACAGACCTCTAACACAATGGAGAAGTAAGTATATGTATAACAAAGGGAGTCGATTATGAAGCCTTCTATCGCTTTAATAGGCATGCCAAGATCAGGTACTACATGGGTAGCCAAAGCCATTGATAGTCATCCAGATGTTTTATATTTACATGAGCCAGATACAGTTAAAAAAATAGCTAGCCCAATTGTTATCAATAAAAGAGATGAAGTACAGTATAAAGAGAGTATTGCGAGTTTTATGGCAGGCTTAGCAAATGAAAGGCACTCCCGCTGTATTGGCAAGTTACCTTTGTTTGATAAGAATTATAGAAACGTATTACAAAATAAATTACAGAAACTCGCAGTGTATGGTCAAAAAGCGACTGAAAAAGCTGGATTAAAGCTTTTTGAAAAGAAAATGCCTGTTTTTGGTGAGTTAAATCGATCAACATTGTTTTGGAAATCAATTGAATCTATGGGAAGAGCAACTTCCTTAGCGGCGAACTGCCCTGATTCCAAGTTTGTGATTCTCTTACGTCACCCTTGTGCGATATATGCTTCAGTTAAGCGCGGTCTAGCGAAAAATAAATATAGTTCATCGACCCCTATTTATGAAAACTGGGGACTGTTTGAAGAGCTGATAAAAGGAGAGTTTGCGCAAAAAAACAATATCACCATTGAAAAACTCAAAGCAATGTCGATAGCACAAAGAATGGCATGGCGTTGGCTTATGTTTATTGAAGATACAGAACAACAAACTAAAAATTTAGCTAATTGTTTAGTGATAAAGTATGAAGATATTTGTGCTAACCCAACAGAATACTACGAAAAGATATGTTCATTTTACGGCTTATCTTTTGATGAACAAATTAAAGAATATATTAGTGAGACAACAAGTCATTCAAACGATGATTTTTATGCTATCAATAAAGATCCATTAGTGGCTTCACAAAAGTGGAAAGATGAATTAAGTAGAGAAGAAATAGCTGACATTACAGCCGTAATAGAAAATACAGCTTCAGGTAAAAATTATCTGAATGAATATCAAGGTTCTGCACGATAAGGTTTAGGAGTTGAAATGATAGATAATCTACTTTTTTTAGTTAATATGATCGCTATTGTTTATTTGTGCTATTGGGCGGCTCGTAACGATAAAGGTGATAACTAAATGCGTGATGTATTAATTGCTCTCGTATTCCCTATTCTTTTATTTTATATATTTAAAAGGCCATATATCGGAGCTTCATTATGGATTTGGAGTGCGATGTTTTACCCTAAAGGGTGGGTATGGGGGTTTGCAAACTCTATACGTTTTAATCTATTTATTGCTCTGGCTACTATTCTTGCGTATTTTTTTCAAAAAGAGAAAGCAAAATATGAATTATCAGCATTATCAGTTTTAGTTTTTATTCTATCAATTTGGGGGACTGTATCTGCTGTTCTCACTATATCAAATCCCGATATTGTTTGGCATGAGTGGAATTTATTTATAAAAATAATGATATTTTATTTCGTATGTACGATGACTCTAACTAGTAAACATCATATAAATACTTTTTTATGGGCTATTGTCTTATCGGCATCTTTTTATGGTGCAGGTGAAGGCGTTAAATATATTGTTAGTGGCGGAGGACACGTTCTAAAAGGAATCTCAGGGAGCCGGCTTAGTGATCGAAATGAATTAGCTTTAGCTTTAAACATGACACTCCCTATTTTATTGTTTTTATTTTCTCAATCGAAGCTCACAATAGTGAGATTAGGGTTAGCTAGTGCAGTGCTCCTGAATATTGTTGCGATTATAGGCTCTTTTTCTCGGGGAGGTTTGCTAGGGCTAATGGTAGTCGGAGGTTACTTTTTTATCAAAAGCAAGAAAAAGATGATAGTAATGACGTTATTAACACTAACTTTAATTACTGCGAACCACTTTGCGCCGGATAAATGGGTGGATAGAATGTCTACTATTAGTGAAATGAGCGATGATAATTCTTTCCTTGGGCGACTAACGGCATGGAAACAGGCTATTTTGATGGCTGGAGATAACCCCGTATTTGGTGCAGGATTTAAAGCAGGCCAAAACCCTATGGTGTGGAAACTTTATGAACCTGATTTCTATACTCTTAATTTCTTAATAGATACTGGTGAATATGTTTCACCAGCAGCCAAGGCGGCTCATAGCATATATTTTCAAGTGCTGGGTGATATGGGGCTGGTGGGACTTTTAATCTTTTTAGGAACTCTTTGGTATAGCCTGAAAAATTTAAAAAGTGTAATTAAACATAGTGAAGATATATGGATGGTCGATTTAGCAAAAATGTTACAAGTAACAATTCTTGCCTATTGTATTGGAGGGGCTGCGTTAAGCCTGCCATATTTTGATTTATCTTTTGCGTTGTTTGCACTGTCTCACTGTTTAAGATTAATTATGCTTAAACAACAGCGTAACAATGACATGCAGGTGTAGAGTATGATTAGGGATATTATACTATCGAACGCGATGAAAGTTGCTTCAAAGTTCACAAAAAACAACAAGTTGGCGGTGTTGACGTACCACCAAGTCAGTGATGTTAACTCAATGCATAATTTACTCTCACTTGATGTCGAGTTATTTGAGCAGCATTTAGTCTGGTTAAAGCGTCACTTTACGGTAATGGACTTAAATGAAGCATTTCACTTAATGGTTACAGGGAATTTGCCAGAAAGGGCAATTGTAATCTCAATAGATGATGGCTATGTTGATAGTTATACGACGATATTCCCCTTGCTACAAAAGCATGGATTGCTGGCTAGTTTTTTTATTGCAACTGCGGGAATAGATGATGGGTTTTTATGGGATGAACTCGTTTCGTCATCAATTATGTCTGTGCCCAATTCAATGACGCATATCGAGTTTGAAAATCAGAAAATTTCTTTAACTACTTATAATGAAAAGCTTATTGCAATAGCTGATATCATTAAAAAAATTAAATATGCGTCAATAAAACAGCGGAATGTATTGATAGATGAGCTATTAATGCAAACAGGATCTTCAAGATGTGAGCAGCAATTTCTAAGTAAAGAGCATATTGTTACTTTGCATAGAGCTAACATGTGTATAGGAGCTCATACTGTTAATCACCCGATATTAGCATGTGAATCAGATGAAGTTGCCGAACAAGAAATGCTAGTGTCTAAACAAGCACTAGAAAATATTATCGGTGAGCAGGTGAATTTTTTAGCTTATCCAAATGGTAAGCCAAGCAAAGATTTTAATAAAGTGCATCAACAACAAGCAAAAAAATGTGAATTTGTCGCTGCTTTTTCCACTGAGTGGGGCTGTAGCTCAAATAGGGATTTGTTTTCATTAAAGCGAATAAGTTTATCTGATAAATCCGAGTTTAAATTTTGTATGCGTATAATGTTGAGTTATATGAGTTAATTCATGAAAAAAAATATTGAAGTAGAATATTCTAACAAAACTATCCTAATGGTAGCGCTTGATTTTCCTCCTTGTCAGAGCGCAGGTGTACAAAGAACGTTGAAATTTGCTGAATATTTAGCTGATTTAGGGTGGGAAATAGTAGTTTTAACTGTAAATGAAAATGTTTATCGAAATGTGGATAAACAAAATATCCCCGATAAAATAAATGTATATCGCTGTCACTCGTATGATTCGTCAGTGGATTTTGCCTATAAAGGAAAATATTTCGGTTGGAGTAAAGTTCCTGATAGGTGGTGGAGCTGGGCCCTTAAAGCGATTCCTATGGGGAAATCACTCATTAAAAAGTATAATCCATCGGTTATATGGTCAACTTATCCAGTTTCTACCGCGCACTATATAGGGTATAAATTGCATAAATTCAGTCGCATACCTTGGGTTTCTGATTTTAGAGACCCCTTGCAATGTCGTTATGATCCAACTGTAAAGCGTTATAGCTCCGTTGCTAAGTGGATTGAAAAGAAAGCCATAGAGCACTCATCTAAGGCGATTTTTACCACGGAGAAAGCTGTACAAATGTACCAGAAACTTTATCCAGATGAATTGTTGTCGAAATTTAATGTCATTGAAAATGGTTTTGATGAAGCAAATTTTGTAGGGCTACCAGTCATAGAAAAAAATGAAAAGGGTAAATTTATTTTACTTCATAGTGGTTCAATATATTCTGATGGACGAGATCCGTATAAGTTATTTGTAGCGTTAAGTGAATTAAAAAAAGAAGGAGTGATTTCATCTAAAAACTTCTCACTAATCTTTAGGGGAGGGGTCTGTACTGAAAAACACAATGGAAATATTTCAGAACTTAATATTGATGAATTAATCACTTTTGCACCGAATATACCATATAAAAGTTCTTTGGTTGAGATGATGCAGGCTGATAGTTTATTAATACTGCAAGGTACGTTGTTTAATAATCAAATTCCTAGTAAGGCATATGAATATATACGAACTGGGAAGCCTATCGTTGCTTTGACAGGTAAAAATGGTGCAACGGAAAGCTTGTTAAAAAAGATGTCAACTGGATTTAGTGCAGATAATTCAGAAGATTTAAAGAAGATTATCATGAATATGGTAGAAAGTGAGCAATCAGCATCAGAGGACATTAGTTCTTTTTCTCGTTATGCAAAAACACTAGAGTTAGACAAACTTCTTAATAAAATAGTTTCTTGTCGTGATTAATAATGTCTAACCAATACGAATATTAAAGGATTGTTTCTGTGTCAAAAAAAATAATAGAGTCAACCAGTCGATTTGATAAATTAATCAAGCCTATGATTCAAAAGGTGAAGTATCCCAAAGGCTATCAACACAGCATAATGATTATGGGGTGCCAACGTTCTGGTACAACGTTAATATCGAATATCTTTAATAAGTTACCTTATAGTCGTGTGTATGGAGAGTTTAGTGAGTTGTCAGATGATGATATTGACAGAATACGATTGAATTCGATTAAGTCAGTGTTAAGGAAATTGGATAACACACATGCCCCTTTAATTGTTATGAAACCATTAGTTGAGAGTCAGAACGCTTTACAGTTATTAGACTCTATTCCATCATCAAGTGTTTTGTGGGTATATAGACACTTTATTGACGTAGCAAAATCAGATGCATTAAAATTCAATAAAACAGCGGGTCATGGGAACTTACAGGCCATAATCGCGGGAGATGATTCAAATTGGCGATGTCAAAATTTAAGTGAAGAAACGCGCGATACTATAAAGTCATTATATACGAAGACTTTATCTGGTTTAGAGTGCAGTTGTTTGTTTTGGTATGCAAGAAATAGTTTATATTTCCAGCAAAATTTGGATAACCATCAAAAAGTTTTATTGTGGTCCTATGAAGATTTATTAAATGATGTCCCTGGGTACTTTCAAAACATTTTAACGTATCATGGCTTTAAATTTCCTTCGAAAGATCTTGGTAAAGATACCTTTTCTAATGTTGGCAGCAAGTCTGAACTAACTAACATTAACCCCTCAATTGAAGAGGTGTGCTCCACTTTATATAAAAAGTTGAGCTGTGCCGATAAATCAATTAATCAAGCATAAGTATGTCTTTTAAACAGAGTTATTAATATGAGTAGTGCATTAAAGCAAGATGTTAAGCGTGGTCTTGCTTGGTCAAGTCTTGGGAAGTTAGTGACGCAGTTGTTTACTTGGCTGAGTACTTTTTTTGTTATTCGTTTCTTGACGCCTAATGATTACGGAATTATAGAAATTTGTATTGCAATCATATCTTTTTCTTTTGTTTTAAGTGAAGGAGGGTTAGCAGATTCAATCGTGAGATATAAAGAGCTTACCCCAAAATTTTTGAAGGAAGTGTTTACTGTATCCATACTACTTAACGTATTTTTTTATTTAATTATTTGGGTTACTTCACCGTTAGTAGCTAGTTTTTTTAATGTAGATAATTTAACTACAGTATTAAGAGTCGTTGCGCTTCAGCTACCTATTTCAAGTTTTTTTATCGTTCCTTTAGGGAAACTTAGACTTGATATGGACTTTAAAAGTATTGCAGTTATAGATGGTATTGTGGGTGTGACAAATGCAATCATTACATTTCTTTGCGCTTATAATGGAATGGGATACTGGGCTCTTGTATATGGAACCCTTGGAGCTAATATTGTTAAGGCGATAATGCTCAATATTAAAACTAAAATACCTTATGGTCTCACTACCCGACTAGAAGAAATTAAAAACGTTTCGAGCTTTAGTATATATACCGTTATAAGCCGGGTTTTATGGGTTATTTTTAATAAACTGGATGTTATTATTGTTGGGCGTGTTTTAGGTGTAGTTGCACTTGGCGTTTATTCTGTTGCATTACAGATAGCTGCTTTACCCTTAATAAAAGTTGCTTCTATTATTAATCAAATTAGCTTTTCTGCATACGCTAAAGTAAGTAATGAGGTGGACAAAGTTAGATATTACTTTTTATTAACTAGTAAGTTGCTAGCTTTAGTCTCTTTTCCTGTGTTTTTTGGAATCGCAGCATTAGCGCCATTATTTGTTCCTTTATTTTTTGGAGAAAAGTGGCTTGATTCAATCGTGCCGATGCAAATATTTGCTTTTATTGTACCTTTTAGGGTTCAAGTCCTTTCATGCCAAGCAATGTTTCAAGGTATAGGGAAGCCTAAAATAAACTCTAAAAACTTAGTTGTAGGTATTTTTTTGATTTCACTTGGCCTACTCATAGGTAGTAACGCTGGCATTGTTGGAACAGCTATTGGTTGGGTATCCGCTTTCTTTATTTATTTTTTCGTGGTTGTGTTTAATGTAGCAAAACAATTAAAGATTGATATTAATCACTATATAATCAATGTGGTTATACCGTTAATTTTTGCTTCAATAATGTGGCTTGCTGTTAGCTTTTTCCCGACGCTAGATATTTTTATAAATTCATTCGTAGAAATTTTAGTGAAAGTATTTATTGGCGCTTCATTGTACATAACTCTTTTACTTATGTTCGGGAAAAAGCGTTATATATTACCCTTATTATCATTTTTGAAAAAGTAAGGGTTATTAAGTCTTCGTAATAAAGTATTTTAATATAGTTTTAAACTGGTAGAAGTTTTAAATGTTATAGGGAGGATAAATGTCTGTTTTTTGTGGTGTAGTTGGCTTGTCTGGTCAGAATGTTGAACGAGAAGGCTTAGACTTAGAAAAAAAATTTGTTGATCAATGCACAGAAAAGCAGATTACGACCAAAATCAATGTAGGCAATGTCGTTGTAATGTCAATTGATATTGGAGCACATAGCAGCCAGTATGACGAAAACGATGATATTATTACTATCATCGCTGGCGATCCTGTTGTGAGAGAGGTTAGCGACGATGTTAGTGCCGATCTAAACCTGTTAAATTCAGCCTCGAACGAAGAATTACTACTTGCTTTACTTATGAAATCTAGGGGAGTTTTTGCTGGAATTTCTATAAATAAAGTAACGAACAGTGTTTACATATATACGGATAAATCAGGGATCAGACCTATTTTTTATAGCATTAACAATGATGTATTGATTTTTTCATCATTAATGTCTGTAATCCAACAAACTACGCTAATTTCTCTTGAATATGATGAGTTAGGTGTTCTTGAAACTATGGCTTTTGGCTATTGCTTAGCAAATAAAACGATATATAAGAATATAAAGCGTTTAAATCAAGGGGAAATTATTTCACTCAATGAAAGAGGACTAGAATTCCAGACGTATTGGGATTGGAGTAATGTTTCAGTAGATAAAAATATAGATATACCTAATATGTATAAGGAATTTAAAGAAGCGATTGCATTAAGGAGTGAAGGAAAAGAAAAGGCAGTGGCATTTTTAAGTGGAGGAATGGATTCTAGAGCCATTACAGCACAATTAAATGAAAGTTTTGATGAATTACATACATTTAATTTCGCCACAGAACGTTCACTAGATGGTGAATGCGCAAAGCTTTTCGCTGAAAAAGCAGGGATACATTTTCATGAAAAAACTTTTAAGGAACTAGCTTATCCTAATTGGGGGCAGCTTATCGCTGATGGGATTTATGAAAAAGATTTAGGCAGGATTAAAAAAGTTTGGTCAGGTGACGGAGGTAGTGTTGGTGTTGGCTGTGTTTATCTTGATGATAAAATGATAACTCTATTAGAAAATAATGAAATTGATACAGCTATTAAATATTTTATTCACAAAACCAAATCCAATATCCCAGAAAATATTTTACTTCGTACTCAACGTAAAGATGCGATGAGCAGATTTATTGACGGTATTAGAAAAGAATTTGTTGAAAATAAGGAGGATCCAGGTAAAGCAATATATTATTTTTTAATGAACAATGATCAGAAAAGGCATTTGCAACACCATTTTGAGACGATATGTGAGCATGAAATTGAGTTCTTATTACCGTTCTTTGATGCGAATTTTTTAGAAAAAACATACTCGACCCCAATTCGAGAAATGCTTTATCACCGTGTATATTGCAAATGGTTTGATTTCTTCCCTGCAAGTTCAAGAAGTGTGCCGTGGCAGACGTACCCCGAACATATACCTTGCCCTGTAGAGTTACCTGAAGGGCTTTCAAACCAATGGTCAACGACAAGAAAAATCAGCCTTAATACGCGTTGGTTTGATGTGAAAAGTTATTTATCGATAAAGAATAAAGATAATATTCACCTTGTAATGGATCGTAATAAATTAATGATCGCAACTGTTTTGCATATTTTATTTGTTAAGGATTATTCGCATATATTCAGAAAAATCAGAAGATTAAAGTAGGCTTGCTAGGATTGAATTAGTTTTATTAGGATCTGTTTGTATCAGCATGCTTTTTAGTGTTTTGATCTCAACGAATGAAATATGTGAATTTGTCAAAAACTCGTGGAAATATGCATTTGATTACCCTTAAAAATAGTAAGTTGAAGTGGTATTTTTTATTAGTAGGTGTTGGTATTCACTTAGCATTCTTTACTGCGATTTTTCAAGTATGCAATTATATTATATCGAGCCCGCTTCCACTCCCTGTATTTGCACAAAAAACACAAGAAAATATGGAGAAAAATTATCCATCTATAGCCATATTAACAGCCTCAATTTTAAAACCATTAATGTTATTGAAAGAGGATGTGGAGTATGGATATTTGATTGATCCGCTAAAGTGGCAAGGAGTTGGTGCGAATGTGGGTGAAACTAAAGTTATAGAAAAATATAATACTATTATTCAAGTAAGCACTAGTTCAGGTTTAATCTCTGCTTTAGTTAGTGCACAAGCTGGTCAATTCATCGAATTGTTGCCAGGTTTATATAAAATAAATAAATCGCGCGTACATATAGATGGCAAAGGTTTGGAATCTTCCCCGAACATTGTATTTTCGAAAACGCTAGGCGATGCAGTAATTGAACTTCAAGGAGAGGGAATTGTTGTAGACAAGCCTTACTGGCAATTTCACAACTTGCATTTTAAGGGGAGTTGCAAAAAACATTCAAGTTGTGAACATGCCTTTCATGTTGTAGGAGAAGGGGGTAATGTCATGTTTTCTAATAATATATTTCAAGACTTCAACGCCGCTATAAAAGTAAACGGTTTAAAAGGTGTATATCCAGATCAGGGTCGGATCATACATAATACTTTTTTCAATACAACAGCCCGTCAAACAAAAAATCCCGTAACACCTATTGATTTAATGCATGCTGATCGCTGGCAAGTATCTGAAAATTTTATTTTTGATTTTGTCAAAGCCAAGGGGAATAAAATTAGCTATGGTGCTTTCTTCAAAGGGGGATCAAATAAAGGTATTTTCTCTAGTAATTTGATCATGTGTAATGCGAACTTGAAATCAGAATCTGTTGCAATTGGTTTATCTTTAGGTGGTGGAGGCTCTCCGGTTAAGTGGCATAGAAATGGCCATGAATATGAACATTCTGGAGGCGTTATTCGTAATAATATTATTATGAACTGTCCCCATGATGTAGGGATTTACTTAAATAAAGCAAAGAATACGATAGTTCATAATAATATTTTGTACAATACAATGGGGATTGATGTTCGTTTTAAGGAGGGGACTGCTAAGTTATTGCACAATGTTTTGTCAGGAAAAATTGAAGAAAGAAATGGCGGAGTTATTCTTCAAAACTCGGACAATATTGTTCTATCTCGTTCCTGGCTAAGGGCAAGTGAACCTCTAAATGAGTTGTTTAAAGCACCTGCAAATGGAGATTTTACTTGGAGAAAAAATTATCATTATGTTGATACTGATAGAACGCAAGAGTTTAGTGTAGATTTTTGTGGTAATAAAACTAACAAAGCTTATATTGGCGCTTTTTTATCCACGCGGTTTTGTAAAGATAAAATGAATCTAAACAATACCGAACTACAATATAAATTTGCTATTGAGCATAAGTAACTTATGAAAACTAAATTAGTCAATTATTTTGTTTACGTTGGAGTAGCGTCTCATCTATTGCTGTTGATAATTATTATATGGCAACCTCGACTGTTTGGTAAGTTAGTATCCATGCCAATGAATTACTATTATAGTAAATCAGCACAACTGGAAATTGATAACTATTCAAAGTTAATTACGTTATCCATTGAAGAGCAAATTGATAAGGTGTTTTTTCCTTGGCAACCTAAACCTAACTTAAGTAATAAAAAACAAACGGTGCAAGTTAATGGGGTTAGTTTTAGTTCCTTGAAGTTAGCAGTCAAATCTTTGAAATCTGGAGATGAGTTACAAATATATGATGGTATTTATACTAAACCTTTTAAGATTAATGAAGATAATATAACTATTATTGGTTACGGTCATGTTGTTTTTGAAAAGTCAGCGTACGATGGTAAAGCTTTTGTTGTTAGCAAGGGGGAAAACTTAACAATTAAGAATATTGAGTGTCGCTTTATTGCGGTGAAAGATAAAAATGGTGCTTGTATTCGTCAAGAAGGAAAAAACATTACACTAGATCATGTTTATTTTCATCATAGTGAAAACGGTATTTTAGAAAAATCAAAGAGACCTGGTAATATTTATATTTTTGATAGTCGTTTTGAGTTATTAGGGAAGAACGGTAAAGCTCATGGTGTATATAGCAGTACTGCAAATTTATATATAAATAATAGTTTATTTATTGCGACTAAAAGTGAAGGTCATGCGATTAAAAATAGAGCAGAAAAAACGTTTATCAGCAATAGCCTTATTACGTCATTATCATCAGATGATAGTCGGTTAATTGATATACCAAATGGTGGGGTGTTATCGGTTGAACGTTCACTTTTACATCAAGGTCCACTTTCAGTTAATGGTCAAGCTATAGCGTTTGGTATGGAGGGAGTTAGATATGAGAAAAATGAGATAAATATAACTAATAATATAATCTTACTAGAACGAATTAAAAAAAATACTTTGTTAGTTACTGCTGAAGTTGACATGACACCCATAATAGAGGGTAATATTGTCGTGAATACTAACTCAAATCAACAATACAAAAATAATTCATTTTACCAATCTCGATCTGAAGCTGCTCTATCAGAGTATCCCAGCTTTCCTAAAGAAATATGTCAGTTTATGAATCCGTGCCCTTTAATTTAGGTTCTTTGACTCGAAATTGTTTTGTAAATAGTAGTGATACATTGGACTTTCAAACTGACCAATCCAATCTGTCCATTGTCCACATGGTTTTACTCCGCCAATACCTGATTCAACAAATTCCCTTGCGTGTTCTGCATATTGCATGTTTTTGGTTTTTATAGCATACCAAATTACAGGATCCACTAGAGTTAACGCGGTACAGGATGCTTTTTGTGCTACGCTCTTATCAGTTGGTGAGCGATAATAACTAAAATTCCCGTATGAATAATTCCATTCAACGTAATACTTAAACGTCTCTAATATTTTATCGTTGTCTCGGAACTCAGTATAGAGGTCAACAAATGAGCGTAGCAAATAGCCTACTTGAAAAGCTGATATTTTATTTTTTACTCCTTTTATCTTATGTGGCTGTAACAAGTATTTGTTGTGAATGTTAGGTATATAACTTTCTAAATACGGTTTTAAAGTAACATTGCCTGTATATTTGTAAGCAGCAACAGCAATAGTAAGTGCTTGTCCTTCCGCGCGTAGACTTTTAGCGGTAAAGGGATCTTTTTCGGCTAAATATATTTTTTTAAATTCACTCATGAACTGATACCAATCTTTTATCCATTTATTACCAGACATCAGATAGGCATGTTCAATATGGTAGAACCAAGCGTGTTGATCATCTCTTGGGCGGGCAGTCAAGGTAGTAGCTTTGATGTATTTCCTTGTCGTGGTTGGCGCTTTATGTCCCTTAAATTGCCGCCATGTTTTACCGCCATAAGGGTTTGTTGATGGAGTGAGTAAGTTAAAGTGTAATTCATCTTTATATCCTGATAGCCACTGTGGCCTAATATTCAACTCAGCTTGAGCGAAATTTTGAGCATCGTAATAATGCATAGGATTACCACTAACAAAAAAATGTTGTTTTGAATATGCCCAGCCACCGGTACCGTTTGTTTTATGTTTTCTATTCAAGTCGAGCCCGTAATTATCCATGCCAAATTTATGAATGATACGATGACCAAAATGGTAATCTTTAGGTGAATAGTTAGGCGTTCTTGCTTTATTGCTAATGATTGGCGATTGTGGGAATACTCCGCCAAATGCTAAAGTTGCTTTAGTCTTGGCATAATAATGTTGTGGTATTACAGGCACAGGTGGGTGTTGAAATGTTTTCGCTAATTGCCTTGCTTTTTTATTTGTTTGAACAGGCGAAAAATCAAACAACATTTCTTTGTAGACTTGTTTCATATCGTCCAGCCAATAAATATTTGGTTTAACAAAACGATCATCAAAGAATTGTTTAGACCATGATGGCCATAATTCTACTTTCAATTGCCCATTGCTGTTGGTTGATATTCCATTTGGGAATGTTTGCCAAAAATTACGCAATATTACCGTAGCATTATCTCCTTGAATGACACCTAAGGGTAATTGCTCAATATTTTCTTTGGGAATAATATCCGCTCTAACTTGTTGTGTTTTTTTGCTGTGAAAGTTATCCAAGCTCAGTGTATGACTCTTGAAATATAGTGGTGCCGAAATAGCGGTATTCAGTGCTGAATTTTGTAGTTGAAAGTCTATTTTTACTAATGAAGAGTCTGCATAGGTATATATTCTAAGAGCCCAGCCATGTTTAATATTAGTTGGGGTATGGTATTGTGTTAAAGACGATACTTTTACAATAGAGCGCATAGGGCCATATTCTTCAACTTCAAAAGTAATGTTTTCATGATTGAATGAATAATCTATGGTGTTATTTTCTCTTTGAAAGATAGACGTTAACCGACCTGCGGGGGTGATAATTTCAAATGGATGCTTATTTATTTTTATAGTAATAATATCGTTACTCAGGGTTATGGTTTTTGTGTCTGAGTTGACTGTGGTGGGGTTTTTGGGAAGTAAGTTTTTTAAGCTTATGTTAGCTTTATCTACTACTACTTCAGTAGAATATAAAGCATATTCAGAGATGCCAGAATTAGGCTCAGTTGTAACGAAAGCTTTAGTTGCTGCGTTAAAGTGCACTAATATATGTCGAATTGAATTATCTTTCCCCCACCAGCGATTTAAGACCTCAAATTGAGCAGGAACGATAAAACCTTTTGCATTTAAAATGTAGAAAGAATCAGTGTCACTATATTTTCCATATTCAAGTGGCATGACCATTGATACAGGATAATTATGATGGTCAACACCGGCAGATTCCTTGACATTAAATTGAGTGAGTAAATGCTTGGTGGGAAAAGAGTTTATTATAGGGTTTCTTAAAGGAGTCGCGTTAGTCAGTTGTGATTTAAACGGTATGATAACCTGAGCTTTATCGGTATTAAGAGGCTGAACAATATCAAACCTATTGTTTGAAGAGGCTTTGAAATAACTAGGGCAATTATTGTGTTTACTACACTGCTCAAAAATACGTTGTAAAACTGGTTTATCATTTGCTATCTCATTTACTATATATGCATCGTTGTTTTTAGCGGAGGCATGGCTGATAAATATAGTGAATAAAAGTAGCAATATGTGCTTTTTATCAATGTTTAAGCTTGTCATCGTTAGCGCTCTTTAACTGAATAATTTAATTTAATAGCTAGCAACATATAAACTATGGATAATATAGTGATATTTTTGTTCTTTGCAGAAATGTTTATTAAGATAGTGTCTGGATTAGTGATAGTATCATTTCTTAAGTAGCAAAGGTGCTAAAACGTAGTGAAGCGATTATAAACTAAATAGTTTAAAAGGATTAGAAATGAAGGTTACAGTATTTGGTATCGGCTATGTAGGCTTAGTACAAGCAGCTGTTTTAGCTTCTGTTGGTCATAATGTTGTTTGTGTCGACATTGATGCAGCTAAAGTTGCCGAGTTAAAAAAAGGTAATATCCCTATTTATGAGCCAGGTTTGACCCCTTTGGTGCAAGAAAATTATAAAAGTGGCCAGTTAAGCTTTACCACTGACGCTGCTGAGGGTGTTAACCATGGTGATGTACAATTTATCGCGGTAGGCACTCCGCCGGATGAAGATGGCTCTGCAGATTTGAAATATGTACTGGCGGTCGCTGAAACTATTGCTACGCACATGCTTACGCCAAAAGTTATTATTGATAAATCTACCGTGCCGGTAGGCACTGCCGATAAAGTATCAGCCAAAGTGGCTTCAGTATTAGCTGAACGTAATATTGAACTTGAGTTTGACGTTGTCTCTAACCCAGAATTTTTAAAAGAAGGCGCCGCAGTTAGCGACTGCATGAAGCCTGATCGTATTGTTATTGGTACCAATAATGAAAATTCGCGTAATGTTATGCGTGAATTATATGCCCCCTTTAACCGTAACCATGATCGCATGATCTTTATGGATGTTCGCTCTGCTGAATTAACTAAATATGCCGCCAATTGTATGTTAGCCACTAAAATTTCATTTATGAATGAAATGTCTAATTTAGCTGAGTTATTAGGCGCTGATATTGAAGCAGTTCGACATGGTATCGGCTCTGATTCTCGCATTGGCTATCAATTTATTTACCCGGGCTGTGGTTACGGCGGTTCATGTTTCCCTAAAGATGTGCAAGCCTTAGTGCGTACGGCTCATGGTATTGAATACAAGCCAGCACTTTTAGAAGCGGTTGAAAGCGTGAACTATACACAAAAGCAAAAATTATTTAAAAACGTCAGTGCTTATTTTAACGGTGATTTGTCGGGTAAAACGATTGCTGTCTGGGGATTATCATTTAAACCGCAAACGGATGATATGCGTGAAGCGTCTGCTATGGTGTTAATGGAATCTTTATGGAAGGCGGGCGCTAAAGTACAGGCGTATGATCCTGAAGCGATGGAAGAATGCCAACGAATTTATGGTGTACGTGACGATTTATCCTTAGTGGGCACTAAAGAGTCGGCCTTAAGTGGTGCCGATTGCTTAGTGGTTTGTACTGAATGGAGTCAGTTTAGAGCGCCAGATTTTGAGCTGATTGCCAAGGCTTTATCACATAAAGTTATTGTTGATGGTCGTAACTTATACGATCCAGCGTTATTAAAACAACGAGGCTTTGCTTACTATGGTATTGGCCGTGGTGAAAGTGTTAACAAAGTATAGTTATTAGGATAAAAACGTGAAATTTTTAGTTACAGGTGCGGCCGGGTTTATTGGTTTTTACGTTGCTCAACGTTTGTGTGAGCAAGGTCATGAGGTCGTAGGTATCGATAACCTTAATGATTATTACGATGTTAATTTAAAGCTGGCACGATTAGATGTACTAGCCAATTTACCCTTGTTTCGTTTTATTAAGTTAGATTTAGCTGACAGAGACGGTATTGCGCAGTTATTTGCACAAGAAAAATTTAATCGCGTTATACATTTAGCCGCTCAAGCTGGCGTGCGTTATTCTATTGACAATCCGATGGCGTATGCCGACTCTAATTTGGTGGGGCACTTAACTATTTTAGAAGGTTGTCGTCATCATAATGTTGAGCATTTGGTTTATGCCTCTTCAAGCTCTGTTTATGGTTTGAATAGCAAAGTACCTTTTGCCACAACAGACAGTGTTGATCATCCCATCTCTTTGTATGCCGCCACTAAAAAATCCAATGAGTTAATGTCTCATACTTATGCTCATTTATATGGTATCCCGACGACAGGCTTAAGGTTCTTTACGGTTTATGGCCCGTGGGGACGACCTGATATGGCGTTGTTTAAATTCACTAAAGCGATTATTGAAGGTGATGCTATTGATGTGTATAACAATGGCGATATGCGCAGAGATTTCACCTACATTGATGATATCGTTGAAGGCATTGTTCGTGTTCAAAACGTGATCCCGCAATCAAATCCGGATTGGCAAGTTGAGTCGGGCAGTTCAGCGCAAAGTTCCGCGCCTTATCGCGTGTTTAACATTGGTAACGGCAACCCGGTAAAATTGATGGCTTTTATTGAGTCATTAGAAAGCTCTTTAGGCTTAACGGCCAACAAAAACATGATGCCAATGCAAGCCGGTGATGTTTATCAAACCTATGCTGAAGTTGAAGATTTATTTGCGGCGACTTCATATCGTCCAAATATGAGTGTTGAGCAAGGGGTTGATAACTTTGTGCAATGGTACCGAGCATTTTATAAAAAATAATAATTGATAAGTATGAGATTGATATGACAAGTACAATTACTAAAGCGGTAATTCCTGTAGCAGGTCTAGGCACACGTATGTTACCCGCCACTAAAGCCATTCCTAAAGAAATGTTGCCTATCGTTGATAAACCTCTAATCCAATATATAGTGAATGAGTGTGTCAATGCTGGCATAAAAGAAATAGTGCTGGTTACCCATTCTTCTAAAAACGCCATTGAAAACCATTTCGATAAATCATTTGAATTAGAAACAACGTTAGAAAGCCGAGTAAAACGTCAGTTGTTAGATGAAATTCAAGCCATTTGCCCTAAAGGCATCACTATTATTCATGTTCGCCAAGGTGAAGCGAAAGGGTTAGGACATGCCGTTTTGAAAGCCCGTCCCATTATTGGCGAACAGCCTTTTGCCGTCATACTACCCGATGTTATTTTGGATGATGCGAGTTATCAGCCAAAAACTGAAAACTTATCTGCTATGCTGAAACGTTTTAACGATACTGGTCATAGCCAAATAATGGTCGAGCCTGTTGAGATGGCGCAAGTGAGTAATTATGGTGTTGCTGATTGTGAGGGACATGCAATCACGCCTGGTGAGTCTAAAGCGATGACGGCAGTGGTTGAAAAACCACCTGTTGATGAAGCCCCCTCAAATTTAGCGGTTGTCGGCCGCTATGTGTTGTCGGCTCCGATTTGGGATTTACTTGAATTTACTCCGCCAGGGGCAGGTAACGAAATACAACTAACGGATGCTATTGCTAGTTTGATGAAACTTGAAACGGTTGAAGCCTTCCACATGACAGGTAAGTCACACGATTGTGGCTCAAAAATGGGTTATATGAAAGCTAATGTTGAATATGCACTACGCCATAGTGAACTCGGTGCAGAATTTAAGGAATACTTAAAAACATTATCGCTTTAACTCTCGCTAGATATAGCCAATGGTGCGCTAATAGCATGGACGACTTATGGGGCTAAGTTATAAAAAAATCAATTTACCGAGCTTTTTAAAGGACTATCAGGGTAATATTGCTGACAGTGCTTTTTTCGAACTCACGCCTATTTGGCTAGGAGCTACCGCTGAATATGTGTTGCCAGAGCAGTCACTGGTGCAGGTACACTGTTTATTTGAGCTAAGCGACAATCATCAAGAAAAGTTGCTTATAGCTTGGCCTTTAGTGCATGAAAGCACATCAAAAAATCAAACGATTATTCGCTCACTCACCAGTTTTTATTCTGCCGTCACCGCGCCTTTTTTAATGACGGATAGCGCTTCAACAAAAAAAATCGACGATGGAAAGGTACAAACACAGCTCTTAACTCTACTTGCCAACATCAAAAAAAATAATACCTGGCAGCAGATGTTTTTAGGGCCATTAGCAGATGATTTATCTCAACTCGTCTCAAGCCATTTTAGCTATGCTAAAACCTATGCACAGGCTGACAATTGGTATCATGATAATATTGCCGATTTTAATAGTTATTACCAACAAAGGCCAAGCAAATTAAAAAACACCATCAAACGCAAACAGAAAAAACTAACCAAAGCGTCTAACTATCATACACATATTGTCAGCACTGAGGTTGAGTTTCTGCAGTTTTTCCCTGCTTATCAAGCTATTTATCAAGCCAGCTGGAAAGGGGATGAGTATAGTTTTACTTTTATTAAACAAGTTTGTTTACAAGCGATAAAGCACAATAAATTAAGAATGGGCTTACTGTTTATTGATGATAAACCTGTCGCAATGCAACTTTGGTTTGTGCAGTGTCAAACGGCTTCAATTTTTAAACTGGCTTATGACCCCCAATATCAGCAATACTCTGTTGGTTCTATTCTTTCCATGGCGTTGTCAGAGCATGTTATTGAGCAAGATAAGGTTAGCTGTATTGAATTTGGCATGGGTGGTGAAGCCTATAAGCAAGATTGGATGAATGAAAAACGGCAGCGTGTTACCTTGCAAGTGTTTAATGAACGAAGCTTGTTGGGGACATTATTAGCAGTACGTTATATGCTATCAGCAAAAATAAAAACGCTATTATCAAGGAAAAATAAAGGTTAACCATGTCATTACAACAAGAAATAAAAACCATATTAACAGCGGCACTGCAACTTGATGAAGTGGATAGCTGGGACGAAAATACAGCAATATTAGGGGCCATCCCCGAATTTGATTCAATGGCTATTGTAACGGTACTAACCATGGTTGAGGAAAACTACGGCATCATCATTGAAGACGATGAAGTGAATGCCGAAGTATTTGAAACCTTAGCAAGTCTAATGGCTTTTATTAGTGAAAAAGTTTCTTAAGCTTTTGTTGTGATTTTGATGATGAGTACCTACGTCATTCCAGTAGTGTTTTAGGCTGGAATCCATTGAGTAAATAGGATTAAAAATGTTAACGGGACATTTTATTGCTAGCGAACAAGGGCAATTATTTATCACTCAGTTTGGCGACATTACTGGCGATAGCGCCATTTTGTGTTTACCGTCAATTACTGAGGAAATGAATTTAGCCCGGGCTGTTGTTGCTAAACAAGCGCAATGTTTTGCTGATGAAAACTTGCCTTGTTTTGTGCTTGATTATTACGGCACAGGCGACAGTGAAGGTGAATTTGAACAAGCCAATACCGATATTTGGTTAGAAAACATTATTGCAGCTGGCGAGTTCATACAACAACAGGGTGTTAGTAATATTATCTTATGGGGGGTGCGCTTTGGTGCCTTATTAATGCTGAACCATCAAAAGACATTGCACCAACAATTACCCATTACCCAGCAAATATTATGGCAACCGGTTACTAATGGAAAACTGTTTTTAAGCCAGTTTTTACGCATAAAACAAGCCAAAAATATGATGAGTAACAGCGCCGAAAAAACAAATTGGCGTGAGCATGTTCTTCAAGGAAATGATACGGAAGTGGCGGGTTATCTATTAACTAAACCTATGCTACAAGCAATTGAATCACTGAAAATAAGTCAGGAATTTCAACCGCTTTCATCATTACATTGGTTTGAGTTGTCAGTAAAAGAACCAACGCCATTAACGAAACGATTGTCAGCTTCATGGGATGAGACCTTAGCAAGTATGCATTGTTTTGATTGTCCACGATTTTGGCAAGTACCAGAGATATTTGCTTTACCTGAACTTGAACAATTAACACTTCGTGCGGTATGTGTAAAATGACCGAGCAAGCGCTGACTTTTACCGTTAATAATCAAGAGTTATTGGCAATATCTCATTTAGGCTTAAAGCAAAATAACACGGGTGTGTTGATTGTTGTCGGCGGCCCTCAGTATCGGGTCGGCAGTCACAGACAATTTGTACAGTTATCTCGCACTTTAGCCACACAAGGTATTAGCTCTTTTCGTTTTGATTGTACGGGCATGGGTGATAGTTACGGTGATAAAAAAGGGTTTGACCATATCGGTGATGACATTAAAGCAGCAACTGATGCTTTTTTGAAAATGCAACCACACTTACAAAAGGTGGTGATTTGGGGCTTGTGCGATGCCGCCTCTGCCGCGTTAATCTATGCCTATCAAGATGAACGAATTAATGGCTTAGTACTGTTAAATCCTTGGCTGCGTAGTGAACAAGCGATGGGTAAAACCATGGTAAAGCATTATTATTTACAGCGCTTGTTGTCTAAAGGTTTTTGGAAAAAACTATGCCGCGGTAAAGTCAATGTCGCCGCGAGTGCCCGTGATGCTAAAGGTTTTGTTAAAGATAGCCTTATTGCTGAAGAGCAAAGTATTAACAGCTATCAGGCTCGTATGTTATCTGGCTTGCAATCATTCGATGGTAAAGTGTGTTTAATTTTAAGTGGTGAAGATTTAACGGCGCGTGAATTTGATCAGCAAACTAAAGCCAGTAAAACATGGCAAAAGTTGAGAAATGACCATAACGAAATACATCGCTTAGCCCATGCCGACCACACTTTTTCATCTGTTGAATTCAAAAAACAAGTTGCAACGATCACGGCTGAATTTGTTAAGCATTTATAGTTTATTAAATAGTTTATTAAAATAGCTGTTCAATAAAATAATATAGGATGCCTATTCTCCTGAATTTACATGCATTCAAGGTTCCAAAACCGCTTATCTTAGCTTATCATTGTGCCATTACGCTTCTATCTATTTTTAATGGAATATCAATGAGTCAATCAACAGCACCTTCGGTAACTATTTCCCCGGTAACTCTTTCTCCAGTAATTATGTGTGGTGGCAGCGGTACACGTCTTTGGCCACTTTCTCGCGCGCAATTTCCAAAACAGTTTCTACCTTTGGTCAATGAAACTAGCATGTTGCAAGACACCATGGCTCGTTTACCCGCCAAACATCAAGCTCCAGTCTTTATTTGTAATGAAGATCACCGCTTTTTAGTGGCGGAGCAAGTTAAGCAAGTAAATTGCCAGCAAGCGACCATATTGTTAGAGCCGCAAGGGCGAAATACAGCGCCTGCGGTAGCCCTTGCCGCTTTAAATGCTCTTGCCGCCGATAAAGAAACGCTATTACTCGTGTTAGCCGCCGATCATGTTATTAAAGACACCGAGAAATTTCATCAAGCCGTAGCGACAGCAACTGTTGCCGCACAGCAGGGTAAGTTGGTTACTTTTGGTATAGTGCCTAGTCATGCCGAAACAGGATATGGCTATATTAAACAAGGCGCTCAGCAAGCTGATGATGTGTTTGATGTCGCGCAATTTGTTGAAAAACCCAATGCAGAAACCGCACAAAATTATTTAGATGCCGGCAATTATTTATGGAATAGCGGCATGTTTTTATTTAAAGCCAGTCGCTACCTTGAAGAGCTAGAAAAATTTAGACCCGACATTTTACAATCTTGTCAGCAAGCGATGGCAAAAGTTGAGAAAGACTTAGATTTTACCCGCCCTGACAGCGAAGCTTTTTTACAATGTGCTGATGAATCTATTGATTATGCCGTGATGGAAAAAACCGAAGATGCTGTCGTTGTACCGCTTGATGCGGGTTGGAGTGATGTTGGCTCTTATTCCGCCCTGTGGGAAGTTTGCCAGCAAGATGCACAACGAAATGTCATCAAAGGTGATGTCATTGCCCATGATACAAGCAACAGCTATATCCATAGCCAAAATAAATTAATTACCACGCTGGGTGTTGACAACTTAGTCGTTATTGACACCCCTGACGCCGTCTTGATTGCTAATAAAGACAAAGTTCAAAACGTAAAAGACATTGTCAATGAGCTTAAAGCACAGCAGAGACCTGAAGCGAAATTGCATCGTGAAGTTTATCGTCCTTGGGGCAAATACGATAGTGTTGATAATGGTGAACGTTTTCAAGTTAAACGCATTACCGTTAATCCGGGCGCTAAACTGTCCGTACAAATGCATCATCATAGAGCCGAACATTGGATCATTGTTTCTGGTACGGCCAAAGTCACCTTAGATGGTGAAACAACCCTCTTAAGTGAAAATCAATCCACTTACATCCCTATTGGTGTTGTGCATGCTTTAGAAAACCCGGGCAAGTTACCACTTGAAATGATCGAAGTGCAATCGGGCAGTTACTTAGGTGAAGATGACATCGTTCGCTTTGAAGACCGTTACGGGAGAGTGAAATAATGACAAAGCTAACCTGTTTTAAAGCCTACGACATTCGCGGCAAGCTTGGTGAAGAGTTAAATACTGATATCGCTTACCGCATAGGACGAGCTTTTGCGCAGCATACCAAGGCAAAAAAAGTCGTTGTTGGTGGCGATATTCGTTTAACGAGTGAAGAATTGAAGTTAGCACTTGCTAATGGTTTGATGGACGGCGGTAGCCATGTTATTGATTTAGGTTTGTGCGGCACCGAGCATATTTATTTCGCGACCAGTCATTTAAATTGTGATGGTGGTATTGTCGTTACGGCCAGTCATAATCCTATTGATTACAATGGCATGAAATTGGTACGAGAAAACTCGAAACCTATTAGTGGCGATACCGGGCTATTTGATATTAAAGCCCTCGCTGAGCGCAATGAGTTTGTTGAGGTGACTGAAAAAGGTCAACTATCAACTCATGATATTAGCCAAGCCTATACGGAACATTTATTGACCTACATTGACGTTAAAAACCTTTCTTTATTTGACTCCCCATTAGGCTCTTTATCAGATAAGCCATTAAAGCTTGTGGTTAATGCCGGTAACGGCGCAGCAGGTCCTGCGCTTGATGTTATTGAAAGCGCTTTTAAAAAATTAAATGTGCCAGTTGAGTTTATTAAAATTCATCATGATCCTGATGGCAATTTCCCCAATGGTATACCTAATCCGCTATTAGTTGAGAACCGAGCAGCCACCCGAGATGCGGTAATTGCGCATAATGCCGACATGGGCATTGCTTGGGATGGCGACTTTGACCGCTGCTTCTTGTTTGATGAGCAAGGTGAGTTTATTGAAGGCTATTATATTGTTGGCTTGTTGGCAGAAAATTTCTTAGCTAAAAGTAAAATAACCGATGCTAACGATAATAAAGCTAACGCTCAGGCACAGAAAATTATCCATGATCCGCGCTTAACTTGGAATACTATCGACATTGTTGAACAAGCGGGCGGTCAGGCCATTCAAAGTAAAACCGGCCATGCCTTTATCAAAGAGCGCATGCGTAGTGAGGATGCTGTATATGGCGGAGAAATGAGCGCTCACCATTATTTTCGAGACTTTTTCTATTGTGATAGTGGCATGATCCCTTGGCTACTCATTGCTGAGTTAGTTTGCTTACGCCAAAAACCTTTATCTTCATTGGTTAAGGCGCGTATTCAAGCTTATCCATCGTCGGGCGAAATCAATAATAAAATTGCCGACCCCAAGGCTGCCATTGCCCGAGTATTTGATTACTATGAAAGTGATGCACAAGTGATCGATAAAACCGATGGCATCAGTATGGAATTTGGTACTTGGCGTTTTAATTTACGCAGTAGCAATACCGAACCTGTGGTGCGTTTAAATGTTGAGTCAAAAAATGATATAGCGCTAATGACAGAAAAAACCCAAGCAGTGCTAGACTTATTGCTGAGAGAATAGAGATTACCTCCTCGACCAGAGACGTCAAGGATGATGCAAATAATTACTGCAAAAAAAATTCAGCACAGTACACTGTAACTATTGTAAATTTATCGATCAACCAGCCTTAAGGACTTAATAATGAAAATAGGGATTATCGTCGGCACTCGCCCCGAAATCATCAAAATGGCACCCGTTATTCGTGAATGTCAAAAACGAGGCATACCTTATTTTATCATCCATTCTAATCAACATTATTCAGAAGAAATGGATAGTATTTTCTTCAAAGAATTAGCATTACCTGCACCCCATTATAATTTAGGGGTTGGTTCAGGCTTGCACAGTAACCAAACGGGTAATATTTTAATTAAAATGGAGCCTATTTTAATTGAAGAAAAGCCTGATGTAGTGCTAGTGCAAGGAGATACTAATACCGTGCTAGCTGGCGCTTTAGCTGCTTCTAAATTAGGCATTAAAGTAGGTCATATTGAAGCTGGTTTGCGTAGTTATGATAGAACCATGCCAGAAGAAACTAACCGTATTATGACGGATCACATTAGTGAGTTTCTATTCGCCGTAGGTCCAAATCAACATGCTATTTTGGCTAAAGAAGGCATTGATGCCGATAAAATTTACACGGTTGGTAATACCGTTTCAGACTCATTATTCCAGCATTTAGATATTTCAGCCAACACCAGCACTATTTTAGCTGATTTAGAGGTAGAGTCAGGCAAATTTTTCTTAGTCACTGCCCATCGAGCATCAAACGTTGATGTGATGGCGAATTTGCTAGAATTATTAGCTTTATTTGACAAGTTACAGGCGAAATACAAGCAAACTATCGTTTGGCCAATTCATCCTAGAACGCAAGCTAAACTGAAAGAGTTTGCTATTGATGTACCAAGCTATTTAAAATTGATTCCGCCGATTGGCTATTTAGATTTTATTCAGCTACAAAAGCATGCCCAGCTAATTTTAACAGACTCGGGTGGCATTCAAGAAGAAGCTTGCTTACTTGGCGTACCATGTATTACCTTACGTGAAAATACCGAACGTCCAGAATCCATTGAAGTGGGTGCCAATGTGTTGGTTGGTCGTGATGCCGATAAAGCATTGGCAGCCGCGGATAAATGGTTAGCAACCACAGATAATAATTTTAACTGGAAAAACCCTTTTGGTGATGGTCATGTTGCTGAATTAATTTTAGATATTATTACTAACACCCAGCCTAGTAGTGCCGATGGCATTATAGAAGCTAAAAATGAAACACTGACCGTTGTTGGTATGGGTTATATGGGCTTACCTATTGCCAGCTTATTAGCTCAAGCGGGTTACAACGTTACTGGCGTTGATTTAAATAGTGATAAAGTCGATGCCATCAATCGTCGTGAATGCCCTTTTGATGAAGCTGGACTGCCTGAATTAATTCAACAGGTTGTTAGCCAAGGTTTCCTAACAGCGAGTACTGAAATTCCTTCAAGCGAAACGTATTTAGTAGCAGTACCCACACCTCATAAAGACTCTGCTAAAGGCAAAGTCTGTGATCGCGCTTACGTTTATAGTGCTGTTGATGCTATCGCTAAAGTGGCTAAAAATGGTCAAACCGTTATTATTGAGTCTACTATTTCGCCACAAACTAGCTTAGCCGTAGAGCAACGATTTAAAGAAGCTGGTTTAACGATTGATGTGGTTCATTGTCCTGAACGCGCCATTCCGGGACAAACGTTACATGAATTAGTCCATAATGATCGTATCATTGGCGCCAGCAATGAAGCTGCGCAATTAAAAGTAAAAGCTATTTATCAAAGTTTTGTTAAGGGAGAAGTCTTCTTAACAGATTTGACTACTGCTGAATGTATTAAATTGGTGGAAAACACCTCTCGTGATGTTGGTATTGCTTTTGCCAATGAATTATCGCTGGTTTGCCAAGAGTTAAACGTTGATGTTTATGAAGTTATTCGTTTAGCCAATCGACATCCTCGCGTGAACGTATTAACACCAGGGCCTGGAGTTGGCGGACACTGTATCCCTATCGACCCTTGGTTTTTAGTCGAAAACACCAAAGCAGGTGACTTTGTGCGTTTAGCGCGAGCGATAAATGATGAACGGCCCAGTATTGTTGCTCAACAAGCATTAGACTTGTTAGGTGCTGATGCTAAAGGTAAAAAAGTGGGCATTTTAGGTGTCGCTTATAAAGCAAATGTTGATGATTGCCGCGAGTCACCGGCAGAAGCTATTTTAGAGCACTTTAATCAAGCAGGCGTTAGCGTTAGCTACCACGACCCTTATGTTGAAAGCTGGAATTGCCCACGGATAACCACATTAGACAAAATGAACAGTTGGGCAGATGTGATTATTCTGGTGACCGATCATGAGTGCTATAGCAACCTTGCCTTAACCACAACCTTGTTAAATACTCGCGCTTAAAGCAGCAAAGCCCATTTTTTAAATGGGCTTTATTGGTTTTATTAGTCATGAAATTAGGGCTAAGACTTTGAAGGTGGCATAGCGTTTATTACAGTTATGTCATTCCCTTTGCATTTAGCGGCTAAATACATAAGAAATAGAATAATTGTTAAGGAAAATAAGTATGAAATTTGTCAAAGCCACGGTTTGTTTGAGTATTTTATTGGCGTTAGTTGCTTGTAGTGAAAAAGAAACCGCTGATTCACACCTGAGTAAAGCAAAAACATATAGCAAAGAAAATAAAACTAATGAAGCGGTTATCGAGCTGAAAAATGCTATCCGCGCCGATGTCCAAAGTGGTGAAGCGAGATTTTTATTAGGGCAAACCTATCTGAGTCAAGGTAATGGTGTTGATGCAGTAAAAGAGCTTGAACGAGCTAAAAGCCTTAAGTATGCCAATGAAAAATTATTACCGTTATTGGCACGTGCTTATATTTTAACCGATGCGGATGATGACGTTATTGCCTTAACGGCAGCGGCAAAAAATTTAACCAAGGCAGCAGCAAGCCAGTTTTTAGCCTACAAAACCTTAGCTGCGCTGCGCAGTGAACAAAATGAACTAGCGCAAGCAAGTGTTGAATTAGCTAAATCGGCCGATGGCGAAGGTTTATACAGTAAGCTTGCTGAAGCTTATTTGGTTTTTTCAGAAAACAATTTTGAACAAGCCAATGCTTTGGTTAACGCAGTCTTAACCAAAGCAGAAAAAAATCCAGATGCGTTAATGCTGCAAGGTCAAGTGGCTACGGCCATGAAAGACTATCAACAAGCAGCAAGTAGCTTTAAGGCCTATTTAGCCGTACAACCACAATCAGGTATTGTGCAGTTATTATTAGCAGATTCGCTATTAAAATCAGGGCAATATGATGAAGCTGAGCGATATGCTGATGCTATTTTAGCGTCAGTGAGCAGCCAACCCTTTGCTAATTACATTAAGGCAATGGTTCGTTTTCAAGCCAAAGACTATGCCAAAGCAAGCGAACATGCAGAAGCGGCGCTATCGGCCAATTTTAACCAATTTAATCTGAAATTAGTGGCAGGTGCCAGCGCTTTTCATCTGCAAAATTGGGAGCAAACTAATCATCACCTCAGTGCTATTGTTAACTATTTACCCGCGGAACATCAGGCACGTAGAATGCTCGCAGTTGGTCAATTAGAGCTGGGTTTAGTGGATGATATTAGTGAAACCTTGCAGGATTTTGCCGCCGTTAATGAATCAGATGCGGTATTTTTAACCTCGTTAAGTTACAAACTGCTTGAGCTTGGCGCTGTTGATGAAGCTAAGCAGTTGGTAGCGCAAAGTGGTGAATTAGCTAACCCGAATGCGAAGCAAAATGCTCGTCAAGGCATACTGAAACTAATGATGAATGATCCATCCGGCATGCAAGACTTACAAGACGCAGTAAAGCTTGATCCTGAGTTAATTGAAGCTGAATTAGCGCTGGCTTTTTCAGCAGTACAATCAGGAGATATAGCACAAGCCACCGCTATTGCTAAAAAGTGGGAAAAGCAATACCCGAACAAAGCGGGTGCGTTTAATTTAATGGCAACGATTCATATTAAACAAAAAGACTTTGCTAAGGCAGAACAAGCTCTCAAACAAAGTTTAGCGGTTGAGGCAAATAATATTTTTGCATTAATTGAACAAGTCAGACTGGCAGCCTTTCAAAAAAATGAGGCGCTTGCTAAAGAAAGAGCCGAATACCTTATTAAGCTCTACCCTAATAACAATAAATCGCTGCGACTCTATTTTGGTTTACATCGCAATGAGACCGCGTTACAAAAATTGATGACGGCATATCAGCTTGACACGGAAGACTTGCAAAAAGGCATGTTAGTTAGTGAAGCACTAGTGCATGTAAAGAAAACGAATAAAGCCTTACAAATTTTAAGCTCTTTTGAGAAAAATGCCAAATTGCCAAAACGCTATTGGCAGTTATTAGTGTTGATTTATAAAGACCAACAAGATGAGAGTAATGTACAACTCACCCTAGAAAAATGGCGTCAAGTGAGTCCTTTTCATCTTGAACCCATTGTGCTGCTTGCCGATTTTCACACCAATAAGCGTAATTATGAGCGTGCTTTAAGTGTTATCAATAATGGCTTTGCACATCACCCCAATAACCTGACTTTACAGCTGGTTAAAATGCAGCTGTTATTGAGCAACAAAGAGATTTATCAGGCAAAAGAATTGTATAGAAGCTTAGTTGAGCGTGATATTAATGATGCGCTAAAGCAGGGCTTACAAGGGCGTATCTATTTATTAGAGAAAAAATATAAACAGGCAATTCCTAAACTCGACGTTCTCTATAAAACCTATGCGAGTAGCCAAAATGCTCTGTACTTAGCCTCTGCCCACCAAAATAATCAAGAAATGACTCAAGCCATCAGCGTCTTAGAGAATTACTTGGCCAAGCACGAACAAGATGACCGTGTCAGAGCTATTTTAGCCGGCATGTATCTTACTAATGATAAAAACAAGGCCATTGAAAGCTATGTAAAAATAGCAAAAAGTCAGCCCAATAGTGTGGTGGTAAATAACAACCTTGCTTGGCTTTATATGGACAACAACGACTTAGACAACGCGGTAATTTATGCCGAAAAGGCGTTTGAACTGGCGCCAGAAGTGGCTAATGTTGTTGATACCTATAGCCAAGTTTTACTGAAAAAAGGTGATAAGCGTGCTGCGTTGAAAAAAGCCAGTAAGGCTTCTGAATTAGCGAAGGGCAAAGACATTGATATTCAATTAAATTACGCTGCAGTACTTATCGCCAATGCGCGTAAAAATGAAGCTAAGTCAATTTTGGAAAAGATTGAGCCCTCAACCACAGAGCAAGTGACCAAAAAAGCGCAGTTAGATAGTTTACTATAAGTGTCTCGTCATTCCTGCGGTATATTAGGCTGACGTCACACGGATGTGATTTATTAAGAGAATGCAGGAACAGATTCTCTTGAATATAAAAATAGCAAAAACATCATAAATAACAAGGATTAAAGATGAATAAAACAACAATAATAGCATCGGCTGTCGCATTAGCTTTAGGATTAAGCGCCTGTAGTGAGCAAAAATCACTGGAGCAATTATTAGCTTCAGCAAGTGAGCATAGCGCGAAACGAGACTTTAGCAGTGCCGTCATTGAATTAAAGAATGCCGTACGCATGGCACCTAAAAGTGCTCAGGCACGCATAGCATTAGGTAAAGCTTACCTAGAGCAAGGTAATTATGTTTTTGCCGAAAAAGAGCTAGAAAAATCGCAACAATTAGGTATCGACCCAGCTAGTATTATCCCTCTTTTGGCACAAGTCAAAGCGAAATTAGCTAAACCAGAAGCCGTATATCAATTGGTTGAAATTAGCGGTGATCTTGCTGATGATGATTATATTGTTGTGTTAACCTATGCGGGTATTACAGCGTTAGCCCATAATGACACTGATAAAGGGCAAGACTATATAGGGCAAGCTATTGCCATTAGTGAAACTGCGGCTTATAGCCAAGTAGGTAAAGCCTATTTAGCTCGCTCAACACAAGATTATGCACAAAGTTTAGTTGATATTGAGAACTTGTTACAAGATAACCCCCATCTTTCAGAAGCCTTACTTTTAAAAGCACATTTACTCTTTGGGTTAGAAGACTATGAACAAGCGGCAGGCTCATTTGCTAGTTATCTAACTCAACACCCTATGGACTATAGTGTTCGTTACTTTGAGATTAATAGCTTAATCAAAGCCGAGCTTTTTGAACAAGCCGAGGTTATTACCGATAAACTGTTGGCAAAATTTAAAAGTGCCCCGTTAGCGTTGCACTATAAAGCACAATTACAATATCAAAAGAGTTTGTATAAAGAAGCAAAAGCCAATGCTGAGCAAGCTATTCAGGCCGGCTCTACCTCGGCAGTCACTAAACTCATTGCCGGTGCTAGTGCCTATCAGCTTAAAGATTATGAACAAGCCTATAATCATTTAAAGCCAATTGAAGGCTTTCTCCCCAATAGCCACCCAGTTAAAAAAATACTCGCGGTTATTAAATTACAACTTGGTTATAGCTCTGAAGCAGCTGAGAGCTTTATTGCTTTGGAAGGACTCACCAATGATGATTCTGCCTTTTTACAGGTATCTAGCTCTCGTTTAATGGCCATTGGTGATTTTGAAAGTGCGCAAAAACTAATAGAAAAAGCTGAGAAGCTTGACCCAGATAACGCGCAATTATCTGCACAAAAAGGCTTTGTTTTATTGTCACAAAACAACAATGAAGGCATTCAGTCGTTAGAGCGTGCCATTGAGCTAGATCCTTCGTTAATTAATGTTGATTTAGCGTTAGCCATTCAATATTTAAAAGCAGGAGATGATAAGAAAGCACGTACTATTGCACAAGAATTAATCTCCGAACACAATGAAAACCCCTCTGGATATTTACTTCAGGGCGTTATATATGCTAAAGACGAAAATTTTGACAAAGCTATGGAATTATTTAAAAAAGCACTATCAATAGCGCCCGAAAATATTGCAAGTTTATATAATTTAGCTTTGCTTTATACGGATATTAATAAGACTGAACTTGCATTTTTAACTTTTGAACAATTATTGGCTATTTCACCTGAACATAGAGAAGCATTGATTGGCTTTGTTAAATTAGCAATAAAAAATGATCAATTAATTCGATCTCGTGACTATTTAATTAAACTATACGATAGTCAAAGTTTAGCACTGACTTTTGCTTTAGCACAAAATTATAGACTGAATAAGCAAGTTGAAGATGCAATCGAATTGCTAGAGGAGTTCCCTAACGAAGCAATGAAAAATACGCTTTTCTGGTCAACTTTAGGAGATAGCTACTTACAACAAGAAAACTTTGAAAAAGCTAAGGTAGCTTTTGCTGAAGGGTTGAAAAAGTCGCCTGAACATTATTTACTTAATTTACGTTATATCGGCACATTAGAAGCGCTTCAACAATACTCTAAAGCACTAACACAAACACGTAAAGCTTATGGAGTTCATTCGAATAATGACCGACTAGAAGTTTTATTAGCTTATTTTGAAGCAAAAAATAATAATTTTGAAGCCGCTAAAAGTATGCTAGATATTGTGAAAGCTAAGCAGAGCAAACATTACTTAATAGACTCTGTTCAAGGTCAAATAGCATTGGTGAATAAAAACTATAATCAGGCTATAGAGCATTTTTCTGAGAGTTATAATAAGAAATCAACAGCAGACAATGCTTTTTTACTAGCTCGATCACTTATGTTCAATGGCCAACAAACAGAAGCGGAAAGAGTTCTCGAAACTTTTATTGAAAAGAACCCAACAAAGTTAACCATCAGGTTAATGCTCGCAAATCTTTATAGAGAAAATGATAGAAGTAAAAAAATTGAACAATACTTAGTAATAAATAAATATTCACCAAACAATTTTACCGTATTAAATAATTTAGCTTGGAATCAATATAAACTTGGACAAATTGATGACGCTTTAGTCAATTTGGAACATGCTTATAAGCTTGTTCCTAGCAATTTATCTGTTTTAGAAAGTTATGGTGTTGTTTTAGTGGCAAGTCAACAATATGAAAAAGCTGTAGAGATATTAGAGTTGGCGATAGTAAAAGGCTCAAAAGATGAGAATGTTGAGCAGGGCCTAGTTAGGGCTAAAACAGCACTCAGTCAGTAATTCTTGTTACCGTTATTTACAATCTCATCTCGGCGGAGTTTGAGACTGATGTCACATGGATGTGACTTATTCGAGAGTGCAGGATACACATTCACCTGAAGCTTTAATAATAGTGAATAACTCCTAACAGTCAGTTTAAGACAAGCCTGATTTTTCACCACTAACATCATTTCGCAAGTACTTTGTATTTCCATCTATCACTGTCAATTGTTTCTAGTGTATAAAAATCTGACAATAGTAATTTGTAATTTATTAGTCGTAAACGTTAGACATAAAAAAACCACTTCTAAGGAAGTGGTTTTTATTTGATAAACTTAACAATTCAGCGTTCCATGCTTATATTTTCTTCTAAGCATTTAACAGAGTATTATTATGCTTTACGCTTACGAGCGCTAGCGAAGCCTAAAAGACCTAAACCAAGTAAAGCAATGGTAGAAGGCTCTGGAATTGAATCACCAGTTAAATCAAAAGTACCAGATAAAAGGTTAGTGCCACCAAGTGGTTGGAATGAAGATGATAGTTTTAAATCAGCACCATTAGCTAGTGTATTAGTATCAAAGTTACCCATTGCTAAGCCGCCAACAACATCTAAAAGCGCTGAACCAGTACCATCATCACTACCAGTACCTAAATCAGTACCAAAACCAGATAATAAGTCTGATGTCATTGATAACCAAAGGTCACCGTCACCAGCATTTGCAAAGGTTAAATCGTAATCTGCAGAGTGATCTACAAAAATATCAATGACTAGATCTTTAAATTCAAAAGTACCTAGACCGCCACCGAGTGGGAGAAATTCAACTAACTCAGCTGAAAAAGTAAACGTTAACTCACAACCAGGGCAAAAATCAGCTGTGTTGGCAGGGTCACTGTTAAATTTATCAAAGATACCAAAACCAGTTAGTATATCTCCCTGATTTACTACAGGTGTTTCAACGATATTACCGTGAGCGGCAAAATCTTGTAATGTAGGGAAAGAAAATGTGCTATCTGGATCCCAAACTACACCGCCAACGTTAATTTCTGATGCTTGTGCTGACATCGATAGTGCAAGTGCAGCAGCACCAGCTAGTAAACCTTTCTTAAATGTATTCATGTTGTTCTCCAAATTAATATTGTTTGTTAAGTTTTCGTATCTAGTACTATGCAGTGCTTGTGCCAATGTTTCTAAATAATTATATTACATTGTTTTTATTGAAAAATTATTGAGATAGCAAATAATCAATATTTCAATAATCTTATGGTTGTAAAAAAAGGTGACACTTATTTTAACTGCTTTTGAGCTGTTTTTAGGTTAGCTTGATCGTAAAAGATCTTATCAGGATCGTGCGGGTGGTAAATTGATCACTAACTAGAGCACTCAGATGATAGTACTATTAGTTAGTTTTTAACAAAGGACTCAACGGGTCTTCTATGACTTCTATGTTGAACGGCTTTGTTATAGCCAATGCGCAAAAACATTAAACCATAATCATTGGTAGCACTGTTGTTATTAACAATGTTGCGCATTTGTGTAGCGACAGCATCAAGTTGTGATTTTAACTCGTCTTCACAGGCAATGTAACCGAGGGAGAAAATGCCCGGGGCAGCATAAGGCTGTACTGATAATCCTTGTTGACTCGCTTGTAACCATACTCTTTGTATCGCTCGTCCTGCTTTAATGACACTGAGACGATCCTTTCCTTTCATGGTGATCAACACTAATGCCGGAGAAAATAAAATAGGTATACGCACCGAGCGAAAACCTAACATAGCCGCGCCGCCTATTTTGTTAACAAAATTCATAACGGACCATTTTTTCATTAATTTGAACATTGGCTGAGCTGGCTTTTCAATGGCTAGCACTGAAATAGGCATGCCTTCTTCTGTCTGTGTATTGTTAAAGTGCACGGTAGAAAATAGTTCTTGATGCAATATTTTACTTTTAAAGCGTATAGTTTCAGCTTGTTGAATGACTGGTAGCACATGCTTAATGGTTTTTTTACAAGCAAAGCTTAATAAGTCACAGTCGCGCTGTTTGGCGGCATTAGTGAGTAGTTCTATTGTTTGTGTTTTTATTGGTCCTTTAAATGGAAACCGTCTATCAGTACAGCGCTTGGGTATCTCGCCAACCAGATCATCGCTAGCATCTAAGGCGCGCTCAGCAGGAAGAAAATAAATGCTGGCTATGAAAAGTTCGTTCTGAACGCCATCAGGAAAGTATTCTATTTGGGTAGATAAAGGAAAACTATCAGCGCAAACAATAATATTTTCAAGTACCGCGCCAAGGGCGATATCTGATAGCACAAATCTGTTGTCTGAAGCTTTGCCTGATCGTGTCGGATCAATCCACAGCTCTAAGGTGTTATCGTTTTGCCAGCGAAATTGAAATGGCTGGCTATTATCGGCAGAAGGGGCGTAGATGGCGGCGGTAATTAGTCGTTTTTTTTGTGATTCAGATAACATATTTATACTCAACTTAAGTAATGCCCATTCGTTTTTTACTAATAGCAAAGGCTAGTTTTTGAATAAGGTTGTTATTGCCGCCAGGGCGCCAAGTTTTCTTAAATTTATTGCGGTAAGCATCAAAATGCAGCCCCCAAGGTACGTTAAGAACCTCACCACGGTTAAGAAATATTTTTACTACTTGGGCAGCAGCAACACCCGCAGCAAGTTGACAACCCATAATGGTGGAGGGGCCTTTTTTATTGGCGACATCAAAACGGCTTGGATCAACTAAATAGGAACTTTGTAATGCCGATGGCGTTAGCCCAAGGAAAAATTTTAAGTACTGCTCGTTTTCAGAACAACCTTCTAAACAAAAATATTCTTCAAACGTCATTTTACCGGGCAAAAAGTTTAAATAAGCGGTGCCCATGCCAATTGGGGCGGCCGTGGTGGCCGCGATTGATTTTTCAGCACACTTTTGAAAAACCAGTCGGCGAGCATCCATAACAAAAAAATCTAGCGAATCTACATAGCAGTCAACGTCTTGTAAAAATTCATCCATATTGTCGGCATTAATCCCGACCGGGAACGTGTTAATGTCAAGCTCAGGGTTAATCGCTAAAGCCATGTCTACCATGGCATCCAGTTTTTTCACCCCATAAGTTTGAGTATTGGCGCCTGCCTGTCGGTTGGTATTTTCACAGGCATATTCATCAAAATCAGCTAAGTTAAATTTGGTAATACCAAGGCGAATTAGGGTAAGTAAGTGCGTACTACCAACACCGCCTAAGCCAGCGATAGCGACGCGTTTAGTTTTGAGGAGATGTTGTTCTTGTTCGGTAACCCAGCCTATGTTTCTGGAAAAAGCTAAATCGTAATCAAAAAGGTTTACCATGAGGGATCTCTATATTATTTGTATGCAAAATCAGCTACTTGTCGGCTAGATTAGTATAAGGAATAAAGAAGATTTGTTCTTTCAAATCTTTGTAGATGATTTGATAAAGTTCAGCAATTGGTTGGGTTAACTGAACATGAAACTTTTCTCTACTAAGATAAAACATCGCTCTGCGGCCATGATAATCAGTTTCTTCACCTATTTGTTCAAAAGGTAAACCAAAGCGTTGTAGGCGACGGTTTAATCTTGGTTCCATCATCACCATAATGCCAACATGATTACATATTTCAGCTAACGCTAGTCCTGATAAGTATAAACCCATAGCAATATTAGGGAAGTTTCTTCGCTCTACTTCGCTAAAAACAGTTTCAGGATTAATATTATTTAAGACAAAAGGGGTATTTTTTTCTTTTTCACGGCGCCTAAAATCAGCAAGCACTGCTAGTCTTGAAATTTCGCCAAAACCGCCGCGAGGGAGAGTTTGAGTGTCAATAGCCCCAGGTATGGCACTATCAAGACAATTTTCTTCGAATGGCAATTTAAGGTTAGGATTATTTGCGGGTGGGATAACCAGCCTGATGCAACCTGCGTAAACACCCGTTCTTTTGTGTTCTAGAATACAATGAAATGAGTAGTCGTCACATTCATCACTTTCCATTTTACTGTCATTAGCGGGCTCCCAGCCAAGTTCGTCACTGTACACCCCGTAACGTATTTTAAATGCTTCTTGTCGTAATGTTTTAGAGTCGGCAAATTTAATCTTGAAATATTGATTAAAGTTGTCAGCAATTGAATATTCACTCATTTTGAGCCCGTTATATCGTGGTGATTAATATCAGTATAGCTAGTTATAAATAATAGCAAAATAACTTGTATCTAAATTTGAGCTAAATTTTAGAGCAATGCTTTTGAGAACAGTGTTCTCAACAATACGCAATTTAGTTTACAAGCTAGTGACAAATTTACCGCGTATGCCGTTATTTTTAAAGTAATATTTCATTTAATTGCGGCTGGCTAAGAAAATCTTTTGGGCTAGCTGAAGCGCCATAAGCACCTGATTGATAGACAACCACATAATCGCCAATATCACTTTTGGGTAAGTTTACCTTATCAGCGACAATATCTAGCGGTGTACACAGCGGCCCTACAATGTTAACTAACTCATTTTCCAGCTCTTTTCTATCAACTGTGCTAACCAGTTTATTGCCTATGGCAACGGGGTAGTTTTTGCGAATGACTTGGCCGAAGTTACCCGAGTTAGATAAATGATGGTGTAGGCCGCCATCACAAATAAGGTAAGTTGTAGCACGGGAAACTTTTTTATCAACAATTTTACTCACGTACACGCCTGCTTCACCAACAAGGTAACGGCCGAGTTCCATGATAATATTAATATCAGCTAAGGTGTGTTGATATTGCTTCAATAGCTTCGACAAGTTTGCGCTTATCTCGTCAAGCGTTAAACGCTGTTCACCTGGGAAATAAGGAATACCCAGTCCGCCACCAATGTTTATGTAAGCAATTTTTACCGGTGTTAACGCCACAAGCTGTTGCGCGAGCATAAAGGTTTTCTCGTGCATTTCTATAATGGCATCAGCTTTTAAATTTTGTGAGCCAGCGAAAATATGGAAACCTTTAAAATTGATTTTGTCATAAGGCAGTTCTTTGAGCAGCTCAGGTAATAGCTCTTCATCGATACCAAAGGGTTTAGAACCACCAGACATTTTCATACCGGAAGCTTTTAGCTCAAAGGCTGGATTAACGCGAATAGCAATGTTGGGTTTAATGGCTAAGCTTACGCCGAGTGCGATGGCGCGATTTATTTCGGTTGTTGACTCCGCATGCAAGGTAATGCCGGCAATAATAGCCGCTTGAAGATCATCATGGGTTTTTCCGGGGCCTGCAAAGCTAATTTCCTTAGCTGGCATGCCTGACTGTAATGCTAATAGCATTTCTTTTTTTGATGCCACATCAAAGCCGCTGACATGATTGACCATGAAATGCACTAGGCTCGGGTAAGGGTTTGCTTTAATGGCATAATGTAATTGAATTTTTTCAGGCAAAACTGATTTCAGGCTAGCCACTGTATTGGCAATGAGTGCTTTGTCGTAGGCATAATAAGGTGTGCTGCCAACAAGCTTCTCTATTTGACTAATGGTTTTGTCGCCAATAACCAGTTCATTATTTTGGCTGGCGAAATGGCTTATGTCGGCATGCTTAGGTACCTGTCGTGGCGCTTTAGGCAGTGCCTTTTGTTGAGCTTTCTTCGGCAATAGTTTTGTCATTGTTGTGTTGCTTATTATTTTTCACTAAAAAAGTTTTTATAGGTTTGCTTGAGTTTATTTCTGTCTATCTTACCATTGGCATTATGGGGTAATTCAGCTAAAACGATTATTTTTTTCGGCACCATGTAATTGGCTAATTGCTTTTGGCAATGGGCAAATACTGATTTCGCCACTGAGCTTAAATCAGCTTGGTTGTTGTTGCATACTATGGCTAATATGGCTTGACCTAATTCAGCATGGGGAACACCAATAGCTACGGCTTCGGTTACTTGTTCATGTTGATAAAGTATTTCTTCAATTTCCATCGGGCTAATGCGATAACCTGACGTTTTCATCATTTCGTCAGCTCGGCCAACAAAATATAAAAAGCCATCTTGATCTTTTTTAACAAAATCACCTGAAAATACCGCTAGTTCAGGGTTAATAAGACCTTTAGGCTGCCCTGAAACGGGTTTAAAACGCTCAGCGGTTTTGTCAGCTAAATTCCAGTAGCCTAAACTAACGAGTGGCCCTTTATGCACCAGCTCGCCTGTTTCTTCTACGTCACATTCACTGCCATCTTTGCGCAGTACCAGTATCTCAGCATTCGGAATCTCTTTACCCATTGAGCCAATTCTCTTATCTATTTCCTTAGGTGAGAGATAAGTTGAGCGGAAAGCTTCGGTTAAACCGTACATTAAATAAGGTGCTGCGTTAGGCATTAAGCTGCGTAATTGCTTTAAATGAGTGCTAGATAACGCGCCGCCAGAGTTGGTGAAATAACGAATAGCATGGCCGGCATTTTCAGGCCAGTTTAGTTTACAAAGTTGTGACCATAATGGTGGTACGGCAGCTAAGCCAGTGATCTTATGTTTGATTATCGCTTTAATAACGTCATTGGCGAGTAAGTAATCTAATAAAACACATTCGGCGGCAACTAAAAAACAGGTTGTTAATTGGCTTAAGCCGTAATCAAAGCTGAGCGGTAAAACAGCCAGTATTTTATCACTAGCGGTATTTTGTAAATACTGAGCCACTGACTTTGCCCCCAACACTATATTGCTATGAGAAAGCACCACACCTTTAGGTTTTCCTGTGCTGCCTGAGGTATATAAAATAGCCGCCATATCATTGCCGGTTAGCGGTTTTGGCTCTTCTGTGTTGCTGGTGAGGCTGACAAAATACGGCCAAGACATGATAGATACTTGCTCGATAGATTCAACATCCGTTGCGTCTGAGTCGGTTAATATGACCGTGGTTAGTTCACTAAGGCTGGCAAGTAAGGGTAGTAATGCTTTGCAGCGAGCTTTGTTGGTGATAATAATGCTGATATGACAGTCGTTAGCAATATGCTGTACTTGTGGTGCTTTTAAGACCGGATTGATAGGAACAAACACTGCTCCAGCCTTGCTACAAGCAAATATAGCTAATACATTTTCAATGGTTTTGGGTAAATAAATGCCGACACGTTGATAACGTTTAATGGCTAATGCGTGGTAACTGGTGGCAATATTGTTAATGCTTTCGTTGAGTTCTTGGTAATTAAGCTGCTGCTCTTTTAAGGTCAGCGCTATATTTAAGGGCGATTTTTCTGCACTTTGGCTTATCAAATCATGCACAAAGGTGGTCATTTATCATCCTGAAAGTCACTTATTTATAGCAATATCCTCGTAAGTCATTGCTACAAGAGTGTAAATAGAAATTCGATAAGGTCATTATTGCAGTGAAAGACGTTAGCAAGCAAGTTGACAGGGATAACTTTTTTACATTTTCATTTTTAAGGGGATGATTTCTCTAGCAGTTTGGTAGCCAATATCAAAGAGGGTGTTTTTTTGATTTTGTGACATTTTAAAGTCAACCCCTGAACATTCTCCGGTGTTAATAACAATTGTGTTATGCCAAAATTGTTCGTTAATGTATTCCCGAGAAATAGTGGTCATAAATGCCCTAATAAGCAGAGTGATGTAGTTAAAAATAGGAAATAAGCCAGAAGTGCTAACTTCATCATATTCGTTTTCACTACGTAGGCGAAAGCATAGAATGGGCGTACCTTGATGATCCCAGTCTCTATGTAAAGCATCTTCAGACAAAATACTGCCATCTACCATGATATGTTTACCAAAAGTTTGAAAGCTAAAAACTAAGGGAATAGACATGGAAAACCGTACTGCTTTTGATACCTTCATATCGGGTGTGTTTTCTTGATTAAAGATCACCGCTTTACCATTGGTGACATCGGTAGCTACTATGTGTAAATTTTTTTCTAAGTCGCTAAAGGTTTTTCCCGATAATTGACGATCAACCCATTTTTCAAAAATATCGCCCGAGCTTAAACCGCCGTGGCGTATTAATTTCAGTAAGGAGAATTCTCTAAACTGGTTATAATCCGTTTCAAAGGCGATTTTTCTACTTTCTTCTAACGATAGCCCTGCGGCATGAAAGCTTGCCACTATGCTACCACCAGAAACCCCCACCAAGCTGTCAAAGTGAATATCTAACTCTTTTAGTGCTCTTAAAACACCTAAATGTGCGGGTAAACGAGTACCGCCGCCAGCAAAAATGGGAACTATGTTACTGTTCATTATGACCCTTAAAAGAACATTTGATAGTCATAAGTATGGACAATAGTTGAGATTTTGCGAATATTCGATCTTTAATTTATTTCAGGTAAACTAAATAAATTGATTTCACCTGACGATAAAGGAAGTACATGAAAACATTATACGGATTATTATTTAGCGCTTTGATTTTGGTCACTAATATAGCACAAGCTGAATTTGTTGATGTTGTCGCAAAAGTTAAACCTTCAGTGGTGGGCGTAGGCATTCATACACCTACTAGCCGGCCACAAAATATTTTACGAGGCACAGGTTTTGTTATTGGTGATGGTCGTTATGTGGTTACCAATGCTCATGTATTACCGACAGAGCTTGATGAAAGCTTGTTGCAAAAAATGGCGATATTTATTGGTTCGGGTAAGCAAGCTAAGGTCAGGCAAGCCGAAATTGTTGCTACGTCGAGTTTGTATGATTTAGCTATTTTGAAAATATCAGGTTCACCTTTGCCGGCAATGACTTTAGCCGATAGTACTTTTAAACCCGATGGTAGTTATATAGCTTTTACGGGGTTTCCTATCGGTACGGTATTGGGCTTGTACCCCGTGACGCATCGCGGCATGATTGCCAGTACTACACCAACGGTTATTCCTGTGCAATCGGCAGGGCAAATGACCTTGAAAATGTTAAAAAGGATGCGTAATCCTTATTTGGTTTATCAGCTCGATGCTACAGCCTATCCGGGTAATAGCGGTAGTGCCATGTATGATATGAAAACAGGAAAAGTTGTTGGTATTATTAATAAAGTCTTTGTGCAAGCGACCAAAGAAGCGGTGATCAGTAAACCCAGCGGTATTACTTACGCAATACCGGTGAAGTATTTACATCAAATTCTTAAAGAAAATAATATTAAATTTTAGACTTATTCCCGCTGGCATTAATAACGTTTTTTTGCGTCAATATTATTCGCTAACCGCCACTAAAGCGTCATTAGTTAGTTGTGGAGCATATAAGCTTGAGAGAGAAACTAACTGTATGCCATTTTGTTCTAAGGTCGGGATTAACTGTTGTAAAGCCAATATGGTTTCTGGGTGAGGGTGGGCGATGGCAATAGCAAAACTTTTGTTTTTAGCATGCTGAACCAGTAATTGAAATTGCTGGTTGATGTAGCTTTGCGTTAACTGGTTGTCTAAAAAGATATGGCGGCGATTTACAGGCACACCAATATTTTTGGCTATATCGCTAGCTTTTGAATAAGGGCTGGTTTTACTATCTAAAAATAATAAGTCATGTCGTTTCAAAAAGCCCATGGTCCATGTCATAGAATTATCGAGTTGAGTTAAGCGGCTACCCATGTGATTGTTAATGCCAATAGCAAAAGGAATTTCAGCTAATGAGGCATTTAAACTAGCCACTATTTGCGCCTCATTCATGGCACTAGTTAATGCCCCAGGACCTAATTTTTTACCATTTTCTGCTTCCATCGGAATATGCAATAACACATCTTTTTGCTGCGCATTAGCTTGTAAGGCAAGTTCTTTACCGTAAGGTGTATGAGGCAAAATAGAATAAGTGATAGCGCCGGGTAAAGACAATGCCTGTTTGTCTGTATAGCGGTAACCAATATCATCAATAACAATGGCTACCCGAGAAGGTGCGGCTTTGAGTGGTGCTAAATAGAAAATAGTAGAAGATAAAAACACGGTAACAGTAAAAAATTTCGACACGGCTGAAAGCATTTAATTATGGTGGTTATCAGTGGGGGAATAACAAAAGCATAGCATTAAGAGCCGCTATTTTGTAGATGTTATGGGTATTACTTTACTTGTTATTGCACCAAAGCTTGGGGTTTACTGCCTTACCTTGATGTCGGATCTCAAAATATAAGCTAGGCTGATCTTGCCCGCCACTTTGTCCGACTAAGGCAATAGGCTCGCCAGTTTCTACTCTGTCGCCAACCGATTTTAACAAAGTTTGATTGTGAGCATATAAACTCATGTAGCCGCTACCATGGTCGATAACGGTTAATAAACCATAGCCCTTCAGCCAGTCTGAAAATAAAATAGTACCATTGTGAATAGTACGAACTTGCCTACCAAGCGGAGCCCCCAGTAAAACCCCTTTCCATTTTAAATAACCTTGTTTTCTACTGCCAAAACTGCGTAAAAGTCGGCCTTTAACGGGCCAAGAAAGTTTTTTCTTCAGCTTACTTAAGCCTATTAAATCTATTTCTGCACGTATCAAGGCTTCTAGTTTTTGTAACGCGGCGGTTAAATTAGCTTCTTCAGTCTTCAAATTAACTAATTGTTGTTTGTTCGTTAACAGTTGCTTGTTTAAGGCACCGATGGTTTTTGTGCGTTTAGATTTGTTGTTACTCAGCGCAAGTTTTTGCTGTTGTTGTGATTTTTTTAAGGCTTTTAATTGCGATAGCTGCTCTTGATGTTCAGTGGTTACTTGTAATAAGGCGGCTATTGTTACTTGAAAATTGTCTATTTCTTTAATGCGAGCTTTGTTTAAATACTGGTAATAACTGATGGTGCGCTGAATTTTTTCACTTTGGTCTTGGTTTAATAGCAGTTTTAAATAGTCATGCTGCCCCGTGGTGTAAGCAGAGCGAAGTTGCTTGGCAAGTAATTGCTCTTGTGCTCTTTTTTGTTGGCTTAATTGTTGTTTTTCTTTACCAAGCTTAGCTATTTTTTTATGTGTGGCTTTCAGGTTTTGCTCAGTGTCATTGATTGCTTTCGCTGCTTTAGCGATAGCCAAATCATCTCGTTTTAGCTGCAACTCTAATGTCGAGCGAGCTTGATTGGTATCAAAGATATTAGATTCTTGTTTAGCAATGGCTTGCTGCACATCAGTGAGTTTGGCATTGTTTTGTGCTTTGGTTTTTTCGTTGTTATTATTGGCTTGACTCGCAATAGACACAAATAAGCAGCTTAGTAAAATTAAGCTGCTTATTTTTTTGATAAATACGTGAAACTGACAGGGCATCGGTAATTTATTATTCTTTATTTGAATCAATCACCTTCAGTTTGCCGTATTAATCCAATTGCATCAATACTGAACCGGTCATTTCTTCAGGTTGTTCCATAGCCATTAGGTGCAACAAGGTGGGTGAAATATCGCTTAAGGTCCCCGTACTTGCCGCTGTGGCATTTCTACCCACATAAATAAGAGGTACAGGTTCACAGGTATGCGCGGTATGCGCTTGGCCTGAATTTTCATCAAGCATTTGCTCTGCATTACCATGATCAGCGGTAATTAAACATTCACCACCTGTTTTTTGTAATGCGGTCACTACACGTCCCATACAAGCATCAACGGCTTCACAGGCTTTTATCGCGGCATTAAAATCACCCGTGTGACCAACCATGTCACCGTTAGGGTAGTTACAAACAATAAAGTCATGTTCGCCACTTTCAATGGCTGCAACCAGCTTGTCGGTTAATATGGCTGAATTCATTTCAGGTTGTAAATCATAAGTCGCGACATCGGGTGAGGGCACTAAAATACGTTGTTCACCGTCAAAGGTGTCTTCTTGGCCGCCACTAAAGAAAAAAGTGACGTGGGCATATTTTTCTGTTTCTGAAATGCGTAGTTGAGTTTTGTTATGTTTCGCTAACCATTCGCCCATCACATTAGTTAATGCTTGTGGAGCATAAGCACAATTTGCCTCAATGCTTGCAGCATATTGCGTCAACATCACAAAATCACTAATAGCAGGCGTTTTTTTACGACTAAAACCAGCGAAATCTTTTTCGGTGAAACAGCGACTAAACTGGCGAGCACGATCGGCTCTGAAATTCATAAAAATTAAAGCATCACCGTCGTTTATTTCAATGGCGGCACCATCATTATTGAGGATGGCACTTGCGCTGACAAATTCGTCGTTCTCATCGCGCGCGTAGGCAGCATCAAGTGCGCTAACCGCGTCGTGGTATTGATACTGGCTTTCACCCGACACCATTAAATTATAAGCCGCCTCAACACGATCCCAGCGTTGATCTCTGTCCATGGCATAATAACGACCAATAACTGAAGCCACTTGAGAAGTGCCGTCAGGGAATAACTGACTAAATTTTTCTTGGGCTTTAACTAAAGAATTTTTGGCACTACGTGGTGGCGTGTCTCTACCGTCTAAAAAGGCATGCAAATAAACTTTATTGGCACCGCGCTTTTGAGCAAGCTCAATCATAGAGAAAATATGGTCTTCATGACTATGAACGCCACCCAGTGACAGTAAACCAAAAATATGCACCGCTTTATCTTGTGCTACCGCTTTATCAACGGCTTGGCACAGTGCTGGGTTTTGGTTGAATTGATCATCTGCAATTGCCTTGGTAATACGGGTGAAATCTTGATAAACCACGCGACCTGCACCTAAATTAACATGGCCTACTTCGGAATTACCCATTTGTCCGTCGGGCAAACCAACCGCCATGCCCGAGGTTTGAATAAGCATATTAGGGTAGTCGGTTTTTAATTTGTCTAGCACTGGCGTGTTAGCGGCTTGTATGGCATTCGAGTCACTTTGTTCGCGATAGCCCCAACCATCTAAGATAATTAAAACTGTCGATTTTTTATTTGCCTGTGCCATTACTACGCTACCTTTAGTCTATCTGAGAGAATTACCGCTATTGTACACATAAGCGGTCGTTTTTTTAAGCAAGAAATGATTCAATCATGGTTACCAAATCTTCATAGCAAAAAAACTAATAATCTGTATACTGTCACGGTTTTTATTATTCACCTTACTAGGTACCAAAAGGGTCACCATTTATGGAACAATTTATTACTTTTGCTAGCAACAATGGCATGTTAAGTGCGGTTTGGGTTGCCCTTGTCGTGATGATTATCGTGACAACGATCAAAATTAGCATGTCACCAGTTAAGCAAATTAGCCCGCAAGACCTGACTTTTTTAATGAACAGAGAGCAAGGTGTTGCACTTGATATTCGTAGCGAAAAAGACTTTAACAGCAATCATATTTTGGATGCGTTGAGTTTATCGAACGAAAAAATCAATAAAAATGGCTTTACTAGCCTTGAAAAACATAAAGAAAATCCCATCATAGTGGTATGTAGTGCTGGCCTTAGTGCTGTTAAAATAGCTAATGATTTACATAAAAAAGGTTTTGCCCGCGTTAGTGTTTTAAAAGGCGGTATGAATGCCTGGACTGGCGCTGGTTTGCCAGTCACTAAAAAGTAAGTTTCGAGTGTTTTCGTAATTTGATACTTTTATACCCGTAACTGATTAGGGAATTAGAAAACTATGGCAACAGTAGAAATATATACCAAGGCATATTGTCCGTATTGTGTGCGAGCACAAGCTTTGTTAGCAGAAAAATCAGCTGATTTTGCTGGACTGATAGTACAAGAGATAAAAATTGATGGTGATATGGCTTTGCGTGAAGCGATGATAACGCGTAGTAATGGCAGTTATACCGTACCGCAAATTTTTATTGATGATGTGCATATTGGGGGCTGTGATGAATTGGTCACACTTGACATGCAAAACAACTTAAATGCTTTGTTAGCAAAAGCTTAAACAGAGCATAAATTCAATTTATAGAAAAGATAATATAGGAACTCTCATGAGCGACGAAAACAAAAACGAATTAAATGCAGCAGCAAAAACTGAACCGCAATTTGCTATTCAACGTGTTTACACTAAAGATGTTTCATTCGAAACCCCTAACTCGCCAGCTATCTTTCAAAAAGATTGGAAGCCGGAGATCAAACTAGACTTAGATACTCGCTCTAATAAATTAGCCGATGATACTTATGAAGTTGTTTTAGCGGTTACAGTAACGGCAACGGTTGAAGGTCAAACTGCCTTTTTAGCTGAAGTGCAACAAGCCGGTATTTTCACTATTGGTAATTTGCCTGAAGCACAATTGGCTCATACTATTGGCGCTTTTTGTCCAACAACGTTATTCCCGTACGCACGCGAAACTGTTGCTAGCTTAGTTAACCGTGGTTCATTTCCACAATTTAACTTGTCGCCAGTTAACTTCGAAGCATTATTTGCTTCTTACGTACAACAACGCGCTGCTGAAGCAAAAGTGAACGCACCTGAAAGCACAGAAACGCATTAATTATTAGTCTCGAGTTCTTAGTCTCTAGTTATGCGTGGCGAGTATTAGTCTCGAATGACGAGAGACGAAGAAAAATGGCTGACAGTGAGTACTTTGCAACGCGCAACTTTTCTTACTCGATGCCTTGTTGCGCACAACTTGCTTAGGCTGGTTAAATAACCCTAGAATAGTGGAAAAACTATGACAGTTTCTGCCAAAATTACAGTATTAGGTGCGGGTTCTTATGGCACTGCACTCGCTATTTGTTTGGCTCGAAACGGTCATGAAACACTGCTTTGGGGTCGTGATGCGCGCCAAGTTGAAGATATGGCTAGTGTGCGCGAAAATACTAAGTATTTAGCGGCTTGCCCTTTTCCTAAAAGCTTAACGCCGACCAGTGATTTAGTTGCTGCGGTTCAGGCAAGCGATAATATTTTAGTGGTTGTGCCTAGCCATGTTTTTGGCGACATACTTAAGCAAATTAAACCGCTACTAAGCGCGGACACTAAAATTGCTTGGGCGACTAAGGGGTTAGATCCCCAGTCAGGTGATTTATTACAAAATGTCGCGCGCGATATTTTAGGTGATGATATTGCCTTAGCGGTACTTTCAGGACCTACTTTTGCTAAAGAAATGGCCGCAGGTTTACCTACGGCTATTTCTCTATCTGCGACCGATGAAAACTTTGCTGACGAGTTGTCTGACTTGCTGCATTGTGAAAAATGCTTCCGCGTTTATCCCAATAAAGATTTTATTGGCGTGCAATTAGGTGGTGCCGTTAAAAATGTAATCGCTATTGGTGCTGGTATGGCTGATGGTATTGGCTTTGGTGCTAATGCACGTACGGCATTAATTACCCGCGGTTTAGCAGAAATGACGCGTTTAGGCATAGCATTAAAAGCTGATCCTGCTACTTTTATGGGCATGGCTGGTTTAGGCGATTTAGTGTTAACTTGTACCGACAACCAATCACGCAATCGTCGTTTTGGTTTAGCGTTAGGGCAGGGTATAGAGGTAGAGCAAGCCATGGCTGATATCGGGCAAGTGGTTGAAGGCTACAGAAATACCAAAGAAGTGTATATTTTAGCTCAGCGCATGGGGGTTGAAATGCCTATTGTTGAGCAAGTGTATCAAGTGCTTTATCAAGGTAAAGCCGCTCAATTAGCGGCGGCTGATCTGTTATCAAGAGATCAAAAACAAGAATAAGCCGTTAAAGTGACGAACTAGGAATAGTGAGTTGCGAACAGCACGCTATCGTTATCTTCGATACTCGTTACTATCAATTCGTCACTGACACTCTAGCCTTCTTTTAGCATCGGAATACAAATTTCATCTTCATTTGGAATCGTTCTGTAGAAATTTCCCCTATGACTGTTAAGCTATGAAACATTGAATGCTGGTGCCATCAATTGCTGTTCTTGTTGAGAGATACCAATTGAACTTGCTACTTTTTCCCAGTTTTTTACACTATCAAGAACTTCGCCTTTTATTTTTATGGCCTTATCTTCAGCTAATTGAAAGTAGTCGATGACTTCCATTGCGAGGTCAAAATCCAAACTATTATCATATTCGGAGATGTTGAGGTGCAATCCCGTGGCTGAATTCACAGGATTAATATCGTATGCAGGAGAAAGTACCCAGCCTTGATCTTGATAAATAAAGCCATGATTTCTTAAGTGATCATCACAGTTAGAGACCGCAATATTAAAAACTATACGCCGCCACAATTGTGCTAAATCTTCTTGCGTATTTGAGCCTTTCTCGGTGAGAAATCCTGCCAACTCAATGTAACTGACGCCATCTTCACCATCAAAATATTCAAGCTGTGTCATCGCAGAAGTAAAGTGTAAACGACCAGTGGGAGTACGATCGAAGCGCTTAGTTAAAAAGGTGTGATGATCACTATTGAATTGATGTATTTGGCATGGAGCCATAGTGATACCGGCATCTAAGGCCAAACAATGAGTGACATACTCCCAAGCACCAATATCATGGTCATCCTGTCTACTAGGAAATTTTGCCAACCACAACTCATTATTTTTATCTACAACACATGATTTGGGACGAGCGCCGCCTAAAGAAGAACCTGGCGACATAAGTATATTTAACCATTTACGATATTCAGGATTGTCTAAATCTAGGTTGTTCTCAACTTGCTGTGCGGCATATTCTAACTCTTTGAGTGAAGCAATAGGTGGAGCCGGCAACTCTTTGTTGTTATCTAAAAAATCACCATCAACATTTTTTTTGAAACGTAGTGCACCCATGCGATACATATCATGAACACCGAGCAGATAATCTACCTCACGCAAGGGTCTAGGCTTTCTTTTTTCGTCTCTCGCTAAAACGGCTTCGCGGCGCTGCATTAATACGCGCCCCCAACGATCAGGACAAGAGTCGAGGAAAACACGGAAGTTGCTATCACTGCCTGCGTATTGTTCACCCGCGTATAACTGTAATTCAGGGTCAACTTGCTGCGCCGCACCAGAACTCAGCCAATCATCTTCATAGGAAAAACTAAAACTTTCTCTATTTCGAATGATTGAGGCCCTTAAAGTACCTAAACGAGTTGCCCCTGCAAGCGCCTCCCAATCAGCAAACACTAAAACTTGAGTGTTCATCTGCTATTACTCTCCTTGCTCGTTAGTAAGCTTATATCTTGTAACTTTCTACCTAACTCATCATCTTTTGCTACGTGCCGTAAGTCATCTCCCAGCCCCAAGACACTGAGCACCACTAAGTAGTGCCCGATAGAAACACCAGAATCACCCTTCTCAATATTTCTCACGGTAAGACGAGATAGTCCCGTTCGCTCAGAAATAAGTAGTTGAGTTAACTTTCTTCTTTTTCGGGCTAACTTTATATTCTCACCAAGTGCTAATAATATTTTTTTATGTTTTGGAAATATCACCGCACTTCTTTTATTGATAACTTTACTTTGCATACTATACTTACCTTTTTTCTCTGTATTGGTAAGTATAGTGGTCAATATTATTTTATCAATGTTTCAGTTATAAATGAACTATATACTTACCATTTCTATTGTTTTTGGTCGGTATATAGTCCAACGAAAGGTTAGTTATACGCTTATACTGAGCCTGCAAAACATGCAGGTAAATTGGTGTTGGTATGGCTGGTTTAGGCGATTTAGTGTTAACTTGTACCAATAACCAATAACCAATAACGTTAAACCAGTTACGCAACCGTCGCTTTGGTTTAGCAGGAGGGCAGGGGGTTGATGTCGAGCAAGCAATGGCTGATATCGGGCAAGTGGTTGAAGGCTACAGAAACACTAAAGAGGTGTATATGTTAGCTGTGCGAATGCAGGTTGAAATGCCTATTGTTGAGCAAGTGTATCAAGTACTTTATCAAAATAAAGCCGCTCAATTAGCGGCGGCTGATCTGTTATCTCGTGATCAAAAACAAGAATAAGCCGTTACAGTGACGAACTAGGAATAGCGAGTTACGAATAGCACGCCGTCGTTATCTTCGAGACTCGTCACTATTTTCGTCATCATTAATTCGTTACTATTAATTCGTCATTGAGATTGCTTTACACCGTATTCACAAACCCTAATTACCACCAATCATCGTGATTTGACTGGTCTGCTCGCTATCTATGGACAGTTTGTTTTTATCATAACCACAACGGCAGTCAATATGATGTTGCATCTACACCATATTTTCAGTATTACCCCATAGGTAATGGTGACGGTAGCGTTGCAGCTGGCGGCTTTTTAAAGTTCAATATGGAATAGTGTTATACTTGTTGTAGTCTTTAAAAGAAGTAATTAATTTTGAAAAAGTCAGGATTTACATTAATTGAGCTGGTGTTAGTGATTGTGCTTTTAGGGGTGCTTGCTGTCACTGCATTGCCAAAATTTGTAGATATTCAAGATGATGCCCATAATGAAGTGACTAGAGCAACCATGGGGGCATTTAGGGCTGGTGTTCAAATGCTACGTTTAAAGTGGCAGACCAATGGACAACCGTCATCGCTTACCATCAATGGTACTTTATTCAATTTTACCAGTGAAGGTTGGGCAGAAAAACCGACGGATGATGCCGATGGCTGTATGGTTTTATGGAATACAGTCTTAGAATCGCCTCCCAATATAGAGACATTTAGCCAAACACTCGCTATTTCAGATTGGTCTGCGTTATATTTAACAGCCTTTGGCGTTAATGAGTGCTTTTTCTATAATCATCACGGAGAAGTATGGGTTAACGCCACTACAGATAGGTTTTCATACTATCCTGAGCCTGTGGCAGGAAACCCTGCGGGAACAATTATAGGTTGGAATTTAGATTAAATAGCATTTTATTAGCTTAGATAATGCGTCGAACAAGCAATTATAGCCAATAAAAAGCACCATATAGATTTGATCTGCATGGTGCTGATACACAAGCGCTTCTAAATAATTATTGAGATGTGTTAATTTGATATAGTGAAAAGTTTTTCACCTCACCTTTTTTACCGGCAAATAACTTGTTAATCTGCCCATCAAGTACCACCAACTTACCATTGGCTAAGGTAGCCGTTGTTGGAAAAGCAGAATCAAGCAGCAAGGCGCTGTTTAATTGGGCACTTTTCCAGTTATCCTTGGATTGTAAAATACTGATATTGCCACGCGTTTTATTTTCTATGACGGCTAATTTATTGTTACTTAATAATACCAAGCCATCAGGACCCGACACTGTTGTGGCCAATTCAATTTGAGACCAATTTTTAGGGTTTTTAAGCGGTATTTTATATAGGCTGTTTGAATTGTACTTCGATACAATTAAATATCCGTTTGGATGAAAAACGATACCATTTAGATTGAAGCCCTTTCCTGCAAAAGCTGGGTCTTGTAGCAAAACACTGGCTTTATAGCTTGCGTCTACTTTATAAATAATTGGTGAAAATGAATCGGTAATATAGATATTACCGTCGGTATCAAAGGTTATGTCGTTAGACAAATGTCCACCGGTAAGGCCCTTGGCTAAATCTATAAAGGCAATTTTTTCTGCGGTTTCCAGAGAGTAAATCGCCAGACCTGCTTTAGCACCTTTTTTATTAACATTGGATGCCTCACTGGTGCCCAGATCAAGACTAGTAACCAACAAACGACGACGTTGCGTATCAACATGAACACCAGCAGAAGAGACAATCTCCTTATCGTAGGCAAAGCGTTTTATTTGTTTATGGGCATTAATTCGGTATATTGCTGGTTCGGTTAGTGATCCTAAAAAATAACTCTGACTGATGTCATCATAGGCCAGACCTTCGGGGATGAATTCACCATCCAACTGCCATTGCTCATCAATACTTAAGTCATTACTCGCCGCGTGCGAGGGGCTACAAAGCAGACCAATGCTCATTACAAACCCGCTAAATGCTAATCCGATTTTATGTTTCATTATCTTCTCTCGTTCAAATTTAAGACGAGATAAAGTATAATTTAATCATAAAAACAAACAATGCCATTCACTGGTCACTCACTGTTGAGTTTTTTGCAACAGTAAAGTCTACTGTTATTACCATTGATACCAAGGTTGAATTATGGATTACTTAAAGCGCATGGAATATTTTACTGAAGTTGTGCAGTGTGGGAGTTTTTCAAAGGCTGGCATTAAGCTTGGCAAAAGTAAATCGGTTATTAGTAAGCATCTTTCTTCGCTGGAGGACGAAATTGGTATTAAGTTATTGCATCGTTCGACCCGGCAACTCAGTCTTACCGAAGCAGGTCATCGGTTTTATCATCGCAGTGTTAGTATTTTAGAAGAAGCAAAGGATACCTTTGAAGAACTCAAAGAGCATCAGGAGACCCCCACAGGCACATTGCGTATAGCCTGCCCCAACCTATTGGGTGCGGATGATCTCATTCCTCTTGCTGCCGAGTTTATGTTGTTATACCCCAAGATCAATATTGATTTTATTATGGATGATAATATTAATAACCCCCTTACCGAAGGCGTTGATATATCAATACGCGCCGGTTGGTTAAAAGACTCGGACTTAATTGGCAGAAAATTATATTCATCATGTATGTGTTTAGCGGCTTCACCCGCCTATTTAAACCGCCACGGGTCTACTCCTACTAATATTGCCGAGCTTGAAAGCTGTAATGGTATTAATTTTTCCCGTGTACCGGCACTGATGAACTGGAAAATAAAAAAGGATGATATATCATATACGCCAAAACTGAATACCAGTGCTACTGCCAACTCCGCCGTTGGGGTCAAGGCTTTTGTTTTGGCTGGGCAGGGCGTTGCTATGTTATCGATGTTTGCTGTAAAAAAGGAGCTGAAAAATAAACAGTTGGTGCAACTGCTTCCCGACTACGAAATGGAAGACTTCGGCATTTATGCCTTATATCCAAGGCAACGTTTTATGCCGCGTAAAAACCGTTTGTTTTTGGACTTTCTCAGTGAGCGATTTGAAGGTTTTAGCTCAACGAATGGAGGGTGAAATACCTATTGTTGAGCAAGTATACCAAGTGCTTTATCAATAGATAACAAGCAAGAATAAACAGCTAAAGTAACGAACTACGAATAGCGAATCTCGAACAGCACGCCGTCGTTATCTTCGAGACTCGTCACTATTTTCGTCATCATTAATTCGTTACTATTCATTCGTCACTGACATTGCTTTAAACCGCATTCACAAACCCTAATTGTCGCCAAGCATCGTAAACAATCACTGCAGCGGCGTTCGATAAATTCATACTGCGGCTTTCTTTGAGCATTGGAATGCGAATTTTATCTTCATCGGGTATTTGCACGCGTACTTCTTCGGGTAATCCTGCCGTTTCTGAGCCAAACAGTAAATAATCTCCAGCAGTAAAGGTGATATCACCATAGAAATTATCTGTTTTAGTGGTGATGGCTAATATGCGCTTTGGCTGTTCTTGTTCAACAAAGGCATCGAAGTTTTTATGGCGCTTAATCGCCGCGAACTCATGATAATCAAGCCCGGCACGGCGTAGTTTTTTATCCTCTAAATCAAAACCAAGTGGTTCAATTAAATGCAGGCGAAAGCCAGAGTTAGCGCATAAGCGGATAATATTGCCAGTGTTTGGCGGAATTTGTGGTTGAAAAAGGACAACATCTAACATAATGATAACAACGCTAGTTTGAGTATAAGATTTTTTGCTATTATAACAGTCACTACAACGATACGCTTCACTTTTGGAAACACTTTCCATGTCAGAAAAAACAACGTCAACAAATTACAGCAGCGATGATTACGCTTATTGGGTGCGATTAGCGGCCATTAGCTCTTCTTCTGTGGCCTTGTTACTGATAGTGATCAAGTTTTATGCTTGGTTAGTGAGTGACTCTAGCGCCATGTTGGCGTCTACCACTGACTCCATTTTAGATTTATTTGCCTCGGTGATGAATATTATTATTTTGCGCTTTGCTTTAGCGCCAGCAGATAAAGAGCATAAATTTGGTCATGGTAAAGCAGAAAGTTTAGCGGGGTTGGTGCAAGCCGCGTTTGTTTTGGGCTCTGCTACCTTGTTAATTTTCAATGGTGTTGAGCGTACTCTTAACCCGAGAGTTATTGTGCACAGTAACGTGGCTATTTGGGTCACTATGATCGCTATTGCATTGACGCTTGCTTTGGTGTTTTTTCAACGCTTTGTCATTAAGCGCACCAATTCTGTGGTGATCAGTGCCGATGCTCTGCATTATCAATCGGATTTGTTGATGAACTTTGGTGTTTTGCTTGCTATCGTGCTGAGCCAAGGTATTTGGTTGCAAGCGGATGGTGTCTTTACCGTTGCTGTTGCGCTGTATTTGTTGATTGGCGCCGGTAAAATTATTTACCAAAGTGTCTATCAATTGATGGATCATGAAATCAGTGATAACGAACGGGCGCAAATTAAAAACATTGTTTTGTCTCACCAGCACGCCTTGGGCTTGCATGAGTTACGTACTCGTCAATCAGGCGCCCAGCGCTTTATTCAATTTCACCTTGAACTTGATGATAGCCTGTCTTTATTGGAGGCGCACAGTATTGGTGATGAAATTGAAGTTAAAATTTGCCAAGCGTTAGCGCCTTGTGAAGTTTTTATCCATCATGATCCAAGCTCGGTAGTGCAGAGCGAGTTAGCCAAGCAAAAGCCTTAATACTTGGCCACCGCGGCCTTAACTTATACTTTTTAGCATTTAGAGGTTAAGGTAAAGGATGTTGCTCAAACCAATTGATCGCGGCCGTTAACGCTTGGTTACGGTAAATATCACTTTCAAAAAACAATTCATGATAAGCATCAGCAATAACGAGTGGTTTGCCATCGGGGCATGATTGCGGATGTAGTACGTGTAACTGTTGGCAAAAATCATCTTGCGCTTGATTATTAACAATTTTATCAGCGCCCGCTTGTAGTACTAAGGTGGGTGTGATGATGTTATCAATATTGGCAAAAAGCTTTTCCAATACGGCTAACGATTCCGTTAGCCACTGAGTTGTTATGCCGCCTAATTGAATTTCTGGCGTGTTTTTATATAGCTGTGTGTATATTTGATAACGTAATGTTGAATGCATCAACAGGTTATTAGCAAAGTCTTTTTGAGCAAAATCTTTATGGCCGAGAAAATACCAAGGTGACTCACCAAACCATTGATTAACTTGTGCAGTGGTTTTTATTATCGACTCAGAGATAAACTCTGGAATGCCACCACTATTAAAGCCTAGCATAGGTGAAGATAACGCCGCCGCTTGAATGCGGTCAGGAAAATCTTGTAAATATCTGGCGGCAATAGCGCTACCCATAGAGTGAGCAAGTAAATAGGGCTTATTTTGACAATGTTGGTTAACTATATTGTCGATAAAGTAAGCAAAGTCATCGACATAATACTGAAAGTCTTCAACATAGCCTTTGTGAGGGTTTGGCAGTGTTCGTTCAGACAACCCTTGCCCACGGTGATCAATGAGAAAAACACTAAATCCAAGCTTGAATAAGTCAAAACTTAGTTCTTTATATTTTAAATAACTTTCACCGCGCCCCGATGAAATAACCAGGCATTTACTTTCTGTCTTTAGCTCCACGTCATGATGAGTGAAGGTAGCATAATTGATACGAGTTTCATTAACACCAGCAAAATGCGCAAAGTTGCCTTGCTGCCAAAAATCGCTGATTTCTCCGTTTAGACGAGTGGTAAGTTGCTCTTCAGAGGTAAAGTTGTCATTCGCTATAGTCATAAAGCCTACTAAAGTCAGGGTAATGGTGAGTATTAACTTACTTAGCAACTGCATCTTGTTCTAATTGGGTTAAGCGCTCTTCTAATTCAGCCAACTTAGCACGTGTTTTCAGTAATACTTGCGTTTGCACATCAAATTCTTCACGAGTAACTACATCTAATTGTGATAATTTACGTTGTAATATTGTTTTGGTTTTATCTTCAATGTCGTTAGCCATATTTTTTAAACTTGGCGGAATAGCATCGGTTACTTGCTTGGCAATTTCTTCAATCTTCTTGGCATTGAGCATGTTATTTTCCTCAAATTTCATTTGATAACATTGTAACTGTTTTGCTGATGAGTAAAAACAGGTAAAATCAGCGACCTTTAAAAAATTATTATTCCTGTAACTATGAAGCTTGAAGCTATTGGGTTCAAGTTCTAGAAGAAAGCACGGAATTTATAAGTATAAATGAGTACTTTCGACAACGAAATTGGGGCAAATAGCAATAAGATGAGTAGTTACCATGAAACTTAATCCAGGACAGAATGAGGCGGTAAAATATGTTAATGGCCCTTGTCTGGTTTTGGCTGGCGCTGGCTCAGGTAAAACAGGGGTTATTTGTCAGAAAATAGCCTATTTGATCCAAAAATGTGATTACAAAGCCCGTAATATTGCCGCGGTAACTTTTACTAATAAAGCCGCACGGGAAATGAAAGAGCGTATTATCAAAATGCTCGGTAAAGACTTAACCCGTGGTTTAACTGTGTCAACTTTTCACTCTCTTGGTTTAGACATCGTGCGTCGAGAAATTAAAACCTTGGGTTATAAGCCGGGTTTTACCCTGTTTGATGATCAAGACAGCCTGTCACTATTAAAAGAATTAACCCTTGATGAGCTTGATGGCGACAAGGATTTGCTCAGCAAATTACAGAGCATGATTTCCAATTGGAAAAATGATTTATTGCTGCCTGATGCTGTCGTTAAAATGGCTTTAGATGCCGATAGCGCGGAGTATGCTGAATTTTATCAACGTTATCATCAACACATGACAGCATATAATGCCTTAGATTTTGATGATTTAATTCTTATCCCAACGCTGTTGTTGAAAAACTATCCGGAAGTGCGTGAACGTTGGCGTAATAAAATTCGCTATTTATTGGTGGATGAATATCAAGATACCAATGCTAGTCAGTATGAATTAGTTAAGCAGATAGCGGGTGATCGCGGCCGCTTAACCGTGGTGGGTGACGATGATCAATCCATTTATTCGTGGCGTGGTGCAAAACCCGAAAACTTGGTGTTGCTAGGTAAGGATTTTCCACAGCTAAAGTTGATTAAATTAGAGCAAAATTACCGCTCAAGTGGCCGGATATTAAAATGCGCTAATATTTTAATTGCTAATAATCCGCATATTTATGATAAAGCGCTTTTTAGTGAATTAGCGTATGGCGTTGAGCTTAGGGTAGTGCAAACTAAAAATGAAGAAGATGAAGTGTCGCGCATTATTGGTGAGCTTATCGGTCATCGTTTTATGAACCGCAGTCGTTATAAAGATTATGCAATTTTATACCGTGGTAATCATCAATCGCGCTTGCTTGAAAAAGCCCTGATGACTAACCGTATTCCCTACAAGATCAGTGGTGGCACTTCGTTTTTCTCCCGCGCTGAAATCAAAGATGTGATGGCTTATTTACGGGTACTGGTTAACCCAGACGATGATAATGCTTTTTTACGTATTGTGAATGTACCTAAGCGCGAGCTGGGGCCAGCAACATTAGAAAAATTGGGTAACTATGCCAATATGCGACAAATAAGTATGTTTGCCGCCAGTTTTGAATTAGGGTTAGAGCAAACGTTGACGGGGCGTGCGTTAATGAAAATGCAGGCTTTTACCCAATGGTTAGTTAATGTGGGCGATCAAGCCGAGCGTGGCGATACGGCGGCAGTACTGCGCTCGATGATCCGTGAAATCAATTACGAAGATTTTCTCTACGATACCTCGCCTAGCGCCAAAGCGGCAGAAATGCGCATGAAAAACGTTACCGAACTTTTTAGTTGGGTGACACAAATGCTTGAAGGCTCTGATGATGAAGAGCCAATGACTTTACCGCAAATTGTTACTCGCTTAACCTTACGTGACATGATGGAGCGTAATGAGGACGAGGATAATAGCGACCAAGTGCAGCTGATGACCTTGCACGCCTCAAAAGGGCTAGAATTCCCTTATGTGTTTTTAATCGGTATGGAAGAAGGTTTGTTGCCTCACCAAACCAGTATTGATGAAGGCAGTGTTGAAGAAGAGCGTCGTTTAGCTTATGTGGGCATAACCCGTGCCCAGCGTGAGTTAATATTCACTTACGCCAGAGAGCGCCGCCAATTTGGTGAAGTATCGCGCACCGAAGCCAGTCGCTTTTTGCATGAACTGCCCCAAGACGATTTAAATTGGGAGCTAGGGCAAGTGAAAAAAACTGAAGCCCATAAAGAGCAGTCGAATAAACAGGGCATGGCAAGTTTGCGGGCGCAACTGGCTAAAAATAAAGGCTAAAAAATAACGTCAACACTATCGCTATACCTACGGTTAAAATACTGTAAACAATGTTTTTGCTTTGTTTAGCTTGTTGCTCCAGTATTTTTTGCATTAAAAAGGCTTGGTGTTGTTGGCTTTCTTTACCCGTTTTTAAATAGTCGTACACCAAGTCGGGAATTTCAGGTAATTTTTCATTCCAAAAAGGTAGGTTCTCTTTAATTTTGGTAAATACTGCTTTAACGCCCATTTGTTCTTTTACCCAATTCTCTAAAAAGGGTTTTGCGGTTTGCCATAAATCGAGTTGAGGGTAAAGCTGACGGCCTAAGCCTTCAATGTAAAGTAAGGTTTTTTGTAAGAGTACGAGCTGTGGCTGAACTTCCATATTAAAGCGACGGGCGGTGTTGAATAAATTGACTAATACTTGGCCAAATGATATTTCAGCCAGTGGTTTGTTGAAAATTGGCTCACAGACAGTGCGAATAGAAAATTCAAATTCATCAACGCTAGTGCTTGCGGGCACCCAACCTGAATCAACATGCAGTTGTGCTACTTTACGGTAGTCACGGTTAAAAAAGGCGACAAAATTCTCGGCTAAATAGCGTTTATCTTCCCTATTTAGGGTACCAACAATGCCGCAATCTATAGCAATCCATGTTGGATCTGCAGGGTTGGTGGCATCAACAAATACATTACCCGGATGCATGTCGGCATGAAAAAAGCTGTCACGAAATACTTGCGTGAAAAATACTTCTACGCCGCGCTCAGCCAGCAGTTTCATATCAACACCTAGTTGATTTAAGGTGTCTATTTCTGCCACACCTATGCCGTATATGCGTTCCATAACGAGTATATTTTTATAACTGTATTCACTATAAATTTCAGGTACGTAAAGTACTTTGTCGTATTCACTGCCTTGCTCAAAGTTACGCTTGAGCTGAATAGCGTTGGCGGCTTCGCGATTAAGATCTAACTCATCTAAAATAGTTTTTTTGTATTCTGCTACCACTTCTTTAGGTCTTAAACGCTTGCCGTTAGGAAACCAGCGGGCGGCAATACTAGCAAGCCGAGACATAACCTTAACATCGGCTAAAATAGTTTTGCCTATATGAGGACGTAAAACTTTAATGACGATATTTTTGTGATTATTGTCATCGGTAATTAAGGTTGCCGTGTGCACTTGCGCGATTGAAGCACTGGCAAGTGGTATTAAATCAAAATCACTGAAATGTTGTTCGAAGATTTCAATACCCATGGCATCAACAATTAACTGTTTAGCTAACTCGCCCTCAAAAGGGCTTACTTGGTCTTGCAGTAATGCCAGTTCATCAGCAAAGTCGGGCGGTAATAAATCACGGCGGGTAGAGAGCATTTGGCCAAATTTGATAAATACTGGCCCAAGCGATTCAATGGCTAAGCGAAAACGGAGTGCAACCGCTTTGTCTTTATGCTTGTTTCGTAACCAAAATAATGACCCTCGCCCTAATTTGGCATACCAAGGCAACATTTCAGGGGGCACCATGTCATCTAGGCCATAGTGTAAAAATGTTTTAATAATGCGGTATAAACGAATGCTGCTCACGTTTTTGTAAATCCTTTAACTCTTTAATAAATAAATTAATTATTTGATGATTTGTTTAAGCGAGCAATGCGTGCTTCTAATGCCATAACGTCTTTGCTAACGTCGTTAACCGCTTGGTTGAAGTGCTCAATTTGGTTTTTAGTGATCACTAAACGTTGTTCATGCACTACATATTCACTGGCATCCGCCTGAATTTGTGTGGCGGCAAAGTTAAATTTTGCAGCGATTGTTTTACCTAGTTGCATCAGCTTATGAGTGGCAACATCACCAATGTGATTAGCCAATTCGCTTTGCCAATCTATATCAAGGTTCTGAGCCATATTAGCAAATTTTTGTGCCACTTTTATGTCACCAGTGACATCAAGTTTGTCTTGTTTAATGAGTTCAGTGAGCTGTTGTTTGGCTTGTAACTCGCGCAAGGTTGTTAGGCTGGTATTGATAGTGCAGTCAGCGCGCTCAGTTAATGAACTAACTAATAGTGCTTTGTTGTTAACGCCAATATCTGAAGTAACGGTAAAGCTTAAAGGAAAGCCCAGTTCGGCTAAGGTGAGTGTTAAGGTTTTTTGCCCTAACTTTTCCAATGAGCTATTGGCTGAGCCTAAAGACAACACTTGATTGATAATGCTCTCTAAGCTTGCTGCTAAAGTTTGAGGAAACATCAGTTGTTTGCTTATGTTGGCAAAGGGTGCAGTCATAATGATTAAAACTTATAGCCTTTATGTAAAGCGACTACACCACCCGTGAGGTTTTTGAAACTAGTTTGCTCAAATCCGGCATTATCTAGCATGGTTTTTAAGGTTTCTTGATCTGGGTGCATGCGAATAGATTCAGCAAGGTATTGATAACTATCGCCATCTTTAGCCACTAACTCACCAATTTTCGGTAAAATGTTAAAAGAATAAAAATCATAAGCTTTATTAATGAGTTCATGCTCAGGCTTTGAAAACTCTAATACCAGTAAACGTCCGCCCGGTTTTAATACCCGATAGATAGAGCGCAAAGCCATGTCTTTGTCGGTAACATTACGTAAACCAAAGGCGATGGTGACAATATCAAAGCTATTGTCTTCAAAGGGTAAATATTGCGCGTTAGCTTGTACATAATCAATATTTTGCACTAAGCCTTTATCGCGTAGTTTGTCGCGACCAACATTAAGCATAGAGCTATTAATGTCTGCTAACACGACTTTGCCTTGCTTACCGACCAGTTGTGAAAACTTAGCGGTTAAGTCACCGGTACCACCGGCTAAATCAAGGACATTATTACCGGGACGAACGCCACTAGCGTCAATGGTAAAGCGTTTCCATAAGCGGTGGATACCAAACGACATTAAGTCATTCATTATGTCATATTGTTTAGCAACAGAATGAAAAACGCCGGCAACCATAGACACTTTATCTTCTTTATCAATGGTTTGGTAACCAAAGTGAGTGGTGCTGTCTGCTGAAGTATGTGCTGTGTCTGGGAGTTGATTTTTATCTGTTGCTGACATCTTTTATTCGCTAATGGTAAATAATGGAAAAGTTGTGGTTAGTTTACTGTATGTGCGGGAAATCAACAAACACCCGCTGGTTTTTTTGTTGGCTTTAAAGGCGATTAAGTTGAAAAATCACGCGCTATTGTCGCCTAATAAATACCCTGCATAGTAATAATAGAAACTAAAGAACAAAACTGTAATTTAATTACATAAAAAGCTTGTGTAACTAGAGCATGTACTCTATAATTGTTTTCGTTCCCTTAGACAGGGCACCTGTTGTAATAATTGAATATTCTAGCTTTCCTCATAGCTAAACCATCGGTAGCCTTGCTACCGTTTTTTTTGCCTGAAATTTGACCAAAGATTATGTTTTTATTACTAATGTTTACTTGCTTATAGCTACATAGACTAAAGTTTAGGTGTTTGGTTTAATTATATATTGGTATAATAATTACATTCTATTGCATAATTATTCATAAGCATCAGGGCGACGTATGATCTTTACTAATCTTTCATTTCGAAAAAAAATCCTAATTTTACTCGTGTTACCTATGTTGGGGTTTTTGTGGCTGAGTATTACCGCCATTTTGCACAGTATTAATACAAAAAATGAAATGTCGACGATTTCCTCGTTAACTCAATTATCTGTGATTTATAGTGAGCTAGTGCATGAACTGCAAAAAGAACGGGGTCTTACCGCCGGTTATATTGGCTCCAACGGTGCTAAGTTTACTAATAAATTGCAAAACCAGCGTCAACATACCGATGATAAACGTCAACAACAAGTGCAGTTTTGGCAAGAGAATGACTTTCAACTTGCCGAGATTAATAAGTTACATGCCTCAATTGAGCAAGCCTTTGTTCAATTAGTGAATATTCGCCAACGAGTAAACGCTCAAAGCATCCCGATAGCGGAGGCATTAACATATTATACGCAGCTAAATGGACAATTACTGAGTGTGGCTGTGATCAATGCCAATTTAAGTACCGATGCCTTAATTACCAAAGAAACGGTTGCCTATTATAACTTTTTACAAGGTAAAGAGCGTGCGGGTATCGAAAGGGCAGTGTTGAGCAATACCTTTGCCAAAGATACCTTTTCTGAGGGAATGTTCATTAAATTTATCACCTTAATAAGTGAGCAAGACACCTACTTTACTAACTTCAATCGTTTTGCGAATAAAGATAATCAACAGTATTTTCTTCAACAGCTCGCTCATGAGTCGGTAAACGAGGTGCAGCGATTGAGACTGCTTGCCGAAAGTAAAGCAGCTGATTTTAATATTAAACCTGAATACTGGTTTGCTCAGGCAACGGCACGAATAGGGCAATTGAAGAAAGTAGAAAATGAATTAGATAGTAATATTTTAGCGTTGGTGGACAAAAAGCAGGCAAGTGCTATAAACCAATTTATTATCAATGTATTAAGTAGTGCTGTGTTGATTGTATTGGCTGTTGCTATTAGCATTTACATTCTTAAAGATTTGACAGGGCGTGTTAAAAACTTGACCTCAGTAATGTCACAAGTGAGGCATAAAAATGACTTAACTGTGGCTAGCGCTTTTGAAGACGACAGTGAGTTAGGGCAAATATCGGTATCATTGAATAAAACACTCACGCAGTTTTCTCGTGTTATTAAAGATATATCCTCTTCGAGTATATCTTTAACGTCTGCAGCAGCAGAAACTGCGCAAACGTGTGAATACAACTCGCAATCACTTTTTGAGCAGCAAAATGGCATTGGTTTAATTGCCAGCGCTATTGAACAGTTGTCAGCGACAGTAAAAGAAGTCTCGGAGAATACTCAAAGTACTGTAATGTCAGCAAAAGAGGCTGATGAAAAAGCCAATGAGGGCTTAAAAACGGTACAGAAATCTTATCATTCAATAGAAGTATTAGCGGTTGAAATAGATGGTTTGGCAAATCAAATCAACAATTTGCATGAAAGTAGTACTAAAATAACCAGCGTGGTCGATGTGATTAAATCGGTTGCGGAGCAAACAAATTTACTGGCATTAAATGCTGCTATTGAAGCCGCTAGAGCCGGTGAGCAAGGTCGAGGTTTCGCTGTTGTTGCCGATGAGGTCAGAACGCTTGCTCAGCGTACTCAAGAATCTACAGCAGAAATTGAAAGTTTTATTTTAGCATTACAAGCCGATGCTACTGCCGCTTTTAACGTTATTGAAACCAGCCAGAAAAAAGCAGCAGCAGCGGTCGAAAGTTCAAAAAATGTTGAGTTAGCGTTAGAAGAAATTACCACCTCGGTTAGCACCATCTTTGCGATGACTGACCAAATAGCGACAGCGGTAGAAGAGCAAGCCGTTGTGGCTCAAGATGTAGTGCACAACGTGATTGCTGTTGAACAAAAATCAGTGGAAACCACAACAGGCGCCAATCAAATTGCTGAAACAGCCAAAAAGCAAGCAAAATTAGCGACATCATTACAAGATATTGCCAATACCTTTAAGGTTTAATCGACAATGCATTGCTTTGCTTTAAGTCGTTTTGCTTTTTGTAGATTTGAGAAAAATAGCTTTGCTGAAAACCGCTAGATAGATACCACAAAAAATGAACAGCATACCACCAAGGTGGAAAGGAAATATCTCTTCATTAAGAAAAACTGAAGAAAGTATAAGTCCAAAGCAAGGCATTAAATGAATAAACAAGCCTGCTTTGGCGGCACCTAATTCACTCACCCCTTTATTCCAAAAAATATAAGCGAGAATTGATGGGAAAATAGCCATATAAATGATGGTTAATATAGCGTCATTTTGCCAAATAATCGGCGATGAATAATAGTAATGTTCAATGATAGCGAAGGGGAGCAGCGCGATTGAACCTACTAAAACAGTGAGGCCAAAGAAGGTAAAGCCATCGAGTTCGGTTGGCCGGTAACGTAATAATATTGAGTAAGTTGCCCATAAAATTACCGCAATCAATACATAAATGTCGCCCTGACTTATCGGGTAATTAAGTAAGTTTAATAGTTCACCTTTAGTGACTAATATTAAGACGCCACTAAGTGAAATACTGACCCCTAACCATTGTTGTTTGGATACCGGTTCTTTAAGCCAGCAAGCCGATAAAATTAGCATGATAATAGGGATTATAGACTGTAAAATGGTAGCATTGGTTGCTGTGGTAATAGTTAGCCCTAGGTAAATAAAAGTATTGAAGCAGGCAACACTTAGTATGGATAATAGTATAAGCAACGGCCAGTGTTGCATAATGAGCTTTTTATTTTTGTTGAGTTTTGGTAGTAAAAAAGGTGAAATTAGCAGCAAAGCTAATAACCATCGTAATTCAGCCATGACTATGGGTGATACCACTGAATGCATGGAACGACCCAGAACAAAGTTCCCAGCCCAAAATAACGCCGTTAGTGTTAACAGTAAATAAGCCATTAGGTGAGCAATGGCGGGTGTTTGAGGAGCAAGATAAATAACATTATTAGTTTAATCGCCTCGGAAAAATTTGATTTTTGAATGTCAAAAGGGGAAAAATTATTGAACAGTGTAATTTCTAATTAATCACAACGCTACTTTAATCTAGCTGACTAAATTAAGTGAGTTAACAACATGTCAAAACCAAGCTTGTTTTATGTTTATGATCCCATGTGCAGTTGGTGTTGGGGCTATCGACGAACTTGGCAGCTTTTGCAAGAAAACCTTGCCCCTGTATTGCCAATTAGCACCATGGTGGGCGGCTTAGCGGAAGACTCTGATTTACCGATGCCAGCAGCAATGCAAACATTTTTGCAGCAAACCTGGCATAAAATATCATCAGAACTAGGGGCAAAATTTAATTTTGACTTTTGGTCGCAGTGCCAGCCAAAACGCTCCACCTATCCATCATGTCGCGCGGTTATTTTCGCCAGGAAATATCAAAAAGAGCAAGTAATGTGCTTGGCTATACAAGAAGCTTATTATTTACAGGCAAAGAACCCTTCTGAGATTAGTACGTTAACTGAAATTGCAATCTCTATTGGTCTTAATGCTGACTTGTTTGCGCAACAAATCAATAGTGAGGAATTAAAGCAACAATTAGCCGAAGAAATAATAATGGCAAGACAAATGCCTATTCAAGGCTTCCCCTCTTTAGTATTGGCGGTTAACGGCGAGTTTTTTCCTATCCCATTAGATTATAAAAATTGGCGTACTAGCTATGATGTAATTTTGGCTAAGCTATAAAAGTAACTCCAGCTTAAAAATAATAAATTATTATCCCCTTCCGACTACTATGCCGATGAGCTTTCTTTGTCAGCAATACCATCATTTTTTATCGCTAACATTTCTTTTGTCGGTGACATTGCCAAGTCCCTATTTTTTATATCGTTTTACCTAGATTTACCCGTGTTCTTTCCAAGAAAATTAAACAAAAAAAATTTTCATTTATTTAATTGTTTAAAAAAAATGAAATAATTTTGTCATAAATAGTCTTTATGATAGTTGTAAGTTCTGGTCTAGACCAGTTGGTTGTCACTATACATATCGTTAAGGAAAATCATGTCAAAGTTAACACCGATCGCAGCTGCATTTATGGCACTATCAAGCTATCAAACACTGGCCGATGCCTCAGTTATGGGGTTCATTAATGATGCCGCAGGCGTTTTATCGGGAGCTAAAGTTACCGTTGTAGGCACAGAAATAAATGCTGCAACAAATTACCAAGGTAAATTTGAATTAAGTCATTTAGCCGCAGGTAAAAATATTCTTAAAGTCGATTACCTTGGCTATCAATCAAAAACTTTTGCTATCAATGTACTCGATAATCAAATTAACAAGCTGGGTTCATTCACCTTAAATGTAGTTGATGGCACCCTGGAAGAAATTGTTTCTGTAGGGTATATGCGCCGAGGCGCCATTTTAGCAACTAACATGCAAAAAGAAGCCAATAGTATTAAGAACTTCCTCTCTTCTGATGGCATTGGTAAGTTGCCAGACAGAAATGCTGCTGAGGCCGTACAGCGTATTCCTGGCGTATCAATTGAACGAGATCAAGGCGAAGGTCGCTTCGTAGCGATTAGAGGATTACCCTCGCAGTGGAGCTCAACTAGCATGAACGGTGACAGATTACCTACCGCCGAAGAAGAAACCACCAGTCGTGCGGTAGCTTTTGATTTTTTTCCAACAGATATCATTGAATTGGTTGAAGTATCAAAGGCGATAACGCCCGATATGGAAGGTGATGCTATCGGTGGTAATGTGAACTTTATTACCCGCAGAGCACCAGATGAAAGAACCCTTTCAGTCAATTTAGCAGTTGGCGGTTCGGAAAAAGCAGAAGGTGGTAGTCAGTCATTTAATGTTTTATATGGCGATCGGTCTGATGACGGCAAACTTGGCTTTTTAATCAATGCTACTGCGTTAGAGCGTGATTGGGCTACCGATAATTATGAACCACGACGTGCCATTGATGATGACGGCATTGCGGGTATTCATCGCTTAGAATTGCGTGATTATACGGGTACAAGAACAACTTACGGTTTGAACGCTGCGGGCGAATATTTATTTGATAAGGGACTGGTTTATGCCAAAGCAACCTATGGCACGTTAAAAGATGAAGAAACTCATTACAAACATAGGGTGCGTTACAATAAAAACCGCGTTGAATTACAGCATATCTATGATGAATTGATCACCGAAATGCACGGCTTTCAACTAGGTGGCGAATACGATATTAATGTTAGTACTCGTTTGGATTGGAAATTAAGTAACTATGAAAATCAATTTAAATATGGTGATATTCCCAATAGCGAAGATAATGCCTATTACGTGGTTAAATTTAAACAAAGTGTAGAGTTTGATGATGATGTGGGTGTGCGTAATGGTGAAAATGTTGGTAGTGGCTTAATTTACAATACCGTTGATGGTGGCACTGATCCTGCTCGTGAAATAGGAATGCACTTACCCAGTGATTGGGTCATGGATCCAAGCCAAGCTGTGCTGGCTGATGTTGAACTATACGGTATTGATATTAATGAAAAAGACAAAATAGTCGCTCAGTTCGACATCACTCATTCTTATAGCGATGCGTTAGAATTAAAAGCGGGTGTTAAATACCGAGATAAAGAGCGCAAAGCCAGCTTCTATGACAAGTTTTATGGTTGGAATGAAGCTGAATATGGTCCAACACCGACCTTAGCACAGGTTGCTGCTGATTTAGGTGTCGACTTAACTGACCAACCAGGCCGAAGTGATTACCTCGATAACTTTGCTATAGATTATCAACAGCACTTTTCTCAAGTGATCCCCGTAAACGATTTAAAAAGGTGGTGGGATGACAATAATCATAAGCTCTCTTTTTTACCGGGTGATTCCGAGGTGTTGGAAAACGGTGGCGGTTTAAGTCGTAATTTTGACTTATACGAGACACATACTTCTCTATACGGCATGGCAACGTATAAATTTTCTGAGCAGTGGTCAATATTAACGGGAGTTAGAGCGACGAAAACTCAAACGGATGTTGATGGTTATATTGCGGTTGAAAACGGAGAGGGTACGACAGTTGAACCCACTTCAAGTAGCAATGATTATTGGTCTATTTTACCTTCAATGCACCTAACCTATAAACCTGATGACTTAAGTAATGTGCGATTAGCCTTAACTCGTACCTTTGCCAGACCAGATTTTGGTCAGTTATCACCTGGAGCCACTTATTCAGAGCTGGAGAATACACTCAAATCGGGTAATCCAGAGTTAAAGCCAACTTATTCAAGCAATTTTGATTTAATGTACGAAAGATATTTTGACAGCGCTGGGGTCATCTCTGTTGGTTATTTCTATAAGCAAATAACTGACCCTGTATTTTCTCAAAGCTATCAAGCCGATTATCGTGGTGAATCAGTTACGGTTAAAAGCCCATTAAATGGTGATGATGCTTGGTTGCATGGCATAGAATTTGCCACCAATGCTAGTTTTGCATTTGTGTCAGAATCATTAGCTAACTTTGGCTTTAACGCTAACTTAACTTGGATGGACTCAGAAATGTCTATTCCAGATAGAGACGATAAAGTTGGCATACCTCGCCAAGCTGACATGCTATTTAATACCTCAGTTTATTATGAAGGCTATGATTTTGCCGCCCGTATTGCGGTTAATCATAAAGGTAGCTACATCGAAGATCATGGCAGTAATAGTGACTTAGATACCTATTATGGCGACTACACCAGTGTAGATGTGTCAGCGTCATACAACATTACCGATCAAGCGATGATTTACATTGAGCTGAATAACTTAACAGATGAACCATTACAGTATTATACCGGTTCAGAGCAGCGCCCTAACCAAATTGAATACTATGGTATTCGTGGGCAAGTAGGCTTTAAATACGACTTCTTCTAAGTTGAATTGATACTTGCTGCCGTGGTGCTGTACTTGCAGTATCACGGCATAATTCCTTAACGTTTGATTCAAGTTGATTAGGTAAATTATGGTGTTTTCCCTTAAAACTTTATTACAACGAAGCTCCACGCCAATATTTGTTATATATGCCGCCAGTGCTGCATTTATGACTTATTTCTGTATGTATGCTTTTCGTAAACCTTTTGTTGCTGCCAGTTACGACAACATAGAAATATTCTCGGGTGCTATTGATTTTAAAATTGCCTTGGTGCTCGCTCAGGTATTGGGGTATCTGCTATCTAAATTTATTGGCATTAAAGTTATCTCTGAAATGCCCGCCAGTAAAAGAGCCATCACGATTTTAGTTTTGGTTATGTCGAGTGAACTAGCTTTGATTGGTTTTGCCCTAGCACCAACGGACTACAAGTTAGTTTTTATGTTTTTAAACGGCGTGCCACTGGGCATGATATGGGGATTGGTGTTTAGTTTTTTAGAAGGACGAAGAACCACTGAAATATTAGGCGCTATGTTAAGCATTACTTTTATTGTTGCTTCTGGCTTGGTGCGATCTGTAGGTAAATGGCTAATTAACGAAATGAATATTGTCGATATATGGATGCCAGCAGCAACGGGTGCTTTGTTTACTATTCCATTATTTATATCAGTGTATTTATTGATGCAATTGCCTAAACCCAATCAGCAAGATATTACCGAACGACAAGCACGAAAACCAATGAATGCTAGACAGCGAAAAAGCTTCTTTTTCGCTTATGCGCCCGGTTTAATCTTGCTGATCTTAAGCTTCTTATTGATCACTGGTCTGAGAGATTTTAGAGATAATTTTTCTGCGGAAATTTGGACAGAACTAGGCTATGGCAATGAGCCCAGTATTTTTGCCTACGCAGGTATTCGAATTGCCTTAATTGTGTTATTGGCCCTTGGCGCCATGGTTATTATTAAAAATAATGTTCGTGCATTTTTAATCAACCATGTTTTTATTTTGCTAGGTTGCGGACTGCTTGGTGGTTCTACACTCGCTTTTCAAGCGCATATACTTGATGGGAAAACTTGGATGGTATTGTTAGGTGCGGGATTATACACGGCTTATATACCGTATAACTGTTTTTTGTTTGATCGAATGATTTCTGCAGTAGGTGTAACTGCGAATGCTGGCTTTTTAATTTATCTCGCTGACTCGGCAGGTTATTTAGGCAGTGTCAGCATTTTACTGTATCGCAGCTTTTCTTCAACAGAGCAAAGTTGGCTCGAGTTCTTCATTAATCTTTGCTACTTCGTTTCAGCTGCTAGTGCTTGTTTAGTCGCTTGTTCCATGGGCTACTTTAGTCGTCTTCTTTATAAAAAGCATCAATATAGTAAGAAAATAATAAAGCTAGATAGCAAGCCACAAGAAGAGGGGGCAGTAAAAGCCGTTTAAGCTTTTGGTAAAGCATCTGAATAAGTGGTTGTCGTTTTAGTGCTTATTTAACTTTTAATAAAATTATTAATGAATTAGGAAAATATTATGAATAAACTTGAAGCCGTGATTTTTGATTGGGCTGGCACCGTGGTTGATTTTGGCTCGGTAGCGCCAACACGTATTTTTGTCGAAGCTTTTAAGCAGGCCTATGATTTTGATGTCAGCTTAGCTGAAGTGCGTATACCCATGGGTATGGGGAAATGGGATCATATAAAAACACTTGGACAGCTCCCCGAGGTTAATCAGCGTTGGACTACTCAGTTTGGCCAGCCGATGACCGATGAGATTGTTGATGAAATTTATCGCACCTTTATGCCGTTACAAAAAGCCAAAGTAGCTCAGTTTGCTCAACCTATTACCGATGTATTGCCAGTAATCGATTGGCTGAAAAAACAAGAGATAAAAATAGGTTCCTGTTCAGGATACCCACGGGAAGTGATGGAAGTTTTGGTGCCTGCGGCGGCAAAATTGGGTTATCAACCTGATTGCTATGTGGCCAGTGATGATCTTAATGCCGGCTCTCGGCCTGGTCCATGGATGGCTTTACAAAATGTCATCGAAATGGGCATTAGTAATGTTGCTCATTGCATCAAATTTGATGATTCAGCGCCCGGTATTACAGAAGGGTTAACTGCGGGAATGTGGACAGTAGGTCTTGCTTTAACGGGTAATGCCGTTGGTCTAACAGAAAGCGAATGGCTTGCCCTAACTGAAACAGAGCAAGCGCAACTATCAACAACAGCTTATTATGAACTGTCTTCAAACGGTGCTCATTATGTTGTTGACTCTTTGGCTGATGCGATACCCGTAGTTCAAGACATTATGGCTCGAATCGCTCGAGGTGAGCGTCCTTGAGTGCTGAGCAGCCTTTTTGGTTTGAACAAGCTTTAGCACAAGAGCCGCCCCAGCCGCCTAATGTACTACAAGGCAAAACAAACGCCGATGTTTGCATTATAGGTGGGGGCTATACGGGACTATGGACGGCAATAAAGCTTAAACAACAGGCACCTGAAAAAGATGTGGTCGTTATTGACAAAGGCTTATGCGGTCAAGGTGCATCAGGGCGAAATGGTGGTTGTATGCTAACGTTATCAACTAAGTATGCCACTTTAGCGCGTTTATTTGGTCAAAAGGAGGCAATACGCTTAGTCAAAGCGTCTGATCAGGCGGTTTATGATATTGCTGATTTTTGTCTTAAGCATAACATTGATGCTGAAATTAGGTTAGATGGCGCTTTATATACCGCCACTAACTCGATACAAAAAGCCAATTTACACAAACCGTTAGCATCGTTAAAGCTTGCTGGCATTAACCAATGGCAGTCAAAAGGTGATGATTTTGTCCAGCAGTATTCAGGCTCAACATTTAATCAACAAGGTATCTTTAGTGCCGCGGCGGGTTCGTTGCAGCCGGGGAAATTGGTCAGAGGCTTAGCTCGTGTTGCTCGCCAGCTAGGGGTACGCATTTTTGAAAATACGCCAATGACTACTATCGACTATGGAAAAATAGTTAAAGTGACTACTGCAAAAGGCGAAATTAAAACGCCGCGACTTGTGTTAGCCATGAATGCTTGGATGGCGCAAACTTTTAAAACTTTTCGGCGTAGTATTGTGCTGGTTTCCTCTGATATGCTCATTACTAAACCTATGCCAGATGAACTAGCCGCGATGAATTTTAATCATGGTATGGTGGTCGCAGATTCACGTATTTTTGTGCATTATTATCGTAGTACGCCAGATGGACGCTTGATGTTGGGTAAGGGAGGCAATTTATTTTCTTATGGTAATAAAATGCTAGCGGCGTTTGATCAACCCAGTGCCTATCAAAAAATGCTACAAAACTCTTTTCAGCGCTTTTTTCCTTCGCTTCCACACCATTTTGAACGTAGCTGGACGGGTGCATCTGATCGTTCTGTGACGGGGGTGCCATTTTTTGGCCGCTTCGAGGGGCAGAGCAATGTTTTCTATGGTTTAGGTTATTCAGGTAATGGCGTGGTGCAAAGCTATTTAGGTGGAGATATCTTATCCTCTTTGGTCTTAGATAAAGACAATGAATGGACTCGATCAGGCATGTCGCAGGGCTGTCGAGGTCATTTTCCTATCGAACCATTTAGAACCTTGGGCGCCCAAATTGTCCGTAATAGTGTGCTAAGAAAAGAATCAATGGAAGATAATGAGCAGCAGGCTTATTGGCTGGATACCCAGTTAGCTAAGTTGGCTTCTGCAGCGGGTAAGGCAGATAAATAATGCACAAGTGTATTGATGAAATTGATTTGTTATTTCAACGTTTTGGTATGAAATCTTATGGAGAAGATTGCTGTCAGCTTACTCATGCCATAAGCAGTGCTGAACATGCGATACGTGACGGCGCTAAAGAGTATCTAGTGATTGCCGCATTTTTACATGATATAGGTCATTTATTGGCTGATAGTGACGACATGGCGGGTTTGACTGATTTTGGTCACCCAAACCATAGTGATATAGCAGCACACTGGTTGCAAAAAAAAGGTTTTCCCGATAGCGTTATTCAGCCTATCAAGTATCATGTTTGTGCGAAGCGTTATTTACAAAGAAAGCAGCAAACATTGTCGCAAGCAAGCACTATTACATTGGCGCAGCAAGGGGGGACAATGAATGACCATGAAGCAGAGTTATTTGCGCAGACACCTTATTTTGCTGATGCCTTACGTTTAAGAAACTATGATAATTTAGGTAAACCTAACTCGATGGCAACAGTGAACTTGGATTATTGGTTTAGACGTATTGAAAATTTTTACTTGTTAACCCGTAAAGCGGTTTGATTACAGTGCAGTGAGGAATAGGCATATATGCTTTTATACCAACAAATAAAACAATACATTACGGCGCTTATTGGTAATAAAGAACGTGATGTAAAATTGCCCTCAGAGCGGCAGTTATTGGAAAAATTTCATTCGAGCCGTATTACCGTCAGAGAAGCTTTATTCCGTCTAGAAACTGAAGGGTTGATCTATCGTCAAAATCGTAAAGGTTGGTTTGTGAGCCCAGCGCGATTACGTTGGAATCCAATAAAAAAAGCGAACTATTATCAACTGGCCGAAGAGCAAGGTTTTATCCCTCAGACACGTTTGTTACATATTCAAGATACAGTTGCGCCTAAAGTGGTTTGTCGCGCCTTCGAGCAAGATGCAACCGACGTATGTTGGGAAGTTTTTCGCGTGCGTTCGTTAGATGGCAGACCCGTTATGTTAGAAGAAATCTTTTGCCAAAAACAAGCATTTCCTAACTTGTACCAAAAAGCACTTGAAGGTTCTATCACTGCGCTGTTTTCTCAAGAATATAACATTACTATTTCCTCCGAGCAAAGCAGTATCACGGTTACCGCATTACCTGATGATAAAGCTGAATTGCTTAGTTTGAACGCGGGCGCTCCCTGTTTAAAAATTATTAGGCAGCGTTTTTGTCAGCAGAATAAACTGATAGATTACAATATTGAGTATTGGGTACATGGAGCGATAGAAATCGAGGTTAAAAGTCACTAAATAGTTACTTAGCAGATTATTGTTATTGTCGGTTACAGCAAGGCTAAGCCACTATAATACCAATGAAATACAAGTCATGCGGCTTTGTATTACATTGGTATTTTGTTTTTTAGAGCAATGATTACAGCCAGTAACGACTTTTAGCGATGGCACTGAGTAATTTTTCTATATCTTCAGGGAAAATTTCACCAATGTTACCAATGCGAAAACAATCGGCATTGGATACTTTACCTGGGTATATGACAAAACCCTGAGATTTTAATGCCAAATAAAAACGCTTAAAATCATACTGGCTTTCTTGCGGTGATAAAAATGAAGTGATAATGGGCGATTGTAATTGTGTAGGTAAAAGAGGCTCAAAGCCCAGTTCACGCATACCGTGCACAAGTAACGACTGATTTTTGGCATAGCGTTTCGATCGTGCCGAAATTCCCTGCTCACCGGCAAGCTCTTTTAACGCTTGCGCAAAAGCACGAACAACATGCGTAGGTGAAGTGAAGCGCCATTTACCCTGCGAGTTTTCCATGGTTTGCCATTGGTCATAAAGGTCTAAACTCAATGACTTAGCCTGACCTTTACATTGCTCAAGTAATGAGTGCTTGGCAATGATAAAACCAAAGCCCGGCACGCCTTGGATACATTTATTAGCAGAGCTGATCATAAAACCGATATCTAAGTTGCCTATATCGAATTCTATACCGCCAAAACTAGACATAGCATCAAGAATAAAAACGATATTAGCTTGTCGACAAATGGCTGCTACTTCTTCAACAGGATTCAACATACCCGTTGTTGTTTCACAGTGCACCATAGCGAGATGGGTGATCGTTTTGTCTTGTGCCAACGCCTCGCTTATTTCATTAATACTGGGTTGTGTGGTCTCGGTATAGTGAATAACCTGATGATTAACTTTAAGTACTTGGCAAATTTGTGCCATCCTTTTGCCGTAAGCGCCATTATCAATGACCAATACTTTTTCATTGTTTGCGATTGCACTACCGAGTACTGATTCAACAGAAGCGGTACCGCTACCTTGCATAAGTACACTTGAGTAGCCCTTTTTAGTTGTGGCTAATTCAATCAGTTGAAAACGAATTTTTTGTACAATATCAATATTATAGTCATCATCCCAAGTGCACCAGTCAGCCATCATGGCTTGTTTAACCGTTGCCGATGTTGTTAGGGGGCCTGGGGTAAGCAGTTTATAATGATCCATGGAATCTACCTTTAAAGTTTTTTTTGGTCTAGACCAGAGTTTAGGCGGGCTGAATGAGTGTGACAATAGTGAGTAGACATTCTTCACAAAAATGTCATAGTTGAAAGCTCGACTTAGGTATATTTTTGTTCAAATTAGCGTCGTGTTTATTGCTGGAGCTCGCCGTTATTTATTTCGGCCTGATGGGTATATGCAACGCCATTTCACTGTTCGGGTCCATAATATTGTAATTGGGCGGATAAAGTTCGAAGTCAGGCTTTTCTACATAGTCAAAGTTAGATTTAGGTAGCCAGCTGCCCCAAATATATTTAAGGGTTTTATCAAGGTTGCTAATAGCGCCTTTATGAATGAATTTAGCGTAAAGTTGTTCAGGTAATTCTCTGGTGGTCATACCGTCGGGAATAGAGTCAAAATTTTCAACTGCCGCGCAACAAACATAACTAAAACTAACTTCATCACCCTGTTCTATGTATGACTCATAAATACCAAATGAATTATCGTTAGTACGATTTTTAATGCTATTTTTATAGGGTTTAAAAGCCGACCACAGACGAGGTAAACTAAGATCTGCATCATTATATTGTGTAGCTATACCAACAAGCTTAATGGCGGGACGGGTAATTATTTGTGGCTCCATAGATAATTCATTTTGTAAAAAGTGCAACATATTCGGACTAAATTGATCTTTGTACAACAACCTAAAGGGATCATTTTGTTTTCGGTATTGCGCAGGCGTAATATTAAACAAGTCTTTAAACGCCCGAGTAAAGGCTTCTTGTGAGTCAAATTGACAGTCTAGCGCCAGTGCTAATATACCGATATCTTCGCTGAGTAATCGTTTGGCGGCCACCGTTAATCGGCGTTTACGTAAATATTCTTTGGGTGTGTCACCGACTAAGGCCTTAAAAATACGACTAAAATGGTAAGTTGAATAATATGATGCGGCCGCCACTTCATGCACTGAAATTTTGTCATATAAATGTTGTTCAATAAAATCAATGCTTTTGAAAAATCGTTGCATAGGGATCCTCTCTAATTCTTCTGATCATGCCGACTGAAGTATAGCGCTGCTGTTTACTTCTGGCTGCTTAATAATACTGGTTAAATGCGTTCACTGGTCACATAAAACCTTAAATGGCTAAAGCCTAAATCACGCGACGGCACTATGTTTTGATAGTCATGGTCGGCAAAAAAATTATCAATAGCAGTCCTGCTCGGAAACGATATCACTATAAATACCGCAGGGCTATCAGCACCATCAAGTGAGCGTTCAACATCATAAGTGGCGATAGTAACGCCACCATGTTTATGGAGTATAGGCGGCACACTGCTTAAGTAGTTTTGCAATGCCTCCATTTCCTTGGGGTTTGGCGTAGCTTCAATATGTAAAAATACCGGCAAAGTCATGATTTCTCCAAAGTAGTGATTAAAAATTTAAATGTGTTTTTTAACAATGACCAACAAATTATTTGTTGTTAATAATACGGCCATGCCAAAGGGCTAATAGTGGCACTATGATGAGTTCTATAATCGTTGGAGCTACGACTCGGCTGTCAATTAAGCCAAATTCGATAATGTTTGACAGTCTACCTAGGCCACCAATAAAGAGAGCTAATATAACAAAGCGAAAAACAGTACCATTCTGCTCAATATTGCGTAAGAAAAACAATAAGGCGATTCCTTGGGTGAGAAATACGCCAAAACCAAATCGATATTGGTTGTCGGCAAAACCTCGAAGTATACTATCGGCATTGAATATCATCTCACCACCACTGAGTGCGGCGCTGCCATTCATGCCGCCAAAGGTGCTTGCCCCTCCTGGCACAAAACAAATAATGGCTAATATTAGGGTTAAAAATTGGAATATCTTTCTTTCTACATTATTAACTTGAGTCATGGTTGTTCTCTTCTTAACGAGTGATGGATTAACGCGATAAATGTTACCAATGACTTGCGTGTCGTTTTTGATATTTCTTGCGGTTTTGTCGAAAGGGGAAAACAGGGCAAAGTAAAATAGCAAGAAATATCAAAAAAGTGTTTTCACTAATCGCTAAAGTTGCATCATCAAGAATGAGTGAGGCAGCTAACGACCAGTTGCTTTAAGTAAGTTAATAAAGATAAGCAAGGTGAAATCATGTTAAAAAGTATTTTAATTACCGGCGCCAATGCCGGATTAGGTAAAGAATGTGCTAGGCAGATGGCATTACAATCGGGTGTCGAGAAAATATATCTAGGCTGTCGAAATAAAGAAAAAGCTAAAGCTGCCAAACAAGAGTTAGAGCAAGCGACAGGTAAAGCTATTTTTGAAATAATAACTATCGATGTTTCTGATTTAGCATCAGTACGAGCGGCAGTTAAATCACTAAAAGAGCCTGTAGAAGGACTAGTCATGAATGCCGGCGGCACTGGCGGTAAACATTTCTCTGAAAAAACCAAAGACGGTGTTACGCAAATATTTGCGGTAAACCTACTAGGCCACGTAGCACTTACTAATGAATTATTGAAAGCGAAAAAACTGACCAAAGTGGCTTTATACGCAGGCTCTGAAGCGGCACGAGGCGTGAAGGAAATGGGCATGAAACGCCCAGCACTTAAAACATCTTCAGTAGCTGAGTTTGCCTCAATATGCGATGGGGTATTTTTTGGTAACACTAAAGATGCCACGGTACCTTATGGACCAATTAAATATATGGCGGCGTTATGGATGTCGTCTATCGCTCGTGAATATTCTGGCATTCGTTTTGTAACCATGAGCCCGGGTGCTACGACAGGAACCGAAGGGTTTAATACACTTTCTCCCCTTAAACGGTTTGTGATGAAAGGCATGATGAAAATGATGTTAATGTTAGGCAAAGTACATAAGTTAGAGGTAGGCGCTCAGCGCTTTGTTGATGGCCTAACCAATGAGTCCTATCAAAGTGGTGTTTTTTATGCCAGCCAAAAAGGCCTTACGGGTTCTATTGGTGAGCAGAGTAAGTTGTTTGCCGATTTAAGTAATGAGAGCTTTCAAGACAATGCAAAAATTGCCATTGATAGCTTTATAAAGCCCAGTTAATACTAATGACACTCGTTAGTTATAGTTATAGTGATTAAAGGGTTAAATAAAAAGCGGCTATTAACTTTCAAGCGGGACACGAAATTAACACCAATTAATATCTGCTATTCTAATGAATTAATTGGTGTTTTATCCATAGTTTTGCAAGTCTACTCCAATAAAAAAATACAGAAGGTGATGACCCTAGTGATTTATTTTGCGAACTTTTTAAAAGCTTCATCCACTGGAGTATTGGCTAAATGATTAGTGTAGTTGCTCATTACTTTTTGAGATAAACCAACAATAATTTCTAGTAATTGTTGTCTGCCATAGCCTGCAGCAAAAAATTTCTCGATTTGCTCATCGCTGATCACACCGCGTTCACGTGTCATTGCCAGCGTTGTTTCGCGAAGTGCTTCAAGTTTGGGGTTTGCAAGGGGTGTTCTGTTAACAAGTGCATCTACAATGTCTTGGTCAATTTTCATTGCCGCGGCAATACCGCTGTGTGCAGGTACACAGTAATGACAGTTATGTTCAACGTTAATTGCTTGCCATACAACGGTTGTTTCCTCGGCGTTAAATGAGGTTTTTTGAAACAACTCATGTAATACTTGGTAACCTTCAAGCAATATAGGTGCTTCAGCCATTACTGCGTGTAGGTTTGGTACCATGCCAAATGTCGCTATTGAATTAGCCAGTAAAGGTTTTGCCGCTGCTGGTGCATTGTCTGCTGTGTGTAAAGTAAATTCTGTCATGTTTAGCTCCAATTAAAAATAAGTTTAAGTAATGTCTAAATTCATGGTATTTGATTTTGAGCAATCGTTCAAGTTATAATTGAGCAACTGTTCAAGTTAATAAAGAATGAAATGGTTAATAAGGTTAAATTTGAGCGCGAGCATGTTATTCACGTCGCAAGCCAATTGTTTTGGCAAAAAGGCTTTCATGCCACGTCGATCCGTGACTTACAAGATGCTGTAAACATGCGTCCAGGCAGTATTTATGCCGCTTTTGGCTCTAAAGAAGGGCTTTATAGTGAATCGTTAAAAGAATATACCGTGCAAATGCAGAGCCAAATCGACGGTTTTTTAAATGGTGCTGATTCTATTCTAGGTGGTTTACGTACGCTTGTTGAAAGTATCATTGGCAATCGTCAATGCTTTCCTAGTGCTATTTGTATGCTAGTAAAAGCGAACAGCGAATTTACTGAAAAAGATGCTAACCTGCGTGAACTCAGCTTTAAGCAAACCGATAAGTTCGAACAATACTTATGTGTTTTATTTAACCAAGCCATTAAAAATGATGAGTTAATTAACAAGCGTCCAGCCATTGAATATGCTCGTTTCTTTCAAGTGCAGTTAACGGGTTTACGTTGTTACTTTAACCGTCCAGAAGCTGATCAGTTAGCAGAGCCGATGATCGAGCAAATGTTTACACTATTAAAAAACATTTAAGGTGAAAAGAGCTTCTCGATAACCGCGTCTCTACAGTACTGGTAACTCCCTAGGTTTAGCAATATAGCTTTATCACCTTGGCTAAACGCTCAATAGCATCACCGAGTTTTGCTATATTGGCATTGGTAAAATTTAAACGCAAAGCTGGTGTAATATTGCTGCTATCTTGATAAAAAACTGAGCTTGGTACTACCGCAACACCATGCTCTAGTGCCGATTTTGCTAAAGCATCTACATCACATTCGGGTAATGATAACCAGATAAACATTCCGCCCTCGACAGTATTTGAATGGCAATACGAAGGTAGTTTCAGGGCAATTTGTTTGATGAGTGCTTGATATCTTGCCTTGTATAGACGCCGTAATCCCGCTAGGTGTTGCTCAAACTCATGGTGTTGTAATAAATCTAACAATACCGCTTGCATGGGGATGCTTGAATGCAAATCTGCGGCTTGTTTTACTTTGTTAAGTGGCGTTATCCAATCTTTTCTACCCGTTACCAGACCAAGCCGAATGCCAGGAGTTGCTATTTTTGAATATGAGCGCAATACCATGGAATTATCAGGGCAAAAACTTGATACTAGCGGTAAATAATCACCTTTAAATCTAAGCTCTCGATAAGGAACATCTTCAATAAAGGCGACATTATATTGCTTACATAACTCGGCAACTTTTTTACGTACTTTTAAAGACCAGCATACGCCTGTTGGGTTATGAAAATCAGGTACTGCATAAAAAAGGGTGATATCTTTAGCGGCGAAACAGGCTGCTAATTCCTCTAAATCAGGACCATCTGCTCGTTGCGAAACACTTTCTATTGTCGCTTGAGCAAGAGCAAAGACTTGAATTGCGCCTAAATAACTGGGTGCTTCCATTACAATACTATCGCCGGGGTTAACAAATGCTCGAGCAATGAGATCTAACCCTTGTTGTGAGCCAGTGCACACAATACCGTCGTGCGATGGCGGTAATTGATAACATTCTCTAAAATGTGCGAGAAGCGGCGCATAACCTGCGGTGTTACCATATTGAAATAACTGCGTTTGGTTAGGTAAGTCGGTTAACGACTTCGCCATTAATGCTAACGGAAATGTCGCTTCATCGGGTAATCCACCGGCTAGAGATATAACACCTGGCGCGCTGGCAGCACTTAATATTTCACGAATATAAGATGGCTGGATCTCTTGTAATGATTTAGCTAATTTCATGATAAGTTTGCTCTTTTACTCTTGGAATCTAAGACTTTATAAAGAGTACGATAGCTTGCACTATTTTACTTGTCCGTTTATGCTTTGATATATGTCCATTTATGCTATTCGTTTGAAAAATAATGCCAACTAGCCAACAAATATCGCGTATTAACGACGTGCTCTATTTTATCCATCAAGATATTAGTAATGAGCTGTTAGCGAAAGATCTCGCCAGCATTGCCGCCTACTCAGAACAACATTTCCATCGCCTTTTTAAAGCTGTTGTCGGTGAACCTGTGCATCACTATATTCGTCGCACACGTATGGAATTTGCCGCCAATCAGTTAATGTTCGATGTAAAATCGTCGGTATTAGACGTCGCCGCCAAATCAGGATTTGCATCGGTGTCGTCATTTAGTCGTGCCTTTAAAGCAATTTTTAAGGTGTCACCGGGGGAGTGGCGCAGTAGTGAACGTCAGCATCAAGACAAACCTTTTTTAGCGGATAAAGAAATTGCGGAATGTTATCAACGCCTTGATAAAATGATTATCCCTAAATGTGTATTAGTAGAGCGGCCGAAACAACACGTCGCTTATGTCAGGCATCAGGGCTATGACCGCTCTATAGCTAATGCGTGGCAGGTATTAAAAGCATGGGCCAATTTAGAAGGGCGTGACTTTTCACAACAATTTGGTTTGCACCATTCAAATCCGGCATGGGTAGAACTTGAAAAGTGCCGTTATGTGGCTTGCCTAGCTATTGACTCTCCTATTCTTCGTCGTGGCGTGGTCAACAGCATGACGATTCCAGCGGGCTTGCATGCGGTATTCAAATTACAGGGAAAATACGGAGAGTTATTACCGCAATTGAGTAATATTTTGGAGCATTGGTTACCCACTTCAGGCTATAAAATGTTATCGACACCAGCTTATGTTCATTATCGGCAAAATCAATTTCTAGCGGAAAATGAGCAATTTGAATTAGATTTTTGCCTACCTATTTCTCTCTTTAGGTAAAAAGTCAGGTTTATCACTGACTTGTTTGTGCAACAGGCGAAACTCAGTGGGCGTTTTACCTGTTTCTTTTTTAAACACTTTGTAAAAAGATGAACGGGCATTAAAACCAACGTCCAGCGCGATATTCAGTACAGTATCTTCATTGGCTATGATTTTGGGTTTGGCGGTTTCCACTCTCCATTTATTTACAAAGTCGAAAAAGTTTGTGTCCATTGTTTCGTTTAATGTTTGAGAAATATAATTAGGGGAAATGGCAACATACCGGGCAAGCTTATGTAATGATAAGCTTGGATCTAAGTGTAGATTTTGTTGAGCCATCGCTGCGTTAATTTTGTCTGCGATACGCTGCGACTGATCTTTACTAAGAGCGGAGCGCTCGTATTTTTTACTTCTTTCTGAATCCGTGCTTTCAGGTGCTAATATATCAGACTCATCATCTTTATATCGTCCTTCGAAACCCGGTTTTTGTCGGAGTCCCCAATAAGCCAAAGTCCACACCAATATCAGTAATAGCGTCGAACCAAATCTATAGCCAAATAATGCGTTGTCTTGAAGTAACGTGGACATTAAGTTTACAAAAGAAAAACCCCAAGAGCTTATGGTAATGATCAATACCCAGCTCAACCAACCTAGTTCACGTTGTTCATTGCTTGCAAACAAATCCTTCAACTGTTGCCTATATTTAGATAGGCGAATAAATATACGGATTACATAGTATCCCGATTGCAAAGCCCAAAGTAACATTGCCAGAAACATGCTCACTATCACCACCAGCGGAAATCCACTATCAATGTTTGCCCCTTCACTAAAGATAAGCTGACGCAGCTCTAGCGGTAAACTAATGATTAATCCTGAGGTGATTAAACCCAAAGCAAAAGGAATTATCTGGATAATGTGTTTTGATTGGATACGCCAAGGTGAGTCTGATGTCAGCCCTTCTACATATAACCAGAGAGCGGGGCCAAGAAGAAGCCATGCTGGAAATATTGCCGCGATGTAAACCGTATTCCATGCTGGAAATAGTAAAAATACTGTGGGGCCTAAAGCAATCACAGCATTAGCAATAAAGAAAATCAGCAGAGGAAAGTATGTTTGTATGAGAAGAGCACGTGCAAAAAGTTGCGGCAGACAAAAGCCGATTTGCCCAAGTGTTATCATTGTAATCGCAAACACGACAAGATCTTCCAATATAACTTCCTTTCATTGATTTTTGAGTTGGTACGGTAAAGCTACATAATTGTACGGCCTCTATTACGATTAAAACACCAAAAAGTGTCCGCCCTTATAGTCTAGGACGACTTAGACAACCATAACAGCGAATATCTGATATAACCCCGTTGATAGTGGTATCGGCAGGGAAAAATTTTGATGGTGACTGAATCGCACAGATGACTGATTTAAAATGAACTGTGCAAGCATAAAAAATCTTTACTCTATAAGGAAAAATTATAATGAATAATCTACAAAAAATTGGTGGTGTTGCAGCACTTTTAGAAGCCATCATTTATGTATCGGCTTTTGTGTTTTTTGGTGCCTTTTGGGATTTTCCTTCGGGTGCGGGTATCGAACAGAAACTAGTTTTTATGAAGGAAAACCAAGTGATATTCACTATCGTAAATTTTATTATGTATGTAGGCTTTGGCATCGTTTTGGCCGTGTTGGTACTTGCGCTTCATGAACGTTTACGAAGCAATGCTGATATTTTTTCAAAAATGGCGGTAATATTTGGAGTTATCTGGGTGGGCTTAGTCATTATGAGTGGCATGATTGCGAATATAGGAATTGAGACGGTTGTTGTGCTGTCAGCAACTGAGCCTGAGCAAGCCTGGTCAGTCTGGCTGGCAATAGCCTCAATAGTTGAGGGGCTAGGTGGTGGAAACGAAATTGTTGGAGGCCTATGGGTTCTGCTGTTAAGTATCGCCGCTCTAACAGGTAACAATCTTTCTAAGAAACTTAATTATCTAGGTTTGTTCGTTGGTCTTGCTGGGATTCTCACGGTTTACCCTGCTGATATACTGACCGAAATTTTTGGTTTAAGTCAGATAGTGTGGTTTTCATGGCTAGGATTACTCATGTTACAGGAGCCCTTAAAGTTAACAAATAGCTCAGGCAACGAGGTAGTAACGAACGCCATTTAGCCAAAGGAAATACGTCTACTCAGGCTTACTAGGTTGGCTGATGAAGCTTTATATCAAGCCAAAAGAGATGGACGAAATCAAGTTCGCTCAATCTCAGTGTAACGTAGAAAAATATATTGTTTGATTTGCTCAGGTGTCGTTGGCTTGTTATTTAAGCTGTAGCTAGAACTTTAGGCTTATTTTCAAGCTATACCTGCCGTGTTCCAAGGTAATGTAATTTGATAATACTATGCCTTCAGATGGGCATAGTATTATCAGCTTAAAATCCAATCAAACCTGATATCGATTGGTTTCACTTTTTAGATGCTCAGCAACGGAAGATAAATCATTAGCGACACCTGCGATATTAGTTGAAGAGTCGGTTATCTCGAATGCGCGTTGATTTAGCAAGGTAATATTTTCTGTAATAAAGCCGATGGTATGCCCTTGCATTTTTGTTGCTGTTGATATTTCTGAATTCATATTACTTAGGTTGAGTATTGTTTCTTTAAGATCATGTAGTGATTCGTTAACACCTTTGACCAAATTTATTCCATCTTCCGCCGAAATACTGGCACGTTCCATTGATTCAAATGACATTTCGGCTGCTTCGGTAAGGTGATTAATTTGGTTTTGAATGGTCACTGTACTCTCTTGTGTTCTCGAAGCTAAATTCCTAACTTCATCAGCTACTACTGCAAATCCTCTGCCTTGATCCCCAGCTCTTGCAGCTTCAATTGCGGCATTTAGCGCTAACAAATTGGTTTGCTCAGCAATCGCATTTATAACGCCTAAAACCTCACCTATACTTTGAACGCTGCCTTGAAGTTGTTTGATAGTTTGTGAAGACTTATTCACTTCTTCAACCAATTTTTTAATGTTACCTGTTGCGAGCGTTGCTCTTTCTGCATTTTCTTCAGCCTTCCCTTTAGCGTCATTAGCTTCGGAAAAGGCAGATTCAGTTTGCTGGGTAATCTCGATAACAGACTCATTAAACTGTCCGATTGAATCATGAACTTGAGAAATTGAATCTTGCTGATCTTTTAACGTTATGTTTGTTTGCTCTGCAGTAACACTTAATTCTGTACCACTAGATGCTATTCTGGATACGGAGTCTTTAACGCTACTAAATACGTTACTTATTTCTTCCATAAATATATTAAACTCTGCCACAATTTTATTTATTTCTGGTGTGCTTGTTGGCATTAACCTAACCGTTAAGTCGGCTTCACCTCGTGACAACTCTGAAAAACGACGGGTAAGCATATTCAATGGTTTAGTGAGTGAGTTAGACAGTTTTAATGCCGCTAAAAAGGTTAATAAAGCCGTCACTATTATAATAGTTACGGCAATACCCCAAATATAGTTGGTTAGGTCATTAATGGCTTGAAAAGCCTCTTGTTCATCAATTTCTGATAATATCGCCCATCGTTGTTCACCAATTTCAATCGGGGCATACGAACTTAATACCGGTACATTTCGGTAATCATTAAATATTTTAAAACCTGACTTACCAGCGAGCGCTTGATTGACTCCAATCGTTTGAACCGGTTGAATTGAAATAGTCGTATTTTTACTGTCTATAAGAGGTGCCTCCTGCATGCCTATTTTATTTATTAGTTCCAAGTAGCTACTTTTATCTTCAACATAAAAGCGGCTTTCACTTCTTAACGTTTTATCTTGCCCCACGAGATAAGTTTCACCACTGTCACCAAAGCCGGATTCAAGCCAGTTACCTTTTTGTGTCATTAATGCGTTCAGTCTATCGATGGGCATTTGGAAAATTAAAACACCTATCAATTTACCTTCTTGATAAATAGGGGTAGAAACAAAACTAGCTGCATTGTGATAGGACGGTAAATAGGCTGAGAAATCTGTTAGGTAAGTTTTACCTTCAGGAAGCGTTAATGCTTTATTAAATGCTTCTGCGATACCAGAATTACGGTATGGGCCACTTTTTAAACTGGTGGCATAGTCAAGCTCTTTGAAGACACTATAAACAATATGTCCATTTTCAGGATCTACAATGAATACATCATAGTAACCAAATTCTTGTAAAAACTTCCTAAATGTTGAATGATATCTTTGATGTACCGAGTCATAATCACTCCCATCTTCAATAGATAGAAGTTTATCTTTCTCCCCCAACGGGTAAGGGTTCAACGATATAAATTTTGATTGTAAAGCCACCGTCGTTGGTGATAAAGAATCATAAAGTTTTTGAACAGAAACGGTTTTTGTATTTTGGCCATCATAAGTGGGTTTAAATTCTGAATTGTAATAATGTACTAGGCTGCTTTTGTTCTCGGTTGTTCCAACATAGCTTGAAAATGCCTCTTCAAATTCAGTCGTCGCCTCTTTAATGGATATATCATTTGCCATCACCACCGCTTGCTTCTGAATATTATCGATATAATTATATAATTCTGCTGTGACCAAAACTCTTTTAGACGTTAAGTCGGCCTTTGCCTTTTTTAGTGCATCCTTTTTCATCTCTGTTAAGGATAAGTAAGATATCGCTATTATCGTAGTAATCGTTGTTAATATCGCGATTGAAGAGATACTCAATAACAACTTTTTCTTTAAATGCACGGCATATTTCCTAAAATACGTGTTAATTTCTCATGATATAACGTTTTAAATTTTGGGTATATTTCTTTTACTTATACTGAGAATGATTCTATCGGTTTTAAAGATGAGCAAAGATAATAAAACAAGCTTTACGCTTTTAGCATTAGATAAAGCAACAGGTAAGTGCTTAGACTATGAGTGACTCATACAATTACAGTGATGAATAACAGATTAAATTTTATCACACCCGACGTTTTCCCATTTTTTATGGCGTTCTATACATAAGTGTGGATCTTCATGAATAATGAGAATTCTCGTTCAGGATTTTCTTAGCTGTAGCTAGATTTAGTTAAATCGATTGAAAAATTTACGTCAAAAGTCGCGAGAAAACGATAAAAAACGTCACAAAAAATAAGAAAATTTAAAAACCTCCTAAGCTAGGTACTGAATGGTCACTTATAGCCATAAGCTGACCTTAGCTTTTGAGTTACTAACGGCAGATCAGGGATTCTAAAGTTGTCGTTTCTATATAAAAACTCACATCCATTCACAACTAAAATTATGACTAAAACTTTTGCATGGCGTTAGATCTCAAATCCCCAAAGCAGACATTGGAATTATTTAAGTTTTGAATCAATATAGAGTATTAAGTCTAAGGCGCAAACGCCCCCAGAACGAGTTAGAAAAGAAAAACAACACAAAGAAGCAATAGAAAGTAAGTGTAAGCATTTTCTTTAATAAATATGGATATATCATCTTGACCATTTTATAGATTTCAGCCAAAACGACTCTAATTAGTTGGTCAAATCAACTTAACTACTAAATAGCGTCTTAATTTTGATGTTTATATACGTTTAAGGACACCGCCAGAGAGGTTTATTTTATTTATCTTCAGTGCGCTGAATTAGTGATTGATGTTGTTCCATTCAATTTACGCTTTATCACTTTTAACAGCAGCAACTCGAGTTGCAAACATTGCGGCAGCCATAACCAAAGCGTCAACGCCATAATATAAGCAATATTAACCTCATAAAAAACACCGAGTAAACTCAGCACATAAATTACCACCCTGTTACCATTCAATAAATAAAGACGCTTTTTCATAACCATCACCTTGTTATAATCTGTACAAGTGAATTCCTATAACTATCTTGCAAGCATTTTTTACGCCACTTAATTTGATTAAAGAAACAACTCATATTAATAGTAATATCCAGCTAAACTAAATAAATAATCCAACGAAGTTAAGTGATGTTTGTATTACCTATCAAAATATACCCACCTCCTTAAGAATTATAAACTTACCTATTGTAATCTTAGCGAATGACTCTGTTGCTTCCTTTAGACATATCAATTGCAGCAGACGGTTTAGGTGTTATGAGACAAAAATAAATAGATGAATAAAGTCATAGCGAAAGTACAGTAGTTATATTCATTGTGAGACACCTGTAACACATTCGACAAGAGTACCCTATCAAATAGATAGGTTTAATGAGCGAGCCCATATGAGACTTAGGCTGGCATAGAACATGCAATTCTCCATACGTGCTTAAAAATTTTAAGTGCTTTAAAAGTACATTTCTAATCCAATGGAGAACATAATAATGAATAAAACAAAAATTCTACTCGCGCTAATATTAACCTTTACATTTCAACTAGCTCAAGCTGGCAATAGCATGCCAGGCATGCGTGGAACACAGCATTTAGGTCTGACTGTGCCAAATGTTAAAGAAGCAACTGCTTTCTTTGCAGACATCATAGGCTGTGAATTTTTTTATTCGATAGGCCCTTTTGGACCATTCGACAATAACTGGATGACTGACAACTTGAACGTAAACAAAAAAGCAGTTATTAAAACCGCTCATCTAATGCGTTGTGGAAATGGACCAGCGTTAGAGATTTTTGAATACACTTCACCAGATCAAAGAAAACAACTGCCTCGTAACAGTGACATTGGTGGCCACCATCTTGCTTTTTATGTTGATGATATGACCGCAGCTGTAAAATTCCTTGAAGCTAAGGGTATTAAAGTTTTAGGAAAGCCTCATACATTTACTGATACGGGTATGGCTGGTTTAACATGGGTTTATTTCATGGCTCCCTGGGGCATGCAGCTAGAAATTGTTAGCTATCCATTAGGACAGGGATATGAGAAAGAAATGGGAAGCAGAATGTGGGATCCTCGCTACTAAGCGAAGTATAGTAAGAGTAAGAGTATTAGCACTACCGCTTTTTCGGTAGTGCTAATAATCCAAAACGATAAACATGGTACTACCGCAGACTAGGTGATGCTATTAATTAAAAGAGATAAAACCTGTGAAAAAAATACTTGCTTTCATACTAATAATCTATAGTTCTTCTGTCTTTTCTCATTTCTCACACTTTGAGCCAAGGATTATACATTTATACCAAGATAACCAAGACACCATCATTCTAATGAGAATGCCACTGCCACTTATTCTTTTAAATGAAAGTTGGCAAGGAATTGATAGCAAACAAAGCATCCCCTATACAAATAAAACTAACACCTCAGATTATTTGATTGATCAAGATGAGATCACAGAGAGTCTGGATGAATTTAAAAAACAGATCATACAGGGTTACGAAATAAAAAAAAATGGTGAATTACAAAACTACCTAATTGAGTCAATCAACATATTTAATAGTGATGACCGTAAACCATTTAGCAGTTTAAAAACCGCTGAACAAAATTTTAACGGTGGTATAACAATCAGACCCAGTGCAACAAAACTATTCGATGCGGGTATTGATATTAAATTTCGAATAACAAATACTTCCGTAGTAAACGACGATATATCCATTTACAGTACACTAGGCGATAAGTTTAATGCAATTAACAAGCTAGCAAACATTATCAACCTCCATAGAAGCAACGCTAATGAGTCTATAACGACAACCTTAGGTATTCTTGATTATTCATCAACTCATCTACCTAGCCTAACACAACAATTATTTAGCGGTTTTATCGATGGGTTTAAACATATTTTAATCGGGTTAGATCACGTTCTATTTATGCTACTTCTTTTTTACAGCGCTACTAGTTTTTTAAAACTTTTATCACTTGCAACTGCCTTTACTGTTGGTCATTCATTCAGCCTTTTCCTTGGTGACAATATTGTCATATCATCGCCAATATTCATACCTAGTGTAGAACTATTGATTGCACTCACTATCACCTTAACAGCAATAGCAATATTATTGAAAAAAGCACAGCATCTAGGAACGACTCCCCTTTTAATCATTGGTGTTATTCATGGTTTTGGTTTTTCATTTGTATTCACAGAACTTGAAAAGGAAGGAGCGAAAACAAGCATAAGTAGCTTACTCTCTTTCACTGTTGGCATTGAAACAGGGCAGATATTTATCTATGCGCTGGCTCTTGCTATGACAATACTTATTAAAAAACAGACTATGCTCGTCAAAAAATTACCTTACTATGTCTCCGTATGCGCACTTGTAATATCAGCTTACTGGGTCGCTACGCGTTCAATTCCCTTAATTGACTACATCTCAACCTGACTTATTGGCAACGTAACGAGTGCTATTCAACATACATTTATTTGAATTAATGATCATTCCATCTCATGCCCTGCTTCAAAACGAAAGTAGAAATTACTGAGAGGTAGTCGTCAATACATATGGCGACTACCTCTACAGTGAACACTCAAACTAAACCTAACAGTTTAATGAACAAATTAGATCTGTATAACTTCGCCATAAAAGCATTTTGTCTCAAATACTCCGCGGATGATTTTACTTACACATAAGATTAAGTCAGGGTAAAAAAGTCTGAACTCATATGGCACTGTGTTATTGATAATTATTTTTACTCTTTACAGTTTTTTCTCCTTACAATTCTTTCTCTGCACTATTTATAGTTAGGCCTTTCAGATATTTTTTACATGTATTTAATAGGCTGAGACACCCGTCTCAATCCTAAAACCCAACTAGCAAAACGACTCAACAATACAGCCTAACACACTGTAAATAAAGCTTTTTTATTGGTTGGCATACCAGTTGCAAATGTTCTCGTATCTTTAAACAGAGGGTGCAACTATGAACAATAAGAACAGCTCTATCTCACGTCGTAAATTTTTAGGCAGCGTCGGCTGCGGTGTCGCAGGAACCGTCGTAGCAACGACTATGATTGGATGTGCAACAGCTTCAGAAGATAAAACCAGCGTAATCAGCATGCCCGAATCAGGTCATATCAGCCAAACGTTGTTAGTCATGGCTAAAGACATCTACCCACACGAAATGCTTGAAAATAAATACTATCAAAAGATTGTAGATGATTTGGCTAATCAAGAAAAAACTTTGATCGGTGAAGGCATTGCAATGCTTGATCAATTAAGCGTTGAAAAACTCGGACAACCTTTTGTAAAAGTTGGTTATGAACCAGACCGAATCAGAATTTTACGTTCTATTGAAGACGGTCCATTCTTTGGAAAAGTCCGAGGTGCGTTGATGTTTGGCATTTATGACAATAAAGACCTTTTTCATCTATTTGGCTATCAAGGATCGTCATGGGAAAAAGGCGGTTACATTGACCGAGGCTTAAACGAACTTGATTGGCTTAACGATTAATCTGATGAACTTAACCATTATTAAAAATGGTATCAAATAAATTTGGGGAAAGAAATTATGACAAATGTAGCAAAATTCGATCTAGATGATAATGATGTAGTCGTTATTATTGGTTCAGGCGCTGGTGGTGGAACTGTCGCCAATGAGCTCGCGCAAAAAGGTGTTAAATCAGTAGTATTAGAAGCGGGAAAGCGGTTTACACTTGAAGACTTTAAAAACAGCGAATGGGAAATGTTCATGAAGCTGTCGTGGTTAGACAAGAGGATTTCAGCTGGTGGTTGGCACCATGCTAAAAACCACTCTGGCTTACCCGCTTGGATTGTGAAAGGTGTTGGTGGCTCATCAATTCATTGGGCTGGCGTATCGCTGCGTTTCAAGCCCCATGAATTTAAAATGAAGTCTACCAATGGCGTAATACCGGGAGCTAACGTTGCTGACTGGCCAATTTCATATGATGATATTGCACCCTATTATGAAAAAGCCGAAGATAAAATGGGGGTTACCGGCACTAAAGCGACTGGTACACCAGACTTGCCGGAAAACAGTCATACAAAATTACACCGAATAGCAGCAGAACGCACGGGAATGACGTTTATCAATGCCCCTATGGCGATAAACTCTGTCGCACGAGACGGTCGTCCAGCCTGCCAACAGATTGGTTTTTGTATGCAAGGGTGTCGAATTGGTGCTAAATGGTCAACCATGTATACCGAGATCCCAAAGGCTGAAGCGACTGGCTTATGTGAAATTAGACCCAATTCAATGGTACTAAAAATAGAGCATGATGCAGATGGTCGAGCAAGTGGCGTGCATTATGTCGATGAAAATGGCAATAAAAAACTCCAAAAAGCACGGATTGTTTGTGTTGCTGGGAATTCAATAGAATCACCTCGTCTTCTACTCAATTCAGCCTCTAAAAAATTCCCAGATGGCTTAGCAAATTCGTCAGGACAGGTTGGTCGTAATTATATGGGACACGTAACTGGCGGAGTTTATGGCGTATTTCCAAAACCAGTCAACATGCATCGCGGTACGGCTGTACCCAGTTTAATCACGAGTGAACAACGTAATGACCCTGATCGTGGTTTTGTCGCTGGCTATTCATTAGAAGTGTTATCTCTAGGCTTAGGATTTTTATCAGCATTTTTAAAACCAGGTACCAGTGGCTGGGGTAGAGAAATATCTGAAGCCTTAGAGAATTACAAAAATATGGCAGGTGTTTGGATTTGTGGTGAAGATCTCCCTGTAGAGTCCAATCGTATAACTTTACACCCAACTGAAAAAGATCAACATGGACTCCCTGTACCCGTTGTAACAAAAACTGACCATAACAATGATTTGATTATGCGTAATCACGCATACGCCCAAATGGCTAAGCTTTATAAATCTGTTGGTGCAACTAAATTACATAACCTGCCCGCTTATCCAAGCAGTCACAATATGGGTACAAACCGTATGAGTGAAAAAGCTAGTGACGGCGTAGTAAATAAGTGGGGTCAGTCACATGATGTACCCAATTTATTTATTTCAGATGGTAGCCAATTTGTAACTAGTGCTGCGGTTAACCCTACGCTTACCATTGTTGCATTGGCAATTAGACAGGCTGAGCATATAGCAAAATTAGTCAAAACGAATGTTCTGTAGTTAAAAAAGTTTCGTGGTGTTTTTGAGTCTTACTTAATTCATTGTTCCCGTACATTTAGGTTTAAAAGACAAGAACACCACATTTTTATTTTAGGAGAAAAATATGTTACCCACTGAATCACAGCGTATTTGGATGTATCGAAATATGTTAATTAGCCGTTATATGGAAGAGCGGATTGAAACTATTTATATGGAAGGAAAAAAGCCTGTTTTTAATATGGCTAATGGTCCTATCCCAGGAGAGATGCATCTTTCTAATGGTCAAGAACCATGTGCCGTTGGCGTATGCGCTCATTTAGAGGCTGAAGATATCGTTACCGCAACACATCGTCCTCACCATATTGCTGTCGCCAAAGGCGTTAACCTTAAGAAAATGATGGCTGAGATATTTGGCAAAAAAACAGGGCTAAGTGGTGGCCGTGGCGGTCATATGCATTTGTTTGATAGCACTGTTAATTTCGCTTGTTCAGGCATTATCGCTCAAGGTATGGGGCCAGCAGTTGGCGCAGCCTTATCTCGAAAATTGCAGAATAAATCAGGCGTTGCAGTCGCTTATATTGGTGAAGGGGCGGCTAATCAAGGCGCTTTTCATGAAACACTAAATTTAGCTTCTGTATGGAATTTACCCGTTATTTTTGTTATTGAAGACAATAACTGGGGCATATCAGTTTCTAAATCTGCTTCTACGGCAGTAGCTAAAAATAGCGTTCGTGCCGCATCTTATAATATGCCAGGTATTCATATTGAAGATAATTGTCCCGATGTAATATTTAGTGAAACTAAAAAAGCGATTGAGCGCGCACGAAATGGTGGGGGACCAAGTTTGATTGAAATAAAAACTTCCCGTTTGGCTGGACACTTCATGGGAGATGCCGAAGGGTACCGTCCTAAAGGCGAAAAAGAACAGCTAATAAAAGAAGATCCTCTTCCTATTTATCGTCAAAAATTAATCGATGCAAACATTATCACGATTGATAATGACTCGGCACTAGTTGAAGAAACTCAGAAATTGGTCGAGCAAGCTATTACTTTCGCCCGAGAAAGTGAATATGCAAAACCAGAAGAAGCCATGCTGCATGTGTTCGCTTAATAATAATTACCTACAGGAGACATAATAATGTCTGCAACTAAAAAACTAACTATTGCGCGTGCGATGGCTGAATCATTAGCTCAAGAAATGCGCGCAGATCCCAAGGTCTTTGTCATGGGCGAAGATATTGCGCAACTTGGTGGAGTATTTGGAAATACCCGCGGTTTATTCGATGAATTTGGAGGGGAGAGAGTTCGTGATACACCGATTTCAGAAACCGCTTTTATCGGTGCTGGAGTAGGAGCTGCAATGGACGGCATGCGCCCAGTAGTTGAATTAATGTTCGTAGATTTTTTTGGTGTTTGCTTTGATGCCATATACAACATGATGGCAAAGAACATCTACTTCTCAGGCGGGAATTCACACGTCCCAATGGTGATAATGGCTTCAACTGGTGCTGGATATAGTGATGGTGGGCAACACTCTCAGTGTCTTTATGGTACTTTTGCTCATTTACCTGGTATGAAGGTTGTTGCACCAAGTAATGCATATGATGCAAAAGGCTTAATGACTGCTGCTATTCGTGATAATAGTCCAGTGATCTATTTGTTTCACAAAGGATTACAAGGCATGGGTTGGCTTGGAAACGAACCAGCTGCTATTAATCAGGTTCCTGAAGAGAATTATGTTCTAGAAATTGGTAAAGCAAAAACGGCAGTTGAAGGTGCAGATATCAGTATTATTAGTATTGGCATCGGTGTTCACCATGCGTTAAAAGCAGCACTAGAACTAGAGAAAAAAAACATCAGTGTTGAAGTTATCGATCTCCGTTCATTGGTTCCGCTAGACCGTGAACACATTATCGCTTCAGTTAAAAAAACTGGACGACTCTTGGTCGTTGATGAGGATTATCATAGTTTTGGTGTTAGTGGAGAAATTATTGCATCAGTGACCGAACATGACCATAAGATTCTTAAAACACCACCATGTCGGATCACTTTCCCAGACATTCCGATCCCGTTTACTAGACCAATGGAACAATGGGCTCTACCGTCCACCGAAAAAATAATTAATGTATGTGTAACCATGATGGAGAATAAATAAATGACTAAATCGATAATAGTACCTATGGATTTATGGGAAGAAGATGAAGAAGCAGTGCTTACTTCTTGGCTCGTAGATAACGACAGTAAAGTGTCAATAGGTCAACTAGTGGCTGAAGTGATGGTTGAAAAAATTTCGTACGAAATCAATTCAAGTTGTGACGGTACAATAACCCTTATCAGTGAAGAAGATGATGTCGTAAATAAAGGAAGCGTAATTGCAGAGGTATCTTAAATGGAACAATCTATCAACGACCCAACCTACACTGTGCCATTGCGCGGTGTTCGGGGAGCAATAGCAAAAAAAATGCAGGAAAGCTTGCAGACGAGCGCACAGCTTACTTTGCATGCAGAAGCTAATATTTCGCCTTTGCTCCATTTAAAACGACAATTAACGGAACAGGGAAATAATGTATCAATACAAGATTTGTTGCATTATGTCGTGATTACTACACTTAAAAAACATATGGATCTGAACGCTAAAGTTGAAGATAAAAATATCGTCTATTATCGAGATATAAATTTGTCTTTTGCGGTAAGTTTGGATGATAACATATTGGTGACGCCAACTATTTTTTCAGCCCAAAATTTAACCGCGAATGAATTACAACAAGCTCGACAAACTGCCACTAAAAAAGCCAAAAACAATGAACTTAAACCTAATGATTATATGGGGGGAACGATTACTCTCACGAATTTAGGATTAACCAGAGTTAAACATTTTACGCCCATTTTAAACGCCCCTCAAATCGCTATTTTAGGATTAGGTGCGACGAGTGAATGTGTTAAACCTAACGCGAAAGGTGAATTTGAAGCAGTTAAAATGATGGGGCTGTCTTTAACTATAGATCATCGTGCAATAGATGGCTCTCCGGCAGCTAATTTTTTATCAGATATATGTACCCATATAGAGGAGATTATCCTTGACTAATTCGCTGGCGTTAATGTCGATGTCTGCAACTCAAGCGTTAGAGTGGGAAAAACAGGCTTTACGTGAAGTGCTTATCGATCAAACGCCTCGTTTTCTCATTTGGGAGCCATTAGAAAACGTAGTGGTACTCCCAGCCTCTAGTAAGTGGAAAGCTACGTCGGACTTAACTAATCATATGGCAGAATTTGGTTGGCAAATAGAACAACGAAAAACAGGTGGTTCTCCAGTACCTCAAGCGCCAGGTGTACTTAATCTGAGCATGGTCTATCCATGGCCTAGTGCATTAGAACTTTCAACCTCGAAAAGCTATCAATTATTGATAGCTATTTTGAAACTGTGGTTATCAAATTATGGAGTCAGTGCAGAAATAGGAGAGGTCAAAGGTGCTTATTGCAATGGTGCTTATAATTTATCTATAAATAATAAAAAATTTATTGGTACGGCGCAGAGAATTTGCCAAACGAGTGTTGTTGGCAGCAATAGAAAAGTTGCTGTCTTAGCCCATGCATTTATTCTAATCAACCCCAACCTTACCAACTTAGTCGATGCAGTAAATCAATGTTACCTGCAATCTGGCCATTCTGAGGTTTTTAGTCTAGATGCAATGACATCACTAACAGAGTACGACAGTGACATTAACGTAAATCATAATAAACTGGCTAACGACCTTTATCAGTCTGCACAATCTGTAATTGATAAACACTTGGCTGTAAAATGAGCCAATAAGGTTAAAAAAGTATATAGTAAGGATATGTTAAGTAAAAAGACAAGGATGCTTTATATATTAAGTTAAGGAAAAAATAATGAGAACTTCCATCGTCGATGAGCATTTATCTAATGTTTATAGATCAATTGAGAGTAATGAGCTAGATTCAGAAAAAAACTTGGTAACTAGTTCATGGAAACGCTGTATTCAAACCTTTAAGCTTGACCCTTTGGGGCGATATGGTTCTCGCGTTCTTACCCAATCTGAATTACAAAATCACACCTCCCCTATGGAAGAATTTATCATTACGGCAAGAGAAGGGATGGAAAATTTATACTCACAAGTAGAAGCGTTAGACTATGTTGTTTTACTTTGTGATAAAAATGCGGTTACGGTTGATTTTATTGGCAATAATCGTTTAACCAAAGAATTAAGAAACGCAGGGTTATATTTGGGTGCTGACTGGAATGAACGCCATGCAGGAACCTGCGCAGTCGGTACAATTATCAACGAACTTGTTCCTCTAACAATTCACCAACAAGATCATTTTGACATAGTAAATACAACGTTAACTTGCTCTGCGTCGCCTATTTTAGATCATAATGGTCAGCTATTGGCTGTACTTGATGTCTCAGCGCTGTGTTCACCAAAAGAAAAAGCTAGTCAACACTTGTTGCTTAAATTGGTACAGATGCATGCTGGGCTTATTGAAGCCGCTAATTTTTTAAATTATTATAACAATTCAACAATTTTAAAATTCGATATAAACATTAGTTCACTGAATACTTATTGTCCAAATTTAATTGCATTGGATAGTAACAATGTTGTGATTGGGGCAAATCAAAATGCTCGAAAAATTATTGCTAGAGAACTTGGAATTAATGACATCAGATCACAGTTACTCACTGGATTTGATATCACCTCGTTATTTCAATTAGGAGCAGGTCTTAATAACTCTTCTGCACAGTTTATTATCAAATCTAAAAACACGGGTATTTCATTTTTTTGTTATTTCCAACCACCACGCACTAAAATCAGAAATACGGTGTTAAACCAACCTAGCTCAACTAAGCAAGACATCACTAAGCCGATTGCCGCAGAAATTGACAAAATTGCGGGATCCGACCCAATGATGCATAAAGTAAAGCTACTGCTAAATAAATTCTCTCCAACTGATATCAATATATTGATCCAAGGTGAAACTGGGACTGGCAAAGAAGTCTTGGCCAATGCTATTCACCTATGTAGCAATCGTCGTAAAGGACCGTTTATAGCCGTTAATTGTGCGGCTCTGCCTGATTCTTTGATCGAAAGTGAGTTGTTTGGTTATAAAGCGGGAAGTTTTACTGGCGCTAGCAGTAAAGGTAAAACGGGACTAATCCTCGCCGCAGATAAAGGAACGTTATTCTTAGACGAAATCGGAGATATGCCCGCTACCCTGCAAACTCGGTTATTAAGAGTATTGGCAGAAAAAGTAGTGACTCCCGTAGGTTCTGATCAGGCAATTGTAGTAGACTTTCGTCTTATTAGCGCTACTCATCAAGATATATCACCACAAATTGGTTCGGAACAGTCTATCTTCAGAGCCGATTTATATCATCGTCTAAATGGTGCTACAATTAATTTACCAGCATTACGAGATCGTCAAGATCTGCACTATTTAGTATCATCTCTTGTTGGTAATGAGTCGAAAATTGGTTTATCGAAAGAGGCAATGCAAATACTCGCTGAATATTCTTGGCCAGGTAATATCCGTGAATTAAAAAATGTCATCAGTTACGCCAGTACTCTGTGCGATGATAATACCATCACACCTGAACATTTACCTGAATATGTATTTGACTGCCCCCCATTTATTTTCAACGAAAACGAGGGCACTCACATACAACATGCCGAAATTTTACCTGAGCAAGGGCAAAAGATATTAGACACCCTTAGACATAATAATTGGAATGCAACTGAAACGGCGAAACAGCTAGAGATTGGTAGAGCAACACTTTATCGAAAAATGAAAAAGTACAGAATTGTTTCTCCCAATAATTTAGATATCGGTAGTTCAGATACTGCAGTCTAGAGCACATTACTTTTTAACAGCGCTTTACCGCTTTTCCTAACTAGCGCAAACTAATTAGTCTGAAGCTTGGTGCAGTACTTCATGAGGAATACAACACTAACAATAGTCAAAACGACTACACCTTAACCCATTCATACCGTAACCCCTCAAGTTGAACTTGTTTTAGTACTTACAACCGATGCGATTACATACAACTGATGAGATGGCAGCAGCATCCAAAAAATGGACTATGCCAATAGAAATTGGAAAACGGCCTTGAATCAATTAATGATTGAATTCTAAGGCCGTATAAAAGACTTTATTTAAATTAGGCTGTTACAGGCTCTATTCCCCGTCACTGTTAAAGATATCGTTAAGAGGCCTCCACTCCCCACACTTTTGTTTACGCATAACTGTGACATATTTTCCTTTATCTATAGTCTCATTACCGGCGTCATCTAAAGCCTTTAACAAATAGAATCCGTAAGTAAAACCAAGGTCACCTGTAGAGGAAGCTTCAGCTCCTTCAGGCGACCAGGTCAATGTTAGACCTGGGGTCTCTACAATGCTTCTCCAAAATTCTTGAGCGGTTTCTTTTTTCGCCATAAACGGTGCATTAGGCGGGAAAAACTTAAACTCTGGATCAGTGTAAGCCAAAAAATCTTCGGCACTTTTTGACATTGAAAACCACTTTTTATCTGCTTCAATTAGTGCTTTTTGTTCATCATTATAATTATTCATTTATATTCTCCTAAATTGATTTTTCATAATACCAATGATCTAAGTAGGTGCTTCTTTTTTCAAATGATTTAAACCTTTAATTGATGCGTTATGTTCAATTCTAATAACTAGGTATTAGTCTCTAACGCGCCTTCAACTTAAAAATATATTCTCATCAAATTTAGAACACTTAATTAATCAAGTAGTATTAGTTTATTACATGTTGTTTTGCTTTTTAGTTACGATCGTGTCAACTTCATGTGAATCTGTCGATACGATCAAGAAACATGACCCCAAAATTATTACTAATTATTTTGTAACTGGAACTCAGATTAACGAGTCTATTAAAAGAATAAAATCACACCTGAACTAACAGTATTAGCCTCTGAATCAGTGTAACCAGTTTGAGATGTAGTATGAGCGGTGTATTCCAATGTGAAACTCAAACCTTTTGATATATCACGAACGTAAACTACCGAGTAGGACTCATTCTCTGCTCCATCAATATCTTTATTTCTAGTTATGCCATATTGTGCAGACAATTTATTTACACCAAATTTGTATCCGATATTTGCTAAATACCCCTCAGTTTCAACAGCATTACCTTGAGCATCTGTTGCCCCAAGAAACAGAACTCCATCTCCTAGCGCATCGCCTTTAAATCCTGACAAGTTTGCTGTAAAACCTCCTAAAACTAACCTTCCGCCTAACTCATAGCCTTTTGCCGTCAGCTCTTGTCCACTGCCACCCGACAATTCTGCTTTTTGGGTTACAAATGAAGCCCAAAGCTTACTACCACCTTCTATATCGTAAGTTACTGAGCCTTGTATCATGGGAGTGTCATGTACGTTATAGATTGGACCACCAATTGAAATAGGATCTGGCTGTATATCAACAGGTTGAAATAGCCCTACATTCACTTGAAACCCTTGGACAACAGGGGTTGAATAAGTAATTTGAGGTTGATAAGCCATAAAAGTGTAACCTGTAGCTACAGCGCCAAATGTCGTATTTAGCAAGCCTGCGGCATCTGCATGAGTGCCAACACCTGGAACAGTTATATCTGAATAGGTGGCATCTAATTGAAATAATGCGTCATTACGCCCTACCAATAATGTACCCATTGTTCCTGTTATGCTCAAATAAAGATTTCGCACATCACCAACACTTGTTGCACCAGCAATACGTCCTCCGAATTCAGAAGGATTAGATGTCCCTGGTGCTATTCCAAAATGCGTCTTAAGATCGAGCCCCGTTTCTGTGGTGTGTGTTCCAATGAAGTTAATCCAACCGGGTAAATAACCATTTTGTACCGATGCGGTGTCTTGATTGTCTACTGCATATTCACATGCCGAAAATGAGCTCCATTGGGCTGCATTGTCTCCAACTGTACAATCAGTTTGTGTGTAAAACCCTCCGACGATGCCATTGATATCCATAGTCCAACCACCTTCGCTAAAGCTAATCGCTTGTGTAGTACTTGATAACATAGCTATAGTCAAAGCAGAGTATTTTGTGACGTTGAGTAATTTATTATTCATAGAGACCCCTAGTTAGTTAATTGTTATAAACGCATTATATTTTTTATTGCGTCATCTGGGGTATAGCGTATTTCGTGCCAATTCAAATAAAACCAAAAATAAAGAAATAACAAAAAAAAATATAATTTATATATATTTCAAGTTGTTACATCTGTCACATTGCGTTCATTTGTCAAAATAAAAATAAATAAAGCCTCTATTTTTAATGGGTTTATGTTTTAACTAAGCATTAATCACAAAAGAGTGATACACCTGGATCCAAGTGAAAACCAGTAGTTGATATATGATTGTGTAATTTTATCAATGTGATGTATTTAGAGGGCTAAAGTTTGAACTTTTATATCAGGCTTACTTTAATTATTTATAGCTATCAAGCATTCAAGTTATTGCCAGCCAATATTCTTCTGACCAAGACCTCAACCTGCCGTAATCAACGATATGCTCTATTTTCGGTACTGAACTGCTTAGCTAAAGAATAAGAGAATAATGTGATATCCCTCTTTCTAATAAAAAACAATTAACCATACCATTAGGCAGAAACACTCCTAGATATTGCACAAGAATTAATATCGTATTAAATACCGCAAATACTTCAACTACGTGCAGACCTTAATGATACTGATACACATGTCTCAACGTACTACTCTAATAGATAAATTCTTTGAACGTTTATCGTATACCCCTATAACAATAAATGTACTAAATCGCGAGTAAAAAACCATTAAGCTGTTGTATTTATTAATGTATATTCCTCTACATAGAAACTAGTCAAAGAAGCTTAATGAGTTATTTTCAATTTTTGAACGCTGTTTATTTATCTGGAGCGAGTTAGATTGAACATAAACGTCATTAATATAGTTAGAATTAAGAACGGTAACTAAAATAACCAGTTGATTTTAAAGTACATTTATTTAAGGATGTTTTTTTTGAGATGGATTTTAAGTAAATGGTTCATTTCTTGCTTTAATCATAGGGTGGATTCATTTGGATTAGAGGATTTTTTATGGGTGGTATAAGTATTTGGCAATTAGTGATAATAGCGGTGATTGTAGTTTTATTATTTGGCACAAAAAAATTACGGAATTTAGGTTCTGACTTAGGTTCATCGATTAAAGGCTTTAAAAAAGCAATAACCGATGTTGATAACGAAGATAGAACCGAATCAAAAAGTGAGATGTTAGCAGATAAGCCAAACATTGAAGCAAGTGTTGAAGTTGATGTAAAAGAAAAAGTTAACGTATAACTGATGTTTGATATAGGCTTTTTTGAGCTGTTGTTAATTTCAATCATTGGTTTGGTTGTGTTAGGACCTGATCGCCTACCCGTGGCAATACGTACTATTAGCGATTGGCTTAGCGGAATTAAGCGCTTTAGTAATAGCATCAAAACAGAATTAACTGAGGAATTAAATATTCAAGAGCTTGGGGCTGATTTAAAAACATCTGAAAAATTGAACTTACAAAATTTTTCTCCTGAAATTACTGATTCGATTCAAAGCTTGCGAGATGCGGCTGAATCGGCTTATCGTCCTAGTAATAAAGAAGCTGATAGTTAATGAGTTCATCAACTAAACAATACACATTGTTCGACCATTTATTAGAACTCAGATATCGATTATTGAAAGCTGTGGTATCTGTTTTAGTGGTTTTTTGTTCGATGTTCTATTTTACTAATGACATATATGAGTATGTTTCTCAGCCTTTATTGGCCACTATGCCTGAGGGCGGACAAATGATAGCAACAGACGTAGCTTCATCATTTTTCACTCCTTTTAAATTGACGATAGTATTAGCTATATTCATCAGTATGCCGTACATCTTATTTCAAATATGGTCGTTTATCGCTCCAGGCTTATATCGCAGTGAAAAAAGATTAATGAGACCCATAATGCTTGGGAGTAGTATTCTTTTTTATGGTGGTATTTCTTTTGCGTATTATGTGGTCTTTCCGATTATTTTTGCATTTTTTACTTCTGCTGCACCTAAAGGGGTAAATATTGCTACTGATATTAGTAGTTACCTTGATTTTGTTTTAAAACTATTTTTTGCCTTTGGCATCGTGTTTGAAATCCCGATTGTGATTATCTTATTGTGTTGGACAGGTTTTACGACTCCGAATAGCTTACGAGAAAAAAGACCTTATGTTGTTGTTGGCTCCTTTGTTATTGGAATGTTATTAACACCACCCGATATCATTTCTCAAACCTTGTTAGCGATACCTATGTTCTTGTTGTTTGAGGTTGGAGTTTTTATTTCCTCAATTTATTATAAAGAAAGTGATGATGGACAATCCTAGGAAATAAAAAATGAATAACAAATTAATAAAATGTATCTCGATTGCCTCAATTATAGTCAGTATAATTTCACTAATAAGCTTTATTAGCTTCCAAATATTCAATTCTATGATAATTGCCACTGCCGCCTCTGGTGCCGGTGTTTTTATAAGTGTGGCTTTTATTACTAATAAACTGGTCACTTCAACAACTTTACTTAACCTCTACCATAAAGATACCTACGAAAAACATTGCAACGTTGCAAATATTGGTGAGAGAATAAGCAGCAAAGTCAGTGAACTTGCTATTAACTCCGCTGAAGTTAGCTATTTTTTAGAGCAACTCAGCAGCGCTATTGAAAAATCCAGCCAAGATGTCGATCGACTTGCTACGTCTGCAGAGCAAATGTCTGTCAATAGCAAACAAATTAATGACAATGCAGCTATCGCTTCTGAGCAATCAAGCCAAGCGATGCTTGCCAGTTCATCAAGCTCTAAGCAATTAACGACTAATATTGAAATAGTTAATCAACTAAATCTTGCAGTAAATAATGCCTCAGATAAAATTCAATCTCTTGAACAAAAAGCACTAAAAATTCAGAGTATTACTGATGTTATTGATGCTATTTCTTCACAAACAAATTTGCTGGCACTCAATGCTGCCATTGAAGCTGCCCGTGCTGGAGAGCAAGGACGAGGATTTGCTGTTGTTGCTGATGAAGTAAGAACATTAGCAGCAAAAACGGCAAATGCTACCAGTCAAATTGGCGACATGTTAAAACAAATTGGCGATGAAACCAGTGAAACCACAGCTGTTATGTCAGAAATTGTCAAGCAAACGAGCAGTGTTGTCACCTCAATGACAGACTTGTCACAGTCATTTGAACAAATAGACCAACTGATGTCAGACTCATCAGGCGCCAGCGATCAAATAAGTCATGCGTTGCAGGAGCAAGATCTAGCCGCTGCTGAAATATCAATTTCGGTAGTCAACTTGCATGACTTTTTGATAGACAAAAGCAAAGAAACACAGCAAGTATCAATTCAAGCTTCAAATTTATCAAGCAGTACCGAATCAATATTTTTACAACTATCCGTGTTTGACAGTAAAACCTTAATAGCATCAATGTGTAACCAAGCACAACTTGCCGCTGATAAAGTAGGTAAATTATTTGAACAAAGTATTACTGATAAAACCATCACAATGCAGCAGCTATTTGACTTTAATTATCAACCAATAGGTAATACAGTACCAGCAAAATTTTCAACTAGTTTTGACTCTTTTACTGATAGATGTTTACCAAAAATTCAAGAGCCCTTATTACAAGAATTCAACCAAATGATCTATGCTGGTGCTGTTGATATTAATGGGTATTTCCCCACGCATAATAAGTGTTATTCTAAACCTCTAACGGGTAATCCTACCTTGGATGTAGTGAATAACCGTACTAAACGCATGTTTAATGATACCACTGGTATTCGTTGTGCCCAGCATACAAACAAGTTTTTATTACAAACCTACAAACGTGATACCGGCGAAATAATGCACGATATTTCAGCACCAATTTTTATTCTAGGTAAACATTGGGGTAGTTTTAGAATTGGTTTTAAAGCTTAAAATATATTTATATAATTTCAACTTAAAGGTAAAAACAATGATTAAAGTAAGTGTAATGTACCCAAACTCGTCAGATGCAAGTTTTGATATTGAATATTATTGCAATATTCATATGCCAATGGTTGCGGAACTTCTTTGTGGCGCGGTTAAAGGCAGTAATGTTGATATTGGTTTAGCTGGAGGAACTCCTGACGAAATGGCATCTTTTATAGCAATGGGGCATTTGATATTCGATTCAGTGAATAGTTTTCAGGATGCCTTTGGTGCTCATGCAGAAAAAATAATGGCAGATATTCCTAATTACACAAATACTCAGCCACAAATTCAAATTAGTGAAATCAAGCTTTAGAGATTAACCAAAGTTATATTAATGTTATGAAAGGTAAACAATATGTTTAAAACACAGAATATCACCAATACATTTTTTACTGCACGCTATGAGAAATTGTGACCGCACTCAAGGACTATCTTATTAACACGTACCCAAAACCCGATGCTCCGGGTGTTTATGTTGATGACAAAAAAGTAGCGTCACTGGGTTTAAGAGTGAGAAAAGGCTGCTCCTTTCATGGTTTAGCCCTTAATGTCAATATGGACTTATCGCCTTTTCTACGGATTAACCCATGTGGTTATTCAGGCCTTGAGATGGTACAAACGTGCGATTTGCAAGGACCTCAGGATATTGAAAGCGCAGGCAATGCCTTAGTAAAACATTTAATTGACTTGTTTGATTCCACAAACGTTGAATATCAAACAGGATTACCTCAACGCGATATAACAGCACTTAAGCAAGGGCAAGATAATGCCAAATAATGACGTTACCATTAAAAATGCCGCAACTAATACTGCGGCTAATACCACAAAAAGGTCAACTAAAGTTGCCCCTGGCACCAAATTACGTGACGCCGATAAAATGGCACACATTCCAATTAAAGTAGTGACTTCAACTCGTGAGAGCATGTTGCGTAAGCCTAGTTGGTTACGAATAAAATTACCTCGTAGTAGTGAACGAATTGATAAAATCAAAGCTAACTTACGTAAGCATAATTTACATTCTGTTTGTGAAGAAGCCTCTTGCCCTAATTTATCTGAATGTTTTAATCATGGCACAGCTACCTTTATGATTTTAGGTGACATTTGTACTCGCCGTTGTCCATTTTGTGACGTTGGTCATGGCCGTCCATTAGCTGTAGACAAAGATGAACCAAGAAAACTTGCATTAAGTTTAAAAGGTATGCCATTAAGCTATGTAGTCATCACCTCAGTTGACCGTGATGATTTACGTGATGGTGGTGCACAACAATTTGCTGATTGTGTTAGAGAAATTAGTGAGCAAGCACCCAACACTAAAGTAGAAATTTTAGTACCCGATTTTCGCGGTCGCATGGACAGAGCGCTAGAAATATTAAATCAGCATCCTCCGCATGTATTTAACCATAACTTAGAAACTGCGCCGCGTTTATACACCAAGGCACGTCCTGGCGCTAACTATCAATGGTCTTTAGATTTATTAAAAAAATTCGGTGAGGCAAATCCAACAGTTACCACTAAGTCAGGCATCATGGTTGGCTTAGGTGAAACCAACGACGAAATATTGCAAGTAATGCGTGATTTGCGTAGTCATGGTGTAACAATGCTTACTATTGGACAATACTTACAGCCAAGTAAAGACCATCTACCCGTAGAACGTTATGTTCACCCTGATGATTTTGATATGTTTCAAGAAGAGGCAGTAAAAATGGGCTTTGAGCATGCAGCCTGTGGGCCGTTGGTTCGTTCATCATACCATGCCGATAAACAAGCAGCTGGTGAAGAGGTTAAGTAAATCAATAGATTGAAATGACGAGTACACAACACACATAATTTGTGTCCTTTCTTGTGTACTAATTTCATTTAACCATCCTCATAGCTTGTTTGATAAATTGAATTAAGTATTAAGTGATTTTTATTTTAATAATTGTATAGTTACAATTTTTTCCTATGTTTTGAATGTGAATATTCTGCATTGTTATAAGGCACTAAGTGCCCCTTACCGCCATAGATTTAATACCTAAAATCATATTAATCTAATATCCGCTTTGGTATTTTCTAATCAAATTAGAATTTTTGACTTTATAGATTCCTGATGAAATTTAGAACAATTCTATTATCTAACGCAGGGCTGATTTTCATCGGTTCAAATGTCGCTAGATAAGCCAAGGCTAAGGTCTTCTTTCGTCTCTTTGCTGACCTTATTGGATCGTTGACGAGTTACAAAAATTTTCTCAGGTGTAACTTAAATGTTAAATTTTCTCATCGTGTGACGCATTTCTCATTATTTGTGACGAGCCACATAAGTCAAAATGGGTGAAAATTGATCTAGATCAAAAAAATAGAGTTTTTATACTATTTCCCTTTACTTTTATAGAGTGCTTACTCTATAATTACTTTGTTCCTAACGAACGCTTATTGTAATAATTTTTATTCTAGCTTTCCCCATAGCTAATATGCCGATGACTTTTCTTATTAGAAATATCATCGGTTTTTTTATGGGTAGTATTTCACTTTACTTCAATTTCATTTTACTTCAATCCAACCCGCTTATATTTGTTAGGCATTCAACTTTAAAAAGTCGCCATCAATGATCAACAAGTGCACACCATGTTCAGTAATTGAGCGATGAGAGCTTAAATCGTCAGAAACAATATACGACATACCCGGATTTAACGTTGATGTTGTGCCATCTTTAAGTTCGTTAATCACTTCACCTTGTAGGCAATACACTATGTGTCCTTTTTCACACCAGTGATCGGCTTTATAATTTTTTGAATACTCTACGTATCTAACTCGTAAACCTGCAAATTGCATGGTTTGCCAATAGGCAGTACCTGTTTCTCCCTTATGTTCAGTGCGCGGCACATTTTTCCAGTCTATGGTTTGAAAAGGAATGCTTGGGTTTTTCATTATTACTCTCGTTTAAATAATTGCTTAATAAATGATATGGACTCTTCACTTGCATCTATGTGCTAGGGTGAAGTTGAAAAATAAGCTTGAATTTCAGCTGCGGTCATTTCCTTAGTTTGATTGGAAAAACAATAATAGTCAGGACGTTGATCACTAAAATACTGCATATCCATGACCAAATCATCAACGTTTGAAAATAGACCAACGGGCATATTATAACTAGCATTTTTATTTAACTTGTAGAATAAATGTGTGCCACAAGTCGCACAAAAACCTCTAGATGCCCAAGGTGATGAATTATATTCTTTGATATTTTCAACGCCTTTTATTTCTACTTCTGTTCCGCACTGCACAGCAAAAAAAGGGCCACCGCCCCAGCTTTTGCAGGTATCACAATGACAGACAGTGAATTTAGGATTTACATGGGGCGCGTTTATTTTAACACTGCCACATAGGCAACTTGCTTCGTTTGCAATTAACTCTGACATACGGATTACTCTTAAGTTTTTGTATTAATATAACTGTTTGCATCATAACAATTATTTAAAAGATATTAAGGCTTAAAATGAATCGCACAGTATAAAAATTTGAACGTAATATTCACTAAAGCCGCTGGCGGTTAAATTAATAAAACGTTAATGAAAAAAAAGCATACCGTTAATAAATTGTTGTTTAAATTTTGTTCTTTCTTAACTTTAATAGAGAACACCATGAAAACCAAAATAAAAACAACGGCACTCTTGCCAATATCAACTTCAATAGTCATGGCATTAACACTTTTTGCTTGTGGCTCAGATTATGGCGATACCGCGGTTAGTGAGTCTCAACCACAACCCAAAGAGGTCGAGCCCGCACCGATAGCTAAATTCAAGATTGGCTTATTACCCGATACACAAGGCGGAAGTGATTCAACAGGTCAAACGCATGTTGCCTTGCATCCGATGAAAAATGTACTGGCTCACCAAGCAGCGGCAGGGGTAAATATGGTGCTAGCTCTCGGTGATTTAACCGACGGTGGTAGTGCAGAAGAATTTGCAGAATGGACCTCTGTTGCCAAGCAATACCAAGCAAAAGGCATTGAGTTTTTACCGGTAATGGGTAATCACGAAACTAGTCACGCCTATACCGTGGAATGGATAGATAATATGAAAAATTATATCCCTGAAGATGCGGTACACATGCCTGGATATGAATGGATAAACTATTATGTCGTGCGTGAGCATGTGCTGATTTTTGGTTTAGCTTATTACAACTTACCGGTGGCTTTTCAATGGATAAAAGACACAGTGTTAGCCAAAGAAGACAATATTCAGCATATTATTGTTGCCAGCCATGATGGTTTGATTGGTGCCAAGTACGGTTTAACCCGAGAGCAGATTGTTGATGGCACCAAAGACGATGATTGGCTTTACGACGTACAACCAGAAATTCGTCAGTTTTTCTCTGATAACGATGTTATCTATGTGCAAGGGCACGAACATCAGTATCAACGTTCACTCATAACGGCGAAACCAACACTAGAAACACTCCCTTCTAGCTCGACACCAACCGGTGGCAACTACCGTATGGGTGCTTATACACAAATTATGTCGGGCAATGCTTCATATAAAGGTTATGAATATCGTTATGGCGAGCGTGAACTGGTGCAAATGGTGGTGTCACAAAAAAATGCCACCTACAGTGAAGAAAATGGCTCAGATCATTATGATGTGAATTCGGCTATATTATCTTTTGAAGGGGAGCAAATTGATTACCAGGCTTATTACGCCGAGCACCAAGCTAAAAGTAATGATGCCAGTGAAGACTTTACGGCTGACTGGGCATTGATGGATAAATTCTCACGAACCACAAATCGCTGTGAAACCATGGTTTACCCTAACTCAATTGCAGCAGGTACTCGACCTGTGTTGGTCTTTCAAACACAATATTTAACTAACGATTGTTATGCGGATGACGGTTCATTCGCGAGGCTAGTTGGCGGTAGTAATGATACCTTTAATCGTACAGATACTAGAACTAGAGACTTTAGCTTTATTCCAGGCTTTACCCGCGCAGAAACTCTAACGGATCTTACTCGTTTGGCGTACCAATGGTTATTTGTCTTTCATCAAAACTGGACACCCAATCTTAATAGTCCTTATCGCGCTGTTCCTGATGCCGATGCCAATGAGCTGATTATTCCCGAAACAACGATAGATTTAAAAGAGCATGTTACCTTGAGTTGGTTAGCAGCCAACGACACTGAATCTGATATTTTAATCATCAGCGGTACGCAAAACCAAACGGGTATGTATCAAAATGCTTATGGTGGTGAAAAAGATATTACAGTTGACTCGGGCTTGGCGTTTTCACAAACTGATGGTTCGGCTAAGGCCGCGGTAACTTTACCAGTAGCGGCGAATAAATCATGGGATATCAGTGCGGCTCTATCAGACACCTACACCGCGCAATTTACTGGTGCGGACAGCCTTGATGAAAATACCGTCAATTTAGCGCATAAAATAGACGGCAACTGGCAAGCAATCACTACTGTGGAATGTATCATTAATTTACCGTGGTCTGACACTATGTTCGACAATGTTCCTGCTCGTCCAGATAGCTGTGCCGGCCAACCTTTAGTGGGGTTAGATACTGACTTTGGCAATCGCTGGTGGACTGTACTCAATCAAGATACGCAACTGGCATTAATAAAACGTTAAGTCATTGCCATTGGTATTACACATAATGCTATAGAGAAGGAGCTTAATAGGCTCCTTCTCCTATTAATTTCATGGTGCTTGTTAGGCTTTTAGCTCTAGCGTCATGAGCGTTGCATTATCACCATAACTAGGACAAATTTCCGCATTGGGTATCGCTAAAAAGCCAAACTTAGCCCAAAACTCGCTTGAATTTTGCACCGCGACTAATAGTATTTTAGCGAAGCCCTGAGCTTTGGCATTGGTGATTAGGTTGGCGACTAATTGCTTCGCTATCCCTTTACCTCTGGCCTCGTGCGCTAAAGCTAAATCATGTAGATATAGGTTTAAACTCGCCGTTATAGCTGACTTTTCATGTAATTTTGGTGGTATTTCACTCGCCCACGGATGTGCTAATAAGTAGGCTATTACCACATTTTCATGATTTACATATACCGCACAAGTGTTAGGTGATGAAAGCCACTTACTCTTAAGCACATTGACGTCTTCAGGCGGAAGCTCGGTATAAGCCTCTTCTTGTACTTGCAGAATACCCTGCCACGAATTTTCCGTGATTTGACTAATAGACATGTTATAACCTTGTTGAAATTCTGTTTATGCGTTAACTCGACTAACTGCACCTTGCATTAAGCGTTCAGTTTTTACTATAGCGCGAGTGTGAGTACCGCTGCCGGCTAGGCCGCCTTGGTCATGTAATTCAACGTCAAAGGCATGTAGCTTTTCTTTAATGCCTTTATAGGTAGCAACGGCCTTAACCTCGACATTGTTTGGGGTAGCAGCAAGATGAGTGACATCCACCTTTACCCCCACAGATAACTCACCCTTAGATAATAACGGCTTCATTAGGCGCGCGGCGGCAAGCTCCATTAATGCTATCATTCTTGAGGTGGCGTAAACTTCTGGAAAATCATCTTGTGGATCAAAAGACAACTCTTTCGCCAGATCGCTTGCTTGCACTTGGTAACATAACTCTAATTTACTGCCAATTTCCATAAACTACTCCGGTAATATGATTGAGCAACAGCCAACCATAATCATTATTTAGTCACTTTAATATCTTAAACAACATCTCATAACAACATCCCACAATATCAGCGCATGAGAAATCATCAATACCATTATTTAGTCACTTTAATATCTTAAACAACATCTCATAATAATATCTCATAACAACATCCCACAATATCAGCGCATGAGAAATCATCAATACCATTATTTAGTCACTTTAATATCTTAAACAACATCTCATAACAATATCCCATAACAACATCCCACAATATCAGCGCATGAGAAACCATCAATAGTATTCTTTAGGAAATATTCATTATGTCCCTCATCTTTATGAGTTTCATTAAATGCCTATTGCAAATAATAATTGTTTACATTAAGATTCGCGCAATTTTACTTAGTGGGACAATATGGAATGAAAAAGCATAAAACTAAATTAAGTCTATTGGCGGTACTTATAGCACAAAGTGTTAATGCACAAGCACTTACACAAACTGATACAATTAATAAAATTTCAGCTAATAACAACGATGTTGAACGTATTGTTGTTACGGGCAGCCGAATTGTTGAGAGTATTGATGAAGTTCCCGCTTCTATTACCATTATCAGTCGCCAACAAATTGAAGCACAACTGAAAGTTTCCTCGGAATTACAAACATTATTGGCCACCTTAGTGCCAGGTTTAGCGCCAAGCACAGGCACATCAAGTAACTCAAGCCAAACATTACGCGGCAGATCTCCTTTAGTGATGATTGATGGCGTGCCACAGTCTACGCCTTTGCGTAATGGCGCTTTAGGCATTAGAACGATAGATGCAAACTCGATAGAACGCATTGAAGTTATCAAAGGGGCTACGTCTATTTATGGTAATGGCGCAGCAGGCGGCATCATTAACTACATCACTAAAAAAGCCGATAGTGACAGTAAGTTAAGTGGGCAAGTGAGCTTATCAAGCCGGTTTAGTGCGGTAAAGTTAGAAGATAGTGCGGGTCAACGTGTTGAAGGCATGATCAACGGTAAAATAGATAACTTTAGTTATGTAGCCAGTGCCAGTTATGAAGATAACGGTGTGCAAAGAGATGCCGAGGGCGACATTATTGGCCTGAAATATGGTTTGTCAGAAGCGACCATGCAAAATTATTTCACTAAGTTAGGCTACCAATTTAATGACGATATTTCCTTACAGTTTGTTTACAACTACTATGAATCGAAGCAAGACAGTGATCTAATTGATGTGGTGGGTAGTGTTAATACGGGCGTTAAAACTTACGCAATACCAGCACCTGACGGCACTTCGGCATTTGGTGAGCCACAGGGACCAAATAACCATAATATGATGCTCAAATATACCGATGAGGCATTATTTGAAAATACTCAATTAGTGGTTGATGCGTATGCACAAGAAGTAGAAAACATCTTCTTCTTTTCACCGTCTTTAGCTAATTTAGATGAAGGTTATACTGGTGGACAATCATTGATCAAGTCAGATAAAAAGGGCCTACGTATTACCTTAAATAGCCAGTTTGAATGGGATAATGTTGAGGCAACCTTTATTTATGGCATAGATGCTCTGAATGATGTTACCGCTCAACCGCTTGTTGATGGCAGAGTATGGGTGCCAGAAATGGATATGGAAAGTTTAGCGGGATTTGTGCAAAGTAAATGGGTGATCAATGATAATTTAATTATTAAGGTCGGTGTTAGGCGTGAAGATATTGACTTAGATGTGCAAGATTACCGTACCTTAAAGTTATGTAAAACACCTGAGACTTGCTCGGTGCCCGTTAATGTTACTGGTGATGTGTTAAATTACCGTGCGACGACTTATAACGTTGGTATTCGATATAATTTCGCCGATTATTTCCAACCTTTTGCCAGCTATTCTCAAGGCTCAGATATCTCAGATATTGGTCGCTTACTACGTACCGCCACAGTCACTGATATTGCCCTAATACAAACCGAAGCTTCAATTATAGATAATTATGAAGTGGGTTTTACCAGCGAAATTGACAAACTACGAGTAGAATTCTCTGCCTATCGCAGTACCTCGGAATTAGGAACAACCAATACTTACGATCCAGTGACGGGTATTTATGTGCCGGTTAGAGCGCCGCAAGAAATATACGGATTTGAAGCATTTGCGCTGTATAACGTCAGTGACAGTCTTGATATCACCGCGACTTATGCTTGGGTAGAAGGTAAAGATACCGAAGAGGATATTTACTTAGGTGCGAAGCAAATTAGTGCCCCTAAAGGTACGGTGAATGTGAACTGGCAACCTCTTGATAATGCTAATTTATCATTAACTTATTTATATGTAGGAGATCGCGATAAGTTTGATACTGTTGACGGTGAGCATGTTGGCGATAAAGGCCCTATTGATAGTTACCATATTTTCAATGTCAGTGGTAACTACGAGTTTAATCAAGGTTGGTCAGCCTTTGTCGGTGTTGAGAACCTGTTTAACCAAGATTATTACCCCGCCAAATCACAAGCCTATACTTATAGCGGCTACAACGTGAAAGGCTTAGGTACTACGGTAAATATGGGGGCAACTTACCAGTTTTAGCTGGCTATGTATTTCGCTCAGTAAGAAAGGTAAACACCCTGTAGGAGGGTTTGTTTTTTAACAAAAGTATTCCTGAGCTTTTTTAAATCGCGGTTAACACCGCTTCTACAAGCAAAGCTAAAATTGGCTTTGCTTGTTGGGTTGAGAGTAACGTTATTCTTCTACAGAGGCTATCTCTTCAATATCATCTTGCCTAAACCAATCACAAATTATCGTATCAGCTTGCTCTGCGCCGGTACGTTTCAGCGAAGAGAATGCTTGTACTCTAATGTCGGCATTGAGCGGTGCTAAGGCCTTTTTTACTTTCAGTACTTCAGCGCTACGTTTACCTTGCGATAATTTGTCGCATTTGGTTAATAACGCTAAAACCGGTAGTTCGCTATCGGCAGCCCACTGAATTAAATCCATGTCGAGATCTTTTAATGGGTGACGAATATCCATTAACACCACTAAACCTTTAAGACTTTGACGTTTTTCTAAGTATTCACCTAAGGCTTTTTGCCATTTTTTCTTCATTTCTAGGGGGACTTTGGCAAAACCATAACCGGGTAAGTCAATTAAGCGCTTATTGTCATCAATTTCAAAGACGTTAATCAGTTGCGTACGGCCAGGGGTTTTACTGATACGCGCTAAACCTCTTTGATTGGTTAAGGTATTTAAAGCACTTGATTTTCCAGCATTTGAGCGACCAGCAAAAGCCACTTCAATGCCACTGTCTTCTGGTAATTTGCGAATATCTGGTGCACTGATGGTAAAAGTGGCTTTACTTAAATGAACTTTTGTTGAAGACAAGGGCTTAACTCGATTAATGTAAAAATAATAAATAAAGGAGCATTATAACGTTTTCTGTTAGTTTTTTATTTAAAAAAATGAATAAATGGACGAAATAGCGTGTTTTTCAAGGAAATTTTTGGTTGATGTTGTTACACCTAGTCTATATTAGTGTAAAATGCCGTCGCTTATACATCAAAAAATTTAAATCATTAACTAGAATCAGAGAGCAACTTAATGAAAAAAATAATATTTTCACTATTGTTAGTGCTGGGCGCTATAAATACTGCTAATGCAGTAGAAGGCGATGCCCAAGCGGGTAAAGATAAATCCAGCGTATGTGGTGCTTGTCATGGTGCTACCGGTATCAATCCTAACCCCACTTATCCTGATCTGGCTGGTCAACACGCCGCTTATATTACTAAGCAATTGGCCGATTTTAAATCTGGCGCTCGAAGCGATATGATGATGGCGCCTATGGCTGCCAATTTATCTGAGCAAGATATGGCTGATTTAGCCGCCTATTTTGCTAGCCAAAAACGTGCTAGTGAACGTACCGAAGCGGCAGATGATAACTCTGCTCCTACAACCGCTGCTGCAACCACTGGCAGCGCAGAAATTGTTACTTCAACGCCTGCTAAAGCAATTTATGCTGGCGATGTCAAAGCGGGTCAAGAAAAATCAGCGATGTGTGTTGCTTGTCATGGTGCCGACGGTAATAGCCTAGTCGCTATTTATCCTAAATTAGCAGGTCAAAGTGCTAGTTACCTTACTAAGCAATTGGCTGATTTTAAATCGGGTGCACGTAAAGACCCTGTTATGGTTGGTATGGTGGCGGCATTATCTGAAAAAGATATGCAGGACTTAGGCGCTTTTTTTGCCGTGCAAACACCAACAGCAGGTGTTGGGACAGCAAGTAATGTTGGTCAGAAATTATATTTTGGTGGTGATGCTGAAAAAGGTATTACTGCTTGTGTAGCTTGTCATGGTGTTAACGGCAAAGGTATGGCACAAGCTGGTTTCCCTGCTCTTGCTGGCCAAAATGCAGCTTACTTGAACAAACAAATTGCCAGTTTTCGTGATGGTAGTCGCGGCAATGACCGAAATGACATGATGCGCAATATCGCCATTAAATTATCAGATAACGATATTGATGAGTTAGTGAAGTATATGTCGTCACTTAAATAGTCGGCTATTACGGGTATATACTAACTTGATGAAAAGCAGCGTTTATCGCTGCTTTTTTGTTTTTAGAATGCTATAAATAAGAATAAGTTTTTCCCTAATGCTTAAGTGATAGCTCCGTGACTCAGGATAAACAATTAATCGCTTGCCAACAGTGCGATGCTCTTTATGACAAGCCTGAATTAAGGCAAGGACAAAGCGCAAAGTGCAGGCGTTGTGGCAGCACTATGGTTGAACATAAAGTCGACTCCATTGAACGCAGCTTTAACTGGTCGTTGGCGGGCATCTTGCTGCTAGTACCTGCTATTTTATTACCTATTATGGGGGTTACTTTAGCAGGACAATATCACCATGCCTCATTGCTTGATTGCATTCTAGCACTTATTGATCGCGGCTTTTTTATGATCGCCACACTGGTATTTCTGTTTGCTATTGCCGTGCCTATTGTGCGTTTATTAGGGGCTTTTTATATCACTTACAGTTTTAAATTTAATAAGTTGAAGCCCTCGCTATTGCACTTTTTTCGAGCTTTTCATCATTTAGAGCACTGGGCAATGCTGAACGTTTTTATGTTGGCTATCGTTGTTTCTATGTATAAATTGCTTGATGATACTGAACTGTCGTTGAATATGGGCTTGCTCGCTTTGATTCTTTGGCTTATTAGCTCAACGATGGCTGCGAGTGCTTTAGACCAAGATTATATCTGGCAAAAGCTGGAGGACGAGTTTGTCGATTAATACCGCGAAAGAAAGTAACTTAGCACTTTGTCCTCAATGTCATAAATTGAATAGCTTGCCAGGTGAACCTGCTAAGCGCGCTAAAATACAGTGTCTGCGTTGTCACGGATTCTTTTATCAACGTAAACCTCATAGTTTACAATATACTTTAGCGTGGAATATCGCGGCACTGATAGCTTTTATTCCCGCAAACCTTTACCCTATTATGATTATATATCCATTGGGGATTGGTGAACCATCAACCATACTTTCAGGAATTGGTCAGTTTGTTGATCTCGGCTTATACCCTATTGCGGTCATTATTTTCACGGCGAGTATTATCGTACCCTTGCTTAAAATTATCGGTTTGTTTCTACTGGTGTATCGGGTTCATACTGGCGTACGTTTACGACCCGACAAACATAGTAAGTTTTACCATCTGTTAGAGTTCTTAGGGCCTTGGTCAATGCTTGATGTTTTTGTGGTGACCTTATTGGTGGCGGTGGTTGAGTTAGGTTTTGTCACGTCAGTTGCCGCCGGGCCAGCGATAAATTATTTTACCTTAACGGTAATTTTTACCATGATAGCGGCAAACAGTTTTGACCCTAGACTTTTATGGGATAAAAAGCACAATAACGAATAAATTTGTATTTATTCAGCTCAAAAAGTATTACCACAGATGCGAGGTCACCACACCGAGGCTACACAAAGATAACAAAACCTCTGTGTAGGCTCGAAGAGCCCTCTGAGAAGCATAGCGACTCGGTGGTGAATAGTTAAAAGTTTATAGGCTAAGGAAAAGAATGACTATTGATAACTCATCGAATAACAAGCAATTGAAAGGCAATGCAAAGGCTGAGGTTGTACCCCGCCAAGGTATTTCAATTGTTTGGTTTGTGCCTTTTATTGCTTTGATTTTTGGTGCTTGGTTAGGCATTAAGGCATTATCCGAACAAGGCACATTTATTACCATTGAGTTTGATAATGGTGCTGGCATAGTCCCGAAAAAAACTGAAGTACGCTATAAAGGTCTGGTCACGGGCATGGTGAGTAGGGTTGTACCCTCTGACGATTTACAGTCAGTGATTGCAGAAGTTGAAATGTCTCAATCTTTCGCTGATTATTTGACTGATAACACCCAATTTTGGTTAGTGAGTGCTGACATTTCTTTACAAGGCGTTTCCGGCTTAGATACGTTATTGTCAGGCAGTTATATTAATATCATTCCAGATACGAATGATGACGCTGATAGCCAAGATCATTTTGTCGCCTTAAATGAAGCACCACAACTTGATATGAGTACACCCGGCTTGCACCTTATTTTACAAACTAAGGTGCTCGGCTCGGTCAGTGAAAACTCTCCCATTACTTTTAAACAGATCCCCATCGGTCATGTCACGGGCTATCATTATGTTGAAGCAAACCAAGCCATCAATATTAATATTTTTATCGAGCAAGAATATGCACATTTAATAAAAGAAAACTCTCTTTTTTGGAATACTAGTGGCGTGCAAGTTACCGCCTCTATCTCTGGCGGAGTAAAAATTAATACTGACTCTTTAGCTTCTATTATTGGCGGTGGTATTGCTGTTGATACGCTAAGCTACCAAGAAAAATTAGCCGCCGCTAAAAATGGTGCCAGCTATGCTTTGCATGCTGACTTTCAAGCAGCAGAAATGGGTCATGAAGTAGAGCTCACCTTAGACTGGCATTCAGGCATTGATCACAATGCAGCCATTTTGTATCAAGGCTTAACCATAGGTACCATCAGCTCTTTTAGTAAAATAGATCCTAAAACGCGACAAATTACCGCTAAGGCAAGAGTTAATCCGCGCGTGGTGCCTTACTTAACAGAGCAATCGCAGTTTTATGTGGTTTCGCCACACATAGACCTTACTGGCGTCTCGAATGCCAAAACATTGTTAACGGGTACTTACATCAGCATGCGCCCTTCGTTGCAAGGTACGCCAACTAACAAATTTGCTGTTTTTAATACTAAGCCGCCATACCGCTACACTGAGCCGGGTTTACATCTCATTATAGAAAGCAATGATCGACATTCATTGCGAGTGGGCAGTCATATTTATTTTAAGCAGCAAGTGGTTGGTAATGTACAAGCGGTTGAAACGGTTGGCGCCGAGCAACATTTAATTCATATTCATATTCAAGATGAATTTCAACATTATGTGGCCGCCACAAGTCATTTTTATAATAATTCAGGGCTGAAAATAAAGGCTAATCTTCAGGGGGTTAATATTGAAGCGCAATCGCTACAAAGTATATTAACGGGGGGGATTTCGTTTGTTAATCTTGATACTGAGGCATCAGCTAACGATGCAACTAATGATATAAGTAATGTGGTCACTAATGGCGATAGGTTCAATTTATATGCTAACCAAAAGTTAGCCAGGCAACGGACTAATTTCACCCTAGTTATTGCAGCAAGTGAGCAAATTAATACTAACACTCGCGTGTTACACCGCGGAGAAGAAATTGGTGCTATTCATAACATTGAAGTGCAAGGGGACAAAAGTAAGCTCTACCTTGGTTTGTTACCTGAGTATAAATCAATATTACGAGCGGGTACTCAATTTTGGCTAGCCAAACCTAACTTAAGTTTATCTGGAGCGACTGACACCGATGCCTTATTAGGAGGCTCTTACATTACCTTTAATCTTAATAAAGAAAATAAAGTCGTCAAAACTGATTTTGTTTTATTAACCACGCCACCTGCTAAGCACGCCAGTGCTGCGGGTTTGCAATTAAGCTTGCTTACCGATAGTGCCAATGTGGCTAGTGCCGGTAGCAGCGTCAGTTATCGAGGCGTTGTTGTAGGGCAAGTGGATAATGTTGCCTTAGATAAAGCGGCCGATAAAGTCCGTATTAATATCACTATTGATGATCAACATAAATCGTTAATCAAAGCAGATACGCGTTTTTATAATGCCAGTGGTGTCATGCTGAGTGGCGGTTTAGGTGATTTTGTTGTTAAAACTGAATCTTTAGATGCCATTTTACGGGGTGGCATTAGTTTTTATAACCCGAGTACTGTTAAGCACTCACCAGCAAAAGTTAAAGAGCTAGACAGTTTTATCTTGTTTGAGCATTTTGAGCATGCAGAAAATGCCGGCTTAGCGATTAGTATTCACTTTAATGGTTATGCGGGTTTGAAAGTAAACACTAAAGTTGTCTATCAAGAGCAAGAGTTGGGCACGGTGACCAGATTAATTTTTAATGATAATGAAATAGGCGTTACCGCCTTAGTGTTGTTAAATGATCTAGGGGCAAAATACGCCAAGCAAGGGGTTAAATTTTGGATAATAGAGCCCGAGTTTGGCTTGGTAGGTTCAAAAAATGTTGCTTCGCTACTTGAAGGCGCCTTCATTGGCTTATTGCCGAGTACATTGCCTAGTACCAGAGAAGGGGAACAACAAACCGTATTTGAGGCGCTTGAACTACCACCCACAGTTAAGCAACGCCCCTTTGGTTTAAATGTTAAATTAACTGCTCTGCGTCTAGGCTCGGTGCGTGCGGGGAATCCTGTGCTGTATCGGCAGGTCAAAGTGGGTGAAGTGATTGGCATTGATCTCTCGGCTAATGCCGATAAGGTTGATATTTTTATTAATATTGCCAAACGCTACGCTCCACTTGTCAATAGCGGTAGTAAGTTTTGGAATACCAGTGGTATTAATATTGAAGCCAGTATTTTCTCCGGGGTGAATATTGACTCTGAGTCAATCGAAACCCTGATTGCTGGCGGTATTGCCTTTGCCACGCCTGAGCTTACAGAGTCTGACAAGCAAGAAAGGGTGACGAGCTTTGTGTTGCATCAAGATGTTGATAGTGACTGGCTTGAATGGCAAGCTAAAATTGCTATCGGCCAGTAAGCGGCATCGTATCTTAATTCATTTGCTATAAGACAAGCTAATCAGTTGCTTGAACTTTTCAACCGCCAGCTCAGGCTGCGTAGCTTCAGTAATGGCGGTTACCACAGCAATACTATCAACGGCTGTTGCCAACACTTGTGATGCCCGTGCTAGGCTAATGCCGCCAATAGCTACCACGGGAATATAAGCGTCATCATCATGAGTACTTAATTGTGGCGTGCGACTTTTTGACCGTAACGCGAGCAGTTGTCGTAAGTTTTCAATGCCTTGAATCTGCCCGGTCATATCTTTGGTTTTAGTGGGGAAAATGGCTCCTACGGCCAAATAAGAGGGCTGTAATTGTTGAGCCAGTAAAAATTCATAACAACCATGAGTGCTAATGCCTAAGCGTAAACCTGCTTGTTGAATTTTGGCTAAATCGGCCTCGGCTAAGTCTTCTTGACCAATATGAACACCATAAGCACCATGTTTAATGGCGAGTTGCCAATAATCATTAATAAATAAGCGGCAACTATAGTTTTTAGCGAGTTCAATTGTCTCTTTAATGGTGTGCTCTAACTCAGCTAGCGGTAAATTTTTCACCCGCAGTTGAATAATATTCAAACCCAATGGCAATAAACGCTGTAACCAATACAGTGAGCTAACTACAGGGTAAAGTCCTAGTTTTTCCTTTTTAAGTTCTAAAGAAGGAAACGCGGCCAGTTGTTGGCTGTCTTCGTCATTATTACTCACTATGGTGGGAAAATATTGCGCTTCACTTGGCCAAGTTAACGGCTCAAATGCCCCGTAATAATTATGTTGTTGCGCTGAGCTAAGTGACGATGTTGCGGCTAAGCCTTGATTGATGAAAGCCTTGGCTAGGGTGAAAGCATCGCGCACTAAATAGCCTTGGGCTAAAAATGCGGATATTGCACTGGCAAAACAACAGCCACCACCGTGACTATAATGGGTTTTTATACGTGGTGAGCGTAGTTGATAACAAGCAAGGTGGTGCGTTTTCTCTTGATTATCTTGCTTAAGTTGATTGAGTTGGTGGTAACAAAAATCAACGCATTGCTCGCTATCGTTACTGTGACCGCCTTTAATAATAATGCTATTAATGGCAAAGTTTTGATAAATATTTTTAGCCAGTAACTCCGCGCTAATTGGCTTAAGTTGCTTATCTTGCGTTTGCAAAGCAGCATCAACTAGGGTGTTCGCTTCCATTAAATTGGGGGTGATGACATCAATCTGTTGCAATAACGGCGTTAAATCGTTTAACGAAAAGCCATTAAAGCTGCCGCCAACACTGGCCTGACCAACAGGATCATAAACAACAATTAACTTAGGTAGTTGTTGTTTTAGCTGCGCTAATTTGGATGTTAACCACGTAACTTGCGCTAACGTTGCTAGTAAGCCAATTTTAATGACGGCAGGCGGCTTATCTACAGTAAGCACTGCAACTTGCTGTTGTAAAATATCAACACCGACAGGGTTAACTGCCATTAACTGATGTGAATTTTGTACGGTATTGGCGGTGATTAAGTGGCAAACTTCTACGCCTAAGCCATGGCCTGTTTTTATATCAGCGGCAATACCAGCACCGCCAGAGCAATCGCTGCCAGAAATAGTCCAAATTATCGGCTTTGGGTTGGTCATCGTTTTACTCATTTAACTATTCTTCTTATTTTTCTTAAGTTGATTGCTAATCATTTAGTATTTATTTAGCTTTAAAAGTATCATCACAGAGAACACCGAGACTACCCAAAGATAATAAAACTTCTGTGTAGGCTCGAAGAGCCCTCTGTGAAGCATCGCGACTCGGTGGTGAAAAGTTATTTTATTTTAAGCCTTGATCAGTTGTTTTGGTGCCAGAAGGGCGTGTCTAAGGTTGGCGTACTGGGGTGAGCCGTTTGTCTTTGCGCCATAATGCCAGCAACATAACCTTGCTCACCTGCTTGCAGTGCTTGCCCAAAGGCTTTTGCCATTAATACCGGGTTGTCTGCTAAGGCAATCGCCGAGTTTAACAATACGCCGTCGTAACCCATTTCCAGCGCTAAACAGGCATCTGAAGGCTTGCCGATGCCAGCATCTAAAATAAGCGTGGCATGGGGCAAGCGTAACCGTATGGTTGCTAAATTGTAAGGATTCATAAGTCCTTTTCCTGTGCCAATTGGCGATGCCCATGGCATGATCACTTCGCAGCCTAAATCATATAAGCGCTGACACAGTACTAAGTCGTCTGTGCAGTAAGGCAATACTTTAAAGCCGTCTTTAATTAGCTGCTCTGCGGCAATTAATAATTCAATAGGATCCGGCTGTAAATTGTAATCGTCGCCAATGACCTCTAATTTTAGCCAGTCAGTTTGAAAGATCTCTCGACTCATTTTGGCTAGCGTTACCGCCTCTTTTGCGGTTTTGCAACCGGCAGTATTAGGTAATAACTGACCATCAACTTCGGTAATGATTTCTTGTAGGTAACGCCAAATTTGTTGACCCGATTGCTCGTTTGGGTTCTGTCTTTTTAATGAGAGAGTTACTACCTGAGAGCCACTGGCTAAAATAGCTTGCTTCATTATTGCCGGTGAAGGATAAAGGGCGCTACCAATTAATAAGCGGCTATCAAGGCGTTGTCCATAAATACTCAGTGACATAATGATTAACCTCCTTGAATGGGTTGCAGTACATCTAAACTATCGCCATGTTTTAGCATGGTCTGATCATAATCGTCTTTGCCAATAAAATCGCTATTTAATGCGACGGCAAAAGTGCTTTGTTGTGGCTCGGTAAAATATAAAGCCAATGCTGCAGTCACGCTAACAGGGTTTTCGTGGGTAAGTTTATAGGCTTGACCATTAATGTGAATATTCATGTAGTCCCTTTTTCGGTAAATAGCTTACGGGTAACAAGCTGTTATAAGGTAAATTTTGGCTGTTGCTGTTATTAATGGTGCTATTTTTGATGTTGGCAACGAGCTGTTGTACTTGTGCCAACACTACAGGGGCAATTAAAAAACCATGACGGAATAAGCCGTTAACTTGAATAAGGGTGTCTTGCAGCGTTATTTTGGGTTGATTATCACTAAAAGCGGGACGAAGCTGACTAACATGTTGGCGAATGTTAGCCTCGGCAAATCCGGGGTGAACACTGTAAGCCGCGCTAAGTAATTCCATGGCTGAGCGCACCGTCATCGGTGACTCGTCATCACTTTCTATTTCAGTAGCACCAACCACATAAAAACCTTTTTGTTTGGGGGCAATATAAAGCTGATACCTTGGGTGCATTAACCGAATAGGGCGGCTTAAATGTACATCGGGGGCGAATAGCTGAAATAGCTCACCGCGCACCGAGCGTAAATCAGGTAAGGGCGCGCAAGCTTTATGACTTTGTTGAGCAGATGCGCCCGTACCGCGACAATCAATCACTAAATCAAAGCTTTGTTTTTGCTGTGCACCGTTTTGTTGATACGTGACTAGACTACTTGCTTCGCTTTGTGCTATTTCGGTCACTAAGCATTCACTTTGCCAGTGCACTATTTGCCCTTGATAGCTTTCTTGCTCAAGTTGTTTACGTAGCGCCACCAATAAACGACGATTGCCCAGCTGACCTTCTTGTGGCAAATACAGCCCTTGATTAAAACTACGGCCTAATTCTGGTTCAAGCTCAGTTAATTTTGCTCTATCTAACGGTTGACAGGCATGCTCAGCATAATGAGTTTGCAGATGACGGGCGAAACGTTGGTAATCACCTTTGTCTTGCTCATGGCTAACCATAATTGCCCCCGTTTGCTGAAAAAAGGTGTGTTCATGTAAATTTGCTAATATATCTGGCCATAATTTAAGCGACTCAAACCCCATGGCAACAATATTTGGCTGACAGTGCAACGACTCGCCGAGGGGAGTCAGTAGTCCAGCCGCCGCGTAAGCAGCGCTGTTATGGGCTAATTTATTATCTTTATCAAACAGAGTGACTTGATAATTTTGCCTATGCAGGCTTAATGCGACTAAACGTCCCATTAAGCCGGCACCAACAATAGCAATATTCATGCGGGCAATACTCATGCAACGAAGTACCTATTGTACGCTGTGATAAATTTTACTGCCGGTGGCCTTAAATTCAGCCGACTTCTCTTGCATGGCTAGTTCACGCTCTTTTTCTGAGCTAATAGTAATGGTTTCGTCAAGCAGCTTTATTTTAATGCTATTTTTCTCTTCAAGGCCTGCGGCATAATCGCGCACTTCTTGTGATATTTTCATTGAGCAAAACTTAGGGCCACACATAGAGCAAAAATGTGCTACTTTTCCTGATTCTTGCGGCAGTGTTTCATCGTGATAGGCTTTAGCTGTTTCAGGATCTAAACCTATATTGAATTGATCGTACCAGCGAAATTCAAAGCGTGCCTTACTCATGGCATTATCACGAATTTGTGCACCGGGGTGACCTTTAGCCAAATCGCCAGCATGGGCGGCAATTTTATAAGTGATTAAACCTTCTTTAACATCTTCTTTATTGGGTAAGCCTAAATGCTCCTTTGGGGTAACATAACAAAGCATAGCGCAACCGTACCAGCCAATATTGGCGGCACCTATGCCTGAAGTAATGTGATCGTAACCCGGGGCAATATCGGTAGTTAATGGCCCAAGCGTATAAAAAGGTGCTTCACCACAGTGCTTAATTTGCTCTTCCATGTTCTCTTTAATCATATGAAGCGGCACATGGCCAGGGCCTTCAATGATGGTTTGCACATCATGCTGCCATGCAATTTTAGTTAACTCACCTAACGTATGTAATTCGGCAAATTGGGCTTCATCGTTAGCATCGGCAACTGAACCAGGACGCAAACCATCCCCTAATGAGAAGGAAACATCGTATTGTTTTAAAATTTCACAGATGTCTTCAAAGTGGGTGTATAAAAAATTTTCTTTGTGGTGTGCTAAACACCATTTAGCCATGATTGAGCCGCCACGAGAAACTATGCCGGTAACTCGTTTAGCGGTCATAGGTACATAACGTAATAATACGCCAGCATGAATAGTGAAATAATCAACGCCTTGTTCGGCTTGCTCTATTAAAGTGTCGCGGAATATTTCCCAAGTGAGATCTTCAGCAATACCGTTAACTTTTTCCAAAGCTTGGTAAATAGGTACTGTGCCAATGGGCACGGGAGAATTACGTAAAATCCATTCACGGGTTTCATGAATATTACGGCCAGTTGATAAGTCCATCACCGTATCGGCGCCCCATTTGGCAGACCATACTAGCTTTTCAACTTCTTCTTCAATAGATGAAGTCACGGCGGAGTTACCAATGTTGGCGTTTACTTTTATTAAAAAGTTACGGCCAATAATCATTGGCTCACATTCAGGGTGATTAATGTTTACTGGGATAATTGCACGACCACGGGCGACTTCATCACGAACGAATTCAGGGGTGATTTGTTCAGGTATGCTGGCACCAAAAGATTGACCTTTGTGTTGTAGCAATAAGGTTGCATCTTTTACTTCTTCACGTTTTAAGTTTTCACGAATGGCAATATATTCCATTTCGGGGGTGATAATGCCTTGGCGAGCGTAATGCATTTGCGTGACATTTTTGCCTTTTTGGGCAATACGCATTTTAGGTAAATGTTCAAAACGAATATGGTCAACGCCTTCATCGGCTAATCGTTGTTGGGCATACTTTGAACTATTTGATTGGAGAAACTCAACATCATTACGGCCATCTATCCATGATTCACGTAAACGTGGAATACCTTTGTGTACATCAATAGTAATAGCATCATCAGTATAGAAACCTGAGGTGTCGTATACACATAAAGGCTCATTCTTTTCATATACTGGCTTGTCTTTAGCGCCACTATTTCCGGAAGAAATGAGGGTATCTGATAAAGTAATTTCACGCATACCAACCTTGATATCGTGTAATTCACCGTTAACATAGACTTTTTTAGAATTGGGAAACGATTGATCTGAGACGTTTTTTAAAAAGGTTTGTGCAGCTTCGCGTTTCTCACGTCTGTTTTGAGGTTTTTTAGGGGTATTATTCATGTTCGCACCTTGTTTTTAAAATTAAAAAAACAGGCGGAGCTTATGGCAAAAAGAGCTTTTTCTAGGCGGTAAGCACTAGTACTCTTTCTTGTTTCCTACGCAGATATTAATCTGATCAGGTTATACGGATCCCGCTTACGCGATCTCAGCCTTTGGCACTCCGACAAGTTTTGTATTGCTAACTGTGTTAACAAAACCAAGCTGATTCTAACGCGAGCATCATATGGTTAGCAAGTAAAAATTAACAAGTAAAAAGTTAGTAAGTAAGGATTGTCACCTTGCTTTCTTGGATGGATAATAGCGGCAAGTCTATTTAAAGAGTGCCTTATGATTGAAGTAACCACGCCAAAACAATTTAAAACCATTCCATGGAAAAATGGCTTGGGTGAAACCACCGAATTAGCCATTAATGAACAGGGCAGTTTAGATGATTTTACTTGGCGTTTAAGTATTGCCAGCGTGGTCAATGATGGTGCTTTTTCAGGTTTTAGCGGTTATCACCGTAATTTAGTACTGATCTCAGGCAATGGCTTAAGCTTGCAATATGACGGTAAACGTACGGATGTGTTGGAAAACATATTAGATATTGCCAGTTTTGATGGTGGCTGTAAAACCCTAGGTAAGTTAACTGATGGCGCAATAAAAGATTTTAATATCATCACTAACAAGGACAAAATTTCTGCTCAGATACATTGTTATATTGAGCCTCAGCAAGCGGTGGTTAAGTTGTCAAAAAACCATTTATGTTTTGCTTATAGTTTGTCGGATGAAATGCTGCTTGAAACTTGTCAAACAGAAAATAGCTTGGTGCCCGTTGGCTGTTTAGCTAAGTTTTCAGCAACAGTTGATGAGCTTAAAGAGCAAAAAATGAGTGTTACTATCACGGGTAAAAATATGATCATTGTGCAGTTAGCGTTGAAAAAAGCAATGTAACTTACGCTTCTTTTGTATTTGTTTAGTTTAAAAATTATTACCACAGAGACCACCGAGCCTATACAAATATAGCAAAACCTCTGGGTAGGCTCGAAAAGCCCTTGGTGAAGCATAGCGACTCGGTGGTGTACAATGACGAAAAAAGCAGTATAACTTGCGTTAAACTGCTTGTTCTTGCTCTTTTTTCTCATCATAGCCACAGCCACAACCCATAATTTTCTCCGATAATTAACATCTGATAAATCAATTAATTTAGGTTGGTTCAGCTTATCCTACACATGCTCATTCCTATGTGTGGGTCTATGCAAGCCACGGTGATATTACATAAACTTAACTTCTAAATTGTGCCACTAATGTTCCTTGATCGGATAGCTTATCGAGTAATTCTGCTGATAGTAAGCTCGCTTCCTTACTACTTTCTTCACATGAAATAGTAATTTCATTGATGCGAACAATATTTTCACTCACTTGCTCTGTAACAACAGATTGCTCCTCAATAGCGGTTGCTATTTGGGCTGTCGCATTTGAGATGGAAGAAACTTCATTGTGAATATTGTTAAGTGCTTCGCCGGCCTCGTTTGAGAGTGATACACAATTGGCTGACAACTTGTTACCTTTATTCATCGCGTTTACGGCATTATCTGAGTCTGTTTGTAATTGGTTAAGTAAATTTCTGATTTCTTCGGTAGATTGTTGAGTTCTCATGGCAAGCGCTCTAACTTCTTCAGCGACAACAGCAAAGCCTCGTCCTTGCTCGCCTGCTCTTGCTGCTTCAATAGCGGCATTTAACGCCAGTAAATTGGTTTGATCGGCAATGCTGCTAATTTCTGATAAAACCGTATTTATAGATTTACTGCCGTCTGATAACTTAGTGATCACATTATCGACTTCAGCTAACTGAATAGATAAATCATTGATGGCATTAACAGAGTTGGTGATCGTTTGTTGACCTGCTTCGGTTATATTTTTCCCTTGCTCCGCCGATTGAGCGGTATCGGTTACCGTTCTTGCTAAATCTTGCACGGAAGCAGACATTTGGTTGATAGCGGTGGCAACTTGCTCAGACTCATTTCTTTGTGCATTTAACTTTTGCGATACTTGGTTACTTTGTTCTGAGGCGGTGGCGGCATTTTCACTGACATGAATAGATACGTCGGTCACTCGGCCAACAACGGCATTAATTTCTGCTTTACGCATTGCTAAAGCTAATTCAACGGTACCGATAGCATCATTATCACCAGAATAAATATAGCTCATCAAGGGGTTAGTAAAAACGTCTTTAGCATCTTTTAAAACGCGAAGATATTTTTTTCGCCATCTTAGCGACAACATAGAAGCAGTTACGCCAATAGCGAGGAAAGGAAGTGTTAGCCATAAACTTAATTCCGTGGTAACCGTTAAGGCTAGGCTTGCTAAAGTAAATAAGAATAAAACCGCTTGAAACCAAAGAGTTTGGTCAGTTTGATATTTTAATTTTGTCGGTGTTTCACCTTTATTTAATTTTGCATATAAAGTTTCGGCACGCTGTTGAACCTGTGGTGCTAACTTGGTTCGTGCCGATTGATATTCTATATTTTTACCTGATTTGTCTTTAATTGGCGTGACATAAGCGTTTACCCAGTAATAATCACCATTTTTACTTCTGTTTTTTACCGGCCCCATCCATGATTTACCTTGTTGCACAAAAGACCATAAATCTTTAAACGCGGCTTTTGGCATATCGGGGTGTCTGACAATATTGTGGGGTTGATCTTTTAGTTCTTCGTTGGAGTAACCAGCAATTTTACAAAACTCTGGGTTAGCATATTTTATGCGGCTGTCTAAATCTGTAATTGAAAGCAAAATTTCCGATTCGTCAAAAAATTGTTCTTTAGCTGGACTGTTTAATTGCATATAAATCCTCTTTAGATATCTATCTTTTCACTCACTGAATATCCCTTAAAAAATATCCCTCAAATATAATGTAACATTTTGTATCGTTACTATCAGCTGATTTTAATAAGCTTAGCTTTAAAGTGATTATTTAAAAGTGACAGTTTAGTATAAAAATCAAACAGAAAAGCTAAATGGATATGCATAATGATTGAATTAAATACCCGCAAGTATGCTATTCATATCTATTTCTCAGGGTAGGTAAATCAGTGTGATATTGCACAAATTCAACTTCATAACCATTGGGATCAATAAAATAAACATTTTTAAGATAATCATCATCAACACCATCTTTAGCGATTGCAAAACCAGCTTGTGCTAAACGATCTATAACGCCTTTTATATCGCTAGTGACAAAAGCAAAATGGGCAAGGCCTATTTGATGACCGGTTAAGTCGCGATTTTTACCAATACCATTATCATTAAAGGCAAGGTATTGGTAGTCATCGCCAAAGTGTACCCAATTACGAGGTTTACCATACCATTCACTGACACCACCGCCACGGACTGCCCAATGGGGGAAAGCGGCTTGGTAAAAAGTTAAGGTTTGTTCAATATCACTCACTACTATATTTACATGTTCTAAAGTAATCATCTTGCTCTCCTGTTATTACTAACTGATTTGGTTTGTTTGGGGTTACATGCCATAAGAATATTGTGCTTCGTTTTCATAGGGCTGATTGATTAACTCTGCTCGTAAAGTTTTAAGTGCGCTGCTGTATTTTTGTAGCGTGTGAAGGCTATAGCCTATGCGATGGCGTATATGTGCATCACGCTCGGTAAATGCTGAGGTACTCTTTTTGTCAGCATTTAAAATTTCTTCAACATTTCTAATAATAAGGTGATCGGGAATGGCGACTAATTTATTATTTTTAAAGGCGTTCATACGTAATTCTGCTATGGGATAAGCGCCGCTAATACCGTTTACTACCGATACTAATAGTGCTGGTTTATGACCGGTATCTTCTGCTTCACACATCATTAGCAAATTTTTTAATAGAGGTGACGCCATACCACTCCATTCAGGAGTGATAACAATGAATGCATCAGCTTCCTGCAAGTGTTTGTTGATCATTAGCCAATCACTCGACGCTGCTAATTTACTCACCTGTTCACCATCCCATAAGGGTAATTGCAATTGGCATAGCTCTAAATGAACTATATTTTCATAACCTATAGCAGCTTCAGCCATATATTGAACCACTTTGACCGTTTGAGATTGTTTTCTTTGGCTGGCACTGATGATAACTAAATTCATGTATCCCTCGTTTGTTATATAAATATTTAAGTTTACTTAATATTAAGTAAAGTAAATGGTTTATTTAATATTGTCAATGGCAGACAGGAAATAAAATAAATTAAAAAGTTTACATAATATTGTTTTAAGCGATAATAACCCTAGTGGATTAACCTGCTTTCACAGGATTGGCGATGAAAACGCATGATAAAATTATCGAATTATTAAAAACTCAAGGGCCATTAACGGCGAAAGTATTAGCAAGTGAGTTAAGTTTGACTACCATGGGTATACGCCAACACATGCTGGCGTTAGAAGAATCAGGTGAACTTACCTTTAAAGACGAAAAAGCACCTAGGGGCAGACCAACGCGTTACTGGTCGTTAACGGCAAAAACTAATAGTCATTTTGCAGATCGTCATGATGAACTAAGCGTGCAACTCATTGACTCTGTTATTGCGGTATTTGGTGACGATGGTTTAGATAAACTCATTGCCAATAGAGAAAAGTCATCAAAGCGTTTGTACCGTTTAGCGCTAGCGGATAGATATGGTGTGGAGGAGAAGTTAATTACCCTAGCTAAGTTACGTAGTGATGAAGGCTATATGGCAACGGTAACACAAGAAGGTAGTGTTTTTTGGTTGTTCGAAAACCATTGCCCAATATGTGCGGCAGCAACTAAATGCCTTAGTTTTTGTCGAAGTGAATTACAGTTATTTCAAAGCTTACTTAAAGATGTTGCTCTGGTGACTAGAGAAGAACATATTATTGAAGGCGCGAGGCGTTGTGCGTACAAGGTAATACCTCTTTAGACTTTAATACTTACAAAATAATCCTTCTTTAGATTCTTAGTTAAGTGATACTAAGCGGATTAAATGAATAGAAACTTTTAAAAAGGATGACTATGTACACTCGATTTTTTGTAGGCTTGGTATTTTGTTTAGGATTTATTACCACCTCAACAGTATTTGCAAGTAGCAGTAAACTTGTTGGCACTAAATTGGCGTTTGAACACTATACCATTTCAGCACCTTTTAACGTCAGCTTACCCGTTATTGCCGTAGATATAGTGCCAAATGAAGGCACTCCTGTGGATGAACTAGTAATGATCGGGGTAGACGAACTCAAGAAAATTTGGCTGGCGGTATATGTTTTTGATGAAAAAGCCCAGCAATTTATTTTATTGGATAAACTGCTTTTAGCCGATGAGTTCTTTGCTTTTGATGTTAGTGAAAATAAGCAGGGGCTGTATTTTTTAGCGAAAAATAAAGTAGTTTCGCTTCAATACCGTGCCCCTAAAAACAGCGATAACTTGTCAGTAGGTTTGTATTTTCAACACAAACAAGATGTTAACTCTATATTTCTGCTAAATAAAGCTAGTTTTATTACCAAAACAGATTTTATCCAAGATGTTAATAACGATGGCATAGATGATATTATTTTGCCTGACTTCGAACAAACAAATTTATGGCTGGGTTCAACAAACGCCCCTGAATATTATTATCAAGCTATTGCGATTAATACCCAAGCAGAGTTGATTAGAGGTAGCGTAAGCTTTAGCCCGACTAAGTTATTTTTAGCAGATCTCAATGTTGATGGTTTACAAGATATTGCTTGGATTTCTAAGGGTAGTATTAATTATTTTAGTCAAACCGTGATCGGAAAATTTTCTTCATCGCAAAAAACATTAGCCTTAGCAGAGGCTATTTATGGCTTAGATTGGTGGCAATTAAGAGAAGCTGATGGTCAAAGCCCAGATCAAAGTGATTTGACCCACCGTGTGGTTGAGCAAATAAAAGATGTTAATGGTGACGGTTTAGTTGATGTTATTGTGCGTTTCACTCAAAGCTCTGGCGTATTAGATCGAGCAAATAACTATGAATTTTATTTAGGTTACAGCAATGAAAATGGTCAACTTGAATACCCTAAAACACCTAATACGGTCATACAAGCAGACGGCACATTAACAGGTTTAAAAATTATTGATGTTAACAATGATAATAAATTTGAAGTATTGCTGTCTTCATTTGAATTGAGTATCAGCAATATTATCGGCGCTTTACTTTCTGGTGGTATCGATCAAAACGTGTTGTTATTTGCTTTAAATGATAATAATGCTTATGAAGAGGATGCGGTGATCAGCAAAGAAGTCGAGCTAAGTTTTAGTTTAACGTCAGGGCAAAGTGGCCAGCCTATTGTGCTGTTAACAGACGTGAATGGTGATGATTTGCAAGATTTGATTTTATCGGCAGGCAAGGAGAGATTAAAGATCTTTCTAGGGCGAAAGAGTTCAAAGTTGTTTAATCGCAAAGCCAGTAAACACAAACTATTGCTACCCAAAAATGGCGCGTTATTTGAGCATGCTGATCTTAACCATGATGGTAAAGAAGACTTTATTATGCGTTACGGCCGTTTAGATGATGAAAGTATGGCTAACAAAGTAACCATACTGATGGTGAAATAATTGTCACTGTTTACCACCGAGCCACGATGCTTCACAGAGGGCTCTTCGAGCCGACACAGAGACTTTGTTAGTCTGAGCAAAAGGTTAAAACCCTCATCTTTAGATGAGTAGCTTTAGCGAGTTGTTGCTTTTGGAATACATAGATGAAATACCGTCACCTCCGTGGTGTTTTAGTCGGAGGTCTAGTGTTTGTTTCACCGAGATTCCCGATAAGAACACTCGGGAATGACGGTTAATTAAGCTGGTTTGTGATTAAAGGCAGATTGGTAAAAAGGAGGACTTTCAGTCCTCAAAATAACCTACCGTCTTTAGACGGTATGTAGTTCAGTATCTTTGTGTAGTCTCGGTGTAGTGCGAAGCACCTCGGTGGTAAATATTTCTAAGCCGCGTTGTGTCTATGCTCTTGTTTATGGTAATGACGCAAAGCATGCTCTTTTTGTCGGCCCTGGCTAAATGCTGTTACTCGTTTTAAATAACCAATAACACGAGTGCCGTGATCTATATCTTTACTGCCACAATTTGGACATTGCACTAGGGTGCGCTTATCAATGGTTTCGCAGTGGTTGCAGATAGTGATTTTTATATTGATGCAAAAATAATTACAGCCTGTCGCAGCGGCCACATTGAAAAGCTTCATATAAGCTTGTGCCGATAAAGCTTCATCAAGATTTAAGTGCAGCGCTGAGCCACCATCTAGATACTGAGTGATTTCTTGACCATGTAACACAAATTTATCTAAATGATTACTTTCGTCACCTTCAACTAAATAAAAGTAAGAGTTATAACAATCGCGGTTGACCTGATAGCCGTCTTTACGATCCCATTTCGCATTTTTAATACCTAAGTTTTCAGCAGGCACAAACTCGGTATTAAACATATAACCATATTCTTTTTTCGCGCTTTGATTGGCCTGATAAATTACCTTAAGTTTGCTGCTAACAAAGTCTTTATAGTCTTGGTTATTACCAACAGCAATATTAGCGAACTCAGCGGCTTCTGCCATGCCATTAATGCCAATGGTTAGAAACTGTTTATCGAGGGAGATAAAGCCAGCATCGTAAACCGATAAGGCACCTTGCGCTTTATAATCGGCCATTAATTGTCGATAGGCGACTTGGTACTGTTGAATTTTTTCAATTTCTGTCTTTAAATCACGACCATCTTGCACGAGCCTATTCATATTTAAGGTGATGACATTGATTGAGCCAGTAGCAACACCACCCGCACCTAAGGTATAAGAGAAGGTATTGTCAGATATTTCATTACGTAAACGACAGCAAGAGGCAAGGGAGTCGGCGCTATCAGACAAGTAAATGAAAAATGAGTTTCCTTGTGCCTTTTGTTCGGCTAATTTTAGGGCAAAATCTTGATCCTTACATTGGCCATTTTCAGTCAACATGGCAGCTGTTACCACAGGAAAAGTTAATACGGCTTTCTCACGCTCTTTGTTTAACCAAGCAAGGAAAAAGTGCTGGAGATCATCAACCGTTTGCCAATTAGGTTTAGAAAAATCAGGAAAGACAAACTCACCAAACATGACCGCAAAGTAATGTTGATCAAATAAGGAAATATTCCAAAAAACACTTTGATAACCACGTGCCGCTGCTGGTTGATTAATAGCATAAACAACATGTTGCAGATGATTTTCAATGGCCTTTTTATGCGTAGTTAAATAATCATTACCGTATTCAAGACGGGCAAAATAATCAAAGTAAGTTAAAAACTCAACCGTTGCTACAGCACCAGCAAACTGTGCTGAAATAGCAAAAATAAGATTAACAAAAGAGCCGCAAAAAGAGTCTAAATGCTTAGGCGCTTTAGACTCACCGCCTAGTTTTGTTAAACCATCAAGCAAGAAAGGATACATACTAATAGAAGTGCAATAAGGCTTTAAGCTGGTTTCATCATGCACATAAATTTCATGAGCTTCAATTTGGCGTAAATACTCTTGTGCCAGCTCATCGTCAAAAATGTCGCGAATTTTGTCTTGCACTAAGGCGCGGTTAATTTGCATAAAACAGTCTTTAAGCAATTCAGCTTCTAGCGTGGCAATATTTTTATGGCTGACATTGGCATTGGCATCCATTTTTGAGCCATCGGCAGCATTTTTAGCTAAAAAATAATTTTGGATAAAGTCTTTTTTATTGGTGATTTGTTGTTCATTAAGCCGCAACATTGTTGGCTCCTTTTCTGCTTAAATTGAGGAATGAGTTTAGGGATGAATTTAGAGGCGAATTTAGGGATGAATTTTGGTTTAAATTACTAATATGATTTTTTATGAATAAATGATTAAGCTTTTCACCAGTCGTTAAATTGCGAAAAACTTGATTGCTGGTAACACTTTCCAAGCCGCCAAGCTCAGCTTGTCAAGCGCCAGTTTTTTAAAAATTCAGATGCTGGGAAATATTGATGTTGATGTGTTTTTCACCCGCTTCTTCACCTGAGTAAAGACAGGTTTTTAAACCAAAATTTTTGGCAATAAGCAGTTTTTCAATTAATGCGTGCGGTTGCCATTCGCCACCAAAAAACACCACACAACTGATTAAGCGCTGATATTTTTTCAACCATTGTATAAATGCTTTATTGGTTAGTGGGCTGCCGTAGTTTTCATTCCACAGTTCAGTGCTATGACAACCTTTGCAGCCTACTTTACAACCAGTAATGCTGAAACATAGGCTTATTTCGTCGGGTACTTCTTGAAATACAATGGTCGGTGGCAAGTAATTAAATTTCATTGAAAGTCTATATATAGTGTTTTTGTTTTTGTTAAGCAGAATATATAGTATTTGCAGGGTTTTAATAGTTGTTCAAGATCAACTGTTTGTTAGTGGATGACTATATGCAGTGCTAAGTTTTTACAAAAGCACAATATATAGTGTTTTAGTTTTAGAACGCTATCCACTAATTGAGTGTTGATGTTTCTATCGCTGTAGTTAATGGCAGCGCAGTTCTAGTCTCAGTTAAAATTTGCGATGATAATAACTCATATCATCGTCGATAATACCTCAATTTTATTTTCTAATTTTTTCACCCTGAATTCTAACTCTCTTATTTCTCTAGATTTTTCAAAAAGTAGTTTCGAGTGATGCTCAGTTGATGAGTACACCAATGCGTCAACTAAACATGTTAATTTTTGCCAAAATGTAATTTTTTTTTGATTAACCATTATTGACCTCTGATTTTGATTAACTTACTAATTAAATTTTTAATGTCGGGAAGTTAGCTTACAAATACCCTATCAATTTTTATAGAGCTAAAAGTGACAATTAAGGTCTTATCTAGACACTATTACAAACTTTTTAAAGTCTTTTAGTTAATTGCTATATATAGGTTTTTTGTGATTGAAACCCTTAAAAATTTAGACTAGTGTGGTAACTGTTTTTTACTTAAAAGATCACTAAAATGACTAAAACAGATATCACTATACTTGCATCTGAACACTGCATTTTTTCTGGTGTTGTTGGTCCTATGGATATGTTTTTACAAGCGGGGGTTATGTGGCATTGGTTTCAAGAGCAAGCACCAACACCTTACTTCAATGTCAGAATTGCCACATTAGATGGTAACCCCGTAAAAGCTAACAACGAAATGCTTGTGGTACCTCATTGTTCAATTGAAGATATCAATGATACCGATTTAATTATCCTTCCTTCTCAAGGGGCACACTATGCTATTCGTGATGAGGCATTTTACCAACGAGTTGACTGGATAAAACAACGTTTTAATCAGGGTACTTCTCTTGCGAGTATTTGCACAGGAGCTTTTTCTTTAGCCGCAACAGGCCTGCTAAACGGAAAAATGGCCACGACACACTGGGGCGTTGCTCACGCATTTAGAAAAGCCTTTCCTGATGTTAATCTAAGAACAGACCTGATGGTGACAGAAGAAGGTGAAGGTAGGCTTTTTTGTGGAGGAGGAATAACTGCCGATTTAAGCTTAACTCTTTATTTAATTAATAAATATTGCGGGAGAGAGGTAGCACTGCAAAGTTCTCGGTGCTCATTAGTCGATTTAAACAGATTGTCTCAACTTCCTTTTTCAATTTTTATACCTGATAGCTCCCATGGTGATATTGAAATTAAAAGAGCACAAACTTGGATTGAAGATAATTATGCCCAATCAATTTCAGTGGACTTTCTTGCTGAAAAAGCAGGAGTTAGCTCTAGACAATTCAATAGACGATTCAAGGTTGCTACCCAAGAAACTGCTACCAAATATATCCAGTTGATCCGAGTTGAAGCGGCCAAAAGACTACTAGAAAGAACGACGAAACCTTTTGATGAAATATCTCTATCTGTTGGCTATGAAAATTCGAGTTTTTTTCGACGACTCTTCAAACAAGTCACCAGTAAAACACCGATGGAATATAGAAAAATATTTTGCCAATTCATATAACTGTTAATGGAAGCTCAACACGGCTGCATTTATTATCAAACCTAATTGCTAATAATAACTACAGCTAAAAACGTCGGGTAATATTAATATTTAAGAAATCATCATTTTTAAATAGATATAGGGAATTTTCAGGTGCTAAGAACTCAAAAAAACGCCCTTCAATATCTATCGTCCAATGGTTGTTTATTCGACGGTTAGCCTCTAAAGTGATTAAACTAGAGCCATCATTAACATCCGTTGTTATACCAAATAACAGTGCGGTATCTTGTATATCATTCAATGCAAGCCGAACACCATAAAAAAGGTCATTGTTTGCTATCGTATTTGGTGTGATGTTTTCAATGGTGTCGGCGCTTTGAGACTGGAACGAACCTTCTTTACGGTTATCATATTGATATTCAATAATAATACCAAGATCCCAACTCTCTCCTAATATTTGATAAAAGGTATACTCAAAACCACCGACAAAAGCAGAAAAGTTATCTAAATCAGTATTTCTGTATATAGTTTCGAATTTCCATAACCAAGCATCAGTAGTATATTGAACATCAAAACCATACTGGGTAATTTTGTCATATAAAGAAAATAAATGGCCTTCTGATGGCATTGTGGCCAATCTTGGCTCTCTTGATAAGCCATTAAAAATAGAAAAACTTATATCCCAAGCACCCATATAATGGCTATATCGCAAAGAAAAATCTAGCGTGCTTTTGTCCTTACTACCATCAAATAACGAGGCATGCTTATCAATGGTAAAAGGGAGGCGTAAACGTCCATTTTCCCCCGGGTAATAGCGTTCACGAAAAAAGGGTAAAACAAAAAAATCTAACGTCCCCCAATCTTTTTCTAAACTAAATTGTATCATGGGTTGGCCAAGCTTATCCTCACCATCGATATCCTCTAGCATATCAGTTTGATTAATAATATTAACCAAATGGAGTGACTCTGCTACTCCCCAAAAGACCTTGGTTGCCCCAATTAATACTGACCACTCGCTGTCAGATGAATAGCGGTAATAGGCTTCACGTAAATCAATATGAGTTCTTTCATTGTCCTGCCAATCAATACGGACAAAAGTCTCAATAAGCGTTTGGTGTACTCCATCGATACTTTGCCACTTTGCTGCCCCAGTTAACATCAAAGAGGGCTGCCAGGTATTAAGCTGAGGTTCATATTTTGGTGATTTAGGAAAAATGCGTAGTTCTACACCAGTGTCAGATGATAAGTCCCAGTTATTTTCTTGTGCAATAGCTGGGGTACTTACGCTGACTATCGTGTATATCCAACACCTGAAAAGTGAATATAATTTTTTATAGATAAATTTCATCCAAGTCACTAGGTTGTTCTAACGCAAGCGCTTTAGGGCATTTTTTGAAAAATCATTAGCCTTTAAGTGTGTATTAAAGGTGTAATCTGCATAGATAAGGCTGGTTGATTTTCCTGATTGGTGGTTTGTCATCTGTAAATTGTGCGCACGCCATATCCCACCATATTGGCGATATTCCGACAAGATTAGCGTTTTAAGTAAAGACTCTTTACGATCAAAAAACTCTAGCTTACGAGGTTGTAATATATCTTTATCTATTTGTATGCGTTGGCGCTTATAGCCAGACTTTGCATAACGAGGAAAGCGGTCAATTACATCCACATCCACCCCTTCAAATACACCTTCTTTAATATATTTATATGTGAATTTATTGAGTTCTGTGAGGGTAAAATCTTCAAAGGCAAACTCTGAACCGACAAAAGGACCAGACTTATTGGCTGATGATATACGTTTTATTCGTTTTAACGCCGGTAAAAATAACCATTGATTATCAGGGGCTAATATTTTTGCATGCGATAGTAGAGCCGTGCCTTCAACATCTCTTGGACTTTGAAAAATAACCAAACTTTTATCTCCAACCGTTTCATTTTCTTTTTCTTGCGTTTTAAAGGTTAATTTTCGCGATGTTTCTAAGCCTGCCGAGTTTTTTAATACCATAACAGCATCAACAATAGAGTCTTGAAATCCGTTATCGCTTCGATCTGAAATTGCAGCAATATCATAGCCTTTTTGTGCTTGTTTTGATGTTCCTCTCGCATCCACATCTTTGGTGAATGTTGTTGTTGGTATTGTTACTATTTCAACAGCACTTTCTTTATTTTGTGCCAAAGCGCTAGGACTTTGAACTAGGCTATACGCGAGAATTAAGGCAAGTGTTGAGCCTTTGTATCTATTCTTGGAGGCAAACTTAGACATAATATTTCCTTTTGTTTATTCGTAATTATTTTTGATTTGTTTAAGACGACTTCTTATGACCAACCCACACAAGCAAGGCCGGTAACATTAGGAAATCAATGATGAGCGCTAAAATTAAAGAGGTAGCCGTTAAGAGCCCCATATCAACAGTCGCTTTAAATGTTGCTTGTGTGAGGATCAGAAATCCAGCCGTTAGAATGATGGTATTAATAATGATTGCAGCGCCAACACTTTCAAAGGCATACTTAATGGCTTCATTGGTATCTAAATTACGCTCGTGAAGTGCACGTACGTATTTCATCAGGAAGTGCACCGTATCATCCACCACAATCCCAAGGGATATTGAGCCTACAATTGCTACAGAGAAGCCGACTTCTCCAACTAATATGACCCAAACCCCAAAGGCGCTTAATATTGGTAATGCATTTGGAATAATACTAAGCATGCCTAATCTCACACTACGAAGCGCTAGCATCATAATGATACTAATAGCTAAAATTGCGATTAAAGTGCCTACTACCATGCTATCTAGGTTTCTGTCTGCAATATAGGTGAACATAATTTGTGGGCTTGCAGCTTGAGGTTTTATATGTGGCGCATTTTCAGCAAACCATTGTTCGACATTTTTTAATAACGTTTTTGTTTCAGCGGTTGTGATTGGTCGTACTGATATGGATATACGGCTTGCTGATTTATCAATATTGATACGGTCATTAAGATCAAGTCCAAAGGGTAATGACAGCTCATAAAGTAGTAAATACTGTGCTGCTAAATTTCTATCATTGGGAATTTTATAATAATCATCATTATCTGCATTCATGTTTTTATTTAAGCGTTTGATGATGTCTGTGTATGAAAAAACATGAGTAACTTTAGCTTGTGTACGCAAAAACGCTGAAAAATCCTCCAGTAATTGCAAATATGCAGGTTCTGATACCCCACCTACTTCATTTGAGGGGATTGAATAATCAATAGTGAGAGGCCCAAAGTCTTGCTTTATAACGTCTATGTCCTTACGAAAATCTACACGTTGGTCAAAATATTCCGTAAACATATCATTTACTTCTAGTTGCGGAATTAAACTAATAAGGCCGATACTCAATATAAGGGCAATAAAAAAACATTTTCGATAATTTTCAATGATGATGTTTGCTAAACCTTTCATAAAAGACTGAAATGGTTGTTTTGTACTAGGTTTCATCGGCAGCATACTTAGTACTGCTGGGAAAAGTGTCAGTGATAAAATCCATGCTGCAGCAATACCCAAGGCAGAAATATTACCGAGTGCTCCAAATGGGGGAGCGTCAGAAAAATTTAGTGCCAAGAATCCTATAATAGTTGTTAGTGAAGTGACACTGATCGCTAGAATATTGCTTTGTACCGCCTTATTTAAGGCTGAATGTTTTTGCATTCCTTCTGCCAAGTAGCTTCTATAGGCAATTAAAATATGCATCGAATCAGCGACAGCTAAAGTTAGAATAACAATGGGCGCAGCTGCAGACACTGGAGAAATTCCTATCCCTAAATACCCTGCTAACCCCATAGCGGCAGCAACAGATAAAATAATAACTAACAACATGGTAAGGACAGCGGTTACCGAGCGAATAAAGATAATAGAGAGCACGAGAATGACTAAGAACATTATGGGCATCAAACTCATCATAGCTTCTTGTCCATCTGCGGCAAAAGCGTTGTTTAGTGCTGTCATTCCTGATATACGAATATCAATGTTTGGATGATCTTTAAGAATCTGATCTCGTACCGATTTTGCACCATTATAAGCATCAGGTAATTCGGTAATATTAATGCCGGGCAGTTGAATAAGGATGTTAACGGCTGTCGCAGAAACATCTTTTGTCAATAATTGTTCTAGTATCAAAGGCTCTTTTAAGGCAACCATTTTTCGTTTAGCAATATAGCTATCCGTTCGACTTCTGACATCTTCGATTAAATTTTCTACTACCAGTTCGTCTCCTAAGGCATAGGTATATTGAAAGTTTGTCAGAGAGTCGACACGCGTTGTAAATGGAATTTTCCAGCTCTCTTTAGTTAGCTCTTCTATTGCCGAAAGCGTTTCTTTGGTAAAAACATTGCCATCTTTTGGTTTGATATAAAAGAATAGGTTATCAGTTTTAACATATGTTTCTTGAAACTTTTCAAATTCAACTAACTCAGGGTTTTCCGGTGAAAAGAATGCCCGATAGTCTGTTAATACTTTTAGGTTTTGAGCACCAGAGCCAGCGACAGCGACAAATAAGACACTAAATATAAGCACAAGCCATCTGAATTGGATCATTAGGTCTCCCCATGTTCCATCGTTTTTCAGAGTGGTGTTGTCATCATTATCTTTTTGCATTTCTATACCTTTTGAATGAAATCATTCATGACCATTAATTTATCTCGATGATGGGGACTTGCCCCATATCAAAGCCGTAGAATGTTTATAATTAGTGTTGAGTGCTGTTATCTTTAGATAATAATTTCATGGCACTCATCTTGACCTATAATTCGAGAGCAGCTGGCGCTACAACCTTCTGAATCGTTCCATTTTTCACATCGTATATAAGACCAGAAACGACAACATACCCAGGGATTTCTGGCGCATTACGTAAGTACTCAACATCGTCTTTTAGACTTTCTTCATGGTTTGTTATTGCTATAGATGAAACATCAACACCAATTTTGTCTTTGAGCGCAGCTTGCAAAGTGGGGTCTGCAAACCGCTCAGCTCCACATTGTGTGTGCTGTATGATTATTAACTCGAATGGGCCTAGTTCCGCACCATCTAATTTGGCAGCAAGAAAGACCAGAGCTGCAATTTCATGCAAAACTTCCTGAGTAACTCGCCCGCCATTGTTACGTATTACCACTGCTTCCCCTAATTCAATACCAAGGGTAAATGCAGGGTCGACCCGTGCGTCTGCACATGTGAGTATAACGGTACGTAATTTTGGTAAAATGGGTAATTCGGCCGCTGAAAAGTTACTTGCAAAACCATCATTACGTTTTATCAAAGTTGCAGTATTAGACATTGTTTTTCTCCTTAAAAGTTGGAAGGTTTTCCCTTCATAAATACAGACTCTGTAGTGCTGTCTGAAAATGATTAAACTGTTCATTTCACCCAAGTATTATGACCAACGACTAATAGCTTCAATGCAAGGTGGTAATCTGTTTTTTCGGTATTAGCCGTTATTAAATGTTTTATGAGTCATGGTCGTTTTTTCTGTTTAAGTTATGTTAATTAATGTCATCGCACCGATGTAAAGCGTAGACAACCAGCCGATCATAAAAGCAATAGTTCGTAGAAATGGTATACCTAGTGCGTAGAAAACATAATGTGCAACGCGAACAATGCAATACATCATCGCGGCTGAAATCATTAAGGGGGTACTGCTTTGTGTGAATTCAGCAACAAGGCAAACCCCAATGAACAGAGGTAAATTTTCCACAGCATTGTAATGAGCCTGTTGCAATCGCCTAGCCCATGCTGGGGTTGTGCGATTGTCAGATTTTGGATCGCCAGATAAAATTACTGTCAATTGTAGATAAGGTAGCCACATCATCATGGTAATTAAGCAGGCTAATAAGATTGGTAAATACATAATAAATTTCTCAGTTGGTGAAAACTTTTAGAAATTTTAGGGGATTGGGTATAAAGGGAATAGCGCTATTTAGGACAAAAAAAGTCCTAAATGGACTGATTTGAGATAAAGTTGTTGATTATAAAATGGGCGAATTGGTTTTTCTGGGTATGAATATTATTTTATGCGTCGTTGTGTAGCAAAAGGGAGCTTGAGTGATTACGGTGCTGAAATTTATATAAATAAAAACCCGTGGTATAAGTGGCATAAGATGTGACGGGTTCTGGTTGTTTAAAAGAGTGTTATGAATTATTAATTAAGAAAAGCTTGGTAGGCGAGGTTGTCAGTTGTTTCCTGAAATTGATAACCTAACGCTTCTAAATGCGCAAAAAAATCAGTTTCTTTGTCGGTACTAACCTCAAACCCTGCTAGAACTTGCCCAAAAGCGGCACCGTGGTTGCGGTAGTGAAACAGGGTGATATTGAATAGCTCGCCCATGGCATCAAGAAATTTTTCTAAGGCACCGGGGTGCTCTGGGAATTCAAAACTGAATATTCGCTCATTCACTGTATTTGCGTTATTTTTGCCGCCAATCATGCCCTTTCCACCAATCATATAACGAACATGCAATTTTGCTAGCTCGTTGTCGGTGAAATCGTTTACTTGATAGTTGGCACTTGCTAACTCGCTAAGTAATTGCTCACGCTCTTCAATGCTGCCACCCAAACGGACACCAACAAAAACATTAGCGTTTGGCTCGCCAACATAACGGTAGTTAAATTCGGTGATTGCTCTGTTGCCAATGGTTTGGCAAAAACGCTTAAAGCTGCCTTTTTCTTCAGGAATAGTAACGGCTAAGACCGCTTCTTTTTTCTCACCTAACTCGCAGCGTTCTGACACATAACGTAAACTGTGAAAGTTCATGTTAGCGCCTGATAATATCGCTACCAGTGACTCTTCATTGTGCTGGCTAGTGGCACAATACTTTTGTAATCCGGCTAGCGATAATGCGCCTGCTGGCTCGGCAATTACGCGAGTTTGTTCGAAAATATCTTTTATTGAGGCACAAATTTCATCGGTGCTGACGGTAATAACATCATCACAATAGCGTTGAATTAAGCCAAAGGTATGCTCACCGATGCGCTTGACTGCCACGCCGTCAGCAAACAAACCGACTTGCTCTAAATCTACCGGTTTACCAGCAGCTAGAGCCGCTTTTAAACAAGCCGAATCTTCGGCTTCAACACCAATTATTTTGGTATTAGGGCTAAGTTGTTTTAAATAAACAGCCATACCCGCCAGCAAACCACCACCGCCGACAGGAATAAAAACTACATCAGCGTTTGGTTGTTGTTGTAATAATTCTTTTGCGACTGTGCCTTGACCAACAATGACATCTTCATCATCAAAAGGATGAATTAAGGTCTTGCTTTCGGTTTGTGCATATTCAACAGAAGCGGCTTGTGCTTCGTTAAAGCTATTACCCACTAAGCGCACTTCGCCGCCAAAGCGCCTAACATTATCCACTTTAATGTCAGGGGTGGTTTTAGGCATAACAATGGTAGCTTTAATGCCAAGTTTGTTGGCCGCTAAGGCTAAACCTTGGGCGTGATTTCCCGCCGAAGCAGCAATAACACCATGAATACATTCGGCTTCGCTCAAGGTTGATAACTTGTTGTAAGCGCCACGTAACTTAAACGAATGTACCGGTTGTTGATCTTCACGCTTTAAATAAATTTGCTTATTTAAGCGCGCCGATAATTTAGTTAAATGGGTAAGCTCAGTTTCAACGGCAATATCATAAACAGGCGCAAGCAAAATGCGCCTAAGGTAGCTGAGTTGCTCAGCTTGTTGTGTTAGTTCTTCGTTTAGCGATGCTTGGCTTTGTGCGTCGGTCATAGTGTTGCTCGATTACTTATCAACTAAACCATCAAGTAACGCTCTGTTTCGAACAGCACCTTTATCGGCGCTAGTTGCTAACATGGCGTAGTTTTTAAGTGCGTAGCTAATTGGACGAACTCTGTCTTTAGGTTTCCAAGCATCTTTACCTTTAGCTTTCATCGCAGCACGACGCGCAGCAAGCTCAGCTTCAGATACTTGTAAGGTAATCTCACGAGTAGGAATATCAATATGAATGATATCGCCTTGTTCAACTAAGGCGATTGTACCGCCGTCAGCCGCTTCTGGAGAAACATGTCCAATGGATAACCCTGAAGTACCACCAGAGAAACGACCATCAGTTAATAAGGCACAGGCTTTACCTAAACCCATAGACTTTAAGTAAGTGGTCGGATAAAGCATTTCTTGCATGCCTGGTCCGCCTTTAGGGCCTTCATAACGAATAACAACTACTTCACCAGCAAGTACTTTTTTGTCAAGGATGGCTGTAACTGCATCATCTTGGCTTTCAAAAATGTGTGCAGGACCGGTAAATACTAGGTTGTCGTCAGAAACACCAGCTGTTTTAACTACACAGCCGTCGACAGCAATATTACCTGAAAGTACTGCTAAGCCACCTTCTAACGAAAAGGCATTTGCAAGATTACGAATGCAGCCATTTTCTCTGTCATCGTCCAAGGTATCCCAACGACAATCTTGGCTAAAGGCTTTAGTGGTACGAATACCTGCAGGGCCAGCACGATAGAACTTTTTAATGTCTTCATCACTCGTAAGGGTAATGTCGTATTTGGCGATAACATCGGCCAACGTAGTACCTAAAACATTAGGTACGTCAGTTTTTAATAAACCAGCACGCGATAATTCACCAAGAATTGAAATCACACCACCGGCGCGATGCACATCTTCCATGTGATACTCAGGTGTTGATGGCGCAACTTTACATAACTGTGGCACAATGCGTGATAATTTATCCATGTCTTCCATGGTGTAATCAATTTCGGCTTCTTGTGCTGTTGCCAATAAGTGCAAGATAGTGTTGGTTGAACCCCCCATAGCAATATCTAAACACATGGCATTGTGTAAAGCGTCTTTACAAGCAATATTACGGGGTAGCGCTGATTCATCGTTATCTTGATAATAACGTTTAGTTAATTTAACAATTTGTTTACCGGCATCTAAAAATAACTTTTCTCTATCAGCATGAGTGGCCAACATTGAGCCGTTACCCGGTAACGCTAAACCTAATGCTTCAGCTAAACAGTTCATGGAGTTGGCAGTGAACATACCTGAACATGAACCACAGGTTGGACATGCAGAACGTTCAATTTTATCACTGTCTTCATCACTTACTGTTGGATCCGCGCCTTTAATCATGGCATCAACTAAATCGAGTTTGATGATTTGATCAGAAAGCTTAGTTTTACCTGCTTCCATCGGGCCACCAGAAACAAAAATTACCGGGATATTTAAGCGCATTGCCGCCATCATCATGCCAGGAGTAATTTTGTCACAGTTTGAGATACAAACCATGGCATCAGCACAATGGGCATTAACCATGTATTCAACCGAGTCAGCGATTAAATCACGTGACGGCAAGCTATAAAGCATGCCGCTATGACCCATGGCAATACCATCATCAACCGCGATAGTATTGAATTCTTTGGCAACACCACCGGCTTTTTCAATAGCGCCAGCAACAAGTTGTCCCATGTCTTTTAAATGCACATGACCGGGCACAAACTGGGTGAATGAGTTCACGACGGCAATAATTGGCTTACCAAAATCGCCATCTGTCATGCCTGTTGCGCGCCAAAGGGCACGAGCGCCAGCCATGTTACGGCCTTGAGTGGAAGTTGCTGATCTTAATTTAGGCATGATGAATGTTTCCGTTTTGTTCGAAATAAGGGGTAAATTCGTATTTTGAAAGTACCTTAATTGAAGGCGCTTTTAAAATAAGATTCTGTTTAGGATATTTTAAATCTCTATAAATTTGAATTTTGACACTAGAGCAAGGCGGAAGCACGGAGCTGACTTTAGTCAGTGAGTACTTCCAACGCTGCTATAATGTTAAAAAGCAATTTATTAGACCTGATCTAGCCAGTTTTCTGGAATTTCGGTTGTACCATCAAAAATACCAAAAAAGGCATCTTGCAGTGCTTTGGTTATAGGGCCTCTTGAGCCATCGCCTACGGGTAAACCATCAACTGATTTTACTGGCACTATTTCGGTGGCCGTGCCGCACATGAAAAATTCATCGACAAGATATAATGACTCACGAGAAATAGACTCTTCACGCACTTCATAACCTAATTGTTTGGCTAAGAAAAATACCGTGTCGCGTGTTAAACCCTGTAAAATAGAGGCTGTGCCCGGCGGTGTATAAAGAATACCTTGGCGAATTAAAAATAAATTTTGGCCGGCACCTTCGCTCACCATATTATTGATATCTAAAGCAATGCCTTCAGCATAACCATGACGTGCAGCTTCGGTAGAAATAAGTTGTGAAGAAAGGTAGTTACCACCCGCTTTTGCTGCTGTAGGCATAGTGTTGGGTGCTAATCGGTTCCAACTTGAAACGCCCACTTCAACACCGTTTTCAATGGCGTCAGCGCCTAAGTAAGCTTCCCAACTAAAGGCCGCTACCATCAAATCAGCTTTTGCATCAATCGGTGGACGCAAGCCCATACCAATATCGCCTAAAAAGGCCAAGGGGCGTAAATAAGCTGATTTTAAATTGTTTTCTTTAACGGCATCTTTACACGCTTGTATTACTTCTGCTTGTGTATAAGGGATATTCATACGGTAAATTTTTGCAGAATCAAACAAACGCTTGATGTGTTCTTCTAAGCGGAAAATGCAAGTACCTTTGTGGGTATTATAAGCGCGAATACCTTCAAATACTGACGAACCATAATGTAAGGCATGGCTCATTACATGAACAGTGGCATCTTTCCACGGCATGAGCTTACCGTTGAACCAAATTAAATCTGCATTTACTTTTGCCATTTTCTTTTCCTAAATCTGTTGCTGCGCTCTGGTTATCATTGATATAAATAGTCAGAGCGGGTAATAATTGAATTTATTTATAATGTAGCGTCTTATTTTGTAAATTAGGCACTACATTCTTGAGCCTTAGAAGGCTACGACGCGTTATTGTCTACCCTGACACTCTTGATGTCGACCAGTTTATTAATTTGATCAACTAAAAGTGAAATAGGGCGATCGCTACTGACAAATAATTCAATAGTGGCAACATGATTACCGGTATTGACTTTAGCTGTTATGCCGTTGATCAAAAAACCGCGATAACGAGTTACTTGTAAAATTCGCTCAAGGACTACTTGCTTATCATCAACCATAATAATTAAGGTGTAGTTATCTAAATTAGGTGTGTTCATGCTAAGCGCTCTCCATCATTTCATTGTTGGCACTGTTTGGTGGCACTAATGGCCAAACATTGTCTTGGGCGTCAATTTTAACTTGTAGTAAATAAGGACCATCGTGATCTAGCATATCGTTGATGGCTGCGGTGACTTCACTCTTTTGGGTAATTTGCTTAGCTTTTATATCAAAAGCCGTGGCTAACATAATGAAATCTGGATTATCGGCTAAGTCGGTTTCACTTAAGCGACCTTCAAAGAATAAATCTTGCCACTGACGTACCATGCCTAGTTTCTCATTATCTATTAAGACAATTTTTACCGGAATTTGATAGCGTTTAATGGTTGCTAATTCTTGTACATTCATCATGATCGAGCCATCGCCAGAGACAACGATTACGGTATCGTGAGGTCGGCTAATTTGCGCGCCAATCGCGGCAGGTAAACCAAATCCCATGGTGCCCATGCTGCCACTGGTTAAAAAGTTACTTGGATCATCAAAACTCATGTGCTGTGCAGCCCACATTTGATGTTGGCCAACATCAGTGGTCACACAGGCGTTTTTAGGCATTAATTCGCTTACTTCTTTTAATACCGCAGGTGCAAAAATACTCTCTCCTGGATGGTCATATCGCCATGCACAGTCACTTTTCATTTGTTGCACTTTTGCTTGCCAACTTTTGAGCTCAAGTGGCATAGTGAGTAGCGGTAAATTCTCTTTTAAGTCGCCTAAAATTGGTGCGTCAGCTTTTCTACGTTTATTGATTTCAGCGGTATCAATATCAAAATGGATAACTTTGGCGTCAGGGGCAAATTGGTCCAATTTACCCGTTACTCGGTCATCAAAACGTGCGCCAACAGCAATCAATAAATCACAGTCGTGCACGGCCAAGTTTGCCACTTTGGTGCCATGCATACCTAGCATGCCTAAATAGTTTGCATCGTCAGTATCTAATGCCCCTAAACCTTTTAAAGTAGAAACTGAGGGTATGCCGGTTTCGCGAGCAAAAGTTCTCACTTCTTCAATGGCATTTGCCATGCCAACACCGCCACCAACATATAAAATGGGCTGTTTAGCGTGAGACAATAAGTCGAGTGCTTTACTGATGTCAGCAAGCGGTAATTCAACTTTGTTTTTAAGTGGCGGAGCCGTTTTAAATGTTTGCTCTACAATCGCGATTTGTACGTCTTTTGGAATATCGACAAGTACCGGACCTTGACGACCTTCTAGTGCAATTTCAAAGGCTTGATGCAGTACTTTTTCTAATTCATCTACATGGCTAACTTGGAAAGAATGTTTAGTGCAAGCGAGTGATAAACCAAAAATATCAGTTTCTTGAAAAGCATCACTACCCATTGCTGCGGTAGGCACCTGCCCCGTAATAGCGACAAGAGGAATAGAGTCAGCAAGGGCATCGGCAAGACCGGTAATTAGGTTAGTAGCACCCGGTCCCGAGGTTGCCATACAAACCCCAATTTTACCTGAAGCTCGTGCATAACCAACCGCTGAAAAGGCCGCTCCTTGCTCATGTCGGCAAAGAAAATGCTGGACATTGCTGTCATACAGCGCATCGTAAATGGGCATGATAGCGCCACCAGGATAACCAAAAACATGGTTTACGCCATGTTGCTCAAGTACTTTAAATAATAATCCACCGCCGGTTAACGGCTTGCTGTCAGTCATGGTAATTCCAAAAATTGTTGTGTTGTTTGACTTGTATAAAATTTATCTCAGAAAAAACAAAACCCTCGGTTCTTTCGAAGCGAGGGTTTGTATTTCTGTTTTGCTTTTCTTTAGCTCAACGAAAACCCTCGAGATGATTTAATAATCACGACGACGACGAGGTTTCTAATAATCAAATTAATGATTGAGTTAACGTTTTGCATAGTTGTTTGGTTTCTTTTTCTATGTTTACAAAAATATTTACTAAAAATGTTAATGGACTAAAACTGAAAACTTATCGTTTTATAATGAATTTTTATGCTCAGTTCCTATCCCTTTTTAAATTAATATCATAGCTCTAATGTGTTGAGCAAGCTTTTTCATTATAGTTTTTTCTTGCCACTAAAGACGTAAAAGTTATAACCAATAGATTTACTATAATATATTTTTGTTAAAATTCGAAAAAAGCTTAATATTTTCCTACACTAAGCCAATGGAACTCAATAAAAGGAATTATTATGTCGCTTGCCTGTGTTTATAGTCGCGCCCGTGTTGGCTTGGAATCTCCGCTGGTTACTGTTGAAGTACATTTAGCCAATGGCTTACCCGCTTTTCACATTGTTGGCTTGCCCGAAGCTTCAGTGAAAGAATCAAAAGACCGTGTGCGCAGTGCCATTATCAATTGTGGTTATGAATTTCCAGCCAAGCGCATTACTATTAATCTAGCGCCAGCAGACTTACCCAAAGAGGGAGGGCGCTTTGACTTACCTATTGCCGTTGGTATTTTAGCCGCATCAGAGCAATTACCACAAGTTGATCTAGCTCAGTATGAGTTTGCCGGCGAGTTGGCACTGTCAGGCGAGTTAAGAGCCATTATTGGTGAAATACCGATGGCAATGTCTTGCAGTAACAGCAAAAGAGCCTTGATCATACCTAAGCAAAATGCCGAGCAAGCCAGCTGGGTTAAACAAGCCAAAATTCATGCTATTGAACATCTAAGCCAGCTTTATCCTCATTTCGCACGGCAAACGTCCTTGCCCTTGGTGGCAGAAAAAACGCTGGAACAATTTGATGAAATTAATGATTTAGACATTAGTGAGGTTATTGGTCAACCGCTCGCTAAACGCGCCTTAGAAATTGCGGCTAGCGGCAATCATAATTTACTTTTTATTGGCCCTCCGGGCACGGGGAAAACCATGCTAGCGAGTCGCTTAGCAAGCATTTTACCTAGAATGACAGAAGCCGAAGCGTTAGAAGTGGCGGCCATTCAGTCAATCAGTAATCAAAATATTAACACCAAATCATGGTTAACACGACCCTTTCGAGCGCCGCATCATACCGCTTCTTCCGCTGCCTTGGTGGGGGGTGGTAGTCAGCCCAAACCCGGTGAAATTTCTTTAGCGCACAATGGTGTGTTGTTTCTTGACGAGCTACCAGAGTTTGAACGCAAGGTGCTAGATGTACTGCGTGAACCCATGGAGTCAGGAGAAGTCACCATTTCACGCGCTATGCACAAACAAAGTTTTCCTGCGCGTTTTCAATTGATTGCGGCGATGAATCCCAGTCCTACAGGGTTTTTTAACGACAATCGCAGCACACCCGAGCAAGTGTTGCGCTACTTAAATCGCTTGTCAGGGCCTTTTCTGGATCGCATTGATATTCAAATTGAGGTGGCGCGCTTGCCTCGCGGCACTTGGGCAGCAGATACAGAAAATAATGAAACCAGTGCAGCGGTACAGCAACGGGTACAAGCGTGTCGCATGAGACAATTAGCTCGTCAAGACAAAGCCAATGCCCACTTGGGTACTAGAGAGCTAAAGAGTTATTGTCATCTGTCTGTTGAAGATAATGAATTTCTGGAGCTTGCCGTCGAAAAATTGGGACTTTCTACCCGTGCTCATCATAAAATTTTAAAAATAGCGCGCACCTTGGCTGATATGGAAGCGACAGAAAACATTGCGCATAAGCATTTAATCGAAGCCTTGTCTTATCGCGCTATGGACAGGCTGCTCAGGCATTTGACCCAATCAGTAGCCGTGTAGGCGTTTACTTTTACCGTTAATTGACTAACCAATACGCATAAATTTTTGCTTACGCGATGGCATTGAAAAAAGCTTTGATCAGTGGTTGTGCTTTAGTTTGGTTTAAACAACAAACACCAAGCTCGAAAGGCGCTATCTCGCCAATATCATTCAAATATTGTACCTTGTCTCGAACGGGGCTATTTTCTACCACTACTTGCGGAACGATGCCAACACCACAACCTAAAGCGACCATGCTCACTAAAGCCTCATGACCTGAAACGGTTGCATAAATATTCGCTTTTCCTTGTTGTTTTTTACGATACCAAAGCTCAAAACCTTTTCGAGCCGGGCCGTGTTCAGGCAAAATAATGGGAATGTCAGACCAACTAAGTATCTCCGCTTGCAGCTGTTGTTGAACTTTACAAGCCATGGTAGGGGCAATGACGACTAATGGGATGGTGGCCAGATGTTGAAAATAAACACTGCGTGGTAGATATTCAGGGTTTGCGGCAATAGCAAAATCAACCGATTTATTTTGCACTTGCTCTAAAGCGTCGCTGGCATCACCCGTGGTGAGCATTATTTCTACCAAGGGATGTTGCTGGCGAAAGCGCTCCAGCAAAGGAGGCAAGTGACTATAGGCGGCAGTAACCGAGCAGTAAACACTAAGCTTGCCGGTGAGTGCTTGCTGGTTTTCATCTAAGGATTGTTTGAATACTTGCCACTGCTCAATGTGTTGTTGGGCATATTGCTGAAATTTTTTGCCTGCTTCGGTCAATACCACACTGCGATTGTCTCGTATCAATAACTCAGTACCAACATTTTGCTCAATACGTTGTATGGCTCGACTCAAGGTAGACGGACTTATATGAAAAACTTGTGCGGTTTTGCCAAAGTGCAGTGTTTGGCTAAGATGCACAAACATATTGAATGATTTTTGATCCATAATCAGCTTCTTAAGAATTAACACTTTTAAACAGTATTGCACATAATGCAACATATCGATGCAAATATATCATTTTCCGCAATACTGTTTTTGAGCTATGCTGTTGCCATAGTAAAAAACGCTGTCAGAGAACGCGAACGATCTTTGAGCATTCTCTTAGCAAAGTTAACTTTAGAAGCGCTAATTTTAGCAATACCAATAGGAAAAATCATGAGCAATTATTTTAATACTTTAAGCTTACGTGAAAAGCTTGGCCAATTAGGCAAATGTCGTTTTATGCAACGTGAAGAGTTTAGCGATGGCTGTAACTTCATCAAAGATTGGAACATTGTTATTGTTGGTTGTGGTGCCCAAGGTTTAAACCAAGGTTTAAACATGCGTGATTCTGGTTTAAATATTTCTTATGCTTTACGTGAAGCCGCAATTAGCACAAAACGTCAATCTTGGCAGTGGGCTACTGAAAATGGTTTTACTGTTGGCACTTATGAAGAATTAATCCCACAAGCTGATTTAGTATTAAACCTTACACCTGATAAGCAACATACTTCAGCGGTAACGGCTGTTATGCCACACATGAAGCAAGGTTCAACGTTAGCTTACTCTCATGGCTTCAATATTGTTGAAGAAGGCATGCAAGTTCGTAAAGATATCACCGTAGTTATGGTTGCCCCTAAATGTCCAGGTACTGAAGTACGTGAAGAATACAAACGTGGTTTTGGTGTACCAACGCTAATTGCCGTGCACCCAGAAAATGATCCACAAGGTAATGGTTTAGCTATTGCTAAAGCTTACGCAAGCGCTACCGGTGGTGACAGAGCGGGTGTGCTTGAATCATCTTTCATTGCTGAAGTTAAGTCAGACTTAATGGGTGAGCAAACTATTCTTTGTGGCATGCTACAAACAGCAGCAGTATTAGGCCACAAGCAATTAATTGCTCAGGGTATGGATGCAGCTTACGCTCGTAAATTACTACAATATGGTTTAGAAACCACGACCGAAGGCTTAAAGCACGGCGGCATCACTAACATGATGGACAGATTATCAAACCCTGCGAAAATCAAAGCGTTTGATATGTCTGAAGAATTAAAAGTAATTTTACGCCCATTATTTGAAAAGCACATGGATGACATCATTGAAGGTCGTTTCTCGACAACTATGATGGCTGACTGGGCAAATGATGATATTAACTTATTAACATGGCGCGCAGAAACAGCTGAATCAACATTTGAATTAGCCCCTGATTGCGACACTGAAATCACCGAACAAGAATACTATGATAAAGGCATTTTTGTTGTTGCTATGATCAAAGCCGGTGTTGAACTTGCGTTTGAAGCTATGGTTGCTGCGGGTATCGTTGAAGAGTCGGCTTACTATGAGTCACTTCATGAAACGCCATTAATTGCTAACTGTATTGCTCGTAACAAATTATATGAAATGAACGTAGTCATTTCAGACACTGCTGAATACGGTAATTACTTATTCACTCATGCTGCGGTACCATTACTTGAAGAATACACAGCTAACTTAACATTAGAGCAATTAGGTGAAGGTTTTAAAGAGTCTTCAAACAATGTTGATAATGCCCGTTTAATTGAAGTGAATGAAGCCATTCGCAGCCACGGCGTTGAAGTTATTGGTAAAGAGCTTCGCGGCTACATGACTGATATGAAACGTATTTCAAGCCAATAGTTTTGTTTTGCTCCCTGGCAAACAGAGGTCCTTGCTGAATAGTATAGCTCGGTACCTTTTTTTATACATGGATGTGTTCACTCTCTCGAACGAGAGAGTGGGATAGCAAGCCTTTATACCAATTGAAATGATGATAACTCATTAGTTCAATTGGTATTATTCCTTTTATGAGAAAATAATTATGACTGAATTTACTAATGTAACCATAGAAAAAGCCGCCAATATTTACTTTGACGGTAAAGTGACTAGCCGTAAAGTGACCTTCGCTGATGGCAGTTTTAAAACCTTAGGTATTATGATGCCGGGTGAGTATAAATTTGGTACGGCAGAGAAAGAGTTAATGGAAATCACCGCCGGTGATTGTGAAATTCTTTTACCTGAAACTACACAGTGGCAAACCATAAAAGGCGGCGAGTCTTTTTATGTGCCTGCTAACAGTGAGTTTGAAATAAAAGCCAAAACACTGGTTGATTATTGCTGTAACTACATTAGTGAATAGTTACCCTAGTAAATAATTACATCAGCGAATAATTGCATCCGAGAATAGACTGACCCATGCTTAACGCCTTCGATTTTTACCAAGCCATTATTCTTATTGTTATAGGGTTAATGGCTGGCGTAATTAATACCCTAGCAGGTGGTGGTTCAAACTTATCACTACCCGCTTTGATGATGTATGGCTTGCCCGCAGATATTGCCAATGCCACCAATAGAGTGAGTGTGTTAATGCAGTCAATGACCGCGGCTCGTGGTTTTTACCAGCGCGATAAAATTGACTCTGCTGCCGTTAAAGACAGTTTTCTGCCGCTCTTATTTGGCGGCTTAGTTGGCGCTATCAGCGCATCTTACTTAAATGTTGAATTACTGAAACCGGTATTGTTAGGCACTATGATTGTAGTGTCGTTATGGGTGGTTTTTAAAAGTGACACTAAGGCTGTTGAGCATAGTGAACGAAAAAGTTGTTACGATAGTAAGTTTACTCTTTTAGCGACTTTTGCTGCGGGCTTTTATGGTGGCTTCATCCAGGCTGGTGTTGGTTTTGTACTCATTGCTACCTTTGTTGGCGCCTTGAATTACGACTTACTGCGCGCCAATGCCATGAAAGTTGTTGCCACGGTTATTTTTACCAGTATTGCTTTATTGGTGTTTATTTTTAGAGATCAAATTGCTTGGTTACCGGGTGTTTTATTAGGGATCGGTAGCATTATGGGTGCCCAAATTGCGGTAAAGTTTGCCGTAGAAGTTAAAGCGAAAACCTTAAAAGTGATGGTTTTGGTGATGACTATTTTCGCCAGCGCCGCTGCTTTCTTCCAATAAAAGTTAACTCGTAATGATTTTTGAACTGAATTCAAACTTAACTCAATTCATCTTAAAAATATTTACCACAGAGAGCACCGAGGCAGGTTATATGCTCCATGCATAACCTAAGTGACCTACATCCATGTAGGTCTTGCTACGCACTACACCGAGCATAACAAAGTATCTGCGCGGCATCGGTGATGATGCACAGTTCAAATATTCTTTTCTTACAATATTCCCCTTGCTTTAACAGCCATTCTCATTTAACTTTTCGTTGCTCTTAGAAACTCTGTTGTATCTACTCTCATTACAAGTAAAGTAAAGTAAATAAATTAAAAGGACTATATCAATGCTTTTATTAGAAGAATTACTCACCAATCCTGTACTTTGGCTTACCGTTGTTATTTTATATACCTTAAAAAAGGGTATCTATTTTGTTCCGCAAAACCGTGGTTATGTTATTTACACTTTAGGTAAGTACAGTAAAACCCTCTCCGCGGGATTAAACTTTATTATTCCTTATGTACAATCAGTTGCTGCCGATCGCAATTTAAAAGAGCAATCATTAGAAATTATCTCTCAGCCTGCTATTACCAAAGACAATATCACCTTAGACATTGATGGTATTTTATTTATGAAAGTGACTGATGCCGCGGCGGCAACCAATAATATTTCCGATTATAAATTATCGGTAACCCAACTTGCTATGACCACTATGCGTAATGCCATTGGCTCAATGGAGCTTGATGATTGTTTCCAAAATCGTGATACCATCAATGCCCAAATTTTAACAGCCATGACTGAAGCTACGGCGCCTTGGGGGGTTATGGTAACTCGTTATGAAATTAAAGATATCACGCCACCACAAACGATCCGTGAAGATATGGAAAAGCAAATGACTGCCGAACGTGAGAAACGTTCAGTAATATTGACCGCTGAAGGGGTAAAAACGGCGGCTATTACCGAAGCTGAAGGACAAAAACAAGCGCGTGTACTCGATGCCGAGGCGGCAAAAGCTGAGCAAGTATTAACCGCAGAAGCATCTAAAGAGGCGCAAATATTAGAAGCAATAGGTAAAGCTGAAGCCATCCGTTTAGTGGCAGAAGCTGACGCGAATGCTTTAGATGTTGTTGGCCAGGTAGCAAACACCGAGCAAGGTCAAGCAGCGGTGACATTAACTTTAGCGCAGAATGCAATTTCAGCTCATCAAGCGATTGCTAGTGATAGTACTGTGGTACTCACAGATGGTAAAACTGGTGATAATATAGCGAATACCGTAGCACAAGCCATTGCCGTATCGAGCAGCTTGAATGCCAGCAACTTGCAGCTGCCTAACTAGAAAAGGGTATTAGAAAGCTAGGTAACCACTGCTTTATTTTTCAAGAGGTTTTATGCAATATTTTTTAGAAAATCCTGCGCATTTATGGTTTTTAATCGCTGGCTTAAGTTTTGTTATTGAACTAAGCATTATGGGGCTTAGTGGGCCATTATTATTTTTTGCTATTGCCAGTTTAATGACCGGCATCTTAGTGAATATTGACCTGCTTGATAGTTGGCAAATGCAAGTGCTTGCTGTCGGCATACTAACCGCGATAACGGCAATTATTTTGTGGAAACCATTAAAGCAGCTGCAAAATCCAAGGACGACGACCGATACTTCTAGCGATATGATTGGCTTAAAAGTGCCTGCCAGTGCTGATATTACCACAACCAGTGGTAGCATACGCTACTCGGGTATCAACTGGAGTGCGCGCTTAGCCGAAGATTGCGGTGTCGATAAAATTTGCAACACTAGCCTGTGTGTTATTGTGGCGATATCAGGTAATACCATGTTGGTTAAATTGGTATAACAAACTTACTTTCCGCAATACTTTGTTTTCATTTAACGATAAATCATTCATAATCCACTCTTATTAAGCCACGATATATCGTGCATTGAGGGTGGGCTTTTATGACTGATACGATCAAGCAATTTTTATCTGACTCAGATCTACTGTTAAATGCGGTTGGCGAAGGGGTTTATGGCTTTGATGCCAATGGCCATGCCGTTTTTGTAAATCCCGCGGCAGAGCAAATGACCGGCTGGCTTGCGGAAGAGTTACTCGGCAAAAACATTCATGAATATCATCACCATAGTCATGAAAACGGTGATAAATACCCTGTCGATGAATGTGAAATTTACAACACTATGCGTGATGGCATTCAGCGGCGAGTAACCGATGAAGTATTCTGGCGCAAAGATGGCAGTTTTTTTCCTGTTGAATATACTTCTACGCCTGTTTATAAACAGGGGGAGCTTATTGGCGCGGTCGCTGTTTTTAGAGATGTCAGTCAACAGAAACTAACCGATCATAATTTGCGTGAAGCATTAAAAAAAGTCCACTCCCTTAGTGAAAAACTTCAAGATGAAAATATTTATTTACAAAATGAAATCAACGATAACTGGACTGGCTCAGGCTTAGAGGGCTCTAGCAAATTATTCTTACAGCTATTAGAGCAAATAAAAGTGGTTAGTCAAACTGACAGCACGGTATTAATTTTAGGTGAAAATGGCACGGGTAAAGAAGTTGTTGCGCGAAATTTACATCAATTAAGCAACCGCTGTAATTCCCCTTTAGTTAAAGTGAACTGTGCAGCTTTTACCGTTAATTTATTAGAATCAGAATTATTTGGTCATGAAAAGGGCGCTTTTACGGGGGCTAATGAAAAGCGCAAAGGACGGTTTGAATTAGCGGATAAAGGCACCTTGTTTCTCGATGAAATAGGAGAGCTCTCTGCTGAGGCGCAAACAAAGTTATTACGAGTTTTACAAGAGCGTGAGTTTGAACGCGTCGGTGGCAGTAAAACCATAAAAGTTGATATTAGAGTGATTGCCGCTACCAATAGAAACTTATTAGCTATGGTGGAACAAGGGCTATTTCGTATGGATTTATATTATCGATTAAATGTATTTCCAATAACCGTACCGGCTTTAAGAGAGCGAATTGAAGATATTCCTACGCTGTGCAAAAGTATTTTAAGCCAATTAAATCTTAGACTTAAAAAACAAATAACCGGCATCAACAGGCAGAGTTTAGCCAAATTATCGCATTATAATTGGCCGGGTAATATCAGAGAGCTACAAAATGTTCTGGAGCGAGAGGTTATTTTATCAGGCTCAACTGTGTTAAATATCAAACAAAGCTTTAATAACAGTAATACGGCCACTCGTGCCAGTAAGCAGACCTTAGCAAGTATTGAAAAGAGCTATATCAGCGAAGTGTTGAATGATTGTCAGTGGAAAATTGGTGGTGCTAGCGGCGCAGCAAAAATATTAGGCATGCCAGACAGTACGTTAAGATCGAGAATGAAAAAGCTTTCTATCAGCCGTTAATTATAAAAGACGTAACTTTCACCACCGAGCCGCGATGCTTCATCGAGGGCTCTTCGAGCCGACACAGAGACTTTGTTATCTTTATGTAGTCTCGGTGTAGTGCGTAGCCTCTCGGAGCTCTCTGTGGTAAATATTTCTAGGCTGAATAAATATAAACCACGATATGTCGCTAGCACACGATATACCGTGGTTTTTGTTTGGTTCATCAGAATATAAACCCTTTTAATTCAATCAGTTAATTTATAAAAAGTTTGGCCTAATTCTTGTTATAGAGTAATAAATTTATTATTACACTGTAGTTATCAATGAAATTTGATATTAAAGAAGAACACCTGATCATTAAGCCTTATAAATCTCATGAAAGTATTTATGTCAGAGAGCAAAATGGCCGTTATCAAGAAATTAGACGGGTACTTAGTTGGCTGTTGATTATTGCTTTTATTGCCATTCCTTTTTTACAATACCATGGACAACAAGCGGTATTGCTTAATGTTGTCAATCAACAGTTTCGATTTTTTGCTATCACTTTCTGGCCACAAGACTTTATTCTACTGGCCAGCCTTTTGATGGTGGCTGCTTTTGCGCTCTTTTTTGTTACCTCTTGGTTAGGCCGAGTTTGGTGCGGTTATGTTTGTCCACAAACCGTTTGGACGCTAGCTTATATTTGGGTAGAGCATCGAATTGAAGGAACAAGAAATCAGAGAATAGCACTTGATAAACAGGCCAACTCGTTTAATAAGCTACAAAAAAAGCTGACCAAGCATTTCTTATGGTTGCTAATGTCAGCGGTTAGCGCCACCACATTCATTTCTTATTTTATTCCCACCACAGTGTTATATAGCGATATCGTCGCATTTAATTGCAGTGGTATTGTCAGTTTTTGGCTGTGCTTTTTTACTGTCTGTACTTATGGCAATGCGGGTTGGTTAAGAGAAAAAGTTTGTATTGATATGTGCCCTTATGCAAGATTTCAAGCAGCAATGTTTGATAAAAACACCTTATTAGTCGCTTATGATAAAACGCGTGGTGAAGGCAGAGGAGCAAGAAAAATTAAAGATGATGCTAAGCAGCTTGGTTTAGGTGATTGTGTTGACTGTAATCTTTGTGTGGAGGTTTGTCCTACGGGCATAGACATACGTAACGGCATGCAGTACGAGTGCATTAATTGTGGCTTATGCGTAGATGCTTGTGATGACACCATGGCGCGCTTTAATTATCAAAAGGGCTTGATTTCATACACCAGCGAACAACAGCTGTTGGGCGGAAAACCACAACAAGCAAACGTTAAAGTGATTGCTTATGGCATCTTTACTGTGGCCATTTCTATCGCGACCAGTTATTGGATCAGCAGTAGAGTGCCATTGGAAACATCCATCTTAAGGGATAGAAATGCGCTGTATCGTACTAACTATTTAGGGCTGGTAGAAAATACTTACACCTTAAAAATACTCAATAAAACCCAACAAGCATTACATTATCAAATTTCAGTGACTGGCCTTGAAGGTGCTAGTTTAACGCTGCCAAAAGACTTAAAGATAGCGGCGGGGGTGATGAGAGAAATTCCAGCCACGCTATCGGTAAATGATTATAATTTAACCCAACGAGTAACCGACATTAACTTTACTATTCAAGCCATTGAACAGCCAGATATCACCTTGCAGAAGATGACGAAGTTTTATAGTGATATAACGATGGATAGTGATAATAAATACGTCAACATGAAAACTGATATAAGAAAATATAAGGAATAAATAGGTGATCATGAGTACGGCAAATATTTTAGTGGTTTTATTTGAATGTTTTCTCAGCCCAACGTGCTAACCCAGAGGTGACACTACCAAAGTGATCGCCAATTATTATCGGAGTATGCGGCATTTGCTGTTGGATAAAATTACTGAGTACGGGGGATTTTGCCGTACCGCCAGTAACAAAAATAACATCGGGTTGACACTGCGCTTGCTCAACGGTTGCTTGCATTAATTCACCTATACTTGCCAGTGTTCTTTGATTAGCTTGCGCAAGAATATTTTTATCTAGGGTAGCCTGTAAACCATCATCAATATAATCTAAGCGGACTTCCTGACTATCAAGCTCAGAAAGCGCTATTTTAGCTTGCTCGGCGGCATTGACGAGTTGATAACTAAGCTTATGATCATGCACGGTAATTAAACGTTCGATAATGGCGGTTTCTTTAGCGTCTCGTGACAATTGCATTAACTCGCGTCGATTCTTGGCGCTGTAAAACTCGGTTTGCTCATTAATATTGTTAATCGCCAGCGCTTGATAAAAGCTGGCGGTCGGCATGGGTTTACCTGTTTTGAGTAAACTATTCATGCCTAAACTAGGCATAATGCCTTGTAGAGCTAATTGAATATCAAAATCATTGCCAGCAATACGCACACCGCTATGAGCTAGCAAGTGCTGAGTTCTATCATCATTATTACTTAGTTCTGGCCCCATCAATAACATTGAGCAGTCACTCGTGCCACCACCAATATCTACTACTAATACTTTAGTTTCTTGCTGTAAACTTGCTTCAAATTCAAAGCCTGCTGCTACGGGCTCATATTGAAACTCAATATCTTTAAAGCCAACGCGCTTGGCGGCATTCGTTAGTACCGTAATTGCTTGTCGGTTGCTCTCTTCACCATGTAGGCCTTGAAAGTTTATTGGCCGACCAATAACCGTTTGGGTTATTTCTCGTTGCAAATGAGCTTCAGCCAGTGTTTTAACATTGCTCATCATCGCAGCAACAATATCTTCAAAGAGCTGAATTTGCATGGGCGCTAAGCCACTAGCCCCTAAAAATGATTTGGGCGACTTTATATAGTAGCCTTCTTCAGGATCTTCTAGGTATTTATCTAGCGCGGCTTTGCCAAATAACAAGTCACTAGCAATGCCATCAAAGTTTAATTCGCGCAAGGCTCTTTGTGCTTTTTGTAATTGCACTGTGCGAGTTGCTTTAAAAGAACTTTGTTGCTCCGCGCTTAATTTTTGGTAAAGCCAGTGAGTAATAATATCGCGATCAGGGGCATATAGATTTGAGGCGATGGTATTGCTTTGCTGATTGTTAACGTTAACTAAAGGAATAATTTGAGGTTGGCCGTCAGCCATTATAGCAACACTACAGTTAGAAGTGCCGTAATCAAAACCGATCATTTATATTTTGCCATTTGAGTGCTGAAAAGGTCGCGTAGGATACTGAGTTATATTGTTATGTGCAAGGGTGAAGTTAAATAGTATAAATTAAACTTAGCTTCGAATTTGTTCGTTACCATCAACAATAAAAAGAAATGATTATATAGTTAGTAAGGTTGGTATTATATTCAATAAATGGATTACTTATAAGTAAATCTAATGGAATTGAATATTCTTCGGCCCTGTTCAAGCTGAAGCGCACCTTTAAACTCAAGCAGCATTGAGAAGCGAACCTTATCTGAAATTTTTGGCACACTCAATGCCATGCGATTAGCTTGTATTAAAATACGTGCGCGATGACCGTCAATTTTTACGGGTTCTATAATGGCGTTGGTCATCTCACTAAACTGCGAAGCATACCAACCCAAGTCGTAAGTAAGGGTCAAGCTATCGTTGTGGTATTGCCCAGCATTTGAATCAATGATTTGGACATTAACAGGCATTAAATTTTCCGGGTGCTCGAAGCACAAATGGCTGTTAGGGCAAGACTCAATCCATTTATGCTGATCTTGTTCAGCGGCATTAGGTGAAGTACTCATAAGGAGTAAAACTAAAGCGCAAGCCAATAATGATAACTTTTTAAGCTGCATAGATAATTTCCAAAGTTAACGACACTTAATCACACACTCATGAGGTAAGTGCCGCCCTATTTAAAGCGTTTTTATTTTTTCTTAGGTAAACTGTTTTGCCAGAACAAACCAAAAGAAAGTAAAAATAACAATAAGATACTAGGCTCTGGAATTGGTTTAGACGCTTGGGCAACAATTAATACCGGATTAATATCAATCCAAAAACGTTGGCCATCGGTTTGTACTAACGGGCTATTATGAATGGTGGCAACTTCACCGACGGTTAAATCAATAAAACCATTAAGAAATGGATTCATTAAGAAATTACCATTTAAATGTCCCAGCCCTAAATTGTGTCCTAATTCATGGGCGAGTAATTCGCCACCAAATCCGCCAGCAGCGAAAGCAGACTCTACAACAAAGTCATTACCTGGTAGTTCTCCACAACCCACGATATTAACATTAAAGCCACCGCAAGCATCAACGGTATCAACAAAATAAAAGTTAACTACGGTAGCTGCCCCGACATGCATGCCAAACAGTGAGGTAATTTCAGCATCGGTGGTGATATCTAACAAACTAGGAAAAACTAGTTCAGTGGCCGCGCCAATACGAATATCAATGGGCGTATTGCCAAAGTTTGCTTGAGAAAATATTGAATCTAAGGCAGGTTCATTGGTGGTGATAAAAGCCGCTTGCGCTAGTGATGTTATGAGTAATGATGTACTTAAAATCAGTATTTTAATAATCTTCATTTTAATTCCTTAGTATGTTGCTTAACTTGACAATGCTAACAGCAGGTTAATGCATAAAGCAGACCCTTTATTTTTTATGTAACTAAAACAATATGCTAAAAATAGGCAATTTTAGTAGCAAAGGGAAAGTGTAAAAATTTCTGACGTCTAAGTCAGCTTGAATAAATACATTTCACTAATGAGCCTAAATAGGCTCATTAGTGATGTTAGGATAATTATCCCCTCACTTGGCCATCACCATAAACGACAAACTTTTTAGTGGTTAAGGCTTCCAATTTCGAATGTGAGCACCATAGGCTCTACTCTCTTATTTGACCATCTCCATAAACAACAAACTTTTCAGTGGTTAAGGCTTCCAATTTCGAATGTGAGCACCATAGGCTCTACTCTCTTATTTGACCATCTCCATAAACAACAAACTTTTCAGTGGTTAAGGCTTCTAAGCCCATTGGCCCGTAGGCATGTAACTTGCTGGTTGAAATGCCAATTTCAGAGCCTAAGCCTAATTGATTGCCATCTGAAAAACGTGATGAAGCATTGATCATTACTACGGATGAATTAATTTGGCGAATAAAAGTTTGGCTGCGAGAAATATCTTGGCTGATGATAACTTCAGTATGATCTGAGGTATATTCATTAATATGAATAATGGCACTATCAAAGCTGTTGACTACTTTCACGGCAATTTCTTGTGCTAAGTATTCAGCGTGATAATCCTCTGCGGTGGCTAATTGGCCACCAGCAAAATAAGGTAAACTTTTTTCACAGGCATGCACTTTGACTTGTGCGGATTCAGCCAGAGCCTTAGCGGCTAAAGGTAAAAATTTATCGCTAATATCTTGATGTACTAAAAACGTTTCAAAGGCATTACAAGCGCTAGGCTTTTGTGTTTTACCGTTGACTAAAATATTGACGGCTTTGTCTAGGTCGGCATATTTATCAACATATAAATGACACACGCCTTTAAAGTGCTGGATCACTGGGATTTGGCTATTTTCACTGACATAGCGGATCAGTCCTTCACCGCCGCGAGGAATAACTAAATCGATAGTGTCTTTTTGTTTGAGCAATGTTTCAATGACGCTGCGGCTGGTATCAGGAATAACACTGACTATATTTTTATCACAGCCGTGCTCTGTTAAGACCCCATGTAAGCATTTAGCAATGGCTAGATTTGAGTGAATAGCTTCTGAGCCCCCTCGCAAAATAACCGCGTTGCCTGATTTTATGCATAAAGCAGCGGACTCTGCGGTAACATTAGGGCGCGCCTCATAAATCATGGCAATAACCCCTAAAGGAATGCGCATTTTTCCCACTTGTAAGCCGTTAGGGCGCAGTGCTAGGTTACTAATATTACCAACAGGATCGGCTAAGGCGACAATTTCACGGATGGCTGAGCTAATATCTTTCACGCCCTGCTCGGTTAACACCAACCTATCCAGCATGGCTTGAGTTAACCCTTTGCTGCGGCCATCCTCAATGTCTTTAGCATTTTCACTAATGATGTTAGCGCTATTAGCCTCAATGACATCAGCGATAGCATTTAAAATAATGTTTTTTTCTGGGGTGCTGAGTTGTGCTGCTACTCGGCTGGCTACTTTGGCATTAGCCGCCATATTCACCATGCTGAAGGACGTTTGACTCATTGGATTAATCCTCTTCTTTAATTATTTTCTTGTTAGGCGCTTTTGTGGCCGCTTTGGGGGCAATGCTTTGCTCTAAGATAACCATATCATCACGATGAATAACCACGGCACCTTCTTCGTGCCCTAAAGTGGATTCAATTTCATTGCTGTGTTTACCTTTAATGCGCCTTAATTCATTATGACTATATTGGGTAATGCCTTTGGCGATAATGGTTTTGGTTTGTTGATCAATTAAATCAACACAATCTCCTACATCGAACTTTCTGGCGACAGACTTTATGCCTATGGGCAATAAAGATGCGCCTTGATTTAATAATGCATTCACCGCACCTTTGTCTAAAGTCACTCTGCCCTGACTTTTTACCGTATGTTTAAGCCAATGTTTTTTAGCACTTATGATGTTTTTATCCGCAGAAAATTTCGTACCCGGGTTTACTTTCCTTATCAATGAAGCAAAGACTTCACTTTTACTGCCATTGACAATATAGGTATTAATGCCATGCTCGGTGGCTTTTTCTGCCGCTTCTATTTTCGTTTTCATACCGCCCGTGGCAAGGTGATTGCGGCTGGTGCCTGCCATGGCGTAAATTTCATCGGTAATTTCATCTATTTTGGGGAGCAGTACCGCATCATCATGGACGTTTGGATCTTTGGTGAAAACACCATCTATATCGCTTAAAATAAACAAGCTATCGGCTTCGCATACTTGGGCAACTAGGGCGGCTAGATTATCGTTATCACCTACTTTTAAATCTTCGGTGGTGACGGTATCATTTTCATTAACTATCGGCAAAATGCCATTTTCAAGTTGAATTTGAATGGTTTCTTTAATGGAAATAAAGCGTTCACGGTCTTCAAGGTCATCTTGGGTGATTAATATCTGGCTACAAGGAGTATCGAAAAAGCGTTGCCAATTAGCCATCATTTGCATTTGCCCGACTGAAGCCATGGCCTTTTTTATGGCCACAGATAATCTAGGACTACCATGGTGAATGACACTGCGACCTGCGGCGACGCCCCCAGAAGAAACAAGAATGATCTCCTTACCTTGCTGTTGGCATTTAGTAATAAATTGTGCAATTGCTAAAGTATACTGTCCGCTACAACCAGCTTTTGTTGGCGCAACTAAGGCGCTTCCCACTTTGATTACAGCTCTATTAAAGTCCATTATTCCTCCTGTGATGGTTTCCCTTGGCAGTATGATGAAAACTGGGTAGTCATTCAATAGATATAAGTAAATATGCAGCGTAGTTGCTAGAGTAAATTGCGCACTTTAATAGCTTTTAGGAATACATAGCAAGTTTTTTAAGCTTTTTTGCAGCATAAAAAATGCGCATGGCCAAGCCAATTTTTCACTGCTTGTGCGAGGTTCATCTGTTAAGCAAGGATAAAATTTGCACAGGTAACGAGTGGCAAAACAATTGCCACTATAGGTACAACTTTCGCTCGATAAGTTAATAATAATATTAACGGTAACAAAGCTGCCGTTAAGGCGCCAAAAAAGACCGCGGGGCCAATAGACCAACCATATAATTTGCCACTGATGTAAAAAGCTATGACTAAGATCAGCCAAGCTAATGGCTTGAAAGAGTGTGATAAAAATGGAGGTAATGCTTTATCTGTTACCCGCTGACGATGTTTTTCCATGGCCAGACAAAACAACACCATAGCCGAGAAACTTAAACATATAAGCAGTAACATTATAGCACTCCGCTATTTTCTTTGTTTAATACTAGCTCATTATCAACGGTGGTTTTAATGTTACTCCGCTGTGTTTTGGCGCTCTTGCTTTGTGATGTTTTATTACGCTGTGATTTTTTAAACTTAAAGCCAGCAAAAGCAAAAGTCAGGCCAATTGCTAACATGGTTAAGTCAAAACCAGCATAGAGCCAATCACCATGGCTCAGGGTTATGCCTAAGTGTTTATCGGTAGTGAGTGCATTGAGCACGGGCATAAAAATAAATACCGCGGCAGCAAGGTGAAGCTGCTCAGACCAAGCTTTGGCTTTTGGCCGATAGGCGGGATAGGTTAATAATAGCGCCCAACTGATGAACAGCAGATGAATTTCCCATTCAGCCCGATTAGCCATCTCTACTGGCAATAAACGGTTGCCATAAAAATAACTGGCGATTGCAATCGGTAAGCCGACAATAGTGCCAATGTTTAGCTGCTCGACTAGCCGATAACCAAAATCAGGGCCGTTTGGTTTTTTCATTTGCTGTGATTTGCGTTTGGTCGTCCAAAGCACTAAACCTGAAGCTATCATTGCCGCGCCGATTAGACCGGTAAAAAAGTAAAGCCAACGGACAATTGTTGCTGAAAATTGACCTTCGTGCAGGGAAATAAAGCCGTTGTGTATCATGGATGATACGGTGTACTGACGCTCTGGTTCACTGATGATTTCGCCAGTGACACCATTAAAGACAATTTCATCACTGGGGTTATAAGTAATATCTGTGACGCCACGACTAAATCTGATATGGGCATTAATATCATTGGCCGCATAAATTTCAACTAATTCGAGCTTATCATCTGACCAAATAGTTTTAGTTTGCTCGTACAGTGATGATAATGATTGCATTTTGGCAGGAGTATTGGCTGGAGTAACCTCAGCATAACTTGGATAAACCTCATCCATTAACTCATTTAGCTCTTGCTCGTTCGTTTGAATACTGACACTTAACGCCATGTAAATAAACGGGAAGAATAATAGCCCACTGTAAGTGATCATAAAATGAAAAGGCAAAGCAATAACACTTAATACGTTATGGCTATCTAACCAGCCGGGTAGGCCTTTTTTTGCTCTAAAAGTGAAAAAATCACTAAATATTTTTTTATGAATGACTACACCCGTGATCACTGCTAGCAACATCAGCATGGTACAAAAGCCAACAATCCAGTAGCTAAGGCGGGTCTCTAAATAATGGAGACGATAGTGCATGCGATACAGTGAACGTCCACCCCCCGTTGCTCGCGTGATAACTTGTTGACCGGTGTTGGCATCTAGCACCTGTTTAATATATTTACCGCGGCTTTCTCCCTCTTTCGGAGCATGACGCCAACCTACTTGTAAATTGGCATCTCGGCTGCTCGGTAAAAATACATCCCATGCTTGCACGTCGCTAGCATAAATACTCATATATTGCTGCGCTTTATCAAGCATGTCACTTTTACTGAGCTGATGATTTATTAAGGGTCTTTCAGGCTCCATATAATGAGTGACTTCTTTATAAAAGTAGCCGATTGAGCCAGTGATAAATATAAAAAATAAGACCCAGCCAACCACTAAGCCAACCCAGGTATGAAACCACTTCATTGATTGCCTAAAAGTATCTTTCATTAGCTACTCACACCCGTAAACTGCATTAACAGCCAAGTACTGGCAAGTAAAATGGCATTTAATTTAAGTAAGCCTACCCATGCTTGACGAGCGCTTGTTACGGCAAATACCCACATCGCAGTACCAGCATAAATGAGGAACGTTAACATTATGCTAATATGAATAGCTTGATTTTTTTCAATAATATAGATTAACAATTGGGCAATAAAAAGCGAGGCAACAGTGGCTAAAGCATAGCCACCAAAAACAGCCGCTAACACTCGTGAAAACACCTGCCAGCGTGGCTTAGTAAAGTTGACTTTATGCAGTAAGGAAGACACTTTTTTATTCCAAGTCTATTTAAATTCTAGCTAGTTATCCGCATGATGATTAAACAAGCTGACTTTGTAGAATGATTACGGTTAAATGCGCAAGAGCGACTATCATAGCAAATAAGATAATAGAAATCATTATCATTTAATGTTTTGGTTTGAGTATTTTGATAGCAAATAGAGGTGCTTTTATGAATAGCCGTTACGAAAAGATCATGATCTTGCGCTGAGTTTAACAATAAAAATATAAATTATGAGCAAAGCATGATTAAATATAGCTAATCTCTTTTTGTTTAATTACTTATAGTTACTCCTTATAACATGCTTAATTTTTTGCCTGCACCACTTCTTATCCTCTTTTCTTTTAGCTTTTATGCCATTAATACTGTTTTTTGGTTGATACCTATTTTGGTTTTTTCTTTTTTTAAAGCTTTAATACCGTTAGCTTTTTCGCAAAAAATATTTAGTTATTTATTAGACTTAATGGCGAGTAACTGGGTGGCAGTGAATACTTTTAATCAAAAATTATTCACAAAAATGGAGCTGAAAGTAACAGGTTTAGAAGAATTGAATGAAAAAGATTGGTACTTGGTGTTAGCAAATCATCAAAGCTGGGTAGATATTCTGGTTTTACAACGAGCTCTGCATGGTAAAACGCCATTTTTAAAGTTTTTTCTAAAAAAAGAACTACTCTACGTACCTCTTTTAGGTTTGGCTTGGTGGGCATTAGATTTCCCTTTTATGCAGCGTTATACGCAAGCCTTTTTGAAAAAGAACCCTCATTTACGTGGTAAAGATTTAGAAAGCACACGTAAAGCGTGTGCTAAATTTAAACATAAACCCGTTAGTGTGATGAGTTTTATTGAAGGCACGCGCTTTACCCAAGCTAAACATGACAAGCAAAAATCACCCTTTAAGCACTTGCTTAAGCCTAAAGCGGGTGGCATTGCGTTTGTGCTTGATGCCATGGGTGAACATTTAACCACGCTGGTTGACGTGACCATATATTATCCCGAAGGTATCCCAACGTTTGTTGATTGTCTCCGTGGTCAGGTAAAAAACGTGCATATAGAAGTTCATACTCGCGCAATAGACAATGAACTCAGTGGTGATTACATGAATGATCGTAATCACAAAATAGCCTTTCAAAAATGGTTAACGCAATTTTGGCATGAAAAAGATGCTAGGCTTGAGAAAATAAGGCAAAGTTCAATCAGTAACACTTAAATGTATGGGGCAGTTGAATGAATGAGCTAATCATTACGTGGTTAATAGAGCAGGGCGTTAGTCACAGTCACCTTGAATTAAGTGCACTAGGAATTGGTTTAGCCATTATTTTCTTGCTTGCTATCGCGAGTTATTATTTCGTTAAACATCAAATTCTTAAGCTAGTCCATAAGCTGATTGTTAAAACTAAAAACACTTGGGATGACGCGTTAATTGAGCATAAGGTGCTCACTCGTTTAACGCTATTGCTGCCTTTTGTTTTAGTGTTATTTTTAACGCCGCTTATTTTTCCTACTGAGAGTTTACTCGCTGAGGTGCTGGTTTTATTAGCAAAAGTTTTGTTAACGTTTCAGGTGGCACGGGTTATTAGTGCCGTACTCAATGTCAGTAAAAGCCTTTATCGCGAAACGGCAAAACAAAAATACTTACCACTTAATGCCATTATTCAAGTTATTAAGTTAGCGGTCTATATAGTGACTGCTATTATTATTATTTCATTGATTTTAGATCGTTCACCAATATATTTACTCAGTGGTTTAGGTGCGCTAACCGCGGTGTTAATTTTAGTGTTTCAAGACACCATTAAAGGTTTAGTGGCGAGCATTCAAATTTCTGCTAATAAAATGGTGGTGGCGGGAGACTGGATTGAGTTACCAAAATATGGTGCTGATGGCGATGTTATCGAAATAGGTTTAAATACCGTTAAAGTTGAAAACTTTGATAAAACCATTACCACAGTACCCACTTATGCGTTGATCAGCGATTCATTTAAAAATTGGCGCAATATGTATCACACGGGTGCAAGGCGCATTAAACGTACCTTGATTATAGATATTGCTAGCATTGATTTTTATTCATTAGAAAAAGTAGATTTTTTAACGAATACTAACTTATTGAAAAGCTATTTAACGAATAAAAAACAGCAGCTTGAAGTTGAAAATAAAGTACAAAACTCAGATGACAATTCGAATAAAATAGATACTCGTCAGTTAACGAATATTGGTACATTTCGAGCTTATATTGACATGTACTTACATCAAAATCAGAGTATCCGTAACGACTTAACCTGTATGGTAAGACAGCTACCTGCGACAGCAAGCGGTTTACCATTAGAATTATATTGCTTTGCCAACACAACCGATTGGGCGGAATACGAGGCTATTCAAGCTGATATTTTTGATCATCTTTTTGCCATAGCACCACAGTTCGATTTAAGAGTGTTTCAGCACCCAACAGGGTTTGATTGGCAAAACGCAGCTAAATAAGTGATGAGTCACGAGTGGTAAAAAGAAGCGCTTCGATACTCGCAACTTTTATATCTCACTACTGTTTCGTGCCATCGCTGATTACCTTTGTCTCATCACACCTTCTTGCGTGGTAGAAGCAACTAATTCACCTTGGCGATTATATATTTGCCCACGTACTAAGCCTCGTCCATTACTTGCTGAAGGGCTATCCATGCAATATAGCAACCAATCATCAAAGCGAAATGGTCGATGGAACCACATAGCATGGTCGACAGTTGCGACTTGAAAATTGGGCTTAAAATGACTGGTGCCATGCGGTAATAATGCCGTCAGTAAAAAATGAAAGTCTGACGCATAAGCAAGCATACAGCTATGAATGCGTAAGTCATTCGGTAAACTGCCATTGGTTTTTAGCCAGCTTTGACTATGTGAAGCGGCTTTTTCTGGTTTGAGCCAGTTATACTGCTGAACGGGACGAATTTCGATAGGTTTTTCAGCTAAGCATTTTTCACGCATAGATTGGGGTAAAATATCTTGGTGTTCAACCATAAAATCACCATACGAACGTATGCCATCAGGCGAGGGAACATCAGGCATAGTATCTTGATGGTCAAAGCCTTCTTCAGGTTGCTGAAAAGAAGCGGTCATATAAAAAATGGCTTTACCATTTTGTATGGCTTGCACTCTACGCGTACTAAAGCTAGCACCGTTTCGAAGATCTTCCACCTCATAAACCACAGGTTTTGAGGCATCTCCAGCCCGTAAAAAGTATGAATGAAGTGAATGTACAAAGCGATCGGCGCCAACAGTCTCTTGGGCGGCTGATAATGCTTGCCCCATGACTTGACCGCCAAATAAAGCCCGAAAACCTAAATCTTGACTTTGGCCTCGGTAAATTCCTTGCTCTATAACTTCTAATTTTAATAAAGCCAGTAGTTCATCTAAAACGACACTCATATATGTTCTCTTAATTATTTATAGTTCTTTATGGTTCTTTATGGTTCTTTATAGTTATGTAATTGTACCCACTATTATTAATTCATAATAACAGCCTTTTTTATAATATAAATATTGATGTGGATAAAAAAGTAAGTTAAATTGCTCTATATGCGCTTAATTTTTAAACTAAGCGGTAATTTAAATGGATTTTCTACGTTTAGATATTAGAGGTTCAGCATGCAAGCAATAGCAGAAAGAGAAGCACTCCTAGAAAGACGTCAGCGAAATTCAGCGCCTGAAACGCTATGGAATAAACTGTCTTTAGCACAAAAATTTGCGGCCAGTAGTTTGACGCAATTTGGTTATGACTTGACTTACATTCGTCATTATAAGGCGGGAGGCTTGGCGATATTATTATGTAATGATAATGCGGCGACTATTTCTAGTGAAGGTGAAATTGATACTTCACCCAATATCATTATTAGAGGCTAGTCACAGCTCTCTACTTATAAAATTCAGTTTGGCTTTTCTTTGTCCGTTGAAAGCCAACTACTTATCTGTTTTTTTTACCCCATCGTACTTTATTAATAGTGACTCCACTAACGAAACGAACCCGGTTAAGTTATTACTCCCCCATAAGCGTTGAAATTTGGTGTCAGCTTTAATTACTTTATGGGTAAACTCTTTGAATACTTCAGGATCTTGATTACTAAAACATTTCTTAATGATTTTTTGCATTTTCCCTTTACCCGTTAAACACTCTCGAAAAATAATTGCATAATTACTAATCAATGGTTTTAGCAGACTCACATCACTTTTTTCTGATGATTGCTCTGTTTTAGCGATGAGTAGATTGAGCCGGGTTTTAACGAAGTCTTCATGACTACTAGCAAGCAATGCAATTGATTTCGATAACGCTATACTCTCTTTTTGAGTATTGGCTAATTCGCGTTTTGAAATAAGTAAATCACGTTGTAATTTTTCAGAACGAAAATAAAAATAAACACTAATAGCAACGAAAAGAACAGTAATGAGTAATACAGCGAACATTTTTCACCTAAAATTTATGGGTATGCTTATATTGATTTTACTGCCGCGCTTAGTCGCGACAGAAAAATATAAGGGTCTATATCTTGAAAATCTGGACTTTCTATTGAATAAGAGAGTGTAACTGAAAACTCCCCTAAATTGGCAAAAAATCTTAATCGTAACGCCTGTATTATTTTTTCCATTGTCAAGTTAGCTTCTTCTTTGCTTTGATGAGGGAAAAAGAGTAAATATTCACCGTCATTAATCAAGCCCGCATGCTCAAATTCATTGGTATACTCATGAATTAAATTCGCAATACCGACACTCACTTCATTGACAACCTTTTGGTTAAACTTGAACGTTAACTCTTGCCAATTAGTAATTGAAATATAACCTAATGTTAACGAATAGGAGTATTTTTTTGCCATATTAAAATTAGTTCGGTATAGCTGCTTTGTTTGAGCTGGGTTTGCTAAAGTCACATTAAATTTATCTTGGGCGTCATACTTGTTTTTCGAACGCTTGGCTCTGCGTCTTAGCCAGATAACTAGTTGGCTAAATAATAGCGTTATTATGATGAAGGCCAGCAGGAAAATTATGGTTTGTTGTTGCTGATACTTACTTGCAAAAGTACTGGTTAATTCACTTTGCTCTGCCAACTTCAAGGTTAACTTTCTAGCTTTTGAACTGTCGACAAGGTTTTGTTTTTTATTCGCCTTGGCATTGATATTGATGGGTTTATTGTTAAGTAAAGCTTGGCTGTATTTTTTTTGCCAAAAATAAGCGCTATCAACTGCACCTTTATCTAAATACATCTGAGCAAGTAATTGGTAAAAAATAATATAATTTTTATTCAATATAACATTTTCAGCTATTTTTTCTGCCGTAGTTAAGTAGTGTAAACTTGCCGGTAATTGCTTGGTTGCACGGCTTATTTGCGCAAGCGTGATAAGTGTCTCTAAATAGGATGTTGTTAAATTGTGTTGATGAAATATTTTTTTCGCTTGTAGCAGCTCTGTTGTTGCCTGTGAATATTGTTGTTGCTGTTGCAATGTTAAGGCTAAACCTTGTCCAGCATAAGCAGCATAGATGGGGGCGGATTTTTTTTCTGCATATCGTTTAGCTTCCCAATAAGCGTTATAGGCATCGTTGTAGCGCTGTAAGCTAAAATAAGCATTGCCTAGGTGGTAATATGTTTGGTCAACATTCTCTAATTTGTTGAGATTAAAACGAAGTTTCAATATTTTCAGTTGTACGGTGAGAGAGGTTTCAAAGTCACCCAAGTGGTAATAAGCATTAGCTAAAATAGACAACAAAGAAATGTGTTCATTAAAGGCAGGGTTTTGTTTAATAATATTTTGAACTTGTTGCATGTCTTTTAGCGCTTTACCGGGTTGCGATAGCATGGCATAAGCGGCGCTTCTATAACTTAGCGCAAACAATAAATATTTAGCATTACCTTTAGTTATGGGAGATTTAATCGTTTGTTCAGTAACGTTGAGTAGCTTTTTGTAGTGTTTTTTTGCGGTAAAAATTTTTGCTAGTTGTACTTGTAAACAAAGATAAGTTTTTTGGCTTGAGTTGGTTAATTTTATGCCATCTTGGGCAAATTGAAACGCGGTTGCTAGCTCTCCTTTATTCATGGCAATGTCAATGAGCAACAAATAAGTTTTGGTAACAATTTCATTGGGGTATTTATTACGGTGAGGAATTATTTTATTGCTTAGGGGGATCACCTCATCAGAGCGTAAGCTTTCAGGGTTTTGTTGAAATAAATACTCTACTTGTTTGATGAGCTGCTCTTGCATCACTAAAGTATTTTCACTTGCAAAGGCATTAGAAACACTAAAACCAAAGGTGATAGTGGTTAAAATTTTAAATAAAAAAAATATTTTTTTTATAGAGAACATCAGTAAAAACGCAGCTTTGGTTAGAGTCTAAATATTATTTTAACGTGATTTTTGCTCACTTGTTAGTTTTTTTTGTTTACAATCTAAAATCATGGCTTATAATGACCTTGAGCTGCTAAAGCTCGACAAGGGCAAATCTAACGAAAGTTAGAGACGCAAAGTTACCGGTCTAACGGGAAACCTATGACAGCGGGACTGCCAAATTTAGATGTAGTGGGGGCTCTTCTATTTTAACAGCTTTCTGTCTGTTTCCTCGGTCTACTTTGCGTGGCTTCCTTGCCTTGTTTTTACAGCCAGTTATTAGCTTTCTTATCCCCTATATTCCCTAATACTTACTTTCTAATATTTATGTCCAAATACTTATCTTCTAACTCTTATCTTCTAATTATTAGCTTCTTTCGCTTTATCATGCTTTATCTTTTCGTTAGCAATATAATCATCTATTACTTTTTCTAACATGTGCAATGGCATAGAACCATTTTTTAAAACTTGATCGTGAAAGTCACGTAAATCAAAGTCATCTGCTAAGGTGTTTTCTGCTTTTTCACGTAAACGCTTAATGGTTAATTCGCCAATCTTGTATGATAAAGCTTGGCCTGGCCATGAAATATAACGATCAATTTCTGTTTGTACATTATGTAAAGATAATGCGGTATTATCAGCAAGGTAATTAATAGCTCGCTGACGTGACCAACCTTTTGCATGCATGCCTGTATCAACAACAAGGCGACATGCTCGCCACATTTCATAAGTTAAGCGGCCAAAGTTGTGATACGGATTTTGATACATACCTGCCTCAAGGCCTAAATACTCTGAATATAAGCCCCAACCTTCGCCAAATGCCGAAATATAGGTGCGGTTGCGAAACTTGGGCACATTTTTCATTTCTTTAGCAATTGAACCTTGTAAATGATGCCCCGGCACAGCTTCATGTAATGTTAATGCGGTCAGTACATATAAAGGGCGCCTATCAAGTCGATAAGTATTCACCCAGTAATTGCCGGCCTGATCATCGCGAGCAGGGCCAGAGTAGCGGCCGGTAGTATATTTGGGCGCAATGTTTGCTGGCACTTCAATAACGCCATAAGGGGTTCTTGGTAAGGTTTTAAACAAAGCGGGTAATTTAGCGTCCATTTGCTTGGCAATAAAAGAGGCCTCTTTTAATAATGCTGTTGGGGTTTTGGCATAAAATTGTTCATCGCTACGTAAAAATTCGACAAAAGTAGCAAAATCACCCTCAAACTTTACCTGCTTGATAATAACATCCATTTCAGCGCGAATACGTTTAACTTCGGCTAAGCCTTGTTGATGTATTGCATCAGCGCTCAACGGTAAAGTCGTGTAATGCTGTACTCTATTTTGGTAGTAAGCCTTGCCATTGGGTAATGATGTGGCGGCAATATTGTCGCGAGCATTGGCTTGATAGCGATTCACCATAAAGTGGTAGTATTTTTGATACGCAGGAATCACCTGCTCGCGAAGTATTGCTTTTGCTTCTTGTTTGAGTGTTGCTTGTGTTGCGGCTGTTACTTGTGCTGACATTTTTTTAAAGGGTTGATAATAGTCGCTGTTACTAACATCACTCACTATATAGGCTTTGATAGATTGCTCAAATCCTTTTAGCACTATCTTGGGTTGAGTGATCCCTGCCTTTATACCTAAATTCATCCAAGCCGTTTGTTGGTCAAAATAGCGAGGAATGGCACGTAATTTTGATAAATAGTCTCGATAATCTTGCGTGCTTTTAAAGTTAACTTGTTGAATTATATTGGCTATCCAAACATGAAAGCCTGACTCAGCAGTTAATGGCATGTAGTGTTCTTTATTACGATAGCTGTCTAGTTGGTTTTTAATGGCATAAATTAATACTGCACTATTGATTTGGTTTTCTTTACTCAGCGTGTTGCTGTCAATATTAACCAACGCTTGATATATGCTATTGAGCTTTTCATTCTGCTCAGCCAAATATTTTGGTGATAAGTTAGGCAATCTACCGTTATTACCGCCGACCTGTGGGTCGTTAAAAGGGCTAGATTGCTGATAAAACTGTTGGTGAGTAATAATTAATTGCTGTAATTGTTGATCGCTTTTACTTGAGGAAATATTTTTGGACTTATCCATTGTCTGGGGAATCTGACTACAACTTATTAGCGAAAATACAATAATAATAGGAAATAAAAATTTCATTCTAAATAGCCCAATAGTGACAATTTGATTACGTTACTTTAGTGATTAACTAAGGTAACAGATAAATAACATAAATTTGGTAGATATTTGCTCTGAGATACTAGAGAATAAACTAAGAGGTACCAAAGAGTACTATAAAGGCGACAAGGAGTGCCACAACTCAATGAGGTGAATCGGTGAAATATCACGATTCGATAAAACAAGCAGATAAAACCATGATACTGGCTGTTAAACAGCTAAAACAGTGGCACTTGGCGGTTAACCCCATTAATTACGCCGTTAGTTATGAATATTGCAAGAAAAACAATCCCATACTTGTTGCTAGCATTAAACGCATATTGTTGTCAGGCAAGGCAATAGATGGTTTTTTTATGGAACAATCTTATAAAGAACACTGCCTTGAACAAAGTAAATTTCGTCATGAAATTGTTGCTGATCTCGGCCAATTATTTGCACAAGTTCAGCACAGTTGTCAGTTATCGACCTCGAGCTCCCAAGAACTCATTGAACAATTAGATGACAATATTCCTGCCTTAATGTCTCATGATAAATCCGCAGTAAAAACAGCGATTACGCAATTGCACCGAGCTTCATTGTCTTTTAAAAAACAACAGCAGCAATTGGCTGAACAATTACAACAATCACAACAACAGACCAAAGCGCTAGAAGATGAGTTAGAAGAGGTGCGTCAGGAGATTTATTTAGACCCAGTGACCGGGCTATATAATCGCAAAGCAATGTCACAGCATATAGATACTTGGTTGACTGAAGATGCGGATAGGGCGGTAGCCGCGATTGTGGTGAGCGTTGATCATTTTACCCACTTTAGTGAAAAGTTTGGCGATTTAATCGGTGATGTTATTTTATCAAAAATAGCCAAAAAAGTAGCCAGTTATGTTGATGATAGCGGCTTGCCGGTACGTTCAGCTAATGATGAATTTATTGTCTTGTTACCCGATGTTGACGGTGGTATTGCCACCGAAATAGCTGAAAAAATAAAACAAGGTGTAGAGAAATTGCGTTTTGTTAGTGTGCAATCAGGCATTCGTCTTCCTAAAATGAGTGTTTCATTAGGCGTGGGGGAAATGCAGCCCAAAGAAGGGCTAAATCAGTTTATTAGCCGTAGCCGTAAAGCTATTATGACTGAGAATAGAGAATAGAGAATAGAGAATAGAGAATAGAGAATAGACATTATTTATCAAGTAATTTCGCTAAAGCTGCTAGATTATGCTCAGAAAAAACCTTAATACCTGCCTGAGTAAGTAAGCGACTGGTCACTCCTTGGCCGCTAATTTTCTTATTAGAAAATGAACCATCGTAAATCAACGTGCTCCCACAAGAGGGGCTCGATTCCTTCAACAAGGCAAAACGCAGGTGATGCTTTTTGCATAGCGCTAGGCTTTGTTGTGCGCCCTCGTTAAATTGCATGGTGACATTAACGCCTGTTTGGGTGAATACTTGATCACGGGCTAGGTTTTGCTCGGCGGGCTCTCTTGGTACCGATAACCCTCCTGAAACTTCGGGGCAAATAGCCACCAAACGGTTTTGTTGTTGCCATAAGGTAATTAATGACTGCTCAAGACGCTTCTGTTCGCCATTGTAACGAACCTTATCCCCTAAAAAGCATCGGCTGATTAAAATTTTATCAAACATTAATATGACTCATTATTGGGATGAACTTGCTGTTAATAGCTCATGCAACGCCGGTATGGTCATTTGGCTCACTTCATCATGAGCATTAACCCAGCAAGATTGGCTGTAATAATCAAAATTGAGTAAAAATTCACTTGCTTGCCAGGTAAAGCGTAAGTTTTCTCTGTCGGCACCAATGATTTTTTCTTTTAACTGGTGGTGGAAAATTTTTGATAAGATTAATTGACTCAGAGTACTAATGTCTTCTTGAAACCACTCAGTATTAAAAGTAATGGTTATTTGATTATCAATAGTGCTAATTAAGTTAATCGTGTGTTGTTTGGATAACATAGACACTCCAATGAGTAATGCTTGATGTTAATCATACTATTAAGTTAAAAAAATAACGACAGCATAAACTATTTTACATATACTATTTGAAACAATAAATAGTTCTGATTGACAAAGAGAGATAACTACTATGAAAAAACTTACTCTTGCAGTTGCTGCAACCGTAATGATGACGGGTTCTGCCTTCGCTGGCGATGTTGATGCTGGTAAAGGAAAATCTATGATGTGTAGCGCATGTCATGGTGCTGCTGGTATTTCTGCTATTCCAACTTACCCTAACCTAGCCGGCCAAAAAGAAGCTTACTTGGCTAAGCAACTTACCGATTTTAAATCGGGTAAGCGTAACGATCCTACTATGAAAGGTATGGTTGCAGCATTAAATGAAGCTGATATCGCTAACCTAGCAGCATATTACGCTAGTTTAAAATAAGCTAGAGTGAATTTGTAGTGTATGAAAAAGCGCCCGTTGGCGCTTTTTTTGATCTTGATTTTTGAAATGGTATTTATTTAATTTAAACGTTTACCACAGAGAACACCGAGATTACAGCACTACACCGAGCATAATAAAACCTCTGTGTAGGCTCAAAGAGCCCTCTTGGAGCATCGCGACTCGGTGGTGAATAGCTTTTGAAATTTAGAGGGGTTTATTGATTATGCTCTTTAATCAAAGATAAAAAAGCCTGACCGTAACGGGAAAGTTTCACATCGCCAATACCACTAATCGCTAGCATTTGCTGGGAGGTTAGCGGCTGTACTCGTGCTAACTCAGACAAGGTTGCGTCATTAAAAACAATAAATGGCGCAATGTCTTCACTATCGGCAATACTCTTTCGTAATTCACGCATTTTGGCGAATAAGTTTCTATCATACGTTTTTTGCTGGCTTTTATGTTGCCAATAACTGGCTTTTTGTAAACGTGGGCTTGCTAACATTAAGGGTTCGGATGCCTTAAGCACTACGCCTGAAGCTTGTGTTAAACACAAGTTAGATTGTTGCTCAATGTCTTGTTGTAGGTAACCTAAATGTATTAGCTGAGCGATTAAAGCAAACCAATAGCCAGGCGTTTTTCCTTGCCCTATGGCAAAAGTGGAGACCTTGTCATGTTCGAGTGCTGTTACTTGTTTGGTTGATTCGCCACGTAGTACATCAATAACATGATTAATATCGCCTCGCTCTTTAATACGAAAAACACAAGAAAGAACTTTTTGCGCAGGAATGGTGGCATCAAACTGGCTTGGAGGGTCCAAGCAAATATCACAGTTCCCGCAACTTTGCTCGGTATATTCGGCAAAATAATTAAGCACTACTTGTCGGCGACAAGTCTGCGCATCAACAAAGGCATCCATGGCGGCAAAGCGTTGTAATTCTACATTTACGCGCGCTTGATTATCACCCTCGCTAATACGCTTTTTAATGCGGGCAATATCTTTTTCAGCCACTAAAAATAAAGCTTCTGCGGGTAGGCCATCACGGCCAGCACGGCCAATTTCTTGATAGTAAGACTCTAAAGTGCGCGGCGGCTCAAAATGAATAACGTAGCGAACATTGGGTTTATTGATCCCTAAACCAAACGCAACCGTAGCGACAACAATTTGAATATTGTCTTTAGTAAAGCCCTCTTGCACCATGGCACGAATTTCATTTTCTAAACCAGCATGGTAAGCCGCACAGTTAATACCGCAAGCGGCTAAATATTTAGTCAGTTTTTCTACTTGCCAGCGACTATTACAATAAATAATGCCGCTGTCTTCCGCTTGTTTACGGATATAACCTAATACTTGTTTTTCACCGTCATATTTTGGCGCTAAGGTAAAGCGAATGTTAGCTCGGTCAAAGCTGTCTAATTGAATGTAAGGGTTGTTTAAGGCAAGCTGCGTTAAAATATCTTTGCGAGTGGTAACATCGGCGGTGGCGGTAAGTGCCATAACCGGTACGTTGGGGAAATTTTGTTTTAAACATTGCAACTGGGTATAGGCTGGACGAAAGTCATGTCCCCACTGGGAAATACAATGGGCTTCGTCAATGGCAAATAAACTTAAGGGTAACTCATGTAATCTTTGCAAAAAATAGCGATTAGTTAAGCGCTCTGGCGCAACGTAAAGTAGTTTTATCTCGCCTTTATCGAGGCGGGAAAAAATATCATTAATAGTGTGCGGTTCTAACGACGAGTTAATAAATGCGGCAGAAATACCTTGTCTAGTTAAGCTATCTACTTGATCTTTCATTAATGCAATTAACGGCGACACCACAATGGTAACGCCAGGCAGTAAAATTGCCGGTAACTGGTAGCATAAAGATTTTCCGCCACCTGTAGGCATTAACACTAATGAGTCTCTACCTTGCATCAGATTATCTATAATTTCAGCTTGCCCAGGACGGAAGCTGTCATAGCCAAAATAATGTTTTAAAGTATTTTGCAACAGAGTGTGGTTTGTTTCTGAAATAGAAAGGCTAGTATTCGTGTTCAACAAGATTTCTTCAAGGTAGTTTGATAACAAGTATTTTACCCTAGAGTGGCAGGTGAGTGAGCATTATTTTCACGCTATTTTTAAAAAAGGGTGTTAGTCTTAATTATCAATATATTAGACTAGAGATGAAAGTACTATGCAGTATGAAGAAGTGTATAAGCAGCTATCAGATGAATGGAATCGTAATATGCCATTTAATAAGTTGCTGGGTTTAGAAATAACACATTTTAATGCTAAACAATCAGAAGTACGTTTTGCTTGGCACGATAAATTAGTGGGTAATCCTAGGCAGAAAATTCTTCATGGTGGCGTAACTGCATCCGCATTAGATTTAGCCGGTGGTGCGGTGGCTGCCGCCAATATTCTTGAGCAATTGCCTGAAATAACCCCTGAAACTATCCAACAAAGCTTAAGTAAAATAAGTACCATTGATTTACGCACTGACTTTTTACGCCCTGGTCGCGGCGAGCAATTTATTGTCACCGCACATATTATTCGTAGCGGCAGTAAAGTAGCTGTTGCTCGCATGGAAATGCACAATGAACTAGGTGATCATATTGCCTTTGGTACGGGTACTTATATGGTAGGTTAGCTTTACAGATTTTTGTCTGTGAACAGGGGCTTTTGTGTGGACAGGGAATGTCGGCGAGATCTTAATGGCGCTTGTGTTACTATGCGCGTTCTCTATTTATATAAAAATTTTCATTCATGAACTCAATACCATTAACAGAGCAACAAGCAACAACGCGTACGGGAGTGTTTAACGCACTCGCCGCTTATGTTATGTGGGGTGTTGCTCCTATCTATTTCAAATTACTTGTTGATATTGGTGCTGGTGAAATTTTAATGCACCGCGTTATTTGGTCTAGCCTATTTTTACTGATATTAGTCTTAGTGATGAAAAAATGGCAAGTTTTAATGGCTTTATGCCGACAGCCAAAGCTCATACTCAAACTTGCTGTTTCTGCCGCGATATTAGCCGTGAATTGGCTATTGTTTATTTGGGCGGTAAATAATGATCACTTGCTTGATGCCAGTTTAGGGTATTTTATTAATCCCTTGTTTAACGTGGCGTTGGGTATGTTGTTTTTTAGTGAGCGCTTGCGACAAAATCAATTCATTGCGGTAATTTTGGCCGTTATTGGTGTTTTAGTACAGCTTTTTACCTTGGGTTCAATTCCTATTGTATCGTTAGTTTTGGCGAGTTCTTTTGCTGCCTATGGCGTGCTACGTAAAAAAATGCAAGTGGACTCCTTTGTTGGCCTGCTGGTGGAATCATTATTAATGTTACCGTTCGCATTAATTTATTGGCAATTTTTTGCTGACAGTGCGACAGCGGATTTAATGGCAAATAGTGACAGTTTGAATATAACGCTGATCTTAGCGGGCGTGGTGACAACGGCGCCTTTATTGTGCTTTACTGCTGCGGCTAAACGTTTAACCTTATCTAGTTTAGGATTTTTTCAGTATATTGGCCCGAGTATCATGTTTGTTTTAGCGGTATTTTATTATCATGAATCAATGCAGGCAGCTGAATTTATAACTTTTATTTTTATTTGGTCAGCGTTAGCTTTATATAGTGTAGATTCTTTTCATTATATGAGAAAGAGCAAACAGCCTTTGAGTTAAGCTAATCGGTATGAGCTAATTGGTATGGCCTAATCGCGATGACGCTTAGTTGGCAGTGCTAATCAGCAAAGGAAGGGTGATGGTACAAATTACGCCTTCTCCTAAAGCGCTTTGCATTTCTATGCGACCACTCAATTTTTGTTCAATAATATTGAAAACAATATTCATGCCTAAACCCGTACCACCTTTATTCCGTTTAGTGGTAAAGAAGGGATCAAATACTTGCATTAAAGTGTTTTCATCCATGCCGATGCCGTTGTCTTTATAGATTAAACTAATTTCATCATGGCTATTTTGCTCTAGGTGAATAGCAATGTTATTGGTTAAATTGTCGTGGTTATTATCAGGATCGAAACCATGACGAATTGAATTGTTTACTAAATTAGTCACTACCTGAGCTAAAGCTCCCGGAATGGTATTAATACAAAGATCAGCTTCGCCGCTATATTGATAATGCACTTGCCTTCTTCTCATTTCGTTGGCTAAAGTCGTCATGACTTCATTAATATAATCGGCTAGATTTATTTCTCTTGTCTCTTCAATAATTTGATCGGCAGCGACTTCCTTAAAGTTATGCATTAACTCAATGACTCGCTCTAAGCCGTTATTAGATATTTGCGACGATTCACTAATAATATTGATAAAAGACTGTAATTGCTTTTGACTTAAGGTTTTATCTTTTAACTTCTGAGCAATATCTTCAGTATTTTCCTGAATTAGACTGGTAGAAGTTACGGCAATGCCAAGGGGAGTGTTAATTTCATGGGCAACGCCAGCAATGAGTTTGCCTAGTGATGCCATCTTCTCAGACTGTATTAGCTGATTTTGAGTTTCCTCTAAATGCGCTAAAGTTATACTGAGTTTACGAGTAGTTTTTTTATTTTTCAAAAATAAACCCGCGACTAGCACAAAAGCAAAAGCTATGATAACCACTAAAATAGTCGTTATGGTGATGGTGGCTTTTTGTTCTACTATGGTTTGTTGTTGTACCGCTAATTCATCATCTTGTACGTCGAGCGCTTGTTGTTGTCTGGTGATACTTTGCTGCTGTTTGTGCAGTATCAATCTGTTTTGTTTTATTAAAGCAGCCATTTGCTGATTCTCTTGTTCTTTTGCTGCTACTTGCTGCTTTTTCTCCGTTATGGCCTGTGTTTGTTCGCCATAGTTTTTGTTAGCTGCACTTAATTGTTGGAGGATGAGAGCGAGATCTTGCTCTTTTTTTTGTAAGGCTAGTTGTTGCGCTTGTAATACTAATTGTTGTCTTTTTTCATTTTGTGTTAATTTTTGCATAGCAAGCTGTTGTTGCTTAACTTCTTTAGTGCTGCGTTGTAAATCGGCATTAAGTTGACTGAGTTTTTGATTGCTGGCTTTGATTTTGGCTTGCTGAATGACTAACTCGGCATTTAAAGTTAATTCTCGTTGTCTAGTCGCTTGCATGGCTTGTTCAGTTTCTCGATACAAGTAAGCAATATCTAGCTCAGTTCCGCCAAGTAATAATAATTGTGCTGACGTTTTCAGCTGTTCATAAACAATGTTAGATTTATTGATTTCAAAAGCAATAGCCTTGCTGTTATCCGCGTTAATTAAGTTCACCATCGCATTGTGCTTATCAGCGCTATTATCGGTCACGAGTAAGGTTTGAGAGCCACGAACTTGTGTGGCTATTTGGGTCAGTTGCTTATTAAAGCGATTAGGGATATAAAGTAAATCGGCGGCTCTACCTTGTGCTATATCACTGATAGATAATATCTTTATATTTTTGTTTTTGACTTTTTTGTTGTTAAACGAGCGTGTTAGTAAAGCGTTGAACTCGCTATCTTGATAAACGGCAATAATAAATTGTTTTTTGCTCGCTTCTTCAGGCCAAGTGATATGCTTTAAAAAATTGTAGAGATAGGCAACTTTAATTTGTTCTTTGCTTAATTGTTGTGTGAACGTTATTTTGGGAAAAAGCAGACAAAGCAACACTAAGAGCATAACCATTGAAAATTTATAGTGTGCTTTTATCATTAACACTTAGCCCTGTGTGTTTAGTATTAACATCTATTTTAGAATAAAAGAACCAGATGCTTTAGTATATAAAACATCAAAGTGTTTAATAGTCAACGATTATCAAAATTTAGCTAAAAATAACGAGCCTATATTGCAGTCAATGGTATAAACTTCATACCATTGATCGCTATGAATTTTTAAGCTAAGAGTTATTTTTATGCCAAAAGCCAGTGCTCCAGTACAGTGCCCACAATTATGTGCGGTTACTTTACTGGGTAATTTAGTCAGTAAACCAGATATTCGTTATCGTGCTAACCCCGTGTTGGCCATTACTGAAATTGTTTTGGCAACCCGCAGTAAATGGTTAGATAAAAAAACCAATCAATATAAAGAATGGACAAGTTTCCATCACGTTAAGGTTGAAGGCTACCTTGTTGAGCAGACTCTTTTACAGGCAGAAAAGGGTGATGTTGTGTTAATACAAGGCCACTTGAGTCATATCAAACCGAGTACGGTAACCACCAAAAATCATCCTGCTATTATTCATGCTAGTTTTATTCAAAAATTTGCTAAAAGCTACACTAAAAGTGTTAATCAAATTCATTGTAGTGGCCAACTCGCTTCATCGCCGCAGCTTATCACCACGGCAAACAATAAATTGATGGCACAGGTGAATATAACTATTAATCAGCAAACTTATGCGATAGATAAACAGAGTTGGCAAACTACTACGCTTGAACGTGAGTTACATGTGTGGGGAAAACAAGCGCAAGACTTGGCTGAAAAAGCAATTATAGGCGATAATATTATCGTAGCAGGTAAGTTGAATTATTTATCGACGGCAGCTAAAACGCAGTTCATTGAAGGTAAGACAATTCATTTATTGAAAAATTAATGCTTTGTTTTATTGATGTTAATTGTAGATAAAGTATTATTTACTAAGATGTTAGATATTTTTTATGGGCAAAAAATTTCGTGATGGTAATGATTGTTAAACGGTATTTGGTAAAAAAAGGAAAATTATTACTCGCATGTTATTGGCTAGTGAGTTTATTTTTATTGCACTCGGGTAATCTTGCTGCCAATAGTAACAGTTACCAACTAGATGAAATATCTCAATTAAATCAGCAGCAGATAAAGGATAAGAATTGGCAGCAAATTGTTGCTAATCCGAGCAATAAAGAACAATTTTTCATTATTAATGGTACGGGGCAACTTTATTTACTTGAAGACACGATTGCAGCAAAAGCGATATTAGATTTAACCAGTGTTCGGTCAGTCCGATCAGAAAGCACCGAGCAGAATGATAACGCTGTTATTAAATTAACCGCGATGGCACTACATCCTAGTTTTTCTTTACGTGACCAAGCGGGGTATGGCACTTTTTATACTGCTCATCTGGAGCCAATCAACAAAAAAAGTAAAACTAAGCGATTACAAGAGCGCTCAGCTGACTTGGCGCTTGAGTTTGATGCAGTCGTCACCGAGTGGCAATTTAACTCGGTTAATCATCAACACGTGGATCTCAGCACTAAGCGAGAGGTACTGCGAATTGCGGTCCCTGATGAAAGCTTTACTATTGCACAATTGTCATTTAATCCTGCGGTTAAATCGTGGAATGATAATTTTGGTTTACTCTATATTAGTTTAAGTGGCGATAAAAAATGGCAAAAGCCATTGTATTCAGGGGTTATTTTACGGATAAATCCCACTAAGTTTGGCTTGCGCAGTTTTACCGTACCCAGTGATAATCCCTTTTTGAAAGATAGCCAAATCAAAGATGCTATTTATTTGTTGGGTGGCCAAGGTATTCAACAATTTATTTGGCCAGATAAGCACAGTGAACAAATTTTGCTTGTGCACCAATATAATCAACAAAATTTATTATCTTTAACCGCAGGGCGTGATGACTGGCGGATTAAAGTGCCGAAAAAAATACTTTATCAAAGTGATGAGGTTATTGACGATCTACTCATGTATCGCGGACGAAAGCTTCCTTATTTAAGAAATAAATTATTGCTACTCAAACATGACGATCAGAACTGGAGCATGGAGTCGCTAGTGTTTAAGGGCTCTTTGTCAGCCAGAAATAATGAAGAAAACACGCCGCAAGTAGAGTGGCAGTTTACCCAGCAACAATTACCCGCTAACAGTCAAGCGAGCTTTAGCGTGAATTTATCGGCTGAAATTTTGTTATTAGATAATAATGAAAATCTGCTCTACCATTTATCGCAAAACAACCTTGACCTGATAAGTGATAGTGAAGAACAAATACCGGAAGAGGCTTCTTCAGGCAATAGTTTTTTAGCCATGTTTATATTGGCCATTATTGGCGGAGCTTTTTATTATCTAGTTAAGCGTAATAAATTTTCTGCGAAAACTTTAGTAAGACAGCAATATGCCCATCTTGAGTTAAGTGAGTCTAAGCAGCAAATAGGTTTATATCGCCGTCATAAAAGTAGTGCTGAAATTATTATTGATTTAGCCGATATTGTCAGTAGTGAGGTACAACTGAATGAAAGCTGTATCAACTTTATTAATCATGATGTTGGTCATGGTTTTAGTGATGATAAAGAGCAAGACTTGCGCGCTATTTTTACTAAAGAGCATGTTGATAAAATGATTGATGGTAAAATCAGGCAAATCAGTGTGCAGCTAACCGATAAGCAAAAGCACAGCTATGTTGTTTGTTTATATATGCGTAAGGGCAGTAACCGCATCACTAAAAAAAGCTATGCTAAGGTGATTGATGAGTTAATTGATTGGTGCTGGCTTATTGGTAAACAAATCAATGCCGGGCAAACCAGTGAGAGAAAAGTTAAAGCTGTTGCGGAATCTGCTGAATCCGCAGCGCAAATGGCTGCAAAAAAGAAAAAAGCCGCACCACTACACAACCAAGCGGCGGCTATTCGTCCGGCTACCCATAAAATACCTGTTGAGCCTGCAGAGCAATCAAAAACTCAAGCTAAGCCTACGCTTAATCCTAATCCTAATCCTAAAGCTAAGGTAATAGTAGCTAACGCAACAGAGCAAGTGGCTAACAAGGTGGTAGCTAAGCCAAAAACACCACAAGCTAGTGCTGCTATCGTGGCTAAACATACCAATAGCACTATAGACACTGAATTGGTTAATGCTTTGGAGAAGTTGGTGGCTTTGAAGCAACAGGGATTTTTAACAACGGATGAGTTTGCCCAAGCAAAAGCTAAGTTATTGAAAAACCTGTTTGATAAATAGTAACAAGTCAAAAGGTAAAAAGTAACGGTTTACCACCGAGCCGCGATAATCTCTGTGGTGAATACTTTTAAGCTGAATAAAAACAAAAAAGCCGCCAAGGATTAAATAATTGGCGGCTTTGCTATTAGAAATAAATGATTATTTTAGCGTTAATAAATACGCGACTAAACTTTGATAATCTTGCTCAAAATTATTTTTGTCTAGCTCTTGAGCGTTAATGCGATATTTACCATTAATGATCACCGCAGGAACGCCAGTTATGGCTCTTTTTTGTGTCATGGTTTCTTGATTCTTTTTCATCAATTTTGCTTTGCTATTGACGCCAAAGCTTTTCATTAACTTATCAAATTTATCACCATCAGCGCCATTAAGCACAAAAATGTTGCGGATGTCTTTTTCAGAGGTGATCACGGCACGTTGTACTTGAATATATTTAAATACGGCGTTAACAAGTTTTTTATCCATCCCTAACTGCTCCGCTACGACAACAGACTTAGTTAGCATGGCTTGTACTTTTGGTGACGCAGCACGAAGAAAATCTACATGATTACGTTCAAAGCTAACCCCTTCAGGTAAATTCTTTTTGACACTTTCCATAAAAGGTTCAAAACTAAAGCAATGAGGACAATAAAAAGAGAAATATTCACGCACTTCTGTTTTGCTAGAAAGTGTCTCACTTATTTTAGAGTATTGTTTACCTTCGGTGTATGTTGCTGCATAGGCACTGGCTGAAAATGCGCTTAAAAGTATAAATAGCACCATAAAGTGCTGTTGTATTTTTCTCATCGTTATTCTTCCTATTTATTTCGCTGTCTTTTGAGTTTAAACGTTTATTAAGCTGGTAATAAACTTAATGGTGGTTGCTGTAGGGCTGACATTTGCTCTTTAAGCATAAGTATTTGCTGCTCCCAGTATTTTTCCGTATTAAACCACGGAAAATTTTGTGGGAACGCAGGATCTTGCCAGCGCTTACATAACCAAGCCATATAATTAACTACGCGCATGGTTCTTAATGATTCTATCAAAACAAGTTGACTAGATTCAAATGAAAAGAACTCTTCATAGCCCATTAATAAGGTATCAATTTGTAACAATTGTTGTTGTCTGTCTCCTGAAAGCATCATCCATAAATCTTGAATAGCCGGGCCAGTACGGCAATCGTCAAGATCAACAAAGTGTGGCCCTTCATCGCGCCATAATATATTGCCAGCATGGCAATCACCGTGCAGGCGGATTTGTTGTTTGGGCTTATATTGCTGTGCGGCCACTTCAATGACTTGCGTTAAAATGGTGAAGAAAGGTTTGTGTAGCACTGAGGGTACAAAGTTACTGGCGGCGATAGTTTCTTGGGCTTGATAGAGCATTTCATCAATATTGAAACTGGGTCGGTGTTGAAAAGACTCTTGTGCCGAAACAGCATGAATTCTACCAACAAAGCGTCCCATCCATTCAAGTTGATTTAGGTTGTCTACTTCAAATATACGGCCACCTCGGCAAGGGAATACCGCAAAATGATAGCCTTTATGTTCAAATAAGCTTTCACCATTTACTTTGAGTGGCGCAACAATAGGAAGCTCTTGTTCGTCAAGTTCAAAGGAGAACTCATGCTCTTCACGAATTTGTGCCAATTGCCAGCGTTGTGGTCGATAAAACTTGGTCACGTATTTAGTTAGCTTGTCATCATGAAACTGATAAACACGATTTTCGTAACTATTAAGCGCCAGCAAACCGCTATCAACGGTAAAACCAGCACTTTCTAAGCCATCAATAATAGTATCGGGTGATAGTGCTTTAAAATCAAAATTAGCCATTAATATTCTTTTTGTTTGCGAATTATTTACGCGTTAGGGGTGAACTCTTAGCGCTTATTAAAAAAGCGACTTTCGTGTTCAATACTCACATCATCTTCAGCAGATACTTGTTTAACCCTAAAAGTAATGTCTGTCATATAGCCCTTAAGTTCATAGGGATCTACAGAGATGCTAATGGGTAAAGTAAATACGCTAGCGGCTTTAACAAATATTTCTTGTTTACCATGCCACTGCGTGTTTTCAATGCCTTTAACCGAAAGTTTATAGGTGTTATCGGTTTGTGACATATTGAGAATTTTTAAGGTGAAAACATTTTCTATTTCACCGTTAAAATTCTCTTTTGCCAATTCGGTTCTATCGCGAATAATATCAAGCGATAAGGGCACACGGTTAACGACTTCTAATACCAACATAGTGCTCATTATCACCAACACAACGGCATAACCGACGAGTTTTGAGCGAACTAAGTGTACTTTTTTGCCATCAAGCTCATGCTCTGTGGTGTAGCGGATCAAGCCTTGCTCGTATTTCATGTTTGTCATCACACTTGAGCAAGCGTCAACACAAGAACCACAGTTAATACATTCGTATTGCAAGCCGTTGCGAATATCAATACCCGTAGGGCAAACTTCAACACACAAATTACAATCGATGCAGTCGCCTAAGCCTAAAGCTTTATGATCTAGCTTTCTGCCACGGGCCCCGCGGTTTTCGCCTCGCTCATTATCATAAGCAACAGTGAGTGTATCTTTATCAAACATCGCCGATTGAAAACGCGCGTAAGGACACATGTGCAAGCACACGGTTTCACGCATCCAGCCCGCATTGCCATAAGTAGCAAAAGTGAAAAAGGCTAAAATAGTCGCCATAGTCGCCGAAGTACTGAGCGTGACAATGTTGAAGAATAACTCACTCATTGGCGAAAAATAGCCAGCAAAGGTCATGGCCGTAAAGAGTGAGAAAAACAGCCAGCAACTATGTTTTAGTGTTTTTTTCCAAAGTTTTCTGGCGTTCATTTTTTGTTGATCTAGCTTTCTTCGTTGGTTAGCGGTACCTTCAGTTTTTTCTTCAAACCAAATAAAAATGAAGGTCCACACGGTTTGTGGGCACATATAACCACACCAAACGCGCCCTAAAAAGGTGGTAACAAAAAACAGTAAAAAAGCACCAAAAATAAAGAACCAAGCTAATAACGTTAAATCTTGTGGCCATAAGGTTAAGCCCCACAAAGTAAAGCGTTGCTCACTGATATCAAATAATACCGCTTGATGACCGTTATATTGTAACCAGGGAAGTAAGGCGAAAAAGGCAAAATAAACTAAGTTCATACGTTGTCTTAGTTTTTGAAAAAAGCCAGAGTTTTTACGTACATAAATTTGATCACCGGGTTTATAACGCTCATGAGCATTTTTAGCGGGATGAATTTTTACATTTTTGATGGGAATTCTGTTGGTATTGGATACAGATGGTTTTTCGTCGGCTCTCACGATAAATCCTTAGAAGACAAATATGTAATTAGTATAAGAAAATGGATTATGTTATTGTCCCTAGCAAGAATAACATAAATTAGAGCATACTAATATACGGGCTTTTATGAAAAATTTATTGATCTTAATCGTGGCTGCCGCGGTTTTTTTACATTTTTATCCTCAGCCTGAGGTAACGAAATTCTATAACGAACAAAAAAAAGTTTTGCTCGATGGTTTTAGTGAGTTTAGTGATACCCAAGTACGCTTAAAGGCTGATAAGGTTTTTACTGATCTGCAACCTAAATTAGCTAGTTTTTCTGCAGAAGAAGTGAAGTCTTTAAAAGAGGTCACTTCCTCGAGAGCCAAGGTTAATGAGTTCTACCAAAGTTACTGTAAAGGAAAAGCAGCGAGTATTATTTTTCATCCCACTAACCAAGCCAGTGTTTGCCAGACCATAAGTAAATATGAAAATATGCTCTAAGGTTTTTCGTTTTAAAGTATTAATTTGATAGCTTTGTTAATAATCGGGTGAAATTATCGGCGCTACTTTGCGCTTGGGCATGTTCGCCATTACGCACCACCCAATGACCATTAACCATAACATCTTGGATCATATTTTCCCTGCTAGCAAAAATGACACTATCAAGTAAATGCTGGCTATTATTAGCATAAAGGCGCGTTTGGTTTTCATCTAGCACCAATAAATCTGCTTGTTTACCAATGGCTAAACTACCAGTATTTGAACTGGTACTTTGTGCCCCCCCCAGTGCTGCTTTTTGCCATAGATTTTGCCCCACCGAGGCGGTGTCTGAAGAAGCAAGTATGGCTCTTTGCTGTTTGGTTAATCGCTGGGCGTATTCTAGCCAGCGTAATTCTTCAATAGGGTTAACACTGATATGGCTATCTGAGCCAATAGCCAAAGTACCCTTTAATGCTAAAAACTCAGTCGTTGGAAAAATGCCATCACCTAAATTTGCTTCTGTTGTTGGACATATCCCTGCAATGGCTTGGCTTTTAACTATGCCTTGTTGCTCTTGCTCATTGATATGGGTAGCGTGAATTAGGCACCAATGTTTGTCTAGGCTAATATTATCTAAAAGCCACTGTACAGGGCGTTTACCATAGTGAGCAAGACAATCGCTTACTTCCTGTTGTTGCTCACTAATGTGGATATGAATTGGTGCGTTACTATCAAGCGCACGCACATGAGTCACTGCTTGCTCAATAGATTGTTTGTCTACAGCGCGAAGCGAGTGAGGCGCTATACCAACATTGGTATTGGTAAATTGAGTGGATAATTCAAAACATTCACTGACCAGTTGATTAAATTGCTCTGTACTATTAATAAAGCGTTTTTGACCTTCATTGGGTGATTGTTGATCAAAACCAGCATATTGATATAAAACGGGGAGCATAGTTAAGCCAATACCTGCATCTTTAGCGGCAGAAAAAATAGCCTGTGCCATAGTGGCTAAACCTTTATGGTTAGCTTCTTCTGACGTTGTACTGGCTGAGTAGGCAGAGCCATCAATATTATGGTGTAAGTAATGAAACTCAGCAACGCGGGTATAACCCATTTTTAGCATTTCGATGTAAAGGTGCTTGGCGATAACTTCGGCATCAATAGCTGTTAATTTAGCCAAAAACTTATACATAACCTTTCGCCAAGTCCAAAAGCTATCTTGTCCTTCGCTGCATTGTTCACTAAAACCCGCAAATGCCCGTTGAAAAGCATGGGAATGACAATTGATCATGCCAGGAATAACGGTGCCTGAAATCACTTTTGCATCATTACTTTTACCTGTGGTGATGGCGGTGATTATGCCTTCTTTAATGGTGAGTGTTTTATTGGTTGCCCAACCATCAGTTAATAAAATGTTTTCAACGTAATATTTCATCATTTTTACTCAAGTTGTTTCATTTTTCTTGGGCGAAATCGACTAAACACTGCACAAAGTTTTTAAGCTGTACTTTTACTTGTGCGGCTTTTTGTTCATTATAATGGCTGCCTGGCTCATCCATGTAAGTGCATTGTGACAACTCAAGTTGTATAGCATGAATGTTGTTGTCTGGATCGCCATAAGCCCGAGTAATATAACCTCCCTTAAAGCGACCATTAAAAACACTTGTATAGGGCGCTAAGTTGATTTTTGCAATATTGTTTAATAATTGCTTATCGCAACTGCTGCCATCTGCGCTGCCAAAGTTAAAATCAGGCAGTGTTCCTGAGAAAAAACGTGGCACTTGCGATAATATTGAATGGGCGTCTAGCAAAACTACTTTGCCATATTGTTGTTTTAGTTGCCGTAATGTTTCGGCGATTGCTTGGTGGTAGGGTTGCCAATATTGCTCAATTCTACGCTGAATTTCTTGCTTTGATGGTTGTTGCCCTGTTAGATAAAGCGGTGATAAATCAAAGCTAGTGGTCGGGCAAAGTTCGGTATTGTCAGCGCCAGTATATAAAGACTCACCACTAGAGTTTCTATTTAAATCAATAACGTAACGACTACATTTTGGGGCTAGAGTATATATTCCCATCGCTTTGGCAAAGTCATATAGTTTATCCATATACCAATCGGTGTCAGCGACTTTTAGTGCACAATCAGCCATGTTAATGGCGATATCTTGCGGTATTAATTGGCCATTATGCGGCATGCTGATCAGTACACCAACATCGCCGGAGGTTAAGTGGTAATTTGAATTCATCATTAGCTCTTTGTTGATTAAATAATTAAACACTCAGCTGTATTTGCTTGTATATACAAGTTGAGTGTTTAATTTATCACGCCAAGCGAACGATTAGCAAATATTTTAGCTATCCAGTTTCATTCATGGCTATTTCACTAGTTGAGCCGCTTTTAATAACAGCTCTGCGTGTAAGCGTACTTTGTAGTTAGTGTTCACATAATTAAACTGCACTAAACCTTGGCTATCAATCACGTAGATTGCTGGTGCGGGTAATACTAGCCTCTTATCACCAGCGGCATTTTTTTGCAGTGGATTTTTCAAGTTCATTGCTGCAAGGTATCTATCGGTAACCTTTTGGCTAGCATAAAAAGCTAAGCCAAATGCTTGGCTAGTGGTTGAATTAAAATCAGCCAATAGTTGATAGTTTAGCTGATGTTCACCAATACTTTTTTGTAAGTCTTGCTCGTTATCCGTGGAAATGCCGATTAGTTGAAAGCCTAAATCGTTAAGTTGTGGCTCAATTTGTTTTAGTTGTCCCATTTGAGTATTACAAAATGGACACCAACCGCCACGATAAAAAAATAAGATGGTTTTTTTATTGTTTAATACCTTGGCTATAGGCATTTTTTTACCAGACACTGTGGTAACTTCAATGTTCGTAGGAACATATTGTCCATTCATTAAAGGGGTTATTTGCTCGGCACTTTCAGCGATGGCCTTAATGGTTGAGGTGTTGCTGGTTGAAATATTGTTAGCTGCAAAGGTTTGTGAGCTAACAAACAAAATTAATAGGCTTGCTAGTAGGGTAGTTTTGGTAATACGCACGGTGTTGTCCTTCGAATCAATTAGTCTGGTTTGTGTGTTAATTAAGACCTGACTAAGCTAAAACAATTTCAATATAAAGCCGTTCAATATTGTGTAATCGCTTTTGTCGATTACTATTGTTGATTTTAATCACTTTAATTATTTGTTGCTACGAGCAATAATAGCGTTATTACTTAAAAGCAGCTACTTAAAAGCAGCTACTTAAAAGCAGTTACTTAAAAGCAGTTACTTAATACCATTTTACTTTAATCAATCAAAAGGAAACATTATGTCTATCAGTGAAACTAACTTTGAAAATAAAGCAGGTCAAAAAGTCCCGTCAGTTACCTTTCCTATGCGTGTTAACGATGCATGGAGTAAGCGTGATAGCCAAGAAATTTTTGCCGGTAAAACCGTGGTTGTTTTTTCATTACCGGGTGCCTTTACTCCAACGTGTTCTTCATCACATTTACCGCGTTACAACGAATTAGCTGGTAAATTTGCTGAAAATGGTGTTGATGAAATTTTATGTGTTTCCGTCAACGACACTTTTGTTATGAATGCTTGGGCAGCAGCTCAAAATGCTGAAAATGTCAGCTTTATTCCTGATGGTAACGGTGATTTTACTCAAGGCATGGGCTTATTAGTTGAAAAGAATGAAATTGGCTTTGGCAAGCGTAGCTGGCGCTATTCAATGCTAGTGAAAGATGGCGTTATTGAAAAAATGTTCATCGAACCTGATTTACCGGGTGACCCGTTTGAAGTGTCTGATGCGGATACTATGCTTGCCTACATTAACCCTGAAGCCGTGCAAAGCGCACAAGTGACAATATTTACTAAACCCGGTTGTCCACATTGTGCACGAGCTAAAACATTACTTGCTCAGCAAGGTTTTCAATATGAAGAGCTAACCGTAGGTGATGAAATCAGTATTTCAGCCATGCGAGCTATTACCAATGCTGACACTGTGCCGCAAGTCTTCATTGATGGTAAGCACATTGGTGGTGCCGATGAGTTAACACAACATTTTGCATAAATAGTTAAATAATTTCAGCTTGCTAGGCTATTTAGGCATCTATCTTTTAAAGTTATTTTAAAAGTAGGTGCCTTTTTTTGTTTTTGTTATAATAGAATTTTTAAGTATTGAAGTACTTCTATGGACAACCAACCTTACAATCCGCTACATGGTGTTACGCTAAAAACAATAGTGACTGAGTTAGAAGCTTATTTTGGTTTTGAGTCCTTAGGTCAACAAATTAAAATCAACTGCTTCACGCAAGATCCCAGTATTAAATCTAGTTTGAAGTTTTTACGTAAAACTCCGTGGGCTCGTGAAAAAGTTGAACAGTTATATATTAAAAATAAGCATCAACTATCACAGAAGCAATAATTATATAACCAGAAAGCTAGCAAAATACTGGTATTAAACGTTAATATCGCCAATCATTAAGTTTCAATTTTCTCGGAATACATCGCATGACTACACCTAATCACTATATTCTTACTTGGCAGTGCCCAGACAATACTGGCGTTTTAGCTAAAGTATCGCAAAGTTTGTTCGAACATGGCGCTTTTATTACTGAAACGTCTCAATATAGTGACCCTTACACCGAAACTTTTTTCTCACGTATTGCCTTTGATGATCGCAATTTAACGGTTTCTGCCAGTGAATTTATTGAAGCCCTTAATGAATTAGCCAGTCCCTTGAATATGAACTACCAACTACGTAACAAAGAAGATGTGCCTAATGTCGTTATTGCGGTTTCAAAGGATGATCATTGCTTAGTGTCGTTACTGACTAAATGGAAATCAGGTGTGTTGCCAATTAATATTGTCGCGGTAATGTCAAACCATCAAGACTGTCGATCGTTGGCTGATTGGCATGGTGTGCCATTTCATCACCTAGCCATTACCGCGGAAACCAAAACAGAGCAAGAAGCACAAATTGTCGCCTTAATGGAAAAAACTGCAGCAGACTTGTTGGTGCTTGCTCGTTATATGCAAATATTGTCTGATGATTTATGCCAACAACTTTCAGGCCGTGCCATTAACATTCACCATTCATTTTTGCCTAGCTTTAAAGGCGCTCGACCTTATCATCAAGCACATACTCGCGGGGTAAAAGTTATTGGTGCTACCGCGCATTACGTGACCGCCAACTTAGATGAAGGACCTATCATAGTGCAAGAAGTTAAGCCGATAAATCATACTTTCACCATAGAGCAAATGGTGCACATGGGGCATGATTTAGAAGCAACCGCATTAAGTCATGCCGTGCGTTTACATGCTGAGCAGCGAGTCTGTATTAATGGTGATAAAACGGTAATATTGGCTTAAATTTTGGCAATAGTAAGGGGTGTAAAATAATCTATACAATCAGGCGTAGTGAATTGCTGACGTTGGTTTAGGCTTTAAATGTGGTTAAAATTGGTGAACTTGGCTGAGGTGTGAGTAAAATTAGTGCATATTTTGGTAAAACAAGAGCTGCCCTGAAAATGATAAACATTGAAAAGATTCACCACGTAGCCTATCGCTGCAAAGACGCCAAAGAAACCACTGATTGGTATAAAGACAAGCTGAATATGAATTTAGTGTTGGCTATTGCCGAAAATGAAGTGCCCTCTACTAAAGCGCCCGATCCCTACATGCATATTTTTCTTGATGCCGGTAATGAAAACGTTTTAGCTTTTTTTGAAATTCCCAATTCGCCAGATATGGGACGTGATGAAAATACCCCGGCCTGGGTGCAACATTTAGCTTTACGTGTCGCTAGTGTTGATGCTTTAGCTTCAGCCAAAGAAGACCTAGAAAGTAAAGGTGTTGAGGTGTTAGGTCCGGTAAATCATGGCGTTTTCAAATCTATCTATTTCTTTGATCCAAACGGGCATCGCTTAGAATTAGCCGCCAACACAGGAACGCCAGAGCAATACAAACAACTTAATGGCGTTGCTGCTGAAATGATTGAAGAGTGGGCGCAAACTAAGCGCGCACCAAGTCATGCGGCTTGGTTACATGAACAAGATTAACAACCTCTAAATATCACCATGTTTACAGTCAAGCCAGTTGTTGAACGCAACTGGCTTTTTTAATGGTTATTCAATAATAAAAAACTTAATCTGACAGGTGTCAAAATTAGCTTGTGTTTTATCCAAAATGCCAGTAAATTGAAGGTATAAATATCTGCTTTGAGCTATTTGAACATGAAAGTAGCGCACAAATCATGTGTCTATAATTCAGTAAATTATTAACGAGAGCACCGTAACTATGACGACAACAACAGCATTTCCGCATTTATTAGCCCCCTTAGATTTGGGTTTTACTCAATTAGCCAATCGCACGTTAATGGGATCTATGCACACCGGCCTTGAAGAAGAAAGAGGTGGTTTTGCCAAACTAGCGGCTTTTTATGAAGAGCGCGCTAAAGGTGGTGTTGGTTTAATTGTTACGGGTGGCGTTAGTCCTAATATACGTGGCAGAATCTCTCCGTTTGGTAGTCAACTCAGTAATTTTTTTCAAATAAGTAAGCATAAGCAAGTCACTGAGGCAGTACATAAATACCCCACTAAAATATGCTTGCAGCTATTACACACGGGTCGTTATGCCTATCACCCCTTTAGTGTGGCGCCGAGTAAAGTTAAATCGCCTATTACGCCTTTTACCCCTAAAGCTATGTCAGCAAGACAAATTAAAGGCACCATCAAAGATTATGCTCATGCCGCCCGTTTAGCGGCAAAAGCAGGCTATGACGGTGTAGAGGTCATGGGTAGTGAAGGTTATTTAATTAACCAGTTTGCTTGTCTGCGCACCAACCAACGTGACGATGAATGGGGCGGCAATATTGAAAATCGTATGCGCCTAGCGGTTGAAACCGTCAAAGCGGTACGGGCAAAAGTAGGTGATAAATTTATTATTATTTTCCGCTTATCTATGTTGGATTTAGTGGAAGGCGGTAATAGCTGGGATGAAGTGGTTACCATGGCAAAAGCGGTGGAAAAAGCCGGCGCTACTTTAATTAATACCGGTATCGGTTGGCACGAAGCACGAGTACCTACCATAGTCACATCGGTGCCAAGAGCTGCGTTTACCTGGGTCACTGAGCGAATGAAAAAAGAAGTCTCTATTCCTCTAGTCACAACTAACCGCATTAATACCCCAGAAGTTGCAGAAGAAATTTTAGCGACAGGGCAGGCGGATATGGTGTCGATGGCGCGACCATTTCTAGCGGATGCTGATTTTGTCAATAAAGCCGCCGCCAATAAATCAGATGAAATAAATACCTGTATTGGTTGTAATCAAGCCTGTTTAGATCATGTCTTTGAGCAAAAACGCGCTTCTTGCTTGGTTAATCCTAGAGCTTGTTATGAAACAGAACTTAATTTTGAAAAAATTGCCTCTGCTAAGCAAGCTAAAAAGCTGGCTGTGATAGGTGCTGGCCCCGCAGGTTTAGCTTTTAGTGTTTATGCCGCAGAGCGAGGCCATAAAGTTGAGCTATTTGATAAAATCAGTGAAATTGGCGGACAGTTTAATGTTGCGAAACAAGTACCCGGTAAAGAAGAGTTTTTTGAAACCTTGCGCTATTTTAACAAACAACTTTCGCTACATAATATTCCAGTGCATTTAAATAGCGAACAAAGTGCGACAAGTTTATTAGCCGCAGGTTTTGATGAAGTTATTTTAGCCACAGGCATTAAACCAAGGAAACTGGATATTGAAGGTATCGATCATCCTAAAGTGTTGAGTTATTTGCAGGTATTACGCGAGAAAGTCGCTGTTGGAGATAAGGTTGCTATTATTGGTGCTGGCGGTATAGGTTTTGACGTAGCGTCATACCTTGCCGAGCATGGTGAGTCACTAACCACTAACCCTGATGCATGGTTGAAGAATTGGGGCGTAGATAAAAGCTATCAGGCAACAGGTGCCTTGGATACGGAAAAATTATTTGAAAAAGTAGCAACAAAACGCCAAATTACTTTACTGCAACGTAAAGCGACTAAGGTCGGCAAAGGGCTAGGTAAAACTTCTGGCTGGGTGCACAGAGCTAATTTGGCTAAGCATGGCGTTAATATGATCCCCGGCGTCACTTATAAATCTATCACGGATGATGGCTTGTTGATTGAGATTGATGGTAAACCGAAGTTGCTTGATGTCGATAATGTTATTATTTGTGCCGGGCAAGAGTCTAACCGTGATTTACAACAAGCTCTTGAAAGCGCTGGCGTTAATGTGCATTTAATTGGTGGCGCCAATATTGCTGCCGAACTTGATGCTAAACTCGCTATTCGCCAAGCAGCGGAATTAGCGATGGTTATTTAGTCAAATCAAACATAAAAACATAAGCTGGAAAGTTTTCATTGTTATTCTTGGTCTATACTTCTTGGAGTAGTGTTTATTTGGTATAAATACTGCTTTAAATTTAATCAAAGGGATAAAAATAACAATGAGCTTCATCTTTTCTCCAGCTATTTCGTTGTCTAATAAACTGGCTTTTAAAGCTAAGTTTTCTGTACTGGCGTTAATCTTTTTTATTCCTATTATTGCTAGTGCTTGGTGGATTGTGGCTTCACAGTGGCAACGTATTAGTCAATATGATTTAGAAATTGAAGGGCTTGGGTTAATCAAATCGGCTGTCATGTTAGAGCAAAGCCTTCATGAACAAGAAAATGTTAATAGCCAAGCGATAGCGCTACGTAAACAGGTCTCTAACACTTCACTTGCTGACGAATTAGCATCAGCTAGCCATCATATAACTCAACAAGCGCAAGAAAAAGAGGCATCTTTAACCTCATATCAGCAACGGGCGTTAATGTATGAAAAAACGCTTACCTTTAGAGAAAATGCTGCCGCATTAAGTGGCTTGAGGCGCGAAAGCAATGCCAGTGCCTTTTATTTAGCGGCTATGGTGGTGCAAGGTTTACCCGCATTAACCGAGTACCTTGCGAGAACAGGTGAGCTGACCACAAGTATTATTGAAAACGATGGTTTCACTGCAGAAAGCTATACCTTACTTGTCGCGTTAGATAAGCGCTTAGATGAATTGCAGATGCAATTGAGTAAAGAAAATGAACAACTGCTTCGTGTCGATAATAAAGGCACGAAGAATTATAGCAATAATATTGTTAATTTTTTAACAACGATTGATGATTATCAAACGTCTTTACGCGCCAGTGTTATCAATCCTGACAATATTCAATGGCAAGCAAACCAAGCACAAAGCGCTATTTCGTCATCGCAACAACTTGCTCGTACAATTTTTGGCGAAAGTGAAAAATTATTAACTGATAAATTACAAGCAAGTCGAGCGAGTAGTTTACAGTCACTGTTGTTGCTTTGTTCTGTGCTGATCGGTGCGGCAATATTTACCGCATTTTTGTTAGTGGTTATTTATATGTCGATAAAGCAAAATGTTGAAGCAATAAATCAAGCGTCCTCAAGGCTTGAACAAGGTGACTTTACCCAAGCTATTATCTCAAATTCTCAGGATGAACTGGGTGATGTCGCTAATAAATTTAATCAAATGCAGCATAAAATCCATCAATTACTGACCTTATTTAATCAAGATGTTAAGCAGCTTGAATTGGCTGCCAACGATATTAATTTACTTTCTGGAGCTATGGCTGAAAATTTAGCGCTTCAGCAAGAAAACACCCATAATGTTGTTAATGTTATTCATCAAGTCAGCGATTCTGTCGCGGTTATTGCACAAAGTAGTAACAGTGCTAGAGAGGTGACTGAACAAGCGAGTGCTCACGTATTACAAGGCGAAGCAGTGATCAGCGAAACCGCGGCGGTCATTAATAATATTTCTTGCGAAGTTAACGACTCCGCGACTGTTATTAATGAATTGGCGACGTTGAGCAATGATATTGGTCAATTTGTTAATGTGATTAGAGAAATAGCCGATCAAACTAACTTATTAGCACTAAATGCGGCTATTGAAGCGGCAAGAGCTGGTGAACAAGGGCGTGGTTTTGCTGTCGTTGCGGATGAAGTGCGTACTTTAGCCAGTAGAACCCAAGAATCAACGGGTGAAATTCAACGTATCATTGAGCAATTACAACACGGTGCTGAAAAGTCTGTTACTGTGATGAACCAAGGCGTTATTATGGCTGAGCAAGGTGTTGAAAAAACTCAACAAGTGGCGGCTACTTTCTTAGAAGTTAGTCAAAATGTTGAACAAATTGTCAGTGGCGCTGAACAAACCTCTGCCGCCGTTGAGCAACAAAGTCAAATGGTTACCAGCATTGAGAGTCATACCAGCAATATTGCTAAGGGAGCCGATGAAGTTATGCAAGCAGCGCAAGAATCTGCTGAAGCAGGTAAAAATTTACTACATCTTGCTGATAAACTCTCGCTACAATTAGCAAAATTTACCTTAGAAAAATAGTCAGTGACTTTTTAAATGAGTATACTGCCGCTCTTGAGTTTATAAAAAATTATTAAGCCATTACTTTGACCTTTGTAAAAAATAGTTTAGTCATTCAGAATACCGATATAGAGGTGTTCACTGCTCCCACGCAATATAAGCAGCAATTATTGTCATTAATTGCTGGTGCGAGTCAGCGTATTTATATTACCGCACTTTATCTGCAAGACGATGAAGCAGGCAGAGAAATTCTGCACGCTTTGTATCAGGCAAAAGCAAAGACTCTAAGCTTAGAAGTTAATATTTTTGTTGACTATCATCGGGGTCAGCGAGGGCTCATTGGTGAAAAAGACAGCTTAGGTAATCGCGCCCTTTATTTAGCATTGGCTGAAAAATATCCGCAGCAAGTCGCTATTTATGGTGTGGCAGTAAAACGTAAAGAGCTTTTTGGCGTTTTGCATTTAAAAGGTATGGTGTTTGATGACTCGCTTTTTTATACGGGGGCAAGCATTAATGATATTTATATGCAGCAAGGCTCTCGCTACCGTTTAGACCGATACTATCAAATCAATAATGCCTCATTAGCCAATAGCTTTTGCCAGTATTTACGTAAAACATTTATCGATTCAGGTTTGGCGCCTTTACTCAATAAAACTTATTTGCCCAGCCAGAGTCAACAAAAACGTAATACGATTGCTTTAAAGAGCAAACTCAAAAAAAGTGCCTATCAAGTGTCGAGTATGGATATCAGCAAATGCTCAGCAGTTATTGAACAGCCGATAACTATAACGGCCTTTATTGGTTATGGACGAAGAAAAAATCAACTTAATCGTGCTATCAGAAAAACGATTAGAAACACTCAGCAGCAACTCTTAATGTTCACCCCTTATTTTAATTTGCCGCCTGTTTTGGCAAAGGATGTGGTTAACGCACTTAAACGAGGGGTAAAAATTACCTTGGTTGTTGGCGATAAAGCCGCCAATGATTTCTTTATTAAAGATGAAGATGCCTTTAGCACTATTGGTATTGTGCCTTATATTTATGAAGTGCTACTAAAACGTTTTGTTAAACGTTATCAAAATTTTATCGATCAAGGGTTATTGACTGTTCACTTGTGGCAACATGACGATAATAGCTTTCATTTAAAAGGTATTATCAGTGATGAACGCTATCATTTTTTAACGGGTAGTAATTTTAATCCTCGCGCTTGGACGCTTGATTTAGAAAACGGTTTGTTGCTTGACGATCCTTCTAAATCATTGCTGGATAAAGTTGCTCCTGAATTGATGGCGATTATGCAGCATACTAAGCAAGTACATCATTATGATGAGCTTGATAGTGTTAGCGACTACCCTGAAAAACCGCAAAAATTACTTAGAAAGATCCGCCTCACCCAAATTGATCGGATTTTAAAACGCTTTTTGTAATCTGATTGATATAAATGCTGGTTGGTATGAGTGCTTGTTAATAGCGCCTTGGCAATTAAAAAGATTGCTTCGCTTCAACCCTGATTTCAAAATTGTCTAGGTCAGAGTTATCTGTTTGTGGGAAAGCAAAATCAATATGGATCACTTGGTGATTACCGCTAGAGTGTGGTGAATATAACCTAGCGCCAATGCCAACGGAATATAACCAATCATCTTCTACATTAGCGATAAGTGAACTACCAAAAGCTCTACCGCTATCAAAAAAAGCAGCACCGGCAAGGTCGAATAATTTAAATAAGTTTATTTCGGGGTAATAGCGTATTTCGCTAGTGAGTTTTACACTGTGTTCGCCATGTTGGTATTGTAATGGAAAGCCCCGCAAGCCAGCATTCCCTCCCATGGTAACGGGTTGATCTAAGTATTGATTATGGCTTAGTATATTAATATTGTTTAAATATAATCCCCATGTTTTGGTAAAGCGATAAAAATATTCGTTGTTCAGCGTTAGCAAAAAACGTTGTTCGCTGTTCTGATAAATATCGCCCTCAACACTAATATTCATCAGCAATAAGGCATCGCTATGTAGTTCAAAGCCTTTATTGATTTGCGCTGAAAATAATGCCCAAGCAGAATCTTCCTTGCTGCCATCACTTAATCCTAAACGACCATTAAACTGCCAACCGTGATTAAAATCTTCAATTTGAGTAATAAGGTGAATATTGGTGAGTTTTTTAAAATCTTTCTCGAGGTAGTCAATACCAAGCCAAGGGTAAACAAACACTCGGTCTTGCGGTAATATTTGCTCAGGAAAGTTGTTATAAGACTCAGTGGTGTCGGAAAATTTATTATAATCCTGAGTAATACCTACATGGTACCTCAGCAAGCTTTTGTCATCATTAAAGCTTAACCAAGCATAATCTAGGGTTTTAAAACTGATTTTGTGACGGTAAATTGCTTGTTCAATATCATTTTGAAATATGGTGTCGTTACGTGACTCTTCATCATAACCTAGGTTGTAGGCCATTTTAGTATGGAAAGCAGCAAAGTGCTTCTGTAAGTATAACGATTTTTGTTTGCCATCGTCGTTATCGGCAAAGCGTAATCTTAAATCAATACTTTGCCTAGAAAATAAAGGGATAGTAGTTTTAACTTTATAGCCAGAACGTTGTGAGTTTTTGTATGACTCCAGTTCAGCATCTATGCCTAAACCCAAAAAGTTACGCTCTTTGATACCAAAGCTGTATTTGCTTTCTCCTCCTTGGCGACCAAAACTAATCGTTGGCAATAATGACCAATTATCCCATGTAGTGATAGTGATTTTTTCCATCATTTCATCGCCAGTCACTTTAGCATCACGAATATATTTTTTGCTACGCAAGTGACGTTCTAATTCAGCTAAATCGGCATGATTTTTACGGCATTTATCTAAAAAAAAGGCCGCTTCATTTTCTAATGTTAACACTTTGGTATCTATATGAATGGCATTAGCCCAACGATGTAAGAAAATTATTCCTTCTTCAGACTCATCAAAAATAGTGTGCGGCTTAAAAGTCACTTGCTGTTTTTCTTGATTGCAGGATTCTTCGTGGTGCAAAGCTTCTTGCGCGTAAGCATTAGCAGCTGTGATGCTAGCACCTAACGAAAGCAAAATAATAGTTATGCAAAAGGGAAAGTTTAGAGATTTACTGTGCATAGAAATAATCAGCATCCTTTTATGAAAGGCTATCGTTTAACTATAGCCTTTCATTACTATTTTTACTTGTCTTTTATTTGTTTTCGTCTTGATGAAAGGCTAGAGTAACAACAAAAAAGTAAAGACTGATTTTTAGTAAAACTAAAGTTACTATAGCGGTTATTCATTGATAAATTTAGGGAAAACTTCACATGTATACAGAATCATTAATGCCGCGTTTTAGTGACACCGATGCACTAGGCCATATAAACAACACCACAATACCCGTTTGGTTCGAAGGGGCGCGTGAGCCTGTTTTTAAATTGTTCACCCCTGATTTAAACCCCAAAGACTGGCATTTAATCATAGCCAAAATTGAAATAAATTATCATGGACAAATATTTTTTGGTCAGCCAATAGAGGTTAGAACCTATATTAGCCGTATTGGCGGTGCTTCTTTTGATGTTTATCAAGAGCTATGGCAACACGGTGAAAAGTGCGCCTCTGGTACGGCTGCTCTAGTGCATTTTGATTATGAAAAGCAGACTTCTAAAAAACTACCAGATGATATTCGTGCTGAGCTGTCACAACATTTATATCAAAATAATTAAGGTGAATGGAAAACATATTAAATACCGACATATTTACTGGCACATTAAGCCTGATGTTTTTGTCATGTCTAAAAAACAGCATTTTCTTATTTATTTTACAACTCGGTAAATATTATTTTAATTCAGGATTTATTAATAATCATTGCGCGTATTTCGAGTGGTTATTTAGCTCGTGTTATGGTTTTCTTTCAGGTTACTTTATAAGCGAGTGTCCTAGTTAATTTCTGCTATTTTTTAATAAATGGGTAGAAAAAGGAAATTTAAACAAATGAAAAAATTAATGGTCGCACTATTATTCTTGTTACCAAATGTGGTTCTAGCACTGCCAACAGCTAAATATACATTATTAGTGGTTGATGAACAGGGAGTTCCCATTGAAGGAGCTGACGCTAGTATTAGTTTTATGCGTCCTAAATCTCAAGGGTGGGGCGGAAAAACAAATTTTATTTCAGGACAAACAGACAAAGGTGGTTTTTTTACGGGCGAGGGGGCGACGGAGCAATATGGTGTTTATGGCGCTGATGCGAACGGTTATTATGGCACAAGCTTTAAGTACAATGGTTTTACAGGTGTTAGCGGCGTAATTGGCTTTAGAAAGTGGCAACCGTGGAACCCGACTTTAAAAGTGATTTTGAAAAAGAAGAAAAACCCTATCCCTATGTATGCTTATTCTACTGGCATATCACCTATAATGATACCTGATACCAATGGCCTCGTTATAGGTTATGATCTTATTAAACATGATTGGATATCACCTTACGGTAAGGGGGTAACGGAGGATTTTCTATTTAAACTCGATGGTGAGTTTAAAAGTATAAGGGATAGTCGTGTGGCATTTTCACTTGAATTCTCTAATGACGCTGATGGTATACAACCTTTTATAGTTGACAAAAAAAGCGGGAGTAACTTTATCTCTTCTCATCATGCGCCTTTAACGGGTTATCAACCAAGTGTAATGTATCGGAGAGTCAATGCACCGGGTCAACTCTCTATAACTTCCTATGATAAAAATGGAGACTATAATTATTATTTTCGTATTCGTTGTGATGAAGATGACGAAAGCACTTGTTTGTACGGTAAAATCTATGGCAGGGTAGGTTTTTCAGCAAGAGGTTCTTTGTCGTTTAACTATTATCTTAATCCAGCTCCCGGTGATACCAATGTTGAGTTTGATCCTAAGAAAAATTTATTTAAAAATTTAGAAAATAAAATAACTACGCCTTAGGATCAACTAAAAAATAGCAGACTCCCCCCTCAATGGAAATAAATAAAAATCTCAACTAGGCTTATTTAATCAGTAATAAAACCCGTTGAGGTTACTATGGCAACGGTAAGAAAACAGCAAGTCAGTTTAATCGATACGCCTTATTATCACTGCATTTCCCGTTGTGTTCGTCGTGCCTTTTTATGTGGTGAAGATAAAAACACAGGGTAAAACTATGACCACAGGCGAGGCTGGGTAGAAGATAAAATTCTTCCCCCTAAAGCAAGTGTTCGCTATTGACGTTTTTGCCTATGCCATTATGAGCTATCACAGCATTTATATAGTGAAACATAATATTTTTGGGGTAAATAGAATAAAATCAAACAGCTAAAATAAATATTTTTTTTGAGAGAAAAATAGTGATAATTATCCTCATAAACTATAGAATTGTTCTCTTAAATAAAACTTTTCAATAACAGAAATAAGCATGCCTTTTGGGTAAAAATACTTGTTGTTGAGCACAATCAATAGGATTTTTCATGGCAGGTGTAAATAAAGTAATTATCGTTGGTAACTTAGGTAAAGATCCTGAGGTACGTTTTATGCCAAATGGTGGTGCAGTCGCTAATATTACTGTGGCAACATCAGACTCATGGAAAGATAAGCAAACCGGTGAGCAAAAAGAAAAAACCGAATGGCACCGTGTGGTCATGTTTGGCAAGCTTGCTGAAATTGCTGGTGAATACCTTAAAAAAGGTTCAAAAGTCTACCTTGAAGGTTCTTTGCAAACGCGTAAGTGGACCAACCAACAAGGCCAAGATCAGTACACCACTGAAATCGTATTACAGGGTTTTAACGGCGTAATGCAAATGTTAGACGGTAAGTCATCAGGTCAAGGTGGTTTTCAAGGTCAGCAACAAGGTGGCTTCGCTCAGCAAGGGCAACAGCAGCAAACTACTCAACAGCAAGGTGGTTATACTGCTCAAACTCAACAAGCGCCTCAACAACAAGGTGGTTTCTCCCAGCAGGGACAACAACCAGCCTCGCAACAGTCTTATAGCAAGCCAGCACCACAACCACAGCAAGGTGGTTATGCATCAAATCAGCAAGGGCAGCAACAAGGTGGCTTCTCTCAGCAAGGACAGCAGCAAGGTGGTTATGCCTCTAATCAGCAAGGGCAACAACAAGCGCCTAAAGTAAATCCACAAGAGCCATCAATTGACTTTGATGATGATATTCCGTTCTAGCTTACGCTTAATCTAAAAGTGTTAATATAAACTTATATTAACTAAATTATTTTATTGAACCCAGCATTTTTGCTGGGTTTTTTGTTTTTATATGGGTGTATGCTTTGAAAACAATTTGACAACTAATCGGAACTGCACGAATCAAGCCCAGCAATAATGACTAGAATATTAAAACACCAGAGGTAATAAAACTTGGCATCCATTAATGGATGACTATCGACTTACCACGGCCACTAGCTTGGGAGCCAGCATCTAATTTACCATCGCGGTTGACAATAATGTGCATATCGCCAAAGTTACGATTGCCCAGCTTATACCCCATCGTTACTAACTCAGACTTAACATCGTTGTGAATGCCGTTATGGTGGCGAATCACATTTTTTGGCCAAAGTTGATGATGAAAACGCGGAGCATTTGCTGCTTGAACGGCGGTCATGTCGTATTCAATCACGTTTAAAATAGACTGGTATACTGAGCTGATAATGGTGGTACCACCGGGAGAGCCGGTCACCATAAAAATGTTATCGTCTTTTAACACTATGGTGGGAGTCATTGATGACAGCATACGTTTTTGTGGTTGAATTTCATTAGCGACGCCACCTAAAGCGCCAAAAACATTAGCAACGCCCGGCTTAGCGCTAAAATCATCCATTTCGTCATTTAAAATAAAGCCAGCACCCGTCACCACCATACCACTACCAAAACCTAGGTTTAAGGTGGTGGTATTTGAGACAGCGTTGCCCCATTTGTCGACCACCGAAAAATGGGTGGTTTGTTCGCTTTCGATAATACCCGCTTGAATTTTTTCAGTGGTTGATATTTTATTCAATGTTATACCTTGGGTGCGCATAGCTAGGTAATCATCTGAAATCAACTGCTGCTGTGGTACAGCAATAAAATCAGGATCACCTAAATATTGCGCCCGATCAGCAAACACGCGTTTACCAATTTCAGCTAATAAGTGTATGTATGGTGTTGAATTATGAGCTACTTGTTTTACTGGCGCTGTTAATTGATACATTTTAAGCCACTGTAAAATAGCAATACCACCTGAGCTTGGTGGTGGTGATGTCAGCACTTTGTAGCCATTCCAATTGGCACTGATGGGCATTCTTGATTTTGCTTGATAAGCCGCTAAATCTTTATGGCTGATTAAACCACCATTTTTCTTCATAAAGTCGGCAATTAAGTCAGCGGTTTTACCTTGATAAAATCCTTGCTTGCCTTTGTCTCTAATGCGAATCATGGTGCTAGCCAACTCGGGCTGTTTAAAAAGTTTATTCGACGTTGCGTTTGAGAAGTAGCTAGCAAAGTTAACTACAAGGCCTTTGTTTTCCATACGCTTAATATAACGATTGATATTACTGCCTAGTTTTGGGTGCACAATAAAGCCTTGCTCAGCTAAGTCAATTGCAGGTTGTACTAAGGTTTTCCATGGTAGAGAACCGTATTTTTGATGTGCTAACCACATGCCTGCTACGGTTCCTGGAACGCCTGAGGAAAAAATACCATAAACAGACTTGTAAGGGATCACCTCACCATTTTCATCTAAATACATGTCTCTACTGGCGGTTAAGGGGGCTGTTTCTCGATAATCAATAAAATCATCTTGTCCATCTTTATGCACTAACATAAAACCGCCGCCGCCGATATTACCTGCTTCAGGTAAAGTCACGGCTAAAACAAATTGCGCGGTAATAGCGGCATCGATAGCATTACCACCTTGTTTTAATGTTTTGATAGCTGCGTCGGCACTGTAGCTATCCGGCATGGCAACCGCCCCTTGTGGGTTACCAGCAAACAATAGAGAAGAATAAGTAAACACTAAACTAACTAATAAAACCTTAAATTTCATAAATACATACCGTTCGTTATTTAATAAATAATATACCTGAACCATTTAACCGTTTGATAAAAAGGTTTTTAAAGTATCAGCTTTCATCAAAATGAAACATATTGCCATTATTAGCAATGTTAACTGAATGTATAGTGTTTTTAGTATCGAGGCGAGAGATTAATTTATGCGATTGCCTACTTTGAAAATAGAGGGCAGCAATATTTTTGAAATGTTAGATGAATGTTAGATTAATACTAGGTAAGTGTTGTTTTTTGTTTGTGCTAATACTGACGTTAACGTGAAATTATGGCTCGAATCAGGGGCGCTTTGTCAATTGACTTGGCAACATAGCTGCGACAGGTTATTGCTGAACGCAGCCATGCTAGTGCTGTTAAATGACTAAAGTGATACTCATAAAATTAATAAAACTTAGTTTGCTAAATCAACATTTTCGATGATGTATAAACGGTTGCCATCAATGATTGTTTGACCCGCATCTAGATATTTTTGCTCTAACACGCCACCTGATGCCCAGGTAGCAAAATCATCATCGTTTAAGACACCAATAGTGCTATCGTTGATTAACCACATTCCTTCTAATTTGTCGTGCGGGTAACTCGTTTCTGCAACTAAATCAACTAATAAAGTTTTGCTAATAGTTTCAATACCTGCGTTAGCAATAGTGGTCCAACCGTCGGCTTCTAACGCTACTTCTTCTAACGTTTTGCCTGCGATTAGCAGACCTAATGCCTCGTCTTGTGTGGTATCACCAGCGGCAGCAATGCTTTCTAAATCAGTAGCATTACTGATGTCAATTTTATACAGGTGCTTCATTGCGGAAGCATCTTCGTTATAGAAACTACCATCACGCTCAATGACGACAAATTCAGTGTTACTTAAGGCAACAATGCCAGATTGTGAGTTTTGTGTTTTTTCTTGCTTATATAGATATTGACTAACTACGCCGTCAGTTAAGTTAACCGTAACAATACGTACTATGTCATTAACTTTAACGGCGCTGCTTGGGTTGTACATGGTCGATTGCATGATACCGACTAATGTTTTTTCATCGGGTGTGACGGCTAGGCCTTCCATGCCACGGTTAGCACGACGGTTAGCAAACTCTGCAGGCAAGGTAAAAGTATTGCGGGTATCGTCAGCAAAGGCATTAATGCGACCAATTTCAACACCGTCAGCATTAAAATGAACTATATGCGGGCCGTATTCATCACTTATCCAGAATGTGCCGTCAGATAAGGCGACTAAACCTTCACCGTCTAAACCGTAGTCATCCAATTTAATTGGGTTGGTGGTTTCGTCAAAGGGTAAGTCCATATCTTCAACAATGACGTTGCCATCGGCATCATAGGGGGTTTCACCTGTGCCACCTAATGCCGCAGTATTCGGTAAACCCGTTATCAGTGTGCCATCAGGACGCTTTAATAAAATGTCGGAGATTTTTTTTACGTCACCATTTGCTTGTAACTCGAATAAGCCAATGCGTGGCGTGTAATCAGGGGTTGGGAATTTTTTGCCTTTGCCTTGCTCACCCGTAAAGGTAGCATTAGGGCCACGGTCAGTTAAGGCATAAAAACGAGTAGGTTCGGTAGGGTGCGCGACCATGTCAGAGCCATAGCCTCCGTTGCGAACTTCCATAAAGCTGCCGGGCATGGCGCCATTATCAATATCAGCGCGCAGTACCGTGTAAGGTAATGGTGAACCTGATGCATTTACAGGATTTACGTTACAGTTAGTGCTGGTGCTGGTTACTTCGCCGTCAGCTAATACATTGTCAGCATCAGTATCTAAACCAGAGGTTATTTTTAAACCACCGAAAACACACTCGTCGTTACCTAGTGCTAATGTTTCATGAGCAATTAAGCTGTTTAGGCCATTAGTTCCTTGCGCGCCTTGGTCTCCATCATCACCACATGCAGCCAAACCTAAGGTAGCAAGTAAAGCTAAAGTTAATTTAGTGTGTTTCATTTTTTCCCTTTTATATTTTAATAGATATATTTATTTACAGATTGGGAAAGCATAAATTGGAAATATTAAGAGTTAATGAAAACCACATTACAGTTTGATTGCGATTTAGTGACAAGAAGGGGGAGCTGGCTATTTTAGTAACTACCTAATGGTGACAGGAATAGTATGGGAGAAAGGCAGGTGTTATACGATGAAAGCCATTGCAATCGTTATGACTTTTTGCTGTTAAGAGGATTTACTCAGTTTGTAGTTGCTCTTTTCTTTTGGCTTCAGCAACGCGCCATTGTTGCAATTCGGCATAATAATGATCCCATACACACGGGTTGCAAGCGCCGCCGCCACAACAATCATCGTCGGCAGGAGGAAAAGGTTTTTCTAGTTGTTCGGTCATGATTAAATCTCAATTAATCGTTTGGTAGCATTATAGCAATTGGTATTATACCTTAAAGACGAGCAAACAAAAAAGCCCTACGAATGCAGAGCTTTTAAAAGTGTTTTATTTGCTGGTGTGTTATTCAGATTCAGCTAGTTTTTTCTCTAAATAATGAATATTAGCGCCGCCGTTAACAAAGCCTTGATCGTTCAAAATATCTTGGTGCAAGGTGATATTGGTTTTAATACCATCAATCACTAATTCAGACAGTGCATTGCGCATACGAGCCATAGCAACGTCACGGTTATCACCCCAAGTAATTAACTTACCAATCATAGAGTCATAATGTGGTGGTACTGAATAGTCAGCATAAATATGAGAGTCCCAACGTACGCCCAGTCCGCCCGGCGGGTGGAAACGAGTAATTTTACCCGGTGAAGGAATAAAAGTACGCGGATCTTCAGCGTTAATACGACACTCAATTGAATGGCCAGCAATTTTAATATCGTCTTGGGTGTAAGACAATGGCTGACCGGCAGCAATGCGTAATTGCTCTTTGATTAAGTCAACGCCAGTGATCATTTCAGTCACGGGATGCTCAACTTGAATACGAGTGTTCATTTCAATGAAGTAGAACTCACCATTTTCATATAAAAATTCAAATGTACCCGCACCGCGGTAGTTTATTTCAATACAGGCATTGCAACAGCGTTCACCAATTTTAGCGCGCATTTCAGGGGTAATTCCTGGTGCGGGTGCTTCTTCAACGACTTTTTGATGACGACGCTGCATTGAGCAATCACGTTCACCTAAATGAATGGCGCTACCTTGACCGTCGGCGATAATTTGAATTTCAACATGACGCGGATTTTCAAGGAATTTTTCCATGTACACCATATCATTTTTGAAAATTGTACCGGCTTCTTTTTTTGTTAAGGCAATTGATTCAACGAGTTCTTCTTCATTGCGAACAACACGCATACCACGACCACCGCCGCCGCCAGCTGCTTTAACAATAATAGGGTAGCCTATGCGTTTAGCATGCGCTTTATTAGCGTCTTCATCATCAGTTAATGGGCCGTCTGAGCCAGGAACACAAGGAACGCCAGCGGCTTTCATGGCACGAATAGCGGCAACTTTATCACCCATAATGCGGATGCTTTCAGCTTTTGGACCAATGAACGCAAAACCAGATTTTTCAACTTGTTCAGCAAAATCAGCATTTTCAGCTAAAAAGCCATAACCGGGATGAATAGCAACAGAATTGGTGACTTCGGCTGCGGTGATAATGGCTGGCGCATTTAAATAACTATCAAGTGCAGAAGCTTTACCAATACATATAGTTTCATCGGCTAATAGTACATGCTTCAAGTTTTTATCAGCGGTTGAATGTACAGCAACGGTTTTAATACCGAGCTCTTTACAGGCGCGTAATATTCTTAAGGCAATTTCGCCACGATTGGCGATAACAACTTTATCTAACATGGAATGACCCTTTTAGGTTGGGCTTATTCAATGATGAATAGCGGTTGATCAAATTCAATAGCATCTTCGTTTTGCGCTAAAATTTCTTTAACAACACCCGATTTGTCGGCTTCAATTTGGTTCATCATTTTCATTGCTTCAACAATACATAAAGTATCGCCAGCATTGACATGTTGACCTACTTCAACAAATGCTGGTGCATCAGGAGATGCAGAACCATAGAAAGTACCCACCATAGGAGAGCGAACTATATGTCCTGATAATACCGGTGCGCCAGCTTCAGCAGCGGGTGCTGCGGCACTAACTGGCGCAGGAGCTGTTTGCATCATAGGGGCAGCTTGCATAATAGGGGCAGCTTGCATAATAGGTGCGCCACGACTTATGCGTACCGACTCTTCACCTTCTGAAATTTCTAATTCATTAATGCCTGACTCTTCAACTAATTCAATGAGTTTTTTAATTTTACGAATATCCATTGTGATACCTTATCTGCGTTTAAGCTAAAATTAATGATATAAAGGAAGCTTTATTCGAATAGCTTCGAAAGCCCCTTTATATTGGTTATTTGTTTTCTAAATATGTTTTTGCAAAATCAAGTGCATAGCCGTAACCCTTGGCGCCTAATCCACAAATAACACCTGTGGCAACATCGGACAAATAAGAGTGCTGTCTAAATTCTTCTCGCGCGTGTACGTTTGATAAATGCACTTCAACAAAAGGAATTGCTACCGATAACAATGCATCGCGTATAGCGACACTTGTGTGGGTAAACGCGGCAGGGTTAATAATAATAAAATCTATTTTTTTGAACGCTTGATGTATAGCCTCAATTATTTGGTGTTCAGCGTTAGCTTGTAAATGTGTTAAGGCAATTTGCTGTGCTTCGGCTTGTATTGTTAACTGTTCAATTATTTCAACTAAGGTTTGAGCACCATAAATTTCAGGCTCTCGCTTACCTAGCATGTTTAAATTAGGGCCATTTAATACTAAAACTTTGAATTTTGCAGTCATCTTCGGTAAAAACACCTTTAAAATAAAAATTTCATTGATAATTACACAAAACGTTAATGCTGTGAATTAAAAAAGCATTTTTTTTAATATTAACGATATTATGGGGTATTTCGAAGAATATAGCAGCAAAATACTGGTCTTATCTCTTTAGGGGCAAGTTTTTTGGTGTTTTTTCCTTTTTAAGGCTACACTTTATAGAGCGTTGGCGATTAACTAAGGTTATGTTTTATAAGGGAATTGTTGTTTTTAAAGGAGTCGTTGATTGTTGGTTAAGTTGATTTTATGGTGATGAATTGCAATTTTATTTTTATTATCAAATGGTTAACTTTAATGATGAATGTTGATGTCATGGTTGTTCATACTGAGCCTTAGTTAAAAACTAATGGTTGTAATTTAAGGGTAAATTCTGATACCTTGTTTAAAAATGTGAACCTTTGTATAACATTTTCAATAAGCTATAATTTATTTGTTTGAGTTTTTCTTGTAGCTAACACCAATCCTATTAAATTCCCCCGCTTAATAATTGGTGTAGCAAGGACTGTATTATCAAAACACTATATTTTTTGTGCTTACTTATTTTTCTGGGTAGCTTTAGTCCAACAGTGAATGCTGTTGACGTTATTGTGCACCTGTCAGTAAGTGAGAACAATGTCACTACATCTCAATTGCGTCGTATTTATACTATGCGTCAAACTCAGTGGCCTGATGGCCAGCCTATTGTTGTGTTTGTTTTACCAAAGCAGCATTCATTGCATCAGCGTTTCAGTAAGGAACGTTTGCAAATTTTCCCTTATCAACTTGAGCGAATTTGGAATAAATTAACCTACTCAGGTCTTGGTGTTGCGCCTATTCTCGTTAGCACGCCAGAGGCACTTATCGTTGCTGTGATGAAAACTCCTGGTGCCATAGGTTATGCCGAAACAATTGTCGACAAAGGAGTCGTAAATGTCATCAATATTGAAAAGTAATTTCCAGCGCATAAAAATGCGTACCTTACTCATATTAAACATGACATCTGTTGGCTTGATGATGAGTGGTTATTGTCAGGGTGAAAACTTTCAAGTTCACGGTTTTGCTGCCCAAGGTATCATTGACGTTAATGGCAGCAACTATGTTAATGATGACGGTGCTTTATCAACTGAATTAACAGAGATTGGTTTAAATGCTTCATATAGTTTAACGCAAACATTAAGGCTAGCCGGTCAAATAGTGTACCTAGATGGTGGCAATCGCTATGACGATGGGGTAAGGGTTGATTACGCGTTATTAGACTGGTCGGCTTATAGCAATGAAAACTGGCAGGTGAATTTTTATCTTGGCCGTTATAAAAATTACCATTGGCTGTACTCAAGTACGCGCGATATTCCTTTTACTCGGCCCAGTATTATTTTGCCACAATCGGTCTATTTTGATGGTTTTCGTGATATCTCTGTGGGTGCTGATGGTGGTGCGCTAAAAATAAGCCATAGTTCTGATACTTTAGGTAATTTTGATTTTAATATCAGTACCGGTTCTTCTTCTATTTCGAATGAGCAAACTAAAATTGTTATGGGGGATTTTGCTCTTGGCGAGATGAAACATAGCTATGATTTGCAAACAAGCCTGTATTGGCAACCGCTTTTATCTTCTTGGCGTTTTGGTTTGGCCTTACTCGACAGTGACTTTGAATATGAGGCAGTAGCGCAAGGCGATATGTTTATAGATGCCGATATTACTTTACAGCGTGTCATTGCTAATGTGTTGTATGAAGGTGAAAACTGGGAGTTTAGTGGTGAAGTATTACAAGAGCGGTTTGTTCTAGAAGATTTTTATTTTGACAATTTTCATCGGGATAGTATAGGTCAAGGTATTTATGTTCAATCTCGATATAAGGTTAATAGTGATTTAACTTTACTAGCGAGATACGAACGTTACTATGCCAATAAAGATGATCGAAGTGGCCGAGAATTAGAAGCTAGCACGGGAGGTTTTGTTCCTAATTATTTTGGTTACCAACACGATGCTACCTTGGGTTTATCGTACGATTTGGCTGACAATCTGCGCTTGCAATTTGAATATCATTACATCGAGGGGGCGGCCAGATTGACACCTGTTATTTTACCAAATCCAGAAGTGAATGATAATGAAAGTTGGCAATTATGGGCCATGCACCTTATGTATTGGTTTTAGGGGGTATAACTGATGGCAAAAACATTTATTAGTGTTCCGACTAAATTACTGACCTTAGTTATTTCAACCTTGTTATTTTTGGCGATAGGCTTTTCTGCCTTGTCATTATCTCGGTTACAAGAAGACTATCAGCAACATCAACAAAACACCCTGGATCAAGGGCAAGCTCAATTTGAACTTCATAGTGATATTTTACGTTCTAAGTTGACGGTGTGGTTGGAGTCTTTTGCAGAATTAACTCAACTAGCCCAGCACGATACGTTTGAGCAATTTTCAGCAGAACTTGCTAAGCAATTTGATGGCCTGCAATTGCATTTAAATGTTGAAAACCTGTGGTTAGTTGATGGGCTAAAAAATCCGCTTTTTATGACCACGGCAATACCTAAAATGGTGCAAGAAAATATCAAACAAGTGCTGATATTGCAGCAACCTCAGCACCAAATATATTGTCAACAACACTGCCAATTATTATTGAGCTTACCTTTATTGAATCGACATGGTGAGGTTGTGGTGGTAACCATGAGCACGTCACTGGTTGATATGCTGTATGCGATTAATACCTCGCTAAATAGTGATGTAGCAGTGCTCAGTTTTGACTTACAATCAAGTGGAGAGCGCGATGGAGAAATCATCTCTGCATCCAACATGTCTTTAACGCAGTCTCTTTTAGATGCTAATCAACAAAGTGATCTTAATGTCGTCTTGGAGCAAGGCATTCAAATAGACTTAGCAGAGCGGAGTTACCTAATCAATTTATTGCCCCTAGCGCAAAGTAATGAACGCGAATTCTATTTATCGTTAATTGATGATGTTACGCCCTTTAAAGCACAAAATACTAAATACCAACAACAATTTTTATTGTCGTTAACAGCGTTGTTTCTGGTGTTAACTTTTTTTGTTTACTCTGTTGCTCGGCCATTTACCAAACGTTTGGTGCGACTATCAAATGCTTTACCTTTATTAGCAAATAAAAAGTTTGACCAATTTAGACAGGTAAAATTAAAAAGGCCTATCTTATTTTCTGATGAGCTTGACGTATTGACCGATTCGGCATTAGAGCTCAGTTATGAATTAGAGCAGCTAAATATTGAAGTCGATCAAAAAACCAAAGAACTAGAAAATATAGCCATGTACGATTTACTTACCGGCTTACCAAATAGGAATATGCTTAACTATCAATTACGTAAGTCTATTGCCAATATTGGACGCTATGGTCATGGCGTTGCGGTACTCTTTTTAGACTTAGATGACTTTAAGAAAGTGAACGATAGTAATGGTCATAGTGAAGGAGATAAGTTACTTATTCAAGCTGCTGATCGTGTGCGCTTAAGTGCCGGTAAAATAGATTTAGCCTGTCGTTTTGGCGGTGATGAATTTGTTTTAGTGTTGGGGCACCTATCGTCTGTCGATGAAGCGCTCAATATTGCCGAACAATTACTGGTTCAGTTTAGAGAGCCAATTAGGTTAGGCTCTAGTATTTTCTATGTTTCTACCAGCATTGGTATTGCTTATACAGAGTCGGCGGATGAAAAAGTAGAAGATTTAATTTCTCATGCAGATATCGCCATGTATGAAGCAAAAGACAATGGCGGTGCTCGATATCATGTTTATCATCCAGAAATGTACCAGCGTGTAGCTCATCGAGTAATGCTTGAAGGGGAAGTTAGGCAAGCATTGGCTAAAGGACAATTCAGCTTGAGCTTGCAGCCGCAATTGTGTGCTAAAAATAAAAAATTATTTGGTTTTGAAGCCTTATTACGCTGGAAGCATCCTGAGCGTGGCATGATTTCACCAGAAGATTTCATTCCTATTTTAGAAAACTCTCAGCACATGATTGAGTTGGGCTATTGGATTATTCACCGCTGTTTTGAGCTGGCATCATCATTTAAAAAACAAGGGTTGGGAGATATTCAAATTGCGATAAATTTATCAGCAGGACAATTTGCAGATCTTAATTTACCTAACTATTTACAGAGTTTATTAGATAAATTTTCATTATCAGCCAAGCAATTTGAATTAGAGCTAACCGAGCAGACCTTAGTTAAAGACATTGATAACACTATTGCTATGATGGATAGCCTTAAAGTGATGGGCTTTAGTTTTGCTATTGATGATTTTGGTACCGGTTATTCTTCTTTAGCCTATATTAAAAAAATGCCTATTGATGTCATTAAAATTGATAAAAGTTTTGTTTTCGGCATGTTAGAAAACCATGCTGATTATCAAATTATCATGTCAACCATTGCCATGGTTAAAAATTTAGGCTTAACGGTTATTGCTGAAGGTGTTGAAACGGCTGCACAATTGCGCAGCTTAACAGAAAATAACTGTGATATCATTCAAGGTTATTATTTTGCTAAGCCGGTACCAGAAACTGAGCTTTTTGATTTTATTGATAATCAAATTCAAAACGGCTATTGGAAAACAAAAGTTGATAAGCAGACCGCTAAAATAACCTAAGCAATGTAAGCAACATAAGCAATGTAATGTAGGAGCGGTTTCAACCGCGAGGTTTATTTATCCACGAGACTTATTTATCCACGAGATTTATTTTACAACCTCGAGAATAAATTCTCTCCTACATCAAGAAAGTTATCTGATCGATCTTTCGCCCGCCAAAACAACCTAAGCAACATAAGCAATGTAATGTAGGAGCGGTTTCAACCGCGAGGTTTATTTATCCTCGAGATTCAGTTTACAACCGCGAGGTTTATTTAAAATATCGCTTTAATATGAGTGCTAAATTCATTTGCGCCCATAAAACCAGTTACTCTTTGCTGACTGAGTTCTTTACCGTTTAAATCAAAAAATAAAATTGATGGCAAACCAAAAACGTTAAAGTGTTCCATCAATGCTACGTTTTGCTCAGTACCGGTATCGGTTAAATCTATTTGTAGTAGTACTGAATTAGTCAGTGCTGCTTGTACTGATTTTTCTGGGAAAGTATATTCTTCAAATTCTTTGCAAGCCACACACCAATCAGCATATAAATCTACCATCACTGTTTTACCTTGCTCATTTGCTTGGGCTACGGCGGCTTGTAATTCTGTTAATGTTGATACTTGTGCAAAATGCTGTATTTGGCTGTTTTTTGGAGCCTCTACAGAAGCTTGATTATTGCTCGGCATAATCAACTGATAAGCCATATTTGCACCGATAAACATCATTAAGAAAATCAATAGTGAACGTAAGCCAAAGGCAAAACCTTTAGGTTTATCTAGCGCTGAATTTTGATTAGCCACGTAAAAGTAACTTGCAGCACCTAATACCAATAATGTCCATAATGCTTGGCTGGCAACCAGTGGGATGAAGCGCTCTAATAAAAAGATAGGCACAGCTAGCAGCAATAGACCAAAAATGTTCTTGATGATATTCATCCAAGCGCCGGCTTTAGGTAATAATTTACCGCCCGAGCTACCTAAAATAAGCAAGGGTAAACCCATACCTAAACTTAATGCATATAAAGCTGAAGCACCTAATACTACATCACCCGTTTGCGAAATATAGAGTAGGGCGCCTGTTAACGGTGCAGTAGTACAAGGAGACGCAACTAAACCTGAAATAACCCCCATCATAACAACGCCAGCAAGAGAGCCGCCTTTTTGTTTATTACTTAGGTTATTCAATTTATTCTGCCAGCTTGTCGGTAATGCTAAATTAAAAACACCAAACATCGAAAGGGCTAAAAAGATGAATAAAACGCTCAGTGCGATTAGCACGATAGGGTGCTGAAACATGGCTTGAAATTGTGCGCCAGCCAAGGCAACCACAATACCCAATAAAGTATAAGTAATCGCCATGCCTTGTACGTAGAAAAAGGATAAAGTGAACGCTTTCTTAGTGGTTAACTGCTTACCAGCACCGACAATAATCCCTGTTAAAATAGGGTACATAGGAAACACGCACGGCGTAAAAGAGAGTAATAAACCACCAATAAAAAAGGCAATAAGGGTTAGAAGCAAGCTGTCTTGCTTTAACATATCGGCTAGTTGGTGCTGCTCACTAACCACCGTTGTTTCGTCATTATTAGTAGTAACGGCAGTGCTTTTTTCGTTATTTAATGCCGATAAAACGGCTGAAGTGCTGTTGCTGTTTAGTGCTTGTTCAAGTACTTCGTCTAAAGCGATAATTTTTTTGGTTGGCGGGTAGCATAAACCTTTTTCTGCACATCCTTGATAGCGCACAGTCACAAGAGGGTTTTCACCTGTTTGTTCTATATTGATAGTGAAGGTGAGTTGGCTAGTATAAATTTGCTGAACACCAAAAAACTCATCCTCATGATCTATACCTTGGGGTAACTCTACCGTCGATAAAGTCGCATTTTCACTGGCAAATTTAAATTGATGACGATAAAGGTAATAACCCTCACTGATATCAAAACTGATATGAAGCTGATTGTTTTGCTGATCAAAATTAAAAACAAACGCTTGGTCTACTTTTAAAAATTCATCGTCATTACTAAATAATGATGAATCAGAGGTGTCAAAAATAGACTGCTGTGCATGGCTAACTATAGGCTGAAAGCTTATCAGTGTGATCATTAAGGCAACAAAGATGCTTAATGATTTACTGACAGATAAGCTAAAAAACGACGATAACTTTTTCATTAATACTACTTCAAATATTCACGGATCCAGTTTAAATAGTGGTTATCGCCTTGCTGGATATTCAAAGCAATCACTTCAACTACATCATAAGGGTGTAGTTCATTAATTTGAGCATTTAACAGTGCAAATTTTTCACTGTCTGTTTTTATTAAAAGCTGCACTTCACTATCGCGCTGTATTTCACCTTGCCAATGATAAATTGACGTTATATTTGGTAATATGTTGACACATGCGGCTAGCTTTTCTGTGACTAAGTGTTGAGCAATGCTGTTAGCTATTTGCTCATTGGGACACGTTGTCAATACGAGTTGCAATGCCATAAGCAAACCTAACCCAGAGTATGAATAAAAAGGTAGACTTATTCTCTTAAAAAAAACTTAACAACACCAGTAATAACTACTGTAAAAATACCCTATGCTTGAAAAAGACCCGAACTGCCCCATATTAATTGCAGAAGAAATTAAGGAATTATTATGTTTCGCGTATTATTTGCACTATTTATTATCATACCTATTATTGAAATCACTGTCTTGATGCAGGTTGGAGAGCTTATTGGCGCATGGCCAACGATTGCTATTGTTATTATTAGTGCTTGGTTGGGAGCTAAATATGTTCGTCAACAAGGTTTAGCTACGTTGCAATCAGTACAAACTAAAATGGTACAAGGTGAAATGCCATCGAGTGAAATAGTAACAGGTTTGATGTTATTAGTGGCTGGGGTACTGTTAGTGACACCGGGCTTTGTGACCGATGTTTTTGGTTTGTCACTACTTGTACCCAAGGTTCGTCAAGCATTGGCAAACACAGTGCAGCAGCATATAAAAACCAACCCAACTGGCGCTTTTGGCGCTAATGCACATTTTCATTCATCTACTTTCACTCAAACAAGCGGCCAAACTTATGATAATGAAGTAGATAATAGCGATGTGTTTACTCCGCAGAAACCTATTGCGCACCATCAAGGTGAAACCATTGAAGGGGATTTTAAACGCAAAGATTAATTGTTTGCATGGTAAGCGCGAAAAAATTCATAGAAAGACTTGTGAAGTACATTTTTAACCCCATTTACTTACACACTAGTACCATATAAATAAACACATAAATAAGTTTGTTAAACTCAAAAATTTCAGGAGAAAATAAATGAGCATTCGTCCATTACACGATCGCGTTATCGTAAAACGTAAAGAAGTTGAATCAAAATCAGCGGGTGGCATTGTACTAACAGGTAGTGCAGCAGAAAAATCAACTCGCGGTGAAGTTATTGCCGTAGGTAATGGTCGCATTCTAGAAAATGGTGAAGTGCGTGCATTAGACGTTAAAGTAGGCGATCAAGTGATTTTCTCTGAAGGTTACGGTATGAAAACAGAAAAAATTGATGGCGAAGAAGTATTAATTCTTTCTGAGTCTGACATTCTTGCAATCGTAGAGTAGTCGCAGAAATTTTAATGTCGCTCTTTCATCTTAAGGTCGGCATCAGAAGTACTCACTGACTAGCGTCAGCTCCGTGCTTCTTCTTTGCTCTTAAGCGAATTAGCTTAATTAAAAAGCTGCTTGAGCGTATAGATTTAAAATTAATTATTGTATAAACAAAAAATATAGGAATAAATAACATGGCTGCAAAAGACGTATTATTTGGAAATGACGCCCGTGTAAAAATGCTTAAAGGCGTAAATGTATTAGCCGATGCGGTTAAAGTAACTTTAGGTCCTAAAGGTCGTAACGTAGTATTAGACAAATCTTTCGGTGGCCCAACAATCACTAAAGATGGTGTTTCAGTTGCTAAAGAGATCGAATTAGAAGATAAATTCGAAAATATGGGCGCGCAAATGGTGAAAGAAGTTGCTTCTAAAGCCAATGACGAAGCCGGTGACGGTACAACTACTGCCACTGTTTTAGCACAAGCTATTGTTAACGAAGGCTTGAAATCAATTGCAGCGGGCATGAATCCAATGGATCTTAAACGCGGTATCGACAAAGCGGTTATTGCTGCCGTTGCCGCATTAAAAGAAAGCTCTACACCTGTTACTGATAACAAGGCCATTGAGCAAGTAGGTACAATTTCTGCCAACTCTGACGAAACTGTTGGCCAAATTATCGCCACAGCGATGGAAAAAGTGGGTACTGAAGGTGTTATTACCGTTGAAGAAGGTCAAGCACTAACAGATGAGCTAGACGTTGTTGAAGGTATGCAGTTTGATCGTGGTTACCTTTCTCCTTATTTCATCAACAGCCAAGAAAACGGCACGGTTGAATTAGAAAATCCATTTATTCTTCTAGTTGACAAAAAAGTGTCTAACATTCGTGAATTATTAACGACCTTAGAAGGTGTTGCTAAAGCGGGTAAGCCACTATTAATTATTGCTGAAGATGTTGAAGGTGAAGCCTTAGCGACATTAGTGGTTAACAACATGCGCGGTATTGTTAAAGTTGCCGCTGTTAAAGCGCCAGGTTTTGGCGACCGTCGTAAAGCCATGCTACAAGATGTTGCAACGTTAACTGCCGGCACGGTAATTTCTGAAGAAATTGGTATGGAGCTTGAAAAAGCTACTTTAGAAGACTTAGGTCAAGCTAAACGTATTATCATTTCTAAAGACAACACTACGATTATTGATGGTATTGGTGATGAAGCTGACATTAAGGCACGTGTTGCGCAAATTCGTGGTCAAATTGAAGACTCATCTTCAGATTACGACAAAGAAAAATTACAAGAACGTCTTGCTAAATTAGCTGGTGGCGTAGCGGTAATTAAAGTAGGCGCAGCTACTGAAATGGAAATGAAAGAGAAAAAAGCCCGTGTTGAAGATGCGTTACATGCAACTCGCGCAGCGGTTGAAGAAGGCGTTGTTGCTGGTGGTGGTGTGGCATTAGTTCGCGCTGCAACGGCAATTAAAGATCTTGAAGGTATCAACGAAGATCAAACACACGGTGTTAACGTGGCTATTCGCGCAATGGAAGCACCACTTCGTCAAATCGTATCAAACTGTGGTGATGAATCATCAGTAGTATTAAACGAAGTACGTAACGGGACAGGTAACTACGGTTATAACGCGGGTAACAGCACTTACGGCGATATGATTGCTATGGGCATTTTAGACCCAACTAAAGTAACCCGTAGTGCCTTACAATTTGCCGCGTCTGTTGCCGGTTTAATGTTAACTACCGAAGCTATGATTACCGACGCACCGCAAGATGCAGCTCCTGCAATGCCTGATATGGGCGGCATGGGTGGTATGGGTGGCATGGGCGGCATGATGTAATAGATTCTTAACTCTGTTTTTTGCAGCTCCAAGCACTTAAACGAAAGCCCGAATAGAAATGTTCGGGCTTTTTTATTTCCTGAGGCTTTATCTATCGTCGGTGATATTTGAATAATGATAACTATCTCTTTTGTGCTATTTACTAAATGTTTGTGATTTTGTGTTTATTATTCACTGCCTGTTTTTCTTTACGATATTTAGCTATAAAAATTAAAAACCCAAGCTTTAAAAATCGAAATATGCTTTTTAATTTTGAAGTCGTCATATTTTCTGGATAGTTTGTATCGAGAAACTGTAATATGTTTATTCGTCCAAACATTAATGCCCAGTCTTTTACCGTCATGTTGCTTTTATTCATTAACCTAATATCTGCATCATAGTTTAGCAATAGTGTAAAAATGTCGAAATGACCTTTAAAAGCCGATGCCATTAACACGGAGTTACCAACAAAATCTATTGAGTTAACATCTGCGCCAAACCGTAGTAATGCTTCACAAAAGTCTTTTTCACCGTTATAAACAGCCAACATTAAGGGGGAATAGCCACGATTATTTGTGCTGTTAATATCTAAAGTAACACTAAGTAGAGACTCTTCTTGAGTGTTATTAGCTAACATATCAGCTAAACCCCTAAGGTTCCCCTGCCTCGCAAAATCAAAAATATCAGCTCCTTCTCTGTAGGTGTTTTTATAACTTTTCCACGTTTTCATAAAAGGCCTTTATAGTGTGTCAGCGTATACTGTATCAATGAATACTGTGTCAGCAAATATCGTGAGCTTGTTAAAGTTAATCATGAGGTAGGCTCTTTTATTAGCGAGCCTACCTAATCATCGTTTTGTTATTTTTCAACTTTCTGTATATCAATACCTAAAGCGAGTGCAACGCCTTCTCCATAAGCTTTTGTAGCTTTGTAACAGTTAGCAATGTGGCGATGTTGAACTTCAATCGATGCGCCACCAACACTCCTGGCGGTATTTTCAAATAAGGCTTGCTGCTGCTGAGCGCTCATTAAGTTGAACAAATCTCCCGGCTGAGTAAAGTAGTCACTGTCGTTTTGGCGGAAGTCCCAGTTATAGGCGCCACCTTGCAAATGAAGTGGCGGTTCATTCGCTTCTGGTTGTTCTTGCCATAAGCCTAAACTATTCGGTTCATAGCCTTTGGTGCTGCCGTAATTTCCGTCCACGCGCATTGCTCCATCTCTATGGTATGAGCTCACTGGACAACGTGGTTGGTTCACTGGAATATGTACATGGTTAACGCCTAAGCGATAACGCTGAGCGTCTCCGTATGAGAATAAGCGACCTTGTAACATTTTATCTGGTGAGAAACCTATACCTGGAACTACACTCGCAGGGTTAAAAGCCGCTTGTTCTACTTCAGCGAAATAATTGTCAGGATTACGGTTCAGTTCCATTACGCCAACATCAATTAATGGGTAATCAGCGTGCGACCATACTTTACTTAAATCGAATGGATGAAAGCGATAATTCTCCGCATCTTTTTCTGGCATTATTTGTACTTTTAAATCCCACTTTGGAAAGTCGCCATTTTCTATTGCTTCATACAAGTCTTGTTGATGACTTTCACGGTTTTGCCCAATTAACGTTTCAGCCTCTTGGTCGGTTAAGTTTTCTATTCCTTGCTGCGTTTCCAAGTGGAATTTCACCCAAAATCGTTCATTATCAGCATTAATAAAGCTAAAGGTATGGCTACCAAAACCATGCATATGACGATATGTGCGAGGAATACCACGTTCACTCATAAGTACGGTAATTTGATGAAGTGCTTCAGGTAACAGAGTCCAAAAATCCCAGTTGCTTTGAGCATTGCGCAAGTTGGTACGTGGGTCACGTTTCACCGCATGATTCAAATCAGGAAACTTTAATGGGTCTCGAAGGAAAAATACGGGTGTGTTATTTCCCACTAGGTCCCAATTACCTTCGTCGGTATAAAATTTCATTGCAAATCCACGAATGTCTCGTTCTGCATCTGCGGCGCCACGTTCACCGGCAACAGTAGAGAAACGAACAAATAAATCTGTTTTCTTACCTACCTCTGAAAAAATATTAGCTTTCGTGTATTTGGATATATCGTGAGTTACTGTGAATGTGCCGTAAGCGCCAGATCCTTTTGCATGCATTCGTCTTTCAGGAATGACTTCTCGGTCAAAGTGAGCGAGCTTTTCAAGAAACCAAGCATCTTGTAAAAGTATAGGGCCTCTAGGGCCTGCCGTTTGTACGTTTTGATTATCCGCTACAGGGCTTCCGTTAGCAGTTGTTAATTTATTTTTAATAGTCATCAGTTTCTCCGTATTTTTAGACACAGTTTTTATTACTTGATTGAAGATATAAATGTAGCTCTTCATCACTATAGTCATAATAAATCACCCCGCATCATTGATAAAATTAATAAAATAGATTTTAATGTTCTAATAAACTGAATAATGGGGCAGGGAGAGTTTGTGACCCTGCTATGCTTCTTAGATAAAATTTTATGATTGAAAAATAAATAGAAATACCTTTTATGTATAACAATGGATTATTAAAATGATTTCATTAAAACAACTACACTATGCACTCGCGATAGAGAAAACCTTACATTTTAAGAAAGCTGCAGATGCCTGTAATGTTTCTCAATCTGCATTAAGCACAGCAATTAATGAGCTAGAAAAGCAGCTAGGGATAAATATTTTTGAACGAAACAATAAAAAAGTATTAGTGACGAGCAAAGGGCAGCTTATTCTTGAGCAGGCGAAACGTGTTAAGGTAGAGCTTGACCAGCTCATGCAAATATCACAACGTGATAAAGCACCCTTTTCAACATCAATGTCTATTGGTGTTATTCCTACCGTAGGACCTTACTTATTGCCTAAAGTATTACCCGAAGTAAGAAAACAGTTCCCTGAATTTAAATTAAAAATTCATGAAGAACAGTCACATGTTTTAATTGATATGGTCAAGAATGGCGAGCTTGATGCAGCAATATTAGCGCTGCCTTTCCCTATTGATGGTTTGATGAGTTTTGACTTATGGCAAGAAGACTTTTATTGGGTGTGTCATAAAGATGAGCATCAAAGTCAGTTAGAAGAAATCAGCACTCAAGAACTTGAGTTAGAAAAATTAATGTTATTAAAAGAAGGACATTGTTTAAAAGAACATGCGTTAGCTGCCTGTAGTTTAAAAAAACATACGCAAAATAACGATTTTGATGCGGCAAGTTTGCATACATTAATTCAAATGGTTGCGGGGAAAATAGGCACCACTATTGTGCCTAAAATGGCATTAGATCAACTCATAAATAATGAGTCAGAGTTAGTCGCTGTGCATTTAAATGAACCTAGCCCTCATCGCACTATTGCCTTAATTATTAGACCCAACTATGTCAGAACGGATGAGTTAACCATGCTTAACAATATTTTTACAAAACAATTGGCTATTTATAATTAATATTTGTCATAACTTTCTACGTTTAAATATTCTTATAATATGTCTTTTGGGGAAGTTTTTAAATAAGGTTTAGTCCGTTAGAAGCTCAGACATGACAGTAGTAATAGCGTACATAATGTCGATTTTGTGTCACAAGTTTATATTTTATTAAAGAAAAATTTTAGTGGTTTGACGACACTAATTTAAAGGCATAAAGCTCAAGGGTATAAAGTGGGGTATCGGTTCTATTTTTATATCTTATATTTCCCATACGATTGCTTTTATATCTTAATATTCACCTTATCTGTTTGTTTATATCTAGTATTTCACTTATTATATGTTTTATATTTAGTTTTTACTGATTAAGCTATGAGTCAATTAATTTTTGTTCAAGATACGTCTGAGGCCAAGAAGTTTTCTAAGGCTGTTGCTCAAGGTAAGTTGAAAAGAATAAGGCAAGGTATTTATACTGATGCTGCATGGGAGGATATACCTAAATTACTGCATAATAAGTGGTATCAAATTATAGGGTATTTATATCCCTCTGCCGTTGTTTCTCATGCTACAGCAGTCTCACTATTGCCTGAAAATAAAGTGGTGTATATTACTGCACCAGTAAAAATACGTAAAAAAATACAGATTAGTGATCTCTTGACGGTTGAGGTACTTCCCGGTGATGTTGAGCATCTTAAGGAGCCTTTTCAGCCCAATTCATTTAGAAGTTCGCCGACACGGTATTTATTGGAAAATTTACAAATTAGCCATAAAGACGTAGCTGCTCCTAAATCTTTAGGTAAAGATTGGGTTGAACAAGAGCTTTGTCGATTACTTGAACGTTATGGCGAAAGAGAACTTAATCGAATCCGGGAAGAGGCACTAGCTAATTTCTCTGTACTTAAAATGGAAAAAGAATTTCAGGCGCTTGAACGGTTGATCGGTGCTATTCTATCTACCCAGCCTATTGAGGTGTTATCTACAGAAAGAGCAATTGCTGTAGCCAAAAAAGAACCGTTCGATCCAAATAGGATTGAAATATTTGAATGTTTGGCTAAGTATTTACGTCAATGTGAATTTGTATCAAGACCTTATCAATACAACTCATCTAGCTGGAGAAATTTGTCATTCTTTGAGAGTTATTTTTCTAACTATATTGAAGGCACTGAGTTTGAGATCGAAGAAGCGGAGCAAATTGTTTTTGAGAAACATGAAATCAATAATCGCCATCAAGATAGTCATGATGTTTTAGCCGTTTTTGATGTCGTTCAAGATTATACTGAAATGTCTACGACCCCTAAAAGTGTTGAAGAGTTATTAGCTCTTCTAACACAGCGTCACAGCTTGATTATGAACGCGCGCCCTGAAAAAAGACCAGGGCAGTTAAAAATTAAATCTAATAAAGCCGGTGATACAGTATTTGTAGCACCGGATCAAATAGAGGGAACATTTGCGCAGGCATTTCCAATCTATCAAAGCTTACCAGAAGGTCTAGCAAGAGCTATTTTTATCCAGTTTCTAGTTACTGAGTGCCATCCATTTGATGATGGAAATGGACGACTTGCAAGGATTATGATGAATGCCGAGTTAGTGAGTGCAGAAGAAGTTAAAATAATTGTTCCTACTGTACACCGAGATAGTTACTTAAATGGTCTAAGGGATGCTACAAGAAATAATAAATTTAGAACTATTACTAAAGTTTTTTCAGATTTGCATGGTTATACCCATTCTGTTGAATGGGTAGATTATTCAGAAGCGAGAACAACATTGGAAAGTCATTTTGCCCATAAGTTACCGGATCAAGGTGTAGCTGTATTTAATAGAGAAATATCAAAATATAGAGTTGCATTGTCAGCGGGGTAATTAATATAACGGTAACAATTTAGGATGTTGATGTTATATTTTTCAATTATGTGAGGTTTATATGAAACAACGATGTTTCATTATTATTCAATAAGTTAGGGTGAATACTTGAGGTGTAGGGGTATGAAGTGGGGTATCACCACTAGCTCCTATGTAACTAATTCAATAAAAACAAGTAGATAAAGGCTACATGGGCGGCATGACGCATAGAAATTTTTAACTCTATATACACAGCTCAAACACTAAATAAAGAAAGCCCGAACAGTAATGTTCGGGCTTTTTTTCAATCCTAATCTAACTTTCTGGTGAAAGCATATCTTGTCAAATGATTATTCTCTTAAAGAGTGAGAAAATGATAAGTAAAAACTACCCATATACTCACTGTAGGGTTGGTTTAGAAACGTTATGCTACGCTATTGATTTCGAAAAAGGAGCTGCTATTTTTATCAATTAATGCTTTACTTTATACGCTTTTAATTCCAGTTGAAACTAGCATTTTTATGTGAATTGATGTGTGCAATTCATAAAAGGTTGTTAGTCGCTAAATTTGTCAGTTATAGCGACTACTGGCCTCAATTAGAATCTTTTTCTCCATGTATTGTTTCTGGATGTCCACAAATAGCTCGAGATGTTTGCATGCCAGCCATGGTTGCCGCTTCTACACAGCCAACGTTCAAGCCTGTTTTTATCCAATCTCCGGTCAGATAAAGGTTATCAAACCCACTTCCATCAGTGGCTAGTCTGTACTGTGTGCTGTCTACAACCGACTGAACGTAGCGCTCACTTGGGTCAATATTGGCACGCCAGAATTGACTATCAAAACGAGCTTCACCTTGTTGGTTGTGAATATCTACTAAAATATCCCAGTTAAACGCTCCTTTCTTAGCGACCTCTGGCCATATGTTGTAAATATCGTCAGTAAGGTTCTTCATGGCATTTTTCTTAACGGTGTCATAACACTTCGCAGGAAAGCTTGAATCACTGGCAGGAGGAAATAAGTCTACGGGCATAACATTACAAAAATAAGCGATATTTTTAGGTTGGTGGGCCGTTGGCCAATCTTCTCTGCAAAGTAACTGATCCATGCATGCCCAAGTATCAAAGGGTTCAACAAAACTTGATAAAACAGGTTGTGCCGTAGGATCGGCTTTGGGATTATGCGACCAGCCTAAGCCTTCCAGTGTCACGTTATTCCATACTTGATAAGCTTGAGTTACCACTGTTTTTATTTTTTCTGTTGTGAGCCTCAAAGGCTCGCTTTTTTCTAATAGCTTAGGACATAAGTGCGGTAATGAAGCTACGGAAATACCAAAAATAATCTTATCGAAATCAACTCCTTTTTTAAGGATTATTTCGGGGAGAGTTTTGGAAGTATGTTCTTTGTATACCTTTCCCCAATTTGACCAAAATGACTCTAAGTTAATGTCATGTTCTTGTAATAATTCCGCCTGAATTGGATCAATCTGGCCATAATTTGGTTTACTGGGCCAGCAGTCGAGTGGTGGCTCACCTTCAATTGAACCATGTCCATAAACTTCTACTAAAGGGTTATATTCTTCAATATCAGCTTTTAGGTTAACTTGCTTTGTTAACTTAATGGTTGAAACGGTATTTCCTTCAGGAATTAATTCTTCCACTTTGTGAAAAAATTCAAACTTTACTCCACGTTCTTTGAGAGCTTGATAGAAAGGAGCGAATATTGCGTCCCCCATACCGGCTTGCATTTTCCACATGATTGCACCGCGAAATTCAAGGCTTATTTTAAGAAAAGATCTCAGCATGGTGCCAGCTTCTATATTGGGTTTTTTCTCATTGCCATCGACATAGGCAAAAGCCAAGTCGTAAAACCCAATCACAGCGGCAGAATTGGCGGTATATTTTTTATTGGCACCATGTTTAATTAACCATTGTTTATAGTCATAGTTATTTATAACGTCGAAACCTTTGGTGAAAACATTGTCTTCAATCATACCAGTAATAATGGTGAGTCCTAAATCAACAATAATAAATAAACGGCGCACGCCAGGAAGATCATTTAATATTGGATCTAAAATTATAGGCAGTAAATTTTTAAGCTTATTAAACGCTTTAAATAACATGAAAATATCATTAATTATTCCGCTGTCATGATTTTTAGTTTGCTTTGGTAAAGAATCAATAAGTCCTTTTAAATGAAGTGTCGCGTGATTAATACTCTTTAGATCTTTACCTATTTCTTTCGAGAGTTTTGTAAGCCATTTTTCAATGTGGTTACCACTATTACTCACTAAATGAGGTTCTAATTCATCAATAGCTTCATTAATCCATGAATAAGCTGCCGGCAGAAGCTCCCAAAGATTAGCGCTTCGTTCACTCGTGCCTGGGACTAAGTTGTTAGTAGGGAAATTAATCGGCCAAGTCTCCCACTTTTTATCAATGTATTCCTCTAATGCAATAAAACTGTGAGGTTTAAAGGCATCCTCCCAAGTTCGCAGTGGTGCACCTTCTGGACGATTAAGTAATTTATAAGTTTCTTGTATCGTTTTAAAGGCATTTTCATAAAAACCAAACCAGATATGCAAGCCATGTTCTTCAATGCGTTCTCCATATTCAGCATTACAACCACTTGCACCTTTACCACCAGCACGCCAGCCCATTTGGTAGACCGTAATATCATATTTTTCTTTCCACGAAGGTTGGTCTGTTAAATAAAAAGCAGAGGTCATAGCAGCTACGCCAGTTCCTAGGATGGCAATTTTTTCGGGTGTAGTTTCAGCTGCAGTATTCGTGTTATCAGGGGAACTTTTATTAGTTATAGACATTATTTATTTCCATAATTGATTGCTCCTAGCCTTTAGTAATGAAAGAGCTCTATTAAATTGTTGTAATGCAGCATCCCTACTGCTCTCATACCTCAATAGACTGTTGAGGCTGAAATTTTTATTAATTCAGTAGGCACTGAGAAAAGTGATATTAGGGTGTAATGTCAGAGTTATTAACCAATTCCGTACCATTCTCGATAACAAAGTCAAAATTCACATGAAAGGGAAGTAGTGTTTTTTGGGCACCAAGTTTTAGCCCTAGAGTCTCTACCAAAGGAAAGCTATCGACTTGCTGTACGGTTAATTTGTATTGACCTCCAAGCAGTTCGACTGAATGAATTTTTTTGATGGCGGCTGGCGCGTGAATTATCGCCTGATATATCGCTTTATCACCTCTACAGTTAGGAAATTGTTTAAGAAATAGTTGATCAACACCAGGTTTTTTAAGAATATCTAAAACCTGTTCTATTCCAGCTAAATCCAAATCTAGCAAATCTTCTGTATTGCTGGCCAGTTCAATTAAATCAAAAATTGTTTTTATCTTTTTTACTGGACCATCTTTGGTTTGATTTACTTCAATTAGAGGATGATTAGCCATTTCTGTAGCGACATTAAAGGGTTGGAAGGCCTTGACACTACAGCTAAAGTTAGTAGCAGGGTCACCAGATTTATTCGGCATAACTATATCACCGAGGTATTTGGGATAGCCTAAAACCTCTCTACCGGTGATCATTGCCATACCATCATCTACCCAAGTAAATCGAGGATACCAGAAAATATGATCAAGCTTTTGCTTCCCATTATGCTCGACCATACTGCCAACCATAATCCAAGGAATAACATCACCTTCAGGAAACCAACCGTAATCTTTACCAGGAGGATTAACTGGAGCGACTTTACCAACCTGGGTGAATGTTAGCATGATGTAGGGCGATAGCACTTTAAAGTGCATCTTGCCATTAGCTGGAGTATTGAGGCATTGATCAACGCTAGCTTGTAGCGCTTCAAGTTTTCCTTTAGCGAAAAAACCATACATATCGGCATTATCCATATTGCAGGGTGGATGTATAATCATATTGCCTGGGTAGTTAATGTAGGGAGGTAAATTATTCATCATACTCATGTCCTTAATATAACTTTATGATATCAACGTGAAAAATGGCTCAAGTTGATGCGCCCACAAACACTAAACGTTTTTTTTTGTAAAAACAAATTTTTTGGTGGAGATCAATATCATCCACTTTGATCATTACTGACATAGCTTCTCGGAAAATATAAATAGGATCTGTGTTATATCTTGTATGTTCTTAGTGAATAGTCTTGCTAGTTATAGTCCAACAATCAGTAACAACTTTGGCTTTTTTATAACGTATTTAATATCAAAATTCAGAAAATTACATTGATGGGTAAAGATAAAATATTTATGAAATAGGTCTTTGATAAAATTATTATAATTTTCCATTTCATTTATAAAAAAAGCATAATGTAAGTATGGTATACCGTTAAATAGAGGTATTGTTCATTGAAATTAATCTGTCGGATGTTTATAGTTAAGACTCAGGTTTTTTGTGGACTTTAATATAATATGCTGGTGTTTCCTTCACGCTTTTCTTTAAAGTTTGTAGCTCCTTTCTTTCTATTCTCTTTTTTCTCTTCTGCCCATAATCAGGATGTATTAGTTGTAACTGGAAAGCACGATGTTGAAAGTATTCAAAATGTGCCTGTTTCACTCATTGCTACCGATAGCGAATCGGCGTCAAACGTGGATGTTTTATTACCATCAAATATAACCCCAAAGCCACATCCGGTGCTGGAAGTTATAGTGGTAACGGCACAGAAACGCATAAAAAACCTTCAAAAGGTGCCGGTTTCAATATCGGCTTTTGATAGCCAATCATTATCGAGCTTGGGTATCCTCCTGCCGTCAGATATTGCTCAACAAACGCCTAATCTACAGGTATCACAACCTTATGGTGATGCGCAGCCTATTTTTACATTACGTGGAATAAGTATGACGGACTTTAACAGCAATCAATCTAGCCCTGTTGGTATTTATGTCGATGAGTCACCAATTGAGGCATCTTTTATGCAGGCTTCATACTTGATTGATATTGAACGTGCCGAAGTTCTACGTGGCCCACAAGGAACGTTATACGGTAAAAACACGACCGCTGGAGCTATCAACTTTACGAGTAAAATTCCTGAATTTGAGCGTAATGCACGCTTGCATTTTTCCTACGGCAATAATAATAACCTTCGTGTTTCAGGCGCAGCTGAAACCGTATTTATTGATGAGACTCTGGGGCTAAGAACCGCTTTTACCTACAGCGACAGTGACGGGTTTTATAAAAATAACTATGAAGGCGCTGAAGATTTACGAGAGATTAACAATTGGGCGCTTCGAACCTCGTTACGTTATAAAACAGATACTATTGATGCAACATTACGTTTGCAGTCAGGTAAGACCCTTGGAAATACGGCGGGAATTATTGCTAAAGGGCGAGGTCCTAATGGTTATGATGTGGCGGGCTTTTTTAGTGGTGGTGCAATAGAACAACGTATTGAACAAAACTATGATGACTTTGAAGGCTCAGAAGATAAAGTGGGTGCTTATAGAACAGAAACAGATAGTATTAATTTAGCCATAAAAGGTGCATTAACAAAAGATATTGATTATACCTCCGTGACAGCATGGTCAAAGGGTAAAGCTTTAAATGAGAACGGCGATGGTTCACCGGTCTCAATTCTTGAAATAGATTGGGGTAGTAAGATTGAGCAGTGGTCACAAGATCTACGTTTAACTACCAATTTTGAGGGGGATCTTAATGCTATTGTTGGCGTGTTTGTTAGTCACGATAAAATGAAAATTCAAAATGACCTGAGCTTTCTGTTGTTCACTGAGTCTTTAGGAGTGCCATTTGATCCTTCGCTAACGACTAGTGGTTTTACCGTAGGCCAAAGCTATCAACAACAGCGTGATTCTCAGGCTATTTATGCTCACTTAACCTACGACATTAATGAGTTTTTAGAAGGCTTCTTGGGTTTGCGTTATACCAAAGATAAAGGTGAACTTTCTAATGTCCATTCATGGGTGGGCGATTATGATGCTAATCACGCCTATGACTTAATTGTAGATCAGCCAACTAAGCGTTACGACGATGACAAAGTAAGCGGTAGTATGGGGTTGAAATATCAATTATCCGATGAATTTATGTTTTATGGTAGTTATAGTCAGGGGTATCGCAGTAGTGCTTTTAATGGTGGTGCAACTTTCAGTACGACTGAATTGACCGTAGCTGAACCTGAAACGGTACAGGCATACGAAATTGGGATGAAATCTCGTTGGTGGAATAATCGCTTGCAGCTTAATGGCGCGATATTTCATAATGATTACAAAAACCAGCAGCTGGTTAATATTGTTGGTGCGGTACGATTTCTGGAAAATGCGGGTAGCTCGTACATTGATGGTGTGGAATTAGAATTTCGTGCGTTATTGTCCCAGGACTTATCAATTAATATAGGTATTGGTTTACTCGATACTGAGTATGATGAACTTAGCTTAACAAACCCGGCGACAAGTTTACCCGTCGACCTTTCTGGTAATCAATTACCTTCGGCGCCCAGTGTAAATATGAATATTTCGGTGGATTACATCGCGGCTAAAGGGAGCTGGGGAGAAGTATCAATGCACTTAAATAGTCACTATGTGAGTAAACAGTGGTTCTCTGCTTACAATGATGACTATGGGTATGAGGAAATTAAAGCAGACGCTTATATGCAGTCAAATGCTAGGTTTACTTGGTCGTCAGTAGATGAAAGTTATGATGTATCACTGTGGATTAAGAGTATTGAAGAGAACAATGAGCCCGTTTATGCCATTAATGCTCAGCAAATGTTTATGTTTGATTATTATATTATGCCTATGCCTCGACACTATGGTCTTGATGTAAATTGGCGATTTTAAAAACTTCCGCTATTTAATTATTACTGTTTAGCGCCTTTAGTATTATTGGATTGGTCTACTTTATGTTAAGAAAAACATTCATATATGTTAATGCTTTGTTGTGTGTCGCTCTGTTGTTTGTTGTGTCATTCAGTGTAAGTGCTACAAAGGTAGAGCCGCTAATATTAAATTCTTCTACTGTTGATCGTGACTTTAGCGATCTTGTCACATACTACCAAGCTGACGACGTAGAACTCCCTGCCGGTTTAGATGACATACCTGGGTGGCTTGAAGATAAAAAAGTATTACCCCCTTCAGAAATCAACGCCAATGGAGATAAATTTTGGTTTGTGATAAAAATTTACAACCAGTCTGAATACAGTGACTTTGCTTTGTATCCCTATAATACTTTAATTGAGGATATGCGCTTCTCCATTTATTCTCAAAATGGTGTACAGCAGGTATTCTCAGGGGAAAACTATCCGACTGAATACGATTTTCATTACGGTAATAACATCACGCTAAATATAGGTGAACCGCACTATATTATTGGTTTTATTGAAAGTAGCTATTTTTACTTATCACTTAACATACGTGTTACACCGGTTGAAGCGTTTAAAGATCAAGTTACGTTAGAAAATTTAATTGTTGTACTGTGTTTGGGCATCGGACTCTCGTTGTGCATCTATAATTTTTTAATATATATTGCTTTTAAAGATCTCAGTCACCTTTATTATTCATTATTTACAGGTTCATGGGTTTTCTATTGGACTCATTTTCAATTGATTTTCCCTCGAATATCAGGCGACTCTTATTCACACCTACATTGGTTAGGTGTTGATTTAATGATTGTTTTTGGTATTTATTTTTATACACATTTTTTGAAATTGAAGGAGTTTCATCCAAAACTAAATAAACTTTCCATTTATTTTGCTCGCTTCGTTATTTGTTGCATACCTGTTGTTATGGCAGCTCCTGGCACAGGGTTTTGGTTGTTGACAATAGTAAGTAGTATTTATGTGCTGTTAGCGTTTTATGCGGGAATCTATTCTTGGCGACTTGGTTTTAGGCCTGCAAGATATTTTATATTGGCATATATAACCCTATCAGTGCCGAATATGCTTAATAATTTGATTACGTTTGATCTATTACCACCTATAAGTGTCACGGGATACTTTTTGGGGCTGATTGGTTTTGCTCTGGAATCGATATTACTTGCTTTTGCTATGGCCAATAAATTTAGTTTAATTAATGAAGAAAATATAGAGTTAAATAAGGGCTTGGAGGCTAAGGTTGAGCGGAGAACTTCACAGCTGGCAGTCTCTAACTTAAAGTTAAAAGCAGCCAGCGAAGCTAAATCTGATTTTTTAGCAAAAATGAGTCATGAAATTCGTACACCTATGAATGCTGTGATTGGTTTTAGTCGTTTGACACTTAAAACTGACTTGGACGATGTACAAGAAGATAATATTAGAAATATTTTGGAGTCAGGTGAAGGTCTATTAGTATTAATTAATGAAATTCTCGACTTTTCAAAGATTGAAGCGGGTAAGCTAACGCTTGAAAAAAGTTCATTTTCATTAGAAAAACTATTAAGTAAAGCAATCAATCTCAGTACTTTAAAAGCTCATGATAAAGGCCTTGAGTTGATTCTTAATGTAGACAAAAATATACCGCCCAAGCTTATAGGAGATTCATACAGGCTCCAGCAAATCATAGTTAATTTAATTAGTAATGCTGTTAAATTCACTGAAATAGGCACTATATGTATCAAATTACAGATTAAAGAAGACAGGGAGCAACAGTTAATGTTGCAATTTTCTGTTATTGATACAGGTATTGGCATGACTGAGGAACAGCAATCTAGATTATTTCAGTCTTTCTCTCAAGCAGATGACTCTGTGACTCGAAAATATGGGGGAACAGGTCTTGGCTTAGCTATATCAAAGCAGTTAAGTGAGTTAATGAATGGAGAAATATGGCTTGAAAGTGAAATGGGTAAAGGCACTGCTTTTCATTTTACAGCCTTGGTAGAAAAAGACGATTTCAACTCGGAAATATCGATTGATAAAAATAAATTATCAAAGCTGAAGGTGCTTATGGTGGACGATATTCCTCTAGCTAGATCTGTATTGCAATCCCTGCTAAATGATCTCGGTATTCATGCTGATGAAGCTGAATCAGGTAAAGAGGCAATTGAGTTTATTAAACGCTCTGAAAAAGATGATATTTACTATGATATTATTTTTATGGACTGGCGAATGCCCAATATGGATGGTATTGAAACGGTGCGTCATATTAGTGAGTTGGGTATCAAAAAATCGCCACATATTCTAATGGTTTCAGCTTATGACAAATACGCAGCTAAACCACTCATCAGTGGCACAGCGATTCAAGGGTTTATTGAAAAACCGGTTAATCAATCGATATTAATAGATTCTATTATTAATGTTCTGTCACCTCTTGTGGAAGAGCGCCCACGCGCTTTTAAAGCCGAAGTTGCTACGCCGAATTTAGCTTCTTTTCATATTTTATTAGTTGAGGATAACGTTCTCAACCGTAAAGTAATGCTAGGGTTTTTGAAGGATACGAACGTTCAAGTGGATATTGCAGAAAACGGTTTGATTGCATTGGACAAATTGCAGAAATCGACTTACGACTTAGTTCTGATGGATATTCAGATGCCGGAAATGGACGGGTTAACTGCCACTAAAGAAATTCGACAGACGTTGGAACTGGTTGATCTACCTATCGTTGCTATGACAGCCCATGCGATGCAAAGTGATGTTGAAAAAAGTCTAGAGGTCGGCATGAATACTCATCTAATTAAGCCGATTGATCCTGATATATTGTATAAAACATTGACCAATTTTTTGAGTGTTACAGTTGAAATGCATTTAGAAGAATCTGAAGAGTCAGGATTTAACCTTGATAGTACGGTTCTTTTAGGAGTTGATATCCCTCAAAATATTCAAGATAAATTATCTTTAATTAAGCAAGTAAAAGGCATTAAATATGATTTAGCCTTGGATAATTTAAAAGGTAATGTCGAGTTTTATTTGGATTTAGTAAACGATTTTGTGAATGGTCAAGAAAAAAAAGAAGCACTTGAACATTTGTATCGAAAGGGCGACTGGGAGACTCTCCACCGAATGATACATTCGCTAAAGTCGAATGCTGCTTATATAGGCGCTTTTGAATTATCGACATTATGTGATGAACTGGAATACACCTTGCTAGAGGGAGCACCAAGCAAGACTTTATTCGATATAACATTAAAGGAATTGGATATACTACTTGAAGATATTGCTCGTATAGTCAATACCACTCAAACTGAGCTAGCAGTTTCATTTTCAATTGAAAGTCTCCGCAGTGACTTGGATAAAATAAGACCGTTGCTGGAAGCTTCTGATTTTTCGGTGGAGAAATATTTACCCAGAATACAAACAATGTGTAAGAATAGTGAATATTCATTTTTTATTAATAATATAATTGAACTGGTTGATAATATTGAGTATGAAGAAGCATCGGAATATGCCGAGAAACTATATGCTGAAATTAGCCAATTGTAACGTAGCATTCATATTTTTTAATATCGCAGTACAGCTGAGAAAATAATTCATGAAAAACTTATTGCCTGAGCGTCAAACTATCTTAGTCATAGATGATGAAAAAGCTAATCTTAAAATTTTAAGTGAGCTTTTTAAGTCAAGAGTTAATATTATTTTGGCAAAAAATGGTACGCAGGGCATTGAAAAAATAATAAAATTTAAGCCGGATCTTATTTTACTGGATATTATCATGCCAGGAATGAATGGATTTGAAGTTATCATGCAACTGAAAAATAATGAGGAAACTTCTTCTATACCTGTAATTTTTATTACAGGTCTCACAGATGTAGTCGATGAAAGTCAAGGCTTGGCATTAGGTGCCTGTGATTATATCCAAAAACCTTTCCATCTTGATATCGTCAGTGCGCGTGTTAATCTGCATTTGAAATTGGCAGAGCAGCGCTTGCAGCTTGAGCAGTTAGCAAATTTAGATTCGTTAACCTGTGTTCCTAATCGTCGAAAATTCTATGAAATGTTTGATCTTGAGTGGAGAATGTCCGTCAGAGAAAAGACACCTTTATCTCAGATTATGATTGATATAGATTATTTCAAACAATATAACGACCAATATGGGCATGCGGCAGGAGATCAAGCTTTAAAAAAAGTGGCACAAGTCATTTTTAAGCAATTAAGAAGACCTTTTGATTTTGTTGCTCGCTACGGAGGTGAGGAATTTGCTGTGTTGCTACCGAATACCCCAGCTCAAGATGCATTTAGTATAATGGAGTCTTGTCGTCAAGCAGTGGAAGATCTGAAAATAGAACACGAAAAAAATACGGGCAGTAAATATCTGACAATCAGTATTGGTGGAGTCAATTGCTTTCCAACGCAGGTCATGTGTTCTGTAGCTACGTTTAAGTTGGCTGACGATATGTTGTATAAGGCAAAAGGAGAGGGACGAAATTGCGTTGTATGGCACAATTAGTTTCAGGAAAAAGTCGTTGGCTTTTGCTTTTTAGTCACTATTTTTGCCAAAATTATTTATCCATTAACTGGACGCTATATGTAAAAGGGATCACATCATAGATGGGTCGATGAACTATCTCTTTTTGATAGGGGGTCATAGAGAAAAGTACTTTTACTACCTAGTGAAGATAACCTATAACAGAGTCAAACACTTAGTTTGTGTCCAAGCTAGACATGATATGCTTAATCAGGAAAGTATTAACTGATAATACACCGCAACAACCAGAGACGAGTTGTGGTTTACCTTTTTTATTCTCGATAAAAAACTCAATTGAGTGTATTTCATCAAGTTAGTAATAACAGGTATTGATGTTGCTCGTATACTTTATACATATTCTCATGCATCGACCAACCGACTGAGAGATTTAGGTTACTCCGCCGATGTTATGTCAGTACATGGCTTTCGTAGTACTGCATCTACCATTTTGCATGAACAAGGCTGGAATCACGATATTATTGAGGCGCAATTAGCACATTTAACTGGCACGGCAACATCACGCGCTTATAATCGCTCAATATACTTAGCCGACAGAAAAAAGATGATGCAAGCGTGGGCTGACTATTTAGATTATTTAATTGATAGTTAATTTTTTGTAAATATTCCTTATGTATAATGCCTATTAAAGCTTATGCTTGATATATTGAAAAAATAGGTACAATAAACTTAATTTGAACTCTTATTTTAATTCGGATAGCAAAAAAATTGAGTTTTAAATTTTAAATAAATAAGTACAGCTAATTATGACAATAAACACACCACAATCCGATAATTTACTTAATGAGAGTCAAAAATCAGAGTTACTCATTTTGAAAGATCGTTTTAATACGTCACTTCTAGATATTATGAATACGTCAGGAAAATATAATGCTAGCCTAGATTTACTTAAAATATGGCCTGAAACGAATAATTTACCTGAACTTTATAGTCAGCTAACAGAGCTAAAAAAGTGTCTTAATAGTTTTAGACCGCTCAATCCAAGCATGGTAAAAAACCTCAATAAAGAGCTAGATATTAAATATACCTATGAATCAAACTGCATTGAAGGGAACTCATTAACCTTAGGTGAAACTGACCAAGTAATTAATACAGGGCTAACCATCGGTGGTAAACCGCTTGTAGACCATTTAGAAGCTATCAACCATCAAGAGGCTATCCAGTATATTCGTGAGTTGGCTAGGCAAGAAATTGAACTGTCAGAGCGTGAAATTAAAAATATTCACTCACTAATACTTAAAGGTATTCAAGACGAACATAAAGGCCAATATAGGAAACAGCCTGTGTTTGTAATGCAGGAAGATGGCAGTAAACACGATTTTCCGCAGCCTTATATTTTGCCAAAATTAATGGAAGATTTCTTTCTGTTTTTCAATGAATATAAAAATATTTTACACCCTGTTGAAATGGCGGCACATCTTCATCAAAAATTAGTAAATATTCACCCTTTTATTGACGGTAACGGACGTACTTCGAGGTTAGTGATGAATTTATACTTATTTCAGCACGATTACCCTGTAACGGTAATTGATTCAGAAATGAGTAAACGTAAGGAATATTACAGTGTTTTATCTCATTATCGTGGTGTTATTAGCGGTGGTGATAGTTCACCTTTTCAGCTATTTGTTGCTCAAAAAGCTAAAGAATCATTAATTGAACAGTTAAACTTCTTCTCGCAAGATGGTACGGATGAAGGAAAAGAAAAAGGTTATGAATTCTTTAAGAAAGTTGAAAACTTACTTAAAAAGTAGAATATATATAACAATTTAAAGCCGATGAATATCGGTTTTTATATTGCCTTATCTTGTTGCGATCCACTGAGTAATATCGCTAGATCGCCAACCAATAATACTTGAAGATAACGGCACTCTTGCTGGAAGCTTTCCCGAACGCTCTAATCGCCAAATAGTTGTTCGTGAAAGCCCTGTTAGCTCTTGCACTTCTTTAGCATGAATTATACGTTCAGGGTTTGGTGTTGGTTGTGTTGCCGATTTAACAACAGAGCAAGGTTTAATGACCGCTGAAGAGGCTAGTTAATTTTCTGTTGCTAAGCAAGTTTTGGTAAGTCCGATTGATTCAAAACAAGCTCAAATTGATAAAAATAGAGCTGAGATTCAAAAGGCTAGAGCTTCACCTAATCGTTCATTAGAGCAAGATAAAGATTTAGAACGTTAAATAATATTCAGCAAGCCAAAATACTCACAATGGTTCATGTGAGCGTTCTAGAGATGGTCACATAGATTAGTGGCAAGCTTGTCCTCTTTTTATAGCAGGCGTTTAATTTTATTCGGAACTACCTAGAGCTATGAAGTAGTCTTCAGAGCTAACTACCCTAAAGGCTGGGCTAATTGATCATTTTGTTTTTTTAGCTTGATCAATAAAATCGTTTAAGTAGTCAATATGCTGTTCGTTCTTGCGAATACCTACAAAGATCTGTTTACCAATACCTTTCTCTCCAAAACGAATACTCTTGATAGGCATTGATTTTGAGTACTCATCTACTAACCAGCCCGGCAAGGCACAAACACCTCGGCCAGCGGCGACCATCTGTAACATGATCTCAGTTGTTTCAATGTTCGTGTGTTTCTTTACTGAACACTTTGCTGGATTAAGAAATTGACTAAAAATATCGAGCCTCAGTGGCTCAACAGGATAACTAAATAGCACTTCTTCGCTTAGTTGCGCGGGTAATACAAAATCTTGCTCTGCAAGTTTGTGAGACGAGGAAACGACGAGTCTATGTTCATAGTCAAAAACGGGTATGTAGGCTATTTTAGGTTTAAAGAGCGGATCTGGTGTAATAAGTACATCTATTTCGTAGCTAAGTAATGCCCCTAAAGCGCCAAACTGGAACTCCTGCTTCACGTCCATATCGATGTCTGGCCACCGCTCTAGATAAGGCTGAATTACTCTAAGTAGCCATTGATAACAAGGATGGCACTCCATTCCAATTCGTAGCGACCCCATTTCACCTTTTGCAATCTGACTCAGTAATAATTCCGTGTGTAAAAACTGAGGCAATACTCTATTAGCAAGCGTTTGAATACGCTCTCCAGCAGCAGTAAGGCGCAGGTTTCGACCGTTTTTTTTCCATATAGGAGTAGCAACTTGCCCTTCTAATTTTTTGATACTGTGACTTAACGCAGATTGGGATAAGTGCAACGAATCAGCAGCTTTAGTTAGGGTTCCATGTTCTTTTATTGCGGTTAGTATTTCTAAATGGATCCTTTCTAACACCTGTTAACTCCTATCTTTAGCTTTAATGATGAACTAGATTCATTGATTGATGAAGTTATATTATTTTTATTCATCAAACAAGTTAATTTACAATTACCATTTACTGTTCAACAACAATTAACAGGAATAAAATTTATAAGAAAAGTTGCGGCAACATACGTAAGCCAGTCAATAGTAATACTAAGGCAAAGATTCTTTTCAGTTTTACCGCATCTAATTTTGCGGCCAGTGATACCCCTACCGGTGCGAATAATACCGTTAGCGGCACAATACAAAGGAAGCCAAATAGGTTGACCAAGCCAAATGTTCCCGCTGGAGCATCGCTTGGTGTACTACCCAAAGTCAACATTGTTAGCGTAGCTGGCAACGAAATAATTAACCCTATTGCCGCAGCTGTGCCAACTGCCTTGTGAGTGGGATAGCTATACTGGGTGAGAAGTGGAACCGAAATAGTGCCGCCGCCAATCCCAACCATTGAACTGAAAAAACCAATGGATGTGCCCATTACCGTTTGTCCTGCTTTACCAGGAAATTTTTGATACCGAGCGGATTTTCCCGTGCTGAATAACATATTTAGTGCCGATAAAACCGCTATCACCCCAAACATTGTAGTAAGTATAGTGCCCTCAACGCGAGTCACTAGCCAACTACCAGCCATGACACCTATAAGAATAAATACAGCCCAACGTTTGAGCAGGTCAAAATCTACATTACCTTTTTGGTTATGAGAACGTATTGAACTAATCGACGTTGGTACTATGGTAGCCAGTGAGGTTGCTGTCGCAACAAGCATCGCAGATTCTGATGATACGCCAAAGCTCTGGAACAAGAAAAATAGCACAGGTACGATTACGATACCGCCACCTACGCCTAACAAGCCAGCTAAAATGCCTGCAAATACACCTGTGGCAACTAATGCCAAAAAGGGTGAGATATTATTTGTTATAAATTCAATGATATTCATTAGATACTACTTCTATTTTTCGTTGCTATTTTTTAAGAACCACAAAGATCTTACTATCAATTTAAGGGGTAATTGCAAACAGTAAATAGTATGCCCCTATTATTTTTAGCCATCAAAAGTAACCTGGGTAAAATTAATATATTTCTTTGTTATTGGTTAGCGATTGATTAGTTACGGGTGGATAGTTCTCTTCGGACTATTTCTGCGCCTGCAGTTAAGGCATTTAGCTTGCCTCTTGCCACTTGGTGAGATAAAGGTGCCATGCCACAGTTGGTGCAAGGGTAAAGCTTGTCGGCATCTACATATTTGAGTGCTTCTCGTAGGGTCTTGGCGACTTCCTCTGGTGTTTCAATGGTATCGGTTGCGACATCAATGGCACCTACCATCACTTTTTTACCTCGAATAAGTTCAAGTAGCTCGATTGGAACATGAGAGTTATGGCATTCTAGCGAGATAATATCGATAGTAGATTTTTGCAGTTTGGGAAAAGCTTCTTCATATTGTCGCCACTCTGACCCCAACGTTTTTTTCCAATCTGTATTGGCTTTGATGCCATAACCATAACAAATATGTACAGCAGTTTCACACTTAAGCCCTTCAATTGCTCTCTCTAAACAAGCAATACCCCAATCATTAACCTCATCAAAAAACACATTAAATGCAGGCTCATCAAATTGGATAATATCAACACCAGCCGCCTCTAATTCTTTGGCTTCTTGATTGAGAATTTTGGCAAACTCCCAGGCTAGTTTTTCACGACTTTTATAATGATCATCATAAAGCGTATCTATCATCGTCATGGGACCAGGAAGGGCCCATTTAATAGGTTGCTTGGTTTGCTGACGTAAAAACTTGGCATCTTCAACAAAAACTGACTTTTGGCGACTAACAGGGCCAACGACCGTTGGTACACTTGCATCATAACGATCACGAATTTTAACGGTCTTACGTTTTTCAAAATCAACACCGTTGAGGTGCTCAATAAATGTTGTGACGAAATGTTGGCGCGTTTGCTCGCCATCACTGACAATATCGATACCTGCTTGTTGTTGATCTTGCAATGACAAACGTAACGCATCATGTTTGCCCTCAATTAATTCCTCACCTTGCAATTTCCAAGGTGACCAAAGCGTCTCAGGTTGTGCAAGCCAAGAGGGTTTAGGTAAACTGCCTGCCGTTGAAGTGGGTAACAGTGTTTTGTTAAGAGATGTTTTCATAATAGATGATGCCGTATATTTTGGTTATTTATTAAAGATAAGTATTGAACCTAGCTATTGAACCTAGCTATTGAACGTAACTATTGAACATAGTTAGCAGACCATTGCTCAAGAACAGCTTGGTATGGTTTGATGAAGTGCTCCTCAGCAAATTTTCCCTGCTCATTAGCCAGCTGGCCACGCTCTTCTCGATCATAAACAATTTGAGTTAATGAATGATCTAGGTTCTTTAAATTGGGCTGATAGGATTTTCCTGCAACAGCATTTGCATTATAGATCTCAGGTCGGTAGATTTTTTGAAAAGTTTCCATCGTGCTGATGGTGCTTATAAACTCAAGATTAGTGTAATCATTAAGTAAATCACCAAAGAAATAAAAAGCCAAAGGCGCAACACTATTTGACGGCATAAAATAACGAACCTGTAAGCCCATTTTTTTGAAATATTGCTCAGTCAAAGAAGATTCATTTGGCTGGTATTCAACACCTAATACGGGGTGCTGATTTTCAGTTTGATGATAGGTCTTGTTATCTGAAACACTGAGACATATCACCGGTGGCTTATTAAAATTCTGCTTGTAACTATTTGAATTCACAAAATACTGAAAGAGCTTCCCATGCAGTTCGCCAAAGTTATCTGGAATACTAAATTTGGGCTGATTCTTATTATGGTTCTGCAGTAATACGCTAAAATCATAATCTCGCACATAAGAGGAAAAATTATTCCCTACAATGCCTTCAATGCGTTTGTTAGTTTTATGATCAACAATATTCGTTTTCAATATTTCAATCGATGGGAAGGTTTGATCACTGCCTTCAATATCCATATCAACCGAAATGATGTCAAGTTCGACAGAATATCGTTCTCCTTTGGGGTTATCCCAATGCGCTAAGGCATTAAAACTATTGTCAATCATCTTTAAGGCGTTGCGCAAGTTCGCTTGGCGGTAGTCTCCTCTGGCCAAATTAGCAAAGTTGGTAGTGATACGCGTATTGTCTGATGGCTGATAATTTTCATCGAAACAAGTGCTCTTAATAGTAAATGTAAAGTCTTTATTCATTGTGATCTGTATCCTATTCCTGAGGTGAAAGCTGAGGTAAAAGCTTGAGATAAAACCTAAATTTATTTCTTGCTCTCTCTAGACTTTCCAATCTTCTTTATTGATTTTTCAGTCGGTAGTCTTCACAGTCTTTTTTGGTTTATGCTTAAAGGCTTAATTGAGAACCAACTGCAATATTGTCTAAAGTTCAAAGCAGAGTGTGTTTTATACTTGGTTCGTAACATGAATAAAATTGATTTTACTTCATTGATATATGAGCTGTGCTCATGGATTGTTTTATTCGTAAGTTTTGGATCATTCCTATCAGTCTTTCGGGGTTATAGGATCACACATTTAGTCTTAAACTGATTATCGATCAAACACCACCGAAAAATGGACAATGCCAATACATAATTGGAGCCTTTGTTTATCTCAGTTAGCTATTTATTTTGAAGGACGTTTAGACAGCGTACTCGATATTTAACAATTTAAGCTGACACAAAATTTTGAACGCTCCCATTTTTTATTACCGTTTTTATTTTTAAACGCCTCGATTAACTAGGATATTATTCTTTATCAGGTGTTTTATGCCATTAGATCGCCTATTCACATATTTGTCATTTTAGTGACTCATTAATTTAATTTTTCATTCACTAAACTGTCAAAAGGTACCGTCAATATACCCGTCACTTTCAGTACTTCTTCCATTTTATCTATTAGAAGCCTGTTTGCCATTAATCACTTTAAACCTTTTAAAATTTGGAAAAATTATGTCAATAAGTGTAATGAAAACATTTAAATTATCAGCGTTGGCTATCTCTTTAGCTGTAGGACTATCAGCTTGTGATGGCGATGATGGAAAAGACGGTCAAGCCGGTGACGCGGGTATTCAAGGCCTAGTAGGAACAGACGGTGCTGACGGCATTAATGGTCAATCAGCTCCGATTTTAACTCGTTTAGCAACGGTGCCAACGGGGGCTGAAGTGACAGGCGCATTTTTGACTGAGGAAGGTGATTTATTCTTCAATGTTCAACATCCATCTGATGCTAACACTATGACGGAAGGTGTGAATAACAAACCTTACAATAAAGGTACCGTTGGCGTTTTACGTGGTGTTAACTTTAATAACTTACCAAAAACCATTGTTAACTCTCCGGTACCAGACACAGAAGAAGAGCGTCAAGTCGTCGTATCTGCGTTAGGTGAATATCAAATCATTGGCCAAACGAATGATACCTTTGCTGATTTAGGTGAAAAAGGTTTAGCTGGTGGTTTAGGTGTGCACTACGGCATCATTTCCGGCGATAAAATCATTGAAAACAATGCACCTGACTTTAACGGTTATGTTTCAACAGGTGAAGGTGAAGGGTATTTATTCACTAACTGGGAGTCGTACCCTGGCGGTGTAAGCCGTATGAAAATCGAAAAAGATGAATTTGGCAGCTGGTCTGTTGCTGAAGCTATGATGGTTGATTTCGACAGTGTCGGCGGTACTGCAGCAAACTGCTTCGGTTCAGTTTCTCCGTGGGGTACACCACTAAGCTCTGAAGAGTGGATCGTACGTTCAACGGTTGACTCTACTACTGATGCTAGCTGGAATGATCCTGCCAACACGAGCACTGATAATCTTGAAGCGTTAACCGCTCCTGATTTTCCTAACCCGTACCGCTACGGCTATACCGTTGAAATTACAAATGCCACATCTGATAAACCTGTTCCCGTTAAACATTACACTATTGGTCGTTATGAGCATGAAAACTCTACTGTAATGCCTGATCGTCGTACGGTTTATTCATCACAAGATGATACTGGAGGCGTATTGTTTAAATTTGTTGCTGACGCCGATGAAGATTTAAGTTCAGGCACAATATATGGCGCTAAGCTAGTACAAGACGCTGGTAGTACTGAGCCTGCAACCACGGGTTTTGATGTGACATGGGTTGAAATAGCATCTGGCGACAACGCAACTATCGAAGCATGGATTTCTGAATACGATGGCATTGATACCTCAGATTATGTTGACGGCGAAACGAGCTATATGACGCTTGCTGACGTACAAGCATGGGCGAATGGCGACGCTAATTACCCATCAGTAGCTGATGGTGGTAGCGCGGTAACTGCAGGTCAAGCTATGGACGATAGATCTGCATTTTTAGAGTCTCGTCAGGCAGCTAAAATGAAAGGAGCCACAGCAGAGTGGAGAAAACTTGAAGGTATCAGTATCAATCACGACCGAGCGCTAGAAGCCGTCGGTGGTGTCGAGGCAATTGCAAACGAAGACGTTACAGCAGCATATATGTATATGGGTATTGCCGATTTAGACAACACACTAATCGATGATGAAGGCGATATTCAATTGTCTGCTCGTGTTAAAGATTGTGGTGGTGTTTACCGCGCTAAACTTGAAGAAAATTATAACTTGGCTCGAATTGAGCCTGTTGTCATGGGTGGCACTTATCGCTCTAGTTTAACGGGTGCACTGCGTTGTGATGTTGAACAACTATCTCAACCTGATAACGTCATCGTTATGCGTGATGGTCGTATTATCATTGGTGAAGATGGTTTCCAAGAAAACAATACCTTATGGATGTACGATCCTAAGTCTCTTTAATTGCTAAATTAAGGGATAGCTTTAAATATAGCGGGACTTTTGTCCCGCTTTCATAAATGATAAAAAATGCGATCTTCAATTAAAATAACACTAATAATCTCGATTCTTTTTATTTTGTCTGCTTGTTCAGAGCAGTCAAATGAAGTGTCGATAGATAAAAAAACTGATGCGGAACTGTCTTTAGCTACACCTTATTCAGAGGGTGACGCTATTCCAGCGATGGCCTACATAGAACATCAAGAAATTTACAATGCAGAGTCTGTTATCCCACCTCAGTGTTATACCAAAACACAAGGTACCAACAACCCTTGTTATACTTGTCATCAATCTTATACAAATAGCCCTGATCGCCCTAACACAATGAATGATGGTTATTTACAAGGTGAGTATCAATTTTCTGATTTAGGTACTAAAAATCATTGGAAAAATTTATTTATTGATAGAAGCCAATTGATAGAGCAAATTTCAGATAAAGAAATTAAGCAATGGATCTCACAAGACAACTATGCTGATTTTGTAGAAAGCTTTAGCAGCAATAAAAACTGGCAAGGCGAAGTAACGGCAATTAAAAATTTAGCTTATCCAAATAAAGCCTTTGACGATAAAGGCTTAGCAAAAGACGGTAGCCATTGGGTCGCATTTAATTATAAACCTTTTCCAAGTACTTTTTGGCCAACTAATGGCTCTACAGGTGATGCCATGATCCGCCTACCTAAAGCCTTTCGAGAAAAAAGCGGTAAATTCTCAGTCGACGTGTATTTTGCTAACTTGGCGTTAGTAGAAATGACCATGAAAGGGGTACAAAGTATTTCAACTATACCAGTATCAGAACACGCCATTGGTGCAGATATTGATGGCAACAGCCAATTAACAAGCAATGTCAGTCAAATCAATTTACGTACACATTACTTAGGTGACGCGAAAAACATAGCATTAAATAATTTATTGTACCCAGAAAACACTGAATTTTTACATACCGTTCGATATATAGGTGTTAATGACGATGGCACTATATACAACGCTCAACGTATGAAAGAAGTACGTTACATGAAAAAGCATAGCTTTAAAAACAAAGCTGAATTGGCGTCAGAATACTACTTAGAAGCTAAAGAAAAGCATTTTGAAAATTTGCCCCAAGTACATTTATTAGGTGACAAAGGTGTGAATAGTAATATGGGCTGGACACTCAATGCCTACATTGAAAATGCGAAAGGTGAATTACGTCATCAAAACTCGCAAGAGCTAGCTTTCTGTGCCGGTTGTCACAAAACCATAGGTTCGACATTAGATCAAACCTTCTCTTTTCCTCGTAAAGTTGAGGGCTCAGAAGGATGGGGTTATATCAACTTAGCTAAACAACAAGATGCTCCAAATTTAGGTGAAGAACAGGGTGAAATACTAACCTACTTTCAACGAGTTGGTGGGGGCGATGAATTCCGCCAAAATAAAGAAATGCTGCAACGATGGTTTAATCAAGATGGTACAGTAAATTCACAAAAGGTATCTAGTGCACAGAGTGTCTATGAACTTATCACTCCCTCTAGCGAACGCGCGCTTAAGTTAAATAAAGCATATTTATCTATCGTGCGTGAGCAAAGTTATATATTTGGCCGGGACGCTAATTTGACCTCAGCCACCAATGTATTACAACACGTTGATGAAAGCCAAGCACCTTTGTCTATCGAGCATCGCTATGATTGGGATATACGCTTAGATTGGTCAAAAACATCAACTTCAACTCAGGTTAAACTGAATTAAGTCTGATGGCATTCGCGCTATGTGATTTTATTATGGCTAGCTTATTAATGGGTTAGCATCCTTAGGTGCTAATTTTCTGTTTTTTTGACAGAAAGTAGCTACTGATAGCATATTTCCCATCTCCTAAACCAAGCAGTGCTACTGCCAATAAAGTGAGCAGTAGCGGATATTCCCATCCTCCTCCTGAATTACGTCATGCAACAAGAATAAAGTTGGTCATGCAGTATTTAGCTGAGGCCTTTTTACAGGAATGGGCGGTATGAAGTCATTGCATGGTTAAATTGATTTTTGTTTCCAGTTCTTTGAAATTATGAGATATTAAGGTAAATAAAATAACGATTATGGCTAGGGAATTGTTGAGATTTATCCTGCTATATAATTATGCTTTAAGAGGTGAGCTATTGTCTAAAGTTATTTTGCAAGGTCATATAGTCGTGCCTGATACCGATTTAGTTATTGTTAAGAGCGAGCTTATCACTCATAAAAAGTTGACTGAACAAGAAGTTGGTTGCTTAATCTTTGAAGTGACTCAAGATAGCACTAACATTAATGTATTTAGTGTTTATGAGGAGTTTGTCGATCAGCAAGCATTTGATTACCACCAAAAAAGAGTTAAAAACTCAACTTGGGGCAAAGTTACAGACAATGTCCAAAGACACTACCAAATTAGTTATGGCGTTCAAAGCACATAATAAGTATTTGAACAGTAACAAAATCGTTGGCTTTTGTTGCTGTTCGCTAACTTTAGCCAACAAATTTGCCTATTATGGGCGTTAACTGTTTACAACAAGTGGAAAAATTATGAGGATTATATGTTAGTTACGGGTGCTTTTTTAGCAATATTTATAAGTTTGGTTCACTCTTATCTCGGTGAGCGCTATATTTTGATTCGATTGTTTAAGGGAGAGTTACCTAAATTACTCGGTAGTGACTGGTTTACTAAGCGAGTTTTAAGGTTCGCATGGCATTTAACGACGGTAGCTTGGTGGGGGTTCGCAGCCATTCTTTTTATGCTTTCGAGTCCAAGTGAAGATATTCAACAGCAAATACTTATGGTTATTGCCGCGGTATTTTTAATCAGTGGTTTACTTTCGGCTGCGTTTACCAAAGGTAAGCATATTTCTTGGCTATTTTTTTGGTCAATTGCTGGGCTGAGCTTTTACGTTGCCCAGAGCAGTTAAATAAGCACACTAACGATCGCCCACAAAAAGGAGCTGTGGGCTAGACTTCACTATTAGCCGTTCGTCCCATGATGACGGGCTTTAGGCGCTAGGTATAGAGAACGTTATGGCCAATCTCCAGACTACCATCAAAAACACAATCAAAAGCTCTATTAATGAAAGAAATGAACTGCCTTTTGCGGTGTATTCGTCAATTAAAGAGCAGAACCTATTAAATGTGCCTATTGTAAAACCATTGTTAGTGGTTGTTCTCAGCGGTTGTAAAGAGCTAGGTAAAAATCACGAACTGATATGCCATGCGGGTCACTTTATCTTTTTATCTGATAGCCCGGCGATAAACATGCGTAACATCCCGAAAGGTGAAGAGTATTTTGCGCTGTTAATTGAATTTGACTATCAAGATTTTAATGGTCTGCAAAATAATGTTGTCAATAAACAACATTATTGCATGGGTGAAACAACGCCGATACTCGAGCAATGCTTGCAGCAATTTGTTGAAAGTGCACTTTGGGCGCCTAAGAACTTGTGGTCTTCACGAAAAAGAGAGCTCATAGAGTTACTTTGTTATATGGGGCATAAAGAAATTTTATCCATGATGGCTAATGCCAAATTAGGACATAGATTACATGATATGTTCTGTAAGCATGGCTTTTATGAATTAACCAATGAACATATTTGTCAACAGTTAGCCATGAGTGAATCGACGCTGCGCCGAAAACTGAACTCAGAAGGAACTAGTGTGCAAGAGATTAAGGATCAAGCTAGATTAAGTCTAGGTTTGCATTTGTTACAAACAACGCGACAACCTATCAGTTTAGTGGCTGAAAAATGCGGTTATCAATCCCAATCACGATTCACCGATCGTTTTAAACGACGCTTTGGGTTAACCCCTTCTGAACTTAGAAAAACTAAAATGGCGGATTAGGGCGAAATTATGACGGTTTCGGGGCAATAGCAATGGTAAAAAAGGTTAACATAACGATTAAATTAATCACAAGTTAATCACAAACTAATCATAAACTAACGAGGGTAATTATGCGTTATACACCGAAACTTCTTTCAACTGCATTACTGGGTCTTTCAGCATCGGTATTTGCCGGCGATCTGACATTAACTAGCCAAGATATAGCTCAAGGTGAATTTATGCCTAAAGCACAGGAATTCACTGGCTTTGGCTGTGCTGGCGGCGATTTATCACCACATCTTAAATGGTCAGGCGCACCTAAAGGCACAAAAAGTTTTGCCATTACCGCCTATGATCCTGACGCGCCTACAGGCAGTGGTTGGTGGCATTGGCAAGTAGTGAATATTCCAAAAAACGTGACAGAAATAGCAACAGCTGCCGGTAGTACGAAAAAAGATCTTGCGCCACAAGGCAGTATGCAAATAAAAAATGATTACGGTAGCCGGGGCTATGGTGGCGCTTGCCCGCCTTCAGGCCATGGCGTACATCACTACCGCTTTACCATACATGCACTCTCGGTAGAAACACTGGCCTTGCCTGAAGATGCTTCTGGGGCATTAGCAGGTTACATGATTAATGCCAACACCATAGAATCTAGTACTATTGAATCTTTGTATAAACGAGACTAGCTGAATTTAATCGCATATATATTTGTTTATAAAAAAGCCCGAATAGCAATATCCGGGCTTTTTTCTGTCATCTTTAATTATACTTTTAGCCATAGCAGCCTAAATAAATTTCGCTCATTTCTTTCCATTAATATTACTTATCGGTGTTTAGCTATAAATCATTGTAGATTTTTGAACGCTAGCTTACATCAAGCGTTACCATGTTTCTTATAGCAGTCTTTTGATTTATATCAATTAATAATGATATTTTTAAGGTTAGGTGCCATACTGATTTCAATTATGGAATAAAAAATTTTAATGGGATTATCTTGTTTCTTGACCAGCAAAACGGCACATATTTAGCGATGAACTTCGAGCACACGTTTGACAATGCGACAACATTGGCTACCGATACATGTAATTGCCTAATATCACAAATCAGTTTAGTCAATGTAGGCAAGCAATGGTGTCGAATAAACAAGGTTTTGAGTGTTACATCATTAGATAAAAACATAGAAATTCATGAGCTTATACTTAACGAAAATGACTTTTGTGAAGTGCCAGATACCTTTGAAGATATTCGTTTCACTGAAAATAAACTACTAGTCCATGGAGAGGTTGTTAGATATTGCGCAGGCATACCTTTGATGATGTCTGATGGCTGTGTCATCGGCACGTTATGTGTTATGGATAGTAAACCGCAAAAATTGACTGCATATCAAATATCAGTTTTTCGTTTATTGGCTAGAGATATTGCTTCACAGATAGAGCTAGTTAAAAAAAACTATGAGCTTAATAGTGAAATAGATGAATTTATGCATATAGTCTCTCATGATTTGAAATCGCCCATCAATGCGATAAAAAATGTTACCTCATGGATCAAAGAAGATTTAGCCGAAGATGTTGTGGCGAGTAATAGCAAGTATTTTGGCATGATTGAAAATAGTATTAACCGCATGCAATTACTACTGAGTGGTTTACGCCACTATTCGCAGACGGGGCGAGGTAATACCCCAGCAGAGCATTTGAATTTTAGCTGCATTGTGAAGGATTGCTGCGCCAAGCTAAATATAAGTAAGGAATTTGATGTCAACGTTAATGATTGTGAGATTAAGCTTCCAAAACGCCATTTATCCATTGTTTTGTCTCATTTAATTTCTAATGCCATTAAACATCACGATAAAACATCAGGGCTCATTACTATACATTGTCTAGCTAACGCTGCTGATTATCAATTTTCAATAACTGATGACGGTCCAGGTATTCCTCTTGAGCTACAGGATAAAATATTTAAGCCATTTCAAACGCTTAAATCAAAGGATGAAATAGAGGCTAACGGACTTGGTTTAGCCATGGTAAAAAAAATATTAGCCATTTATGGCGGCACTATCAGTGTTACCTCGCAAGTTGACCATGGTGCTAAGTTCAACATTGTTTGGCCAAATTAATGATATGTATAATGTTCAAAAGAATTAGTGGTTTAGTCGCGTAAAATCTCAGATTAGGAGGAATTATAATGGAAATATTATTGGTAGATGATGATGCGATTGACCGAGAAACGGTTAAAAGAGCATTAAGTAAGAATGAATATGCGCCACGATTACATGAAGTATGCTCTGCCGAAGAAGGCTTGAAAGCGGTTGAAAATAAACGCTTTGATGTTTTATTACTTGATTATAGAATGCCAAAAATAGATGGCATCGAAATGGTGATAGAACTAAGAAGCCGGCCTAATCTTGGTGAAATGGCTATTGTTATGATGAGTAATTCTGACGATGAAGTACTGGCTCTTTCATGTTTACAGGCAGGCGCTCAAGATTTTATTACCAAAAGTGAAATAACGCCAGCAAAACTTCACCGAGCTATTATTCAAGCTAAAAAGCGCTTTGAGCTGGAGAAAAAACTCTACGATAGCTTTTGCCAAGTACGAGAATTGGCAGAAAAAGACTCATTAACGGGCTTATCAAATCGCTACCATTTTGAAGAAGCGTTAAAAGTATCTATTGCCAATAACAAACGCTCTCAACATAATATTGCCCTATTGCTGTTAGATCTCGACCATTTTAAAAATGTTAATGATACCTACGGGCATGAAACGGGCGATAACCTACTTAAGCATGTTGTTGATCGCATTAGTCTTTGTTTACGGGGTAATGAGTTGTTTGGTCGCCTTGGCGGAGATGAATTTGCCATTCTAATTACCGGGCTAACATTTGCCAATAGCGCCACGGCCGTCGCGCAACGTATTATTCAATCATTAGAAGTTCCTATTGAAATTGACGGTCATATTATACAGTGCGGTGTTAGCGTTGGTATTGCCATGCACCCTCAAAATGCAGACACCGCAGAAACGTTAACAAAGTATGCTGATATCGCTATGTACCGCGCTAAGAAGCAAGGGCGAAATCAATTATGTTATTTTGAAGAGTTAATGCAAGAGCAGTTTTCACGTAACTATCAAATTGAAATAGAATTAAAAAAATCGATAAAAAATAAAGACTTTGAACTTCATTATCAACCAGTGATCAATACAAAAAGTAAAGAAATGGTTGGTTTTGAAGCACTTATTCGATGGCCAAACTGCTCGTTAAAGAGTACACCAGATGAGTTTATTCCTATTGCAGAACAATCGCGCCTCATTGACAAAATAGGTGAATGGGTATTAGATACGGCGATTAAACAGCTGTCTGTTTGGCAAACAAAATTTAATGCTGAGCTGACCATGGCAATAAACATCTCAGCGATACAGCTTGTACATACATCACTTACCTCAAGTATTGAACAACTCTTAGCAAAATATCATGTTGCCCCTGAATCCATTGTATTAGAACTTACTGAAACTGCCTTGTTATCTCAAGACGAGGAAAGCAGTAGCAGGCGTATAGCGCAACTTAATGATCTGGGTTGCAAGTTAGCGTTAGACGATTTTGGCACGGGTTTTTCTTCCTTATCGCACTTACTCAATTACCCGATTAATATTGTTAAATTAGATAAATCTCTTTTGCCACAATCAAATGCTGAAATACGGCATTTAGCCATAGTAAAAGGAATTGCCGTAATGGCGAGCACTATTGGCTTGCATATTATTGCTGAAGGCGTTGAAACGCAGTTTCAACATGAATTGTGTTGCCAACTAAATGCCGATGAAATACAAGGTTACTTTTTTGAAAGACCGTTATCAGCGGTAGCAATAGAAAAAAAATGGTTGCAAACATAGTGTTCAAATATTAGCTTTAGTACAACAATTTTGATGTAAAGGGGGCGACGAATGAATATCGTCATTACAAATGAATTTTATATTTCAGTGAGGCATAAATGAAAAACAGACTAAAGATTACCGTATTAATTTTACTGTCATCAATCGGTTCATTGTTGGCTGAAGAAGTTAGCGAAAAGGTGTTATATATATACCAAGACGCCGATATTGCTAATCACCATGAATCTGCCCAAGCTATACAGCAAGGGATTGAGGTTGCCTTTAATGAAATTGATAATCACATTGCTGGCTATAAAATTGCTTTTAAATATTTAGATCATCGCGGTAACGTTGTGCGCAGTAAACGTAATTATCAAATATTTATTGACGACCCTAACGCGTTAGTTATTTATTCAGGTATTCACTCACCGCCGTTAATAAAAAACCGTGCTTTTATTAATGAAAATAAAGCATTAACACTTGTACCATGGGCTGCTGGCGGGCCAATTACTCGCTATCCATCGCCAGAAAACTGGGTATTTCGTTTATCGGTTGACGATACACAAGCAGGGCCGGTGATTATTAATTTTGCCATGAATAACCAAAAATGCCAAAACCCGCACTTATTGCTTGAAGAATCGCCTTGGGGGGATTCTAATTTACAAAGTATGTCTAAAGCGCTTAATAATTATAATATTGAGACGCCAAGGTTGACTCGTTTTAGCTGGAATTTAAAGGCAAAAGGCGCTCGTTTTGTGCTTGATAACATTATGGATAAAGGCAGTGATTGTGTGATATTAGTCGGCAATGCTGTTGAAGGGGCTATCATAGCCAAAGAAATGCTTAAATACCCATTAGCCCAACGCTTGCCAATTATCAGCCATTGGGGTATTACCGGTGGCAATTTTCATGAGGTTGTTAATGCTGACGCCAGAAAAAAACTCAATTTACATTTTATTCAATCTTGTTTTTCTTTTACTAATGCGGAGCAAAGCCCATTAGCCCAACAGGTTTTTGAACAACTTGTTAGCTATTCTAATGGTCTTATTACTGAGCCTAAAGATTTGAAGTCAGCAGTGGGTTTTATTCATGCTTACGATTTAACCAAGTTACTTATTCAAGCAATAAAACAAACAGATCTTAGCGGAGACATCATCAAAGATCGTGAGGCGATACGCCGAGCATTAGAAAATATCAAGGTGCCAATTGAAGGTCTGGTAAAAACATACCATAAACCTTTTTCGGCCTTTGATAGTGAAAAAAACACCAACGGGCACGAAGCATTACAAAGTGACAGCTACTGCATGGGTAAATATGGTCAGCAGGATGAAATATTAATTTCAGATGATTAATTCATGATAATAGCCACAACACCAGTCTCTGCTGAGCGTACTTCAATGTTGCGTACTCTTAGCCTGTTTACGGTTAGTTTATTCTTATTGATTATGCTGATGAGTGCTTTTGTGATCATCCCCAAAGTGAACCAAATGTTTGAGTCGCAACATCATGAGGACTTACAGGTTGAGCTAGCATTAGAGGCGGCATTGTTTAATAATTTTGTTGAAAGTCAACGCACTATTATTGAAGATTTAGCCACATATCCCAGTCTCACTAGTGCGGTAATGTTGTCTGATGCCAGTAATCGAACTATTCAAGAATTACTGGATAATGTGATTATTGGTGGTGAAAAAGGTCGGTTGGTACTACAAGACATTGCAGGTAATGTTTTGATGCAAACAGGTAAGAATTTGCAAGCTGATTATGTTACTGACAATCAGTGGATAGAGCCACTATTAAGCGGTGTTAAGCCTTATCATTTTCAATTATTGAGTCAAGAGGGTCAGCGGTTAACATTCAAAATGTCCGTTCCTGTTTTATATAATAGCTATGTTGAAGGCCTGTTAAGTAGTGAAATGACCGTGTCACTGGCAGATGTTTTTGTGATTAAATCATTTAATAACAATGTTGCTTTTAAATTAGTGCAAGATAATTTAGTGATAGACACGGGCACCAAGCACATTAAAACATTTCGTGAAAACTCAATGCAATTACCTGGCCCCAACCTTACTTTTATTTTCATTACTGACGATGCATTGATTATCGACAGCAAGCGTTCTCTGCAAAATACTATATTATCGGTACTGTTTTTTAGCTTTGTATTATCATTTTTAGTGTTTGTTGTACTGGGTTATCAGGGCTTATTGCAAGCTCAACATACCAATAGTATTCGGTTTTCATTTTGGAAAACCTATGCCTTACCAATATTAGTGGGGGTGATAGGAGTAAGTGCCAGTATCAGCGCTTATATGATGACCTTGAATCTTGAAAAAACCACCATTGAAAAAGCATTAACGGTTGAAAGCCAACAAAAAATAAATGCTATTCGAGCAAGTATAGATAAAAACCTGCAATCACTAGACGCAGTAAAAGCGTTTTATAGTGCTTCAGCAAGTGTTAGTCGTCAGGAGTTTAAAACGTTTACTGCACCACTACTCGCCAATCATGACAACATACAGGCGCTTGAGTGGATACCTAACATTAGCCACTCACAGCGAGAATATTACCAACAACAAGCAAAACTAGATGGCATAAGCCATTTTGCCATTAAAGAAAAAAGCGCTAATGGCAGCTTGATTGTCGCTAAAATGCGTGACAACTACTTTCCAGTTTATTATGTCGAACCCATGACAGGAAATGAAAAATCGGTTGGTTTTGATCTTGCGTCAAATAGTAGACGTTTAGCGGCATTGATGGACGCAGAAAAGCATAATCGTAAAGTGGCGACCGCTAAAATCAATTTGGTACAAGAACAAGGCAGTCAGAGTGGTATTCTTGTGTTTAATCCCATTTTTTCAGATGACGTCACCAGTGATATGACTGAGCAAGCTCAACATTTGCGCGGGTTTGTGCTTATGGTGTTACGTGTTGGTGATCTTATTGCCAGTACCTCAATGAGCGGAGCAGGTCAATTATCATTATATATTGAAGATGTTTCGGATGCTGATAGCCCTGAAGTTATTTATGGAAACTCACCCGTTAACAATGCTTTTTCTCGTGCCGAGATACTCACGGTTGCCGGCAGAAATTGGCGTATTAGCACTTACAGTGAGATTAATGATGAATCAATAGTATGGTCAGCTTGGCTAATACTTATTGGCGGTATGATACTTTCTGGAATAATATCCTTGGGCATGGTCCACCTTATTCGTCGTCGAGAAATTGTTGAACAGCTAGTTAATATTAGAACTTCTGAACTAACCGCGAGTGAAGAAGAATATCGCGCCGTGGTGGAAAATGCCGTTGATGGACTCATCACCATTGATGAGCAAGGCCGTATTGAAAAATTTAATGCCTCAGCACAAAAAATGTTTGGTTATGCTGACACCGAAGTTATTGGTAGCAATATTAAAATGCTGATGCCTGAGCCATATCATGGTGAGCATGATGGTTATTTAAAAAACTACCATGATACTAGTGTCAAAAAAATCATCGGTATTGGTCGTTATGTTGAAGGGAAACATAAGGATGGTCGCGTTTTTCCTATTGAACTTTCTATCAGTGAAATGCTGTTTGCTAACAGTAAAAAGTTTAGTGGTATTGTGAGAGACATTAGTAAACGCATTGCCTTGGAAAAAGAGCGTGAGAAATTTATTGATGAGTTAACCGACTCCAATGAAGAGTTAGAGCGTTTTGCTTATGTTTGCTCACACGACCTGCAAGAGCCACTCAGAATGATCCGTAGCTTTTCTGAAAAACTACAAGAACATATTGCCGATGATCTTAAAAATGATGCCAAAGGCCAAAAATATTTTAACTTTGTTACCGATGGCGCCTCAAGAGCGCAAACGCTTATTACCGACATTCTTGCCTACTCAAGCATCAGTAGTGACACGCAAATTTTGGAAAGAGTGAATATTGAAAGCTTAATTAATGTAATCCGCACTAACATGCTTGCTAACCAAGAAGTGAATAAAGGAAAAATCACCTTTGAGCCACTACCTGAACTACAAGGCAATAAAACCCAACTGCTGCAACTATTTCAAAATTTGATTAACAATGGTATGAAATATCAAAAGCCAGAGCAAATACCTCATGTACATATTAGTGCTGAAGATGCCGGTGAGCACTGGACTTTTATTGTCAAAGATAATGGTATCGGTATGGAAGAGCGGCATTTTAAAAAAATATTTGAAGTGTTTCAGCGCCTACATAGAAGAAGCCAATTTGCGGGTACTGGCGTAGGTCTTTCTATTTGCAAAAAGGTGGTAGAGCGTCACGGAGGAACTATTTGGGTTAACTCGAAGAAGGGTTTCGGGTCTACTTTTTACATTAAACTATTAAAACCAACTCCCATTAAGGAAAACTAATGACAGAAAATGTTAGATTAGCAGAAATCCTGCTTGTTGAAGATAACGAAGGTGACATAGAGCTGACTCGAGAAGCATTTGAAGAAGCTAAATTTCGCAATAAACTCCACATTGCCGAAGATGGTGACATAGCACTCGATTACTTGTTTAAACGTAATGGCTATGAAAATGCGGTGACGCCCGATATTATTTTATTAGATCTAAATCTACCCAGTACCGATGGCCGAGAAGTATTAGAAATTATTAAAGCGGAGCCAATGCTGAAAAGAATTCCTGTCATTGTGTTAACCAGTTCACAAGCCGATAAAGATATTGTTGAAAGTTACGACTTACATGCCAATTGTTATATCGTTAAACCCGTTAACGCCATGAAATTTATGGGCGTAGTCAGAAGTGTTGAAAATTTTTGGGTCGACATTGTTTGCTTACCCTCAGTAAATAATTAAATAAAGTAAGGTCTGTTATGAGTACAACATTAGCAAAGCAGTTGGCTAATGCTCAGCGAGAGTTAGCTACGCTGCAAGCTGAATACGATGAATTTTCTTATATTGTTTCGCATGATCTCAGTGCGCCTTTACGCCAAATAGAAGGCTTTATGGAGCTGGTCGTTGCTAATAATACCGACAGTTTCGATGATAAAACTAAGCGTCATATTGAGCTTGTTTTAGGAGGTTCTGCTCAGGCTAAGCAATTACTTGAAGCCTTGCTAAGTTATTCTCGATTAAATGCAGCGACAGAGCCTTATACCTTGTTAGATGTTAATAAAATAGTCATTGAAACTCAGCAGTGCTTTTCAGCGGTTATTGCGGAGAAAAATGCTGTTATCAACTGTGAAAGCCTGCCTAATATTATTGGTAGAGAAGCTCAGATTAAGCAGCTTTTTTCCCACCTAATACATAACGCTTTACATTATCAATTACCAAACAGTCGTGCCGACATTACCATTAATGCCGTGGAAATGGATGATGTTTGGCAATTTAGCATTAAAGATAATGGCATTGGTGTTGCCGATAAGTTCACTGAAAAAATATTCAAAATATTGAGGCGAGCAGTTCCTGCGAAAAAATATGCCGGCATGGGAATGGGGCTTGCTATAGCCAGAAAAATATTACAAAACCATCATGGTGCTATTTGGCTGGAAAGCGAAGAGGGAATTGGTTCTTCATTCTACTTTACTATTTCAAAGACTATTTCAAGAGCCGTTGCAAAGGATTTGCCGTTATGAAGAACGAATTAAAGGTTCTCTATGTTGAAGATAACCCCGGCGATGTCGAATTATTAACAATGTGCATTGAAAGGTACTATGGCTCGGAAAATATCGTGCTAGAAATTGCTGAAACGATTGCAGAGACAAAAGAGGTTTTTCATGCCAATAAGTATGATTTGGTGCTGACAGACTGGAATTTACCTGATGGCGAAGGGATAGAGGTTGTGCAACTTATACGCAAAATAGAGGGAAACTTACCTATTTTCTTGCTGAGTGGCGGACTTACCGATAGTCATATAAATATAACCAAAGAGTATGCTCACCTTTGCTGTTTAGAAAAAGATTATTCTAAGTTATTTGTAGACAAGATATTTGCCCAGTTTGGAGCAACTAAATAGCTTGGCTATAAGCTTAATCGTTATGTTTTTTCATTTTGCTAACATTACACTCTGTTGCACAAATATGCTTAGCGAATAGGGATTTATGTGACAGAATAAGAAGCTATAGCGTAAGAGCTTACTATTTCTAGGATGGGAAAATGGAAAAAACAACCAGTTTAATTGCTTTAGTCTTCACGACTTTAACCTTGGCTGCCTGCGTACAAGTATCGGTAGAAAATCCCAGCAGAGCCAAGCAATTGGCAATTTCAAGTGTCAGAGATTTACCGCTTAGTTACCCTAAGGGCAGTTTATTTTCATTGTCGCCTAAATACGTTAAAGAAACCTCTCTTAAAGCTAAGCAAACTCAAACTATTTATCAGTTATATACTAATGCGATTGAGGCTGATCTACAGCAGAATGGCTTTGTAAATACTAAGGTGTTAACGCAAGCTAATTTTTATGTTGGCTTTGGTATCGCGCTAACAGAAGATTTTTCTGATGATAAAATTAATAAAAAGTTTGGTATATCGCCAGGGTTGCCTGAGCAGGATAATTTAAAGAAGGGTAGTTTTTTAATTTATATTGAAAATGCTCAAACAGGTGAGCGTGTCTGGCGTGGTATTGCGCAAGGGTTTGCCAATGAAAAGCTCTCTACTGAACAAAGGGTACAACGCACTGAGACTATTGTTGCCACGGTAATGAAACAATTCTATCAAACAAATTGACATTTTTTTACAACATAATACTTAAAAGCATGGTCTTATATACTGAGTCAACGGAAAGAGGATATGATAATGAAAACACTAACTACAATGTTAATCGCTACACTGACGTTAATCAGCATGCAAAGCCAAGCTTTTGCGGCCACCAGTGAAGTAACTTGGACAGACTATAAAAAGTATCGCGATATTGATGCTGGCGATGAAAGTCGTAAACACTTTCGTGAAAGAACCTTTAGAGAATTTGAAAAATATTTTGCCGAATTAGCAGCACGTTTACCTGAAGGTCAGGTATTGAAAATTGATGTAACCGATGTTGATTTAGCTGGAGATACTAATGCCGCGGGTATTCACCGTCTGCGCGTTGTTAAAGATATTTATTTTCCGCGTATGAACTTTTCTTATCAATTGGTCAATGCCGATGGTAGCGTGGACAAAGAAGATACGGTTGTACTTAAAGATATGAGCTTTATGATGGGTAGCAATCTTAAATATCGTAATGAATCTTTGGGTTATGAAAAGAAAATGCTTAACGGTTGGTTTTTAGAAACCTTTAACGATCTATTGGCTGATAACAAATAACCCCAGTTAATTAATGTTGAAAAAAGCTGCTTCGGCAGCTTTTTTATTGTCTATATAAATTGAGGTTAATGACTTAGCTGTGTAAGCTAATGTGTATATTTAACCTTCGGAAGTTGTTAATGAAAACCCTGCTCTTGATGTTTTTTTGCTTATTCACCCTATCTGTTTCTCATACTTTATACGCACAAGAGCAACTCACACCTAAAGTTTCCTTGAAAGATATTTTGAAGGATGATGCTCAGCCAGAAGAACAAACAACTGAAGATGAATTATCTATTGATGAAAATATCCCTGAGGATGAATACAGACGGGGTCAACCAAGAAGTAGTTTCCAAGGGTTTCTAGCGGCAGTAAAAAAACAAGATTATGCAAAAGCGACAAAGTATCTCGACTATAGAAACTTGCCTACCGAGGTACTTAATGTTGGCAAAGAAGAATTAGCGCGTCAGCTTTATGTGGTGTTAAGTAGAACGATATGGGTTGATATCAATGGTATTAGCGATGAGGCAGAAGGTGATTTAAATGAAAAGAATGTGCCTAACTATCGAGAATTCTTCGGTAATATAAATACCAAACATGGCTCGGTAAAGCTATTCCTTCAACATGTGCCGCGTCAAGACGATAGAGTTAAAATTTGGAAAATATCTAATTCTACTGTTGCAAAAATTCCAAGCCTAAGTCTTGAATATGCTTATACGCCATTGGGAGAATGGTTATCAAAAAACTTACCGGCAATGAGTTTTTTAGGGGTGAAGTTATGGCAATGGCTTTATTTTTTATACATGATTGTTGTTTTTTTTATTGCCGCTAAAATTTTAACATTAAGTTTTAGTTATCTGTTGAAACGCTTCAAGCCCAATGTATCAGCAGACACCCGACAATTTATTGAGAAACCATTCTCTTTATTGCTGACTGTGGTTTTATTAAGGTTTTTTATTCCTGAGGCCAATGCTACACACGAGTCTAGAGCCGTAGCAGAAGGGGCGACTTTACTGACTATTGCTTGGGTTTGGGTACTGTTTCGTTTTGTTGATTTATTGAAAATTAAAATGGCCGAGCGTTTTGTGAAACAAGACAAGCCGTTAGCTGTTTATTTGCTTAGACCGGCAGGTACCGTAGTCAAATCAATCATTGCCGTGGCAACGGCGTTGATTTGGTTTGAAAATTTAGGCTTTAGTGCCACTACACTGCTTGCCGGTTTAGGTATTGGTGGTTTGGCTATTGCCCTTGCCGCACAAAAAACCGTTGAAAATATTATCGGAGCGATCACCTTATACACCTCGGCACCAGTAAAAATAGGTGATTTTTGCCGATTTGGTAAACACTTAGGCGTAGTAGAAGAAATTGGCTTACGCGCGACACGAATAAGAACATTAGACAGAACGGTGATTTATATTGCCAATGCCAAATTTATTGAGATGGAAATTGAAAACTTTTCAGAACGTGAAAGGATCGCTTTTCGTCCTAAAATGTATTTAACGCCCACCTGTACTATGGCTAATATAGAAGCGTTGTTAGGTGACTTACGGGCGCATTTTTCAAGCTTAGATACCTTATCAGCGAAACCCCAGCGAGCACATATAAAAGCATGTACCCACCAGGGCATAGAACTTAATATTTTACTCTATGTAGCAACAACCAGTTTTGATGATTACTTAGATGAAATTAACCAATTAAACTTAACTATTTTGTCATTACTTGAGCAACATCATTGTCAGTTGCAAATTGTTAGCGATAGGGTTTCGGTTTAAAGCTAAATAAATTAGTGACTATGAGTTTGTTCAAACCCTGCTAGCACAGTAAATAGTTGCTCTATTTTTTTCACTAAAGGAATTAATAACTGTTGCTGCTCTTTGTTGGCTTGCCAATGCAGTAAATCATCGGCAAGCTCTTCAACGTAAGGTTGAAAGGTGTTTGCCGAGCAGTTAAAGCCAGCGTCTTTTTTAAAAATAGTTTCAAAACTCGCTTTCTTATGTTCACGTAAGTCAGCTAAGGTGGCATCAGCGGTCAGTGATTTTTTCAAAATAAGGGAAATGTTTTCGATTAACTGTTGTTCTATCGCTTTGGTCATGGTGTTGTCTTCGTTTAAAAATAGGTTACTTAATTAATGTAACTGGCATAATTGTGCTGATTATGTCAGGTTTATCGGCGTTTTGTTAGCTTCGCCCGCAATTTCTCTGACCAATTTTGGCATTAAAAAACCAGGTAATGTTGCCAGCATTTCTTTGGCGATACTAACCGCTTTTTCTTCACTAACATCAAAATGGGCAGCTCCTTGCACTTGATCAAATAAATGCAAGTAATAGGGAATAATGCCGGCATCATACATAACCTCGCTTAGCTCTATCAAAGTATTCGCATCGTCATTTATGCCTTTAAGTAACACGCTTTGATTAAATATTGGAATTCTAGCTTGATGTAATGGCTCAAGTGCATCAACAAAATCACGCGAGATTTCATTACCGTGATTAATATGCAACACCATGGTGACTTTAAGAGCCGTACTTGCTAATAACGCCACCAAGTCAGGGGTTATTCTATTAGGGATCACCACAGGTAAACGAGTATGAATTCGTAAGCGTTTAATATGGGGGATTTGTTCAATTTGCTTAATAAGCCAAGCGAGATGTTCATCACTTGCCATTAAAGGGTCACCACCACTAAAAATAACTTCTGAAATAGTTTTATGCTTGGCAATATAATTCAATGCTTGCTGCCAGCGCTGCTTATTAGGGCTATTTTCTTGATAAGGAAAGTGGCGGCGAAAGCAGTAGCGACAATTTATTGCACAACCCGGCTTTACTATCATTAACACACGGCTTTTATACTTGTGTAATAAGCCTTCAACAGCAGCAGTGTGCTCTTGCAATGGATCTTGGCTAAAACCTTCAGTGACGACAAACTCTTCGTTTAATGGCATAACTTGTTTGAGCAAAGGATCATTTATATCTCCTTTTTTCATGCGCTTTATAAAGGGTTTAGGCACACGCACAGGAAACAATTGTCGCGCTTTAAAGTGTTGCTTATAGTCTTCAGCTGCAATATCCAGCATCTTTAACAATTTTTCTGGCTCAGTAATGACTTCGCGCAAATCTTTTTGCCAACGGGTCTGCAAATCAGCGTGGATTTGCGGTATTATCTGCGGTAATTCTATTTTCAAAGGTTAACCTCGGCTTAGTAAGTGGCTATTTTAAAGGTTATCCGCTAACAAAAAAAGAGCATAATTATGGCTAATTTCAGTACTAACCAGTTTAAAGCGGGACTTAAAATCATGCTTGATGGCGAACCTTGCAATATTCTTGAAAACGAATTGGTTAAGCCAGGCAAAGGTCAAGCCTTTAGCCGCGTTAAAATTCGTAAACTAGTGTCAGGTAAAGTGTTAGAAAAAACCTTCAAATCAGGTGAGTCAGTGGAAGGCGCTGATGTAATGGATATTGAGTTAGCTTATCTTTATGCTGATGGTGAATTTTGGCATTTCATGAACAATGACACTTTTGAGCAAATTGCCGCTGACGATAAAGCGGTTGCCGAGACAGTGAAATGGTTAGTAGAAGGGGATGTTTGTACTATCACTTTATGGAACAACTCGCCTATTTCAGTTACGCCACCTAATTTTGTGGAAATTGAAATCACTGAAACTGATCCCGGCTTAAAAGGTGATACCGCGGGAACGGGCGGCAAGCCGGCGACACTGGCAACGGGGGCGGTAATACGCGTACCTTTGTTTGTGCAAATAGGTGAAAAAGTAAGAATTGACACGCGCTCTGGTGACTATGTTTCAAGAGCAAGTACTAAATAAGGAATTTTCATCATGAAAGCCAGTATATTGTTATTGTCTGTAGCATTGAGTGGTCTTACTTTACCCACATTAGCGATTGAATTGCCAAGCTCGTTAACCGAAAAGTTAGCGGACAGTAAAAAAGTAGCAGCAGTTAAAAGTAATGCCTTGATAAGTTATGCAGCAAGTCAACTGGGTCTGTCAGAAGAAAAGGTTGCTGGCGGTTTGGGAGCAATTTTTAAAGTGGCTCAAGATAATTTATCGAAAGAAAACTTTTCGATGTTAAGTAGCGCAGTGCCTGATATTAATAGTTACATTAAGCAAGCACCAACATCTTCAGTATCAGCCATCACGTCATTGCTGGGTAGTAATGAAACCAGTAAAAAGGCTGAAAGTGCCAACTATTTAGATTCAGCTTTTAAAACACTTGGCATTCCAAAAGAAAGCTTACCTAGCATGGTTAACACTGTCTCAAGTTATTTAGAAAGTAATGGCTATGGTGATGCAGCAGGTATGCTGAAGAAAGGTATAAGCTTCTTATAAAAGAAAAGCGCTAGTAACGTAAGTACTAGCAATATAAGCGTTAATATTAAAAGCCGATAGTCTCTATCGGCTTTTTTGTTTTCAGGAAGGTCGGCGGCTATTATTTTGGCGTTACTTGATGAATATGGACATCACGTTGTGGAAATGGAATGTGAATATTGGCGTTATCTAAGGCAAGGTAAATACTGGCGTAAGCTTGATATTTTGCCGTATAAAGGTTGACAGTGGGCGTCCATAAACGAATAGCCAGTGTAATAGCACTGTCTGAAAACTCATCTATACCGACTTGTAGTTTTTTATTATCACCAATAATATCAAGGGATAATATTGTTTCTTCGAGTAATTTTACCACCTCTAATGGATTATGCTCATAAGAAATGCCGACGCTTAATTCAAGCAGTGAATCATTACGCGAGTTATGTAATATTTCGCCGACGATATGCTTATTAGGCACAGTAATGCTGACATCATCTTCATTTTTTAACAACGTATAGGCAAGCAACACTTCTTCAACAACACCGGTCACACCGTGTACCGTTATCGTATCACCAACAACAAAAGGTCGGATAAGAATAATGTTAAAACCAGCCGCATAATTAGCCAGTAAACCTTGCAAGGCTAAACCAGCACCTAGCGAAATAGCGCCAATTGCGGCAATAAAAGGTGTCACACTAATGCCTAATTTACTCAATGACACTATGGTGATCATTATCACGATAACCATTTTGGTGGTGTTAGATAAAAACTGGCTTAAGGTGATATCGAGTTTATTTTTAAGGCATAACTTTAATACCCAAGCCGATATTTTACCCGCGAGTATATAACCAATAATAAAAACAATAAGAGCACCAACAAGTTGAAAGCTATAATTGGTAAAAAACTCAATAATGATATTGTAAATATTGGCGACTTGATCGATTTCTTCTTTTAGTAAGTTAGTCGGTGTTAGTGAGGTGTTGCTTTTTTCAGCATTATTGGCAAGTTGGGCAGTAAACACAATTATTCCTTCATATATGGGTATAGCTCAATATTAACTTATTTCACGGTTAAACCAAGAGAGCGACAAGGGATTATTTTAATTTATTTCGCCAATTTTTAACAGAAAATATGGCTGGCAGTGGTTGTATCGCTATTGGCTGAGATACGCTATAGTGAAAATTGATGATCTAGGGAGTAGCGAATTTGTTTGACCTTGATAATAAAAAAATGGCTGCGGTAGTTTCTAGCTTTCAAGTGCCTGTTAAACCAAAAGTCTTATCTGAAATAGATGAGTTGATGACAGAAAAAGAACCGAATATTGATGCTATTGCCGCTTTAATATCAAGTGATGTCGGCCTGTCTGCCACTATTTTGAAAATTATTAATTCGCCACTTTATGGTATGAATAGGCGTATATCTGAAATAAAGCAAGCGGTTATGATGCTGGGTTTAAAGACAATCAATAGCTTAGTCACAGCGACACTACTTAAGCAATCTTATGTGGGTAAGGCGAGTATATCATTAGAAAGATTTTGGGATGATGCCAACGATGTAGCGAATGCCATGACTTTTATTGGTAGTAAAGTTAAGAGTAAAGTACCAGTAGAAGTACTTTATAGCATAGGATTATTTCATCATTGCGGTATTCCCTTATTAGCCTTGAAATTTCCAAATTACAAGGATGTGTTGGTTGAAGCAAATAGCTCTCAAGAAAACTTTACTGCTATAGAAGAGCGGTATTATCAAACCAATCATGCCGTACTTGGTTACTATGTTGCTTCTTCTTGGCACTTACCTAAAGAAATATGTCAACTAATACTCCAGCACCACGATAATAATTATTTATCTAGTGATGCTGAGGAAGAATATAAAATTGCCTTTGCGGCACTCAAAGCTGCGGAGAATATGGTCGAGCGGGCTAAGCGCTTTAACTACTCGGAGCAGTGGCAAGAATCTGAAGAGCAATTACTAAATATATTAGGCATTACCGTAGCCGATTATGCTGATTTAGAAGATGATTTTTCCGAGTTTTTTTAAAATCTACTTTAGACCTTATTTTAAGGTAATACTTTAAAGTATTACCTTGTCGGTGTTAAATGCAAAAAATAGCCCCGGCCAGCAAACGTTAGTTGGTAAGTGGTTTCATTAGCACTACCGCTTACCTTGTATTGCTCTAACAACCCCTTTTCTGTTAATAAAGTCAGCATGGTATTTGAAAGCTCCGCGAGTTTAGCTTTAGCGCGAATTTCCATTTTGGTGGCTACACCTTTAAATGAATACAGTGCTTTAATGATAGCCGCCTCAGCTTCAGATATTGAAGGTAGTTCACCAATATATGCTGGATATTGATCTTGAGGGAATTTTCCGTGAACACTTTTATATGACGCCTGTATTGCTTGTATGTCATTGTCTTTATCTCCCGTTAATTCAAAAGTATGAAACACGCCTGTTTCTTTACTTAGGTAATCAACCTTGGCGAGAAAAATAGGCAGCTCGCAACCTTGGGCGACATGGTAAAAGCCAGTTTTCCACTTCGTTACTGCACCGCGAGTGCCTTCAGGTGTGAACAAGAAAAATACTCGATTGCCTTTTTGAGAGTCAATAAAGGCCTTTATTTGCTCAACTTGCCCTTGCCCTTTTGGCGAGCGGTCTATCGGCATAGCGCCTAGCCACATTAACCATGTTCCTAAAACTGGAACTTTGCACAGGCTATCTTTGATGGAAAAATAGATTTTCACATCTTGTAATATGGCGGCACCAAGGGCGTAGAAAAAGTCCCAATTAGAGGTGTGTGGTGCAGCAATGGCGACACCAGCCCCTTCGGGTGGGAATTTACACGCTTTCCAACCTGATAATTTGAACCATAACTTAAACAATGATTTTAAAAAATATTTAGTGAATATTCCGTCAAAGATAGTTTTTTCGCGAATAGAAGGTAATTTTTTAGACATAAGGCACATCAATAAAGGGATGTAAAATAAACAATGAAGGGGATTATAGCACTATTTTTCTTTTCTAATAGTTTTCTGAACTGGTTGAAATTAGAATTTAGAACACCATATATATTGTCCTATTCAGAGTGCTTTTTATTCATTAACCCGTAAAGGTAAAACCATGACCAATGCATTAGCAACTTATGCCTTGCAAATAAGCTCACTTGAAAAAACCTATAAAGGCGGCTTTCAAGCGCTTAAAGGTATTGATTTAAGCGTTAAACAAGGCGATTTCTTTGCTTTGTTAGGCCCTAATGGCGCAGGTAAATCAACCACCATCGGGGTGATAACCTCTTTAGTGAATAAAACACAAGGTCAAGTAAAGGTGTATGGGTATGACATTGATACTGATTTAGAAAAAGCAAAATCTTTTATTGGTTTAGTACCACAAGAATTTAACTTTAATCAGTTTGAACCCTTGATGAATATTTTGGTTAATCAAGCGGGTTATTATGGCGTTGACAAAAAAACAGCGATTGCGCGCGCTGAAAAATATTTAAAACAATTAGAATTGTGGGATAAGCGCAATATGCCTGCACGTACATTATCGGGCGGCATGAAGCGCCGATTGATGATTGCCCGTGCTTTAATGCATGAGCCACAAATGCTTATTTTAGATGAGCCAACCGCCGGTGTTGATATCGAAATTCGTCGTGGTATGTGGGACTTTTTGCAAACATTAAATGCGCAAGGGATCACCATTATTTTAACGACGCATTATTTAGAAGAAGCGGAAACGCTATGTCGTAATATTGCTATTATCGATGACGGTAAAATCGTTGAAAACACTAGCATGAAAGCCTTGTTATCGAAATTAGACATTGAAACTTTTGTGTTAGACTTAGCACCTTTTGCAAATGAAATCACTTTACATGACATTGGCTATCGCATTATTGATGATCATACCTTAGAAATTGATGTACAAAAAACACAAAACTTAAATGCCGTATTTGAACAATTGTCTGCTCAAGGTGTCGAGGTATTAAGTATGCGTAACAAAAGTAATCGCTTAGAAGCTTTGTTTGTTAATCTCATTTCTAACAAAGAGCCGGCTAAAGACGCTAATAATAAATCTGAACAAGAGGCTAAATAATATGAATAACGCTATCGCCTTGAAAAGTATTTTAACTAAAGAAATTCAACGATTCACGCGCATTTGGGTGCAAACTTTAGTGCCGCCTGCCATCACTATTAGCTTGTACTTTGTTATTTTTGGCTCGCTTATTGGCTCTCGTATTGGTGAAATGGGTGGTTTCGATTATATGTCGTTTATTGTGCCTGGGCTGATCATGATGAGTGTGATCACTAACTCATACTCTAATGTTGCTTCCTCATTTTTTAGCGCTAAATGGCAGCGTAATGTTGAAGAAATGTTAGTAGCACCCGTGCCTAATTGGGTGATTGTTGCCGGTTATGTGGGTGGCGGTATGGCGCGCGGCATATTAGTCGGCTTAATTGTGACCTTAGTGTCGCTATTATTTGTCGATATACAAATTCATAATATTTGGGTGATCATCGCCACGGTATCATTAACCTCAGCAACCTTTGCCTTAGGTGGCTTAATAAATGCTATTTTTGCCGGCAGTTTTGATGACATATCAATTATTCCAACTTTTATTTTAACACCGCTAACTTATCTGGGTGGCGTGTTCTATTCGATTAGTTTGTTGCCTGACTTCTGGCAAGGTGTTTCTCAACTTAACCCCATTGTTTATATGGTCAATGCTTTTCGTTATGGTTTTTTAGGTGTATCTGATGTCAGTATCACTACCGCTTTTGCCGTGATTGGCTTTTTTATTATTACCCTGTTTACTATTGCGATGACATTGATCAGCAAAGGCATAGGGTTGCGCAGCTAGTAGGCGAGATTTCAATCGCGCGAACAAGTTCCCGCCTATCAAAAGGATAAACAATGACCAATAGCGTTACCGGCGACTCAAAAGCTATTATCACTAATCAACAGGGCATACATGAGAAGCTTGATGAAGTGGTGCAAAAGCACTTAACGCATCCTTTTCAAAAGCCTTATCAAGCTCATACTGAGCAAGCTTTTGCTGAGATGAATTTAAGAGTAAATGAATTTTTAGCAGCTAATCCTCAAGGCGAAGTTATTCTCGATGCATGCTGCGGCGTAGGACAAAGTACTCGACTTTTGGCAGAGCAAAACCCACAAGCATTGGTTATTGGCGTAGATAAATCAGCGCACCGCATTAATCGTAAAGTAGCAGGGCGTAATATTGAAGACTCTACCGAAGAGGAAGACTCTAAAACTCAAAATTATCATTTAGTGCGTGCCGACTTGAATGATTTCTATCGCTTGGTCAAAGCGGCTAATTGGCCGGTGTCTAAGCATTATATTTTGTACCCAAACCCTTGGCCTAAATCAAAACATTTGCAACGTCGCTGGCATGGTAGTGCTGTATTTCCAGCAATGACCAGTATTGGTAAAGCACTTATTTTGCGCAGCAACTGGCCGTTGTATCTGCAGGAGTTTCAACAAGCTGCTAAACAGGTTAATTTATTCGGTGATATTACTGCGCTGGCCATTGAAGCGCAGCCGTTGACTCCATTCGAGGCGAAATATCAAGCGAGCGCTCAAACTTGCTGGCAATTAACGCTTAATCGTCGATAAAGTAATTGAAGTGCTGGTATCAAGAGCTATGAGACAGCCACTAAGCCGTAAGTGCACACCGTTGACGTTAGAGCTTGTTTTACTAACAGTCGCTCCTTCAGTGAAGAACAGGATACCGGGTATCAGAATGCTGATTATTTCCATCATTAAGCAAGTTAAATTTCAGAGCAACATTTTTTTTACTTAACGGCAAGTTAGCTACCATTGTGGCCAGTCACTTCAAAGTCGCATTGGCATGACTTCAAAGTGCGCACAGAAGACATTAGCCTCAAATTTTTTGACATATATTTTCTAATCAATTGATATACTGATTCTTGCTCTGATATAGTAATTTAAGGATAATAATTCGTGGATGTCCCATTTTGTTAGGAGTTGATAACTGGGCAAACTCACCAGGAGGCGTTAACGATGAATATTTTTGTGACGACCAAATTCGATTATTCGATTCATCGGATAGGCACGAAGGGGGACTTAGCGGTTTAGATGGTCTAAATCTAGTTCGCACAAGACTACATGAGCAAAAGTCACCTATAAGGTTGGTAGGATTATCGGGGGTTGTAAAATCATGAAATAAAAATAGGTTTTTGAAAAACAAAAGGAATTAAAATTGAACGATAAATTATTAGAAGAAATAAAAGATGAAGTTTTCAAATACTACAATCAGAGTAAAGAAAAAAAATCACTAAATCAAAATATAGACGATACGTTAGAGTCAATTTCAAAAGTTACAGGTTTATCAATAGAAGAAATAAAGCCTATAGCTGATGATGTTCACAGCAACTATATTACGAATAAAAACAAAAAAAGAAATAAACTTATTTTACTTTTTTCTTCTTTTATATTAGTTGTGATATTAATTTCTAGTTTCTTTTACTTTTCTAAAAAAAGTCCTGTAAAAATTGTTAGTGCTACAACCTATATTACAGACAAAATCACAGGAAAAAACAAGCCTAATAAAGTGATTGAAACTGTAAATATAGATCAAACGATTTATGGCTATGTAAAATGGGATTTTGAAAAAAATAAAAACGAGTATCAATCTCAATTAAAAATAACAGATAGCAAAGGCAGAGTAGCGAGGATTTGTATGCACGACACAAAACAACAAAGTTACTCTATGGTCTGGTCATGCTCGTATAAGTTTAAAAAAGGACTTGATTCTGTTGGAACTTGGAAATTTGAAGCGTTTATTGATGGTAAAAAAACAAGTGAAACATTTTTTACTGTTAAAAATATTTAATATTGGAAACTCGATACAAAATCTAATCCAAATCACCGCTACTGATTAAATGCTAATGTCCGCAATGTGGTATCAGTTAGCGTTCTGAGATAAAACGCCACAGGCAGCAATAAGCCTACACCTGCCTCACAAGCGAGCAGAAAATTTTGCTTAAATATCACCCCAAATATGATCACGACTTCACAAAACCTTGACGTCCGCTCTAGGCTCTTGTTGCCTTAACACCGTATTACTCATGCCCCCGGTATGATCTTAGTGCCCATACCGGAGGATACTTTCAAATATTAGAGCAGCCATAAACTAAACCAATAGATTAAATTTCATTATTCGCTGACACACTCAACATTATTTATGAAGTTCACCTATTAAATCGCTATTTTATAGTGATATTCACCACTTTTAAATATTCCGCAAAAACCAAAATATATTAATTTCTTTAAAATCATAGTATTAGTTAGTTGGCATAATCATTGAGTATAAATACTGTAATCAATGTTTTTAAAGGAAATTAATGATGAAAGCGGTAAAAAGTAAAATATTAATGATAATATTTACCCTAGTTATGTGCACACAAGCAGGATTAATTTACGCCAGTTCATTGGTTAATTAGTTTCGTTATAGTTATTATCAGCACTCTTTACGCGGAAAGTAGAAGACATTTGAGTGTTTTTTTATTAAAGTTCACTGCTTAAATGTATAACTTTTAATGAATCCGTATGATCACGTCGAAGCGTACTGCACAAGCAACACCAGAAGCCTTACATAGAATTTTCACTATTGCTGAAGCGCCAGACTCCACGTTAGGGCGCATTGAGCAAGAAATTTCTCACAATCTTATCGGTTTTTTAAATAATCGTATTGTTGCCAGCAAAAATGCTTTAACGGATATTGAACAAGACTTTATTTGCCCACGCATCCCTGAGCAACCAGAATTTGTTTCTGATCACATTCATCACCTGTTAGATAAGCTGGTGGCGCAATCGGTACATACAGCCAGCCCCAGCTTTATTGGTCACATGACTTCTGCTTTACCTGCCTTTATTCTACCTTTGTCTAAGCTGATGGTGGGCTTAAATCAAAACTTAGTGAAAGTGGAAACGTCGAAAGCTTTTACGCCCTTAGAGCGGCAAGTACTAGGCATGATGCATAACTTGGTCTATCAAGAAGACGAGAGTTTTTATCAAGCTTGGATGCACAGCGCTCAGCATTCTTTAGGCGCTTTTTGTTCTGGTGGCACTGTCGCCAATATCACCGCCCTTTGGGTCGCTCGTAACAAACTACTTAAAGCGGATGGTGACTTTAAAGGCATTACTCGTTCTGGTTTATTTGCCGCCTTGCAGCATTACGGTTACCAAGACTTAGTTATATTGACTTCAGAGCGTGGCCACTACTCATTGCAAAAATCTGCGGATATTCTCGGTATTGGTCAAGATAGTGTTATTGCGATTGAAACCGATGAAAATAACAAAATAGATTGTCAAAAATTAGCACAAAAATGTCAGCAGCTTAGTGCGCAAAATATTAAGATATTGGCGATTGTTGGTGTTGCGGGTACCACAGAAACTGGTAATGTTGATCCACTTGATAAAATAGCGGATATTGCCGAGCAATATCAGTGTCATTTTCATGTTGATGCTGCGTGGGGTGGGGCAACTTTATTGTCTAATAAACACCGCTATTTACTTAATGGTATTGAGCGTGCTGACTCAGTGACTATTGATGCTCACAAGCAAATGTACGTACCTATGGGGGCGGGCGTTGTCGTATTCAAAGACCCTTCTTCTGTGGCTGATATTGAACACCATGCTGAATATATACTGCGTAAAGGCTCAAAAGATTTAGGTAGCCACACTTTAGAAGGTTCTCGCTCGGGCATGGCAATGTTAGTGTATGCCAGCTTACATATTATTAGTCGTCCGGGTTATGAAATGTTGATTAACCGAGCGATAGATAAAGCTAAATACTTTGCCAAAATTATTAACGAGCATGAAGACTTTGAATTGGTTACTGAGCCTGAGTTATGTTTATTAACCTATAGATACGTGCCAACATCGGTACAAAGGTTATTATCAGCAGCCGATGCGGAGCAGCAAGCTGAGCTTAACTTGATTTTAGGAAAGCTCACTAAGTTCATTCAAAAGCGTCAGCGTGAAAATGGCCATTCTTTTGTTTCTCGTACCCGAATTAAAGTCGCTTGTTATAATGATGAGAAAGTGATTGTTTTTCGAGTGGTACTGGCCAACCCATTAACCAGTAAAGAAACCTTACGAGATATATTAGCTGAGCAGTGCTTGTTAGCACAAGAGAGTGAAAACTTTTTGCCGCAGTTGTTGGCGGCGGCTAAAGTTTGATTAATCTAATTAACATCAGCTTACAAGCTCACCGGTAAGTTATCTATTAACCTTGCCTTGCCAAGGTAGGCAGCAGCTAGAATAACGACCTCTTTGTCATTAGGCGCTGCTGGCGCTAATGTTTGGGCATGGCATAAGTTAATGTAGTCTGTCTTTAATCCTGATTTTTCTATTTGTTCACTGGCTTGCATTACAAGCGCTGCATAGTCTCTAGGTTGATGGCTGGCACGTAACTGTTCGCTTAACCACTGTAACGTTTGGTAAAGGGCAGGCGCTATTGCTAACTCTTGCTTAGTTAAGTAGCCATTGCGTGAGCTCATGGCAAGGCCAGACTTTTCACGAATAATCTCTACAGGAATGATATCAACAGGCATTGATAAGTCTTCGACCATGGTTTTTATTACTTGTAGTTGCTGATAATCTTTCGAGCCAAAGCAAGCGACATCGGGCTGTACTAGGTTGAATAATTTACATACTACGGTAGCGACACCGCGAAAATGCCCCGGACGACTGGCGCCACAGTATAAATCTGAAATATTAGGCACTTCAATATAACTATTTTCACCAAACCCTTTCGGGTAAATAATATCGGCGGTGGGGGTAAATAGTAAGTCAGTATGCACTGTTATTAAACTGGCTTTGTCTTGTGCTAAGGTTCTTGGGTAATTATCAATATCTTCGCTTAAGCCAAATTGCATAGGATTAACAAAAATACTAACAATCACTTTATCTGCATAACGGTGCGCTGCTTTGACTAACGCCAAATGACCGTCGTGCAAGTTCCCCATGGTTGGCACAAAAGCAATAGTTAAACCTTGCATACGCCATGTTTTGACTTGTGCGCGTAAATCTTTAATATTTTCAACTGTGTTCATGGTCATCTCTTACGGGGCTGGGTTTCCGTGCTCATTTATTCGAACTGTTCACCACCGAGTCACAATGCTCACAGAGGGCTCTTCGAGCCGACACTAAGACTTTGTTCTGCTCGGTGTAGTGCGCAGCAAGGCCTACATGGATGTAGGTGACTTAGGTTATGCATGGAGCATATAACCTGCCTCAGTGCTCTCTGTGGTGAAAATTTTTAAGCTGAATAAATACAAAAATAGTAGCTGGTGAGATAAAAAGTTAGACTATCAACATGTTGCTGTGATAGCCGTAACTAAAAAACTCATTTTTTACTCGTGACTATTTAAAAATATGATCTTCACCGGGAAAGTTACCCTTTGAAACTTCGCTAATATAAAGCTCAATCGCTTTTTTAATATCGCCTGTTTCTTTGATGAAATTACGTGAAAATTTAGGCATATAGCTACAAGAAATACCTAAGGCATCGTGCATTACTAATATTTGTCCGTCGGTATCTCCACCTGCGCCAATACCAATAGTTGGAATAGCAATCGCTTCAGCAATAGCCTTACCTAGCGGCGCGGGAATACATTCTAATACCAATAATTGTGCACCAGCGGCTTCTAATATTTGAGCATCTTTTATCATCTGCTGTGCTTGGGCATCTTCACGACCCTGCACTTTAAAGCCGCCAAAAACATTGACAGATTGGGGAGTTAAGCCCAAGTGTGCACAAACGGGAATACCGCGTTCAACTAAGGACTTTATGGTATCAGCTAACCAAGCGCCGCCTTCCATTTTTACCATGCTAGCGCCAGCTTGCATTAATTTAGCGGCATTGGTAAGTGCTTGTTCGGTGGTAGCGTACGTCATAAAAGGCATATCGCCGATGATTAGCGTGTTTTCAACACCGCGTTTAACGCATTGAGTATGATAAGCCATATCGTCGATAGAAACGGGTAGCGTATCATCTTGGCCTTGCAGTACCATGCCTAGCGAATCGCCAATTAAAATAGCGTGAATACCTGCTTGGTCAAATAGCTTGGCAAAGCTTGCGTCATAAGCAGTAATAGTTGAAATTTTTTCCCCTTGCTGTTTCATTTTTAACAAGGTTGATGTCGTTATTTTAGCCATACAGTTCTCAATACATTGCTGAGTTAATCAGTTGAGTTAATTGGGTGAGTTGAGTAATTACTCAATGGCGTACTTTCGCATAATTTTTTTTCAACTGCAATATGCTGCTTACGCTAGTTTAGGTTAGCTTAATTTGACCATGGCATTATTAGCAATATTTTGGCTCAAATACTTTACCGTTTCGCCATTAGGTAAGTTAAGCGTTGGTGCTATTTCAGCTAATGGTAACAAAACAAATTCGCGCTCGTGCATGCCGTAATGAGGTATTGTTAAACGCTCGGTATTGATGACTTCATGACCAAATAAAATGATATCGAGATCTAAAATACGCGCGCCCCAGCGATTGTCTTTACGCACTCTGCCGGCACTATTTTCAATGGCCTGCAAGACATCAAGCAATTCAATAGCAGACAATGAGGTTTCAATGGCTATAACAGCATTAATGTAGTCATTTTGATCCTGTGGACCCATGGGCTTACTTAAGTATAAAGATGAAATAGCGGTGACTTGGCATTGAGCTAACTGCTTAACTTCATCAATCGCATCTTTCACTTGTTCAATAGGGTCTGATAAATTACTGCCTAAGCCAATGTAAGCCGTTGTCATTTTGTACTTCCTGTACTTCCTGAAATCACTTGCTCTTGCGGGTTATCCATTTGGGGCTTGCTTAAGTATAAAGATGAAATAGCGGTGACTTGACATTGGGCTAATTGCTTAACTTCATCAATCGCATTTTTAACTTGTGCAATAGGCTCAGATAAATTACTGCCTAAGCCAATGTAAGCAGTAATTTTGGTAACTGTCATCTAAAGGTTACTCAAGCGTTTTATTCGGTAGAAAATGTAGTGGTAGGTTTACGACGTTTTCTTGGTGTGCGTCGACGACTTTGTTCACCTTTAATGCCTTTTACCATTTGCAATTGTGCTTCTGGTGATACATCTTGAAAATCTGTCCACCATTGAGCTAGCTCGGCTAATTGAGTATTGTCTGATTCAATCTCGCTGCGCAGGAGGAGAAAATCATAACCAGCACGAAATTTAGGGTGCTCAAAAGCTTTAAAGGCCTTTTTACCGACTCTGTGCGCCAACTTATCTTGTAATATCCAAATATCTTTCATCACGCCTTGAAAGCGTTTAGGAATGGCAATGCTGCGTTGTTGTTCTGGCATTATTTCATTGAGCGCGGCAAAAAAAGTATCTTGTGGTGACAAGGAATTATTGATATTGATTTGTTTAATGTAGTTTTGCAGAGGATACCAAAGCATAGCGGCAAATAAGAACGCTGGCGTTACGCGTTGGTCATTGTTAATGCGCTTATCAGTATTTTCCATGGCAAGTATGATAAAGCGCTCAAGTAGCTCGTCGTTGTTGTCTAATGCTTGATCAACCGCAGGAAAGAAAAACTTAAATAGGTGATAGTCACGTAACTGTTCAAAATTGGCAACAGCCTTGCCAGCAATAAACATTTTGAGAAACTCTTCAAACATGCGCGCGGCAGGAATATTAGCCATCAATGGTGCAAGTGTTTTGATGGGCGCTTTAGTTTGAGCTTCTATCTCCATATCTAACTTGGTAGCAAAGCGAATGGCACGTAACATACGGACAGGATCTTCTCGATAGCGAGTTTCCACATCACCAATTAAGCGAATAATTTTGTTTTCAACGTCTTTAACGCCATTGGCAAAATCATAGACTTTAAAGTCTTTGGCAGAGTAATAGAGGGCATTAATGGTGAAATCGCGACGCTCGGCATCTTCTTCTATGCTGCCGTAGATATTGTCACGCAATAGCATGCCATCTTCACTTTGTTTGGAGGTTTTTATGTCTTGTTGATCTTTATCGCTAGCGCTGTCGTGGTGACCGCGAAAGGTGGCCACTTCAATGATCTCTCGACCAAAAACAATATGTGCCAGCCGAAAACGGCGGCCAATCAAACGACAATTACGAAATAAAGCTTTGATTTGTTCAGGGGTGGCGTTGGTGGCAATATCAAAATCTTTTGGTTTTAGTCCGAGTAAAATATCACGAACACCGCCGCCAACAAGATAAGCATCGTAACCACCTTTATTGAGCCGATATAACACTTTTAAGGCGCTTGAACTCATAAATTGACGAGATACCGGGTGCTGATCACGTGATAGCACAATAGGTTCTTTCAGTGTAGTGACTGTTTTGTTGGTTTTATTTGCTCTTGAGCCTAAAACTTTTTTGCAGAGGTTGATAACGCGTTTGATGATGCAGACCTTTTTGGCTGGAAATTTATGATAAATATTCGCGTAATGATACAGTAATCAAGCACGAAAGAGAATGAAAAAGCAGCGATAATTACTCATCACTGCTTCAGGTATCATAGCTGCTATCAATGCAATTAATACTATTAATAGGCTACCAAGGTAGTACTTCGCCATTAGAGTGCCTAAACACGCCAGACTCCTCCATGGTTAATTCACTCATTAAGCCTAATAACCGCTGTGCGGCAACTTCGGTGCTAATATCGCCGTTGCTTGTTTCGCCAGTAGCATTAACCATATCGGTTTGTACATAACCGGGATGATAAATGCCAACCGCTATTTGTGGGTCGACTAAGTCTTTAGCCAGTGACATAGCGCCAATATTCAGTGCCGCTTTTGACATTCTATAGCCATAGCGACCACCAGAGCCATTGTCAGTGATTGAGCCCATTCTGGAAGTAATAAAGGCTATTTTACTGCCGGCGCTAAAATTTGCTAATAGCGACTGTGTTAAGGCAAGTGGCGCTAGGGCGTTAACGTTAAACTGCTCAGTTATGGTGTGCTGATTAAAGTCTTGCAGGCTTTCATTGCGTAAAATGCCAGCATTATTAATTAACAAATCAATTTTTGTATTAGCAAGAGCAGCTTTTGCTATGGCAATGCCGGCATCGGTTGAAATGTCGACCTTGTCGATAATATTTACGCCAAGTGAGTCGAGCTGTGATGAGCTTTGTCTGCAAAGCGCATAAACTTTATCACCACGTTGCTGACAAATTTCAGCCATGGCTAAGCCTATGCCACGGTTAGCGCCTGTTATTACGATAGTTTCAGTCATGGTGTTTCCTTTTCTGTATTTGAATTTGAATGTATGTAAAGGTTATGCAACTGCTCACCACCGAGCCGTAATGCTTCGCAGAGGGCTCTCTGTGGTAAATTTTTCTAAGCTGAATAAATACAAAGTTATTTGGGTCTGACAATATTAAAAGGTTCATTAATGGCGGCATATTCACCACCACCAAGGCGAGCTAATGGGTTTACTTTATCGGCATGCACTTTAATTCTTTCTTTTCCATGAGCATCGACATCAACGTCAGCAACGTGGTCATTAATATATAATTGCTTAACTTCAACAAAAATTAAACTTTGTGCTACCTCACCAAGCTCTTTTATTTCATAAAGTTCACAGCCATAAGCAATGTCGCATTGCGCTAACCTTGGTAAAGAAAAGCCGGTAAACTCAGTGGTTACTAACTCTGCTTTACTAAGCTCTGACTCACCGTGCGCTAGGGTTTGGGCAGTTTGTGTCACCAACGGTGCATGTTGCGCGGAGGCAATATGAATGACCATTTTTTCGTTATTGATAACGTTAATCAGCGTATCTTTGTTGTCACCGTTAGGTTTTTTACCCACCGACAGCATGAGTATCGGTGGCGCGCTAGCCACGGCGGTAAAATAAGAAAAAGGCGCTAAATTGAAAGAGCCATTACTTGAATCAGTCAATGCCCAAGCGATAGGGCGCGGAATGATGGTTTGCGTCATTAAGTGATAACGCTGGTTTGCGGAAAGATCAGAAAAGTTTAAGTTCATAATTTATCTTTTGTTTTTTAGGTACTTTGTTTCTAGACCAGTGCTTAATAGCCCAAGTAATAATGTCATCAACACCCGTATGAAGTAGCTCTGCTGGTGGCATTTGCCCCAAAAACGCCAAGGCAGCAATGAGTGCGGGCTGTGGATTACTATTATCAATAGCAGGCGCTTTGTTTTGCTTACTAAGTTTATAACCTTGCTTCGTGGTGGCTAATGGCACATGACCGTATTTAGGAAGCTGTTTATTGAGCGTAGTGTATAAAGTTAACTGCCGCGCTGTTGGCTCAAGCAAATCACAACCGCGGATCACATGAGTAATATTTTGATAAATATCATCATGAACCACGGCTAATTGATAGGCGAATAAACCATCTTTGCGATGAATAATAAAATCTTCTGCTGCCAGGCCTCTGTCACAAAGAACTTGTCCTTGAAATATATCAGTAAATTGGTGAATACCATGTTGGTTGATCAGTCGAGTAGCAGCATTTTGCTCAGCTTGGTTTAAAGAGCGACAATGACCTTGATAAATGCCACCAAGGGCTTTAATTTCAGCACGCGTGCAATGACAGTAATAACTTAATTTTTGTTGCTGCAAGTCGTTCAAGATATGTTTGTATCGTTCAGATTGCTGACTTTGGTAAAGAACCTGCCCATCCCAATGCAAACCAAAAGCGTCAAGGGTCGTTAAAATATCGGCGCTAGCGCCTGCTTGTTCACGAGGTGGATCAATGTCTTCTAGTCGAACTAGCCATTTACCACCATTGCCGCTGTCATCAATATGTGCCTTGGCGTCTAAAAAGCTAGCAAGAGCCGCAATTAATGAACCGAAGTGGAGTAAACCAGAAGGAGAGGGAGCAAAGCGACCACGATACCCTTGTTGATTAACAGGGGCTGGTCGCTTGTTTTGCTGTGCTTGTACTTTAACGTTTTTCGTATTCAATGGCTTAGCCAGCCATTTGACGCTCTTTAATTTCAGCTAAAGTTTTGCATTCAATACAAAGGTCGGCTGTAGGGCGTGCTTCTAAACGGCGAATACCAATTTCAATACCACAAGACTTACAGAAGCCAAATTCGTCTTCTTCAATCAACTGCAAGGTTTTTTCAATTTTCTTGATAAGTTTACGTTCACGATCTCGAGTACGTAGTTCAAGGCTGAACTCTTCTTCTTGAGCCGCTCTGTCTACTGGATCTGGAAAGTTTGCCGCTTCATCTTGCATGTGAGTTACAGTACGATCAACTTCTTCTCGAAGTTGTACACGCCAAGCATCTAAAATCTTTTTAAAATGCTCTTTCTGTGGGGTACCCATGTACTCTTCATTAGCTTTTTCTACGTAGGGTTTTACACCCGCTAATGCCATTAAACCTAACGTTTTATTTTTACCTGTTGGCATGCTTTATCTCCTAATGCTACAAAGACCAAGGTTGTTTGATGAAGACATCAATTAACTATTACTTGGTTGTAAGTGCCAATATAATACTCGTTTTGCTTGAATCTTGTCTCTGCAAGTACAGCGAGTATATTTATAATAGACCTAAAATATCAGGTCTATATTGTATTCCCTTTAATAAAAAACAAGGTTTCCAGTAAGAAAAGTGGAAAATAAATAATAATCTCTTTGTAATCAACGGGTTGTGTTTGATGGTTGATTTCATGTTGTTATTATCTTTATTGTCTTTTTTTAAGAGCAAGCTCTTTTAGCAAGTTTTGCTAGGGTTCGTCAATCATTATCTTTTAAAAGTCGATTAAATTATACAATGGATCGCTTGCGTTATCATTATTTCAGCGGACACTTGGCTCAGTTGAGTTTCTGCCTTATAGGCGATAATTTCAACACCCGCTATTTGTGCTTCAATAATTAAGTCATTATATTTTTTATCAACATGTTTGGCTATTTTTACCGAATGAATGCCTGAGTGTAATACCGCAAACAGCAAAACAGCTCGTTGACCCTGTTGCGCTATTGCTATGAGTTCACGCAAATGCTTCTGTCCACGCGTGGTGACGGCATCGGGAAAGTAACCTTGTTCACCTTCTAATAACGTTACACTTTTAACTTCAAGGTAAACATCTGTTTTTTCTGAGCTTGAAAGGAAAAAATCAATTTTACTGCTTTCATTACCGTACTTTACTTCCCGCTGTATTGAGGAGTAGTCCGCAAGTTCAGTGATAATATTAGCCGTCAGCGCTTCCTCAACGAGTTGATTCGCTTTGATGGTATTAACACAAATAAAATGATTATTCTTTGTTTGGCTAAGCTCCCAACTAAAGGGGTATTTACGCTTTGGGTTAGCAGAGGTGCTATACCACACGGTATCACCAGGCTCAGCACAACCAGTCATCGCGCCAGTATTAGCGACATGTATAGTGGTTTCTGTGCCATCTTCAAGAATAACATCGGCAAGAAAGCGTTTATAACGTTTAATTAATGTCGCTTTTTTTAAATTAAGTTTCATTGAACAGCATTATGAGTGAAATTTTTATCATTTTACGTGATGGGCTCTTAAATCGCCAATTTCAGTTCATGCGACATAAAGCGCAAATTTATTCGTTACAGTCACTAAACTCGTATGCATTAACGAAACATTCATGACATAAATATTTACAGCGCTATTTTGGCTATTTAAACCCATCATTTTAGTGCATGACACTTCCCCTCTGACGAAAATCCATATCCATATCATTACCAATGAGGCCTAGATCATAGTTGGCTAACCAATTGGCTTAACCAACTATGATGACTCGTTTTACTGGCATTTAGTTTGTGCCAGTATATGTTTAGCTGATAGTTAGGAATGAAAATTGGCGGTGAATAAATTTCAATATCGATCATCTTTGCTATATGTAGGGCAACAAGTTTGGGTAAGGTTAGGATTAAATCTGAGTGCAAAACAGTGTAGGGTGCAGCCATGACGCTAGGTAACTTTGGCTAGCTTCAAGGCTGGTTTTCTTGCTTCACTTTTAAATCCGAAAGCGATAATTTTTTATATGGCTTTTCTACCTCAATTTATGAACCCTGAAATAGATACTCATTTACAGTTTTCGATCTTAATAATCACATCGTCTATGGTGATTGGCATAATTTTAGCGGCTTACGCGCTCATTGCATCGAGAGCCCGCAGCGCTTTTCATAGTAAAAAATCTAATAAACGTTTTGCACTACTATTTTGAAAAATATTACTCGGCCAAACTGCATATAGAGGAATGGGCTCTACTTGCCAATTTGGTAACAATTCAACTAGGTCATTATTTTTAAGTTCTCTTTCGATTAAAAAATCGGGAGGAGTAGCTATACCTGCGCCATTAATACACAGCTGAGTCATCGCTTCAACGCTATTCACGCTGATATTGCTTTCAAAATTAATTTCACACTTTTCACCGGTAGAATTTACCAAAGTTCTGTTATTTGGCAGCATTGTTAATTTTATCCACTGCCACTTTGTTAAATCTTGAGGGGAAATTGGTTTTTTATTTTCTTGCCAATAGCCATAAGAACAGACCAACTTTCTATTAATTGCTCCGATTCGCTTAGACTTAAGGTTACTGTTAGTCATTGCTCCCGCCCTAAAAGCTAAATCAATGCCTTTGTTAATTAAATCTTGTCTATTATCGGTATAAAATAATTTAAAATTCAGATAAGGATGTAATTTGCTAAATTGAGATATTTTTTTAGTTATTTTTGATTTGATTAAGGCAGAAGGTAACGTGAGGGTTAAAGTACCTCTTAACTCTTGTTTTTCTAAAGTTACTTGGTTTAAGCCTTGATGTGCGGCTTGGATCATAGTTAAAGCATATTGATATAACACTCGCCCTTCAGATGTTAACGACAAACTTCTAGTTGACCTGTAAATTAAAACGGTACCTACCGATTTTTCTAATTGAGTCACTTGATAGCTAACCACAGAAGGTGAAAGATTTAGTTCTTTTGCAGCCGCTCGAAAAGAACCTTGCTTTATCGTTTCAGCAAAAATAGCCATTGATCGTAATTCATCTATCATTTGTATTTTTATTAACGTATTTAGAACAGTGAAGTTGAATTATAGTATCTTATCTTGTTAATAAAATAGCTATATAGTGTACAAAAAAATATAGGAAAACTTATGTCGCTATTGATCGCAATGTTTTCATTCTCATTGGCTATGTCAATCTCTCCAGGACCAGTGAATATGGTTATTGTATCTTCAGGAGCAAGTTATGGGATACGTAAAACGTTTTCGTTTGTGTCAGGTGGAGCAATTGGCTTTACATTATTATTGTTATTCGTTGGTTTAGGGTTTTCAAAAGTCATTGATTTATATCCCTACTTTCTTAAATATCTAGCCATAGCGGGTTCGCTATTTATTGTTTATATGGGATATTTCATGATGACATCAAAAGCAGAGTTAGATATTAAAGAGCATAAACAACCAACATTTATACAAGGTTTTTTATTGCAATGGTTAAACCCTAAGGCATGGATAGCTTGTATGGCTGGCGTTTCTTTATTTTCTGTACCAAACAATCATCAAGCGTTTTTGACTTTTACATCGGTCTATTTTGTCGTGTGTTATTTTTCGCTTTTTTCTTGGTCGGTATTAGGGCATAAAGCAGCGGTACTGTTAAGCAGTGAGTTGAGGTTAAAGCTTTTTAATCAATTAATGGGGGGGTATTGATGGTAACTGCGGGTTTTTTACTTTACTCATCATTTAATTAAATGATGAGTAAAGTTGTCAGACTAACAGAATACTGCTTTTTAATTGCTTTGCATCTACTGGTCGTATTCGTTGATAAAACTGTCTAACCAAATTTTGGCATTATTTGAATCACTAAAAAAATTGAATTGAATTTGACAACTTTGGTAAATACGTTGTAATTGCATTTGTAAAATGTCTGCGTAGGCGGTGTCATTAATTACTGCTGCAATAGCTACCATGCCATTTTCTACTCTGTAATGGGTAGTATCAGTTAAACTTTGCTCAACATCAGGAGTAAATACTCCGTTGCCTCGGTATAAAACAAGGGAGCCCCAAGCGCTACCACTCATTTTTTTAGTGTAATTTTCAATGTCTTGGTGGTATTTCTTGGCGGTAATTTCATTAAAAGGACCTTGAGCATCAACGAGTAAAATGTTGTTTTCTTGCTCAATACTGTAACTTCCGTGTGTTAAGTTTTGCATGCTAACTCCGGTTTTTAAAAGAAATTTGCGAACGGTATTGATAACAAGTTTTTAACCGTTTGCCAAGTAAGCATATTGTATTTTCTTTGCAAGTTTATATTTGTTTTTAACTTTATGTAGTTACCACTGGTCGGTGTTTTATGCCGATGTTATTTCCAGCCAAGTTTTTCTTCAAAGTCTCGATCGAGCTGTTTGGCAAAATCTTTGGCATGCATGGCGACTTGCTCTAACATTTTTTCTTCTTCTGATTCAGCGGCAAATTTCTTGACTTTGACGGGGTAACCACTTTCATCTGTTGCCATAAAAGTGATAAAACAACGATTGGTGATGACGGTACTATCTTCTTTGGGGTCTCGAGCGCGTACGACCACATAAATATGCATGCTAGAGCGGCCAGTGTAAACTATCTGTGCGGTAACTGAGACCATTTGCCCAACAAGTATTGGCCTAATGAAGCGAATGCCGTTGGCTGATACGGTGACGCTATAGCGTTTACTCCATTTTGCCGCACAAGCATAAGAGGCTTGATCAATCCATTTCATTACCATGCCGCCGTGAACTTTTCCGCCAAAATTCACATCGGTTGGCTCAGCGAGAAAACAAAATTCAACGCTGTTGTTATTGTGATCATTCATAGCTAACAAATCCTTCCCATATTGTATTATCATTATTATAGACAAGATCAACAGCTTAGCTATTTTATCTATTTGACATTAACCGTAAGTGATAAAAAGTTGTTATCATGTTGCTAATTTTCATACCGCTTCGTTTTTTATGTCAATCACAGCACCATTGCCCATAGAGGCGATTAAATCACAATTTTGTCAAACCATAACTCAGCACAATACTGTGATTTTATCTGCACCTCCAGGCGCTGGTAAGTCAACGTGTTTGCCTTTGTGGCTGTTAGCACTGACTGAGTTTTTAGAACAAAAAATTTACTTGCTACAACCTCGTCGACTTGCGGTGAAAAATATTGCGACTTATTTAGCCAGACAACTAAACGAACAGGTTGGCGATACGGTGGGTTATCGTTTGCGAAACGACAGCAAAGTTTCTAAAAATACCCGTTTGGAAGTGATCACTGAAGGAATTTTAACGCAAATAATTCAGCATGATGCCGAGTTGAGTGGCTGTGCATTAGTGGTTTTTGATGAATTTCATGAGCGCTCATTGCATGGCGACCTTGCTTATGCTTTAACGCGAGATGTGCAACAAGGTTTACGTGACGATCTTAAAATACTATTGATGTCGGCAACCTTAGATATCAACACTTTGGCAAAGGCGCTGCCAGATGCCAAAGTGTTGACTAGCGAAGGGCGGTGTTTTCCTGTTGAGTTCACTTATATTGCCCCGGTTAATATTCAACGTTGGCGAGACCATGCTATTAGCGTGATAAAACAGCAAGCGTTAGCGCATCAAGGCTCTACTTTAGTATTTTTGCCTGGTGTTGGAGATATTCGCTTTATCGCACAAGCGGTTAGTCAATATTGTCCGGATGACTTACTCTTGTGTCCATTGTTTGGAGACCTGACCTTAAAACAGCAGCAGCAAGCGATTCAACCTTGTGAATTAGGTAAGCGAAAACTGGTATTAGCAACCAATATTGCCGAAACATCTTTAACTATTGAAGGGGTTAATATGGTGATAGATTGCGGTTTTGAAAAAGTGGCTATTTATGACAATGCCAGTTTGATGAACAAGCTAACACAGCAGCAAATTGCCAAGGCATCAGCGATACAAAGAGCAGGGCGTGCAGGTAGATTAATGGCTGGGCAGTGTATTCGCTTATATGCTAAAGACGACTTTGAGCGCAGGCCAGAGCAAAGTATTAATGATATTCAGCAGGCAGATTTACTGCCGACATTGATAGAAGTTGCTCGTTGGGGAGTCACTAGTTTAGCCGAAATACCACTGTTAGAGCTGCCGTCAACAATAAAAGAGCGTCAAGCATGGCAAGAGCTACAAAATTTAGCCATTGTTGATCAACAAAATAAGCTTACTCAACGTGGTGAGCAAGTGGCGCTGTTTTCTTGTCATCCACGTTTTGCCCGTATGATACTTTCAGCACAGAATCTTTCGACGCATCACCTCTCGGTGAAAACATCTACTGATAAGTTGACATTCTTAGCCTGTATTTTGGCGGCTTTATTAGAGGAGCGAGATATATTAGCAGCACAGCAAAGTCGATTTGACTGCGATATTGCTCAGCGCGTAAACATAATTATGTCAAAATTTAGCCAGCCTTATGGTGTGTTTGCTAGCATAGTTAAGCAAGTTAAAAATTTAGCTCATCGTGTGCAATTGAATAATATTAATGTCTTAGCCGGGAGTGCTTTACCTACTGAATGTATTGGCTTGTTACTCGCTTATGCTTACCCTGAGCGAGTCGCCAAAGCGCGAGGTTCGTCTGGCGATTTTGTTTGCGCCAACGGTAAGGGGGTCGCTCTTGATGAACAGGATGTACTAGCCGGTGAAAAATTTTTAGTTATCGCCGATTTAATGCAATTTAAAAATGTATTGCGAGTTCGTTTAGCGGCAAGTATTGATTTATCACAGATAGAGCAAGTCTTCTCTGATCGAAATGGTGAGCAAATCACCAAGCAAGAAGTCGCCGTATTTGATGATCTTAGTGGTAAAATTATTGCCCGCTCACAAACTAAGTTAGCTGCGTTAATCTTGCAGGAAAGCATCAGTAAAAATAACTTAACGACAGACCATATAGCGCAAATGTGGTGTGAGTTAATCACGCGTAAAGGCTTAAGTTTTCTTAACTGGCAAAACAAAGATCTGGCGTTGAAAAAACGCTGGCAATGGTTAACAACCTTCTTTCCTCAATATGAACTAATCGACATTAGTGACCAAAGTTTATTGGCAAACTTAGCTGATTGGTTTAGCCCTTTTGTTGGAGAAATAAAGTCAACGGTCAAGCTAGCTAAGCTAGATTTATCGGCAATGTTATTGTCACAATTAGATTATCAGCAACAACAACTTTTAAAACAGGCAGCACCTAGTGTTTATATTGGTGCTACAGGTCGTCATTGTTCTATTACTTATGCCAATGAAAAATCACCGAAAGTGGCTATGCCCATGCAAGAATTATATGGTTCAACACAAACTCCTTGTATTGGAGGAATAAATGGTCAACAAGGTATTCCGTTATTGTTAGAATTATTATCACCCGCACAAAGGCCTATTCAAGTTACGCAAGATCTGGCGCAGTTTTGGCAAGGTAGCTACAAAGCAGTACAAAAAGAGATGAAATCACAATACCCGAAACACTACTGGCCTGATGATCCTGCCAACGCTAAAGCAACGAATAAAACTAAACGTCATATAGAAAATAATATAAAAAGTAAAAATTAGGATGACCAGAGTCAATGACCACGAAGAAAAAAATCAGTAAATCATCGAAGCAAGAAACGCGAACATCTTGGTCTCGTTGGGCTTTTATTAGTAGTGCAAAACTACTACTTGCCCTTATTTTTACTCTAGTCCTTTTTGCCATTTACCTTGATGCTAAGGTTCAGCAGAAATTTGAAGGCCAACGTTGGCAAGTACCGGCACAAATTTATGGTCAAATAGAAACACTGCACCTTGGTGATACTAAAAATATTATTCAATTGAGTAAAGCACTTAAACTTAATGATTATCAAAAAGTAGCGATAACGCACTCACCCGGGCAATTTTCCTCGTCGTCAAAGCGTTTAATTATTTACCGTCGCGCTTTTGATTTTCCTAATATGCAAGCAGGAGATACTAACACTGCCGTTAAGTTGATGATTGAATTTGATGAAGGTGAAATCAGTCGCTTATTTGTTGAAAATACCGCTGTTAGCACGCTTAAGCTTGAACCTATTTTATTGGCTCGCCTTGTCCCTAATAATAAAGAAGATCGTGTTTTAATGTCGCTGGAGAGCATACCTACGCAACTACTTGATACACTGCTCTTGATCGAAGATCGTGACTTTTACCATCATCAAGGTATTTCACCCTTAGGAATATTACGTGCTTTATACAGTAACCTGCTTGCTGGTCGCACTGTACAAGGTGGCAGCACGCTTACTCAGCAACTGGTTAAGAATATGTTTTTAACCCGTGAAAGAACGTTATCTCGTAAGTTTAAAGAGGCGCTTATGGCGCTTATTATTGAAGCGCGTTATAGCAAAGATCAATTACTTGAAGCGTACATTAATGAAGTTTACCTCGGGCAGCATTATGCCAATGGTATTTATGGCTTTGGCTTGTCGGCAAAATTCTATTTTGGTAAAACTCTCGCAGCATTGAATAACGCCCAAATCGCGCTGTTAATTGCACAAGTAAAAGGGCCAAGTTATTATGATCCGTGGCGACACCCCACAAGAGCGAAAACCCGACGCGACTTAATCTTACGGCTAATGTTTGAGCAAAATTTACTATCAGTACAAGAGTTTGAACAAGCTGTTACTGCACCACTAGCTATTCGAGGACAGCGACGCTTCAAAAGCCAAAATTATCCTGCATACTTGCAGTTAGTGAAAAGAGAACTGAGCCAAATACTGAATAATAGCCAGCAAAAATCGGGCATTCGAGTTTTTACTGGTTTTTCACATTATAGTCAGCAATTGCTTGAAGAAAGTGTTGCCCGTCAACTGCTCGCATTAGAAGAACAGTACCAACAAAAAGACTTGCAAGCGGCGATGATAGTTACTGATATCGCAACGGCTGCAGTTCGCGCTTTAGTGGCTGATAAGCAAAGTGGCTATGCTGGCTTTAATCGTGCTTTACACGTTAATCGCCCTATTGGCTCCTTAATTAAACCCGTTATTTATTGGGCAGCATTAGAGCGCTATGAGCAATATAATCTTGCGACAGTATTGGGCGATAAGGCAATCACTTTAAGTAGTGGCCAAGGAAAAAGATGGCAACCAAAGAATTATGACGGCAAATACCGAGGTCAAGTGCCACTCATTGATGGTTTGGTGAAGTCGTTGAATATTCCAACGGTGAATTTGGGCATGAGCTTAGGTTTAGATAATGTCGCTAATGCCATGCGTTCACTCGGTTATAATAAAGAGATTATTACTCGCCCATCAATGCTTTTAGGGGCTATAAATATGTCACCGTGGCAAATTAATCAGCTGTATTTACCGCTTGCTAAGCAAGGTCACTTGTTAACAGCGCATGCCGTTAATTTAATCATCTCTAAAAGTGGCTCAACACTATGGCAATTTGAAGATGAACCGAAACAAATATTATCACCGAATACGACTTATTTAATGGATTATGCTCTTACGGAAGTGACAAAAACAGGCACGGCGAGGTCGCTTGCTTGGCGTATTAAAGAAGCCAATATTGCCGGGAAAACGGGTACCAGTAATGATCTGCGTGATAGTTGGTTTATTGGTTATGATAATAAGCATTTAGTGACGACTTGGTTAGGTAAAGATAACAATGCATCAACCGGATTAACGGGTAGTAGCGGTGCCTTGGTATTGTTTGCGGATTATATGAAAAGGCAAGGGGTGGCTAACAAAGTCAATACCAAGCCAACCACTATTGCTTTAACTTTGTTTGAACAGCAAACTGGTAATGCCGTGACTAATGAGTGTGAGGGCACCAAAAGTTATCCAGCGATATCTTTAGGTATTCATTTGCAAACAACTTGTTTGAAAGAGAAAGTAGATAGCCGTTCTTGGTTTGAAAGGCTATTTGGTGATTAAACTGAGCACCCAATGCTATAGGTGAGTGCTCTTGTTTAATATGACATGTTATAGGTTTCCCATCTAGTTAACACTGTTAATGATTATTCGGTGAAGGTGACACTTAGTTTTTCGGTGGCAGCGGTATCAATAATGCTAACATTACCTATGCTTTTTTGTAATTTTGCTGCGGTTTTATCTGCACCATGACGTTCAGCAAAGCTAATAATGTCATCGCCATTACACACCACTTTCAAAGCGATAGTTTTATCTTTTAAGCGATATGACTTAGAGGTACTGTTTAATCTATATACCTTATTGCTCATTGCGGCTTTGCAAACATCAATCAATGCCGTTTCCATATAAGAACTCATTGCTGCTTGGCTAGGTAAGCTAAAAGTTAAAGCAGGAACCGCTGTGGCAAGTGCGATAAGAGTAGTTTTTAATGCTTTCATAATATTCTCCATAATGTTTATTGGTTATGCTGCTAAAATGCAACACGCCATATAATAGTGGATTATTTTTGGTAAAAGGTTGTTAACACTTTGCTTGTGGATGTAAGTAAAAACACTGTTTTTTTTGCACAAAAGCTACTAAGTTATTGATTATTATTTTGATGTGAATAATACATGCATTTGATTGTTTCAAAATTTTTACATTTGTTAATAAATAGACATACGAAAAACTTTGTAGATGCAATTTAACGTGAGATGAAAAGTGGTTAGGTAACCATGCTTTTTGATTTAAAACAAAAAAATAACTGTTGTTATATACAGTTTTGGTTTGGGCGTGGTATGCTCTGTATAGAGTGGGTATAACTAATTTTAACCTTTTCTTTTAACATGACTAAGGAATAACAATGGCAGTTGAAAGTAGATTTGTCGTCATTAGACACGGGCTGGAGGCAAAAACATTTATGGATAAGAAATCAGCAGATGAATATGACAAAATGTTGGATATGGCTGATAATTTGGCTGAAGTCTTTGCAAATTCTCCTGTAGAACTAAGTGATGTGGCTAATGAAGAGCTTAGTATTTATTTAGCGCAACACCGAGATGATGTTTTGGTGGCTTTGCTGGCGAAAAAACCAGCCAGTAAGGCTGTTAAAGAAACAGTGAAAAAGCCAACCGCTAAGACGACAGAAAAGCCAGCAAAAAAAACGTCCGCAGCGCCAAAATTAAGTGAAGCTAGCTAAGCGTTAAGTGATGATTGATTACCAAGTAGTTCGAAGTGCTCGTCGTAAAACACTTTCCCTGCAAGTAAAACAAGGGAAAGTGTTAGTTAGGGCACCCTACTATGTTGATAAAAAAATCATCAATGCCTTAGTGCAAGAAAAGTCAGCTTGGCTCAAAGCTAAGGTGATAGAGCAATCACAGCTTAACCAGCAATGTTGCGGCTTTAATCACGGTGACAAGCTGCTTTTTTTAGGGCAAGTAGTTCGCTTGCATATTTCTTTCGCAAGTCGTGCTGAGATCTTTTTGAGAGAGTACTCATCTGAAAATCTAAAATTAAACTCAGAGCTAAAACCAGCACTGAAATCAGAACTAAAACAAGAGCTAAACATAGTGTTGGCTAAACGTTATGCCACTAAGCTTGATGATGAACAGTTACTTCGCATGGCGGTCAAAAAGCGCTTGCAAGACTATTTTAAACAGCAAGCGCAAAGCATTATCCTGTCAAAAGTTAGTCACTATAGTGAATTAACACAGCTAAAACCCAAAGGTATTAAAATTCGGCAATATAGTGCTAGATGGGGAAGTTGTAACAGTAATGGCGAGGTCAGCTTTAATTACTTAATGATGATGCTACCTGATGATGTTATAGATTACATTGTGGTGCATGAGCTATGTCACTTACGTTTTTTAAATCATTCTGCCGATTTTTGGCAACTCGTTGCTATACATTTCCCCAATTACTTACAAGCTAAGCAGTGGCTTAAAGATAACCAGTCACAACTACTTTGGCGACTGCCTTAAATTTACAGTTCATATCAATGAATCCAGCGGCTATAAGTTTCATACCAACCTTTTATATTCAGTTAAGCATTTATTGCAAACTACTGTGCTGTTTGCTTTAGCATTTGCCCACCAAAAATATAGTGGCATGAAATTAGCTTATTTCTTAGTATTTCAATGCTTTGAAGTATCTTTGAACTATATTTGAACTATATTTGAACTATATTTGAACTATCATGGGTATAAAGCATAATTAATTGACACGTACTTTTAAATGATTATAAAGAGGAATAGTGATGAAACTTAATACTTATAGCCTAGGTCTGACCTTTATTTATATAGCATCGGCTTCGCTTTCTGTTGCCAGTCTTTATTATTTACTCGGTAATTAGTTGCCTTATTTAGGCGCATACTAACTTGACCGGTTATTTTTGCCAGTGCGGGTGCGGGTGTTCTTGTATAATTATGCATAGCCTATAACTTTTTATTCTGCTTTTGGTGTGCCAATAAAGGTTGACACTAGGCCGCAATTCAGGCACTTTAGCTGTCATGAATATTACTACTAGCCACATTACTATTATTATCACCACCACCCGAATTGGGATGGCGGTCGCTGGCTAACGTGTAAAAAGTAACAATTTTATCGAAGCCCGTGACCTGAAAAGGTTACGGGCTTTTTTGTTTTTAAGAAAGGAAAAAATCATGCGTGTACTTAAATTTGGTGGCTCATCACTGGCTTCAGCTGAGCGTTTTCGTCAAGTTGCTGACATTATCAAAGATAAAAGCCAATCATCAAATATTGCTGTGGTAGTTTCTGCCCCGCAAGGCGTCACTAATCACTTAGTTGCCATGGCCGAAAATATTACTGATGAAGCCAAATTAGTTACCGATTTAGGTCACTTTAAACGCGCAATCACCACTATTATTGATGATTTATCGGCAAGTTTAACTGACTTTAATTCTCAACATTGTGAGCAAGCGTTAGTCAATTATGAGCAGCAACTGCAGCGTTTTATGCAAGGCGCTACTATGTTGACTTATTGCCCTGATCATATCCGTGCTCGTGTTATCAGTACCGGGGAACGACTGAGTGTGGCAATTTTAGACTCAGTACTACAATCATCAGGCTTACAAGTATCCCTGCTATCACCAGAAAGATTTCTTTTCACCAATCAGTCGTCATTGAATGCGGTTGCAGATTTAGTGCTATCAAAAGAAAAGTTTGCTATTCACTATGATAAGTTAAACCCTATTGCTCTTATGCCTGGTTTTATTGGTATGAGTATTGACCAAGATGGTAACGAAGGTCGCATCACTACATTAGGTCGTAATGGTTCTGACTATTCAGCCGCGGTGTTAGCGGTTTGCATGGAAGCAGAATGTTGTGAGATATGGACCGATGTTGATGGTGTTTATAACGCTGATCCACGTATGATCAAAGAAGCCAAGTTACTTGATTATTTATCTTATCAAGAAGCCATGGAATTATCTTATTTTGGTGCCAGTGTTTTACATCCAAAAACTATCGGCCCCATTGCCCAGTATCATATTCCTTGCTTGATCAAAAATACTAGTAATCCTGCCGCACCAGGTACGTTGATCTCTAATGAAAATGATCAACAAAAGCGTGTTAAAGCAATATCAAACCTCGATGATTTAACCATGGTTAATGTTTCTGGCCCCGGCATGAAAGGTATGGTGGGCATGGCAAGCCGTGTATTTGCGACCATGAGTAGAGAAAACATTTCCTTAGTATTAATTAGTCAATCATCTAGCGAGTATTGCATTAGTTTTTGTATTTACTCTAGCGATGCACAACGTGCTGAGCAAAATTTAAAAGAAGAATTTGAGCTTGAACTGCTTAATGGTTTACTTGAACCAGTAGCGCTAAAAGGTGAATTATCAATTGTGTCGCTTGTTGGTGATGGTATGCATCATCAACGTGGCGTAGCTGCTAAGTTTTTTAGCTCTCTTGCTCAAGCGCGCGTCAACGTAGTCGCCATTGCACAAGATTCCTCAGAGCGCAGTATTTCTGTGGTCATTGAGCAGCGAAAATGTACCGATGCCATGAAAGTTAGCCATCAAAACTTCTTCTCTCACAAGCCAACCATTGATGTGTTTCTAGTCGGCTGTGGCGTTGTCGGTAGTGAGTTAATTGCTCAAATATCTCGTCAGCAAAATAGCTTGAAAGAACAAAATATTGTCTTAAAAGTATATGGTATCGCCAACTCTAAAGGCATGGTATTTGATAAAGAAGGCATTGATCTTGATAACTGGCAAGATGCCATGACCCAAGGTGTAGAAAACGGTCAAGCACTTGCCGTTAATGCTGAAAATATCAAAGCATTTGTACGTGATAATCATTTAATCAACCCAGTGTTGGTTGACTCAACGTCAAATGAAGCGTTAGCAATGAGCTATGTGGACTACCTCGCTGAGGGCTTTCATGTTGTTACCCCGAACAAAAAGGCTAATACTGATTCATGGCAGTATTATCAAGAACTTCGTTCAACAGCACAAAAAACCAATCGTCGATTTTTATATGAAACAACCGTGGGTGCGGGTTTACCGGTTATTGATACCTTGCAAAATTTAATTAAAGCAGGTGATCAATTGCAACGCTTTGAAGGTGTACTTTCTGGCTCGCTTTCTTACATTTTTGGTAAACTTGATGAAGGTATGTCGTTATCTAAAGCAACCGCCATCGCTAAAGAAAATGGTTTTACTGAGCCAGATCCTCGTGATGATTTAAGCGGTATGGATGTTGCCCGTAAATTGTTAATTATGGCGCGTGAGTCTGGTATGCAATTAGAATTATCTGACATTAATATTGAATCAGTATTACCCAATGATTTTGATGACAGTGGTAATGTTGATGAATTTATGAATAACCTAACTAAGCTTGATAGTGTTGTAAGTGCCCGTTGTGAAGCCGCAAAAGCCGAAGGCAAGGTATTACGTTATATTGGTAATATTGTTGATGGCAAATGCCAAGTTTCTATTGAAGCCGTTGACAGCAGTCACCCACTTTATAGTGTTAAAGATGGCGAAAATGCGTTAGCAATTCACAGTCGTTATTATCAACCATTACCTTTTGTTTTACGTGGTTATGGTGCCGGTGCTGCAGTAACCGCGGCGGGTGTGTTTGGTGATATTCTAAGAACTTTGGCGTGGGAGCAGCAGCACTAATGACCACTAATCAAGTCGCGAGTGGCGAGTGTTCGACTAAAGAAGTGCTAGATAAAAAAGCGGTGTCAGTATTTGCACCGGCCTCAATTGGTAATGTCAGTGTTGGCTTTGATGTCTTAGGTTTGGCGGTTAAGCCTATAGATGGCACATTGTTAGGTGATGTCGTCACTGTGGAGAGAGCCGTGGAAAGCTCAGTTGAGGGCGCACAAGTTGACAGCTTAGTAGTTGTCGGTGCCTTTGCCAATAAGCTACCTAAAGCGAAAGAAGACAATATTGTTTGGTCATGCTTACAGTTATTTAATCAAGCGTTATTAGCCGAAAATCAAACTGTTGTGCCAGTACAAATGACCCTTGATAAAAAAATGCCAGTGGGCAGTGGTTTAGGTTCAAGTGCGTGTTCAGTGGTAGCAGCGCTTGCCGGGCTTAATGCCTTTTATGAAAAATTTCAAAGTTTTAGTTTTGATGAAAAAACCGTGTTGAAAATGACCGGACAAATGGAAGCGCAAATCAGTGGCAGCTTACATTACGACAATGTTGCGCCTTGTTATTTAGGTGGTTTGCAGTTAATGGTGCCAGATAACGAGGTGATCAGTCGTGTATTGCCTGGCTTTAATGATTGTTATTACGTGATGGCTTACCCCGGTATTGAAGTGTCAACTAAAGCGGCACGTGATGTATTGCCAACAAGTTATAGTCGCGCTGATGTGATAAGCTATGGTCAAAATTTAGCAACCTTTGTTGATGCTTGCCACAGGCAAGATAAGGCGCAAGCTTTTTCAGTATTAACTGATGTAGTGGCTGAGCCCTATAGAACTAACTTATTGCCAAAATATCAACAAGCCCATGATCATTTAATGGCCGAGGGAGCGCACGCTGTTGGTATTTCTGGTTCAGGGCCAACGTTGTTTTGTATTTGTGATAATGAACAACAAGCACAAAGTTATGCGTTATGGCTCAAAGAAAACTACTTACAAACCGATCTTGGCTTTGTACATGTTTGCCAAGTCGATGAAGCGGGTGCAGTAAAGATATAAATTTAGGCTGCTTTGAACGTAGCGATGCTCGACAAAAACAGATTCAAGATTATTAGGAACAAAAAGTGAAATTTTATAATTTAAAAGAGAATGATGAGCAAGTAAGTTTTGCTCAAGCAGTTAAACAAGGTTTAGGTAAAAACCAAGGTTTATTCTTTCCAAAGACTATGCCGAAGTTTGATAATATTGATGATCTTTTAGCGCTACCATTGGTTGAGCGTAGCGTAAAAATCTTAGCACCTTTTGTTGAAGAAGATTTAAATGAGCAAGAGCTAACTGAAATCGTCACCGATGCTTTTAACTTCCCTGCGGTATTGCAACCTATTAATAATGAGCGTGCTATTTTAGAGTTGTTCCATGGGCCAACACTGGCGTTTAAAGATTTTGGTGCCCGCTTTATGGCAAAATGTTTACAAGCATTTGTTGCCAAAGACGCTAAAGCTACAGGCCAAAAAAAGCCGCTCACTATTTTAACGGCAACATCGGGCGATACTGGCGCTGCTGTTGCTCATGCTTTTCATGGTATTGATAATATCCGTGTTGTGATCATGTACCCCAAAGGTAAAATTTCTTTACTACAAGAGAAAATGTTTACCACTTTGGGTGACAACATTGAAACACTCATGGTTGATGGTGATTTTGATGATTGCCAAGCATTAGTTAAAAAATCTTTCGATGATAAAGAATTAGCAACAACGATAGGCTTAAACTCTGCCAACTCTATTAATATCAGCCGATTATTAGCACAAATTTGTTATTACTTTGAGGCGGTAGCGCAGCTCTCTCGCGCTAAAAAAGATTTAGGTGATATTGTTTTCTCTATCCCATCAGGCAATTTTGGTAACTTAACAGCAGGTTTATTTGCTAAAGCGATGGGCTTACCTATCAAGCGTTTCATTGCTGCAACCAACTTAAATGATACTGTGCCGCGTTACTTAGAAACGGGTGAGTGGACACCAAATAAAACGGTTGCCACCATTTCAAACGCGATGGATGTGAGTAACCCAAATAACTGGCCACGTGTAGAACATCTGCTTAAATCAGGCCTTGTTGAAAACGGTTGTGTTAGTTCAGTGTCTATTGATGAAGAGCAAACACAATCAACGGTTATTGGCTTAGGTAAACTGGGTTATATCAGCGAGCCACACGCAGCCATTGCTTATAAAGCATTGCAATACAGCGCTGTTGATGGCGAGTTTGGCGTTTTCTTAGGTACGGCTCACCCGGCTAAATTTAAAGAGGTAGTAGAAAGCATTTTAGGGCAACCTATTGGCTTACCAAAAGAATTAGCCGATTGTGCCAGCGAGCCTATTTTATCAGAAGCAATGAGCAGCGACTTTGCTGACTTACGCGCCTATTTATTAAAATAATATTTTAAAGTTACGCCTTAAAAGTAAGCGATTAATCACTATGAGTAAACCTAACTGGCAACAGATAATCGAGCAAGAGCAAACGCAAGATTACTTTTGCCAGTTACAAGCCGAAATTGCCAAGCAAAGGGCGCAAGGCATGTCGATTTTTCCTCAGCAAGAAGATGTTTTTCGTGCTTTTGAATTTAACGATTTAGCCGATATCAAGGTGGTGATCTTAGGCCAAGATCCTTACCATGGAAAAGGACAAGCACACGGCCTAGCTTTTTCTGTTGAGAGTAGTGATATTAAAGTTCCGCCATCCTTAGTGAATATCTATAAAGAATTAACCACAGATATTGACGGTTTTGTCATGCCAAATCATGGCAATTTAACTACTTGGGCACAGCAGGGCGTTTTATTGCTAAACACTGTGTTAACGGTACAGCAAGGACAAGCGCACTCTCATGCCAAATTAGGCTGGGAAACCTTTACCGATAAAGTAATTGCACAAATTAATCAACATAATGAGGGTTGTGTTTTTATACTTTGGGGCGCACATGCACAAAAAAAAGGCCGCAATATCAATGAGAATAAACACCTCATATTAAACGGCCCACACCCTTCACCCCTTTCTGCTTACCGCGGTTTTTTTGGTTGCCAGCATTTCTCAAAAGCCAATGCTTGGCTGAAAAAACAAGCTGAAAAAGAGATTGATTGGAACTTGATTAGTCAAAATAAATAATCATTTCGGCCGCTTCACAATGGCAATCATTGCCGCATAAAATACAGTGATATCCTTGTTTACTTTCTTCATACCACTTATCAGGGTGAGATTTTATTAACTTGCCGCCGCAATGAGTAAAGTAGGCTACAGCGCTATTATTAGGGCTTTGCTTCCATAAATGTGCAACACCTGCCTGCGCGCCTTGTTGCTTGGCGGCTGCAATTGAAAGTTGCAATAATTTTTTGCCAATACCTAAACCGCGGTACTTTTCATCGACGGTATTACATTTAAAGTAGCAGCATTTATCTTTGGCTATTTGCCATAAATCAGGGCAACACCATTTATCGGCTTGCCAATGCTCAGCGGCAAAGGTGATGCGAAAACCAATGAGTTTTTTGTCATTTGTTGTCGTTGTTGTTGTTGAATTGTCATCAAGCAAGGCAATGTAACCACAATTAATATTGTAACTTATGCCGCGAGCTGCCCAATCAGCCATGCTTTTATCATTAAGATAACCATCGCCATGTACTTCGTTAGCCAGTTTAATGACCTGCTTGAAGTACTTTGGGAAAAGTTTTTGATAGCTAACGGATGACATAAATTTTACAATAATGCCATGCTATAAATTGCGCTGGTTATAATACCGTTTGGTGAGGTGACAGTGATAGTAAGTACTGCTGTTTGAGGGTCGTCCCCGGTATTTTGAATCACAAAAAAGTTCATTTGGCCAAAACCTGCTTGGCTATTATTACCAACAGTAAAACTCGTTGCTCCTTGTAAGTCGCCAGCACTAAGAGAAATAGCAACGGTTGTGCCAAATGGCATGGTTTGGTTAGGAAACCCTGTATCAGCGAAATAAAAATTAAATTCTTGGCTACCACCATTTGGCACGTCTGCAAGATCGTTAGTTTCGCCTGTTAACGAGTCTTCATATACAACACTGTCATCACCGTTTGTTAAACGTATTTCAGCAGCAGAGCTAGCCATCACTAATCTAAGCGCTTTTCTGACATGAACATTACGCATAGTTTCATCAGCACAGTTTGCGCCTTGACACTGAGGACCATTGAATAAGCTGTCGGCATCACTAAAGGTTTCATCATTATTAAAGTCGATAAAGGTTTCACCACTATCGTAAGTACTGTTTTCGTTATCATCACGCCATGCTTCAGACATATCTAAAAAGCCACTGGGCTGGGCTGCGTAATTATCAATACCAGAATCGACCGTGAAATCACCTGGAAACTCGATGATATCAATAATAGGATCGCCATCAGCGTCATCAAAAATGTTATTGCCGTTAGTATCAAAGAAGGTTTCATGGCCTAGTGCGGTTGCTAAAATAGTAACGCGATGATCAGCAACTCTGGGTTCGCTACTTTCCCAGATAACAGAGCAACTACCATTAACCGTTGAGCAGCTTGGTTCAATTTTACCGCCTTCCGTGGTGAAGTTAACGGTGGTGCCGTCAGGAACAGGGTTATGAAAATTATCCGATAGCCACACGGCAATGGTCGACTCTACGCCATCAACATTTTCTGCTTCAGGATTTAATAAGGTAGCAGCAATAGTCATCGAACGTTGTTCGGGTAAGCCAGTGTTGATAGAGAGTAAGTCAGATTGGCTTTGTACTGTTACGTCCTCACTATTAAAGTCCATACTGGCAGAAGCGGTAACACGTACCGCGGTAGGTACTGTGCCAGCAGAAACCTGTGTGGTTATTAACCCTTGGCTATTAGTAAAGCCCGACTCTCTGCTTAATTCAATACCACCAACAGCAGTACTAAGTGCAAAATTAACTTCTTGCTGGGCTAATACATTGCCTAATTGGCTTTTTACTCTAAAGGTTAGTGTCGAGGTTTCTTGCTGGTTTTGGCCGCCTGTACCTTTAAGCACGATAGACGTTGGCTCGGCAGAAATAAATTCAATTGAACCTAGCTGCTCACCATTAATAGTGATTGTTTTGTTGGCAGTGCTAGTAATGTTATTGATAGAGACACTGGCTATTAATGCATCGTCTGTGCCTGTTGTGCCGGCACAACTAATATCTGCAAAGGTTGAGCTGGCTGTGCCATTAATGCTTAATACTGATTCATCAATGCTGGCATTACCATTTTGCACACAATTAGAGGTAAAGGTAACTGCAATTGGGGTGGTTATTAATGCTTCATTTTCGTCAACCAAATCAACACTTAGCCCTAAGGTGCCACCTGCGCTAATACTAGTGCTCGCTATTGATAATTCAATTTCGCCTTCAACAAAGCTATTGTTTTCGTCAAAATAACCTAAGCGAATATCACTGTTAACAATGGCGTCAGCAGATAAAATTTGATAATTGAAGGAATTATTTATATTGGTATTGGCGTTTAAGGCATAACTACTGGTTAACACACCTGCACCAATAGTGCCGTCGCTACCTGTTAAAGTAACGTTACCTATGCCTTGGCTGTTGGTTAAAACGGTGCTGCTACTAAACGTACCTATGTCAGCAGTAAAGGTGATTATTTTATTGGCAATAGCTTGACCGTTAGCATCGGTTAGTGTAGTGGTTATTTGCACTTCTTGGTTGCTTTTAAATTGATTTACAGACTCGCCGTCTAAAGTCATTACCGTGCTTAAACTCAATGGCGAATCAGTAGCGCTAGACTCTGTAAATTCATAATCAATAGCGGAGGCCGTTATTTCTCCTATGCTGGCACCGGCACTGCCTGCACCTAACGACAGTGATTCGTTAGTCACATAAACAATAGCGATACCTTCACTGTTAGTGAGTTTTGAAGTAATCGCTAATGAACCAATTGATGCGGAAAAACTGACCGCTTTATTGGTTATTATGGCATTATTTTCATCAGTGACCTTGGCTTGTAAGGTAATTGTTTCATCTTTCGCATAGCTTTGCTTAGCGTTACCGGCACTGTCTAGCAGTGAAAGTTCAATATTGGTAACAATTTGAGATGAGTTGTCAGAGCTGTCTTCGTTATGGCCATTACAGCCAATAAGTAAAAATGCCAGCAATGAAGCAAGTACAATGTAAAGCTTTTTCATGCTTTAGTTCCCTAGGTAAAGTAACACCAATTGCACTAACTAAGTGATCATTTTCAAAGGGCCTAAATATCCAATAACGTCGTTGCTTTCAATCCCAATAGCCAGCTATTGCTCAATCAAGCGCCTTGTTCTTGAAAATTTATTCTCATTGAATTCTGTACCCTTAATTAACCCAGATGGTATAAGATAAAGTAAGATGAAATTTTGTAACAAGAATAAAGCGTTACCTAATGAATGTCTATGAAACACGCAAAGAAATTGAGGCGATAGCATGTACGATCCTATGTTAGATAATTCACCTGGCTGCGGTATTGAATACCCTGATAGTTATTGGGCAGATGTTTCAGGGGCTAATGGTACAAACAAGCCAGTAGATGATGGCCAACTTGCGCAAGACCTTGATATTGATGTTGCTATTATTGGTGCGGGCTATACTGGGCTGTCGTGCGCACTTCATTTAGCGCGTGAACATGGCATTAAAGCGCATGTATTTGAGGCCAATCAAACCGCATGGGGCTGTAGCGGCAGGAATGCCGGTTTTATTCTAAAATCTTCAGGACGAAAAGCTTATAGCGCCATGCAAAAGCAATGGGGCGAGGAAGTCATGCGTGGAATTTATAATGAGATGTGTGCCGGTGTAGATACTGTTAATAGCCTAATTAGTGAGGGCATTGATTGCGAGCAACAAGAGTCAGGTTATATCAAGGTTGCCCATAAACCCAGTATGTTTAAAGCACTGCAAGCACAAGCTAAATTACAGCAAAAAATGTTTGGTTACGATGTGCAAGTATTATCAAAACAAACATTGCATCAAGAGTATATGGCCGATGAAAATGCTTATGGTGCTATTCGTTATCAAGACGGTTTTGGTTTAAATCCTCTTAAGCTGGCTTGGGGTTATCAAAAGCTAGCCCGTCAAGCGGGAGCAAAAGTACATACCTCAACGCCAGTGAATTTTATTGATAACAACCAAGGAAGCGGTGTTTTACTTTCAACACCCAAGGGCAGAGTAACGGCGAAAAAAGTAGTGATTGCAACCAATGGCTATACGCCCAAAGGCTTTCATCCTTTAGTAACCAGCAGAACTTTACCTGTGCTTTCGCAAATTATAGTGACAGAGCCGCTATCAGCTGAGCAATTGGCCGCGTGTAACTTTTTAACCAATAACGTAGTGATGGATACGCGAGCGCTGAAATACTATTATCGAAAGCTGCCTGATAATCGCATTTTGTTTGGTGGCCGAGGGGCAATCACCGGAAAAAATGCCGATGACCCTTATTATGCTCAGCGCTTATTGTCGGTACTGAAAACCAGCTTTCCAGCTTTGCAAACCCTTAACTATGATTACGCTTGGTCAGGCTGGATCTGCATGGCGCTTGACGATTTACCCCATATTTATCAAAACACCGAAAATAATGTTTTTTATGGCATGGGCTATTGCGGCAGTGGCGTATCTTTTTCTGTGCAAGCAGGTAAACGTTTAGCCGAAAAAGTGGCAGGAAAGCCGTTACCCAACTTACCCTTGTATAATCACGCTTTACCTAAATTTCCCTTTGCGCCGTTGCGTAGAGTAGGGCAATGGGGGTATTTTCATTATGGAAAAATTAAAGATAGCTATTTGTAAGTGCTATAGTTGCCATGTTCGGCGTTTTATTATGGTTCGAGCATAACTGAAACATATCCATAACATACTATTAGGCTGTAATTAGCGCATGCGAAAAACGGATAAGAAAATAGATAACCAACTTAGACTGGTATTAACTGATGTCTGTGAAACAGCATTGAAGGAAATTGACGGCTTTCAATGGTTAACTCATCGCGTTAATTATTCCAATTTCCCGAAAAGTTTACAGATTATTTGTGTTTTCGATACCAATGAACAGCTTGCTAACTTCACTAGTAATAGCAATAAAAAGTCATTTACTTCCCTTATTCAAATGAAGCTAAATGAAATCGGTGTTAAATTTAAAAATGTCGCCGATCATATTTTATATGACACAGAAGAAAATTGCGCAAAAGATCATCATGGCAATTGGGCTAACAGGTTAGGTTAAATACTAGCTTAATAAAGACTTCAATAGAGACCTTGATAGAGGCCTTAATAGAGACAAAAAGCGTTAGATTCTTGCAATTATAAAAAGTCCTCAGCGGCTTAACATAGCGTTGTGCACATAAGCCAGAAGTAGAGTGTAAAAGATGGAACAATCAAACATTGAAACTAAAAATCTAATTTTACGTCCGTATACATTGGCCGACTCTCAGCTGGTTGCAAAGTTAGCGGGTGATATAAGAGTTGCAGAAACAACTTTGAATATACCACACCCGTATAGTGAGGATTTGGCTAGAGAGTGGATTTCTACACATAAAAATAATTGGCTGAATAGGACAGGAATTTCTTATGCGGTTATTTTAAAGTCTTGTTCTCAATTGGTGGGTACTGCTAGCTTGGTGTCTATTTCAGGAGAAGAAGCTGAACTGGGGTATTGGATTGGTCATGAATTTTGGGGAAAAGGTTATGGTACGGAAGCAGCATCAGCCTTAGTACATCAAGCATTTGAAAAGTTTTCAATATCGGTCATTATTGCGGAGCATTTATCATCAAATCCCGCTTCTGGAAAAGTTATGGCGAAAATTGGTATGGTGAAAGTTGATGATATTAAGAAACGTGATCGCAATGGTTTGCTGAGTCAGATAGAAGTATATAAAATTGAGAGCAGCTAATGAATAAAGATAAAGAATTAGCGGCTTTACTACTTAAAACTCGTTACTCGACATTATTCGCGACGGCTTTATCCTGGCCGACCATCTTTTCGTGCGCTCATTAACATGAGCGCTAAGTCACCACAAACAGCACCACTTAAAAAGAAAGGTCGAAACCCCAAGCGCAATAGTGGCGTGATTTTTTGCTCTTTTTGCAAGTCGGTTATTTGCATCATGGTGATACCTTGTAAAAACATTGAATAATGTAACCAAGGTATTGTAATGAATCTCCTGCTAATATGCCTGTGTTAGATCAATAAAAGCAGATAGATTTGCTGTCATAAAGAAACTTAGTAAGTGGCTGTAATATTAAGCAAAACTTAATTGTTGTGCAGAAGGAGGTTGCAAATTTAAAGCATTTTGTTTGGGCTCAAATTGTAGCTGTTCAATATCCATTTGATCACAAAGCGTTTTAAGTGTTTGAATATCATCATCACTTAGACTGGCTTGGCTGGTTTGGTTTGGTTGGCTTTTTTGCAATATGCCATCAATATAAGCAGTATTGCCATTAAAACAAACATTAGCAATAGCGCTATAGGGTTCTCCATAACGTGGTACGCGTAATGCTCTAACCATTTTAATTTCAAAAATCCAATCACCTATTTGTATATGACGGTTTATCGTTTCGTTCATGGGATGTCTCTATATTTAAAAGAAAAAGTAACATAAAAAATAGCATAAAAAAGCCGACTGTATAGTTGGGAGGCAGCCGGCAAAAAAGTAGCGGTAAATCATGTAAGTTAAGTCAATTTCTCTTGCGATTAAATGAGGCTTTTTACTGTAGCTGAGGCATCATCTTTTACTGCTGTTAGGTAGCGGTTATATTCTGCTTCATCAATTTGTTTGTCTTGATTGCTGTCCATTTTTTTAAATTGAGTATGCAATAATTGGCTTTTGTCACTGTGTGCTTCGGCTTCACTTAACATGCCATTTTTATCACTGTCTAATTTTTCAATTAAGGTCGAAAATTCTACATGCTCAATAACTTCAATTTGAGTTTTTTCTATGGTTTGCGTTATTTTATCATCAGCGTTGACAAAGCTTGAAGCGAATGCAACTGCAATCACCATAATCGTGGTATTAAGTAAGTTAGTGTTTTTCATTTGAGATCCTCTTATATTGTTATCGAGTTGTTATCGAGATTGTTACCGAGCAAAACCCGATTTGTATGTACTACAAAATACATAACCCTTTAATTAACTTAATTAGTGATAACTAAGCCGTTAATGTTATGCGACCTACTTGAATTAGCATACATCATGCCAATGTTGTAATTTATTGTTTTATATGATTTAAATTTGTTTTATTGTCTTTGTAGTTGTTTGAGCTGTCGCTGATTGGCAACAGGTTGTTTTATTCAAAAAATTTTAAAAAGGTTTTAAAAAAACTCTTAAAAATAACAGCTTAAATATCAATGGCTAACAAAGGTAAGCCAAAATACTCGCTATTGTCGCCAATTAGAGACATCATTGTATTAATACCCATGATACTTCAAGATGCGAGTCTCAGGATGCCCGAGCAATTCATGGGCAAGGCGCCTCTTTTTATTAAGGATTGTTCCTTTAAAAACAGAGGCAACGAGTTAATTATCAAAAGGCAATGAGGTTATTATCAAAGTGAGCTGGTTAAACAAATTGATAAGCGTGATAAGGCATAAATTGAACCTAGTGCAATCATTATCGATTAAAAAACTCATGTTGCTTGGCTTTGCTTTTGTAGCGCTGCCGTTAGTATTAGCGCTTTTATATAGTGCCAATCAAGTCAATCAGCTTTCCAAGCAAAGTGCTAACTCAATTTTTGCCGTGGCAGAACTCATTAATACTAACCAAGAAATTAGTAGTACCTTAAAAAAAATGGAGCGTTATGCCAGTCAGTATCTAGTATTGCAAGATAATGAATTAATAGATAATTACCTTATTCAATATCAATTGTTATTGACCACTAACAATAAACTACAGCAACATCAAGATCATGAATTACAGACACTAACTCGGCAACTTTCTCAAGCAATAGCGCAAATACACCAACGCATAACGAGCTCAACACAGCTATTACCAGATAAAAAAATATCAGATAAAAAAAATCAACCGCCAGCAATGTCATTAGACGAGTTACAGAAACACTTTAAAGACCTGATAAATATCAATGAAGAGATCAATGCGCGTAGTAGCGAATTAATTAATCAGCAAGCTGAAAAAATTAAAAGTGCCACTGAAAAAATTAGCCATTCATTATTGAAAAACTTGTTCATTATTCCTATTTCATTGTTAATTGCGGCTGTGTTTATTGTGCTCATCACTAAACCGCTTAAAGCGTTAATTTTAAAAATTCAGCAGCTCCAACAAGGTAATTTTCAACAGGATGGTGATTTCCCAGAAAAACCTGTTGCGGGTTTTGTCGAAATTAAAGAGATCAATGATGCTTTAAATACCATGCGCACTAGGCTGCATGCCTTAGAATTACAAAAATCGAGTTTCATTCGTCATATTTCACATGAACTAAAAACACCGTTAGCAGCAATAAGAGAAGGCACAGAATTACTGTATGACAACAGTGTTGGTTCGTTAAATGATGAACAACAAGAAATAACTAAAATTATAAGAAACAGTACCACGCGCTTACAGCAATTAATTGAGGCATTACTTGATTTCAATATCGTTTTAGACTCAACAAGCTTGCAAGATAAAGAAAGTATAAATTTATTAACACTTATTGAAGATGTGCTGAGTGACCGCACTCTAGACATCAAACGCAAACATCTAACAATAGCTAAGCATTATTCGAATATCACCATTGAAAGCAATGCCAAGCAACTTACCGTTATTATTGATAATTTATTATCAAATGCCATTAAGTATTCGCCTGAGCATGGCGTCATTAACATCAGTGCTCAGCTGAATGCTCAGCAACTAACGCTTGCCGTTACTGATCACGGTGACGGTATAAAGCAAGAGCAGCAAGGCAAGGTTTTTGATGCTTTTTATCAAGGTACATCACCGAAAGGTTATAATATTAAGAGTAGCGGCCTTGGTTTAACCATAGTGAAAGAGCTACTTTTGCGGCTTAATGGTGACATTACCCTGACTAGCCAAACTCAATCACCTAGTGGCACAGCAATGAAAGTTACTTTGAACAGTGTTGCTATGGGAGAAAAATGATGAAGTTAGTGACGAAAAAACACAATATCGCACCTAAGTTGCCGTGTAAAAATAAGTATAAAAGCGTTGTACTGCTTTTTATCAGTATTAGTCTCAGTGTCTGTATTTCAGGGTGTCAGCTAAACAATTCGCATATTAGTGATAATGTGATGGCGAGTAATACGGTTAATTATGGCCAGTATTATTTAGCCTTAAAAAATTTATCAGCTAGCGAGTTATTAAGAGAAATAAAACAACAGCAATTGAAAAAATCACAAGGGAGTATTGAAGCTGAAATTAATTTACTGCTGCTGCATAGTTTACCCAACTCACCTATTCATAATGCTTACTCGGCAAAGTCACAACTGAATGAACAATTAAAAAATCATAAAAATTACCAGTTCAGTCCTGCCGATCAGGCCTTTATCATTTTGCTTAAAGATCAACTGAACCAACAATTATATTTATTTCAGCAAGTTATTAATCAAGATCTTGAACACGATGCGCAATCAGCAACATATCAACTAGCAAAGCAAAAGCAACAAGATGAAATTGCCGCGCTTAAGTTAACCGTTACACAATTAACAAAACAAATCACTCAACTTAAAAAAATAGAGAAAACTATCAGCGAACATGGGCAATAGCATAATGACATTAGCAGAGCAATCAACAAACCGCGTGCATCAAGACAAAATATTGATTGTTGATGATGATCCCGCTTTACTGCGTTTATTAGGTATTCGTTTGTCTGCGGCAGGCTATACTGTTGAGTCAGCCGCCAATGCTAAGATGGCTTTGGGAATGCTAAAAAGTTTTCATCCTCAGTTGGTGATCAGCGATCTACGCATGGAAGGCATGGATGGCATGGCATTGTTTGAGCAAATTCGCCAACAATCTCCTAATTTACCCGTAATTATTATGACCGCGCACGGCACCATTCCCGATGCAATTAATGCTACCAAACAAGGTGTTTTTAGCTTTTTGACTAAGCCATTTGAAAGCCAGCAGTTATTAGAAACCGTAGAGCAAGCGATTCGGTTGCAACCCTCAAATCAAAGTAGCAATGATCAACAAGCGTTATGGCGAACAAAAATCATTAGCCGCAGCACCATCATGGAATCCTTACTGCAGCAAACTAAACAGGTGGCACAAAGTGACTTTAGCTTATTGATTTATAGCGAAAGTGGCACCGGTAAAGAGCTGTTAGCCCAAGCCATTCATCAAGCGAGTCCTCGTGCAAAAAAAGCCTTTACGGCAATCAACTGCGCAGCAATTCCAGAGCAGTTATTAGAGTCTGAATTATTTGGCCATGTTAAAGGTGCTTTTACCGGCGCTGAAAAAAATCATCAAGGTCTGTTGCAAGCAAGTCAGGGCGGTACTTTATTTTTAGACGAAATTGGCGACATGCCAATGAGTTTTCAGGTTAAGCTATTAAGGGCATTGCAAGAAAAAGAAGTGCGTCCTGTCGGCAGTACTCAATCAGTGAAAATTGATGTCAGAATAATATCAGCCACCCATAAAAATTTGCAACAAGCCATTAAAGATAAAACCTTTCGAGAAGATTTATATTATCGGCTCAACGTTGTTGAATTAGAATTACCGACACTGGCCGAACGTAGAGAAGATATTCCCTTACTGGCGCAACATTTTCTTAATGGTAGTAATCAGCAAACTACCTTAGATATTAAGGGCTTTTCGCAAGAAGCGATGGAGGTTTTAATTGCTGCACCTTGGCCGGGTAATGTGCGGCAATTACAAAATGTGGTTGAACAAAGTGTCGCACTGTCTACAGAAAGTATTATTGTCGCTAGTTTGGTTAAAAATGCCCTGCGTGAAGACAGCAGCCCACTACTCTCTTTTCAGCAGGCTAAAGATGAATTTGAGCGAAATTATCTAGCCAAATTACTGAAACTCACCGCAGGAAATGTTTCCCATGCGGCCAGAATTGCTCAACGTAATCGCACTGAGTTCTACAAGCTGTTAAATCGCCATCACTTAACGGCAGAGGCATTTCGGGAAGATTAACTTGTTAAAAAACTCTAGCTAAAGTCTGAGGTATCATGGCTATGAGGCCAATGGCAGATAATTTAAGGTGAATGTCATCACTAGCCATTTCTTTATCAAGTAATACTTGTTAATGTAATGTTAACTCAATGGAGGTGATTTTTGCTTAACTAAAAATATCACTATTGAAATCGTTAACACGCTAGCTAGAGATACACTATGAAAAAAACACTATTATCGACATTGTTACTATCAAGCCTGTTAATGGCTTGCTCTAGTGATAATGCTACGGTTGAAAACAGTACAGCTGAAAACAGCCCTGTTGAAGATACTGCCGCTAAATCAGATGGTGCGGCAACAAAAGTTGCTGCGAACCTTACAGCGAACCTTGCTGCGAATAATAACGACGTTGAACAAGCCAAAGCCTTGTTACTGGCTCAATGGCAAGGGCCTTATCAAGGTGTGCCCGCGTTTGACCAAGTTGCACTTATTGGTTTAATTCCTGCCATAGAAGCAGGCATGAAAATTAACCTTGCTGAAATTGATGCCATTGCCAATAGCACTGTAGCGCCTACCTTTGAAAACACCATTGTTGCGATGGAAAAAACGGGCTATGATTTAGCGCGTGTCTTTACTTATTGGGGTATATGGAGTTCAAACCAGTCTTCGCCACAATTTCGTGAAATTCAAGCTGAAATGGCGCCGAAACTGTCCGCTTTTTTCTCTAAAATAAATCAAAATGCAGCGTTGTTTGCTCGTGTGCAAGCGGTTTATAACAGTGATGAAGTTAACGCACTAAGCTCAGAGCAACAACGGTTAGTACAATTAACTTATCAGGGTTTTGCTCGCAATGGCGCCACTTTAAATGGTGAAGATAAAAAACGCTATGCCGACATCAATCAACGTTTAGCACAGCTGCACACTAAGTTTGGTAATAATGTTTTAGCGGATGAAGAAAGCTACGTTTTATATTTATCTAAAAAGCAGCTCGGTGGTTTAACCGAGTCTATTATTGCCGCTGCCGCTGCTTCCGCAACAGCGCGTGATCATCAAGGTGAATGGGCGATTACCAATACTCGCTCATCAATGGCTCCCTTTTTAACGTATTCAACAGAGCGTAAACTTCGCCAGCAAGTGTGGCATAGCTATTATAACCGCGGCAACAACGGCGATGAATTTGATAATAACGCCATTATTGCCGAAATTCTCCAGCTTCGTCATGAACGTGTCGGTTTATTAGGTTATAAAAACTATGCTTCTTGGCGTTTAGAAGATCGAATGGCTAAATCACCTGACAATGCTATTGCCTTGATGGAAGGTGTATGGCCAGCAGCCATTGCCCGTGTTGATGAAGAAGTGGTCGACATGCTTGCCATTGGTAAAGTGCAAGACGGCATTGAAAAAATTGAACCGTGGGATTACCGTTTTTATGCCGAGCAAGTACGTAAAGACAAATACAATTTAGACTCTGATGAAGTAAAACAATACTTACAATTAAATAAATTACGTGAAGCGATGTTTTATGTCGCGGGACGTTTATTCAATTTTGAATTTAGTGAAATTACCGATGGCTCAGTACCGGTATTTAATACCGATGTGCGTGTCTGGGAAGTCACCGATAAAACATCAAATAAGCATATTGGTTTATGGTATTTAGACCCCTTTGCACGTAAAGGTAAACGCTCTGGTGCGTGGGCAACCACTTACCGTAGTTTCACCACCTTTGACGGCAAGAAAAATGTTCTTTCATCAAACAACTCTAATTTTAGTAAAGGCGTTGCTGGTCAACCTACGTTGATTTCATGGTCTGACGCTGAAACCTACTTCCATGAGTTTGGTCATGCGTTGCATTTCTTATCATCAAAAGTGGCTTATCCTACCCTTAATGGCGGTGTGCGTGATTACACTGAATTTCAATCACAATTACTAGAGCACTGGCTAGCCACCGATGAGGTCATCAATAACTATTTAGTACATTACCAAACGGGCAAACCTATGCCTGCTGATTTAATTGCCAAAATTAAACAAGCAGCAACCTTTAATCAAGGTTTTAAAACCACTGAGTATTTAGCGTCAGCGCTCGTTGATATGAAGTTCCATACGGTAGATCCTACCGGTATCGACGCACAAAAATTTGAGCGTGACACCTTAGCTGCGTTAAATATGCCTGAGCAAATAGTCATGCGCCATCGCTCAACACAGTTTGGTCATATTTTTAGTAGTGAAGGTTATGCATCAAGTTACTATGGCTATATGTGGGCAGAAGTCTTAACGGCAGATGCTGCTGAAGCTTTTGCACAATCGGATGGCGGCTTTTATGATAAAGACGTTGCGGCTAAATTAGTTGAGCATTTATTTAGCGTCCGTAATGCCGTTGATCCCGCTGAAGCCTATCGCGCTTTTAGAGGTCGTGATGCTGATGTGAAGGCATTAATGCGTGATCGAGGCTTTCCCGTTACAAAATAGTCACCTTTTTACTGTATGACTCAATTTATGCATCAAAAGTACTCATTGACTAGCGTCAACTCCGTGCTTTTTCTTTCAACTTGAACCCTACAGTTTTAAGTTGAATATTTATTTTTAAAAAACTCGCCACGGCGAGTTTTTTGTTTTCTATCGCTTTCTATCAAATAACCTTTCTATATTTAATGCCTAAATGGGAATTTATTCGCGCTTTTAGTACTTTTTTCACTTTTTTTAATTATTTTAGCGATTTTTTCAAAAACTAAATTTCTCTATTACATTATTTTTGCAAATGTCTTTCCTGAATATTTGCTTTTTGAACTGTGTGGGTATTTTATTCTAAATAAAAGCTAATAAATAAAACAAAATGCACTTAAATGATATAGATTTGCGGCTTATTGCTATTTTGCAGCGTGATGCTAGTATTGCCATTGATGAGTTAGCCAAGCGTGTTGGATTAACCAAAACACCTTGTTGGCGCCGTCTACAAAAACTAGAGAAAAGTGGCATTATTAAAGGTAAGGTGGCTTTGCTGGATGCTAAATTACTCGATTTAAGCGTGTCGGTGTTTGTGCAAGTGAAAACCAGTAAGCATGATAACGATTGGCTGACGCAGTTTTCGACCACGGTCTCAGCATTTCCAGAAGTGGTCGATTTTTATCGCATGAGTGGTGAATATGATTATTTGCTGCGCGTCGTGGTAAAAGACATCGCCAGTTACGATGCCTTCTATCAACGCTTTATTCAAGCCACTAGCTTGACCGATGTAACCTCTAGTTTTGCCATGGAAGAGATAAAGCGCTCTACTGAGTTGCCATTACCTCTTGCTGATATTTAACCGGTAGGCGGGAATTTATTCGCGCTTTTTATTTACGCTTTTAGCCCTGTTAAAACGCAAGGTATGAAGAGGATAGCACTATGTCGTTAGAACAATATTTTTCACAATTTCGAGAGCATATTATTGGCCAAGATCTTGAGCACAAAATTAACGGTAAACAACAAGCTATTATCTATGCTGATTGGACGGCAAGCGGGCGTTTATACCAACCGATAGAAACTTATATCAGCCATACGCTGGGTCCTTATGTTGCCAATACGCACACCGAAACTAATTTAACGGGCAGCACAATGACTCATGCCTATCATGATGCGCAAAAAGTGATTAAACATCATGTTAATGCCTGTGATAACGACATTTTAATCACCTCTGGCGCAGGCATGACGGATGTGGTTAACAAATTTCAGCGTATTTTAGGATTGCGTATTCCTGAACGCATGGCAAAGCAAGTCAGCTTTAGTGACGAAGACAAGCCGGTAGTGTTTATCACCCAGATGGAACACCATTCTAATCAAACCACTTGGTATGAATGCGATATCACTTTAGAAATTGTGGCAAGTGATGAAAAGGGTTTGCCTTGTCTAGAAAATTTAGCACAGCTATTAGCGAAATATGAACATCGCAAGATGAAAATAGGCTCTTTTACCGCCTGCTCAAATGTTACGGGTATTAAAACCCCCTATCATCAATTAGCCGAAGTGATGCATCAACATGGCGGTTTATGCTTTGTCGATTTTGCTTGCTCTGCGCCTTATGTTGATATTGATATGCATCCGGTGAATAAAGCACAAGCACTTGACGCTATTTTCTTTTCGCCACATAAGTTTCTTGGTGGTCCCGGCAGTTCCGGGGTGTTGATCTTTAACAAAAGCCTCTATAAAAATAAAGTGCCAGACCATCCCGGCGGTGGCACGGTTACTTGGACAAATCCTTGGGGGGAGCATAGTTTTTTCAACAATATTGAAGTGCGAGAAGATGGCGGAACACCCGGGTTTTTACAATGTATTCGCACCGCGCTCGCCATTAAAGTGAAAGATGCCATGGGTACCGCTAATATTGCCCAGCGTGAGCAAGAATTAACCGATTTTGTTATGGCTGAATTGAGTAAAAATCAGCAAGTTAATATGCTTGAGCCGAGTGTTACCAACCGACTAGCCATAGTGTCATTTTACATCACTAATGTGCATTACAATTTAGTGGTACGTTTGCTTAATGATAAATTTGGTATTCAAACGCGTGGTGGTTGTTCGTGTGCCGGTACTTATGGTCATATATTACTCAATGTCGATCATGATACCTCGCAGCAAATTACTCAACAAATTGATGCGGGTGATTATTGTGAAAAACCCGGTTGGATCCGTGCTTCTTTCCATCCAACGACCACGAACGCTGAGGCAAAATTTGTTGTTGATGCCATCAACACATTAACCGCTAATATTAGCCAATGGTCGAAAGAGTATCGTTTTAATCCTGCCAAGGGTGACTTTGAACAGCAGAGTGCACTTGAAGCACCACCAGTTTATGTTGGTATTGATGCTTTTAAGGCATTAAGCTCGACTACTGGCCTTGCAACACTCACCTTGCAATAACAGCTAAATCGGTAGAAATAAGCCTGATACCCATGTTACTTCCAGATGAATTCTGCATCTTGAGGTATCATGGGTATATATTAAAAAAATCTCTCGCTAAGCAAGTTTAAAAAATGCATAAAACTACGTTTGTTACTCAGTTAAAACAGTGGTGGTCTACCGATTGTCCTTTTTGTAAAAAGGCAAGGTTGCTATTACTGTGGCTTATACTAATGTTAGTAATAGACTACTTTTGGTTTCATTTATTATTTAAGTAACGGGCTAAACTATGGCAGCATCATTAGGATTAAAGTGGATTGACTCATTAGAAATTGCGCTTGATTTAATGGAGCTACATCCAGATGTTGATCCGATGAAATTGCATTTTACTGAGCTTAGGCAATGGGTGCAGGATTTAGAGCGTTTTGATGATGATCCAAATCACTGTGGCGAGCGCGTGCTTGAAGCTATTCAGCTAGCTTGGATTGAAGAAGTTGATTAAGCGACTCACTATTAGCCTCTAGAACTAAACGGTTAGCACCGATCATCTGCTATCACTAAAATTACCGTGGTTTTCGCTATTAGCTTTGTTAATAGCCTTTGCTGTGCTGCAAATATCATCTATACTCTAACCATCTATTAATTCAATGTATTTTCATTATTCATAATGTTGATATCAACTAGCATAAGCAGCCAACATCAATGCCTCAAAGCAAGCGTCCTTTATATATACCCTACGCGGGTCCGACACTACTAGAAACTCCTCTACTCAATAAGGGCAGCGCTTTTGACGAAGAAGAGCGTATTAACTTTAATTTAGCCGGTTTGTTACCCCCACGATATGAAACCATTGATGAGCAAGTAGCGCGGGCTTATCGTCAATATAGTTGTTTTCACAATAATATTAATAAGCATATTTATTTACGGGCAATTCACGATAACAATGAAACCTTATTTTTTAAATTAGTACAAAGCCACTTAGCTGAAATGATGCCGATTATTTACACACCAACGGTGGGCGATGCTTGTGAACAATTTTCAGATATTTACCGTAGCTCACGTGGTTTATTTATTGCTTATGAAGATAGATATCAAATAGATGATATTTTACGTAATGCTACTAAAAACAAAGTCAAAGTGATTGTTGTGACTGATGGTGAGCGTATTCTTGGTTTAGGCGATCAAGGCATAGGCGGCATGGGTATTCCTATTGGTAAATTGTCTTTATATACCGCGTGTGGCGGTATCAGCCCAGCTTACACCTTGCCCGTTATGTTAGATGTCGGCACTAATAATCAAAAGTTATTGGATGATCCTATGTATATGGGCGCACGGCATAAACGTATTGGTCAGGCAGAGTACGATGAGTTTTTAGACTTATTCATTACCGCCATCAAGCGTCGTTGGCCTCACGTCATGCTGCAATTTGAAGACTTTGCCCAAGCCAATGCCATGCCACTTTTAAACCGTTATCGCGATAAAATATGTTGCTTTAATGATGATATTCAAGGCACGGCATCAGTAACGGTTGGCAGCTTACTCGCGGCATGTCGCAGTTTAGGGGTTAAATTATCGCAACTTAAGGTCGCTTTTGTTGGTGCAGGCTCTGCGGGCTGCGGTATTGCCGAACAAATAATTACTCAAATGGTCAGCGAGGGGATCTCGCCATTACAAGCGCGTAGTCAAGTATTTATGGTTGACCGCTTTGGTTTACTTACTCAGGGCATGACAGGTTTAAGGGATTTTCAACAAAAACTGGTGCAAAGTAAAATTGCCTTAGAGTCATGGCAAACCGAGGGTGAATACGCTTCTCTTTTAGAGGTAATGCATGGCGGCAAACCTGATATTCTCATCGGGGTTTCGGGGCAAACGGGTTTATTTAGTGAAGATGTTATTAAAGCCATGAAACAACATTGCTCTACGCCTATTATTTTCCCATTAAGTAATCCTTCAAGGCAAGTAGAAGCCACACCCAACCAAGTGATTAACTGGACCGGTGGACAAGTTATTATGGCCACGGGGAGCCCATTTGACGCTGTTGAATATCAAGGCAAAAGCTTTCCCATCGCCCAATGTAATAATAGTTATATTTTCCCAGGCATTGGCCTTGGCGTTGTGGCCGCTAATATTAATCGCATTACCGATAAAATGTTGCAAGTGGCTAGTGAAACACTCGCCGCGGCATCACCATTAGCGAATACCGGCGCAGGAGAGTTGCTACCGCCATTAACAGGCATAGCACAATTAAGCAAAGACATTGCTTTTGCCATTGCTAAAGTGGCTATTGATGAAAAACTAGCGTTGGCACTATCAGATGAAGCGTTAAAGGCTAAAATTGAGCGAAATTTTTGGCAAGCTGAATATCGTCAATATCGGCGTATTAGTTGATAAATTTTTGTAACTGTTCACCACCGAGCCGCAATGCTTCACAGAGGGCTCTTCGAGCCTACACAGAGACTTTGTTATTCTTGGTGTAGTGCGTTAGCACCTCGGTGCTCTCTGTGGTAAATATGTCTCAGCTGAATAAATACAAATTTTTTAATATAAACTTCGATATTTGAGTATTAACAGTAACTGACAATGAGGGCAAAATCGTGGCTAAAATAAATACCAAAGAAGACATAATCAGCCAAGACGACATTGATAGCTTATTACGTATCAGTGAATTTATTGAACCAGATGATGAAAACTCTCTGGTTGAAGAATTAAAGCACGCGATATTAGATTCCGCTAAGTTAGAGTTAGAACAGTGGCAAACGTTAAGGGATCACCTTGGTGAAATTGAAGAGCTGATCCCCCATATTGATTTAATTATTAAATTAAAAAAAGAAAAGTAATATTTTCAATACCCTACAAAGGCAGGTTCACCCTGAGTTTGCCCCTTTCGGATAGTATTAGTCTTTTGGCTAATATTCGTCTATAATCGCGCCAATTTTGACATTGTCATATTATTATTAATCTTACTTTTGTTCTATATTAAAGAGGGCTTATCATGGCTATCGAACGTACTTTTTCTATCGTAAAACCTGATGCAGTAGCAAAAAATGTTATTGGTCAAATCTACAACCGTTTTGAAACTGCAGGTCTTAAAATTGTTGCATCTAAAATGTTACACTTAAGCAAAGAAAAAGCTGAAGGTTTTTATGCTGAACACAGCGAACGTCCTTTTTTCGGCGCTTTAGTTGAATTCATGACTTCTGGCCCGGTAATGGTGCAAGTATTAGAAGGCGAAAATGCTGTTCTTAAAAACCGTGAAATCATGGGTGCTACTAACCCAGCTGAAGCATTAGCGGGTACAATCCGTGCTGATCTTGCAGAAAGCATTGACGAAAATGCGGCTCACGGCTCAGACGCTTTAGAATCTGCTGCACGTGAAATTGCTTACTTCTTCAGTGATGACGAAATTTGTTCACGCACTAGATAATTTGTAGAGCGTAGTTTATTCATAGAGAATAGTTTATTGCGCTAATTTGTCAGACTTAATTCTGACCTACAAAATTAAAGGATTTTACTGAGTAATCAGTAAAATCCTTTTGTGTTTTTATCTTAACGGTAAAATTGCGAAATTCGCTCGAAAAGCGTACAATTCGCACCTGTGTTTTTCCTGTTATTTTCAGTATAAATTGTGAGAGTTAGTTGTATGAGCGAAGTGATCGCCGAAGAAAGTGTCAAAAAAGTTGCTAGAGCAAGCGGCAAAATTAATTTATTGAATTTTGACCACCAAGGCATGCGTGAATACTTTGCTGAGCTCGGTGAAAAGCCGTTTAGAGCCGATCAAATAATGAAATGGATTTATCATTTTGGTTACTCAGACTTTGAGCAAATGACCAATTTGAATAAAAAGTTGCGAGAAAAGCTACAACGAAATTGCGAAATTAAAGCACCAGAAATCTCAAAAAAACAAGTTTCAAAAGACGGCACTATTAAGTACGCTTTGCTTTTAGAAGGTGGTCAAGAAGTTGAAACCGTGTGGATCCCCGAAAATGATCGCGCCACCTTATGTGTTTCATCACAAGTGGGTTGTGCCCTTGAATGTACTTTCTGCGCAACGGCTCAACAAGGTTTTAACCGTAATTTGTCAATGGCAGAAATCATTGGCCAAGTATGGCGTGTAGCGAACGACATTGGTGCAACGCGTATCACCGGCAAACGTCCTATTACTAATATTGTCATGATGGGCATGGGCGAACCGTTGCTCAATATGAAAAATTTAATCCCCTCACTTGATACCATGCTTAACGATTTAGGTTATGGTTTGTCTAAGCGCCGAGTTACGGTAAGTACCTCAGGTGTAGTACCTGCGCTTGATATGTTGAAAGAAAAAATTGACTGTGCTTTAGCTATTTCTATCCATGCACCAGACAATAAGCTGCGAGATGAATTAGTACCCATTAATAAAAAGTATCCATTAGAAGAGTTTATCGCAGCGGCAGGGCGTTATATAGACGGCTCAAGAGCGAACAAACAAGCGACAATTGAGTATGTCATGTTAGATCATGTTAATGACTCTACCGAGCAAGCACACGCTTTAGCACACGTACTAAAAGACTTACCCAGTAAAATTAACTTAATTCCTTTCAACCCATATCCTGGCTCTCCCTATAAACGTCCGAGCAATTCTCGTATGGATCGATTTGATAAAGTACTGCAAAGTTATGGTTTAACTGTTATTACTCGACGACCTCGTGGTGAAGACATTGATGCTGCTTGTGGTCAGTTAGCTGGCGATGTTTTAGATCGAACGAAACGAACTAAAATGCAGTCAGATTATCAATCAGATAACCAATTATCAGCAAATAGTGAAAGAAAACAGATGAAAGCTGATGAAATTTCAGTAAAAATAGTCTGAGAGAAAATACCTGCCTATTTAAGAAAATCAGCATAAATGAATTATGTACATTTAGGGGACAGCTTTTTGGTTAATAATCAATTTATCACCGTACTTGCATTAGCTTTATCTTTTGTGCTTTCTGCTTGTGTCACGCAAAGTTTTGAAGACGGTGAGACACCGGTTGTTCAAAACCAAGCCAATAGAGAGGATATGGCGGTAACACGTATATCTTTAGGTCTTGGTTATTTGAAAATGGGCAATATGCCGCAAGCCAAGCAAAACTTAGAAAAAGCAAAAAAATTCGCCCCTGACATGGTGCAAGTCTATACCGCCTTTGCTCACTATTATGAAACCGTTGGCGAAGATAAATTAACCATAGCGTCTTATGAAAAAGCCTTATCGATCGAAAGTGAAGATGCCGATACCTTAAATAACTATGGCGTATATTTATGCCGTCAAGACCAAATAGATGCGGCAGAAGAGCATCTTTTAAAGGCTATTGCGGTACCAAGTTATATTCTGGTGTCGAAAAGTTATGAAAATTTAGCTTCATGTTTTTTACAAAAAGATAACTTTGATAAAGCTAAAAACTATTTAAATAAAGCTATTATGCATAGTCCAAGCAGTGCTTCAACTGTGTTTCAAATGGTACGCTTGCAATATGCCATGGGTGACTATCAACAAGCTAAAGCTTTTGCGCAACGTTTTGAAAAGGTCACTCGTCGCTTTACTCCGCAATCATTGGCTCTTGCCTTTAAAGTGTACTTTAAGCTTGGTCAAAGGCGCACCGCAAAAAATTACGCGGCTATGCTAGTGAAAATGTATCCGCAGTCATGGGAGGCTCAACAATATTTATTAAACGAACTTGAGCTGATTGATGCCGATAACCTCGCTAAAAGATATCAATTAACGCAGGTGCACGAGCACAGCAATAAACCAAAAAAACGTGTCGTTAAGTTGTCGCCTAAAAAAGCATCACCTAGGCAAACTTCAGCTAAAAAAATATCTCAGCAAAAAGAATTATCTCATCAATCATCAACTAGCCCCGTTTTGGTCAGTGAAATACCCGCAAAGCAAATTGCTACACCTTCTAAACCAGTGACTTTAGCCGCTGCCAATACTTTGGCTAGCACACAAAGCATCAATGCTGCACTTTCTATGGCGCCCGTAACCGAACAATTAGCCACTGAAAATGATGTTACTGTGCTTGCTGCGCCAATGGCTAAACCCTTAGCAAATTCTGGTCATGTAATCATAGCTAATGCTAGTGAAAAGCGTGTTGTTGTCCTTAGTGCGCCAAATAAGGCAACTTCAAATACCACTAATGACTCCGAAGAAGTGGCTGTCGCTAAAATAGATAAAAATGAAATTTTTACGTCAGTTAAAGTAGATACTGATGCCGCTCAAAAAATTATTCCTCAAGAAGATAGAGAGTTTTTTCATGTTGCTAAAAAGCCAGAGGCAATCGTTGAAGATCCTGTTGAAATCATTACTGGCTTGATTGTAGTGAAAGCAGCAACTAAAGCCGTTACAAATGAAAGTGAAAAGGCTGCCGAAGCAGTAAACACAAAAGAACCCGTGGTGCATATTGTGACTAAAGGAGATACCTTGTACAGTATTTCGGTGAAGTACAACGTTAAAATAAAAGCATTACGCCGTTGGAATCAGCTTTCAACGAAAAAGAAAATTCGTATTAATGATAAATTGTTTGTCGAAAACCCTACCGCGGTGATTAAAGTTAATGGATAAAGATGTATCAGCTGTGCAAAGCAGTGAGCAAGTAGATGAACTTTGTGAAGATATGATAGTTGTTGGCCCAGGCCAAATGTTAAGAGAAGCGCGCACCAAGCTCTCACTAAGCACTGAAGATATCGCCAATAAGTTAAATTTCAAAGCCGCTGTTGTGGCTGATATTGAGCAAGATATTTTTAATCAAAAACTACCGGCAACATTTAATCGGGGTTATTTACGCAGTTATGCAAAACTCGTTAATGTCGATACCGATGAAGTACTTAGTGCTTATGATATGCTTGATATTGCCAAAGTGCAGCGCAGTGAAATGCAAAGTTTCTCGAATTTAACTGAAAAACAAGCCGAACATAGCCGTTTAATGTGGCTTAGCTATTTAATTGTCGCCATCTTATTTGGTTTGATGGTGTTATGGTGGCTGCAAGCGCCTGAGGCGGTTGTTACTGAAGAAGCAAAACCGATTGTAAAGCCAGTAGCTGAGCAAGTCATTGTCAGTCCTGAGAATTTGGTCACAGAGGCTAATCGTCAAGTGAGTCAACAAGTTGAGCCTGTTAAACAAACGGTAGCAGACAATCAGGTGGCGCTGGCAACCACTGTTTTGCCTGGAGAAACACAGCCAGTAGTAGAGACCATTCCAGCAACGAATGTGGAAGAAGGCGATCTCGAAGCGCAAGTTGACAGCAGTGTACAAGGAGTAACAGCCAATATTGATGAAGAAATATCGCAAGTACTGGCGGTAAGCACAGCGGTATTTACCTTTTCGGGTGATTGTTGGGTGAACATATATGATGCCACGGGCGAACGCGTCGCTTGGGGCGTAAAAAAATCAGGTTATATCATGACCGTTTCAGGAACAGCACCGTTAAAAGTGACCTTAGGGAAACCGGAATTAGCGACAATTATCTTTGATGGTCAGCCGGTTGATCTATCGACTTTTAATGTTGGCAATATTGCCAAGTTCACCTTGCCTTTGCAGCCTTAGCTGTTAAAACCTTAAGTTAAACCTTAAAATTATTTTATATTAAGAATGAACTATATTAAGAATTAATTATGTTTAAAGAATCTCCAATAATTCGCCGTAAATCTCGTCAAATTATGGTTGGTAATGTTCCGGTCGGTGGCGATGCGCCCATTACGGTACAATCGATGACCAACACCCAAACAACAGATGTTGCGGCCACCGTGGCACAAATTAAAGCCTTAGAAGCGGTTGGTGCTGATATTGTTCGTGTTAGCGTGCCAACCATGGATGCCGCTGAAGCATTTCGAGAAATCAAGCGACAAGTTGATGTGCCCTTAGTCACTGATATTCACTTTGATTATCGTATCGCTTTAAAAGTAGCCGAATATGGCGCTGATTGTTTACGTATTAACCCGGGTAATATCGGCAGAGAAGATAGAGTGCGCAGCGTGGTGGAATGTGCTCGTGACCACAATATCCCTATTCGTATTGGCGTCAACGGTGGTTCTTTAGAAAAAGATATTCAAGAAAAATATACCGAACCAACACCGGCAGCGTTACTTGAGTCGGCGATGCGCCATGTCGATATTCTTGACAGGCTTAATTTTGATCAATTTAAAGTCAGTGTTAAAGCCTCTGATGTTTTTCTGGCGGTTGAATCTTATAAATTACTGGCAAAACAAATTGATAATCCACTACATCTTGGTATTACCGAAGCGGGCGGTTTACGATCTGGCTCGGTGAAATCATCGGTTGGTTTAGGCATGTTATTATCGCAAGGCATTGGTGATACCTTACGTATTTCATTGGCTGCCGACCCGATAGAAGAAATCAAAGTGGGTTTTGATATTTTAAAATCATTAAAACTGCGTAGCCGAGGCATTAACTTAATTGCTTGTCCAAGTTGCTCTCGTCAAGAGTTTGATGTGGTCGCTACCGTGAATGCTCTAGAGCAGCGCATTGAAGATATTATGACGCCAATGGATGTGTCAATTATTGGCTGTATTGTCAATGGTCCCGGCGAAGCTATGGTGTCAGATTTAGGTTTAACGGGCAGCAATAAAAAAAGTGGTTATTATCTCGATGGTATCCGTCAAAAGGAACGTTTTGATAATAAAAATTTAGTGGATCAACTTGAGCAGCGTATTCGTGCCAAAGCCCATGCGATAAATGAACGATTAGATGAAAAAAATAAAATCGATTTTAAATCCGTAGAGTAATCATATAGGGTGCTATTTTTAGCATAATTATTCTCCCATTTAAGTATGGGGCGTTATTCGTTATAATGCGCGCTGCGTGAAATTAACACACCTAGATTCAAATAATAAAGTGTAACAGAGAGAAATAAATAAGTGGCAAAAGCAATACAAGCAATCCGTGGCATGAATGACTGTCTGCCCAGTGAAACTAACGTTTGGCAAATGGTAGAGGCAGTGCTGCGCCGCGTCGCCAGCAACTATGGCTTTGCTGAAATTCGTATGCCGATTGTTGAATCAACGGCGCTCTTTAAACGCTCTATTGGTGAAGTAACCGATATAGTTGAAAAAGAGATGTACAGTTTTGATGATCGCAATGGCGACAGCCTAACATTGCGCCCAGAAGGCACGGCAAGTTGTGTACGTGCGGGTAATCAACATGGACTTTTATATAACCAAGAGCAACGCCTTTGGTATATGGGGCCGATGTTTCGCCATGAAAGACCACAAAAAGGTCGTTATCGTCAATTCCATCAATTTGGCCTAGAAGCCTTTGGAATAGCAACACCTGATATTGATGCTGAAGTTATTTTACTGACTTATCGCTTATGGCGGGAACTTGGCATCAATGAATTTGTCACACTAGAGTTGAACTCGTTAGGGTCGAACGAAGAACGGGCAAATTATCGTGATGCTTTAGTTGAATTTTTAACGGCACGTGAAGAATTATTAGACGAAGACTCTAAACGCCGCATGCATACTAATCCATTGCGTGTTTTAGACAGTAAAAACCCGCAAGTGCAAGAAGCGTTAGTTGGTGCCCCTAAATTATCTGATTATTTTGGTGAAGAAAGCCAACAACATTTTGATAGTTTATGTGCACGCTTAGATGCTGCAGGGGTGAAATATGTGCTTAATGACCGTTTAGTACGCGGTTTAGATTATTATAATCGCACCGTATTTGAATGGGTAACAACAAGTTTAGGCGCACAAGGCACAGTTTGTGCTGGTGGTCGTTATGATGGTCTAGTAGAGCAACTAGGCGGTAAAGCAACACCTGCCTTTGGCTTTGCTTTAGGTATTGAGCGTTTAGTGTTGATGCTAACCGAACTAGACAAAGTAACCAATGTACGTGCACAAGTGGATGCTTACGTGGTTATCTTAGGTGATGATGCGCAAATTACGGCTAACGCTTTAGCTGAGCAATGGCGAGATCAAGTACCTAACATTCGTTTGCAATGTCACTGCGGTGGCGGCAATATGAAAAAACAATTGAAACGTGCCGACAAATCAGGCGCGCAAATTGCGTTGATATTAGGCGATAACGAAATTGTTGAACAACAAGTTATGGTTAAATATTTACGTGGACAGCAAGAACAACAAAACTTGGCATTTGAGCAAATTCCAAGTTTGTTAACGGCATTAATTGAAGACTTTTAGTTGAAGGTGAAGAAGTGGAAATTTATCAAACAGAAGAACAACAAGTAGAAGCGCTTAAAAGTTATTGGCAAGAAAATGGCAATACTATTATTGCTGGCATTGTTTTAGGTTTTGCCGGTTTTATTGGTTTTAATGCATACCAAGATAATAAATTAGAAAATGAGTTAACCGTTTCCGACAGTTATCAAACTCTAATAGAAAGCGCTGCAAAAGATAAAGCCGCTTTTAATGAAAATGCGGCGAAATTTATTAATGACAATGGCCAAACTAGCTACGTATCACTTACGGCTTTAGCATTAGCTAAAGATGCTGCGGCAGAAAAAAACTGGTCAGAGGTAAAAACACAATTGAACGCTGCTATTGCTAGTGCCCCCAGTGATGGTATCGCAGGTATAGCAAGTTTACGTTTAGCGCGTGTGCAAGTTCAGTTAGAAGAATATGAGCAAGCTTTAGCAACGTTAGCTAAGCCTTTACCCGTATCTTTCACTGCGGCGGTTGAAGAAACTAAAGGCGATACTTATTTATTGCAAGGCAAAAAAGAATTAGCCCGCAATGCTTATTTGGCTGCTATTGCTGCTGATGGTTTAGCCAGTAGCCCGACGTTACAAATGAAGTTAGACGATTTAGCTACCCTAGTTAGTTTACCTGCAACATTACCTGCTGAACTAGCGGCTAAGTAAGGTTATTTAATGACTTTTTCTAAGAAAATACTTGCCAATAAAAGCACTACCATTGACTTGTTAAAGAAGCAGCAAAAATTATTAGCGGTATTTTTGCTTTCTGGTGTGTTATTTAGCTGTTCTTCAACCGATGAAGAAGAAAATACTGCTGATTTGGTTGCTGAGTTAACTGATATCACCGAAAAGTTTGAACCTAAGGTGTTGTGGGACGAAAGCGTAGGTGATGGCAGTGAAAATTATTTTTCACGTTTAAAGCCTATTGTTGCCTACAATAAGGTTTATAGCGCTAGCCGTGCCGGCGATGTTATCGCCTTTGATGAAAAAACCGGTGAGCAAGTATGGCAGGCTGATTTAAACGATGTTAAAGGTGAACGAAGTTTTTGGGATAGTAGATTACCAGCTTTACTGGCGGGTGGTCCTGTTGCCGGCCTCAATAAGATTTTTATTGGCAGTGAAAATGGTAAAATTTACGCCTTAGATGCAGAAACCGGTGAACTCGTTTGGCAAAGTAATATTAAGGGCGAAGTGATCAATGCGCCAGCGATTGATGCTGGCGTTGTTGTGGTGAATACCGCTTCAGGTATCATGAAAGGCATTAATGCTGATAATGGTGAAGAGATCTGGAAGATTGAGCAAGATGTACCTGCGTTAACGTTACGTGGCATTAGTGCTCCCGTTATTGCATCCGGTGGTGTACTTGTTGGCACGGGCAAGGGCAGTCTTAATGTTTACTTGCTAGAGAAAGGACAAGAAGGCTGGTCAACAGAAATAGGTGAGCCAACGGGGTCAACTGAACTCGAACGAGTGATTGATGTTGATTCTGCCCCAGTAGTCTTTGGTGATAAAATTTATGTGATATCTTCACGTGGCAATTTAGCCGCGGTGGAATTAAAAAGCGGTCGAGTTTTATGGAAACGTCAATACTCTTCGTATCGTCAAATATCTATTTATCGCAATACTATTTTCTTAACTAATTTACGTGGTCATGTCTATGCTATAGACAGAGTTAACGGTATTGAACGTTGGAGTAATTTGGCGTTAACCAACCGCGGTGTTACCGGGCCTGCCGTTATGGCTGGCTATGTGGTTGTTGGTGATTTTGAAGGTTATTTACACTGGTTAGATCAAGAAACCGGTGAAATTGTCGCTCGACATGACGTTGATGGCAGTGGTATTCATGCCACACCAACGGTTGTTGATAATGTTTTATATAGCCAATCACGCGATGGTGATTTACAGGCCATTGAAATACCTGAGATTATAAAAGCGGAGCAATAAGCTTAAGCTTTTAGTAGGCGAGACTTACGCTGCTAGGTGCAGTGTATTAGATAATGCAATAATAATTATCCTATTTCGCTACATGTACATACGGCCCCAATGCTTTTGCATTTGGGGCCGTTACTTATTTTAAAATGAAGTTTTTTTGAGGTTTTCATGCTTCCTGTCGTTGCCTTAGTTGGCCGCCCAAACGTTGGTAAATCAACGTTATTTAATCGTTTAACCCGCTCTAGAGATGCTTTAGTTGCGGATTACCCCGGCTTAACACGCGATCGCCAATATGGCCAAGCAGAGGTTGAAGAACACCCCTTTATTGTCATTGATACTGGTGGTATTAATGGTGATGAAGAAGGCATTGACTTATTAATGGCTGAACAATCGTTGACGGCTATTGCTGAGGCTGATGCCGTATTGTTTTTAGTCGATGCCCGTGATGGTTTAACGTCAGCCGATTATGGTATTGCTGATTATTTACGTAAACAAGACAAAAGAATATTTCTCGTCGCTAATAAGGTTGATGGTATAGATGCTGATTCGGCGGTCGCTGAATTTTATGCCTTAAGTCTTGGTGAAGAAGTTCATAAAATAGCCGCAGCCCATGGTCGTGGTGTGACACAATTACTCACCTTAGCGCTTACTCCTCATATTGAAGCGCTGAGTCAACCTAAAGTGGTTGATGCAGAAGAAGGTGAGTTTGATGGTGACTATGAACGCGAACTTAGCGAAGCAGAGCTTGAGAAACAAATTGAAGAAGCACCAAAAGAAAACGATACCATTAAGCTGGCTATTATCGGTAAACCGAATGTAGGTAAGTCAACGCTTACTAACCGTATACTAGGTGAAGAACGTGTCGTTGTTTTTGATGCACCCGGCACAACTCGCGATAGTGTTTATATTCCTATGGAACATAATGGTCGCTCGTATACATTAATTGATACTGCTGGTATTCGTCGTCGTAAAAATGTTACCGATGTAGTAGAAAAGTTTTCAGTGATCAAAACATTGCGCGCTATTGAAGACTCCAATGTCTGTTTATTATTAATTGATGCGCGTGAAGGTATCAGTGATCAAGATTTAAGCTTACTCGGCTTTATTTTAGAATCTGGCCGTTCACTGGTGTTAGCGGTTAATAAATGGGATGGATTAGAAGAGCATGCTAAAGATAGAATTAAAACCGAGATGGACAGACGTTTAGGTTTTATTGATTTTGCTAAAATTCACTTTATTTCAGCGTTACATGGCACGGGTGTTGGCCATTTATATGAATCAGTTGAAGAGGCCTTTATTAGTGCCACTAAACGTATTTCTACCGCAATGGTGACTAAAATATTGGACATGGCAGCGTTTGATCATCAACCTCCTATGCATAATGGTCGTCGTATTAAGCTTAAATATGCTCATGCGGGTGGTTATAATCCACCTATTATTGTTATCCATGGTAATTTAGCTAAAAAACTACCTCAGTCATACAAACGCTATTTAATGAACTACTACCGTAAATCATTAAAAATAATGGGTACACCTATTCGCATTCAGTTTAGAGAAACCTCTAACCCGTTTGCAGGTAAGAAAAAGCTCACTTTTACCGAGCAGAAGAAAATGGCTAGAGCAACCCAAGGCTATAATAAAGATAACAAGTAAGCAGTACACCAATATAAGGGCGGCTGATGAATCGCAAAGATATTTTCTAACTGAATCTATATACCCAAATCAACTCAAGATGCAGGATTCAGCTGGAATTAGAAACGTATTTAGGCAAGGCATTGATTGAAGAGAATGGTTATTCCCTTGTCAAAATCAATAACGCAGCATAAAACGTTTCTAAACCAGCCCTTCGGGGGCGCCTGAGCAAAACATGCTCATCGTTACATCTGTTTTTAAGGGAACAACCATTAATAAAAAGATGCGCCTTGATCATGATTCGCTCAGGCGTCCTGAAACTCGCATCTTGAGATGGCTTGGGTATACCAGCTTACCCTTATTTTTAGCATGTTTTTTGCTCTGCTTGGTTTTTCATACAATGTTTGGCGTATGGAGGTCAGCGAAGAAAATTCAAATATTAGAACGGCTTGTTTTGAAATGCTATTAGAGCTGTCGTCGCTTGAGCAACTCATTTATGTGGCCCATTATGATCAGGATGATAAAACAGCTAGTCCCAGAATAGGTTGGGTTAAAGTTGCACTCGTTGCTGATTTAAGTGTGCTTACCTCAGACGACATCACTAAACACAGTTTGATCTTGAAAAAGGTATGGTCGCAACATTGGCAACTCATGTTAACTGACGAAAACTCTGTCGTTAAAATAGTGAGCGCAATTGAGCAAGTTCGGGTTGAAATAAAACAAACCTTACATACGCTTAATTAGCCGGAGAGTTTGCATTACTAGGCCAGTTTCGCTACTGTTATTTAACTCATCATGGTTATTGAAAACAAAGCACTTATGGCTGAAAAACCAACAAAAATTGAAACTGCTACCCGTCTTAACCGTAACCTAGGCTTATTCCATGCAGGTGCCTCAGTCACAATTGATGTTTCAACGCCAGCAGGGCAAAAGGCCAAGTTTAGAACCACTTTTATTGGTTACCTCCCTAAACAGTATGTATTAATTCAGTTTCCAGAACCGAATAAATTAGGGCAGTTTTCACAGCATATTAAACAAGGCACAGTGATAACTGTTCGAGGGCTTATTGAAGGGCATGAAGGGGCTGTGGTTGCTTTTATCAGTTCGATAAAGCAAACGATTCAATTGCCATCACGTATTATGGTGCTTGATTTTCCTCACAGTGTCAGTTTGCAAAACTTACGTTCAGCTATTCGTATTGATACCGACATTAACGCCAGAGTTAAAATTGACCAAAATTATTGGCAAACTACTATCACTAACTTATCTATTAACGGTTGTCAGCTGAGTATTGTTAATGGCGAAAAACTGGTTTTATCTGAAAAGAAAGTATTGGAAATAATTATTGAAGATAAACACGGTGGTAGCAATGTTAAGCTTAATGGCGCGGTGTGTAATTTAAAACACCAAAATGACGGTTTATCTTTTGGGATTAAGTTTAATACGCAAAGCCATAAGTCGGTCAGTCAATTATTACTTGATACTATTAGTATCGAAAGTTAATTAACTAGTCGAAAAACTAAACCATCTTGTTAATTTTCTCAATTTTAGCGTTAATGATACCGTCAGCCACTTGCACACTTATTTCATCATTAATAGTTAACTGCGCGACTGAACTAATCACTTTCTTCTCAGCATCACGAGTGACACTATATCCGCGAGCAATCGTTGCCAATGGGCTCACCAAGTTTAATTGCTCAATTAAATGCACGAACAATTCGCTCTTATGCTGCAGGTTATTTTGCATAGCATAAGCTAATCTTTGCTTTAGTTGTTGAAGCTTAATTTGTTGTGCGGTGATCTTTTTTATTGGCGATAATAGCTCTAACCGCTGCTTTAATTGTTTGGGTTGTTGTTCTGCTTGTGACATTAAGCGCTTGATAGCGTGACTTAAACGCGCGTTTAACTCATCTGATTTTTGTTGTTGCAGCCGTAGTTGTTGCTCGGGATGTACTTGTCTTAATCTATGTTGGAGATGATTGTGCTGCTGAGCGAACAATGACATTTTTTGCGTGATTGCATTGGAAAAACGTTGTTTAAGCATGGTTATTTTTGCTAATAACTCACTACTATCACTGGACACTATTTCGGCTGCGGCTGATGGTGTGGCCGCACGTAAATCGGCCACATAATCACTTAACGTGGTATCAATTTCATGACCGACGGCACTGATAATAGGAATAGCAGAGTCATAAATTGCTTGTACAACACTTTCTTCATTGAATGACCAAAGATCTTCAAGTGAACCACCACCACGACCGACAATAACCACATCACATTCTTTGCGAATATTAGCTTGAGCAATGGCATGGCAAATATCATTACTCGCATATTCTCCTTGCACCAAAGCGGGGTAAATTATTGCTTTAATATTTGGATTGCGGCGCTTAAGTACGGTAAGTATGTCTTTTACCGCCGCACCTGTTGGCGAGGTGACTATACCAACAGTGTCAATGTGCGCAGGTATGGTTTTTTTATGAGCTTGTGCAAAAACCCCAAGGGCATTAAGTTTATTTTTCAATTGTTCATATTGTTGGCGTAATAAACCTGTCCCAGCATCTTCCATTTGCTCAATAATTAATTGAAAATCGCCTCTAGGTTCATACAAAGATACTCTGGCTCTAACCAATACTTGTTGGCCGTTTTTTGGTAAAGAGCTTGGCTTTAATCTAACCCTGCTATTGTTGCCTTTGAACATGGCACAACGCACTTGCGATTTACTGTCTTTTAGCGATAAATACCAGTGGCCGGAGCTAGCAGCGACAAAATTAGATATTTCACCGGTTAGCCAGACAGTGTTGAGTTCACTTTCTAAAATAAAGCGTACTTTTTTTGTCAGTTCACTGACTTGCAAAATGTGTTGTCGGGCCATAAAAGATTGTTTGTTAATGCATTAAAAGCTGTTTGAGCGACAGTATATCTTGATGATATTTATTTAGGGCATTTTTTTTATCCTTGTTTACTATTATTTTACTAATGTTTAGTAAAATAATAGTCCTTAAAAGCAAATTTATGTTTACCTAAAACCAGAAAACGGTTAAAATTCTGCCGCAATATTCGATACCAACTTTTACTCATTTGGTATCCACTTTACTCTTAACTCTGGTGATATTGCGATGTTACGAATTGCCCAAGAAGCGTTAACTTTTGATGATGTTTTATTAGTACCTGCCCACTCTACGGTACTGCCTCACACTGCCAACTTACAAACCCGTTTAACCCGAAAAATTAGTTTAAATGTACCTATGGTTTCTGCGTCTATGGACACAGTAACAGAAGCACGCTTGGCTATTACTTTGGCTCAAGAAGGCGGTATAGGCTTTATTCATAAAAATATGACCATCGCAGAACAAGCCAATAATGTTTCACAAGTTAAAAAGTATGAAAGTGGCATTGTCTCTGATCCTAAAACGGTTAGTGCCTCTGATTCTATTGAACAAATTATGCGTAAAGCCGATGATTTAGGCTTTTCTGGTTTTCCTGTGGTAGATGCTCAAAATAACTTAGTGGGTATTATTACCGGTCGTGATTTACGCTTTGAAACAGATTTAACTAAACCTGCCTCGGCACTGATGACGACTAAAGATAATTTAGTTACGGTGAAAGAAGGCGCTGCCCGTGAAGAAATTCTAGGGTTAATGCATGAAAACCGTATTGAAAAAATATTGGTTGTTGATGATGCCTTCAAATTAGTAGGTCTTATTACCGCGAAAGATTATCAAAAAGCGGAAAACAAACCCAATGCTTGTAAAGACGAATTAGGTCGTTTACGCGTTGGCGCTGCGGTAGGTGTTGGTGCAGGTACTGACGAGCGTATTGACGCTTTGGTGGCTGCCGGTGTTGATGTGTTATTAATTGATACTTCTCATGGCCACTCACAAGGTGTATTAGACCGAGTCAAAGAAACACGCGATAAATATCCTGATCTTCAAATTGTCGCAGGTAACGTTGCCACGGGTGCTGGCGCAAAAGCAATGGCTGATGCGGGTGTTGATGCCGTTAAAGTGGGTATTGGCCCAGGTTCAATTTGTACCACCCGTATTGTTACTGGTGTTGGTGTGCCGCAGTTAACCGCTATCTCAAATGCTGTTGAAGCATTGAAAGGTACTGATATCCCAGTAATTGCCGACGGTGGCATTCGTTTTTCAGGTGATATTGCTAAAGCCCTTGTTGCTGGCGCACACTGCGTTATGGTTGGCAGCATGTTGGCCGGAACGGAAGAAGCGCCGGGTGAAGTTGAACTTTATCAAGGTCGTTACTACAAATCATATCGTGGTATGGGTTCTTTAGGCGCCATGGATCAAAAAGAAGGTTCAAGTGATCGTTACTTCCAAAAAAGCGATGGTGAAGCAGATAAATTAGTGCCAGAAGGCATCGAAGGTCGTGTTGCTTATAAAGGGCCTGTCGCGGCAATTATTCATCAACAAATGGGCGGTTTACGTTCATCGATGGGTTTAACGGGTAGCGAAACGATTGAAGTGATGCGTACTAAGCCTGAGTTTATGAAAATAACCTCAGCAGGCATGGGCGAGTCACATGTACATGACGTGACCATCACCAAAGAAGCCCCTAACTATAGGATGGGTTAGATCTATTTGGCATTGGCTTTTTAACATGACTCCTGCGTTGGAAGTGCTCATTGACTACCGTCAACTCCGCGCTACCGCCTTGAATTCAAATTAAAACTCTCAATGCTTTGTTAATTCACAAAGACCGTCAAAAACAATTTTTATCAGGTTGACTTCGGTCAGCCTGTTTTACTTTTTAAAAGAACTCTTTTTAGGAACAAGCATTATGAGTACAGACATTCATGATCACCGCATACTGATATTAGATTTTGGTTCACAATACACCCAGCTTATTGCTCGTCGTGTTCGTGAAATTGGCGTTTACTGTGAACTTTGGTCATGGGATGTGACTGAGGCGCAAATTAAAGAATTTAATCCAACAGGCATTATTCTTGCGGGTGGCCCCGAGTCTGTAACGATGGAAAATTCACCCCGTGCGCCAGAATATGTATTTACCGCTAACGTACCAGTATTGGGTATTTGTTATGGTATGCAAACGATGGCTGAGCAGCTTGGTGGCAGTGTAACAAGCAGCGAGCATAAAGAATTTGGTTATGCCGCGGTTGAAGTAGTTGCTAAATCGGCCTTGTTCAACGCTATTGAAGACAGTATTAGTGATAACGGTAACGCACTGCTTGATGTTTGGATGAGCCACGGCGATAAAGTTTCTGCCATTCCGACAGGTTTTGTTACGGTTGCTAAAACTGATAGCTGTGCTTATGCCGCCATGGCTAATGAAGACAAACAATTCTACGGTGTACAATTTCACCCAGAAGTTACTCACACTAAACAAGGGGCTCGTATTTTAGAGCACTTTGTGGTTGATATTTGTCAATGTGAAAAATTATGGACGCCAGCGTCAATTATTGAAGATGCGGTCGCCAAAATGAAAGCGCAAGTGGGCGATGATGAAGTTATTTTAGGTTTATCGGGTGGGGTTGACTCCTCTGTGGTGGCGATGTTATTACAGCGCGCTATTGGCGATAAACTAACTTGTGTGTTCGTTGATAATGGCTTACTTCGTTTAAACGAAGGTGAACAAGTCATGGATATGTTTGGTGATCATTTTGGTTTAAATATTATTCATGTTAAAGCAGAAGATAAGTTCTTAGATCGCCTAGCCGATGAAAGCGATCCTGAGAAGAAACGTAAAATTATTGGTAATGTTTTTGTAGAAGTATTTGATGAAGAGTCAAAGAAACTCGATAATGCCAAATGGTTAGCGCAGGGTACTATTTATCCTGATGTTATTGAGTCAGCTGCCTCAGCAACGGGTAAAGCCCATGTGATTAAATCGCACCATAACGTTGGTGGTTTACCTGATGATATGGAAATGGGCTTAGTTGAGCCGTTACGTGAACTATTTAAAGATGAAGTACGTAAAATAGGTTTAGAGCTGGGTTTACCGTACGACATGCTTTATCGTCACCCATTCCCAGGCCCTGGTTTAGGTGTGCGTATTTTAGGTGCAGTGAAAAAAGAATATGCAGACTTATTACGTCGTGCCGATGCTATTTTCATTGAAGAGTTACACAAAGCCGATTTATACCATAAAGTGAGCCAAGCCTTTACCGTATTCTTACCGGTACGCTCTGTTGGCGTTATGGGTGATGCACGTAAGTACGATTGGGTTGTGTCATTGCGCTGCGTTGAAACTATCGACTTTATGACCGCACGTTGGTCACATTTACCTTATGACTTCTTAGGATTAGTGTCTAACCGTATTATTAACGAAATTGACGGCATTTCACGGGTTGTTTACGATATCAGTGGTAAGCCGCCTGCAACCATAGAGTGGGAATAACTTTGTTATTATGCTGGTTAAAATGACCTATTTCGGCGTTGAAAGTACTCACCTAGTAAACTAGGCTCCGTGCTTCCGCCTTGAACTACATCATTTTTTCTGCGCTTAATAATGAAATTAACCTGAGAAAAGAGTAAAGCCTCATTGTTGGAAAACACTGAGGTTTTATTTTTTAAAGTAAGAAATAGCTATTACTGGGATATTACTTTAGATTCATAATCAAAGTGATGAATGAAAAATAAAAGGAAATGTTATGTTAAAATTTAGACGTACGTTGTCAGTACTTTCAGCTATTTTAATCTTGTCTGCTTGTTCTAGTGCTTATTATTCTGCCATGGAAAAAGTAGGCATTCACAAACGTGACATCATGGTTGATCGCGTCGTTGACGCCAAAGAATCACAACAAGAAGCGCAAGAGCAATTTAAATCTGCTTTAGCAGAAATGACGGCATTAATTAACTTTGATGGCGGAGATCTTGAGAAACAATATAATATCATTCAAGAGCAATACCAAGACTCTAAAGAAGCTGCCGAGCTGGTCACTTCGCGTATTGAAAAAATAGAAGATGTTGCGGATGCTTTATTTGAAGAGTGGCAAGATGAAATAGAGCAGATTTCTAGTACCAACCTTAAAAGACAAAGTTTGGCAAAACTAAGAGAAACCCAACGTCGTTACCGAGCATTAATTAAATCAATGCACAGAGCTGAAAGTAAAATGGCACCTGTTTTATCGGCGTTAAAAGATAATAGTCTATTTTTAAAACACAACTTAAATGCCAAAGCGATTGGTGCATTACAAGGTGAAATGGTTGCCATTAAAAAGGATGTGAGCGCTTTAATTAAAGACATGAACACCGCCATTGAACAATCTCAAAAATTTATTAATATGTTGGAGAAGTAACGATGACAATAGAAAGATTAGAAACTAACCCGCGCATGAGCCGTATTGTTAAACACAACGGCACCATCTATTTATGTGGCCAAGTAGCGGCAGATGCCACCAAAGACATTACCGAGCAAACGCAAACTATGTTAGCTAAGGTGGATGAGTTACTATCGCAGGCGGGTAGTAATAAAGAGCATATTCTATCAGCCACTATTTATGTTAAAAATATGAGTTATTTCGCGGAAATGAACGCTGTATGGGATGCTTGGGTGCCTGAAGGTTATGCCCCTGCCCGCGCTTGTGTAGCCGCTAAAATGGCTCGCGAAGCTTTATTGGTGGAGATTTCAGTCGTGGCGGCAGAGATTTAAAGTAAAGAATAAAATTTAGCTATTGAATGATAATTTAATCGGAATATCGAACATGAATGAAAAACCTTTAAACTCTCTTCAACAATCGCTAAAAACTACCTTTGGTTTCGAGCAGTTCCGTCAAGGCCAAGCGAAAACCATTGAGCAATTACTGGCTGGCCATTCCACTTTATCGATATTCCCCACTGGCTCAGGCAAGTCTTTATGTTATCAATTAACCGCATTGCATTTACCCTACTTAACACTTGTTGTGTCGCCGCTATTGGCATTAATGAAAGATCAATTAGCATTTTTAGCGAGCAAAGGTATTGCGGCGGCGAGTATTGATTCGACCTTAAAAGGTAATCAAGCACAAGAAGTGATGGCAGGTGTGCGCAGTGGTAACATTAAAATTTTGATGGTGTCGGTGGAGCGTTTTAAAAATGAGCGCTTCCGTCAGTTTATTCAATCGGTAGCGGTGTCAATGCTGGTGGTTGATGAAGCTCATTGTATCTCGGAATGGGGTCATAACTTCAGGCCTGACTATTTGAAACTACCCAGTTATAGCCAAGCATTGAATATTCCACTGACGCTATTACTCACGGCAACAGCGACAAAAAAAGTGAAGTTAGACATGGCAGAAAAATTTGCCATTAACGAACATCATATTGTCCAAACAGGTTTTTATCGCAGTAATTTAGACTTAGCCGTGGTGCCAGTAGCCAGCGTTGATAAAAATGCTTATTTGGCGGAGCAAATTAAACAGCAACCACATCTTAGAGAAGGCAGCGGCATTGTTTATGTCACTTTACAGCACAGTGCTGAGCAAGTGGCAGCGTATTTACAAAGCGCTGGTATTAATGCCTGTGCCTACCATGCGGGTTTCGACAGTGATCGCCGTAGTCAAATTCAAAATGATTTTATGGCGGGTAATATACAAGTTATTGTTGCCACTATTGCCTTTGGTATGGGTATTGATAAAAGTGATATTCGCTTTGTTATTCATTACGATTTACCAAAATCCATTGAAAATTACAGTCAAGAAATAGGCCGTGCCGGGCGAGACGGACAGCCTGCTCAGTGTTTTACTTTAGCTAATCTTGATGGTTTAAATACCGTTGAAAATTTTGTTTATGGTGATACCCCGGAGTTTACGGGCATTGAAATGCTATTAAATACGATAAAGTCAGAGGTAATAACAAGCGTTTACGGCAACATAAGTGATAGCAAATGGGAGTTACAAATATTAGCCTTGTCTAATGCCGTTAATATCAAACAATTACCGCTGAAAACCTTACTGGTACAATTAGAGTTAGCAGGTGTAATAGAGCCTATGTACGCTTATTTTGCTGATTTTAAAATTAAACTATTAAAGCCCAAAGCTGAAATTATCAATAGCTTTAATGAGCAACGCAAAGACTTTTTACAGCGTATTTTTAACGCCACCGAATTTAAAAAAGTGTGGGGCAGTTTAAATTTTGACACTTTACTGCAAGATAAAAGTATTGAGCGTAATCGTGTTATTGCCGCCCTTGAATACCTGCAAGAACAACAACTGATCATACTCGAAACGAAAGGCATGACAGAAGTGTTTAAAATAAACCTCAACGAGTTAGCTGATCCAAACTTGTGTCAAACACTCAGTCATTACTTTAAAGACAATGAAGAAAAAGAAATTAAACGTATCGCGACCTTAGTACGTTTCTTTCAATTAGATTCTTGCCTAACCGTTAACTTAGCGCGTTACTTTGACGATAATCGTTTCGATGAGAATAGATTTGATTCTGCTGGTGAATCAAATACTGTCCCACAATGTGGTCACTGTAGTGTTTGCCGCGGCCAAGTTGCCGTACTTGAACACTCTCAAGCTCAAATTCCATGGCCAAGTGATGAAGCGTTAACGCAAGGTATGCTGGAATTAGCACAACGACTTAAGGATAAGATAAACCAACCCTTGTCACTCGAAAGCTATTGTCGTTTTTTTGCCGGTATGACAGTGCCATTATTTGGCCGTAATAAAGTAAAACAATTACCGGGCTTTGGCTTATGTGAAAAACAACGATATCAAGCTATCAGAGATAGAGTTACCCCGCTGTTCGCCGATATGAAGTACACCACCGCTTAGGCAGAGCATAACTTTCCTTTTTCTATTCGAGTACCACCGTTAATGTTTACCACCATAAAAAATTCAATGCCAATGAGCGTTTGGTATATGCTGCTCTCAGCGCTAGGTTTTGCCTTAATGGCGGCCTGCGTAAAAGAAGTTAGCGGTTTAGGCATTCCAGTACTTGAAATTGTCGCAGCAAGAGCCATCGTGTCGGGCATTATTAGTTACGTTGACATTAAACGTAAAAATATTTATCTATGGGGGCACAATAAAACGCTGCTCATTGCCCGCGGTACCGTCGGCTCGTTTGCTCTGATGTTTGTTTATTATGCGGTAACAACTTTGCCCTTGGCAGAGGCGACGGTATTACAGTATTTGCATCCGGTGTTTACCGCTATTCTGGCGTTGTTTTTTTTGAAAGAAACCATACAACGCTCAACCATCGCTTGTATCGTTATCAGCTTACTTGGCTTATTCATCATTATTCAACCGAATTTAGTTCAACCGAATTTAGTTCAACCGAATTTAGTTCAGCAGAACTTGCAGCTAGACAGCGGCGTAAACTATGCTTGGTTAAGTATTGGCGCGGGTATACTGGGCGCATTTGGTAGTGCGGTTGCTTATGTCATTATCAAAAAACTAACTAAAACCGATGATAGCTCGGTCATTATTTTTTACTTTCCGTTGGCGGCCTTTCCCATCTCAATGATCATGTTAGGCAGTGATTTTGTGGTGCCCAGTTTAGCGGCAACAGGCTTACTGATTTTAGTGGGAATATTTACTCAAGTAGGGCAGGTAGGATTAACTAAAGCACTACACTGCGCCGACGCGAACAAAGCCACCGCTTATGCCTATGTGCAAGTACTGTTTTCGGTATTTATCGGTTGGGCGTATTTTGGTGAAGTTCCTGTTTTCACAACCATCATGGGCGGTGGATTAATCATGGTAGGCGCGTTAATCAACGTATTGTGGAAGCGCTAGCGGATTTAATTACCTCGCTAAAACACCATTTTATTCATTTTTAGATAATCATTATCTATCGGCATGCTGTGCTTTGGCATTAGTGCTGGTCAAACGATTGATGCTCGCCCTGTGGTCAATGTTAGTGCCAACGCCCTTTATCAGCTATAAATTTTCCAGTTTCCCTGTCAACTAGCAAAGCGCTACATGGATGTAGTCACTTCCTTTTTTGTTGCACATTTTTTGCATCATCTATTGCTAAGCTAATCATGAATATTAACCTCAATGGAGAAATTTATGAAAGCTCAATTTAAGACTCTTTTAGCACTTGCCGTATTGGCTGGTTTTGCTAGCCAAGCTTATGCCTTTGACAATCAGCAGGGCAGGGGGCAAAAGCCTGAACGCCCTAGCTTCACCTCAATAGATTTAAACGGAGATGGCGAGGTTGATATGGACGAATTTTTACAACATGAATTACCCCATGGCTATCATCAAACGGTTTTTTCTTTTATTGATCTTAATGAAGATGGCGTGATCAGTGAACAAGAATTTACCGACCATAAACCACCTCGCCCAAAAAAGCGCTAATACTAGGAGTACCCTGTATGACTAATTCAATTGGTTCAGGTTCAATAAGTTCAGGTATGCCAATGCCACCACCACCACGTTCAGAACAGTCTCTGACTGAAGAGCAGCAGTCATTGATAAGTGAAACCTTGTCAGAGTTTGATGCTGAAAATTTAAGCGAAAGTGATGCTTTGAGTATTATTGAGGCTTTTTCTAATGCCGGTATCGTGCCAGGCTCTGCACTTGAACAGGCGATGGCTGATGTTGGTTTTGATGCTAAAGCCGTGGGTGAGCTAGCAAATGTTGAACATGGTGGTAATCAACCGCCGCCACCAAAACAAGACACGCTTGATATCAGCTCTATGGTTGACTATATGAGTGAGTTGTTAGAGGCGACCTTAGCCGCTACTGGCAATGCTGAATTAAGCGAAGCAGATAAGAAAGCCGTTTATGCACAAATGATGGAGAAGTTTGCTATAGAAGAGGGCGACTCTATTATTGATACCACAGCGTAATTACTTTTTGCCCCTTGAACCCTTCAATCAATGACTGCATATTATATTGTTAATCAATTAATAGCCCTTCAAATGAATGGCTATTAATCACTTGATTTATATTTGGTTTTATTAGTATTAGTAATGTTTAATGACTAGTACTTCGTTCATGATTTATTTTGTTGCAAACATTATATTTACCCGATGGCTTTTTCATCGGTAAGCGCTTTATTTCTTCTAGGGTATTGGCATCGTACACGATAACTGCGCCATCGTTGTCCTATATACTCAGTAAGACATATTTACCATCTTTGGTGAATTCAACATGGGCGGCTGTTCTTTGCAAAGATTAACACCGACATTTCCTTTAGCTAGAGTAGCGCTGTAAGGAATCTCCCAAACTTCTTTAACATCTTTCAGTGCGACGATAAAACTATGCCGTGGTGGTGCATTGTAGACGGCACTAACACGAGAGCTAACGCCTTCGTTGTTTTTGGTTTGCAATCATTTTAATGACTGATAAATCTTTAGTGTCGAGAATAACGACGTTATGAGGTAAGTCATTGCCAACAATAGCGTATCTTCCGTCGCTTGAAACAGCTAAATCTCGAGTGTTGATGCCAGCTTTTACCTCAGCAACAATTGTTTTGCTTTCATTAGGTAATCTATTAAGCCAAGTAATAGGTAATGCAACTTAAGCTAGTAATAAGAACACAAGCCCTTGCAAAATAGTGAGGGCTTAGTTGTTTTATGGCTTGCAGCTAAATTGTTTGCTAACGCAACTCTCTACGCAATAATTTACCGACGCTAGATTTGGGGATCTCATCAATAAATACCACTTGTTTCGGGATTTTATAGGCGGTTAATCCTTGGCGACAAAAATTAATAACCTCTTGCTCGGTAATGTCTGAATTTTCTGACTCTTTATTTGTTACCACAAAAAGTTTTACTGCCTCACCGGTTTTGTCATTATCTATGCCAATACAGGCAGATTCTAATATGCCTGGCATTTTAGCAACTTCAGCTTCAATCTCATTAGGATAAACATTAAAACCAGAAACATTAATCATGTCTTTTTTGCGATCAACAATATGGAAAAAACCTTCATCGTCGAGCATAGCGACATCGCCCGTTTTAAAATAACCATCATCTGTCATACACTCATTGGTCGCTTCGATATCATTCCAGTAACCCGACATGACCTGAGGGCCTTTAGCGCAAAGTTCTCCTGATTCGCCTTGTACGACACTGTTACCACTATCATCTCGAATAGAAATATCAGTGTTAGGCAGCGGTACGCCAATGCCAGCGATATATTCACTTTGACCCTTTTCTTTAAGAAATCGGCCAAAGTTTAAGGATAAAATAGGCGAAGTCTCTGATAGACCGTAACCTTCTTGCAACCTAACCTTTGTCACTTGTTGCCACTTATCAGCAACCGCTTGTTGTACGGCAGCGCCACCGCCGATACAAAGTTTTAATGATGAAAAATCTACTTGCTCAAAGCCAGGAGTGTGCAATAAACCATTAAATAAAGTATTTACGCCCGTGAACATAGTTGCTGGGGTGTTTTTCCATACTTCCACAAAGCTGGGCATATCACGAGGGTTAGTGACTAAAACATTTTTAGCGCCAAAGGCGAAGTAGCTTAGTGTGTTCGCCATCAAAGCAAAGATGTGGTACATCGGAATGGCCGTAATCACGATGTCTTTACCAAAATTAATATGATTTTTGGCAAACTCTTGATATTGCAATATATTGGCAATTAAATTGCCATGACTAAGCATAGCGCCCTTAGACAAGCCTGTTGTACCGCCAGTATATTGTAAGTACAGTAAATCGTCTTGGCACAAAGTCGGCTCAACAAGTTCAAGCATTTCGCCTTGTGTCAGTGCCTTGGTGAAACTAATGGTGTTAGTTAGACGGTCATCAACAGGGTCGCAAGGTAAATCTTTATTGATTAAAGCATCTAAATCAACGGTGATAATATTCTTAACACCCGTTTTATCAATAATGTCAGCTAACATTTTGGTCGATGGCGAAAATACTATAATAGTATCAACTTGGGCATCGTTAAGTTGGTGTTCTAATTCTCGCGCAGTATACATAGGGTTTACATTCACTTGTACCGCGCCAACCCGAATGATGCCCCACATGGCGACGGGAAAGCATAAAGTATTTGGGCACATCAGCGCGACGCGATCACCTTGAGTAACGTTTAGTTTATGTTGTAGAAAAGCGGCAAAGTTTTCTGATAGCTCATCAATTTGCTGAAAAGTGAGTTCAACACCAAAATTGCTATAAGCCGTTTGTTTTTGGTATTTTTCCGTGGTGTTATGAAACAACTCGATGAGTGAATCATAACGGGTCACATCAATTTGGTTGGCGACATTGTCGGGATAGTTTTGGAACCAAGGTTTAGTCATAGAAAGACCTTAAATAACAATAGAGATAAATATGAACATGATAAAATAAAGGGTCGAAAAATAATAATATTTTCGACCCTAATGTAGGCTATTTTAAAAGATTAATCAGTAAAGTCGTATTGGAATTGCACGCCGAAAGTTGCTGGACGGTCAACAAAACCATAGAAAGTATTAGTACCAAAACTGCTGCCTGATAGCGGAGCATTACCAGCATAAGTTAATACTTTTTCATCGGTAATATTTCGACCAAATAACGCGATACTCCAATTTTCAGCTTCTAAGGCGATACGAGCATCAACCTTGGTGTAACCATCAATATCATAAAGCGGGTCTAAGTTAGGGTGAACATTTTGTTCGTCAGCATGATAAAGCCCCAAGTTAGCTCTAAAATATTCAAATCCTAAGAATGAGATTGATTGAAAATAATCAAAACCTATTGTGGTGGTAAATTTAGGCGTATATTGCCCTGACTTGCCAGTAAAGTCACATAATTGCACGCCACCAGGTCCAATAGCACCATCAGGTTCTTGGCGGTTATAACAGTTACCATTTTCGAAGTCTTTGAATTCATGATCTAAATAGGCAAAAGCATAGTTCATGGTTAATGTACCTACATCAGAATCTAGTACCAACCAACGACCATCAATTTCTATTCCTTGCACTAAAGTTTCTTTGGCATTACCAACATTGAAACCTAAAGTGCCATCAAACTGACTAATTTGTAAGTTGTCATACTCAGTACGATATATTGCTAGGTTAACTTCTAAGGTATTGTCTAATAATGATGACTTAATACCATATTCATAAGAGGTTGCTTCTTCTTCTTCAAACTCCCAAGAGTCAGTATTATTACCTCGTGCATCAAAGCCACCGGCTTTAAAACCAGTACTAGCAGAAAAGTAAGTCATGACATCGTTATTTATTTTGTATTGCACATTGATAAGAGGAGTAAATGAAGTCTCATCTCTAGAGTCAGTTAAATTATGCCCATCAGGTGATAGTGGGCTTTGCTCATTTTGAATAGCAAAAGCTAAGTCGTATAAAATGGCAGCCGTTGGGTCAGCAACAATATCACCACTGCCAATAGTGCTGTTGGCTAATTCTCTGATATTTATTTCCCGGTGGCCATCTTTCTTTTCTGACGTATAGCGAGCGCCAACGGTTACCGTTAAATCATCATTAACATGAATGTTACCTTGGAAAAACGCTGACCAAACGCTGCTATCTAAGGTGTAGTTACGCCCAGCACTTGTCCCTGCAATAGGTGTTAATGCTGCATTGGCTAAAGGTAATATACTGTTGCTAGGGACTTTTATACGATCATCAAAATCAGTTTCGCTACTTTGAAAATAGAAACCACCAATCCAATCAAAGGTATCACTTAATGGTGATACCACGCGTAGCTCCTGACTAAATTGTTGATATTCTTCGTTAATATCAACATTGAATACAGGTGCCGCCACATAGTCACAATCACATTCTTCGGTAAACTCATAACTCACTACACTGGAAATTGAAGTAAATGTGTAATCATTAAAGATTGCATTAACCGTTAAAGTGACATTGTCTACTTCATTATGACTAAACTCATCATCATCGGCCTGGCGTTGAAAGTTTATTTCACTTTCGGTGATACCATCAGGATGACCAAATAAGCCAAGGTATTGATCATAAGTTAAGCCAGTAGCCAAATTAGGATCATCTTGAACAATTTCAATTTGTCGACCGTCACCATTAAATTCATCGTGTTCCATTTTAAGTAGCACATTGACGCTATCGCTTGGCTCCCATAATAAACTTAAGCGATAAGCTTGTTCATCTCTAGCGGTTTCATCGACACCTTTAAAGCTATTGTCAATATAGCCATCTTCTTGATAATCACGAACGGCGAAACGGGCAGAGAGGGTGTCGGTTAAACCGCCAGAAACCATACCGCTAATTTCAGTGGCACCAAATTCAGGTTGGTAAGAGGCTTCGATATGCGCATTGAAATCTTGAGTAGGTTTTGCCGAGCTTAAGTTGAGCGCACCGGCAACAGAGTTTTTACCAAATAAAATTGATTGTGGGCCTTTTAATACCTCAACCCGTTCTAAATCAAGAAAAGGCATTCTTAATAATTGCTGACGGCCATAGTAAACACCATCGATATACTGACCAACCGATTGTTCAAAGCCTTGGTTGTTGCCTGTGCCTATGCCGCGAATATAAATTTGAGTTGAGATACCGGTTTCGGTCAAATGCAGGTTTGGTACTGAATATTGTAAATCATCAATTTTCTCAATACCCTTTTCTTTTAAATCATCAGCGCTAAGTACATTGAGTGATATTGGTGTTTTTTGAGCATCTTCAGAGCGCTTTTGTGCGGTTACTTGTATCACCTCTAAAGCGGATTGCTTGACACCCTCTTGTTCGTTATTTGACTCCGTTTGTGCCGAAGCGGTGCTTATTGCTAAAGCACAGGCGCTTAATGCAAAAACTTTTCTTTTCCCCATATTTTTCATGATATTTCCTCGTATAATTATTATAGTTTCACTTATACCCACGACACGTCGATTCGCACTGAATTTTGCATCTTGAGGTAACAATGTTCTTTAATATTAGCAATTGTTATAGTAAAAATAAGGTGCAAATAGGCCAAAAATGAGTGTAAAGCGGTCTATTTGATGTTTAACTATAGTTCACTTACATAAAGAACTTGCTATATGATCATTGAAAATGACTTACCAGCTAATATTATTGGACAAGTATTTGCCCATAAGCTTAATTTTATTGCGGGTATTTTAGTGAAAAATGGCATAAGTTTACCGTTCTTACTAAAAGATACTGACATACTACTTCATGAGTTAAATGACCCTAATTATAAAATTCATAAAGAACAAATAGTTGCATTCTATCGCAATGTTTTGTCATTAAAGATACCCACACTTAGTATACTGTTGGGCGCTTCAATAAAAGTGAATGATTACGGTTTGTATGGCTGCACATTATTGTGTTGTAAAGGGTTACGCTCGGCATTAGAATTTGCCGTTCGCTACCACAGCCTGTCAACTAAAACGGTCGCTATGTCATTGAACGTTGATGAAACGTCGGGTTATTCTTATTTTCGCTTTGAAGATTCACTGTTTGCTAATGACTTAATTGAATTTAATATAGAGTTTCAATGTGTGATTGTTTTGTCTTTGGTGCGAGAGTGTTTAGATAATAATAGTTTTGCTTTTGATGAATTAAGGCTTACTTTTGCAAGGCCTAAGAACTATAAACAGTACGAAGAGCATTTCCAATGCCCGATAAGCTACGATAGTCCTCATAATGAATTGGTGCTGGCGAATGATAAGTTGTCACTGATGACGCCGAGTAGTAACCCTTTTGCTATGCCGCTGCTACTTGATCAATGCAATTTGGTATTAACTTCAATAGCCGCTAAAAATGAATTCCTAATTGCTGTGAATCAATGGATTGCGGCGAACATGCATAAAGAACTGTGTGCTGAAGATCTTGCTAGCTATATGTGTATGACCCCAAGAACATTGAGAAGAAAATTATCAGAACAAGGCACAAGCTTTAGAGATATTGTTAAAGAGTTGCGCTGTGAAGCGGCCAAGAAATTAATAGTAGCGACACAGCTAACGATTGAAGATATTGGTTGCTCCATTGGTTTTAGCGATGTTTCAAACTTTAGAGCGGCATTTAAAAAGTGGACGGGGCAAACTCCCTCTAGTCTTAGATGATTTCTAGTATTAGCTAATCATTAGTAAACTAACCGTTGTCTTTAGTCCAAAATTATGTATAATACGCGACCACATTCAGGTGAACTGGGTGTGGTTTTATTTTATTTATTTCGAAACAATTCAACTTTATTTCGAAATAGTAAAATAATTAAGGTCATAACAACTATGTTGTTTCCTTATTACAGCAGCGCTAATTTTGCGTTGAATGTTTTTAAGTAATACACCCCCTTCCGAACTTTAAGGAAGCAGAGGGATGTATTTTTTTGTTCTTTTAAAAGGGGATTTGATACATGTCAAATCAAAGAATTCGCATTCGTTTGAAAGCGTTCGATCATCGTTTGATTGATCAATCTACAGCAGAAATCGTTGATACTGCAAAACGTACTGGCGCACAGGTTCGTGGTCCTA